>NZ_JNYZ01000012.1 GCF_000717335.1 Amycolatopsis jejuensis
CACGGGCACCACCTCCACCCGGCAGAGTGCCAGGCGTGGCAAATGAGCGGCCCGAAGGGAGCTATTACCTCGCCAACCTTCTGGGGCGCGGCACTAGCAGCAGCGAGATCCCGGCCTGCACCATCATGGTCATTTTCGCCCAGATTCGCAGCGGCATCACGTCGGTGGGGCTGAATGCGGTGGCGTTGGTGAACGACATGTACAGGTAGTCGAGGTACCGCGGTTCCCATTCGGCCTTGGCCATCGACGGGTCGCTCATCTGCGGGAACTGCAGGTCGGGGTATTCCGCGCGGCCGGTCGCGCGCCGGGCCGGGCCGCCGCGGTCGAATTCCCAGTACCAGAGTGAGAAGACGACGACGTTGGTCCAATAGATTACGACGCCGCTGATCAGTACCTGCACCGCATGTCCGCGCAACGAGCCTTCGGCAATCCCGATCACGAGCTGTACCGCCGACGCGCCGTTCAGCACACTGACCACGGCGAGCGCGGCCAGCGAGATCATCCGCTCGATGGTGTTGAATTCGCTCACGCGGCCAGGGTTCAGCAGCATCAGCGCGACGATCAGCACCGCGGTCAATGCGGGCAGCAGCCACCACGGCCGGAGCACCATCTCGTCGGGAAGGGCGAGCTGCAGCGCGAGAGTCCCCATCACCACGATCGCCGCGGGCCAGCGCGTCTCGCCGTTGGTTGCCCGCCGCCAGGCAGGCAGTCGTTCCTCAGCCACCTGCACACGGTAGGGCGCGCGCGACGTCAGGGCGAAGCAACGCGCGGCAGTTTTCGGGCGACGTCGGTGCGGCTGTGGGCGCCTAGCTTGCGTAGCACCTTCGCGACATGCTGTTCCACCGTACGAGGCGACAGGAACAGACCGTCGGCGATTTGCCGGTTTGTCCGGCCTTCCGCGAGCATCTCGGCCACTTCGCGCTCTCGCGGGGACAGTTCCCGACCGTAGCCGCGACGGCCGCGCTGTGACGGTGCCCAGGCACCGTGCTCGCGTAGCAGGTGGTGGCACCGGCCTGCGTCACGTGTCGCGCCTAGCTGTAGGTACGCCGTCGCGGCTTCGCTGAGGGACGTCGTCGCGTCGGATTGGCCTGCTTCGAGTCGACAGCATGCTGCGCGGTCACGCATTCGTGCGGCGAGATACGGCATCGGCAAGTCCGCGTACGCGACGGCGGCTGCGTCGAAGAGGGTTGCGGCGGCTAGGTGTTTCGCACGCGCCGCGGTCAACACAGCGTGACCCGCGTGCAGGGCTGCGGCCGCGAAGGGCGCGTCACGGCCTTCGATGCCGCGCGCGAACTTCTCGACGAAGGCGTCGGCGTCTGGCCAACGTCCTGCGCGCGTGTACGCCTCCGCGGCGGCCGGGACCAACGACGCCGCCCAGACCCACACGCCTTTGCGCCGAGCGGCGTCGACAGCGATGTCGGCTGCTTCGCAGGCCGCGGCGACCTCGTCGGTCGACAGCAGTACGTCGATCAGCACCGATGCTGCGCACAGCACGACGGGAATCGGACCGTCGCCGGGCCGGTGCGCGGACGCCGCGGCCAGATGTCTTCGCGCCGCCGTGAACTCACCGCGCACGGCCGCCAACCCACCCAGGACCAGCGACGTTTCCATCACGAGGGTGCCCAGCTGCGGGTGCCGGGTGCGGATGTCGTCGGTCGCTTCGGCCAGCCCGTCCCACTCGCCGCGGAACCACGCGAGCCGGACCTTGGTTCCCTCCAGCAACCTCTGTGGATACCGCGCCTCCGCTGCCCGTCGTAAACCCTCGCTGACCAGCTGTTCTGCCCGGTCGAGATGGCCGGACCACGACTGCGCGTCGGCGAGGTTGCCCCACAGCCGGGCCAGCTGGACGCGTTCGGCGACGGTCGGCGCGGTGTCCGGCAGCGACTGGAACTCCGTCCACGCCGTCCCGTCGCCGATGTGCGCGGCGGTCGCGATCCGGTCCGCGGTGAGCGCCAGCCGGGCCTCGGGATCGGTCAGTCCGGAGTGGACTTCCCGCGCCCGGCGCATCCACCGCTCGTGCCAGGACAGCGGGGTCAGCCCGTCGAACGGCAGCGCCAGCAGGTTGATCCCGCGCGCGGCCAGGTCCGGCCGGTCGGCCAGCTCGGCCAACGCCTGTTCGACGGCCGCGCGGCCTTGCTCCAGCCTTCCGGCGACGCGGACCAGCAGCAGGCCCTGCGCCAGCCGAATCCTCCCGCGCACGACCGGCGGCAACGGCCGGTCGTGGAGGACCTGCTCCAGCGTCGCGAGCACGTCCGGCCGGAAGGCGCGTAACGCAACTTCGCCGAGTTTCGTGGCGAGCCGTCCGACCGCGGACTCGGCTGCCTTCGCGACGATCGCCTGGAGCAAGTCGATCGCGCGCGCGGTGTCACCCTGCTCGATGGCCTCGTCGGCGGCGGCTTCCGCGTAGTGGCGCCATTTCTCGACGCATCCGGCGGCGAGGGCGTGCTCGGCCAGGAGCGACAGCGGTTGCCCGGGTAGCTCGATTGCCTTGGCGTGCAAGCGCTTCCGCTCGGCTGAGGAGACGCCGTCGTACACCGCTTTCCGGGCGAACGGAAAGCGGAAGCCGTACCGGTTGTCGTCCATTTCGCCCAGCAGGTCGCCGGACAATGCCTCGGGCAGTTCATCCAATCCGGCGAGCTGGGCCAGAATTGCCGGCTCGGCGGGGGTACCCAGCACAGCGGCGGCTTTCACCAGCCGGGCGACGGATTCCGGTAATGCGGCAAGCTGGGTGGAAATCGATTCCCGAAGCGGGACCGGCACTTCCAGCTGGTCCAATGCGGGCAGTTCAGCGCCCCTCAGTGCGCGGAGTGTTTCCTCTGCGACAAACGGGATTCCGGCGGTGTATTCGTGCAATGCTTCCGCGAACTCCGCAGTGACAGGCGCGTCCAGAATATCGCGAGCCATTGCGGTAACCGCAGGGATGTCCAACGGCCCCAAGGTGACCCGCGCCGTGTGCACGCCCGGTACGGTCGGGCCGCCCGCGCGGCTGGTGGCGACTATCCCCAGCTCCGGCGGCCAATCCACGGCGAGAAACCGCAGCAGCTCACCGGTTCCCCGGTCGGCGCGGTGGAGGTCGTCGATGAGCAGAATGGCCGGACCGCACGCAATCAGCAGTTCGCGGAACGCGCGGAAAACCCGGTGCCGCTGTGCGCCCGGATCCGGCAGCAATTCCGGCGCGGGCGGCAGCACCCCGGCCAGTTCCGGAAGGAGCGGACGCAGGGCTCCGGCGACCGGGCTCAACGGCCCGAGCCGATCACCGGCCGTGCGTAATGCGTCGAGAATCGGGCCGTACGGAAATGGTTCCCGCAATCGTGGACACGCGCCCCGCAGCACCCGGACCTCGGCGAACTCCGGTCGCGCGGCGAGTTCGGTGAGAAACCTCGTGCGACCCATTCCGGGCGCTCCCTCGACCACGACCGCAGCGGGGCGGTGCTCGAGCACGTCGGCGACCGCGGCGATTTCGCGGTCGCGTCCGGTGAACAGCGCCGGGCGCGGGCGCACGGAAATCGACGTCGGAACGGCCGGCCACATGACGACCTCCCTGCGCGAGCGTCTTGTCCGTTTCGCCCGGAGCCTAAGCAGCGCTCCGCAGTTGGTAAACCTTCCACCAGCGGTGTCGCGAACCGGGCGCTAACCCGTCTGCCTGCGCACCGTCACCGGTTGGCAGAAGGAACCCCGGCGACCGGTCACGAAGCGTGCGAAACCGCGGGGGAATCGGCGGCTCAGCGGGACAACCCACGGACCGCCCGCGCGGGGGCCAACACACGGTAGTCGCGCAAATACCTACTTAAGGACTGCCCCGGCCGGGGCAGCTACCTATTCTCCCCACCCCTTATTGCAGTGGACTGGACCAGGTCGCACGCTTCGAAGCCGGGGGGAAACGATCACGAGGGAGAAGCATGAGAACCATCCGATTCCTCGGCGCCGCAACTGCTGCCGCTGCGGTGGCCGCCACCTTCGCCGGGATCCCGGCCGCCGGTGCCGCCCCGCTCAATCCCGGCCTGGTCCCCGCCATGCAGCGCGACCTCGGCCTCACCCACGCCCAGGCTCTCACCCGCCTTGCCCGGGAAGACGCCGCCGGCCAGGTCGGCGCGAGCCTCGAGAAGGCGCTCGGCGACAGCTTCGGCGGCACGAGCTTCGACGCGGCGACCGGCAAAGCCCGGGTCGGCGTCACGAACCCGGCGCTCGTGGACCGGGTGCGCGCGGCCGGGGCCGAGGCGCAGGTGGTGCGGTACAGCGCTCGGCAGCTCGACTCGAACGTGCAGACCCTGAACGCCAGCGAGAAGGCCGCGCCGAAGTCGGTCACCGGCTGGGGAGTGGACACCGCGAGCAACCGGGTCACGCTGACTGTCCTCAGTGGACAACGGGAAGCGGCCGACACCTTCGTGCGACAGTCCGGTGTGGACACTGCCGCCGTCGATGTGGTGGAAACGCCTGCGGCGCCCACGCCGCACTACAACGTCCTCGGCGGAGATGCTTACTACATCGGCGGTTCTTCCCGCTGCTCCGTCGGTTTTTCGGTGAACGGCGGCTTCCTGACCGCCGGCCACTGCGCGGCACTCACCGGCGGCGGCGCGCTGACCGGCTACAACCGGGTCGCGATGGGTTCGTTCTCCACCTACCGGTTCCCCGGCTCCGACTACGCTTTCGCCCGGGTCAACAGCAACTGGACGCCGGTGGGCCAGATCAACAACGGCACCCGCGTGACCGGTTCCACCGAGGCGGCGGTGGGCGCGTCGGTGTGCAAATCCGGGTCCACCACCGGCTGGACCTGCGGCACGATCCGCGCCAAGAACCAGACCGTGCGGTATCAGGAAGGCACCGTGACCGGCATGGTGCGCACCAACGCGCGGTCCGACCACGGTGACTCCGGCGGCTCGTTCATCAGCGGCAACCAGGCGCAGGGCCTGCTTTCCGGCGGGGACACCGTGAACAGCTTCTACTACCCGGTGAACCGGGCCCTTTCCGCGACCGGCACGACGCTCGTCCGCGGCTGAATCTCCTTTCGGTCCCCCGAAAAACAGCAGGGCGGCTCGAGTACCTCCAGAGTACTCGAACCGCCCTGCTGCCTTCTGTGCCGCGGGATCGGCAGCTCTCAGACGTTGCTGATCTCCTCGATCAGCGCGTCGATGTCGAAGTGCTCGCTCTCCACGCCGAGCGGCACCAGCTCGTAGGACGATTCCAGGAACGCCTCCAGGTCGGCGCGTTCCAGCTCGAACGACGCGTACCCGTCGGGCGATTCGATTTCCAGCGTGAGCAAGGCCTCGTCCTCGGACAGGTCAGGGCGGATCCGCACGTCGCCGATCCCGGTCGGCTCGGTGAGCCCGGTCACGAGCAGGTCACGGGCGAACGTCCACTCGATCCAGCGGCCGCGTTCGGTCCGGAACGCGACGGTGACCGCGAACGGCTCCGACACGTGGTAGGAGAGGCGGGACAGCACCGGCGTAGTGCTCTCGTTCAGCAACACGAACTGGGTCTGGTGTACGGCGTCGGTGGTGTGCACGGCTGCTCCTGGTGTCCTCCGGTCGTTCGCGCCTCGCGAACTGGTCGGCAGGGAGATGATCGACAGGGGAGGCCGTGACGCCGTTCCGGCGACGTTCACGCGATCGGTTGCATCAGGCCGCGAACAGGTAACGCCGGGAACAAAATCGCTATGTCGCGCGGCCGGTCAGGAAAGCGGCAGCGTGAGGCCCACTTTGACGCGGTCCATCGCCACGCTGGTGGTGAAGTGGCGGACGTCGGGGTTGTCGAAGAACATCCGCCGCGTGAACGCCTCGAAGGCGGCCATGTCGGGGCAGGTGACCACGAGCGCGAAATCGGCGGTGCCGGTGACGTAATAGCACTGCTGCACGCAGTCGTCGGCCAGTACCTGTGCGCGGAAGGCGTCGAGCACCGCCAGGTTCTCGCGCTCCATCTCGACCATGACGACGAACGTCATGTCGAGCCCCAGCGCGGCCGGGGACAGCACCGCGACCTCTTTCTCGATCACCCCGGCCTCGCGCAGCCGTTTGATGCGCCGCTGCACGGCGGCCGCGGACAGGCCCACCTTGGCGCCGATCACCTCGGCAATCGTGCGGGCGTCGGCCTGCAGGCAGGCGAGGATGGCAAGGTCCAGCCGGTCGAGGTCGGGAGTGCGCACGCTTCAGGCTAACCGGATGGACCGACAAAACGCGCCGGGTTTACCTGGGCACGGGACCTCCTCGCGCAATACCTCCTATCGAGCGAATGTGGAAGAGGTCTCTTAGTGACGTAGAACACAACTGACCGGTCTACCCAGGGGTAGGCCATACAAGGGAGAGAGCCGGCGACGTCCGCCATCAGCCGGTCTGGGAGGTTCCATCGTGACTGCCGCAGGATCGCTGCCGCCCCGTTCCGCCGTCGTCGCGGGGCTCGGTGGCGCGCTGCCCGACCGGGTGGTGACGAACGAGGAAATCGCCGCCCGCCTGGACACCTCAGACGAGTGGATCCGCACGCGTACCGGGATTCGCGAACGCCGCCAGGTCGCTCCCGGGCAGTCCACTGTGGATCTTGCCGAGGAAGCAGGCCGGGCCGCGCTCGGCGACGGGCGCGCGGACGCGGTCGTGCTGGCCACGTCCACGGCCGACCAGCTGTGCCCGGCCACCGCCCCCCAGGTCGCCGCCCGGCTGGGGCTGGGGACGGCGCTGGCGTTCGACGTCAACGCGGTGTGCAGCGGGTTCGTGTACGCGCTGGCCACGGCGGCGGGGTTGATCGCGGGCGGTATCGCGACGCGGGTGCTGGTGATCGGCGCGGACGTCTTCACGTCCCTCATCGACCCGGACGACCGCACCACGGTCCCGATCTTCGGCGACGGCGCAGGCGCGGTCCTGCTGCGCGCGGGCGAGCCGGGCGAACGCGGTGCGCTTGGCCCGTTTGACCTGCACAGCGAGGGTGAGCTGGCCAAGCTGCTGTGGGTCGAAGCGGGCGGCGCGGCCCGGCGCGTGTCGGATGACCCGAAGGACCGGTTCATGGTCATGCAGGGCACGGCCGTGTACCGCCACGCATGCGCGCGGATGGCGGAATCGTCGCGTGCGGTGCTGGAGCAGGCCGGCTGGATGGTCGGCGACGTCGACCGGTTCGTGGGGCACCAGGCGAACATCCGCATCCTCCAGGCGACGGCCAAGCAGCTCGGCATGCCGGCGGACGCGGTCGTGGCGAACATCGACCGGGTCGGCAACACGAGCGCGGCGTCGATCCCACTGGCGCTGGCGGACGCGGTCGCGGACGGGACTTTGGTGCCGGGTCACCGGGTGCTGCTGACGGCCTTCGGAGCGGGGCTGACCTGGGGGTCGACGGTGTTGACGTGGCCTTCGCTGCCGTGAGCTAAGTCGTCCACGTACGGGTTTCGCGGTGCCGGCCGCGGAGGTGGAGTTCTCCGTGCAGGCGCCAGTGTTCCCGTTCGCCGCCCAGTGCCGACTTCACCGTCGTTTCGCTGGCCAGCACCCGGGACGGCACCGCTTTCGCATGCTCGGTGAGCCGGGCTGCTTCGTTCACCGCGTCGCCGATCACGGTGTACTCCAGCCTGCTCGACGCACCCAGCTGGCCAGCGAACACCTGTCCCGTCGCGACGCCGATGCCCAGGTCAAGCTCGCCTTCGGCCAGTACTGCGTCGCGGATTGCGCGAGCTGCGGCGAGCGCCATCGTCGGGCCGTCGGCCAGCCGGGTCGGCGCGCCGAACACGCACAGCGCTGCGTCGCCCTGGAACTTGTTGACCAGGCCGCCGCGCGCGTCCACCGCGGACACCACGCTCGCGAAGAACCGGTTCAGTTTCGCCACCAGCTCCCGCGGCGGAGTGCGCGACGCGAGCGCCGTCGAGTCGACGACGTCCACGAACAGCGCGGTGACCTCGCGGACGTCGCCGGACAGGGAAGCGCCGTACTCGAGCGCGTGGCGGGCGACGTCGGTGCCGACGTGCCTGCCGAACAGGTCCCGCATCCGATCCTGTTCGCGCAGGCCCGCGGCGAGTTCGTTGACCGACGTCTGGAGCATGCCGATCTCGCTGGAGTCATCGACGTTGACGTGCACGTCCGTGCGGCCGCGCGCAATTCCGTCCAGCGCGACCCGCAACCGGTGCAACGGTGCGGCGACGGCGCGGGACAGCAGCGCGGTGCCGATCGCGCCGGTGACCAGCCCGGTCACCGACAGCACGATCAGGCTTGCCGTGGGGTTCCCGTGCCCGAGATCGGGTGGCGTGGTCACCAGCAAGACGCCGATCAGCGGTACCCCGCTGGCCAGCGCCCACGTGACCACCAGCCGGGTCAGCACGGTGACCGGCAGCGAGCCACTCGGCGGCAGGACGTCGAGCGCCATCGTCATCACCGGCCGCGCGACCCATTCCGCGGCGAGGTACGTGAGCCCGGCCGTGGTCAGGCCGCCGAGACCGATGGTGAGCGCGATGCCCGCCGCGTCGCCGAACGACCCGAGCACCCCGGCTAGCGTCCCCAGCGTGAGCGCGCCGAGCAGCCACAACGTGCCGCTGACGACGGCCATGTCGATCGGCAGCCGCAGCGCGCGACGGGCCTCGGCCTCAGTGGGCGGGCGGCCGATCGTGAACCAGACGACGGTGCGGCGCTGCAGGTAGGCCGTCCAGAGGGTGCCGACGAGGAGACTCACCGCGACCACGACGGCGGCGGTGACCCCGAGCGTCCAGCCGCGGTCGCCGACGTCCTCCGGCAGACCCTGCAGGAGCAGCAGCAACGCCACGACCCCCGCACCGGCCACACTCGACCCCGCGCCGAGCGCGGCGAAGCCCAGGCTGGTGCGCAGAACCAGCCGGAACCTCCCTGCGGTTTTCCTGCGCACGAGCCGATCGTATGGGGTCGGGGCTCAGAACTCCCATTCGCCGATGCGACCCATCCGGCGGACGGCGGGGATGAGCGCGGTGGCGCGCAGGGCGAGCCGGGACGCGGTGGGGAGTTTCGTGAGCGTGTCACCGGCCGCCCACTCCGATGCGTCCAAACAGGACACCAGGCTAAGGCCGTAGCGCTCGAGGTCATGCGGATCGTCGATGCCCCAACGGAGAGTGGCCCCCGAGCGGCGGACGACCGGGTTCACCATTTGCGCCTTGATGCCGAGCGAGCTGAAGAAATCGCACACGAGCCGGCCGGACGGGAACTTGCCGACGAGCCTGCGGACCAGCTCGCCGCCGGACTCCGCGGTGAGGTACATCGTGAGCCCCTCGGCCACGATCAGCGCCGGACGGTCGCCGGGTACCTGATCCAGCCACTCGAAATCGGTGACCGACGAGCCGATCGTGGTGTAGCCGTCACGTTCCGGGTACAGCCGGGTGCGCAGGTCGACGACCTCCGGGTAGTCCACGTCGAACCACGCGACGGTGGGCGGTGGATCCAAGCGGAAGACCCGCGTGTCCATGCCGCAGCCCAGGTGCAGGACGACCGCGTCGGGATGCTCGGACAGCCATTTGCCCGCGATTTCGTCCATGGCGCGGGCCCGGATCGCCACCGACACGGCGGTGTTCTCGTTGACGCCGAGCTTGCGGAAGTCGTAGTCGATGCGCCGGACGGCCTCGTCGGCAGCGGTGTCGCCGAGAATCGGATCGGCGCGGCGGGCGTCGAGTGCGCGGCCGAACAGCGTGCCGAGCATGGTCGCCTTTTCCCCGGTGAAGTGGACTTTTTCCACGGTCTGCCCCCTGCTGTCAAAACTTTCACAAACTTGTGAAGACTGTAGCGCTGTTTGGGTCCTCTTGCTCAGGAAGACGCGTAGTCGTGCGCGTAGGTTTTCGCGTCTAGCAGATGTTTGAGCGTGATCTCGCGGGCGGCGGCAGCGTCGGAACGGCGGATGGCGTCGAGGATGGCGCGGTGCTCGTCGACGGCCTTGCGAATCTGCCCGGGCAACCGCAGCGCGGCCCGACGTTCCTCGCCGACGAGCGCGAGCACGGAACGGAGCAGGTCAGCGACGTCGTCGTTACCCGCGTTCCCGGCAATGACCCGATGGAACTCGGCGTCGGTCGCAATCACCCGCAGCATGTCCCCGGCCTCGGCCGCAGCGGCCATCTCGGCGACGTTGTCCGCAAGCCGCTGCACGACCCGCGGCGCATGATGCCGCGCAAGCCGCTCGGCGAGGGTCGGCTCGACGGCCGCCCGCAGGTCGAAGAGCTTCTCCACGAGCTGCTCGTGCTCGGAAAACCAGCTGCTCAGCGGCCCGGCTTCCTGTTCGCGGACGTACGTGCCGGACCCCGCGCGAATCTGGACGTACCCGATGGAATCCAGCACCCGCAACGCCTGCCGCAACGACCCGCGGCTGATGCCGAGCTGCTCGCACAGCGTCCTTTCCGCAGGCAGCCGCGACCCCGGCGGGAGCTCACCGGAGTCGATCATCCCGCGCAGATGGTCGACGGTGGCGCTCCATACCTGATCGGTTTCGTGGGCCACGCCGTCCATCCTGGCAGCCGAGGGCGCGGGGCGGGAAATTGTCGGTGGTGGGTGTCACTATCGGGAGTGGGTTTGGTCAGGGGAGGAGAACGTGGTGACTGCGAAGTTCAAGGATCTGGCTTTGGATGCGATGGATCATCAGGCGATGGCGGACTGGTGGTGCGGGGTGCTGGGGTATGTCCGGCGGGAGGTGGCTGGCACGCGGGGGTCGCCGGTGCCGATCGTCGACCCCGGTGGTGAGGGGCCGCTGATCTGGATCAACCCGGTTCCGGAGCCGAAGACGGTGAAGAACCAGATGCACCTGGACGTCTGGGGAGATCCGGAGGAACTTGCGGCAGCCGGGGCGCGGATGGTGGCGCCCCGGGGAGGAGACCGGGAATGGCACCAGATGGCAGATCCGGAGGGGAATGAGTTCTGCGTCTTTGAGCGGTGAGTGCGGGTGAGTGGTGGGGCGGAGAAGGGAGGTGCGGGCTGGGCGGGGTTGAACTCGGTGTGGGCCGGTTGCTTGGAGTGTGTCGGTGTTGACTGCGCGGTGGCTGAGCCCGGTGTGAGTCGTGGGTTGGCTGCCCGGCTGAGCCGGAGCAAGTCGGTGCGACTCCGCGGGGCCGAGTCCAGCGCGAGCCGTGGGCCGGTAGTCCCGCACAACCGGCGGGAAGAGGCACGGCACGTGTGCGGCCGGGATCACGGCGCGGGCGGCGAAAGGGGCCAAACGTGGGAGCCCAAACACAGGAGTCCAAACACAGCAAGCCGTCCGGTGCGCGTCGGGTACAGTGCGTGCATGTTCTGCGTATGCGTGGCTCTGGACTGGTGGGCGCCGTCCGAGTGACGGCCGTCGGGTAAGCCCTTCGGGTCGTCTTCGGACGACCGTGTCCTCTACCGCGCCGCGTGCGTGCTCGTTCGAAGGCGGCTCCTGTCAATGGAGTCCTTCGTGGAACATCTTGCTGCTCATGGAAAAACGACGATTTCCTGGAATGAGAACGGCCGTTCTCGGTCGGCCGAATGGCGGTCGGCTGGTGGGGTGCGGCCGCCGGGGCGAATCGAGGTCATAGAAACCGGACTGCGGGCCGATCGGGCACTTCGGCTGGCTTCGCAGGGGGTCGGGATGTTGTGGCGGGCCGATTTCGCCGATGCGCGGCGGCTGCTTTCCGGGATGAGCACGATCTTGGACCGCCGGTCGGTCGAGGCTTCGCCGGATGGGGCGACGAGCTTCTACCGGCACCGTCAGCGGCGGAAGAACCGGGCGCGGGTGCTCGGAATGCTCCTGATCGAACTCGACGCCGGACGCGATCTCCCCGGGCGGGCGTGCGTGCGGTTTACGGCGACATCGTGGAGCCGTGCGTCGTCTCGGTTCGGGAGCTTCTCGGGGTGCTGAGCGCTCATCAGTGGCGGCAGGACGGCGTCCCCGTCCCGGCGCTGAACGCGCGGATTCATCCCCACTACGGCGTATTTCCGCCGACCCGTAACGAATACGTCGATCTCGTCGCCACTGCCCGGATGACCGGTGTGCGCACGGCGTTCGACATCGGCACCGGCACCGGAGTGCTCGCGGCGGTACTTGCCAAACGCGGAGTTCGCCGCGTCGTGGCTACCGACATCGCACCGCAAGCCGTGGCCTGCGCGCGGGACAACATCCACCGGCTCGGCTTGAGCGGCCGCGTGACCGTGACCCAGACCGACCTGTTCCCACCCGGCCGCGCTGACCTGGTGGTCTGCAACCCGCCGTGGCTACCGGCAACGCCGAGCTCACCACTCGACGCGGCGGTTTTCGACCGGGGCGGGCGCATGCTGTCGGGGTTCATCCGCGGCGTCGCGGACCATCTGACGCCCGGCGGTGAGGCCTGGCTGGTGCTGTCGGACCTCGCGGAACTGCTCAGGCTGCGTACCCGTGCACAACTACTGACCGAATTCGCCGCGGCCGGGCTTGCCGTGCGCGGGCGGATGGAGGTGCGTCCGAGACCTGCCCGGGATGCACGTGACCTGCTCGCGGCGGCACGAGCGGCCGAACGGGTCTCACTGTGGCGTCTTGGCCCGGAAAACGGTGGATGAGTGTCGGACCGGACACATCGCGTCGCCGGGATCGGCGTGGGTGCCTAGGGTCAGCCTGTGAGTGCTTTATGACGTGGTGGCACGCCGTGGTCATCTTCGTCGCCGGGATGTGGGCGGGGACGATCAACACGGTCGTCGGCTCCGGCACGCTCGTCACGTTTCCCGTGCTGGTCGCGCTGGGGTATTCGCCGGTGACCGCGACGACGTCCAATGCCGTCGGGCTGGCGCCGGGGACCATCAGCGGGGCGTACGGGTACCGGGCCGAGCTCGTCGGGTACTGGCCGCAGGTGGTGCGGTTCGCCGTTGCCTCGTTCTTCGGGGCCATCGGCGGCACCATCCTGCTGCTGACGTTGCCCAAGGGCGCCTTCGAGACCGTCGTACCGGTGCTCGTCGGGCTGGCGGTCGTGCTCGTGATCGTGCAGCCGCGAGTGTCCAAGTGGGTGCAGAAACGCCGCGAGGCCAACGGGCGCGAGCACCACGCCGGTCCGCTGCTTTTCGGGCTGCTGTTCGTCATCGGCATCTACGGCGGCTACTTCACCGCCGCGCAGGGCGTGATGATGATGGCCGTCATGGGCATGCTGCTGTCCGAATCCATGCAGCGGCTCAACGGCGTGAAAAACGTGCTGTCGGCCGTCGTGAACATCGTCGCGGGCACGATTTACGCGTTCGTCGCGCCGGTGAGCTGGCCGGTGATCGGGCTGCTCGCGCTCGGCTCCACGATCGGCGGCCAGCTCGGGGCCCGGATCGGCCGCAAGCTGTCGCCCACCGTGCTGCGCGGCGTGATCGTGGTGATCGGTCTCGCCGCTGTCGTACAGCTGGTGCTGAAGTAGCTCAGCCCGCCAGGAACTCCCGCGCGGCGGCCAGCACCTGGTCGTTCTCCTCCGGGGTCCCGATCGTCACGCGGGCGCCCTCGCCGGGGAACGGCCGCACGATCAGCTTCCGGTCCAGCATGTGCTCGGCGAACGCCGTCGTCCGCTCGCCCAGCGGGAACCACACGAAATTCGCTTGCGTCGGCGGGATTTCGTACCCGATCTCCAGCAACGCGTCGCGCACCCGGGTGCGTTCGGAGATGATCTCGCGGCAGCGGGCGAGCAGCTCGTCCTCCGCGTCGAGCGACGCGATCGCGGCCACCTGCGCGATGCTGTTCACCGAGAACGCCACGTACACCTGGCGCAACGCGTCGGCGATCGGCTCCGGCGCCACGGCGTACCCCACCCGCAGCCCGGCGAGCCCGTACGCCTTCGAGAACGTGCGCAGCACCGCCACGTTGTCCCGCGAGCGGGTGTACTCGATGCCGTCCGGCACCTCGGGGTCGGTGACGAATTCCTTGTACGCCTCGTCGAGCACCACCAGCACGTGCGGCGGCACGGCGGCGAGGAACCGTTCGATCTCGTCGCGGTGCAGCGCGGTACCGGTCGGGTTGTTGGGGTTGCAGACGAACACGAGCTTCGTGCGGTCGGTGATCGCCGCGAGCATCGCGTCGAGGTCCAGCCCGTGCTCCGGAGTGACGGGGACCTTCACGCCGGACGCATGGGCCACCTGGACCACGATCGGGTAAGCCTCGAACGACCGCCAGGCGAACAGCACCTCGTCGCCAGGGTCGCACAACGCCTGGATCATCTGCTGGCACAGCGACACCGAGCCGCAGCCGATCGCGACCCGTTCCACCGGCACGTCCAGCCGCCGGGCCAGCCGCTCGCGCAGCGCCTGCGACCCGCTGTCCGGGTACCGGTTCACGCCGGTCAGCGCCGCCGTGATGGCCTCCTGCACGCTCGGCAGCGGGCCCCCGGGCACCTCATTGCTCGCCAGCTTGACGGCGCCCTCGATCGTCCGGCCAGGGACGTACTTCGGCAACGAATCGAGGTCGGGACGGGGGGCGAGGGACGGCATCGTCGGTTCTCCTCGGTTTTCACGGGACGGCGAGGCCACCGTATCTCGCCCCGGCCGATCCGCAAAGGTTCCCAATGTTCACCCGGAGGTGATTGCATGAGGCGATGACGTCGACGACCACCGTGGAACACCAGCGTACCGACGGCCGCACCCTCCGCCTCACCTTCGCCGAACCCGAGGGCGTCATCCGCGGCGGGCTCGTCGTGCTGCACGCGGGCCAGGGCGTCACCGACGGGGTTCTGCTGCTGGTCACGAGCCTCGCGGGGGAGGGCTGGCTCACCGTCACACCGCACATCGACCGCGACGAGCGGCTGACCCAGCGTGACCTGCTCGCCGCCACCGACGTCACGTTGGAATGGCTGCTGGAGCGCGGCGTCGACGCGGATCTGCGTGGCGTCGTCGGGTTCGACCTCGGCGGTACGGCCGCGCTGGTGGTCGCGTCGCATCGCAAGCTCGGCGCGGCGGTGAGCGTCGGCGGGCAGGCGGTCACGGAACTGCCGAAACTGCTGGAAATCGCCGGGCACGTCACGAGCCCGTGGCTCGGCATGTACGGCGACGCGGGGGACGAGGCCGGCGAGGCCGAGGTGGAGCAGCTGCGCGAGGCCGCTGCGGCGGCGAAGGTGGCCACCAACGTCGTCCGCTACCCGGGTGCGAACCACCGCTTCGATGCCGATCCCGGTGCCGCGGCGGAAGCTTGGCAGCGCACCCTCGCCTGGTTCGACGCGCACCTGAGGTGACGTACGGGTTTAGCATCGGAGAGTGACCGCCGACATTCCCGAGGTGCTCTGGCGACCCGACGCGAACCGGGTCGCCGATTCGAAGATCGAAGCCTTTCGCGAGTGGCTGCGCGACCGGCACGACGTCGATCTCACCGATTACGACGACCTGTGGCATTACTCGGTCGAGCACGTCCCCGAATTCTGGGCCGCGGTCGCGGAATTCTTCGGCGTACGTTGGCACGAACAGCCACGGGAAGTGCTGTCCGGGGCAATGCCGACGGCAAAATGGTTCGACGGTGGCACGCTCAATTACGCCGAGCATTCGCTGAGTCCCGGCGCCGGAGCACCGAAAGCCGACGACGAGCTCGCCGTGATCTTCCATCGTGAAGACGGTTTCGCCGAGCAGCTGACGTATGGCGACCTGCGTGCACACGTCGGCGCGGCGCGTGCGGCGCTGCGGGCGCTCGGCGTCGGCAAGGGCGACCGCGTGGTCGCGCTTGCCCCGAACTGCCCGCAGACGCTCATTGCATTCCTCGCCACGGCAAGCCTCGGCGCGATCTGGTCGTCGTGCTCCCCGGACTTCGGCATTCGCGCGATTTCCGACCGTTTCACGCAAATCGAGCCGAAAGTGCTCGTCGCGGTGAACGGGTACGCCTACAACGGCCGCGCTTTCGACGTTCGCGGCACCGTGCAGCGGCTGCGCGAGCAAATCCCGTCCCTCGAAGCCACCATTCTCGTGAAATACGTCGGCGACGGAACCCTGGAGCACACCGTCGACTGGAACGCGCTGCTCGCCGAACACTCCGGCGGCGAACTCGCGTACGAGCCGGTGGATTTCGCGCATCCCTTGTGGGTGCTGTATTCCTCGGGGACCACCGGGCTGCCGAAGGGGATCGTGCAGGGGCACGGCGGGATCGTCGTCGAGCATTTCAAAGCGCTGGCCCTGCAGACCGGACTCGGCCCCGGCGACCGGTTCTTCTGGTTCACCACCACCGGCTGGATGATGTGGAACTTCGTCGTCTCCGGGCTCACCGTCGGTGCCACGATCGTGCTGTACGACGGCAGTCCCGGCCATCCGGACCTGAATGTGTTGTGGCACTTGGCCGAACAGCATCGGGTCAGCTACTTCGGCACGTCCGCGCCGTTCATCCAGAGCTGTCTCAAAGCGGGCATCACGCCGTCCGCGCGCTACGACCTCAGCGCCCTGCGCGCGCTCGGCTCGACCGGCGCGCCGCTGTCGGTGGAGGGCTTCCGCTGGATTGCCGACGAGATCGGCCGCGACGTGCAGATCTGCTCGGTTTCCGGCGGCACCGACCTGTGCGCGGCCTTCGTCGCCGCGGCCCCGGACGTTCCGGTGTGGCTCGGCGAGATCTCCTGCCGCGCGCTGGGGGCGGCGGTGGTGGCGCTCGACGAGCAGGGCGAGCCGGTGGTCGACGAGGTAGGTGAGCTGGTGATCACCGAGCCGATGCCGTCGATGCCGGTGTACTTCTGGAACGACCCGGACGGCTCACGGCTGCGCGAGGCGTACTTCGAGATGTACCCGGGACGGTGGCGGCACGGCGACTGGATCAAGATCACCCGCCGTGGCTCGGCGGTGATCTACGGCCGCAGCGATTCCACGCTCAACCGCGGCGGCGTACGGATGGGCACCGCCGAGTTCTACCGGGTCGTGGAGGGGCTCGCCGAGGTCGCGGACTCACTGGTGGTCGACACGTCGGCCGTGGGCAACGAAGACGGGCAACTGCTCTGCTTCCTGGTCCTCGCTTCGGGTGTCTCGCTCGAGGAAATCGAGCCTGACCTGCGGAAAGAGCTCCGGAACGCGCTGTCGCCGCGACACGTACCCGATCGGTTCATCGTCGTCGCCGAGATTCCCCGTACGTTGAACGGTAAGAAGTGTGAGGTACCGGTGAAGAGAATCCTCTCCGGAGTCGCGCCGGAGAGGGCGGTGAGCAGGGACGCGCTGGCCAATCCGGCCGCGCTCGAGCCGTTCGTGGAGCTCGCCGTGAAGTGACAGGGGGAAGCATGGCAAGGCCGTACGTGTTGCACGCGTGGTGACGGGGACCCGCGCGCAGCACACCTGGCACGTGGCCGGCGTCACGTCGGTCGTGGCCATTACGTGGGTGACCAGGCTGGCCGGCCTGGCCACGCTGGTGTCGACCGTGGTGCCGGTCGGCCGCAACCTGCGCGGGCACGTCGCGGAGTGGCTGGAGCTGCCGCAGGACGCCACCACCGCCGCGGCTGCCGTGTCGCTGGTCACCGGGGTGGTGTTGATCATGCTCGCCGCGGGGTTACGTCGTCGTAAGCGCCGCGCGTGGCAGCTGGCGGTGGCGTTTTCGGCGTTGCTGACCGTGTCCCATCTGGGGCTGCGGCATGTGTTCGGCGCCGGGGTGGTGTCGGTGGTCCTGCTTGCCGGGCTCCTCGCCACGCGCCGGTATTTCATCGCGCGCCCCGATCCGACGGTCGGCCGCTGGCGGGCGTTGCGCGTGCTGCTGCAGTTCCTGCTGGCCGGGTTCGTGCTGAATGTGGTGCTGCTGTCGGTCGCGCCGGCCCGGATGGTCGACCCGCTGAGCTTCGCCGACCGGCTTGCCCACTCGGCGCTCGCGCTCACCGGGGTGAGCGGGCCCGCGGTGTTCCACGAGATGTGGTTCGAGGATCTGTCCGCAACCATCGGGCTCCTCTTCAGCATCGCCGGGGTGCTGGTGTCGGCGTACTTCCTGCTGCGCTCGGCCGAACCCGCACCGGAACTGTCCGACGACGAGCTCGCGCGGCTGCACGCCTTGCTGCAGCAGCACGGAGAACGCGACTCGCTGGGGTATTTCGCGTTGCGGCGCGACAAGTTCGCGGTGTTCTCGAAGACCGGCAAGGCGGCCGTCACGTTCCGGGTGATCGGCGGGGTCGCGCTGACCTCGGCCGACCCGCTCGGCGACCACGAGGCGTGGCCCGGCGCAATCGAGGAGTACCTGGACGTCTGCCGGCGGGGCGCGTGGGTACCGGCTGCGATGGGCGCGTCCGAGCTCGGCGCGACGGTGTGGGCGCGGTTCGGGCTGGAGGTGCTGGAAATCGGCGACGAGGCGATCGTCGACACCGCGACCTTCAGCCTGGAGGGCCGCGTGATGCGCGGCGTGCGGCAGGCGGCGTCGCGGACGAAGCGGGCCGGGTACAAGGTGCTGGTACGCCGGGCCGAAGACCTGCGCCAGGGCGAGCTGACCGAGCTGGTGCACCTGGCCGCGACCTGGCGCGGCACCGAAACCGAACGCGGATTCTCGATGGCGCTGGGCCGGATGGGCGACCGCGGTGCGGTGATCGTCACGGCCGAACAGGGCGGACGCGTGCGCGGCGTACTGCAGTTCGTGCCGTGGGGCGAGCGAGGCCTGTCGCTGGACGTGATGCGCCGCGACCGGACGGCCGACAACGGCGTCAACGAGCTGATGATCTCCGAGCTGCTGCTGCACGCCCGCGACCGCGGGATCGACCACGTGTCGCTGAACTTCGCCGCTTTCCGGGCCCTGATGGAACAAGGCCAGCGCATCGGCGCCGGCCCGGTGGCGCGGCTGTCGGCGAAGGTACTGCACTTCTTCTCGCGCTGGATCCAGATCGAAAGCCTGTACCGGTTCAACGCCAAGTTCCAGCCCCGGTGGGTCCCGCGGTACCTCGTGTATCCCGGCGTGGGTTCCCTCCCGCGGGTAGGCATCGCCACCTTCGAAGCCGAGGGTTTAGGAGGCCGTTCCCCCTGGCTGCGGCGGCTGCTACACCGTTGAGGGGGGTCCGTTCCGGAGGAGGCCGGGGGGTGTGTAACCTATCTGAGCAGTGGTCGTTTGGGCCCAGGAGGCTTCGCCTAGTCTGGTCTATGGCGCCGCACTGCTAATGCGGTTGGGGGTAACCCCCCCTCCCGGGTTCAAATCCCGGAGCCTCCGCTGGTACCTGTTACGGCAGGTGCTAGATTGACAACTGAACACGCGCCCGTAGCTCAGCTGGATAGAGCATCTGACTACGGATCAGAAGGTCAGGGGTTCGAATCCCTTCGGGCGCACGTCTGGTCGAGACAGATACGGCAGGGGCCTTGTTTCCATTCGTGGAGACAGGGCCCCTGCCTATATCCGGCGGCAGCCGCGCGGGCGTGCAGCAGCAGCTCGGAGATCATCAGCTCGTTGACCCCGGCGCCCGCGCCCATTGGCCGCGATCCCGGCGTGTCGGGCCGAAACATCGAACCCCATCGCTGCGGGGACAACCTTCAGCCGTCTTCACCGGGATCGTCCGCAAGCAACCGCTGGGTCGCAAGGGAGCTGCGGTCGATGATGATGCCGTCCTTGATCACGTCGCGGATCTTGCGGTAGTTCTCCGGGGCGGCCAGCGGGTCATCGTCGAGTATCACCATGTCGGCGGCCTTGCCGGGGGTCACGGTGCCGTAGTGGTCGCTCTTGCCGTACGCCTCCGCCGTGTAGGCGCTTGCGGAGCGCAGGATTTCCATTGGTTCCATCCCTCGCTCCCAAGCGGCCTTGATCCACCGGAAGTGGGCTGATCCGAGGTGAGTCGGCATGTCCGGCACGGAGTCTTCGAGGATGCCGGGGCGGAATCCCGGGTGGTTTTTCACGCGTTGCCCGTAGGCGAACGCGTCGGTGGTCAGCAGGACACGGGCGCCCTTGGCGATGAATGCGCGGTTGTTCTGGTCGCTGATGGCTGCACGGGCTCCGAGTTGGGGCTTCGCGTCGGCGAGCCACGCCAGGTACCGCTCGGTGTGGAACATGGTCATGCACGGCAACTGGCGGGCGACGATCTCGTCCATGAGCGGTTCGGGGATCGGGTGGCCGCCGGTGATGTCGGGGTGCTGAAGCAGGTCAGCGCCTGCCTCGACCTCCATGCGCAGGGACTCGATCGAGGTTGTGTGCGCCTGGACCAATTTCCCTTCGGCGTGCGCGGACGCCACGATCCTCCGCTGGGCTTTTTCGGAGAACAGCAGAAAGCCTTCCATGCGATGGTCGGACGCGGCGTACTTGATGAAGTCGACACCAGTGGCGTGAACGTAGGCGACAACCGCGTCACCGATCTCGTCGACCGTCAGCGAGATCAGCTCGGTGCCACAACCGACCTCCCACACATCGTTGATGCGTTGCTTGGTCGCGGGCTCGAAGGTCAGACCGGTCTTGAAGAAGTCCTCGGACATCGGGCCGCCCAGGCCGAGAATGTTGCCGGCGCAGAAGAACCGCGCCCCTGCCCGCCGGCCGCTGTTGATCGTCTCGCGGGCCGTGACGAGCGGTCCGGCCGGGCCCCAGGTGTCGAACACCGTCGTCAGACCGTACTTGAGGGCCAGTTCGGCGGCCTCGAACGCCAGCTCCTCGTAGCGGCCTTCGAACTCCAGGAGCGTGTCCGGTGTACGGGCCGAGACGAGATGGACGTTCGCATCCATGAGACCGGGAATGAGGTAGCTGCCTGAATAGTCGCGGACCTGAGCCTCGGCCGGCACGGGCACCGATGCTGTCGGCCCGGCTGCGCTGATCAGGCCGTCGGTTACGACGCCCGTTGCGTCGGGCACGGGAGAGCACCCGGTCCCGTCGATGAGGGTGGCGTGCTGTAGCGCGACCACCTCTGTCATGGTCACTACCTCTTCCCTGTGCCCAGCCGGAGATCGCCTGCCCCTGGCGTCCCTACCTTGCGGAATGCCTCCGCGACTTGCTCCCGGCTCGATCCGCGCATCAAGAGGAGCAGGAGAACGAGCCGGGATCTGAGGCCGGTGAGGTAACCCGCCGGGATGAGGCCACGATCCAGGAGGTCGCTTTCGGATCCCGGGAAACCATAAGTATGAGTGAGCAGCTCGCCGCTGCCGGTCCGCGAGGCAAGCACGACCGGTATGCGTGCTGCGAGCTGCTGGAGCGGCGCGACCATCGTTCGAGGCACATGCCCTCCACCGAGAGCCTCGACGACCAGACCGGAGTAATCGCGCTCCGCGATGGAAGAAAGCAGCCGCCCGTCGTCGCCGAATCCGACTTTAAGGAGTGCAACGGAAGGGACCAGGGCGCGGTCCGGCCAAACATGGTGGCGCCCGACCGGGCGGACTGCCACCCTGACGTTGCCCTCGGAGATCCAGCCGATCGGACCGGTGGGCGTAGAGCGAAACGTTGCGGGACTCGATGTGTGCGTCTTCTGGACGAAACGCGCTGCGTGGATTTCGTCGTTGAACACCACGACGGATCCGAGGCCCCTCGCTGCGGTGCTGAGCGCGACGCGGACTGCAGCAACGAGGTTGGCCGGCCCGTCCGCACCGGGAAGACTTGGGTTGCGCATCGCACCCGTCACGACGATGGGCTGGTCTCCGTTCCACAGCAGGTCGAGCAGGAAGGCGATCTCCTCCAGGCAGTCACTGCCTTGGATGACGACCGTTCCGGTCGCCCCCGCAGATACCTGCCTGCCGATGTTCTCCACCAGTTCGACCAGGTCGGGTACGGTCAGCTCGAACGAAGGCGCCTGCCGAAACGAGATCGCGGAGACGTCGGCCATCGCGGCCAGGCCGGGCACAGTTGCCATCAAGTCCTCGGCCGTCAGCCGTGGAATTGATCCCATGCCGAGCTCTGCGGGCGAGGCCATGGTGCCGCCGGTCGCGAAGACCGCCACCTTGGGCCGGGCATCAGACATGTTGTCCCTAACCGTTTCGAGTCTTACTTTGTAATGCGCGCAAACAACTCCGACAGGTCGGGTGCCTGCTCGATGGCGAACACCGCTTCGTGTAACGCGTCGGCGTCCTCATGAGAGACCACGCCTTCGGTCAGGTGCTGGAACTTCGCGCGGAGTTCTTCCTCGGTGAGAGGATTCTCAGCGGAGCCACGCGGATGTGTGACGTGGCGTGAGTGTCGCGTGCCGTCGCGAGTCGTCAGCGTGACCGTCGAGGCGACGGACTGGCGACCGGCTCCCGCGGCCTCGTCGAGGCTCTTGTCTCCCTTGACGGTGATGCGATCGTGCAGCTCCTTGACGCGCTCGTCCTCGAGACGGCGATCGTTGATGATGTCGTCGAATCGGACGGTTCCGTGATGGGCTGCGACGGCGACGACGTACTGCAGATTGTGTGATCGCAGCGGGTTTCCGTCGACCACCTCGTAGACCGAGAGGGGAGCGCGGACCGTGATGCTCTCGATCCGGTCGACCGGAACCTGGTCCTCGTCGCGGATGGCGAGGACGCCCTCGACGCTTGCCGGGATGAAGACACAGCAGGACCAGCGTTTGAAGAACAGCTGGCTGACTTCGAGGGACGAGGTGTCCTGCGGCCAGAGCTTGGCCTCGTCCCAGGAGTCGGAAAAGGCGCGGCCGAACGGGTACTTGCCGGCGAGGATGTCCGCCGGACCCTTCAGCCCGGCGGCGGCGAGCAGCGCCGCTTGTGCGCCGTTCCGGGCGGCAAGGCCGATATTCAGGGGCCGCGACTGTTCGGAGGGATCGTCGACCCACGCCAGCAGCCCCGAGGAGGAGTTCCCGGCGAGTCCGAGTGCGTCCAGGAAAGTCTCGTCGTCCAAGCCGAGTAGCAGTCCCGCAGCGACGGCGGCGCCGAACGTGCCGGCGACGGTCGAGGGATGGAACCCGCGCGCATACTGCGCGGCCGGACCGAGCGCGAAGCTGATTCGCGCAGCTGCGTCTATTCCGCCGACGACGGCGGCTAGCAAGTCGGCGCCGCTGCACTGCATGCGCTGTCCGACGGCGAGCGCGGCAGGGACGACGACGGCGGTCGCGTGGACGTTCGCGGTCGGATGATGACTTTCGATGTCGCAGTAATACGCCAGGGTCCCGTTGAGGAGAGCCGCGGTCACCGCGTTGGTTCGCATGCTCGACCCGATCAGTGAGGACTCGGGTACCCCACCGGTCTCCTTCGCGACGCCTTCGACGAGGCCGAGGATCGGCCAGGAATCGGCGGTCGCGGCGAGCATCGCGCCAAGGCAGTCGAACAGAGCACGCTTGCCGTCGTGGAGCGCCTGGTCCTGCAGCGCCGGATACCGATAGTCGCGTAATGAGGCGACAAAGCGCTCGGTCGTGGTAGTGGTCAACGCTGTTCCCCCGGTCATTGTTCGCCATCCGGACTGAAACCGAGCACGCTCGCGAGCTGGGTCAGGTCCGGCATCTCGAGTGTCGGTGCCGGCGTCCCGTCCGCGAGCGTCTGGCCGTGCCGGTTGATCCAGATCGTCGGAATGCCCATCGGCACTGAACGCGGCAGGTCGACGTATTGCGACTGTGCGACGTGAACCGCGTCGTGGGGACTCACGCCCGCTTTCTCGAGAACGAGCTCAAACAGCGCCGCGTCCGGCTTGTACGCACGCACGTCCTCTCCGGTGAACACGTAGGTGAACGGATCTCCCAGAAGCCTGCTGCTCTCGCGGATGATGTCGTGCTGGCTGTTGGAGATCGTGGCCAGCGGCACGTGCCGCGCGAGCCGGGCAAGCGTGCCGGCAGCATCCGGGAACGGTCTGGCGGCTGCCATCGCATCCCCGAAATCGTGGCCGTCGTCGGCGTCCAGCGGTACGTCCGCAGCAGCAAGAGCCGTGCGCAACGTCGTCGTCAGCAACTCTCGATACGGCAGGAAGGGTCCGGTCACTGCAGGCAATGCGTGGCCGTAGTACCAGTCGCGGTAGAAGCTCGAAACGTCAAGATCGACGCCTTTGCGGGCGAAAAGGGCGCGAACATATGCGCGCAAAGCCGTATCCCAGTCGATCAGCGTTCCATACGTGTCGAAAGTGATCAGGTGTGGTTTGCCGGGCAAGGGGGCGGCCATCGACGTCCTCCTCGGCGCTGTGCCGCGCCTCTGCGGCAACAGGCCCTATGGTAGTTTTGACCCTGTCGATACATCAGACGCTAGCGCGAGCCGGAACAGGAGTCAAATGTCTTTTGAACCTTACGGCGAGCGAGCCGTGAACACCGTCGTGGCACTGGTCAACAGCCTCGCCCCCAGCGACGGGACCGACGGCCTGCCGGATCTCGACGCGTGCGCTCAGCTCCTCGGCGAGCACGGCTGGATCGTCGACGATCTGACGTCAGCCGACTTGAGGTTTCTTCGGAAGTTGCGCCCCCGGCTGCGCTTTGCGTTCGAGGTTCAGGACGAGAGGGAGCTGGTGACGCACCTCAATCGGCTGTTGTCCGAATGCGATGTGCTCCCCCAGCTCACCGATCACGACGGGGCTTGGCACTTTCACTACGCGCGTCCCGGTGCGACGCTGGCGCAGCGCGTCTTCGTGACGGGCCTGATGGCGCTCCTGGTCGTGGTTCGAGACCGCGGATCGGACCGGCTCAGAATCTGCGCCGCCGACGGCTGCGCAAACGTGCTCTTCGACACGACCAAAAACCACTCTCGTCGTTTCTGTGATGCCCGAACATGCGCAAACCGCGTCCACACGGCGGCATATCGCCGTCGGCAGCGGGTGAAAGCCGATACGCCGGATCGTTGACCATGACCTCAACTGGCGGGTGTGAAGGGAGGGGGGCCGAACCGATCGAGCAGGGGGTTGCCACAAACGCCGTGAGGCGGCCGCCGACGGCGCGTCCACGGGCCGGGAGAATGTGCAGCCGAAACCCGCCGAAGATTCGAGGAGATTGTTCGCGCGGGGTGCGCAGAATTTGACAACGGATCAATTATGCCGCGAAGGACTTCTGACCTCGGCAAATGATCGGCGACTCGAAAAAAGCGATACCGGGATGCAGCACAATATCCGCGTACGGCACGGTCCGATTGGGCAGGCCTTGCGGCACCTGGTGATCACAGTCGGGCGGGGTGCCGCCTCGGCGGAAAGCACCACGGCCAACCGGACGGCGACTTTCGTCAACCCGGACCGGCCAGCCGATCTGGATCGGCGGCAGGGGCAACGGTGACGGCTCGAAGAACCCGACCGGCCTGCCCCGGCTGAACGACGGCCAGCGGGCGACGGTCACCGTGCCCGAATCGGGCAATCCGGGCCACCGGCGTGGAAAGTTCTTCGCCCGGCAGGGTGGTACCGGAAAATCGGGCAGCAGCTTCCATTGCGTGGTCGGCGATTGCGGCAACGTGGCCGACCGCTGTACCCGCCGGTGAACAGCCGACCAGCCTTGCCGAGTTCACCTTCGACCGGCGCGACAAGGCTGCGCCTTGGTACGACGTCAGCTACGTGAATGCGGTGTCGTTCTCCATTACGATCGAGACGACCGGTGCGAAGCCCGCGCCCGGTTCGAACCAATGCGAGACGATGGGCTGCTCGGCCCCGCTGCTGCGGTACTGCCCGCCGGCCAACCTCACCACGCGCGACGGCAAGCTGCAACGGATTCGGCGTCACGTTCCATCGAGGGAATTGATTGCGGCTGCCGGAACCGGAGCGAACTACGGCAGTACCGGACGCAGATGTCCGGTGCCTGTTGAGCGGCAACGGCGGGTTTCGCAAGGAGCCCGCCGTCACCCCTGGCCGACGTGCGCAGGAAGGGCGGGCGGAAATCGGAACCGGTGGACAATTGTGCCCATTTCGTCGAGCTTGATTTTCTGAAGGCAGCAGTTTGGGAAGCGGTTGACCCGCGCGGGCATTTTGTGCTTCCTGAATTTGCTATCGTTCGCGGATGTGGTACGACTATTTCGTGGCCGCGGACGACGAGACGGCGGCTCGTGAGCTCGAGAATCCGGATACGGCCCGGAGCGCTGGTTACCCCGAGCTCGTCGCGAAGGGTGTCGATCCCGAGCTCGACCTGCTGCCCGTCGAGGCGGTGCTGACCGGCCGGACGACTGATGAGGTCCAAAACGATCCGGCCCACTGCCCGCTGGTCGCGCAAGTCGACGAAGGTGAAGTGGTCATCCTGTCGCTCGCCGACAGTTTCCGCGACGCGCTCGCCGCCGCCGATGTTGGTGCGCTGCACGCCGCTGCGGTCGCCTTTGTGGAAGTGAACGAGGCAGGAGAGGTCGAGGAGGTGGCTGGGTTCTTGACCGAACTCGCTGTCCTGGCCAAGGGCGCAGTCGAGAATGGACACCGGCTCTACTGCGAGATCGCCTGCTGACCGGATTCCTCCGGCGGCCGCGTTCGGCGTGCTCTTCAATGGAGCATGCGGTGGATTCGGTCGTCTCAACCGGTGGCCCGCCGGGTGCCCTGCGACCCGGCCTCCCACGATGATCGTCGGAGGGCTCACCATGCTTCGAACGCGACCGCGTCGACGGTGAGTTGCGGGTGGCGTCGAGATACGAGCGCAGCGTCTCCCGGAGCACGTGCCCGCCGTCCGTGTCGGATGTCGTGGGTGTGAGACAGCGGTCCACCGGCACCGCGCCGCCGTCGTCCGCCGAGGCCACGGCCAGTTGCAGCGACAGCCTTTCCGCGGTGAGCAAACCCGACCTCCCGAAGGCAAGGCCCACGCCGAGGACCTGGCTCGCGCGCCGGAACGACGTCGGCAGGTCGGCTAGTTCGGCAACCGGTCCGACGGCCACCGCGAGATGCTCGGGGATCACCGGCGACGTCGCCCACGAAGATGCCCAGCAGGGAGGGCGCGTGACGAGTTGTCCGCGCGACCAGTTCGGTCAGGGCGCCGCGCTCGGCCGTGGCACGCCGCGGGCATCCCGCTACTCGTGGGCAACACCCGCGACGAGGCCGTCCTGCACCTCGGGACCGCTGTTGCCACCAGGCTGCTCGGCGGGATCCTCGAAGGGTTCGGCTCGCGCGGCCCCGTCATCGAGGTGACCTATCGCCGGGTCTGCCCGGATGCCCCGGACGAGCGGCTCGCCACCGCCCATCGTCGGTGACGCCGCGCTGCGCTACCCCGCGTTCGCCGTCGTCCGCGCAGAGGTCTTCTGCTACCGCTTCGACCAGCCCACCGTCCGCGACGGGCGGCCGCTCGGCGCCGAGCTTCCCCACCTGTTCGACCCCGGGGAAACCGCGGCGGGCCGCACCTGGCGGGCGAGGTCGACGCCGAGCGGGTGCGGGCGGCGTGGGCGGCCTTCGCGACCACCGGACGACCTCGGCCTCCGCACGGGGAATGGCCGCGCCACAGCGTCCGGCAGCCGACGGCGTTGGCGATGTCGGCCACGGGCTTCACCCCCGTGACCGAGCCACTCGCCGCGATCTGGCTGCCGCCGACCTGACCGAACCGCCTTCTCCCGACCGGAGGAACAGGTGACCCAGCCCACTCCGTTTGCGGATTTCGCCCCGAATGCAACGCTGTCACCACGACCGGGGACAAGTGGTTGTGACAACAGTTGCGGATCAAGGCTGGGGGTGGGGGATGCCGGCTGACGTCCCGGGTTCCCCCGACGGCGATCAGGGCCTGTGGGAGCAGGCGGCCACCGGGGACGTCCAGGCGTTCGGGGTGCTCTTCGACCGGCACGCTGCCGCCGTGTGGAACTACGCCTACCGGCTGACCGGGTCCTGGGCTACCGCCGAGGACCTGACCTCGTTGACCTTTCTCACGGCGTGGCGACGGCTCCGCGAGGTGACGTTGGTGAACGACAGCGCGCGGCCGTGGCTGTACACCGTCACCGCCAACTTGGCTCGTCGCGAGCAGCGGCGGCTCGGGCGGTTTGCGGCGGCGTTGACGAGGCTGCCGCGGGCGGCCGTCGTGCGGGATCATGCTGAGGACGTGGCTGGGCGGGTCGATGCGGACCGGCGGTTGCGGACCGTGCTGGGGGCCGTCGCGAAGCTGCCTCGGGCCGAGCGGAGGGCGGTCGAGCTTTGCCTGCTGGGCTCGCTTTCGACGGCCGATGCTGCGGCGGTGCTCGGGATCGCCGAGCCGAGTGTGCGGGCGCGGATCTCCCGCGCGCGCAGCCGGTTGCGCACGTTCCTGCAGGACACCGACGTACTGACCGGGGAGGAGTTCTGATGTCCGACGACCTGAACCTGCCCCCGGACCGGCCGATGCCGGACCTCCTCAAGGAATCCATGTGGAACCGGCTCGCGCCGGAGCTGCGCAGGCCGCGGCGGAAGGTGGGGCGGCCGTTGGCGGTTGCCGCGGCTGTCGGGGCTTTTGCGTTGGGCGCGGTGCTCGTGTTCGCGCCGGTGCGGCAGGTGGCTCCGGAAATGACGCACGTGCCGGTCGGCACTGCGCCGGATGCCGCGGACTGGCAGCGGCTCAGGGAATGCCTCGACAGTGCGCGCGGTCTTGGCATCACCCCGCCCGACCCGAAGGGCTGGCGGCCGTCGCTCAAGATCAAGGCGAATGCCAATCATTCCTCGTACCTGTTCATACGCACCGAAATCGCGACTGCGAGGTGCCTTCTCGAGCCAGGCAATCCGGCCGTGCTTGCCGGGACCACCTCAGTCCAGCTTGCCGGAGAGAACCTCCTGACCAGCTTCCGCTCCGTCGAGCACTACCCCGTGCACTCCCTCTTCTCCAACGACGGCCTCGTGACGGGAATGGCCGGCAACGACGTGGAATCGGTCGCCTTGATCGCGCCGGACAATTCCCTGATCCCGGCTGTGCTGATGGACGGGTTCTATGCGGTCGACGTTCCGGATGGGTTTCCGCGGGTTTCCCAGCTCCGGATCCAAGTGAAACTGTACGACGGGCAAGTGCTGACCGCGTACGCCGCTTAGCCGAGTAAAGGAATTCGAAATGTCACTGGGGCTGAGTGCGCCCGAAATCACCCGGGAACAGCCTGGTCCGGCGGGGCGACCACGGTATCTGCTGCCGGTCACGACGGCCGTGTTGTCGACGCTGTTCTTTTTCCTGGTGCACGGGCACCTGATCGATGACACCTACATCACCTTGAGTTACGCGCGAAATCTGGCTTTTCACGGCACCTGGGGATTGCTGTCCGACAGTGTTTCGAATACCGCGACGTCACCGCTCAATGTCCTTTCCCTGGCCGCGTTGACCTTCATTCTGCGTGACGCGGTTTCCGCCGCGGGGGTCCTCTATGTCGGATGCCAGATGCTGCTCGTGCTGGCATTGCGCAGAGCAGGCAGGTCCACCGGATTACCCGGCTGGTTCCCGATGCTGACCATCGCGGCGCTGACGGTGAACCCGCTTCTGGTGTCCTCGATCGGGCTGGAGGTCGAACTCGGTGCGACGGCACTCGCCTGGCTGCTCGTCTTCTCGATCGAACGGCGGCCGTTCGCGTTCGGCCTGGTCGCCGGTGCGGTTGCGCTGATCCGGGTCGACCTGCTGATTTTCGTCGCGATCATTTTCCTTGCCCGCAAACACTTCTGGCTCGACGCGCGGCGTAGCTTCCAAGGTGCCGCGCTGGTCGCGCTGCCGTGGTTCGGGTTCAGCTGGATCGTGCTGGGGGCAGCGGTCCCGGACACCGTCATCATCAAAACTCTGCAAGGCGCACTGCGATTCTGGGGCGAGTGGCAATTCGGCAACGGGTACCGGATGTACTGGGGAGGAATGCCGCTGCAGACGGTGCTTTCGTTCTTGCCGCTGGGTTTGGCAGTGCTGGCCGGGCTGTGGTGGGTGGTACTTGCCTTGCGCGGCAACGAAACCAGCCGTCGGCTGCTGCCGTTCGCGGTGCTCGCGATTGCCGGAGCGGCGTACACCCTGGCGTACGTACAGCTGAAAGTACCGCCGTATCACTGGTACTACGGCCCCGGCATCATCGCCGCGACGGTGTTCGGGTGCGCCGTCGTCGCCGGCTTCGCCCATCGTGTTCAGCGGATTGCGGGTGCCGTCGTCATCGTGGCCTTGGTCGGCGCCAGCGTGATCGCGTACGCCGGAGCCGGGCTGCCTCGCGCATTCGCTCCGCTGACCACGAACTACACGACGAGCGCGCAGTACGCCGAGATCGGCCGGGAGGTCGGCAGGCTGGCGGACGGGAGGACGGTCGCCAGCGCCGGTGAGATCGGGGTGCTCGCCTACAACTGCGACTGCACGATCATCGACGTCTTCTCCGACCGCGGCCGGATGCCACAAGCGATCGCCGACCTGGAAGCCCACACCGGACACCTGTCACGGGGTCTGCTGCGCGTGAACTTCGCCTTCTTCGACTACGGGTTGCAGCCGCGGAAACCGGAACTCGCCCTGATCCGCAAGAGCGGACCGCCGCCGCCGGGCTACCTCGGCCGGTGGGTGATCTCGGCGCCGCTCTACGAGACCACGCAGCTGTACCTGGTCCCCGCGGAGTAGCGAGAACTACCCCTTGGCAAAACTTACATCAGAACTGTAATCTCTGGCTCTCCCTTCGAGCAGCCGGAGAGTGGCCATGACCTCAGCATCACCTGCCCCACGCGGGGGGATCGAGTTGCACTCGATCGACTACGTGCCGCGGGGGGAGCGCCATGGCAAGGCTTGGCATCAGGCGCCGTTCTGGTTCACCGGCGAGTTCGTCATCACCACGGCGGTCACCGGGTTCGTCGGGCCGCTGAGCGGGCTCAGCTTCGGCTGGTCCGCGCTCAGCGTCGTGCTCGGTGTCCTGTTCGGCACGTTCTTCATGGCCTTCCATGCCAACCAGGGCCCCACCATGGGCCTGCCCCAGATGATCCAGTCGCGTGCGCAGTTCGGGTCCCGTGGCGTGATTCTGCCGCTACTGCTCGTGATGGGGATGTACATCGGGCTCACCGTGTTCGGCGTGATCCTGGCGACGGAAGCCATCCAGACCGTGCTGCCCGGCGGGCCGTGGCTCTGGTACCCGGTGGTCATCGTCGCCGCGGCCGGCGTCGCGATTGTCGGGTACGACCTGTTGCACCTGCTCCTTCGCTGGCTCACCTTCCTGGTCGTACCGATTTTCGGGATCATCACGATCATTGCCGTGGTGACGCTGGAACCGTCCGGCGGCAGCTCGTTCTCCGTCACCGGGTTCCTCGCGCAGTTCGGCGTCGCGGCCGGGTACCAGATCGGGTACGCGGTGTACGTTTCCGACTATTCCCGTTACCTGCCCGCGAAAACGCCTGCCCGCCAGGTGATCGGGTGGACCTACCTCGGTGCCGTGCTCGGCTCGATCTGGCTGATGGTGCTCGGTTCGCTCATTGCCAGCTCGCTGCCCAACCCGGACGCGGTCGGCAGCCTGCGGCAGGTCGGCGACTCGTGGTTCGGTGGCTTCGGCACTTTCGCCGTGGTGGCCACGATCGTGCCGTCGTGCATTGCGATCATGGGCGTGAACTCCTACGGCGCCATGCTGTCCGCATTGTCCATTGTGGAGGGATTCCGCAAGATCCGGCCGACCCGCGGCTGGCGCGTGCTCGGGATCGCGCTGTGCGCCGGGGCCTCGGTCGCGATCGCGACGGTGATGCCGGCCGACTTCGTGGGCAGCTTCAGCGGTTTCATCACCTTGCTGCTGTACGCGCTCGTGCCGTGGACCGCGGTCAACCTGGTCGATTACTACGTGGTCCGGCGGGGCCACTACGCGATCGCGGAAATCCTTGCCCAGGACGGGATTTACGGCCGGTGGGGCTGGCGCGGTCTCGGCGCGTACCTGCTCGGGATGGCCGCGATGGTGCCGTTCATGGTGACGCCGTTCTACGTCGGCCCGGTCGCGGAAGCGCTCGGCGGCGCGGACATCGCGTTCGCAGTCGGGTTGCTGGTGGGCGGTCTCGCGTACTTCCTGATGGCGCGCGGCCACGACCTCACCCTCGAACAGGCCGCGATCGCCCGCAGCGAAGCGTTGCTGGAACCCGGTGAGCTCGTCAGTGACGGCGCCGCGCCAGCATCGTGACGGTGCTCGACACTTCCTGCTCGTCCCATGCACCGGCAGGCAGTTGCTCGATCCACACCGCCTTCATTGCCGCTGTACCTCGGTTCTCCCAGGCAAATTCGCTCCCGCCCGGCATGCTGAGCGCGTCCCCGGTGCCGACAACCAGGTCCTCGTCGCCGCGGGACACGGTCAGCTCGCCTTCGGTGACCAGGACCAGCGTTTCGCCGGGCCGGGCGTAAGAGCCGCCGGAGTTTTCGCCGGGCGGGACGGTGAGCAGCGCGGCTTCGAAAGCGTGTCCGGGCAACACCAATTCCTCCCACAGCACACCGCCGGCGAACTCGCCACGCGCCCGCTCGTCGTTGCGCACGATGTGCGAATCCTTCGCGTGGTGGTCGGCGAGGGCGGTCATCGGGAGCAGGTACGCGTCCGCGACCCGCGCGGCGAACTGTGTGGTGACCGCTGCTTCGCCGCGCTCGACCGACGACAGGAACGACGACGACACCCCGATTCGCTGCGCGGCTTCCTTGATGGACATCCCGCGGTCCTTGCGCACCGCGCGCAGCGTCGGGCCGTGCCACTGCGGTGGCGTGGTGGCGGCCGTGCGGCCGAGTGCGGTGCGAATGGCCGCCGGGTTCCAGCCGTGCTGCTGGCGCAACCGCACGATCGTGAGTGCCCGGTCGAGGTGGTCCTGGGTGTAGCGGCGGTGCCCGCCGTCGCTGCGCTCGGGGATGAGCAGCTCCTTGGCCTCCCACACGCGCAGCGTCTGCGTGCTCACGCCCGCGGCCTCGGCGACCTCGCCGATGGTCAGGTAACCCGGTTCTGCCATGTGCCGGAGTCTACGGGTATCCGCCCGGGCGGTGGTTGTAATACTTACAAGTTCATTGTAAGTTCGAGGCATGGTCTCGATCACCGGCCCGGCCGGTTCCCTTTCGGTCGACGTCTCCGGTGCGGCCGATGGCGAGATGGTGCTGTTCATCCATCCCGCCAACCTGTCTGCCGCGTCGTGGTCGGCGGTCGCGCAGCGAATCGATACCCGCTGGCTCGCGGTGGATCTGCGGGCGCACGGCGGTTCGGCGCGGTCGGCTGACCTGGGGGTGGCGCAGTGGGCGGAGGATTGCCTGGCGGTGCTCGATCAGCTGCATTCCGGGCCGGTGCACCTGGTCGGCGGGTCGGTCGGTGCGGCGGTGGCGATCGAGGTCGCTGCGCGCCGTGCGGAGGTCGTGCGTTCGGTGACGACGGTCGGCGGCGGCTTTCTGCCGGGTACCGGACCGGAACTGCTGGACGCCATCGCCACGCTCGGGCCCTTCGAAGCCTTGCAGCAACACGCCGTTGGGGAGGCTTTGGCGCCCGGCGTGTCGGCGGCGTTGGTGGCCCAGGTGACCGCGGACCTCAGCCGGAACGACGCGGCGACCACTGCCGCAATCTGGCAGGCGGCGCTGGACACTGACGTCCGGCCGGTGCTGGACGCGGTACGAGCGCCGCTGCGGGTGGTGGTCGGCGAGCACGACACCGGGATCGAGGAATCGCGCATCGTGGCGCGGCTGACCGGCGCGCGGCTGGTCGAGCTGCCCGGGGTCGGCCATCTGCCCATGTATGAAGCCCCCGCCGTGCTCACTGAGCACATTGGACTGTCTATTTCGGACTCAAGAGGAGGACGGCCATGAGTGCTGCCCGTACCGCGCCCGCTGCGGACGTCGACGAAATCCTGCGCCTGCACCGGGAATGGTGGGAGTCGAACGAGAACTGGGACATTCCGCGGATGGCCGCGGTGTTCCCGGATCCCGGTGACGAGTACCTGATGTTCAACTTCAACGGCCACACCTACTACAACCTCGCCGAGAAAACGGCGCTGTGGGAATGGTATCGGGACAAGACCGGGCAGGACGGCGGCTTGGTCGTGAAGGTGCTGCGGCTCGAAGTTCGCGGCGACACCGCGTGGCTCGCCGCCGAGGGCAGCATCGGGACGTACATGTACGACGGTGGCGAGTGGACAGTCGACGGCGTTCCGGGACATCGCTTCCGGGCCACCGAGATCTATCACCGCGACCGCGGCGACGGCACGCCGGAATGGCGGATGTGGCACACGCACATCAGCGCACCGGCGCCGGACGACGAGCCGCGACCCGGGTTCGGGGACACCACCGACCAGCGCGGCCTCGGCTGGGTGCCGTGGCAGATCGAGCCGGTGCGCGATGCCTGAGCTGGGATTTCTACTCGGCAGCACGGAAGATCCGGCGCAGATCGTCGCCACCGCGAAGGCGGCGGAACGAGCTGGGGTCGACGAATTGTGGCTGGGTGAGGATTACTTCTTCGCGGGTGGAATTGCCGCGGCGGGCGCGCTGCTCGCTTCGACGTCGTTGCCGGTCGGAATCGGGATTGTCCCGGCGGTCACGCGTCATCCGGCGTTGCTCGCCATGGAATTGGCGACGCTCGCCGGAATTTACCCGGGGCGCGTATACGGCGGAATCGGCGCCGGGGTGCCGGAATGGCTGGACGGAATGGCGTTGCGGCCCAAGGCATTGCTGAGTTCGGTACGGAACACGCTGCGGGCTGTCCGGGATCTGCACGCGGGTAAGACGGTCACGGTGGAGCACGAAACCTTTGCCGCGCAGGAGATCGCACTCCATTGTCCGCCGGTCGAGCCGCCACCGTTGTATGTCGGCGCGAGTGGGCCGAAGGCCTTGGCGATGTCGGGTGCCGAGGCGGATGGAAGTGTGCTGTCCGTGCTCACCGACGCCGATTACGTCCGGTGGGCCAGTGAACAGATCGGGGTTGGCGGTCGGCCACATCGGCTTGTCGGGTATGCGTTTTGCGCGGTCGACGACGATGCCGAAGCAGCGCGGGAATCGTTGCGGGAATTGGTCGGGTTGTATTTGCTCACCGGGCCGCGTAATGCGATCACGCAGGTACAAGGTATTGCGGACCAAGCTGAAGGGCTCGCTGAGCTTGGGCTGGAAGAGGGTACCGCGCGTATTCCGCACGACCTCATCGATCGGCTCACCATTGCCGGGCCGGCGGAGTATTGCGCAGAACGCATTGCCGAGCTCGGTGCGGCCGGGGCAGACGCGATTGTCCTTGCCACGGCACCGGAAACGCAGGTCGAGGAAACAATCCGGGCCGTCGCGCGGGCAATGGGGAGGACGACGTGACGTACACCATTGTCGCCCGTGATCCGGAAACCGGCGAGCTGGGTGTTGCGTGCCAGTCGCATTTCTTTGCCGTCGGTGCTGTCGTTGCGCGAGCGGAGGCGGGGGTCGGTGTGGTGGCCAGCCAGGCCTTTGCCGACACGGATCTGCCGTACCTCGGGCTGAATCGCCTGCGGAACGGTGAACCAGCCTCCGCCGTGCTCGACGGTTGCTCGAAACCACCACACTCGCGCCGTTTCGGCAGGTGGCGGTGATTGACGCGAAGGGGACAGTCGCGCATCACACCGGAGATCGCTGTGTACCCGCGGCTGGTGCGGCAGCGGCAGACGGTGTCGTCGCGCTCGGGAACATGCTGGCCAACGACGGATGGGCCGACATGCTCGACGCGTACCAGCGGACCGGCGGCAGCCTCGTCGACCGGCTCTACGCGGCGCTCGTCGCCGGGGAAGAAGCAGGCGGCGACGCACGAGGGTCCCAATCGGCCATGCTGTACGTGGTTTCCGGCGAACGCACCTACCGGCCGTGGCAGCAGGTCCGCTGCGACATCCGGGTCGACGATCATCCGGACCCGGTCGCGGAACTCGGCCGGCTGCTGCCCCGGCACCGGGCGTTCGGCGAGATCGGGCGAGTCCTGTTCGCGCCGCCGTTGGTGATCGGCGACGACAAGCCCACCCACGCAGAGGCCGAAGCCGCGTTGCCCGGATTGCTCGAGGCGGCGAAGTTGCTCGGGGACAACCGCGAGGCCGACGTCTGGCGTGGGGTGATTCTCTTCCGCGCCGGACGGGAGGACGAAGCAAAGGCGGTATTCGACGAACTCCCGCCGGAACTCGGCGGATTCCTGCGCGCACTGGGGGTCCGGTCATGAATAGGTGCGTTGCGCTTGCCCGGGAACTCGTGCGCTGCGACACCCAGAACCCGCCGGGCCGCGAAGCTCCGGTCGTCCCGCTGCTGGTCGACCTGCTGAGCGGCCTGGGTTGCGAGGTCGAAGTCGTGACCACGGGGCCCGGCCGGGAGTCCGTGCTCGCGAGGTACGGCACTGGCAAACGGCCGACCCTGCTGGTCAACGGGCATCTGGACGTCGTGCCGGTGGCCGAGGAGGACTGGTCGGTACCGCCGTTCGCCGGGGTCGTGCGGGACGGGCGGCTGATCGGCCGCGGCGCCGCCGACATGAAGGGCGGGATTGCCGCGGCGATCGAAGGTTTCCGCGCTTGCCTGGACGCCGGCACGCTCGGTACGGACGTCGTATTCCACCTGGTCGCCGACGAGGAGACCGGCGGACGGCTCGGTACCCAGGCTCTGCTGGAGTCGGGCCGGATTGAGGCCGACGCGTGTGTCGTGCCGGAACCGACGGAACTGCGGGTCGCGGTGGCCGAACGCGGCACTTTCCAAGCCAGGATCGAGGTCTCCGGCATCGCCGGGCACGGTGGCGAACCAGGTCGTGCCCGGTCGGCGATCGCGGACGCCGCCGCAGTCGTCCAGTCTCTGCACCTGGCGGATTTCGGCGACACGCACCCGTTGCTCGGCAGCCCGACGTGCAATGTCGCGCTGATCGAGGGTGGGTCGGCAGCCAACGTCGTCGCCGCGCGGTGCGTGCTCACCATCGACCGGCGGACGCTGCCCGGGCAGACACAAGCGGACATCGTTGCGGCGCTGGAAGCCCGGATTCCCGCGGGGATCGACTACCGGATCGAGCCGCTTTTCTTCGCCGAGGCCTCGGAAATCGCGCCGGGACACGCCTTTGTGGACTTCGCGCTCGACTGCTGCGGCGAGACCGAGCCGGTCGGCCTCTCGCTCGGCACCGACGCCCGGTTCCTGCGCAACCAACTGGGAATCCCGTCCGTGGTTTTCGGCCCGGGATCGATGCGGCAGGCCCACACCGCGGACGAATGGGTGTCGATCGAAGAACTGGCCGCGGCGGCGCGTTGCTTCGAGCGGATGTTCACGCCACCGCAAGGACATCCGATGTTCACCTGAGCTGCTTAGTCTCGCCGTATGTTGCGGGACGTGCGGGAGTACATCGACCGGCTCGAAATCGGCGGACATTCGATCGGCGAGGACCACGATGACGATCCGGTGCTGATCGACGCGTTCGGCAAGGCGGTCGACACCTGGCGGGAGAACTATCCGTACGACGAGCGGATGTCGCGTGAGGAGTACGACGAAACCAAGTACCTGCTGCAGGTCGAGCTGCTGAAGCTGCAGAACTGGATCAGTGAGACCGGCAGCAAGCACGTGCTGCTCTTCGAGGGCCGTGACGCCGCGGGCAAAGGTGGCACCATCAAGCGGTTCATGGAACACCTCAACCCGCGGCACGCGCGTATTGTCGCGCTCGCCAAGCCCAGCGATCGCGAAGCGCACCAATGGTATTTCCAGCGATACGTACAGCATTTGCCCACCGCCGGGGAAATGGTGCTGTTCGACCGGTCCTGGTACAACCGCGCGGGCGTCGAGCACGTGATGCGGTTCTGCTCGGCCGAACAGTACGAGCAATTCATGCACCAGGTTCCGCTGTTCGAGGAAATGCTGGTGGAGAGCGGGATCACGGTCACCAAGTTCTGGTTTTCGGTCACCAAGGCCGAACAGCGGACCCGGTTCATCATCCGCCAGGTCGATCCGGTGCGGCAGTGGAAACTGTCCCCGATGGACCTGCAGTCGCTCGACAAATGGGACGACTACACCGCGGCCAAGGAAGCGATGTTCCTGCGCACCGACCGCGACCTCGCCCCGTGGACCACGATCAAGAGCAACGACAAGAAACGCGCCCGGATCAACGCGATGCGGTATTTCCTGTCCCGCTTCGACTATGAGGGCAAGGATTCCACTGTGGTCGGTGAGCCGGACCCGCAGGTCGTCAAGCGCGGGCGGGACGCGGTCGGCGACTGAGCGTCAGTCGAGCACGTCCGGCTCCTGCTCGATGAGCAATTCCTCCATCAGCTGGAAATTGTTGCGGGCCATGTTCGCGTTGCCGAATTGACGGGCGGCGAGCGTCGCTTCCTCTTCGGTCATCAGCCGTGGCGTACCCGCGGCTTCGGCGAGCAACTGCATTTGGCACGCGCGATCCATGGTGATGAACCACCATGCCGCCTCGCCGACCGTGCGGCCGACCGTGAGCAATCCGTGGTGCCGGAGAATTGCGGCGCGTTTGGACCCCAGCCGCGCGGCAATTCGGACGCCTTCGTCGCGCTCCAGCACCAAGCCCTTGTATTCGTCGAACAGCACATGGTCGTTGTGGAAAGCGCAGGCTTCCTGAATGATCGGGTCCAGCGGACGGCTCAAGGCTGACCACGCGCGTCCGTGAATCGAATGCGCGTGCGCGACAGCGACTACGTCCTCGCGGGCTTCGTGGATGGTCGAGTGAATCGAAAACGCCGCCTTGTTCGAGCGCCGGGTACCTTCCACGACCTTGCCGTTTTCGTCCAGCAAAAGCAGATCGCTGACCTTGATCCGCGAAAAGTGGACGGCATAAGGGTTCACCCAGAACCGGTTCGGGAATTCCGGGTCGCGGGCCGTGATGTGCCCGGCGACGCCCTCGTCGAAGCCGTAGCGGGCAAACAGCCGGAAGGCGACGGCCAGCTGGCGTTTGCGGTAGGCCCGCTCGGCCGTCGCGGACTCCTGCCGCTCGGGCAGCGCTTCGAGGTCGAGTTCCGGAACCTCTTCTACGGTCGCCTTGGTCATCATCGTCTCCTCGCCCGCGAGTGCTGTGCCTGTGTGGCAACTAGCGTGCCTCGGTGACATCTGCCCGTCAAGCAGGTCACCCCAAGAAATATGCCGGAAGTCGACGCATTGGTACTTGCCTAGGAGGCACATCGTGGTGTCTCCTTGTCGGCCAAGGAGGTGTGGGATGTCCGTCACACAGAACACCGGCACGCTCGGCCCGCCCCGCGGGAAGGTGCGCCGGGCCGTCGCGGCGAGCACCGCGGGCAGCACCATCGAGTGGTACGACTTCCAGCTTTACGGGGTGGTCGCGGCGATCGTGCTGCCCGCGGCCTACTTCCCCGAATCCAGCGCGCTCGCCGGCACTTTGCTGTCGTTCTCGACCTTCTTCGTGGGGTTCGTGGCGCGCCCGCTCGGCGCGGTGCTGTTCGGGCATCTCGGCGACCGGGTCGGGCGCAAGAAGGCGCTGGTGGTGACCCTGATGCTGATGGGGATCGGCACCGTCGGCATCGGCCTTACCCCCGGCTACAGCGCGATCGGCCCGGCCGCGCCGCTCTTGCTCGTGCTGATGCGGGTGGTGCAGGGCTTCGGCGTCGGCGGCGAATGGAGTGGCGCGATCCTGATGGCGGGTGAGTCCGGCCGCCGCAGCAGACAGGCGTTCCTCACCAGTTTCCCGCAGGCGTCGGCAATGCTGGGGACGGCGCTGGCGTCGCTGTCGGTGCTCGCGGCCGGGGCGATCGGCGGTCCGGCGGCGTTCATCGAGTGGACGTGGCGGATTCCGTTCCTGATCAGCGCGGTCTTGGTGGTGCTCGGGCTTTGGATGCGGCACGGGATCGGCGAAACCACCGAGTTCGCCGAAGTCCGCGCGCAGGGGAAGGTCGAGCGCGCGCCGGTGCTCACGGCGATGCGGTCGTACTGGCGGGAAATTCTGCTGGGGATGTTCCTGAAGGTCGGGGAAATGGCGCCGGTCTTCATCTTCGTGTCGTTCATCTACACCTACGGCAAGCAGGTCGGCGGCCTCAGCCAGACGACCCTGCTCGCCGCGGTTTCGGTCGCCGCGCTGGTGTCCGCGCTGATCACGCCACTGATGGGGTACCTCGGCGACCGGCTCGGCCCGGTTCGCGTGTACCTCATCGGCGCGGCCGCGATGGCAGTCGAGGCACTCGGGTACTTCGCCGCGATCGGCTCGGGCAACCACGTCCTGGCGATCGGCGTGATCGTGGTGAGCCTCGTCCCGTACGCGCTGATGTTCGCCAACGAGGCCACGATTCTGACCGGCCTGTTTCCCGCGCCGGTCCGGTATTCCGGCAGCTCACTGGCGTTCAACCTGGCCGGAATCCTCGGCGGCGGACCCGCGCCGTTCATTGCCGCCGGTCTTCTCAGCGCGACCGGCACCGCGTGGTCGCTCACCGGGTACCTGCTGCTGACCGTCCTGGTCGGCGCCACCGCCGCGGTACTGATCCAACGCCGGGGGCACTCGTGACGATCCTGGTCCTCACCCCGGAAGGCGGCCCGTTCGTCCCCGGTTCGATTGCCGATCCGGCCACCCATCCAGGGGGTACCACGACGTACCCGCCGGGTGCCGCAGATCTGAGCGGCCAGCTCGGCCCGTCCGGCTCGCTCGGGCCGGCCACCTGCCGCGCGATCGCCGCGGCCCCCGGCGGAGGGCTGGCAGTGACCACGATCGGCTACCTGTCCCGCGCGCAGCACGACCTCGCCCGCGCGACCGGCCGGACGGTGGTGTCCTCACCGCTGCTGGCAGTCCCGATGTTGCTGGCCATGCTGCCGCCCGGACGGCGGATCCTGGTGGTGTACGCGCATCTCGGCCTCGCGTCCGCCGACGACATTCCCGGGGTGCCACCCGAACGAGCGGACGACGTCATCCGCGTCGGGCTGGAGGGCGACGGCGCGTTCCGGCGAGCGGTGCTCGACCGGTCCGAGGATTTCGATCATGCCGCGGTCGCGGCTCAGATCATCGCGATGCTCAATGTCCCGGATCTGGGCGCGGTGGTGCTGGAGTGCGGTGAGATGGCGGCGGTCGCAGGGCGGGTCCGGGCGGCGACGGACGTGCCGGTGGTCGACTACCGGGTGCTGGTCGACTGTTTCGCCGCGGCGCTGGGTTACTGAATCGGCCCAGTCCGGGGGGATGCGATCACGACGATCACCTCCGCGTCCGGCGCGCCGCGCAGGGTGTGTTCGGTGCCGCCGGAGAACTGCGCCGAATCGCCCTTTTCCAGCGTGTGCGCCTCGCCGCCGAGGACGAGCTCGAGCCGTCCGCTGACCACGTGCAGCCATTCCTCCCCACCGTGCCGGCTCGGCCGGGGAGGGATGGCGCGCCCGCGCAACGTCACGCGCGTGGCCTCGATGAACGCGTTCGTGGACGGCGGCGACAGGTGCATCAGCTCGGCGCCGCGGGTGCCGTACGTGGTCGCTTCGTCGCGCTTGACGATCGGCGACCCACGTTCCCCCTCGGAGGCGAGGTCGGCGACGCTCACGTCCAGCACGCGCGCGAGCACCACCAGCGTGCCGACGCTGGGTACGCGCTGCCCGCTTTCGACGCGCGACAGGTAGCCGGGCGTGATGTCCGCGGCGGCCGCGACCTTCTCCAGCGTGAGACCCCGCTCAAGACGAAGCTCGCGCAGCCGCTTCGTGATCCGCTGCTCGGCTTCTTCCACCTCCCGGCTCATCCCCCCACTCTACGGGGGCCGGTGAGCGCCGCCATGCGGTCGAGGGTACGGCGCATGCTGCCGCGGGCCGTGCGGCGGAACCCGAACAGCAGCAGACGCAGGGGTTCCTCGCTGAGGTCCCAGCTTTCCCGGACCAGCGTGTGGTCGCCGTCCGGCTCGAACTCGTACCGCAAGATCCGCCCGCCGAAGAGGAACCGCCACCGCGCCGAATCGCGGTGCGGCCTGCTCTGCCAGGCGAACCGCCGCCCGGGTACGGCCTCGATCACGGTGCTCGTCATCGTGTACTTGCCGCGCAGGTCCATGGCGACACTGAAGGTGTCGCCGACGCCGAGCGGCCGTCCGGTGGTGCTGACCTCGGTGACCCCGACGAGTGCCCCGGACCCGTCGATGTCCTTGTGCCGCACCGGATTGGCGACGAGCAGGTAAAGTTCGTCGGTGGAAGCCGCAATCCGGCGCTCGACCGACTCGACCCAGCGAGGCATGCCCGCGATGCTAAGGGCGGCGCGCACCGCGCTCCCCGCGAACGGCCCGGATGGCCACCGGCTCTGCCCGGTCAGGGCAACTTTTCCGGCGCCGGGAACGCGTAGAACCGCAGGGCGAGCTCCCGCGTCTGGCTGGTGGGCTCGGGGTTCCGGCTCGCATAGCGGTGTACGAGCTCGAGGTACTGGGCGTCGAACTCCGCCAGGTCCTTGGCGGTGAGATGCATCCCGGCGCGGCTCCCGGCCGCCCATTCGCCGAACGTTGTCCGCCGTTGCGCCGCCCAGGCGAACAACCGCAGCTCACGGTCGTACTTCGCGTCGAGATACGCGGTTACTGCGCTGCGATCGGCTGCGGGGAACTGGTCCGGATTAGTTTCCCGCAGATGCTGCGGGACCGAATGCCAACGGCCATCGCGAGCGCGGTGCGCGTAACCGGCATGCGCGAGGCTTCGCAACGCGTCGTCGGCAGAGGGATCCTGCGTGCGGAGTTCTGCAGTGGTGGCGGGCATCCGGCCCAGCAACCGCTGGTAGGCCGGGTTCGTGTGCACGGCGATATCGCCCATGGTCAGTGAGCGCTGCCGCGCGTCACCCGACAAGAGGCTTCGCGCGCGTAGCAGCAGGAACACCGCGATCGGCACCTCCGCAGCGAGCGCCGTACCCAGGCTCGCCCACTGATCAGGCCCACCCCAATCGAGGGCGGCGTCGAACCACGCGTCGCAGAACAGCAGCGTCGCCGTCGCGGCCAGCAGGGGGACCGTGGCGCGGCTTCGGCGGATGCCGAGCACCACCGCAGCCGCGAAGCACAGCAGCAGTACCACGTCGAAGCCCACCCACGCGAACCGCCACTGGCCGGTGTCGAAGCGCTCCGGCAAGGTCACCCCGACGTACACCGTCCACGGCACCAGGAACACCGCGATGGCGGCGAGCAGCGCGAGGAGCAGGCGTCGGGACACGAGGTCGACGCTAATCCCGCGCGGGCGCCCCGGCATCCGGCCGATCCCGGAGATCCGACCCGGGGATCACCCCGAAGTCTACTGTGGACACTCAGGTCCGGTCGCCGGAATCCTCGGCGCGGAACTGCCAGTGGTCGGCCTCGTTCATGGCGCCGCGGGCGCGCAGCATCCGGGCGAGGCTGAGCATTCCCTGCACGTCGCCGGTTTCGGCGGCGGTGCGGAAGTAGTGTTCGGCGCGGGCGAGGTCGTCGCGGGCTTCGGCGAGGTGCCCGAGGTTCGTCAGCGCGGGGACGCTGCCGTGCTCGGCGGCCTTGCGGTACCAGGCCGCGGCCTCGCCGTCGTCGCCGCGGCTGCGGGCCAGCACACCCAGGTTGGTCATCGCCGCCGGGTCGCCTGCCTCAGCCGCGTCGAGGTAGCAGCTCTCAGCCTCCTCGACGTCTCCCCGGCGATGCAACAGCAGCCCCAGCCGCACCTTCGCCTCCACGTGCCCGCCCTTCGCGCCCCGGCGGAACCACGTCTCGGCTTCCTCCGTTCGGCCGAGCCGTTCCGCCTGACGGCCCAGCAGGCACGCCGCCGCGAGTTCGCCCGCTTCCAACGCGGCTCGCCACCACCGGGCCGCCTCGCCGTGCACCCCGGCTTCCCGCAGCGCGATCCCCAGGTCGACCATCGCCGTCGCGTCCCCTGCCTCGGCCGCGTGACGGCACCAGCCCTCGGCGTCGGAGTATCGACCGGCCTCCACGAGCAGATGCCCGAGCGGCCCGCAAGCCTCGCTGACCCCGGCCTGGTACGCGGCGAGGTACCAGTGTTCGGCGTTGTCGCCATGACCGTGGCGTTCGCACGCGCGGGCGTACCCGAGCATTCCGTGCGGTTCCCCGGCCAGCGCGGCTTCGTGGTACCAGCGTTCGGCCTCGCCGTCGGCGCCCCGTTCGGTGAGCAGGTGGCCCAGCGCGGTCATCGCGATCCGGTCGCCCCCCGCGGCGGCGCGCCGGTACCACGCCTCGGCTTCGGCCGATTCGCCACGTTGGCGCAGGTCAGCAGCAACGCGCGTCATGGCGACGACGTTGCCGCCCTCCGCCGCTTTGCGGCGCAGGTAGTCGTCGACCCGCGTGTTCCACTTCCGCAGCCGCCCGGGCATGTCCGGCCTCGCTCCTCATCCGTTCCCCTTTCGCATAATCGCTCGAAACCGCGCGTACGTGACACCCTCGCCCAGCGTTACCCTCCCCCGCTGCCCTGGGCTTTTTCGTTGCCCGGCAACAGATGCCCGAACGTGGTCCCCGCCACGTCCGCGATCGCCGCTGAGAGTGTCTGCGCGATCACGGCTCGATCGACCGGCATACTGCCGCTTCCCGCACCCCGCCCGAGAGGACCCCGCGCGCCATGGCCCGGACGTTTCCCATCAAGCGCACCGCGGCACTCGCGGTCGTGCTGCTACTGGCCGTCGCCGGGTTCTGGTACGCCCAGCGCCAGGTCGGCGACGGACCGTCCGAAGCCGCCCCGGCGAACGTCGGCGACGCCGGACAGCAGCTGGCCGAGCTGAAAATCGCGCCACGGACGCCGATGACCGGCTACTCCCGCGAGAAGTTCCCGCACTGGGACAGCCAGGGGCACAACTGCAACACACGCGAGACGGTGCTCAAGCGGGACGGCAAGGACGTCAAGGCGGGCAACGACTGCAATCCGACGGCAGGCTCCTGGTACAGCAAGTACGACGGCGAAACCTGGACCAAACCCGGCGACCTCGACATCGACCACGTCGTCCCGCTCGGCCAGGCGTGGGAAAGCGGTGCGCGCGACTGGGCGCAGGACAAGCGCGAACAGTTCGCCAACGACCTCACGCGCCCGCAGCTGTTCGCCGTGACCGCCAGCGTGAACCGGCAGAAGGGCGACAAGGCCCCGGACGAGTGGAAGCCGCCGCTCGTGTCGTTCTGGTGCACCTACGCCACCGACTGGGTCACGGTGAAACACCACTACGCGCTGACGATCACCGACCTGGAGAAGCGCGCCCTGCAAGACATGCTTCGTCGCTGCTGAACCGTTTCGTCATCTGCTTGTCCCACTTGCGACATGTCACAACCGCGACACGGCAAGGTAGTGACGCGGACCCCGGTCCGCCCCGAACCTGGTGCGATGACGTGGAGATCACGAGTCATCACTCTCGGCTGCACCGGCGCACTGGTCGTGGGACTCGCCCCGGGCGCTGCGGCCGACCCCGCAAGTGGCCCACCGGCCATTCCCCAAGGTCCCGGTGAACGGCACACCGTCACTCTACTCACCGGTGACGTCGTGCAGGTGGAAGGACCACCGGGCGGCAGGCAGACCGCGACGGTCCGGCCTGGCAAAGGACGCGAGCGCGTCCAGTTCTCGCAGAACGAGGTCGACGGCAAGCTGTCGGTCATCCCCTCCGACGCCGTGCCGCTGCTGGCGGCCAAGCGTCTCGACAAATCCCTGTTCGACATCACCGGCCTGATTGCGCAGGGGTACGCGGACGAGACCAGCAAAGCGTTGCCGCTGATCGCGCATTACCCCGACGGCGTCTCGATCGCGTCCGTACCCACCTTGGCCGCCACCGACCAGGGCGCGGAGCTGCCGAGCGTGCACGGCCGCGCGGTCCGCGAGGACAAACAGCGCGCCGGTGAGTTCTGGAAGGCGTTCACCGGCCCGAAGGCCGCCTCCGGTGGCGTGGAACGGATTTCGCTGGACCGCAAGGTGCACGCGACTCTCGACCGCAGTGTGCCGCAGATCGGCGCTCCCGAGGCGTGGGCCGCCGGGTACGACGGCAACGGCACCACGGTCGCCGTGCTCGACACCGGGTACGACGCCGCTCACCCGGACCTCGCCGGGAAAGTGGTGAAGTCGGCGAACTTCTCGTCGAGCCCGGACATCGTCGACCGGGTCGGCCACGGCACGCACGTCGCGGCCACCATCGCCGGTACCGGCGCGGCCGCGGGCGGCACGCGCAAGGGAGCCGCGCCGGGGGCGAAGCTGATCGTCGGCAAGGTGCTCGGCGACGACGGCAGCGGCACGTATTCCGAGATCCTGCAAGGGATGGAGTGGGCCGCGTCGTCCGGCGCCAAGGTGGTCAACATGAGCCTCGGCGGCGGTCCGACCGACGGCAAGGACGACCTCAGCCTCGGCCTCGACGAGATCAGCGCGCGCACCGGCACGCTGTTCGTGGTCGCGGCAGGCAACGACGGCGAGAACGGCTCGTCCACGATCGGCTCGCCGGGCAGCGCGGACGCGGCCCTCACCGTCGGCGCGGTCGACCGCAAGAACGCGCTCACCACGTTCTCCAGCAAGGGTCCGCGGCTCGGTGACCTCGCCGTGAAGCCGGATCTCACCGCGCCCGGGCTTGGCATCGTCGCCGCCCGCGCGGCCGGTACCTCGCTCGGCGACCCGGTGGACGAGCACTACACCTCGATGTCCGGCACGTCGATGGCGACCCCGCACGTAGCAGGCGCCGCAGCGATTCTGGCCCAGCGCTATCCACAGTGGACGGCGCAGCAGCTCAAGGATGCCTTGGGCAGCACCGCGAAACCGACGCCAGGGCTCACCGCATTCCAGCAAGGCGGTGGCCGGGTGGATGTCGCCGCAGCCGCCGCGCGTCCCGGCGTTTTCGCCACCGGGACGCTCAACCTCGGTCCGATCGATGCCGGTTCCGCGGCAGTGCGCAAGGAAGTCACGTACACCAACACGACTTCCGCTCCGGTACACCTCACCCCGCGGCTCGATCTACATCGGACTGATGGCACCGCGCCCGGTGCCGCGGTGCGCCTTGAAAAGTCCACAGTGGACGTTCCGGCCGGGGGCAGTGCCACGGTCGGGATCATCGTCGATTCGGCCAAGCTGGCGCACGGCAACTACACCGGAAGCCTGGTCGCGGATTCCGTGCACACGACCGTCGGGCTGATGAAGGAGGCGCCGAAGCACAAGGTGACCGTGCGCGGTCTCGGCCGCGACGGCAAGGGCGCGTTCATGGAGTTCACCCTGCGCGGCGACGACGACCGGTTCGACACGTTCTGCTATCTCGACCAAGGCGAACCTGTCACCTTCGAGGTCGCCGAAGGCACCTACTACCTCCGCGGCATGGTCGGCGGCGGCATGGCGCCGGACGAGGAGATGACCGTGGTCATCCTGCCCGAGGTCGAGGTGAACAAGGACGTCGACCTGGTCATGGACGCCCGCAAGGCGGTGCCGGTCGAGATCCGGACGCCCCGCCCGGCGGCGGTGGACAACGTCGTGAACATCTACACCCACCGGGAGATCGGCGAGCGCAACATCACCACCGGCAACACCGCCCTTCCCGGGGTCCGGCACCTCTACGTGACGCCGACCCAGCCGGTGAAGAAGGGCAGTTTCGAGTTCGGCACCAGGTGGCAGCTCACCGCGCCGGCGCTGACCGCGAGCGTGCTGCCGTGGTTCGATCTCCGTACCGAACTGTTCTATTACCCGTCGTCTCCGGCGATTTCCGGGCTGAAGTGGCTGCCGGTGGTCCCGGTCGACGGCAACCGGCCGGACTACGGCAAGGCCCGCGGCAAGATCGCGCTCGTGACCCCGACGGCGGACGGCAGCGTCAACCCCGAGGACGCCGCTCAGGCGGCCGCCAAGGCGGGTGCCGCGATGGTGGCCGTGGTCACCGGGCCGAAGGAGCCCACGTACGGCCGCTGGCTGCCGTCGGGTGAACGGCTGCCGATCCCCACCGTGTGGGTGCCGGGGGAGCAGGGCACGCGCTTGGCCGACCGGGCCGGGCACGGCATGGCGAGCCTGCTGCTGCACGGCACGCCGGTGAGCCCGTACCTGTACGACGTCCTGCAGGTCTCGCGTGGTCAGGTGCCGCAACGGATCGTGTACCGGGTGACCGACCAGAACAGCGCAACCGTGACGGCCAACTACCACGCGACCGGGAAAACCGAGTGGCTGGCCGAACAGCGGTACGCCTGGCGGCCGTGGGAGAAGTACTCGTTCGGCCAGCTCCAGCGGTTCGCCCCCACCGGGCGGGCGCGCGAGGAAATCGTCTCCGCGGACGACACGCTGTGGCAGCACCAGGTCAAGAACGGGCTCAGCTGGGAGACGATGCAGCCGCTGGCGGGCGGCATGATGGACCAGCTGCACGCGTTCCGGCCGGGGCAGCGGGCGACCGAGAACTGGTACCAGCCGGTGGTGCGGCCGTCGATCCCGCGTGGCGTCCCGGGGCTGCAGTCGAGCCGGACCGGGAACAGCCTGACGCTCCGGATTCCGGAGTTCACCGGCGCGGAAGCCGGGCAGTACGCATTCTCCGAAACGACCATGGGCGGGTATCCGGACGAGGTGACCGCGCGGCTGTACCAGAACGGCAAGCTGCTGAAGGAAGGGACGGCCGCGTGGGGCAAGTACCCCGTACCGGGTGATCCGTCGACCTACCGGCTCGACCTGTCGGTGACCCGGTCGACTCCGGACTGGCAGTTCAGCACGCACACGGACACGTCGTGGACCTTCGGCTCGCGCCGTCCCACCGATGGCAAGACCGACCTGCTTCCGTTGCTGCAGCTGGATTACGGGGTCGCGACGGATCTCGCGCAGAAGGCCCGTGCCGGACGTTCGGTGCCGATCGAGCTGACTGTGCGGAATCAGGATGGCCTGGCCGCGCCAAGGAATCCGTCGATGAAGGTGGCAGTGTCCTATGACGACGGTCGCACGTGGACGGACGTCAAACGGCTCGAAAACCTTGGCCAGGGCCGGTTCCGTGCGGTCGCCGACCAGCCGCGGGGCAACGGTTACGTCTCGTTGCGCGTGCAGGCGGGCGACGGGACCGGGAATTCGGTGCAGCAGACGGTGATCCGGGCCTTCGGGCTCGGCTGACGAACCGGGCGGGCGGCTATCCGGCAGCCGCCCGTCCTGGTTCGTCGAGCCAGCCCTGGCGGCTGGTCTCCCAGGCGAGCTGCATCCGGGTCTGGACGTTCATCCGGGTCATCAGGTCGTGGATCCGCCGCTGGACGGTGCGCTGGCTCACCGCGAGCCGGGTCGCGATGGCCTTGTCCGTGACACCCGCGACCAGCAGCGACAACAGGTGGCGCTCGTCCGGATCGGGACGGGCGCCACCGGGTTGCCGGTCGGTGGTGTCGTACAGCGTCCGGTCGGCACGCAGCGGCCAGGCGCGTTCCCAGTAGCTCTCGAAAAGGGCGATCAACGCGGCGAGGAGGGTGCTGTCGCGGATCAGGGCGGCGGTCGGTTCGCCGGAACCGTCCAGGTCGTGGACGAGGGGGCACAGCGCGATGCGGTCGTCGGCGATCGCCATCCGGATGGGCAAGGTGGCGGCTGAGCGTGCTGTCTCGCCGCGCCGGATGCCTTGGGTGATGTTTTCGATCGTGCCGGGTTCTTCGAGCATTGCGCGCTCGTAGATCACGCGGTATCCGACCCCGCGGGCCAGGGCGGCGTACTCCTCGGTGTTTTCGCCGGACGCCATGGCGATGTGCCCGGCGCGGCAGAACCACCGCATTTCGTGGCGGACGCCGGTCTGGATGTTGGTGAGCTGCTGGCGGATCGCTGCGGTGCCGGTGATGATCTCGACGAGTTGGGTGGCGTCCCGGCGTCTTGCGCCGCCGCGGTACTCCTCGGTCAGGTGGTTGACGGCGGTACGGGCCCATTCGAGGGATTCCTGCCCGCGGAGGAGCAGGGGGGCGAAGGCCACGTCGGGTGGGGAGGGGGCGTATGTGCCGGAGATGTGGCTGATGAGGCCCTTGGTGTGGAGGGAGTGGAGGAGGGTGGCCACCTGTGGCGGGGACAGGTGGAGGTGGTGGGCGATCTGGTCGGGGGTGGCGTCGAACATGCCGACGAGGAGGCGGTAGACGCGTTCTTCGTCCGCGGTGACCCCGATGGCGTCCAGCATCCGGCGAGCGTAGGGCACGTGAGGGTGGGGTTTGGGGGACAAGAATGGACAGGTGTCCTGGTGGGCGCTGGGGGGTGCCCGGTGGGCCCTGGTTCCCGGTTGGGAATTGTTGCGTTGGGGGCACCCCGAAGCTGGATTGTGACGACGTGCGGAGGGTGCTTGTCAAGGCGGGAAAGATGCCTTGACAAGCACCCTCCGCACGTGTTGGAGCTTCGGATCGGGGTGCAGGGCGGGGGCTGGCTGCCCGGGTTTCGTTGGGTTCGCGCGTGCGGCTTGGGTTCTTCGGAGGGGGCGTAGCCCCAGCGTCGGGACAGGGCGCGGACCAGTTGCAAGCCGCGGCTTCGTGCGGCTGCGGGGGTTGGTTCCTTCAGTTCCGGGGGCGAAGCCGAGGTGTCGAAGACCTGCACCACCAGCTCGCTGCCCTCGACGCGGAGTTCCAGGCGGTCCGGGTGGTCGCCGTGTTCGAAGGCGTTCGTCACCAGTTCCGAGGTTGCCAGCAGGACGTCGTCGCGGAGTTGGGCGGGGACTTCCAAGTCGGCCAGTGCGGTGCGGACCTGGGCGCGGGCTACTGCGGGCGCGGTGACGTCGTCCGGGAGCGCCAGGCGCACGGTGGCGGCGGCTGCCCCGGTGCTCCTGGTCGGCATCCTCGACGTCGTCATGGCGTTGCACCTCCCGACCTCTGTGCTCGCAACCTCGTATTTACCCAACCTGGGCGAAGACAAATCACGTGCCTTCGGTGATGTCCGTCTCTGCGAGTCCGGTGCGGAGCTTCTTCAGCGTCGCGGCCAGTAGCCGGGACACCTGCATCTGCGAAACCCCCACGCGGCGCGCGATGTCCGACTGGCTCATTCCCGACCCGAACCGCAGCGCCACGATCTTGCGTTCCCGCTCAGGCAGGCTCTCCAGCATGGGGCGCAGTGCCTCGCGCAGTTCCGCCTGGCCGAGGTTCGCGTCCGGGGCTCCGAAGCGGGTGTGCGCGGAGTTCTCCAGCAGGTTGTCCAGCGACGCCCCATAGCGGCCCTGTCCGGCGCGCAGGCCCTCGTACACGTCCTCGATCGGCACCCCCAGATGCCGCGCGATTTCACTCGGCCGGGGGGCGCGCGACAAGCGGATGGTGAGCTCCTCGCGGGCGGCCGAGATCGTCGCGTTGAGTTCCTTCAAGCGTCGCGGGACCCGTACCGACCAGCTGTTGTCGCGGAAGTGGTGGCGCAGTTCGCCGGAGATCGTCGGCACGGCGAAGGCCAGGAAATCGGTGCCCTGGCCGGGGTCGTAACGGTCGACCGCGTGGATGAGGCCGACCGTCGCGATCTGCACTAGGTCGTCCATTGCCTCGTCGCGGTTGCGGAACTTCCGCGCAAGATTGCGCGCCAGCTCGAGGTGCTCGCGTACCAGCTGGTCCCGGATCTCCTCGCGACGCGGCGAACGGTCGGGCAGCCCGGTCAATTCGTGGAACAGTGCTGCCACGTCGGTGGGCTCGCCGCCGCCGGCGGGGGTCGTCACGAGTGGGCCGCCTCGCTCTCCCGGACCAGCTGCACCCGGGAGAGGTACCGGCCGTCCGCGGGAGTCACGGTGCGTCGCGCGGAGGTGGCCAGCGCGGTGAGCAGCTGCCAGGACAGGCCGGTCTCGTCGCCGTGGTCGGCGCGGTCGGAAACCACCGAGACGGTGACCTCGATCCGGCCGTCGATCCAGGAGAAAACGCAGGTCAGCTTGCCGTCGGCGGCCGAGGGCAGCAGCATCGAACAGGCCTCGTCCACGGCCATCCGAAGGTCCTCGACGGCGTCGAGGTCGAAATCCTGGCGCATCGCGATGTCGGCGACGATCGTGCGCAGAGTGGGTACCACGTGCGGGATCGCCGCCGTCCGCACCTCGATGAGCTGTGCGTCCTCGCGCTCGAGCGGGGCGTTCTCCTCCACGTGCTGTCCCTTCTCCGGCGTGCTGCCGCCGAGTCTTTCGTGCCCGGTCTGCCACATGCCCGGGGGGTGAGCAAACCAAACCCGCGTTTGACCGCCGCGACCGGCGGGCATGTAGCGATCGAGTGCATCCCGGGAAAGGTGGGGACGACATGGCTGACGTGAGCCGGCTGCCCAACGTGGTCGCCGAGGAGTGGGAGTGGCAGCTTCGCGGGTCGTGCCGTGGTGCGGACAGCAGCCTGTTCTTCCATACCGACAACGAGCGCGGCTCCGCGCGCGAGCGCCGCGAGTCCCGTGCGAAGGCGATCTGTCACACCTGCCCGGTGCTGGCGCAGTGCCGCAAGCACGCGATGACCGTGCAGGAGCCGTACGGGATCTGGGGCGGTCTCGGCGAGATCGAGCGGCGCGAGCTCTTCATGCGTGAACGGCGGGCCAAGCGCAAGACCGTGTCTGCCTGACCCCGCCCGGAACCCCGCGCACCAGCAGTGCGCGGGGTCTGTTGTGCGTGCCTCCGGCGGGGTACCCCTGTGCCGACGCGGGCGCGGTCACCCACTGGGTTAGGGTTGGGTCTCCAGATGCTTGGGACCGTGACACGGTTGCCGCTTGAGACAACAGGCGCGTACCGGCGCAGGAGCAGCGCCTGACGAGGAGAAACTGCATGCCCGCAGCCGACCAGAACGCCACTCCGCCCGGATTCGGCATCACGCTGGACACCGCGGCCGCCGAGCCGAGGGTGGTGGTCACCGGTGAGCTGGACCTGCTCACCAGTCCGCAGCTGCAGGAAGCCTTGGCCGGATTGATCGCGGACAAGGGCTCCCGCCGCGTGGTGGCCGACCTCACCGGCGTCACCTTCTTCGATTCGTCGGCGCTGAACGTCGTCCTGCACGCCCAGCGTCAGGCCGGGGAACAGGACGTGGAGCTGGAGGTCGTCCCCAGCGCAGCGGTCAGCAGGGTGATCGAGCTCACCGGCGTCGCCGAGCACCTGAGCGTGTCGGAGGAACCCCCGGCCTGATCATTCGCTACGGTCGCGCGGGTTTGCGAAAATGCCCGGCGACCTGGGGGATGATCACGATGATGGGGCGCACGCACGCCCTCACCGGCTGGTGCGCGGGGCTCGCCGTGGCACCCGCGGCCGGCGTCGGCACGGTGCACCAGGCGGTGATTTTCGCCGCCACCACCGCCGGGTTCGCGCTGCTGCCGGACCTGGACCACCCCGGCGCGAGCGCGTCCCGCCTGTTCGGCTGGCTGACCGGCGCACTTTCGTGGGTACTACGCCGCATTTCGGCTGCGGTTTACGCACTGACGAAGGGCCCACGCGACGAAAAAGTGACCGGTACCCACCGGCACTTGTCCCACACGCTGCTGTTCGCCGTAGGCCTGGGCGCGGCCACATCCGCGGGTTGCGCGGCCGGCGGACCATGGGCCGTGCTGGGCGTGTTACTCCTCGGCCTGCTCCTGGCAGTCGGCGCACTGGGCGACTGGCTCCTGCTGGCCTACGGCGGCGCGGCGATCTGGTGGTACTTCACCGCGCCCGACGACCGGGTAGCCCAACTGGCGGACATCTCCGGCTGGCTGGGAGTAGCCGTCGCGGTCGGCTGTTTCGTCCACTGCCTCGGCGACTCGCTCACCGAGTCGGGCTGCCCGTTCCTGTTCCCCCTCCCGATCGCGGGGGAGACGTGGTACGAAATCCGCCCCCCGAAACCCCTGCGGCTGCACACGGGTAAGAAGGTGGAGACCCGGCTGGTGTTCCCGGTGTTCGTCCTGGTGGGAATCCTGCTGGTACCGGGAGTGTGGAACTGGGCGGTGACCACGGGGGAGCGGTTGTTCACCCCACCTGCTTCTCAAACTGCGACCCAGTGAAGCGCTATCCCGGCGTGTGAGTCCGTGCGGCAAGCTGGCGAAGGCCGGGTAGCGCGGCTTGCCAGGGGTGGTGCAGCAGGTCGGTGACGAGACGGCGGACGGTTGCCCTGGTGCGGACCTCGCCGGGCGCGGCCCGTTCGGCCGTCAGCAGCGCTTGATACGCACGGTCAGGCTTGTTCCATTGGGCGAAGCACAGGGCCACGTCGACGAGAAACCGCGCGCGGCGTTCGGTGTCGGGGAACTGGCCGAGCTGTGCAGCCTTGGCACGGTTCAGGGCGGAGCCGGCGTTGCCGAGGACGTAGTCGGCGGAAACGCGGTGGCTGATCACGTTGGCTGTCAGCGCGCGCTGCTCGGCCGGATGGTCTGTGAGCCGGGCAGCGGTCGTGTCAGCCTCGTTCAGGAAATCGGCGGTGCGGTCGTGGTCGCCGGCACGTGCCGAGGCATAGCCGGCCGAGCACATCAGGACCCCGTACAAGGTCAGATGCCGGGGATCGGGCGCCTTTCCGCGGAGGTCGAGCTGGTCTGCCGCGGTCAGGGTGAGTTCCCTGGCTCGCTCGTGGTGCCCGGCCCGCCGGCAGGCGGAGCCGAGCAGGCGCTGCGCTTCCGCGAGGGACAACGGGTCGCCCGCGGCCGCGGCGGCACGGAGAGCCCGGTCGGCGGAGATCCACTCCAGACCGCTGGCCTCCAGTTTGATCAACGCGCGGGTGGCGAGGCGGTATGCCCGCGCGACAGTGCCCGCCGTGACCGGATCCCCGGTCTGCCGGTGGGTGGCTTCGGCAGTGGTGATCAGTTCAGGCAGGCGCGCGGCCAGCTCCAAGTAGCGGCAGCCACGGAAGTCGGCGTGTGCGGCGGCAAGCACCGCCTGGAGCGTCGGGATCGGGACCGGCCGGGCTGCCGCGACGGAGTCGGTGAGGAGGACTCCTTCCAAGCGGCGGGTCAGGAACGCCGCCGAGTCGACCTCGATGGCGTTCGCGGCCTGGGCATTCGGCGCGCCGAACGGGGCACCGGCAGCAACGATGCTGCCGCCCGCGGCGAGCAGGAACGCGCGTCGTCGCACCGGATCATCCCTTTCCTGGCTCAAGTCGTGCCTCACCCTAGGAGCCGCCGTTGTCGAGTCAGGGGAGGCAGGCCGCGGCGTCGGCTCGTTCGTGAGACCGAACGCTTCCACGGGCAAGGCGAGCACGGTCGCGAAGCGGCGCAGTACGACAAGGTCGCGGAGCCCGCGCCGGCCGTTCTCGAACCGGGAGATCGTGGAGGCTGAGCAGCCGAAACGTTCGCCGAGCTCGCCTTGGGACCAGCCGAGCTCCGCACGGGCGTGGCGCAGCACCGCCGGGTGATCACCGCGGCGCGCGGCGTCCCAGAGCGCAGGCGACCACCAGTCCGGCACGGCGTTCCCCTCGTCTTGTTGTCGCACCTACGGTAGCCGCTCGACTACGAATGCAACCACATTTGCGTGGTTGGCACATGCCGTGCAGATCCGGCACGACAGGCTTCTCGCCTGGTCAGCGCATTCCTACCGTCGAGGTAGGGCACCGCCGCAGAGAAGAAATGAGGAGATCATGCTGACGACGATCGAGGGCCTCGAGCCGGAACCGGGCGCCAGCCCGCTGGCATCGGCGGCGTTGCGTTTCCTGGTGCGGCAGTCGGACCAGGCAGACCGGCCGGGTCCGGCTGCCACCCGTCCGTTCGGATTGAACGGCGCCACGCCGGTCGATCCGCCGGTTCGGCGGGAGTTCTGCTACTGCCCGGAGAAGCAGGTCGCGGTCGACGAGCACGGTCTTCCGTTGATCGAGACGATGGGCAAGGACTGGCGCACCAAATCGTCGACCGACGGCGACGAAGGCCCGGAGGAGAACTGGGGCTGGGAAGAGGCATGACTCGAAATCCGGGAACGGTGGTGATCTTCGCCCAGGAAGCCGACGCGCCCGTGGACGCCGTCGTCCGCGAACTCGACCGGCGCGGAGCAGCGGTGTTCCGCGCGGACACCGCCTGGTTTCCCCAGCGCTTGTCCCTGGACGCGCGCCTCGACCGCGACGGGCGCTGGCGCGGGATCCTGTGCACTGAACACCGTGCCGTCGCGCTGGAGGACATCGACGCGATCTGGTATCGCGATCCCTCGGCGTTCTCGTTCCCGGCCGCGCTGACCGAGGTCGAGCGTGCCTACGCCCATCGCGAGGCGCGGCTCGGCTTCGGCGGCGTGCTCGCCGCACTTCCGGTGCTCTGGGTCAATCACCCCAACCGCGCAGCCGACGCGATGTTCAAGCCTCTCCAGCTGGCCACTGCCGCTGCCTGCGGGCTGCGCGTCCGGCCCACTCTGGTCACCAACTCGCCTGCCGCCGCGTCCCGCTTCGCCCGCGAGCACCGCACCGGCGGGACGGTCTGTAAGTCGTTCGGGCCGAACACGATCACCGAAGGCGGACAGCTCAAGGTCGCCTACACTCGTCGGCTCGGCGCCACCGACCTCGCCGCGCTGGACGGGGTCGCAACGACTGCCACTCAATTGCAGGGCTGGGTCGACAAGACGCATGAGGCGAGGGTCATCGTGATCGGCGAGCGGATGTTCACCATCACCATCACCGCGGATTCACCGTCGGCTCACGTCGACTGGCGGTCTGACTTCGCTGCGCTGCGCTACCGACTCGTCGACACGCCGCGTGAAGTGGAGAACGGATTGCGCCGCTACCTTGACAATCTGGACCTTGCTTATGCGGCAGTGGATTTCGCGATCGATCAGGACGGATTCTGTTTCCTCGAAAGCAATTCTTCCGGCCAGTACGGCTGGCTCGAAGCCCAGACCGGGGCGCCGCTCACTGCCGCGTTGGCCGACCTGCTCACCCGTCGCGCAAGGAGCCGCCCGTGATCCATCCCGGCCTCGAGTGGAAGTCGCACGCCGCCCGGCTTGCCGATGATCTGATCGCCGCAGGCAAGCTGACCGATCCGCGGCTGGCCGACGCTGTCCGCGAGACACCGCGGCACGTGTTCGTCCCGGCCTACCACCGGCAAACCGCCGATGGCGGCTGGGCCGAGCACCGCAGCACGGACGATCTCGCCGCTGTCTACGCCAATACCGCCTTGATCACCGCGCTCACGCCGGAACGTGCGGTGCTTTCGTCGTCGACCCAACCGGGGCTGATGACTCGCATGATCGAATCACTGCAGCTCGCCGACGGAATGCGGGTGCTGGAGATCGGCACCGGGACCGGCTACAACGCCGCCCTGCTGACGCACCTGCTCGGCGAGCGGAACGTGTTCTCCATCGACATCGAACCCGGTCTCGTCGAGCTGGCCCGCACACGGATACCCGGCCGTCCGACGCTCGTCACCGGCGACGGCGCGCAGGGACTGCCCGAGCATGCTCCCTTCGACGCGATCATCGCGACCTGCGCAGTTCCTGCAATCCCGTGGCCCTGGATCGACCAGGTCCGGCCTGGCGGGGTGATCCTGGCCGATCTCAAGCCTGCGCCCGGCGCAGGCAGCCTGGTCCGTCTCACGAGGCAAGGTGACGGCGCCGAAGGACGTTTCGACCCCACGTACGCGGCATTCATGGATCTGCGTCCTGCGCCCGGCACCGCCGGATTCCGGGTCGAGCGAGGCCATGCGGAGTACCGCACCACCGACGTGGACCCGAACACCCCGTGGACGTCGTTGGTCACCTGGTTCATCGCATCATTCGACCTGGGATCCGAAATTGCTTACGGCTACACCTTTCCCGAAGGCTCAGCTGCGTCCTCGATCGCCACCCCGGACGGCTCCTGGGCCGAAATCACCCTCGCCGCCGAGAACGGACGGCACGCAGTCGCGGAAGGTGGGCCGCGTCGCCTCTGGCGTCTGGTCGAGGAAGCTCACCGTCTCTGGACCGATCTCGGCTGCCCGGGATGGGATCGCTTCGGCTTCACCGCTACGCCGCAAGCGCAAACCGTCTCGCTCGATGGCGGTCACTCCTGGCGAGTCACCGGCGGACCGGAGTAATCCCGAGACCGCACGATCCTCCCCTCCCGCATCGTCATCACCATTGCGTACGTCGACACATATGGCTTGCCCTCCATCTCGCCGTGCAGGTCGAACTCCGTCACCAGTACCTCCGGGTCGCTGGTCTGATGCACGACCACCCGGTCCGCCTTCGTGATCCGGCGTCGGCTGGCTGCCTGGTGGAAGCGTTTGCGCAACTCCTCCCGGCCCTGTGTCATCGTCGGCACTCCGGCTGGGGCGAACGGGATTTCGATCACCACGTCCTCGGCGTACAGGTCGGCCAGGTCGTCCCAGCGGTTGTCCACTGAGGCGGCCAGGAAGCGCTCGAACACGGCCTCAGTACCCATGACCGTGCTCGCCGCGCCGACGTTGGGGTAGTCGCGGTACCTGGTCACCTTGCCGTCGCGCACGTTCAGCATTCCCACCGACGACGGGAAGCGGTACGTGTCGCCGGTGTGCGGGTTGCGGCCCTCGGCGATGAGTTCGACGGCGAATCCGTCGGCCGTTTCCGTAGTGGTGACCTGCACTTTCTCCAATCCGATCGCCCGTGCACGAGTGCTCCCGGCGGCGAGTGTGGACAGGACCGCATCCCGGCCCTCCGCCCGATCGCCGGTGAACGGGGTTTCGTACACGGCGTCGTCCGCGAGGACGGTGGCCAGCGGCGCGGGGTCGAACGAGCTCAGCGCTTGCGCCACGCTCGCAGCGACTTCGGAGACGGTATGGGGCATCGGAAATCCTTCCCAAGGGCATAATCGGAACGTTGGACCCGCTTAGCACGATACGGAGCACCGACTCCGGTTGTCAACGAGAGCGATCTCGGACACGCTCCGGCGCAACCGAGAATGGGATACGGAAGAATCGCTTGACCCCGAGGAGGCCGCCGGTGGACAAACCCGCGCTGCGTGCGGATGCGCGTCGCAACCGTGCCCGCGTGCTCGCCGCTGCTGAAGCGGCCTTCGCGGCCGACGGGCTGGCGGTTCCGCTCGACGACATCGCGCGGCTGGCAGGTGTCGGCGCGGGTACGGTCTACCGGCATTTCCCCAGTAAGGAAGTGTTGTTCCAGGCGGTGGTCGTGGAGCGGCTGCAGCAGTACTCGGCTGAGGCGCAGGAACTCGTCGACTCCGACGCGCCCGGCGAAGCCTTCTTCGACTACTTCACGCGCGTCATCGAGCAGGCGTCGACAAACCGTGCGATCTGCGAAGCGCTCGGTGAGACGAGCGGGTCTGCGTACAAGGCTGAAGCGAGCGAAAGGTTCCGCGTGAACCTAGAGGCGCTTCTGGAACGCGCGCAGGCCGCGGGCGCTGTACGTACTGACATCGACGGCGAAGACCTGCGCGCGCTCATCGTGGGTGCCTTGGCGGTGGAGCGGTATACGCCCGACAGTCGCCATCTGGTCCGCGTACTGCTCGACGGGCTGCGTACCCATTAAGTGATTCCTACCGACGCGAACGGTTCTCCGTTCGTGCGACCGTGATCCGAGCCGCCGGGAAGGGTGCGCAAATGATCACCGGAATCGATGTGAACGCACCTGTGGTGGTGCACCGCGACGTCGTCATCGACGCACCATTGCCGCGCGCATGGGAATTGCTCACGGACGTTTCTTCGTGGCCGCAATGGCATCCGGACATCACCGTCGCCGAAGCCGACCGTCCGCTGCGCGAGAGCGACACCTTCCGCTGGCGCGCGGGCGGGCTCGACGTCGAGTCCACTGTGTACCTGTCGAAGCCGCCGCGCCGGATCGTCTGGGGCGAAAACGTCCGGGGCATCACGGCCGTCCACGTGTGGACGTTCGACCTCGCCGGTCCTTCCGTGCACGTGCGCACCGAACAGTCCTGGGCCGGGGAACCGGTACTCGCCGACGTCGAGGGCATCCAGGCGGTGCTCGGCGATTCGCTTGCCGCGTGGCTCGGTTACCTCAAGGAAGCAGCGGAAACCGGCCGACGCGGGCGTGCGAGGTAAGCACGCCCGCGTCGGGGGTCAGTTCCCGTGTTTGCCGGGGGCGGCACTGCCCGTGTACTCGTTGAGGCCGGAAACCAGGTCGGCGATCTCGGGCTTGTTCTCGTACCGGCGCCGGTGGATGTCGGCGATCTTGGCGCCCACCTCCGGGTCCGGGTCGTCGGTGACGTCGTAGGACACGAACTTGTCGACGATCGGCAGCCCGGACCGGTCCATCGCCAGGTGCGCCGGGTGGTTCATGTACACCTCGTACGCCTCGAGGTCCTCGAGCACCGTGACGGCGCCGTATTCGTATTCCCCGCCGAAATCGGGGCCGACGACGCGGTGCTTGATGACCGGAATGGCGTTGATGTGGTCCCGCATCTGGGCGAGCCGGGCCGTTTTGTCCTCCTCGGAGACACCGGGCTTGAGAGTGAACCGGATGCAGTGGTAGATCATCGGATCTTCCTTTCGGTGCGGATACGGAATCCGGCCGCGGCGAGTGCCGCGCCGGTGACCATGGCGATCCCGGCCGTCGTGAAGGCGCCACCGACGCCGACGGCCTCGATCAGGGGCTGGATGAGCAGCGGGGACAGGAACTGGCCGAGGAAGATCCCGGAGACGAGCCCGCTGAGGACGCGGCCCCGCCACGCCGGTGCGGCGAGCTCGGACAGCCGCAGGGTGACGTTGGGGACCGAAAGCCCGAGCCCGGCGCCGCCGACGAGCAGCCCGGCCGCGGTACCCAGCACGGAGTCGGTGCTGCCGATCAGCAGCCAGCCCGCGCCCAGCAGTGCGACGGCGCCGGTGATGATCGCGGTGAACCCCAAGCGCTTGCGTACCACCGGAAACGCCAGCGCACCGAGCAGGCTGCTCAGGGTGCTTCCGGCGAGGACGACACCCACGACCGCGGGCCCGACGCCGAGACTCTCCAGCCGGAACGGCACCTGGGTCGGCGCCATGTAGAAGAGCACGGTCACGCCGAGCGCGAGCAGGTAGATGCCGAACACCCGGCCGAGCGTGCCGCGGGTCGCCGGCGCATCGGGGGCAACCGCGGCAGCCGTTTCGCGTGGCCGGTCCTGCACTGACAGAATCGCGAACAGCGCGACCACCGCGGCGAGGCTGTACAGCCAGAACGGCACCCGCCAGCTGATCGTCGCGAGCACACCGGCCAGCGGCAGGAACACGACGCCACCGAGGCTTGCGAAAGCCTGTTGCAGGCCAAGGAAAGCGGCCCGCTTCGGTCCGTCGAACCAGTCGGCGACCGTCGAGCTGACCGCCGTCATCACCCCGCCGATGGCGATGCCGAGCACCGCGCGGGTCGCCACCAGGACGTAGAGATCGGTGACGAAGAACCCGGCGGTGCCACTGATCGCGTACAGCAGGAGCGCCGTCACCAATAGCGGACGGCGTCCGGCGCGATCGGCGATCAGTCCGGACAGCGGGGCGCTGACGGCGATCATCAGCGACGTGATCGTCATCGCGAGCCGGACCAGCAGGGCAGCTCCCGGCTCGGCGGCGAAGACCTGCTCCATCGTCGGCAGGCTGGGCGAGACGACCGCGGGCGCCATGATCGTCAGCATCGCCGCGGCGAGGATCGTGCCGCGGGCGAGGCGGCGCGGCGCTCTGCGATCGGCTTGCGTTGTCATGTCTTCACGATCGCGTGCACCGGCCCGCGTTCGCGTCGGTGAGAATCACTTACTTCGCGGGGTCCGGGATACGCAAAACGGCGGGCGTGATCAGAGATCACGCCCGCCGTCGAAGGGGTTCAGCGAGTGAATGCGCTGGCGTAGTCGCGGGCGAAGTCGGCGACATCGCGCGCGGGATACCCGGTCAGGTCGCTGACGGCGGTGGTCACCTGCGCGGCTTCACCCCGGGCGTAGTGCGCGTAGTCCTCCAGCAGGCCTTCGAGCTGCCACGGCGGAATGAAGCCGGCCAGCGCGGCCGCGAACTGCTCGTCGGACGCGTCGCGGAACGCGATCTCCCGTCCGGTGGCGGTGGCGATCGCCTCGGCGATCTGGTCGTGGGTCACCGCGCGCGGCCCGGTCAGCGTGTACGTGTTGCCAGCGTGCCCGGTTCCGGTCAGCACGGCCGCCGCGGCGGCTGCGATGTCTCTGGTGTCGATGGCGCTCACCGCCGCGCCGTGGATGGGCGCGGCGAACCAGCCCTGCGCGATGGTACCGGCGGAAGCGAGCAGTGCCTGCAGGTAAAGGTTGGGGCGCAACACAGTGTGGTCGAGTCCGAGCGTCTTGACGTGTGCCTCGACCTCGGCGTGCCAGCGCAGAAAGCGCACCGGCGAGTCGGCAGTCGCCGCGTATTGCGAGAGCAGCACGAGCCGCGGTACCCCGGCGGCAAGGGTCAGGTCGGCGAATCGGATCTGGAGTTCCGCGGCGTCGGCAGTCGACGGGCTGTTGAGGAAGACCGCGTCGACCCCCTTCAGCGCGGCGGTGATCGAATCCGGTTCCTTCAGGTCGGCGACCACGGTTTCGGCGCCGAGTACGGAAAGGTCGGGATTGCGGGTCATCGCACGGACGTTGACGCCGCGGTCCTGCAAAGCCGGGATCAGTGCGGAGCCGACGGTTCCGGTCGCGCCGGTCACGAGAACGTTGTACATGGTGGTGCCTCTCTGGATGGTGGTGGATCAGCTGAGGACTGCGGCAGGCTGGGGGCGGACCACGCGGACGAGGGAGATGGCCAGCGCGATGAGGACGAGGGCCGCCTCGCCGATGAATGCGGTGGTGAAGGCGATGTCGCCGGTCTTGCCCGCGGCGCCGATGGCGATCCCGGCCAGCGCCGCGAGCCCGACCGCGCCACCCAGCTGCTGTGCCGCGTTGATCAGGCCGCTGAGCAGGCCGGATTCCCCTGGCGCGCTGTCTTTGACGCCCATTGCGGTGGCGTTGACGAGGCCGAGCCCGAGGCCGGTGCCGATGAGGAGGAACGCGCCGGCGAGGCTGATCGAGAAGCCGCTGGCCGTCCGGTCGAGCACCAGCCAGACGAAACCGGCGAGCAGCACGACGAGGCCGATCGGCAGCGCACGGGCGACCCCGGTCGCCTTGGCCAGCAGCGGCGCGAGCACGCTGCCCACGATGATCATGCCGGCGATCGGGAGCTGGGTCATCCCGCTCGTCAGCGGATCCATCCCGAGCTCCTGCTGCTGGTACTGCGGCAGGAAGAAGAACAGGCTGGTCAGCGTGCCACCGAGCAGCAGGACCACGAGGTTCGACGTGATCACCGGCTTGCGGCGGAACACGTGCAGCGGCACCAGCGGGTGCTCGGACCGCCGTTCGACGGCGACGAACGCGGCAAGGGAGAGCAGGCCGACCGCAATGCCGATGATCGTGCCGGGCGAGCCCCAGCCTGCGTCCGAGGCGGTGACCATGCCGAGGGCGAGGCCGGACGTACCCACGGAGATGGTGATCGCGCCGAGCGCGTCGAACTTGCCGGGCCTGCCGGGAACGGACGGGATCGCGCGCCACACGATCAGCGCACCGGCGAGACCGAACGGCACCGGGGCGAGGAACACCGACTGCCAGCCGAGTACCTGGGTCAGCGTGCCGCCGAGGAACACCCCGATGAGGCTGCCGAAGCCCGCGATCGCTCCCCAGATACCCAGCGCGCGGGTGCGTTCCGCGGGGGTCGGGTGGATGGCGAGCACGAGCGACAGCGCAGCGGGCATCACCAGCGCGGCGCCCGCCCCCTGCCCGATCCGGGCGGCGATCAGCACGCTGCTGCTGGTCGCCAGCGCACAGGCGAGCGAAGCGGTGAGGTAGACGACCATCCCGCCCAGGAACATCCTGCGGCTCCCGAGCACGTCGGCGAGCCGTCCGCCGAGCAGCAGCAGACCGGCGAACGCCACCAGGTAGCTGCCCACGACGACGGTGAGCTCGGCAGCGGTGAGCCCGAGGCCCGCGCGGATCGCCCGCGAGGCCAGGTTCACCATCGCGTTGTCGAGAATGACCAGGAACATCGCCGTGGCCAGGCCGACCATCGCCACCCCTCGGGGCAGCCGGGGCCGGACGGTGCCCGGCGCGGTTTCGTCGCTCATCGTTTCGTCCCCTTGTGCACGCTGTCGGTTGGTTCTGATGCCATGACGATGGCGGGTACCACCGGTGGTTCGCGTCGGTGATCGACACCTATTTGCCCCTTTCGACAGGTGCGCACGGGCACGTAAGGGGCAAGCCGGACGGCATCCGCCCTATGGTTCGTCACATGGCCACGACGACCTCGCGCCCGCTCGTCGGCAGGCACGACGAGACCAGCCGGCTGCTCGCCCTCGTGCGCGCCGCGGAAACCGGGGCAGGTGGCGGGCTCGTCCTGCGCGGTGAACCGGGGATCGGGAAGAGCGCCCTGCTGGCACACCTCGAGCAGGTATCGGACAAGGTCCAGGTCATCCGGGCCTCCGGGGCCGAGTTCGAGGGTGAGCTGCCGTTCGCCGCGTTGCACCAGCTGTGCGTGCCGTTGTCGGCGCACCTCGACTCGCTCGCCGCGCCTTACCGCGACGCGCTGCTGATCGCGTTCGGGCTGGCCGACGGCGCGCCGGAGCCGTTCCGGGTCGGCCTTGCCACGCTCGAACTGCTCGCGACGGCCGCGGCGGACCGGCCGCTGCTGTGTCTCGTGGATGACGCGCACTGGATGGACACCGCGTCCGCGACGGCGTTGACATTCGTGGCCAGGCGCATTGCGGCCGAGCCGATCGCGATGGTGTTCGCGGCTCGTGACCAGGAGGTCGTCCGCGGGCTGGACGAGCTGCCCGAGCTGGTCGTCGGCGGGTTGAGCGACACGGACGCGCGAGCCCTGCTGTCCGGGGAGAAGGCCGGGGTCCTCGACGACCGGGTCCGCGATCGCCTGCTCGCCGAAGCGAGGGGGAACCCGCTCGCGCTCATCGAGCTGCCGCATGCAGGTGGGTTCGCGCTGCCAACGCCGTCGCCGGTGGCGAGCCGGATCGAGCGGAGTTTCCTTGGCCGGATGGCGGACCTGCCGCCGGACGCGCAGCTGCTGCTGGTGGTCGCGAGTGCCGATTCGACCGGTGACCAGAGTCTGTTGTGGACGGCCGCGCAGCAGCTCGGCATCGACGTGGCCGCCGCGAGCGCCGCTGCCGAAGCGTCCGGGCTGATGTTCTTCGACACGCGGCCCAAGTTCTGCCACCCGCTGGCGCGCTCGGCGGTGTACCGCGGAGCCGGGGCGGAGCGGCGCCGGACGGCCCATCGGGCGCTGGCGGAGGCCACCGATCCGGCCACCGCGTCGGACCGGCTGGCCTGGCATCGCGCACAGGCCACCACCGGACCGGACGAAGGGGTTGCCGCCGAGCTGGAGTCGTCGGCGTCGCGCGCGCAGGCACGCGGGGGAGTTGCGGCGGCGGCGGCGTTCCTCGGCCGGGCGGCGGCGCTTTCGCTGGACCCGGCAAAGCAGGTCGAACGCACGATCGCGGCCGCCGAGGCCACGCTTGCGGCAGGCAAGGCGCAAGCGGCGGCGGACCTGCTGGCCGGGATCGACACCGACGCACTGGACGATCTTCAGCACGCATCGGTCGACCTGCTGCACGGCCAGATCGCGTTCGTCGAAGAGACCTCGGGCGCGGTCCGGGGGTCGGAACTCATTCTGCGGGCAGCGCAGCGGCTCGCTGCCGTCGATCCGGAACGGTCTCGCGAATGTTTCGTGGCGGCGCTGGAGATGGGGCTCGTCGTCGGGCGAGCGGGCGGGGTGATGGACCGGGTACTCGACGCGGCCAGGTCAGCGCCACCGGCGGTGGGACCACCGGATCTCCTTGACGCGCTGGTGTCGTTGAGCACCGAAGGCCCCCGCGCCGGGATACCCGCGCTTCGCCGCGTGTTCGACGGCGAGGAGGCGGCCTGGACCAAGGCACCCGCACTGGCCACGGTGCTGTCGGGCGAGCTGTGGGACGTCGACCTGCACGCGGCCACCACCGAATGGCTGGTGCGGACGGGACGGGACACGGGATCGCCGATGACGATGCGGCTCGGCTTGTCGCAGGTGGCGTTGTCCGCGGCGTTCAGCGGCGATTTCGCACAGGCAATGGCGGCGATCGCCGAGGAGGAGGCGATTGCCGACGTCGTCGGGGACCTTCCGCAGCTGTACCCGCGAGTGCATCTGGCCGCGATGCGGGGCCGCCGCCAGGAGGTGGCCGACCTGTTCGCCGAGGTGATGAACCGGGGTACCGGCCAGCAGACCGCGAATGCGCACTGGGCGATGGCCGTGCTGCACAACGGTCTCGCCGAATATCCGGCAGCGCTGGCCGCGGCCACGACAGCCGTTGCGGGCGGCGATCTTTTCCTAGCCGGCATCGCGCTGCCCGAACTGGCCGAGGCCGCGGTCCGGTGCGGCGAGCACGCGGTTGCGCAGTCGGCAGTCGAGTCCTTGACCGAGCGGACGGAACCGGCCGGAACCCCTTGGGCGCTTGGCATGGCGGCGGGCGCGCGGGCCCTGGTCAGCGACGCCGAAGACGACTACGTGGCGGCCGTCGAGCACCTCACCGGCACCCCGCTGGCGCTGAACCTCGCGCGGGCGCACCTGCGGTACGGGGAGTGGCTACGCCGCACCGGCCGTCGTCGCGATGCCCGCCAGCACCTGCGGACCGCGCACGAACAGCTGTCCGAGATCGGGTCGGAAGCGTTCGCCAAGCGTGCCGCCGACGAGTTGCGCGCCACCGGCGAAGTGGCCCGGAGCCGTTCCGAGCACACCTACGATCGCTTGACGATGCAGGAAATGCACATCGCCCGCGAGGTCGCCGCGGGTGCCACGACCAAAGAGGTGGCCACGCGGCTGTTCCTCAGCCCGCGCACGGTGGAAGCCCATCTGCGCAAGATCTTCCAGAAACTCGAGATCACGTCGCGCAGGCAGCTGCGCGACATGCCCGACCTCCTGAGTTGAGCCGTGTCGGCTCAAGTTGCACGGTGTGTAACGGCGCCTATGATCAACGCGACGAGTTCCTCGTAGCCGAGTGATGGCGCGGCGAGGAGGTGCCGGATGTCGGACACCACTCCCACCTGGGGGTACGTCGTCGTGACCGGTCTCGCCGGGTTTGCCGGCGGCCTGCTCGTCGCGGCGCTCCTGGTCGCGGGCAGCGCACCCCGTCCGGCCGGGCAGTCCTCGCCGCCACCCAGCCCGACCCCCGCGCAGCCGGTCACGGTGACGGTGACCGGCCTCCCTCCGCCGCCGATCACCGTCACCCATCGCGAGCCGGCTCCACCGCCGCGCACCACCACCGCGACGGTGTCGGTCACTCCGGCCCCGTCGACCCCGGAGTCGGGCCCCCCGACTTCGCTGAGCCCGACTCTCGGGTTCTACCCGGGCGCGGAACGCTGACGTCAGCCGACGTCCCGGCGGCGCCAGCCGGCCAGTCCGGTCCCGAGCACCACGACCCCGACGGCCAGCAGCACCACCAGCGGCAGCGCGGTGAACGCCTCCCCTGGCACCTTCGGCGGGTGCTGGAACGGCGAGATGTCCAGCAGCGCCTGCGGAGCGTTGACGACCGGCCCGAACAGGCTGATCAGCAGCGCCAGCGCTGCCACTCCCCACGCCGCGCTCGCGGCCTTCGGCAGGAAACCGAAGATCAGCGCCGCCACCGCGACGATCACCCAAGCCGCGGGTACCTGTACTGCAACGGCCGCGACCATGTGCGCCACCGAGCCGCCGACGTCACCGCTGCGCAGCCCGTTCGACAGCCCCAGCAGCACTCCGCCGACCAGCACGAGCAACGCCGTACCCAGGAATGCGAACACGAGGTGGCTAGCCGCCCAGCGGAGCCGTCCGACGCGCGTCGCGAGCAGAGGTTCCAGCCGTATTGCGGTTTCCTCGGTGCGCATCCGCAGCGTCGCCTGTACGCCGTAGAGCGAGGCGAGCATGGCGAACAGGCCGACCATGGTGGCGAGGAACGCGTCGACGATCCCGTTCGAACCGCCGAGCCGTTCGAAAATCTGCCTCGTCTGCTCGGTTTCGCCGACCAGACCGGAAATCCCTTGCGCGATCGTCCCGAACAGCGCGCCGCCGATCGCGAGCCCGGCCAGCCAGCCGATCAGCGGACCCCGCTGCAACCGCCAGGCCAGTGAGAACGGCGACCGCAACGACGATGCGGCTTCGGCGGGCCCGAGCCGCGGCGGGAGCAGGCCGACCCCGACATCACGCCGCGGCAGCAGGGCGTAAGCGACCACGCACAGCACGATCGTGGTCGCGATCGGCAAGGCCAGTACCCACCAGCGTTCCCCGGCGAACGGCCGGATCTGCTGCGCCCAGCCGAGCGGCGAAATCCACGACAGCCAATGCGCGTCGGAGGTCGAATCACCCGCGCCGCGCAACAGGAACGCGACGCCGATCGCGGCGGTACCGATGCTGTTGGCCGTGCGCGAGTATTCGCCGAGTTGCACTGCCACCGCAGCGATTCCGGTGAAAACCAGACCGGCGAGCGCGGTGCTCGCCCCGAGGGCCACCGAACCGGCGGGCGGGAGTTTCCCGGCCAGCGACGCCGCTTGCAGTACCCCGATGAGCAGGCTTGCGCTGCCGGTGACCACCACTGCGGCGGTGAGCGGCGCGTACCGTCCGACCACAGTGGACGCCAGCAGTTCGGCGCGGCCCGAGTCCTCTTCGGCGCGCGTGTGCCGGGTGAGCGTGAACACCGCCATCAGCGCGGTCAGCAGGGCCAGGATCCCGCCCATTCGCCAGGCGATGAAGCCACCGGCCGAGCTGAGGTCGAACGCCGGACCGTAAAGCAGCGAGAACGACGGGTTCGCGGCGGCCGACGCCGACAGCGCGGCCCGGCTCGCGGCGGTCGGGTAGAACTGGTCGTAACTGCTCACTGTGGCCGCCGGGACCACGCTCAGCAGCACGATCCAGATGGGCAGGATCACCCGGTCACGGCGTAGGGCGAGCCGGATCAGCTGCCGGGTTCCATTGAGGGCGCCGTTCATTTCCCGGCCTCGAGCTCGTCGGCGTAGTGGCGCAGGAAGAGCTCCTCCAGCGTCGGCGGACGGCTTTCGAGGCTGCGTACGCCGATCTGGGTCAGCTGGCGGAGCGCGTCGTCGAGGGCCCTGGTTTCCACGTCGAAGTGGACGCGGTTGCCCTGCACCTTGAGGTCGTGCACGTCGGCGAGCTTGGCCAGCCCGTTCGGCGGCCCGGCCAGCTCCGCGGCGATCGAGGTGCGGGTGAGGTGGCGCAGTTCGGCGAGCGTTCCGGTCTCGACCGTACGGCCGTTGCGGATGATGCTCACCTTGTCGCACAAGGCTTCCACCTCGGCGAGGATGTGGCTGGAGAGCAGCACGGTGCGACCCTGCTCGCGTTCCTCCTGGATGACCTCCTGGAAGGTGGCCTCCATCAGCGGGTCGAGACCCGAGGTGGGTTCGTCGAGCAGCAGCAGGTCCACAGTGGACGCCAGCGCGGCCACGATGGCGACTTTCTGCCGGTTGCCCTTGGAGTACGTGCGGCCCTTCTTGCGCGGGTCGAGGTCGAAGCGCTCGACGAGTTCCTTGCGGCGCTTCTGGTCGAGGCCGCCACGCAGCCTGCCGAGCAGGTCGATGACCTCGCCGCCGGAGAGGTTGGGCCAGAGGTTGACGTCGCCGGGCACGTATGCAAGCCGGTGGTGCAGGCTCGCGGCGTCGCGCCACGGGTCGCCGCCGAGCAGCCGGACCTCACCGGCGTCGGCGTGCAGCAGTCCGAGCAGGACCCGGATGGTGGTGGACTTCCCGGCACCGTTCGGGCCGAGGAAGCCGTGCACTTCCCCCGCGGGAACCTGGAGATCGAGGCCGTCGAGGGCCTTCACCCGGCCGAATGCCTTGTGCAGGCCGGAGATCGAGATGGCGTTTCCCATGCCACGGAAGCTACACTGATTTCACGAACTTGTGAAGTTAAGAAAATGTCTAGATCGAGTGATCTTACGGACGGTGGTGCGAGAGGATGGACGGATGACGACGCCTGAGACGAAACGTGACGAGGACGCCGTCCGCCGATATGTCGAAAGCCTTGCCCTCGTGCTGACCCAGATCGGCATGCAGCGCATGGCTGCGCGGGTGTTTGCGGCGCTGATGACGACCGACGAGGGGCAGCTGACGGCGGCCGAGCTGGCGGACAGCCTGTCGGTGAGCCCGGCCGCGATCTCCGGTGCCGTGCGGTACCTCGAGCAGGTGGGGATGGTCACGAAGGTCCGCGAACCCGGTGAGCGCCGGGACCACTACCGGCTCTACGACGACCTCTGGTACGCCACGTTCCTCAAACGCGACCGCTTCCTGATCATGTGGCGGGACGCGGCCACCGAGGGCATCGAAGCACTCGGTCCCGACTCGCCGTCCGGGAAGCGGCTTGCCGAGATGAAGGACTTCCTCGGGTTCGTGCTGAAGGAGATCAACGGTCTGTACGACCGCTGGCATCAGCAGCGGGAAAAATCGTCGTGACCAGCCGGTGCACCAGGTCGGAGCGGGGTGGCCGCTCCTCGAAGGTCGCGAAGAACGCCTCCTGGAAACACGCGCCGAGCAGGAGCCGGGCGACCGCGTCGACGTCGGTGTCCCGCGGAATCCGGCCGAGCTCGGCCTCGGCGGCGAGGTAGCCCGCGACGCGCGCGACGGGGACGTCCGGGCCGTGGCCGAGGCTCTCGCGGTGGCTGCGGAGGAGCTCTTTCGAGGAGAAAATCGAGACCGAGATGGGGAAACTCGCGCGGTAGAAGGCCAGCGCGGTCTCGGTGAGCTCGGTGAGGTTGTCGGCGAGCGTCTTGTCGGCGGCGGTTTCGGTGAGCCGTTGCGTGGTGGCGATCAGGTCGGGTAGCTGTTCCTTCAGTACGGCGAGGAAGAGCGCGGTCTTGTCGCGGAAATGCTTGTACAGCAAGGCTTCCGAGTACCCGGCTGTCCGCGCGATCGCCTTGGTCGTCGCACGCGCGTACCCCTGCTCCCGCATCACCGCCGCCGCCGCGGCGACGATCTCCTCGCGGCTACCCATTCTGTTCGCTCTCCTGAGGGTCTTCTCAGTGGGGTGAGTGTTCACTTACCCTACCTGGTGAGTGAACACTCACCCCTGCTTTTGGGAGGTCGTTTCCCGATGAAGATCACCGTCCTTGGCGCGAGCGGCCGAATCGGCGGCCTGGCCGTACAGGAAGCTCTGACCCGCGACTGGCACGTAACCGCCGTAGTCCGCGACCCTTCGCGGTTGACGGTCCCTGCGCATCCCCAGCTGGAGGTCGCAGTTCACTCGTTGGGTGATCCGGACCTGGCCGATGCCCTGATCGGCCGTGACGCTGTGCTCCTGGCCCTGGGTCCAGCCGACCGCAACCCGACGACTGTCAACACCGACGCCACCCGCGCTGTTGTCGAGGCCTTGCGGGGCTCGTCGACCAGGTTTGTGGTGGTGAGCGCCGGAGGCCTGCCCGCGGACGGGGACAGTGTGTTGATGCGTTTTCTGGTGAAGCCGTTGTTGGGTGCAGTGCTGCGGAACAGCTATGCGGACCTGCTCTCGATGGAGTCGGTCCTCCATGGGGAGCCCGAGGTGCGCTGGACGATCGTCTGCCCACCGAGACTGACGAACACTCCCGGGCGAGGCCAGGTACGCACGAGTTTGGCGGGCAATGTGCGCGGTGGTTCGCAAATCGCGCGCGCGGACGTGGCGAGGTATCTGGTGGACGCATCGGTGGACGACGGTTTGGTGGGGAGAAAGGTGTGGATCGCTTAGGTCGCTTGTCTGCTTGGGGTTTTTGTGAGTGCCATTTTGTCTGCAACTGCCGACACTCTGGGCGCGATGGGTGGGGCCTGAACGCCACGACTGAGTGATCTCCGGCTCGCGTCCACTGGGCATCTGGGGCTTTCAGAGACCGCTGCCTCCATTGGTCCCAATAGCCACACCCGTCCGAACACCTGCGGACGCTGGCAACCCGCCACGGTGTTGCGAGTGCTGGTGTCGGGCCGCTCAGCGGGGTACGCGGTGTCTGCAGCTGCAGACACCGCCGCGGCTGGTTGGTGCCTATCTGCTCTGGCGCAGCCGTTGGTCGCCATGTCCGCTTTGCCGCGTGGCGTCTGCGTTCGCTCCGGACTAGCCCCTGCCCCGGCTGCGGCGCGGTTGCCCGGTGTCTGGTTCTGTGTCGCTTCGGCTGCGTTTCCCTCCGGATTGGCCGTTTGTCGCCACCTTCGGCGCCGTTGCCCTGGTATCTGGTCCGCTTCTCTCGGTCCGGCCGCTGCCGTCACCTCGGGCGCGGCCGCCCATACCGAATTGGCTCTGCCCTGCTTCGCCGCCTTCGGTGCAGCTGCCTGATTGTTGCCGCCGTCCGCGCGGCAGCCTGATTGTTGCGGCCTTCCGTGCGGCTGCCTGATTCGTTGCGTCAACCTGGCTGTTGCCGTCACCTGCGACTTCCGGGGCACAGTTCGCTTTTGTCGTGCCCCCGCCTTTGGCTCGTGGCTGCCCAGCGCCTATCCGTTCCGCTCCCGGGTTAGCCGCTGCCCCGCCGCCGGTACAACCAGCCCGACCCTCCTCCCCGCTCGGCCTTCCCCTCGCCCATCGGCTGTCTGCAACTGCCGACAACCCCAGAGTTGTCCACAACTCCAGCTCCCTGTGGACAACTCCCTCGATCGCCAGGATTTGTCGGTGCCCGTCGCTAGTGTCGGGGCATGGCTGTTTTCCGGTTTTTCCTCCTCTTCCTGCTGGCTCCCGTGCTGGTCGTGCAGGCGGTCCGGGTCCGGCGGGCGACTCCGCGGCTTCCCGGGGCCGCCGGGCCGACCGAGGGCACTGTCGGCACGGGCGGGCAGTTGCGGCTGACCGTGATCGGTGAGTCCACTGTGGACGGTGTCGGCGCGGGCACCCACGCCGAGGCACTCACCGGGCAGCTCGCGACAGTCCTCGCGGGAAAACAGCCCGGCCGGGAGGTGCGGTGGCAGGCGCTCGGTACCACCGGCGCGTCGGCGCGGGATGTGCTGCACGAGCTCGTCCCGCGAATACGGCCGCCCGACGTGGTGGTCGTCGTCCTCGGGGTCAACGACACCCTCGAGCTGCACTCCGCCGCCCGCTACCGGCGGAATCTGCTGGCGATCGTCGTCGAGGTGCAGCGGCGGGTCGGGCAGGTCCCGATTCTGCTGGCGGGGGTGCCGCCGCTCGGGAGCTTTCCGTCGTTGCCGAGGCCGTTGCGGGATGTCCTGGGCGCCCGCGCCGCCGCGCTCGACCGGGCCGCGCGCACGCTCACCCGGCTGCCGAGGGTCACGCACGTCCCGCTCGTGCCCGGGCTGCTGCACGACGGCATGTTCGCGAGCGATGGGTTCCATCCCGGCCCGGCCGGTTACCGGGAGTGGGCCGCCGCGTTGGCGGAGGGCTTACCGGCCGTCACGGACCGTCGGCATCCGGGGGAGGTGGGGCTGACTTCCTGACCAGCGGATTCGAAAAACTCCCAAAAACTTCTGCGCTCCGTGTATCTGGGTGCACCCTGGTTGCGTCCTATGGGGCGAACCGAGGGAAAGGGAGATCCAAGATGCCTGCCGAAGAGAAGGAAGAGCGTAAGCCGGGTAGCACCATCCCGCCGGTCAGCACGGGCTCCGCGCCGCACGTGCCAGGCGGAGGCGCCCAGCCCGACGGCAACCACGAGCCCTTCGACGACCCTGCCACGAAGAAGTAGCCAAGACGGGCGGTGCCCGGGAGCCGAGGGGGCTGCCGGACGCCGTCGGCCGGGCGGGTTCGGGGAGGGAGCCGTCCGGCTGGGCCTGAAGGGGAGCAGGCCCAAGAGGGGGAGGGGAGTATCGGTCGGCGCGGGCACACCACTCGCGCCGACCGGTGCGCACCCACCCCCACCGGCACTCGGTGAGCTGACCGGCCCCAGGGTCGATCAGCTCACCGGGGCAACCGGCGACGTACTTGGCAACGGCGATGTGCCGGGGGCGGTCGGCGTGCCTGGTGACTGGCGGCCTGCTTGGCGACCGGCGACCGGTGGTGTGTTTGGCGACGGCGGCGTGCCCGGGCGGTCGGCTGCTTGGTGACTGGCGGCGTGCCCGGCGACGGCGGCGTGCTTGGTGACTGGCGGTATGCCGGGGGCGGTCGGCGCTCCTGGTGACCGACGCTGTGCCTGGCGACCGTGACATACCGGCGCGAGTAGGCGCTGCCTGGTCCGGACTGGACCCGATCGGGTGCACTTTGACCCGCCCGGGCTGGTCAGGTCTCGCCTGCCTGGTCTTGGCCACGTCGGTGGACTTTGTCCTGGTCGAGCGGCTCTGGCCAGACGAGCGGACCGGCCGGTGGGTTCGTCGGGGGCTCACCGGAGATCCGGCACGGGCGCCCGGCGAAACGTCGGTGCGTCGTCGGCGGCTGAGCAAAGAGCAGCCCCCGTCGGTTGTCAAGAAGTAACTCACCCAGCGAAGACAGAGATCGATGTATCCCAGCGCTCCTTGCCTGCTCCTCAACAGCGACAACACCACTAACAAGACAACCAACAACAGGGCAGACCCCCTGCCCCCAGGCACCCTCGTCCGCTCCACTCGAAGACCACCCACCGCCCCGGGGATTCACGCTCCATCCGGGACTCGACCGCAGACCTGGCACGTGACGGCGGCACCCGCGGTGCCGACACGGACCGGGGGTCTGCCGCCCATGTCAACCCACCTCCGGAGTGAGGCAGCTACGGTGACCGACGTGCACACCACCGAGGTAGACCCGCCATGGGAAGGCCTGACCGGCGCCGACCTGCATGCCGCCTGTATGGCTGCGGCGCGGGACGGGGACCGGCGCGCCATGGCGAGACTCGTCGACGAGCTCACGCCACTCGTGTGGCACGTCGCGCGCGCGAACGGGCTTGACCGGCAGGTCGCCGAGGACGTGGTGCAGACGGTGTGGCTCGCCCTCTTCAGTCAGCTCGCGAAGCTGCGCGACCCGCGCGCGCTCGCTGCCTGGCTCATCACCACCACGCGCCGCGAGGCGACCCGGCCTTACGGGCGGCGGACGCAACCCGTCCCGCTCAGTGACGAGGTCGCTGCCACACTCGAGAGCACCCAGCCTGCACCTGAGGAGGAAGCCGTCCGCGCGGACCGGGATCGACGGGTCTGGCGCGCCTTCCTCCGGTTGCCTGCCCGCTGCCAGGAGTTGCTGCGGCTCACCGTCCTCGCCGGGCGGGCCGAGTACCGCGCGGTTGCCGAGGCCATGCAGATGCCGCGCGGCAGCGTCGGGCCCACCCGGGGCCGCTGCCTCGACTCGATGCGCGATCTGCTCGCAGGAGAAGGGGGTGGCCGGTGAGCGACCACAAGGGACACGGCCAAGCACTGCCGGACGACGAGACGCTCATGGCGGATCTCGGCCGCTTCCTCGACGAGCTCGACCCGCCACCGGAAGATCTGGTGCAGCGGGTCCAGTTCGCGCTCGAGCTCGAGAACCTCGACGTCGAGGTCGCGCGCTGGGAACGGCTCGACGAGCTGGCCGGCGTCCGCAGCACGGCCACCGGCACCATCACGTTCACCGTCAGCGACCTGACCGTGATGATCAACCTGACCAAGATCGGGAAGGTGCACCGGATCGACGGCTGGCTCGCGCCCGCGGGTGAGTATGAGGTCGAGGTCCGGGTGGCCGACGAGGGCACGTTCGCGACGACCACCGACGAGGGCGGCCGGTTCGTGCTCGACCGGGTGCCCTGCGGGACCACGCAGATCCTCGTGCACCTCGGGTCGGGCCCGCACCGCCGCACCGTCGTCACGCCCACCGTCGTGCTCTGAGAAACCCGGACGGACGTTATGGAGAGTGGCGGAGGTGTGCTCCCATAGAGTCCGTGTCCGCGCCGCCTGTCCGAGATCGGTTGATCGCGGCGGCGGCCGATCTGTACGTGCGCGGTCGTGCGGCCGCGTTCGACCAGCGGCCCGGCGCCGCCGTGCGGTCGTTCCGCAGTGCGCTCATGCGGCTGGAGCGCGTCGCCGAACCCACTGACGAGCACCGGGAACTGCAGGTCCGCGTGCTGGTGAGCCTCGGCGCGGCCGAAGCGGAGGTCACGTCCACCGAGGCCGGGCTCGCGCATCTCGCGACCGCGAAACGGATTCGCGACCAGCTTCCGGAGAACCACGCGGTCCGCGAGCTGGGGCTGCTGGTCACGGTCCAGCGCGCCGTGGTGCTGATGCGGGCAGGCCGGTTCGCGGAGTCGCTGGCGGTGCACGACGCCGTGGTACCCGGGATCGAGGCCGAGTTCGACGACGAGCGCCTCGCCCTCGTCCGCACCCTCAACAACCGCGCCCTCGTGCACATGGCGCTCAACCAGCCGGACGCCGCGCAGGCCGATCTGGAGCGCGCGCTCCTGCTCGCGCGGGAAAACGGGCATACCCGGCTCGAGGGCAAAATCCGGCAGAACCTCGGCGACCACGCGCAGCTCGTCGGCGACGTCCCGCTGGCCTTGTCCAGTTACGAGCAGGCGGCCCGCATTCTCGTCACCGAATCGCCAGGTTCACTGCCGCTGATCCGGCTGGACCAGGCCCGCGCGCTGCTCACCGCCGGTCTCGCCGACGAGGCCGCGCGGCACCTCGACGAGGCATTGCCGGAACTGCGCGCCGACGGTTCCGGACAGAACATCGCCGAAGCCGAGGTCGCCCGTGCTGCGGCGGCGTTGCTGGAAGGCGACTTCGCGCTGGCGCGGAAGTTCGCGTCCGATGCGCGGCGCCGCTTCCTCCGCCGTGGCAACCGGACCTGGGCCGAGATCGCCGGTCTCTCGCGGCTTCGCGCCGAAGCGCAGCAGGTGCTGTCCACTCCCGGCGGACGGTCCACCTCGCGCTTGCCCGCCGAACTCGTCGCGCTCGCCGAGCGGCTGGGCGCGCTGGGTTTGCGGGACGAGGCCGCGGTCGCCCGGCTGTTCGCCGTCCGATTGCTGATCCGCCGAACCGAAATCGCCGAGGCGACGCTCGTTTTCACGCACGTACCCGGCCCGCGCGCGACCACGCCGATCGACCACCGGATGCTGTTCCGGCTGTGCCGCGCGGAGCTGGCGGTCGCCGAGGACCGGCCGCGGGCGGCGCTCGCACAGGCCCGCGCCGGGCTGCGGGAGCTCGGCACGATCCGCGACCGCATGGGCGGCCTCGACCTGGTGTGCGGCACGGCCGTGCACGGCGAGGAACTCGGTCGCCTGGCAATGCGGCTCGTGCTGCGACGCGCGCGGCGTAATGCAGCAGGCGCACGGCGGATGTTCGCCTGGCTGGAGCGCACGCGCGCGCAGGTCTACCGGTACGAACCGCTGCCGGTGATCGAGGATCCCGTGCTGGCCAAGCACATCAACGAAATGCGGCACGTACAGCGCACCATCCAGCGTGCTCGGCTCGAGGGCGAGCCGGTGAAGGCGTTGGAGCAGCGGTACACCGCGCTGCAGCGCGAGGCGAGCCGGCTCGGCTGGTACACGAGCCAGTGGGGTCGCCCGCGTCCGGTCGCGACGCCGGACGAGGTCGTCGCCGCCCTCGGGGACCGCGTGCTGGTGAGCCTGGTGCCGTACAACAGCCAGCTGTACTCGCTGGTCGTTGACCGTGGCACGTTCCGGCTGCTGAAGCTGGGTCCGCTGGACGACATCGTCGAGACCGCCACCCAGCTCCACGCCGACCTCGACGCCCTTGCGCCGGACCACCTGCCGCCGATGCTCGCCGACACGGTGTCGGCGTCCGCACGCCGCCGTGCCGACAAGCTCGACGCGCTGATTTCCGCATCCCTGGTCAAAACTCTCGACGACCGCGAGCTGGTGATCGTCCCGATCGGACAGCTGTACGCGATGCCGTGGGGCGCGTTGCCGTCGCTGCGCGGGCATCCGGTGTCGATCGCGCCGTCGGCCACCGCGTGGATCACGGCGAAACGTCCGGCGGAGGACGGTCCGGTGCTGCTGGCCGGCGGCCCCGGCGTGCCCGGCGCGGTCGGCGAGGTGAGCAAGCTGCGCTCGGTGTACCCGGACGCGCAGCTGGTCGAAGGCGACGACGCCACCAGCTCCACCGTCCTGACCGCACTCGACGGCACCCGTCTCGCGCACCTCGTCGCACACGGCGCGCATGAGCCGGCGAACGCGCTGTTCTCGCGCGTCGAACTCGTCGACGGTCCGCTGTTCGCCCACGAAACCACCCGGCTCGCGAACCCGCCGGAACGCGTGGTGCTGGCCGCCTGCGAACTCGCGATGAGCCACATCCGGCCGGGCGAGGAAGCGCTGGGCTTCGCCGGAACGCTCCTGGCGAGCGGCTCGCGGACGGTGATCGGCGCGGTCGCGCGCGTCGGCGACCGGGCCGCCGCGGACACGATGGCCGACCTGCACCGCCGGCTCGCCGAGGGCACGTCACCCGCGCTGGCGCTCGCGGAGGCCATCGCAGTGGACCCGATGCGGCGACCGTTCGTCTGCCTCGGCGCGGGCTGACCTCAGCCCATGCTGAGCTCGGCCCAGGCTGACCTCGGCCCAAGTTGAGCTCGACCCATACTGACCTCGACCAACGCCGAGCTCAGCCCAGGAAATCCGCCAGCGGCACCGGGGTCAGGCCGTCCTTTTTGGCCTGTGCGATGAACGCCTCGTAGTCTTCCTTGAACGTCTTGCGGAAGTGCATCAGCACGATGTCGCCGGGACGGAGGCGGTCGCCGCTCTGGAACTGGACGTGTCCGTCGTTCACCGCGGCGCTCCACAGCACCGCTACGCGCATTCCGCACAACGCCGCGGCTTTCAGGGTGTTTTCGTCATAGATCCCGAATGGCGGGCGGAACAACGTGGGCCGCACGCCGAGGGATTGCTGGTAAGCGTCCGCGTTGTCGCAGATTTCCTTTTGCTGGAAGGCCAGCGGTTTGCCCTTGAGGTTCGGGTGGTTCACCGTGTGGTCACCGAGCACGGATCCGGTCGACTCCAGGATCGCCTTGAAATACGCTTCGTGTCCCTTCACGTACCGATTGTTGAGGAACAGCACCGGATGTCCGCCGGACTGCTGGATCAGGCTCTGCGCGGCGGGGTCCCGGACCGCGCCGTCGTCCATCGTGATGAACACGTACGGCTTGTCGGTGTGGATGCGGCGGACCACGCCGACCTTGCCGTCCTTGATCTCGGGTGCCTTCTGCTGCACGGTGCCGAACGGGTACGGCGCATTCGGGGCAGGCGGTTTTACCGCCCCTGGCGCGGGATTCGGCTGCCCCGGCGGCTCGCTCGACGGCGGGGGCGGGCTCGAACACGCGCTCAACGCGAGCAGTGCCGCCAGTACCCCCACGAGCAAGCGCTTCGCCATGCTGCGTCCTCTCCCTCGGGTCCTCCCCGGAGAAAGACGTCTGTACCCCCGGTTTCGTTTACCGTTGTGGCACAGCGCACCGAGTCAGCGCCCGTTGTCGGCCGCTTTGACCAATTGTGCAGCCAAAAACCGGATGACCGTGCGCAACACGACGAGCGCCACCGGACCGGATCCGGGGAAACGCTCGGAAAAACTGCCCGTCCATCGCAAGTCGGTGCCGCCTTGTGCGTTGGGCGTGAAAGAAACTTCCGCGCGGTAGTCGCGAACGGGCGCGAGGCCGTCGAAGGTGTACACGTGCCGCCGGTCGGGTTCGTACTCCAGCGTCCGCTCCCGCGCGAGCACCGGCCACAGCCCGACCTCGCGGACCGCGCCCACCCGGCCGTCGTCACCCCGCTCCGCCCAGCGGGACTGCCACACCAGCGGACGCGCCCAGGTGGACCACCGCGATCCGTCGGTCTCCAGCCGGAACAGCACGGACGGCGCGGCCGTGCTCACCCCGTGCACCTCGAATGAGTACCTGCGATCCGGCATCGACGCTCCTTACCTGGGAACAGAGTGGATCTCGATACGACAAGATGGACCGGTGACCCGCTCCGACTTCGCCGCGCCGCACTGGCTGGTGCAACTGCTGCGTTCGAAACCGGTTCCCATTCCGTGGAACATGGTCGCTCGCGCGGTCGTCGCGCTGGCCACGCCACTCGCGGTCGCGTATGCAGCGGGCGACATCGCAGTGGGCGCGCTGATCTCCACCGGCGCGCTGCCGACCGTGCTGTCCGAAGCCGCCGGCACGTACCGCTATCGCGCGCGGCGGCTCGGCGGGGCCACGTTCGCCGCCGCAGCCGGGTACCTCGTCGGGTTGCTCACCGGCGGGATGCCGGAATGGTCGGTTCCGGCAATCGTGGTCGTGGCCGCGGTTTCCGCGCTGATCAGTGCCGCGGGCAGCAACGCTTCGGTGGCCGGGCTGCAGATGTTCGTATTTTGCGTACTCGGCACCGCGCAGCACGCGACCGGCGTGGGTACCGGTGCGCTGTTCGGGTACTTCTGCGCCGGCGCGGGCTGGGGCTTGCTGGTCGCGCTGGGGACCTGGACGGTCCGCGCGACGAGCCCCGAACGGACCGCCGTCGCGCAGGTCTACATCGAACTCGCGGCCATGCTCTCGGCCGAGGACGAACCGACGTCGCGCGTCGCCCGCCACCAGCTGACCACCGCGATGAGCACGGCGTACGACCGGCTGCTGATCGCGCGGTCCTGGCTGTCCGGCCGCGATGCCACGTACCGCCGGCTGCTGAACCGGCTGTCCGCGACGACACCGGCGGTCGAAGCGTCGGTGGCGATCGTCAACGCAGGACAGCGCGTGCCCGACGAGGTGATCGACTACCTGACGCGCGTCGCGGCTTCGGTGCTGGCAGGTCAGCCGTTGCCGTCCGCGCCCGAACCGCCGGACACGCCCGACGCCCTGATCGGCGCCCTCTACGCAGGTCTCGCGAGGATAGAAAAGGGGGACGACCGCAACCGCCGCGCGCGGGTTTCGCCGCTGCAGCGGGTGCGCGAGTGGGCGAGTTCGCTCGTTTCCGGACCGTTGACCTGGCTCGCCGCGCTGCGGTTGACGCTGTGCGTCGCGGTGGCGGAAGTGGTGGCGCTGCTGGTGCCGTTCGAACGGTCGTACTGGATCACGCTCACCGTCGGCGTGGTGCTGAAACCGGACTTCGGCTCGGTGTTCGGCCGCGCGGTGCTGCGCGGGATCGGCACGGTCGCCGGGGTCGGGATCGGTGCGGTGGTGCTGGCGTTCGGGGTGCGCGGCTGGGTGCTGGTGGTGCTGATCGCGGTGTTCGCGGGCGGCGCCGCGGTGGGGAAGGTCCGCAACTACGGCATGCTCGGCACCTTTGTGACGCCGCTGATCATCCTGCAGATGGATCTCGCGAACACGGGCAGCTGGACAGTGGTGCTGGCCCGGCTGGTCGACACCGTGATCGGGTGCGCGATCGTGCTCGTGATCGGCTATCTGCTGTGGCCGGGCTCGCGACGGCCGAAGGTCGGCGGACGGCTCGCGGACAGCTTCGACACGGTGGCCAAGTACGTCCGTGCGGCACTGGTGCTGACGTCGACCGGCGAGGCGCGGCTGGCCCGTTCGCGCGCCCGCCGCGGGGCGTACCGCGCGCTGGCCGACCTGCGGACGGCGTTCCAGCAGGTGATCGTGGAACCGTCGCCGGCCGGTCGGCTGGCCGTGGCGTGGTGGCCGGTGATCGCCGGGCTGGAACGCGTGACGGACGCGGTGACCGAGGTCAGCGTCACCATCGGCGAAGGCGCGCCCGCTCCCTCGCCCGCGGACATCGCGCTGCTCACGGACGCCTTGGCGGAGCTGGCCTCCGCGGTACGCGAGCAGCGCGACCCGGATTCGGTGCCGATGCCGGACAACCCGCGCCTCGCCGGGGTGGTGGATCAGCTCGGCTCGACGTACGACGCGGTCCGCGGCCCGGACCTGGTGGAACACACTCCGCTCCGGCTGGTGCGCCGGTTTCTGCCGTACCACCGACGCACCTGAACTCACGTCGCCCCACTGCCACATCGGGTGCGGGGGACGCTGCGAATGTGGCATTGGGTGCGTGAGGCGCAACGAATGCCACATTGGGTGCGTGGGATGCACCCAATGCCACATTGGGGTGCTTACTGCTTGCCCTCGGGAGCCGGGCCACCTTCAGGAGTCGGGCCACCCTCCGGAGCCGGTCCAGCCTCGGGAGCCGGGCCGCCCTCAGGAGCCGGGCCGCCCTCGGGAGCCGGGCCGCCTTCGTCGTGTTTGCCGCTCATCTTGCCCAGGAGGTCCTTCGCCTTCTCCACGCCGCCGTCGATCTGCGAGTCGTGGCCGCTGACCTTGGACTTCGCGAACTCCGCCGCCTTTTCGAGCCCGTGCTCGATCTTGCCGCTGTTCGCGCGCAGTGCGTCCGTCGCCTTGTCCTTGAGCTCGTCGGCCTTGCCCTTGAGCTCGTCGAAGTTGATGCCCATCGGTGCGCCTCCCCGTTTCCGGAATCGAGAGGCTTCAATCGTCACACACCAGGGCGGCCAGGCAAGTCAGGAAACCTCGCCGACCGCGACGCTGCCGTCCAGTCCGGTGATCCGGCCGCCGCGTTCGCCGAGTGCGATGAGGCCGTCGCGGGCGTCGGCGGCGGTCAGGTCGATGCGGACCCCCGAGCGCGCGGCGTCCCGGGCTGCCTCCAGTGCGAGCGCACCCTCGTGACCTGCGTTGATCGTCGCCGCCAGTCCGCCGGTGGACGCCAGCGACCCGCGGGCGGCGCCGAGGCGGCCGAGTGCGTCGTCGACGATCGGGAGGAGCGCGTCGCGGTTGCCTTCGGTCATGGCGCGCACCAGTTCCGCCGACGTGCCTGCCACGCGCGTGCCGTCCCGGTACGACCCCGCGGCCAGCGACATCGCCAATGGGCCGCCCTGCGCGCCGACAGCGGCCAAAATCGCCGCGAAGAGGTGTGGCAGGTGCGAAATCCGCGCGACCGTCTCGTCGTGCGAGTCCGCCGGTAGCGGCACCGCGACCGCGCCGACGTCCAGGACCAGTTGCGTCACCTCGCCCCACGCCGCGAGATCCGTGTCTTCCTCGACGCCGACGACCCACGCCGCGTCGCGGAACAGCGTCGCGTCACCGGCCAGCCAGCCGGAGTGCGCGGTGCCCGCCATCGGATGCCCGCCGACGTACCGCGTGTACGGCGCGCGCCGGCGCACCGCGTCGAGCATCGGCCCCTTCACACTGACCACGTCGGTGAGAACGCAGTGCGACGCGTGCTGCGCGACCAGCCGCAACAGGTTCTCCACCGCGGGCAGCGGCACCGCGACGACCACGATCGCGTCCGCCGACGCCGCGCGGTGCAGAGCCGCCTCGACGTCGGTGGTGACGTCGTAGCCGCTCCGGCTGGCCGCGTCAGCGTCCACTTCGGACACTGTGGCGCCCCACGCGGTCCTGCCGCTCGCCGCGACGGCCCGCAGCAACGACCCGCCGATGAGCCCGAGCCCGATCACGCATACGTCTCGCACGAGGCCATCCTGCCAGTGCGCGCAACCCACTACAGCACGGCGGCCAGCCGGGTGCCTTGGTCGATCGCCCGTTTGGCGTCCAGCTCGCGGGCTTCGTCGGCGCCGCCGATGACGTGTACCGGCGTTCGGCCCAGCGCACCGGCCAGGTCCCGCACCGATTCCTGCCCGGCACAGACCACCACCGTGTCCACCTCGAGCAGCCGCGGTTTCCCGTCGACGGTGACGTGCAGACCGGCGTCGTCGATGCGTTCGTAGGCAACGCCGTTGATCCGTTCGACGCCCTTGGCGCGCAAGGCCGCGCGGTGCACCCAGCCGGACGTCTTGCCGAGCCCGGCACCGATCGGCGATTTCTTGCGCTGCAGCAGGTAGACCTGGCGGGGCGACGGTTCCGGCCGCGGCGTCGCGAGCCCGCCGGGCGCAACCGCGGGATCGGTGACGCCCCATTCGGCCATCCACGCGTCCCGGTCGAGCGCGGGCGACGACGTATGCGTGAGGAATTCGCTGACGTCCACGCCGATCCCGCCCGCCCCGATCACCGCGACCCGGTTGCCGACCGGTTTCCCGCGCCGCACGACGTCCACGTAGGACAGTACTTTCGGATGGTCGATGCCCGGCAGTTCCGGCACGCGCGGCGTGACGCCGGTGGCCAGCACGACCTCGTCGAACCCGGTCAGGTCCGTGGCGGTCACGCGGGTGCCGAGGTGCAGTTTCACCCCGGTGACCTCCAGCCGGCGCGCGTAGTACCGGATGGTCTCGGCGAACTCCTCCTTACCCGGAATCCGCTGCGCAATCCCGAACTGGCCGCCGATTTCGTCGTCGGCCTCGAACAACTCGACACTGTGCCCGCGTTCGGCAAGGGCGGTCGCGGTGGCGAGCCCGGCCGGTCCGGCGCCGACGACGGCAATGTTCTTGGTCCGCCGGGTCGGCAGCAGCTGCAAGGTCGTCTCGTGTCCGGCTCGCGGATTCACCATGCAGGACACAGGTTTCCGGCCGAATGCGTGGTCGAGGCAGGCTTGGTTGCACGCAATACAGGTGTTGATCTCGTCCGCCCGGCCGGTTTCCGCCTTGCGGATCCAGTCCGGGTCGGCGAGCAGCGGACGCGCCATCGAGACCAGGTCGGCGTCGCCGTCGGCAAGTGCTTGCTCCGCGACGTGCGGCAGATTGATCCGGTTGGACGTCACCACCGGCACCGACACGTGCGGCTTGAGCTTCGCGGTGACCCAGGTGAACGCGCCGCGCGGCACGGACGTGACGATCGTCGGTACGCGGGCCTCGTGCCAGCCGATGCCGGTGTTGATGATCGTGGCTCCGGCCGCCTCGACCTCGCGGGCGAGCGCGACGACGTCGTCCCAGCTCTGGCCGCCTTCGACCAGGTCGAGCATCGAAAGCCGGTAGACGATGATGAAGTCCGGACCCACCTTTTCCCTGGTCCGCCGCACGATTTCGACGGCGAACCGGCGGCGCTTCTCCGCGCTGCCGCCCCACGCGTCGGTGCGCCGGTTGGTGCGCTCGGCGAGGAATTGGTTGATCAGGTAGCCCTCGGACCCCATGATTTCGACGCCGTCGTACCCGGCGTCGCGAGCCAGCGCGGCGCAGTCGGCGAACGCGCGGATGGTGCGATGCACGCCGTACGACGTGAGCGCGCGCGGCCGGAACGGGTTGATCGGTGCCTTGCGACTCGACGCGGACACGCTCAGCGGGTGGTACGCATAACGCCCGGCGTGCAGGATCTGCAGTGCGATCTTGCCGCCCTCGGCGTGGACCGCGTCGGTGAGCTGCCGGTGGTTTTTCGCCTCGGCGGGTGTGGACAGCTTGGACGCCAACGGAAGCAGCCAGCCGGTGCGGTTGGGCGCGAACCCGCCGGTGACGATCAGCCCGACGCCGCCGCGCGCGCGTTCGGCGTAGTACTCGGCCAGCTGCGGGAACCGGGATGCGCGGTCTTCCAGCCCGGTGTGCATCGAGCCCATCAGGACCCGGTTGCGCAACGTCGTGAAGCCGAGGTCGAGCGGGGACAGCAGGTTCGGGTACGGCGTCATCGGGCGTCCTTTCCGTCGTCGTGCAGGGCGGCGAGGATCTCTTCGAGCCACTCGACCTGGCCCTCCTCCATGCGGATTCCGCCGCGCAGCACGAGGTATTGGTGCAGTGGACGGCCGCGGAGCCGGTCCGGGGCGGGGAAGTCACGCTTCTCGATCTGCCGGTAGAGCTCGAGCCGCTCGGCGTGGGCGTCGCGGTGCCGGGCCATCTCCGCGGCGGCCGCGGCCGGGTCGCCGAACAACGCGCCCCGCAGCTTCACCGCCAGTTCTTGCACGCCGGCTTGCGGCGACGGTTCGGCCAGCCATCGCCGCAGTTCGGCTCGGCCCGGCGCGCTGACGGTGTAGACCTTCTTGTCCGGCCGCCCGTCCTGCGCGACCACGTTGACGGCGACCTGCCCGGCCTCCTCCATCCGCTTCAGCACGCGGTAAATCTGCTGGTGGGAGGCACTCCAGAAGAGCCCGATGGATCTCTCGAACCGGCGCGCGAGCTCGTAGCCCGTCCCGGACCGCTCGGACAGGGAGACGAGGATCGCGTGCTCCAGTGCCATGCCGGACAGTGTCATATGCAACTAGGTGCAGTGCAACTGGGTGCAACAGAGGTCACCCTGGGATGCGGCAAATCGGGTCGGCTTCGGCGGGGAAAGCGGTCAAGATGGAAGGGTGCACCCGGTTCTGGAACTGCTCACCGCGCGGATCGCGGAAGGCAGCACACCAGGTCAGCGCACAGATTCGCGGCGGCTCGCGCTCGCCGTCGAGGGCGGCAGCAGCCGGGGCACGTACTCCAGTGGCATGGTGCTCGCGCTCGACGAACTGGGCGCCACCGCCGCATTCGACGCCGTTTACGGCTCCTCGGCGGGCGCGCTCAACACCGCGTGGCTCCTGTGCGGGCGATCGCAGACGGGCGTGCGGACCTGGTGGAACCCCGCGGTGATGCGGCGGATCATCAACCCGCTGCACACCCTGCGCGGCCGCGCCGTGATCGACCTCGAATACCTCGTGCATCAGGTGTACTCGGTGCTGGAACCGATGGATTTCCCGGCGATCCTGGCGAATCCCGTCGAATTCCATCCGCTGGCCACCGACGCCGACACCGGTGAGTCGACAGATCTGCAGCCGTTCATCAACGACGTGGCCGGGATCAAGACCGCGCTCGCTGCGTCGTCGTGCATGCCGGTCCTCGCGGGGCCGCCGATCGCGATGGGTGGACGACGATTCGTGGACGCCGGGATCGCCGAGCCGCTGCCGTTTCGCACTGCGCTCGCCCAGGGCGCCACTGACGTGCTGGTGCTGCGTACGCGTCGCGAGGACGAGGTTCCGGCGCGCGTGCCGCGCGTACAGGACGTCGTCGTGCCGCGGTTCCTACGCCGCTACGCGCCAGGCACCATCACCGCCTGGCGCGAGCAGTACCAGCATGACCTGGAGGACGAGCGGCTGCTGCGGGAAGATGCGCGCCTGGCGAGCGTGCGGCCACCGGCCAGGGCGCCGGATGTCGGTGCGCTGGAACGGGATCCGGCCGTGCTCCGGCGCGCGGTGGAGCTGGGTCGGCAGGCCGTTTACGACGCGCTGGAAGGCCTGCGCAAGGCGTCCTGAGGCTTCCGGGCCACGCCGCCGATCACCCGGGATTCCGACGGCGAGTTCGCGAACAGCGTCTCGTCGTCCGGATGCCACGCCGGCGCGTACCCGAGACCTGGGGCCAGCAGCGGCCAGCCGCCGAAGAAGCGTTCGAACTCCGCTTTCGTGCGCAGGACACCTGGATTGGTGGTGGATTCGTAGTACTCGAGGAGATCCGCCAACGCTTGCCGCTCGTTGTCGTCCACCGGATTTTCGTTGGTCATCTGGGAAAGCACGAGCAGCGAGCCCGGCGCGGCCTGGTCGCGATAGTAACCGAGGACACCGTCCGGGTCCTGATCGTCCTTGATGAAATGCAGTACCGCGTTCACGATCAGCGCCACCGGCTGCCGCGCGTCGATCACCGGCGAATCGACGACCCGGTCCCACAACTGTTCCGGCTGAAGGAAATCCGCGGCGATCGCCTGATGCCGGGCTTCGTCGGCGGTGTCGGCGAGCAGCACCTGCGAATGCGCGAGCGCGACGGGCTCGTTGTCGAGATACAGCACGCGCACGTCGTGTTCGGGCCGTTCGGCGTCGGCGACCTCGTGCACGTTGCCCGCGGTGGGCAGCCCGGAGCCGATGTCGACGAACTGCCGGATACCCGCGCGCACGCTTTCCCGCACCGCCCGGCCGAGGAACTGCCTGCTGGTCCGGCAGTAGTCGCCCATCAGCGGCAGCCGGGCGCGGACCTTCTCGGCAAACGCGCGGTCGATCGCGTAGTTCGTGGTGCCACCGATGAAGTAGTCGTAAATGCGGGCCGCCGACGGCCGGTCGAGACTGGCTTCCACCGCGCGCAACGCTTCGTCATGAGTGCCCATCGCGGTCCATGTTGCCAGTTCACCTCGGCTGGTAGGACTCCCGGTAGGCATTCACCGACGTTGTCAGCTGATCCATTGCGGCGCGCATCCGGCCGAGCTCGGCGGTGCTGAGGTTCATCGCGGCGGCGATGTGCGGCGGAATCCGCTCGGCCTTCGCCCGCAGCGCGGTGCCCTCTTCGGTGAGCTGGATCCGCACCGAACGTTCGTCGTCGGCTTGCCGCTCGCGGGTGATCAGTCCCGCCTTTTCCAGCCGCTTCAGCAGCGGGGACAGCGTGCCGGAGTCGAGGCTGAGCGCGGCGCCGAGTTCCTTGACCTGCTGCCGGTCCTGCTCCCACAGCGCGAGCATCACCAGGTACTGCGGGTACGTGAGGTCGAGCGGTTCGAGGAGGGTGCGGTAGAGGGAGGTGACCGCGCGGGACGCCGAGTACAGGCCGAAGCACAGCTGGTCGTCGAGGAGCAGGGAGCCGGTCTCTTCGCTGGTCATCGTCGTTCTCCCTCGGGTTGCTCCGTTCATTGTCCTCGCGGTCGTGGCCAGGGGCAACTCAAGTGCCCTACATCTCATTGTGGCCATTTTAGTTGTGCACAACTTAGTTGTGTGGCAGGTTTAAGGCACGACATCAACTCCAGGAGGTAGCAATGACCGCGAATCCGCAGAACCTGGCGCTCGAACCGGCCGCGCAGGCGTTTGCCGAGGCCACCGACCAGCCGCCGTACCTCTTCCAGCTGCCACCTGCGGAAGGCCGGAAGGCGGTCGACGGAGTGCAGGACGGGGAGGTCGCGTTGGCTCCGGCCGACATCGAGGTGCTGACCGTCGAAGGCGTCGAGGTCCGGATCGTCAAGCCGCAGGGAGTTGCCGGGCCGCTGCCGGTGCTCGTGTATCTCCATGGTGCGGGCTGGGTTTTCGGCGATTTCCACACGCATGAGCGATTGGTCCGGGAGCTTGCCGTGGGTACGGGTGCGGCAGTCGTCTTCCCGGAGTACAGCCGTTCGCCGGAGGCGCGGTACCCGGTCGCGATCGAGGAGAACTACGCCGTTGCGAAGTGGGTCGCGCAGCACGGCGCGGAGAAGGGGCTTGACACAACGCGCATTGCGATCGCAGGCGACTCTGTCGGCGGGAACATGACCGCGGCGCTCACGCTCATGGCAAAGGAGCGTGGTGACGTGACGTTCCTTCAGCAGGTGCTGTTCTACCCGGTCACCGACGCTGCGTTCGAAACCCCTTCGTACAACGAGTTCGCTGACGGCTACTTCCTCAGCCGCGAAGGCATGAAGTGGTTCTGGAACCAGTACACGACCGACGAGGCGCAGCGGGCCGAGATCACCGCTTCGCCGCTTCGCGCGACTGTCGACCAGCTTGCCGGGCTACCGCCGGCGCTCGTGATCACAGGTGAGGCGGACGTGCTTCGCGACGAAGGCGAGGCGTACGCGGCGAAGCTGCGTGAGGCGGGCGTACCGGTGACGGCGGTGCGGTATCAGGGCATCATCCACGACTTCGTTATGGTGAATGCGCTTCGCGAAACGCACGCGGCCGAGGCGGCGATCACCCAAGCGATCACGGTGCTGCGACGGGCGTTCGGCAACTAACGGGCAGTGTTGTTGCCCGAGGGGCCACTTTTGTGTGATCGGGCTCACTTGATCACAACGAGAGTGGCCCCTCAAACGTATTTAGATCAGCGGGTCCTGCCTCCCGGACACGCAGTCGGTCCTGGAGGTTCCCGTGCACCTTAGCGAAATCAGGCTGGATTCGCCGATCCTGCTGACCGTGATCGGCGTACTCACGCTCGCGGCCGTGATCGCGGTGCCGTGGTTCTGGGAGCGATGGCGCAAACGCAAGCAGCTCGGCCGGAGCGCCAGTGTGCTCGTCGCGCTCGGGCTGGTGGTGCTCACCGTGGCCATGGGCGGGAACATGATCGGCGGCTTCTTCCCCACGCTCGGCTCGCTGCTCGGCACCGGCGGGTACATCGCCGACGGCGTTGACGTCGACGGCGGCGACAACGGGGTCGATCTCGGCCGCGCCCGCGACCTCGGGGTGCAGCACGCGAAGGCGGGCAAGGGGACTGTCGCGCACGTGAAGATCACCGGGCGGCGCACCGGGCTCACCCGCGATGTGTCGGTTTACCTTCCGCCGCAATACTTCGAGCACAAGTACAAGACCATGCGGTTCCCGGCAATCGTGTGGATCCCGAACTACCCGTCCGGGCCGGAAGTGGTCACGAGCGGGTACGGCTTGCCCGATCAGCTCGACGCCGCGATCGCGAAGCACGCGATGCCGCCGGTGATCGTGCTGATCCCGGACCCGACCGGGGTCCCGAAGGTCGGGCACGACACCGAATGCGTCGACCAGGTCAACGGAGCGCCGAACGACACGTACCTGTCGGCGGACGTCCGCGAATGGGGAATCCAGCGGCTGGGGCTCAACCCGGACCGGAGCGCGTGGACGATCGCCGGCTGGTCGTCCGGTGGCTACTGCGCGCTGAACATGGTCACGCGGCATCCGCAGTGGTACGCCCATGCGGTGAGCGTGAGCGGCTACGACAAGGCGCAGGTGGACGCCGAAACCGAGAACTTGTTCCGTGGCCGCAAGGACATCGACGAAGCGAACAACGTGCGGACCAACCTCAAGCAGCACCCGTCGCCGATCGAAATCCTGGCGATCTCGGGCGACAAGGAGAAGTACGAGAGCTTCGCGATCGACCAGATGCGGGCCGCCGCGCAGCCGCCGGTCCAGTTCACGTCGTGGCGCATTCCCGATGCCGGGCACAACATGAACACGTTCAAGCAGCAGATCCCCGATGTGCTGTCGTGGATCGGGCAGCGGACCCCGGGTCCGAGCCCGGTGGGGCGGAACGTGGACGTGACCGGCGGGGTGAAGCCGTGGCCGCTGCCGAACGCGGGTTCGAAGGGCGGGCTGACGGCGGTGGAGCAGTGAGCCTGTTGGTTCTGTTGAGTCCGTTGTGCCGGTTGTGTCTTTCGTGTCCTTTGTGGACTAGAGTCGCCCGAGAAGGTGCTTCACCACTGCGGTGATTTCCTTGCCCGCGACGTCGTAGCTGACCGAACGCGGGTTGTCGGTGAGCACGGTGACGATGTACCGATCGTCGGCCACGAGCCCCGAGGTATGCAGGGTCCGCATGGGATTGCAGCAGGACCAGCCTTGTTTGACGGCCCATGAGCCGTTCCCGAACGCGTCGGGAATGCCGAAATACTGGCGAAAACCGTCGGCGCCCGATTCGGTGGCAGCGCGGAGCCCGTCGAGGATGACGGTGCGCTGGTCGGCCGGTGCTTTGTCCATCAGGTACCGGTAGACGCGCGTGATGTCGGCAGCGGTGATTTCGGTGTCGCCCCACCGACCAGGATCACTCGGCGGCGTGGTTTCGGGAAGTTCCATCCGCTTGACCGCCTTGCGGACGATCTCCTTCCCGCCCCCCTCGACCCACAGCCGGTTGGCAGTCTGGTCGTCACTGCGCGAGAGCATTTCCTGCACTGTGTCCGGTGCCGTCCCCCGATCGAGAGCCTCGAAGGCAATCAGAATCTTCACGAGCGACGCCGAGGTGTAATGCCGATGCGCATCAATGGAGACGGCAACGGTCTGCGTCGTGCGATCGAAGACTTCCGCGCTGACGTGCCCGTCGGGCACCAGAGCCGCGACCTCGCCCCGGGGACCTTCGGGCAGCTTGGCGGAAACGGTAGCGCTGGGTCTGGCGATAATGCTGGTACTGGCACTGCTGCCGGACCCGGGCGCGGAGGACGCCCCGCGTTGGCCGGAGACGACCCCGACCCCAGCCACCGGAGCGGACACAGTGACAACATCTCGCTGCGGCTGAGCCACAGTGACCAGAAGAGCGGACATAGCACCCAAACCCAGCCCACCCAAGAGGAACGAGTTCACCCTGCGCATGATCAGACTTCCCCGATCACCCGTCAGGGGTTCGCCAAATCGGGTGAGTTTGTGGGATGAGTCTCGATACTGATCAGTACGCGTGACGATGAGATGCGCTGCGGGCAAGCACTTCCGCTGGGGTGGGTGGACCGGTTGGGGTGGGTGGTCTGGTGGGTTGGACTGGACTGGACCGGCTGGGTGGACCGGACCGGTGGACTGGACCGGCTGGGTGGACTGGACTGGACCGGACCGGACCGCTGGACTGGACCGGCTGGGTGGACCGACCAGTGAACTGGGTCGGCTGGGTGGACTGGACCAGGTCAGACCTGCGGCGGGTCCGGGCTGCGCTGCCGAGCGTGGTGGATCGGATCGGCTGGCCGCGTTGGGCGGGGTGCGCGGATTGCTCGAGGGGCAACCCGTGGGTTGCTCTGGCTACGGCGGACGGATTGGATCAGAACCGGGCGGGCGTATGGAAGGTGGGCTGGACCAGCCGCCAGCCGCCAGCCGCCAGCCGCCAGCCGCCAGCCGCCAGCCGCCAGCCGCCAGCCGCCAGCCGCCAGCCGCCAGCCCCGCCAGCCACCGAGTGCCAGCCGCCACTAGCCGTCGACCGTGAGTCGCGAGCCGCCAGCTGCCGACCGCGAGCTGGCAGCCCGCCAGCTGCCAGCCGCCGTTCGCGGGCCGTGAGCGGCCAGCCGCAGTCGTCGACTGCGAGCCGCCATTAGCTGTCGGCTGCGTGCGGTGAGCCGCCGCTAGCCGGTCCCGTGAGTCGCAAGCCGCTGACTGCGGGCTGCGTGCGGTGAGCCGCCGCCAGCTGATCGCCAGCCCGTCGACCGTGAGGGGCGAGTTGCCAGCTGCTTGTCGTGAGCTGCCCTCAGCCGACCGTGAGCCATGCGGTGCCAGCCGCGTGCCTGCGAGTTGCCAGCCGCGAGTCGTCGACTGCGAGCTGCCAAGCCGTCGACTGATCGTCACGCCGACTGCCAACCAGCGGCTTCGGCTGCGGCACAGACACCCGTACCTGCGTTCCCAATCGACTCACCAGTCACAGAAATCACCACAGCCCAACGTGCACCGCCGAATTGCAGGCACTGGGTTGTCGCCGGGTGAAAAGGGACCCGGTGGTGGGTATTCGGGTTTCGCGGCTGTTTCGGTGAGGGTATTCCATCGGGGTTGACCCACCGTTACCTCGGTACGGGAAGGACTGAGTCATGGTTCGTGCGCACGGAGCCCGCGTTCGGGTGGAGGGGCTGCAGCCCGCGCAGGTGCTCGCCGTTCTGCTCGGGGTCCTTTTTCTCGCTTACGGCATCGTGGGGCTGGTGAAGTCCGGATTCGGCGACTTCACCGGGCACGGTGTCACGTTGTGGCGGTTTTCCGCCAACCCGCTGAATAACGTCGTCCACGTGGCGACCGGCGTGATCGGTCTGCTGCTGGCGTTCGGCTCCGGCCGGTCGCGGACGTTCGGCTGGTTGCTCTTCATCGGCTACGGCCTGTTGTTCGTGTGGGGCATGATGCTCACGGGGATGATCGCGACCAACCCGGTGTCCGGCCTTGGCAACCCGCTTGACCTCGCCACTTCCGACAACTGGCTCCACCTCGGCATCGCGGTGGTCGGCCTGCTGATGGCGGTACTCCCGGCCCGCCGCGGGGTGCTGATGCCCGATGACGGAGCCCCGACGGACACCGCCCCACCCGCCCGCCCCGACCACGGGGGACACGGGCTGGCGCACTGACCGCCCGACCTGACCTCCCGAGCGAGGGAGCCGGTCCGCGACTGGCCCCTTCGCGCGGGGGTAATGCTTCGCGTGCGGGTCCAATCCGCACGAAGGGACCCCTCGTGCGGATTGGCACTGTGTGCGGGGACGCTTGCGGATGGGTGGGTCCGTGTCGCGGGGTTGCGGGCGCGAAATAGTCGCCCGTGTTGGGGATTTTTCTGCGCGATGGGCCCGTTCGCGAAGCAGAGGTGTGTGGGGCTGTCGGTTTCCTTTGTGGGTAGAGGGAATTCGCGGACCGGGCCCGTGACGAGGGCGCGGGTGCATCTCGGTTGATGCAGCGTGTCGTCGGCCTGGATGCGGCGGGCGGGCGGCGAGAATGGTTATGCAGTGGGGAATTCCGTGCAGATCGGCGTCACGAGTCGGGGGTTTCCAAGGCTCGGTCCACCATTCGGGCTGCGGCGCCAAGGTATTGGGTTGGGTCTAGGAGATCCTTTAAGGTTGTCGCGTCTAGGGCGGCTGTGATTTCTGTTGTGTCCGCCAGAATCTCCGACAGGGGCCGACGTTCTTCGATTGCGCGGCGGGATGCGACGCCCAGGATTTCCTTTGCGTGCACCTTTCCCAGCAGCGGAGCCAATGCGGCGGACAGACGTTCCGAGACGATCAAGCCGTTTGTCAGGGTTACGTTGTCGCGCATGCGGGTGGCGTGGACGTCCAGGTTGTTCGTCAACTCCACCGCCGTGTGGGCGGCACCTCCGGCCAGGCGGAGGCATTCGCGCAGCAGTTGCCATTCCGCTTGCCACGCGCCGGCGGAACGTTCGTCTTCTGCCAGGCCCGACTGCGTTACCCCGGCGGCCAGCACCGGTACCTGCAGCGCGGCCGAGCGGATCAGGGCGGACAGCACCGGGTTCTGCTTGTGCGGCATCGCGGACGAACCGCCGCCTGCGGACTCGGTCAGTTCGGCGATTTCGGTGCGGGCGAGGACTTGGACGTCGACCGCGATCTTGCCCAGCGTCGTCGTCACGGCGGACAGTGCGGATGCCAGCTCGGCGACCGGGGTGCGGTCCGCGTGCCACGGCAGGATTGGTGCCGTCAGACCGGTTTCCTCGGCGAATGCGGTGACGAGCCGGTCTGCGTAGTCGTCGGTGCCGTCGCCGTACTGGACGTACGCGGCTAGCGTTCCGGCTGCGCCGCCCAGCGACGCCGGTAGCCGGACCGCGGCCACGCGACGGGCTGCCTCCAGCACTCCCTGCCGCCAGATTGCCGCCTTCAGGCCGAAAGTGGTGGGGACGGCGTGTGCGGTGAGGGTCCGGCCGGGCATGACTGTGTCGCGCTGGGCGCGCGCCAGTGCGGCGAGCGCGTGTGCGGTCGCCTTGAGGTCGGCGCTGATCAGGCGCACGACATTCCGCGCGACGAGCATCATCGCCGTGTCCACGATGTCCTGGCTGGTGGACCCACGGTGGACGTAGTCCGCGACGTCGGGGACCTCCGCCGAAAGAGCGCGCACCAAGCCGACCACGGGGTTGCCCGTGGCGCGGGCGTCGCGGGCCAGCCGGACGACGTCGAGGCCGCCGTCGGCCAGCCGCTGTGCCGCGCGCGTGATGCGCTCGGCCGCGTCGTGGGGCACGGTGCCGAGGCGCGCTTGAGCCCGCGCGAGTGCGACCTCCGCGTCGAGCAGCGCGGCGGCGAAGGCTCCGTCACCGGTCACCGTTTCGGCCGGGGTACCGGCGCGCACCGGCGACAACAGCCCGGAATCAGGATCGGCGGTCATGCCGCCCAGCATCGCACGCCGCCCCGGCCACGGGCGGGACGGTCGGTGGCTACGTCGTGGGGTGTTGGTTGGGGGCAGGTGGGTCACCTTTCGTTGGGGTGGGTCGGTGGCTGCCAGGGGTGGTGTGGGGTTGGTGGTGGGTGCGTGTGGCGTCTCTCGTTGGGGGTGGGTGGGTCGCCTTTCGTTGGGGTGGGTCGGTGGCTGCGTGGGGTGGTGTGGCGTCGGTAGCGAGTGCGTGCGGCACCTCTCGTGGGGCAGGGGCACCTTCGTTGCGGCGGGACTGTGGCTACGTGGGGCGGTGCGTGGGGGTCAGTGGCGGGCCTGCGGCACCTTTCGTTGCGACCAGAGCAGGTACCCAGGGGTGGCGGGCGTGTGCGGCACCTTTCGCTCGGGTAGGAGGGGCAGAAGCCGCGCTTATCGTCGGCGTGCGCAGGTGGTAGGACGGCTGGGCGGTACTGGTCGGTGCCTCGTTTCCGGGCTGGCGGCCCCTCGTCGGGGTGGGCAGGGGCGGTTGGCTGGACCGCTCTGGTGATCGTCTCGTTGCGGCGGGTGGGGCGCTTCTCGTCAGGGCGGTCTGGTCGGGCCGTCCCGGTGGTCCCCTCGTTGTGCGCCGTGGGAACACCCTCACCTCCCCACCGAGCCGTCGAGCGACTCGCGCAGCAGGTCAGCATGGCCGTTGTGGCGGGCGTACTCGGTGATCATCGACAGCAGCATCCACCGCAGCGTGAACTCCTCACCGGTCACCTTCGATGTTCCCCTCGTGTCCAGGGGGACCGCCGCGATCTCCCTGCTGCGTGCGCATTCGGACCGCCACAAAGCCAGCGCTTCGCCGACGTCGCCTTCCAGGTGGTCGAAGTCCTGGTCCGGGTCGTCGTCCGAGTAGTGCAGGAGGGGTACGTCCTCGCCGGCGAACTGGATGCGGAACCACCATCGTTCGACGCCCGCGAGGTGCCTGATGAGGCCGTGCAGCGACATCGTGGACGGGGGCACCGCGCGCCTCGACATCGGCTCCTGGCCGAGGCCTTCGCACTTCAGCGCCAGGGTCGAGCGGTGCCACTCGAGGTACGCGACCAGCGTCTCGCGTTCGCCCGCCAGACGCGGGATGGGTGGGCGGTCGCTTTCGGCGACCTTGGACACGTGCTTCGGGATCTGACTCATGCCCGGCAGCGTCTCACCTGCCACCGACAATTTCCGACGACCGGGTGCGGCAGGTGGTGCACTGCCCACCGTCCGGTTGCCGTAGTGGTCTAGGCCACACGGCAGGCCCGGCTAGCTGCCACGGCTGGTCCTGTCCATGCGGAATTCAGGTGAATTCCGGTTGTGATATGCACACTCAGACACGAATTCCCGACGGCGTTGTCGCTAGGTCAGGGGTATCGTTCGTCGTATTCCGGCGATTAATCTGTAGGACGGCCCGGATGGGGCCTCCGCCGGATGGGGGCCGCCGGGCTGGGCCGAACGCACGAATGAAACGGTGAATACAGCGCCATGGTCGGAACGAGTGTGCCGATGGTCGATTTGTCGATGTACTCCTTGTACTCCCATGCCGGCGGGCAGCTCGACCGGCTTTGCCGGGCGGTCGGTTTCGATCCCGCGGAACGTCGCCACCTGGATCTTCTCCGGTTGCTTCTCGGGGAATCCGGGGAATTGAGTGTTTCCGAACCCGCGCAGTTCGCGTCGAATGTGTCGGACGACACTACCCCGATCGAATTCTCGGTTGCCTTCGACACGACCGGGGAATGTGTGATACGGGTTCTCGGCGAGGCGATCGGCGCGCCCGATCCGCGCTGGTTCCTCGACCGCGTGGCCGCCGAATACGGCCTGGTCACCGATCGGCTCGACGCGGTCGCCGACCTCTTCCTGCCGCACGACGAACGCCGCGGCCCGTTCACCCTGTGGTACTCGCTCATTTTCCGCGACGGCGCCGCACCCAAGATCAAAGTGTACCTCAACCCGCAGATCAGCGGTCCGACGATGGCCGACTCCCTGGTCAGCGAGGGCCTCCGGCGGCTCAACCTGTCTGCCGCCTTCGACCCGGTCGTCGAGCACGCGCTGCGCCGCGGCGACCGGGACAACTTCACCTTCTTCGCGCTCGACCTCGACGACGATCCATTGTCGAGGGTCAAGGTGTACATCTCCCACGACGCCGCGGAAAGCGAGGACGCCGAACACGCGGCGGCGCTCGTCCCCGGCGCGGATCCGATGCTGATCCGCGAGTTCCTTGCGGTGCTCGGCGGCCGGAAAGGACCCTTCGGCGGCCGCCCGCTGATCTCCAGTTATTCCTTTGTGGAGGGAATGGCCGACCGCCCCGGCAACTACAGTCTCTACCTGCCTATTCGAAGCTACGTGCCGGACGACGAGGTCGCTCGCGCCCGCGTACACGCAGTTCTGGCGCAATTCGATTTCGATCCCGGACAACTCGACAAGGCACTCGAAGCAGTTTCGAAAAGGCCATTGCGAGAGGGCGTCGGATTGATTGCGCATGTTTCGCTGAGAATGGGTGAATTCGGTTCCGGAATCACCGTCTACCTGTCTTCGGAGGCGTATGAGGTCACGCCCCCGAGAAAGAGGTCTGCGCTTCGTGCGTTGAGCCTGTCGCGGTAGTCACCCGGAAGTGGAGGAAAATACCTGATGCGGACCTTTCCGCCGTACCGAGCGCAAGTCGTTGCCGAAATTCCGGTCACCACCCGAGCCGAACGGGAAGAGGCCCTCGCCGAGGCGGGCTACAACGCCTTCAACCTGCCCGCGAGCAAGATCAGCATCGACCTGCTCACCGACTCCGGCACCGGCGCCGTTTCCACCACTCAGGAGGCCGCTGCGGCGGGCGCGGACCGCTCCTACGCCGGGTCCGCCTCCTTCTACCGCTTCCGCGACGCGCTCACCGACCTCACCGGCTACCCGCACATCCTGCCGGTGCACCAGGGCCGGGCGGCCGAGCGCGTGCTGTTCTCGAGCGTTCTGGAGCCCGGCCGGATCTCGGTGAGCAACACGCATTTCGACACCACCCGCGCCAACGTCGAGCTGCTCGGTGCCGAGGCACTCGACCTGCCGTGCGCTGAGTTCGGCGACCTGGACAGCCTCGAACCGTTCAAGGGCAACATCGATCTCGACGCCCTCGAACGCGTCCTGACCAGCGGACGCGTCGGCCAGGTGCTGCTCACCATCACCAACAACGGCGGCGGCGGGCAACCGGTGTCGATGGCCAACCTCGCCGCGGCCGCAAAGCTTGCGCGCGCCCACGGCGTGCCGGTCTTCCTCGACGCCGCACGGTTCGCCGAGAACGCCTGGCTCGTCATCCAGCGCGAGGAGGGCTACCGCGACAAGACGCCACGGGAGGTCGCGCAGGAGGCCTTCAGCCTGGTCGACGGCAGTGTCGCAAGCCTGAAGAAGGACGGCATCTCGCCGATGGGCGCGTTCATCGGCCTCACCGACCCGGAGATCGCCCAGCGCTGCGAGACCAACCTCATCGCCACCGAGGGCTTCCGCACGTACGGCGGCCTCGGCGCGCACGACCTCGACCGCGTCGCCAAGGGCGTCCAGGAAGTCCTCGACCCGCATTACCTCGCCGCGCGCGCCGACGAGGCAGCCCGGCTTGCGCAGCTGGCCGGCGACGGCGGGGTGGACATCGTGCAGCCGCCCGGAATCCACGCGCTCTACCTCAACGCCGGACGGCTTCTACCGCACCTGCCCGCGGCACGCTTCCCCGGCCACGCGCTGGCCTGCGAGCTGTACCTCGAGGGCGGAATCCGTTGTGTGGAACTGGGTTCGCTGTACCTCGGCACGCTCGACGAGCACAACGAGCTGGTGACCCCGGCGCCGTTCGAACTGGTGCGGATGGCGTTGCCGCGGCGCGTGTACACCCAGGGCCACTACGACTACGTGGCCGAAATCCTGGGTGACATCGCGAAAAACCCCGAGCGGGTGCCAGGGTACCGGATCATCGACGCGCCGAAGATCCTGCGGCACTTCAATCTCCGCATGGCCCCGGCCCGCTGAGGACGGACATGACCCCAATGTGGCATTGGGTGCGTCACATGCACCGAATGCCACATTGGGTGCGTCAGATGCACCCAATGCCACATTGGGGTGGTCTCAGGCCGGTTGCGGGACCACCGTCATCGCGTGCTTCACCAGCCGGATCAGCGCGATCTTGCTGGAGTCACGCTGCCGCGCGTCGCACATCACGATCGGCACGCCGTCGGGCACCACGAGCGCCTCGCGGATCTCGTCCGGGGTGTAGCGCGGCGCGTTGTCGAAGCAGTTCACCGCAACGATGAACGGGATCTTGCGGCGCTCGAAGAAGTCGATCGCGGCGAAGCTGGTCTCGAGCCGGCGCGTGTCGACGAGCACGATGGTCCCGATCGCGCCGCGCGCCAGGTCGTCCCACATGAACCAGAATCGTTCCTGGCCCGGCGTGCCGAAGAGGTACAGCACGTGCCGCGGCGAGATGGTGATGCGGCCGAAGTCGAGCGCGACCGTGGTGGTCTTCTTGTGCTCCACGCCGGACAGATCGTCGACGTGCGTGCTCGCCTCGGTGAGCACCTCTTCGGTGGACAGCGGAGGGATTTCGCTGACCGAGCCGACCATGGTGGTCTTGCCTGCGCCGAACCCGCCGGCGACGATGATCTTGACCGGGGTGGGGACTCCGTCAAAGTTTGATGAGGCCATCGAGCACCGCCTGGAGAGTTTCGTGGTCCGGCGCCTGGGCCGGCTGACGGGACGGGGCGCGGGTGATGACGAGGCCGCGGTCGATCAGGTCGCCGCACAGCACCCGCACGACGCCGAGCGGCAGCTTCACGTACACCGCGATCTCGGCGATCGACAGCGGCCGACGGCACAGCTGCGTGATGGCCAGGTGCTCCGGGCCGAGCCCGAGCGGTTCGGAGTCCGTCTGCAGGGTCATCACCTGCGTGGAGAGGTCGAGCTGATCGTCGGCGGGGGTCCGCCCGCTGGTGATCGTGTAGGGCCGGACCAGCGGCCCGGCGGCCTCGTCGTACCAGCCGTCGTCGGTCACGTCGCCTCCCGCAGCAGGTTTGCGGCCTCGCGCGGAGCCGACGCCAGATAGTCGCCGACGCGTTTGACCAGCCGGTTCATCTCGTACGCGATCATCTCGACGTCCACGTCGGCGCGGGCGAGCACGGCGAGGCACGCGCCCTGCCCCGCCGCCGACACGAAGAGGTACCCCCGCTCCATCTCGATCATGTTCTGCAGCACGGGGCCCCGGTTGAACTGCCTGCTCACCCCTTTGGCGAGGCTCTGCAGGCTCGATGCGATGGCGGACAGCTGGTCGGAGTCGTCCTTGCTCATCCCGGACGACTTGCCGAGCTGCAGCCCGTCGGCGGACAGCACGATGGCGTTCTGCGCGCCGACGACCCGGTTCACGACGTCGTCGAGCAGCCAGTTGAGATCAGGGGTGGAGTTCCCGTACTCGTTCATGCGGACAAACCCTGACTTTCGGTGTGGTGAGGTGTTCGGTGAGCGGTGCGGTTACGAGTCATCTTGGCCGCCCCGCGCCCGGCGCGTGCCCTTGTGGAATGCCATCAGCGTGCGAGCCGTGGTTTCGCCGACGCCGGTGAGGTCGACGTCCTCGGCACCCGTCTCGTCCTGCAGCTGCGCGACGAGGTTCTGCTGCGGCTGCCGACGGGGCAGCCGGGGCCGTTCGTCGCCCTGCAGCGTGCTCAGGTCCGGTTCCGGGGCCGCTGCCGGTACCGCGGGGATGTGCAGGTCCCCGCTGTGGTGCTCCGGTTCCCGCGGACTCGGCGAGGGCAGCGGACGCGCCGGGTACGGCCGGGGCGTTGCGGCTTGCTGCTGGTCCGGGACCGGCCGCACGATGCGGGCAGGCGCGGCTTCCATCACCATCGGGGCGCCGACCGGGGCGAGCACCGGCGCGTCCTCGGCGGGCTCGGGTGCGGCCGGGTCGGCCAGGTGGTGCGACGGGATCAGTACGGTCGCGCGGGTGCCGCCGTAGCGCGACGGGTCGAAGGTGACCGTGACGCCGAGCCGCGAAGCCAGCCGGGCGACCACGAACAGGCCGAGGCTGGAGTCCGCGCGCAGCGCCATCGCGTCGAATTCGGGTGCGTCGGCCATCATCGCGTTGGCCCAGTCCCGCACGGCTTCCTTCATGCCGAGCCCCTGGTCGGACACGTCGACGACGACCCCGCGCGCGACCATCCGGCTCGTGACCTCGACCTGCGACCCGGGCGGCGAGAACGACGTCGCGTTGTCGACCAGCTCGGCGATCAGGTGGATCGCGTCGGCGACGGCCGAGCCGACGATCGCGACGTCCGGTACCTGCTCGACCTGCACCCGCGAGTACTGCTCGGTCTCCGACACCGCCGCGCGCAGCACCTCCATCAGCGAAACCGGCTTGCGCCAGCGCCGTCCCGGCTGCTTGCCGCCGAGGATGATCAGGTTCTCGGTGGTCCGCCGGGCGCGCGCGGCGAGGTGGTCGAGCTGGAAGAGCGACGCCAGCTGGGTCGAGTTCTCCTCGCGGGCTTCCATCTCGTCCAGGATCTGCAGCTGCCGGTGCACCAGTACCTGGTTGCGGTGCGCGATACCGAGGAAGACGTTGTGTACGCCGCTTCGCGCCTTCGCCTCGCTCGCCGCCGCGTTGACCGCGGTGAGCTGCGCTGTGTTGAACGCTTCGGCCACCTGGCCGATCTCGTCGCGGCCGTGGTCGAGCTGCGGCAGCTCCGCCGCCACGTCCACCGGTTCGCCGTTCTTGAGCCGTCCGACGATGTTCGGCAGCCGGTTACGGGCGAGGTCGAGCGAGTCGTTGCGCAGCCGCTCCAGCCGCGTCATCAGGGTGCGGTCGACGAGCGAACGGGACACTCGCACCGCGACGATGATCGCGGCCAGCGAGGCGAGCAGGGCCACGATGCTGCCGAGGATCGCGTTGCGCAGCTGCTCGTTCCCGGCGTCGATCGCGGCGGCCGAAACCTGGTCGGCCTGTCCGATGGTGAGCTGGTTCAGCCCGTTCGCCACCTGCGCGGTGAGCGTGTGCCAGTCGTTCACGGAGACCGGCACCGTCCCCTGGTCGCCGCTGGTCCAGGCACCGTGCTTGACGATCGCGTCCTCGGCGGCGCTGAGCCGTTTCCACCCGTCGCTCTCGACGAGCTGCTGGTACTGCTTGCGCACGGCCGGTTCGAGGAACGGCGCGATCTGGGCCAGCTGCGTGCGGTAGTAGCCGGAGAGCTGGGTGAACTGGACGAAGTCGTCCGGGGCGAAGGCGCCGCCGGCGAACGCGCTGGACACCAGCGACGTCTCCCGCGACATCATGTCGCTGGCCCGGAAGACGGAGGTCGCGGAGATGGCGCCCTGCACCGCGGTTGCGTCGGGCACGATGCGCGCCTGCGTGTCGAACAGCGTCGCGGCGGAGTCGAGGACACCGTTGTAGTAGCCGTTGACCTGTGCGCGGTTGATGCTCCGGAAGGTGACCTGCGAGCGCAGCACCGGCAGCTGGTCCAGCTGCGCCTTCAGCGCGGTGACCTTGCTGGCGATCTCGTCCGGCGCGCTCGAAATGGTGGACGCGAACGCTTCCTGCAGGCCCTTCAGCTTGCCGTCGGTGTCCTGCTGCTGTTGCTGCAGCTGCTGCGATCCGCCGCCGGGGCTGTCGAGGTACTGCAGGGCCAGCTGGCGTTCCTGCTGCAGCGACGACAGCGTGGTGACCGCGGGGATCGACACCTCACGCACCGAAACCGCGACCAGCCGCACGTACAGGCCGTTGATGAAGAAGGCCGTCGCGAGCACCGCCCACAGCACGAGCAGGGTGACGCTGGGGATCAGTACGGTCCGGGTGAGCCGCTTCCGGATCGACTTGTCGTACGCCTTGCCGGGATCGTCCTTGTTCTCCACGATGATTCACGAACTCCTGGGTCACCCTCGGCGAGAGTGCGGGACACGGCCGGGGAAGCGGACAGACGGTGGGTGCGGGCGGTCACGAGGGATCAGGTAAGGAAATCTCGGACACACCCTTCGTAGGCCCACGTAACGGAACAGCCCCGGTTTCTATCACGAACAGGCCCGCCGTGGTGCCGCTGTTCGGGCAGGCCGAGTGCACTGCGACGCTGGTCACCCAGGGTAGCGGACGGTTCACCCGGCATTTGCCGAGGCACGGGCCCCGGCCGCCGATTCCACCCGAACGGGCTGGGCTGAACGAGTGATTGTAAAAATCGGCGAACGGTCTTGGCGTCCCGAAGGATGGGCAGTCGGCGAATCGACTTGTCGACGACGGAGTGTAAGTCCACAGTGGACTGTCACGCGATCGGCGGAACCGGGCCGAGGAACGGAAGCAGCTCCGTGCCGTCCAGGAGTGCGGACAGCGTGCGGAGGACGCCGGCGCCGCCGGTGGCGACGTCCGCGGACAGGTGCCGCAGGTCGCTACCCGGGAAGGCGAGACCGCCGTGGAACGGGACGGCGTGCCAGGAAAGCCGGGTCAGGTGCCGTTCGATCGCGTCGCGGGTCCTCCGGTCCGGCTGGTTCGGCTGGCCCTGGTGGTGCGGCTGGGTCGGCTGGCCCTGGTGGTGCGGCTGGGTCGGCTGGCCCTGGTGGTGCGGCTGGGTCGGCTGGGTCGGCTGGTTTGCGAAGGCCAGCGCGGCGGCGAGCCCGCACCGGCCGTTCAGCAGGCCGGGATGGAGCGCGAACTCCCCGCGGCACGCCACGCGCAGCCCGGGCAGACTGCGGCACGAGCGCGCTTCGGGCCGGTGCCGCGCGAGCTGTTCGGCGACCATCAGGATTCCGGCGCTGCCGACTCCGGCGGTACGCAGCGGGCCGCGGTCGCCGTCGCGGACCGGCAGCGATCCGTCCGGAGCCGGAAGGCATTCCTCCAGATCGCGTTCGAGGGCCTGGTCGGCGAACTCGAGCCAGACCGGCTCGCCGGTGCGTTCGTGCAGGCGCAGGAACAGCAGCGCCGGACCGGACCAGCCGTGCAGCAGCCCGGCGCGCGCTGACCGTCCCGGTGGCGCCGCGGTGTCGAGCGCGTCCGCCAGCCGGACGCCGGTACCCAGCGCCTGCCTGCCGAACTCGTTGCCGCCGCGGCTCGTGGCGAAGTACAGCCGGGTGAGGCCGATCCCGGCGAGACCGCTCGCGAGGTCGTGGCCGGTGGTCTGGTCCACCAGGCTGCGGGAGGACGCCAGTAGCTCGTCGGCGGCTTTCCGATGGCCGAATTCCTCCAGCACGTAAGCGATTCCGTGGCTGCCGTGGAAGAACCCCGGTTGCTTCGGCGGGTCTCGGCGGACTGCGTCGAGGAGCCATTGCTCGTGTTCGGGGTAGCGTCCGGCGCCCGCGATGTGCAGGGAATGGAGGACGCCGGCCGCTCCGGTGCCGAAGCCTGCACCTTCGCCGGGGAACAGTTGATCGGTCCGCTCCGGCGTCGCACTTGCCAGCAGGGCTTCGGTGATTTGCTTGCGTACCAGCGACCAATGCGGTCGTGGCGCGTCAAGCTCGGTGGGTACGGCCGGTTCGCTGCGGGGCGCGATGCCGTCGGCGTACCCCGTGGGCAGCGAGAACCGGCGTTCGGTGAGTTCGGCGGCCCAGCGCATTTTCTCCGGTACGAGATCGAACAGCGGAGCCAGCGGGAGGAAGATCTTCAGCGGCAGAAGGGTTTTGCTGCTCTCGAAGCCTGTGAGCGACACCGTGTCGGACTCGTCGACCAGGATGTTGCGCGGATTTTCGAGGACGACGCCGCGTTGACGCGCTTCGGCGACGATGCGGTCCACCTGCGCCACCACTGACTGTGCGCGTTTGCGATAGGCGGCGAGGTCGGCCTCGGGACAGTCGCGGCGGGTGAGCGGGTAGTGCCGGGCGAGCCAGTCGTCCAGCGGGAGGCCCGGCAGGTACTCGCGGACCAGGTAGTGCCGCCGTCCGGGGAGATAGGTGTGGACCTGCGGGATGCCGGGGATGCCCGCGAGCCGGTCGAGGATCTCGCGTTTGCGCTGCAGCCGGGTGGCCGCGTCCGTGCCCGCCGCGTCGAAACCGGTGTGCGGCCAGGCCTCCTCGATCACCACCGGGGTACCGCCGCGCTCGGCGAGGTGGACGGCGCGCCCGCGGGCGCGGGCGAGGACATCGGTCACCGGATGCGGTGGTTGTGGCTCCCCGGCGTGTGCGGCCAGGTAATGAGGAATTCGCAGCCAATCCGGTACGGCTTCCTGCTGTTCCGGTTCGAGAGCGCCGCTCGGCCGGCGGATTGCGGGTACCCGGGTTCCGGCATGATCGGTCCACTGTTCCAGAAATCCGCCGTAATGCACATGAATCGGGCATTCGCCGTACCGGATGGTTCCGGGAATATCGGGTCCGGGCTCGCCGCGAAGGAGTGTGGAAAGAGTTCCGAGCAGCTGTTCGAGCGTGTTGTTGTCCGCCGGATAAATAATGGCGAGCGCACCGTTGCCCGCGCGGGTCGGAAATTCGGCATTGTGGTCGAGGAGAATTGCGGTCGATCGCAGGTGCCGGTGCGTGATCCGGTGTTCGACGCAGTGCTCGTGCACGCGCTGGAGTACCGGAATAGCGTTGGCAGCAGCGGAAATCTGCACCTGCCAGCCCTGTTCCGGCAGTTCCTCGCCGACCGGCCGGAGCAGCCGCCACTCCCCTTGGTGCTCGACTGTCCACATCGGTCCGGGCGGGGGAAGTACGCCGGTCAGATCCCCGGCAGGTAATTCCGGACGCCGGTCGGGGAACCTCGGGTCGGCGCGGAATATCTCGTGCCGGACTTCCATGAAAAGCGACCCCTCCTGCCTGCGGCCCCCGAGCGACGGGAACCATTTCCGCACGGCGCGGGTACCGCGGCCAATCCGCCAACCCGGCGGTTCGGATCCGCTGATCAGGGCGGGCCGGAATACGGCAATGGCGAACTGAGGGTGATTTCCCGCCACCCGGTCGAGCAAGATCCGCAGGTCGCGTCGGACCCGTTTGCGGAATTGGCGGAATGCCATCGACCCGATGTGGTGAACCACTCCTCCCGTCCGGTGACGCGGCCGCGGCGGGTAGGTTGAGCGCGGCGGGCAGAAGGAGGAACGGGTGTGATTCTCGGGTTCGCGGTGGCAGTCGCCGGGTGTGCACTGCTCGTCGCGTTGTGGAGCTTCGTCCAGGCGGCGCGCAAGCGGCTGCCGGACACCCCGCTGCTCGTCGCGCTCGGCGTGGTCGAGGTGCTGCTGGTCGCCCAGCTGGTGATCGGGGTGGTGCTGCTGATCGGCGGGCACACTCCGGGCAGCCTCGCGACCTACCTCGCCTACCTGATCGGCTGCCTCGTCGTGCTGCCGATCGGCGCGGCGTGGGCGCTGGCCGAGCAGAGCCGGTCGAGCACGGTCGTGCTCGGCATCGCGTGCCTGGCGATTCCGGTGATGGTGCTGCGACTGAACGAGGTGTGGAGTGGAGCAAGCGCGTAGGACGGCTACCGGTCCCGGCCGGGTTCTGGTCGCGGTGTACGCCATCTTCGCGCTGGCGGCGACGTCGCGGGCGGGCGTCCAGATCAGCACGAAGTTCCATGAGGCGCCGCTCGCGTACGTGCTGTCGGCATTCGCCGCCCTCGTCTACATCCTGGCCACGGTCGCGCTCGCCCGCGGCGGCGAAACGTGGTGGCGGATCGCGCTCGCGGCGTGCTCGGTGGAGCTGCTGGGGGTGCTGACCGTGGGTACGCTCAGCATCTTCGACCGGCAGGCGTTCCCGCATGCCACCGTGTGGTCGGGGTATGGCCAGGGGTACCTGTTCATCCCGCTGGTGCTTCCGTTGATCGGTTTGTACTGGCTTCGCCGCACGCGGAACTCTGGGTAGCGGCTGCTGCGGTTCGGGGTGTTCTGCCAGTCTCGGGGCGATGGCGTCGAAGCCGGGATTGTGACTACGTGCGGAGGCTTCGTATCGGGGTGCGGGCGGGGGCTGGCTGCCCGGGTTTCGTGGGGTTCGTGAGTGCGGCTTTGGTGGTGGGGGAAGTCCGTGAAGGGAACCATCACGGAATCTGGGTCTGTGAAGGGAACCATCACAGAATGTGGAAGTCCGTGAAGGGAACCATGAGGGAATTAGATTCCGTGAAGGTTCCCTTCACGGACGTCAGGCCAGTACCTCGCGGAGGCGGGTAGCGATGGCGTCTGATTTTGTCGGTGGTCCGGCCTACTGTGGGAAGTGCGCACCACCCGTGCGCAGAGGAGGAATGATGTCCCAGCAGTTGATCCCCGGGCCGGGCCACCCGATCACCGTCGAGCCGAACCCGGCGCGGGTGGTGGTCAAGGCCGGCGATCGCGTCGTCGCCGACACCACCCGCGCGCAGGTTCTGCGCGAGGCGAGTTATCCGGCGGTGCAATACATCCCGCTCGAAGACGTCGACCTGGCGATGCTCGCGCGGTCCGAGCATCAGACGTACTGCCCGTACAAGGGAGATGCCGCGTATTACAGCCTCACCGTGGTGCCGGACGGGGAGAACGCGGTGTGGACGTACGAGGCACCGTACGAGGCGGTGTCGCCGATCAAGGGCCACGTCGCGTTCTACCCCGACCGGGTGGAGATCGAGGAGGTCGCTTGAGAGGTCAGCTCAGCATCCGCGCGTAGGCCTCGGGCCGGCGGATCCGGGCGAAGGCCACCACCGCGGCTCCCGCGAGGAAGCAGGTGGCGATCGCGATTCCCACGGCGAGGGCGGCGGCTGGGCCGCCCACGAGTTGCGGGAACTGGTCGATCACCAGGTACAGCACCAGGCCGAGCCCGGCCAGCGACAGCAGGGGCGCCACGGTCGCGTTCCATGCCGGGTCGCGGCGTTTGCCGCGCAGGTGGAACACGATCACGGAAATGCTGGTGAGCACCATCATCAGGATGATGCCGAGCGTGGCCGAGCCGGAGAGCCAGGTGTAGATCTGGGTCACCGGGTCCAGTCCGGAGATGGCGAGCGCGCCGAGCGTGGCCATGGTCGCTGCGGAGACCACGAGCGACGAGCGCGATGGTGCGCGGTGTTTGGGGTGCACGCGGCCGAGCGTGGCCGGGAGCAGGTGGGTGGTCGCGAGGGTGAACTGGTAGCGCGTCACGACGTTGTGGAAGGAGAGCACACAGGCGAAAATGCTGGTCACGAGCAGGATCTGGATGATGTGCTGCAGTGCGGGTCCCACGTACTGCACCGACAGGTCCGTCATCAGCCGCGCCGGGTCGGCGGCCGCGGTTGCGGCCACGTCGCTGCTTCCGGCGCCCATGGCCTGTGCCCAGGAAGTGAAGCCGTAGAGCACGCCGATGAGCAGCACCGAGAGGTAGGTCGCGCGTGGCACGGTGCGGTTCGGCTCGCGTGCTTCGCTGCGGAACACCGCGGTCGCCTCGAAGCCGAAGAACGCGAAGAAGGCGAACATGAGGCCGAGGCCGGGTGCGCCGTCGAACACGTGGGCCGGGTTCAGTGGCATGGCGGAGAGGCCGGATTTGCCGCCGTGGAAGGTGATCGCGAAGTCCACCACGAGGATCACCAGCACCTCGAGCACCAGGAAGACGCCGAGCACTTTCGCGCTCAGCTCGACGTCGCGGTAGCCGAGGTAGCCCACCAGCGCCAGCGCGGCGAGGGAGAAGATCCACCACTTCACCGCCAGGCCGAGGTAGGTCTCCACCACGGCTGACGCCGCCACGCCCAGGTACGCGGTGAGCCCCACCAGGAGCACGGTGTACGACGCGAGCGCGAGACAAGCCGTGCCCGCGGCGGGGATCTTGCCCAGCCCGGCTTGTACGTAGGCGTAGAACGCGCCCGCGTTCTCCACGTACCGGCTCATCAGCGTGTAGCCGACCGAGAACAGGCACAGGATCACGGTCGCGCCCACGAAATACGCCGGTGCGGCGGCGGTTCCGCTGGCCGCGAACACTGTCGGGAGCACCACGGACGCGGCGCCGAGCGGGGCCACCGCGGCCACCACCATGAACACGATCGAACCGACTCCGAGCCCGCGGTGCAGCAGCGCCGGTGTTTCCCGGGTGTGCACCGCGGTTTCCCCATTACCTGCCATCGTGGTCGTTCTCCTTCGCTGCGGCTGCTCCTGGTTCCTGGTCGGATTGCGGCCCGCCGTCGACGTGAGGGCCGCCACAGCGTGCACTTGGGCATCCGCCCTAGTCAAGAGCCCTAGGGCAATTGCCCGACTTTTGCCGCCGTGTCGTTTCGTTCGCGTGACCGCCGCTTGCTACGGTCGGACCAGGGCGGATGCCCCAGACTGCACGATTGACGAGAGGGGCGGCCGTGGCGCGGATGACGGTGGGGGAGCGCAGGCGCCGGCTGCTCATCGCGGCGGCCGAGGTGATCGGGCGGGACGGCATCGCGAACGCGACCACCCGGGCCATCACCGACGAGGCCGGGATGCCCCGCGGCACGTTCCACTACTGCTTCGAATCGAAGGACCAGCTGCTGGGCGAGCTGGTGAAAAGCCACGTCAAGGACATGGTGCAGGCGGCGGTCGACGATTGGGACGACACCAGGTCGCTCGTCGAGAACCTGACTGCCGGGCTGAACGCGTTCCTGAGCGTCGGCAGCGCCCATCCGCGGGAACAGCTGATCAGTTACGACCTCGCGCTTTACGCGTTGCGGTCGGACGATCCGGGCGCGGCGGCCACCCAGTACGCGGACTACAACCGGCAGTCGACGGAGTACCTGGAGTTCGTCGCGGAGCGCGCCGGGATCGACTGGGGTACGCCGATTCCGGTGCTCGCGCGGATGTTCGTCACGGTGATCGACGGTTCGATGCTGCACTGGCTCGCCGACGGCGACCTCGACACCACCCGCGAAGCAATCGACGCGTTCGCCGGGGCGCTGGCCGGGATGGCGAAAGTACGCCGAGGTCGGCGGCGGAAAGTCGCCGGTTTCTGAGTTCGTCCTGGTGGCGGCCTGACCGCGGTCGCCGACTAGGGCAATTGCCCTGGGGCTCTTGACTAGGGCGCTTGCCCTAGTTCAAGCTGGGGGCACTTCGCGAACGGTCCGGCATCGGCGGGCCGCGCAGTCCATCCCGCTCAGGAGACGAGGACGAAATGACCGAACCGGTAGATCGGGTGTGCATCGTCGGCGCAGGTCCTTCGGGGTTGGTGGCCGCTCGGCGGCTGCGAGCTGCGGGGGTGCCGTTCGACTTGTTCGAAAAGCATTCCGACGTCGGCGGGATCTGGGACCCGCAGAACGAGGGCAGCCCGGTGTACCGGAGCGCGCACTTCATCAGCTCGAAGTACTCCAGCGGGTTCTACGGCCACCCGATGCCCGCGGACTACCCGGATTACCCGTCGTGGCGCCAAATTCTCGGCTACCTCCGGCAGTTCGCCAAGGACGAGGACCTGTACCGCGACATCACGTTCGACACCGTCGTCGAGCGCGCCGACCTGCTCGAAGACGGCACCTGGAACGTGACCGCAGGCGGGACGACGCGCCGGTACCGCGCGTTGGTCGTCGCACCCGGGGTCACCTGGCATCCGAACGTTCCGGAGATTCCCGGCCGGGATTCCTTTACCGGCACGGTGTTGCATTCGGTCGACTACTACGACACTTCCCTGTTCGCCGGAAAGCGCGTACTGGTGGTCGGTGGCGGTAACTCCGGGGTCGACATTGCCGGTGACGCCGCGGTCAGTGCGGAGAAGGCATTTCTGAGCGTACGGCGTGGGTACCGATACATTCCGAAGCACATTTTCGGGGTCCCGCTTGACGTTTTCCTCAACTACGGCGGCAAGCCACCCGCCGGGATCACGCTTCCCGAGGACCCGAGCGAGCTCATCGACGCGCTGGTCGGTGATTTGACCCGGTACGGCTTGCCCAAGCCGGACCACGACGTGCTCACCACCCATCCGATCGTGAACGACCAGGTCATCCACTTCCTGCAGCACGGCGATCTCACCGCGAAACCCGACGTCGCCCGGTTCGACGGCAGCGACGTCGTGTTCTCCGACGGCAGCCGCGAGCAGGTCGACGTAGTCGTGCTGGCCACCGGGTACGAATACCTCGTCCCCTTTGTGGACGAGGAATTGTTCGAGTGGCAGGGCGGGCATCCGCAGCTGTACCTGAACATCTTCAACCGCAAAGTGGATTCGCTGTACGTCGTCGGATTCATCGAGTTCGCCGATGCCGCGTACCACCGGTTCGAGGAAATGGCGCAGCTTATCGCGATGGATCTGACCTTGCAGGGCGCGGACAAGGAAAGGTTCGCCGAGATGAAACGCAGTCACGAGCCGGATTTGCGTGGTGGGGTTTCGTACCTCGAAATTCCGCGTAATGCGAATTACGTGGAGACGCACACCTATCAGGCCGCGGTCGCGGAGATCCGGGCGAAGTTCGGGGTCGCGGATTTGCACGAGGAGTTCGGGAGCTGAGCTGTCATGGGAGCTTTCGAACACAAAGTCTGTGTCGTCACCGGTGCTGCTTCCGGGATCGGCCGGGCCGCCGCGGAGCTGTTCGCCCGGGAAGGCGGCCAGGTGGTATCGGCTGATTTGGCTGACGCTGAAGGGGATTTCGTCCGGACGGACGTCAGCGATGCTGAGGATGTCGAGCGGCTTTTCGCGCACACCGTCGCCCGGTATGGCCGCGTCGACGTCTTGGTCAACAATGCGGGGATCATGGCGGATGCGGAGCTCGATCAGGCGACGCCGGAGGATTTCCGACGGCACGTTGACGTCAATACCATCGGCGTGTTCCTGGGGATCAAATACGGCACGCGGGTAATGCCTGAAGGTTCGGCAATCGTCAATACCGCCTCGATGGCCGGGCGGGTCGGTCTTCGCGGTTACGGTCCTTATGCCGCGGCCAAAGCCGCGGTGGTATCGCTGACGCAGGTCGCGGCGGTCGAGTACGGCGGGCGCGGTATCCGGGTCAACTGCATTTGCCCGAGCTCGGTGGAAACACCGATGTTGCAGGCACAGGAGAACGGCGCTCTCGAACGGGAGATCAGCCGTCTTGCCGCGCCTTCGGGAATGGTGATTGCCGCGGAGCAGGTCGCCGAGGTGATTGCTTTCCTTGCCGCACCGGCATCTTCGGCGGTTACCGGGCAGGCGTTGAATGTGGACGCGGGAATGTCGGCCGGGTATTCCGATCATCTGCTGTCGGCGATTTCGGCGGCGATCGCATGACTGGTCAGGTCGCGCTGGTCACCGGGGCCGGACGGGCGCGGGGAATGGGCCGGGCCATTGCGCTTCGGCTTGCGCGCAGCGGCGCGGACGTCGCGGTGGCCGACCTCGCCCGGCCGGTGCCTGGTCTCGACGTCCTCGGCATCGGGGTCGGAGACAGTCTTGCGGAGCTGGAAGAAACCGCGGAGATGGTCCGGGCTTTGGGGTGCAAGAGCGTTGCGGTACCGATGGATGTTTCTGATGTGGACAGTGTGCAGGAGGGAATTGTTACGGTCGCCGGGAAACTCGGCGACGTCGGGATTCTGGTGAACAATGCCGGTACGGCGGTGGGGGTCAAGGAGTTCTCGGAGATCACCGAGGCGGATTGGGAAACCTCGTTTCGGGTCAACGTTCTCGGCGCAGTACACTTGGTACGCGCGGTGTCTCCGGGGATGAAACGCGCGCGACGCGGCGCGATCGTCAACATCGCTTCGACGCTGGGTGTCGCGGCGCTGGCCGAATACGGCAGTTATGTCGTGACCAAGCACGCGGTGGTCGGGCTCACGCGGTTGTTGTCGCAGGAATTGGCGCCACACGGAATCCGTACCAATGCGGTTGCGCCGGGCTACATCGTCACGGATATGGGCAAGGCGGAGCAGGAGAAAATTGCCGCGGCCCGGTCGGTCGGGCTCGACGAAGCGGTGACGGACATCCTCACCGAAATCCCGATCGGACGTCTCGGAAATCCGGACGATGTCGCGGAAACCGTGGCCTGGCTGGCAAGTCCGGCAGCGTCCTTTGTGAACGGTGCGGTGGTTCCGGTCCACGGTGGACAGACTGCCGGGTTCGTCTGAGTCCTATGTAGACAGATGCTGCCGCGCGGCGCGATGGACGGGCGGCAGCAGGGGATTGGGATCGTCGGCCCGGCTGGCGATCACGACCTGAGCCGGGTCGATGCCGTCGATGGCCACCGTGGTGAGGTCCGGGCGCGTGCGGATGCGCCGGTCGCCGATCGGCAGCACCGCGACCGCCCGGCCTTCGGCGACGAGTTCGAGCTTGTCCTCGTAACTCTCCGCGAGCGGCGGGGTGGTGGCGGCCGGGATGCCGTCGGGACGGGGTTCGAGGCGCCAGAACCGGCGCCACGTGGTGGTGGCGCCGGTGCAGGGCACGACGGGCTCATCGGCGAGGTCGTCCACGCCGACCGAATCCTTGGCCGCCATCGGATGGTCAGTGGACACCACCAGCACGCGCGGCTCGTCGCGCAGCACGGTGAGCTGGAGGTTGTCCATCTCATAGGGGAACGGCAGCCGCGAGATGAGGGCGTCCACGCGGCGGTCCGGTAGCGCCGCGGTGTCGTTCCAGACGAGGTGCCGGGTGCGGATCTCGGCATCCGGGTACTGCCGGCGCAGGTCGTGAACCATGGGGGTGACGATGAAGTCATCGGAATAACCGAGCGTGACCATATGCGGTGCGGCTGCGGCTTTCGCAGTGCGCCGCGCGAGGTGGGCGGCGGCCAGCAGCTCCTGCGCGCGCGGCAGGAACGCCTCGCCGGCCGCGGTGAGGCGGGTGCCCTGGTGGGTGCGTTCGAGCAGCTGCACGCCGAGCTGGTCTTCCAGCCGCTGGAGCTGCCGCCCGAGCGACGTGCAGCGCCGCAGCGGCCCGGCCGATGTTCCGGTGTTCCGCGACCACGGTGAAGTAGCGCACCAGCCGCAGGTCGAAATCCACGCTGGGGTCGAGCGACGTCGGATCTGCCACCCCTCCAGGCTACGCGTCATGCGGCTCGGGCATCACGACCTGCGGAATGGGTCTTGGACGCCGCCGGAAAACCGTTCTTGACTGGTTCACAGGAAACCGGATCGAGAAAGGAAACCCATGAAGTACGACGGAAAGAAGGTCGTCGTCATCGGCGGCTCCAGCGGTTTCGGCCGCACCGCGGCGAAGCTGCTCGTGGGCGAAGGCGCGCGGGTGCTGGTCACCGGCCGGTCGGTGGAGTCGCTCGAGGCAACGGCCGCTGAGCTGGGAGAACGCGCCATTGCCGTACGCAGCAACTTCTCGTCCCTGCCCGACCTGGACGCACTGGCCGACCGCGTAAAAACCGAGTTCGGCACAGTCGACGCCCTGTTCGTGAATGCGGGAGTCGCCAATTTCACTCCTTTCTATTCGGTCACCGAGGAGAATTTCTCGGACCTGTTTTCGATCAATGCGAAAGGCCCGTACTTCACGGTCCAAAAACTGGCACCGTTGCTGAACGAGGGCAGCGGAGTGGTACTCACCACGTCCGCGGCGAACGTCCTGGGCCTGCCGATGGTGAGCGTGTACGCCGCGACGAAGGCCGCAGTGCGTTCGATGACCCGCAGCTTGGCGACTGAATTGCTGCCCAGGAAGATCCGCGTGAACGCCGTAAGCCCCGGCCCCATCGCGACGGGGATTCTGGACCGCTCGCTCCCGCCGGAGGTCGCGGAATCGACGAAAGCCCAGATGGCCCAGCAAAACCCGATGTCCCGCTTCGGAGCCCCGGACGAGGTCGCGGTGGCAATGCTGTTCCTCGCCTTCGACGCTACGTACACGACCGGCGCCGAGTTCCCGGTCGATGGTGGGGGTACGCAGCTCTGACCTGCTGATCGGGTTGTCGGCTTCGGTAAGACGCGCACCTGTCGACCCTGTGTGTTCGGATGGCTGCGGGTTTCGGGTCGCTCGGGCCGGAGGGGTTTCGGGGGTTGGGTGTTGCCTGCGCCTGGTCCTAGTGCCCTTTCGGTTCCGGCGGTTGGGGTGCGCCTCGCCAGATTTGATCTGGCGGCGGCGTGACTGCCTGTGTTGCCTGCGTCGTTTCTGTCGCTAGCTTCCGTCTGGCATCGGCGTGCCTCTGCTACCTGCGCCGTCTCTGCGGTGAGTTTCGGTCTGGCGTTGGCGCGTCACGCCTGCTGCCTGTGCCGTTTCTGGCGCGAGTTTCTGTCTGGTGTTGGTGTGCTCGCCTCTGCTGCCTGTGCCGTTGCTGGCGCGAGTTTCTGTCTGGTGTTGGTGTGCTCGCCTTGCTGCCTGTGCCGTTGCTGTCGCGAGTTTCGGTCTGGCGTTGGCGTGCCGCCTCGGCTGTCGGCGTCGTTTCTGTCGCTAGCTTCCGTCCGGCGGCGTGCCATCTCTGCTACCCCGCGTCGTTTCTGTCGCGAGTTTCGGTCTGGCGTCGGCACGCCACGCCTGTTACCCGCGCCGTTCTATCGCGAGTTCCTGTCCGGAGTTGGCGCGCCGCTTCTGCTGCCTGCGCGGTTTCTCTCGCGAGTTTCGGTCTGGCATCGGAGTGCCCCTGCTGCCCGCGCCTTTCTATCGCGAGTATCCATCTGGCGTCGGCACGCCACCCCGCTACCTCCACCGTTCCGGCCGCCAGTTTCTATCTAGCGAAGCGGGACCTTGCCCGGGACGCAGCCGAGATCTAGCGGCTCAACGCTCGACGCCAGGTGTCCGTCACCGTGTGGCGTAAGCGGTTCGGACGCACTGCCTCCGGCGCAAGCAGTCGTTGAAGGGCAATTCCCCGCAGCTGGCCGACCACCGCCACGGCAACCTCGTCCGGCTCGACGTTTTCCCGGATGTCACCACCGGCGATCCCTGCGGCGATTTCCGCCCGCAGGTCCGCGCGGAAGGCCTCGTCCCGCTCGCGGAAGAGCGGGGCCAGCTCCGGATCGGTCATCGATTCTGCCCACAGCAGCACGAAAGCCCGGCTGAGCACGCTCGCGTTGCCCAGCTGCCGGACGTACCCGTCGATGAGCCGCAGCAGCCGCTCCAGCCCGGGTGGCAGCGCGTCGAGTCCGGGGACGAAACCGGCTTGCGTCGCGCGGGCGAGGTGTTCCAGCAGCGCTGCCTTGCTCCCGAAATGATGGGTGACCAGCCCGCGGCTGTACCCCGCCCGCTCACCGACAGCCGCCAGCGTGACCGCCCGCACGCCCTGCTCCACGACCAGTTCGGCCGCCGCTTCAACCAAGGCGGCTGAAGCTTGGTCGCGGCGTTCCTGCTGACTCCGGCGCGGCATCATTCCAGGCTACATACTTGTCAGCCAACCAACAAGTATGGCTAGAGTGGTGGTGAACCGACCGAAGGAGCAACCCGATGAGTGAAACGACCGCCGTCTTCGTGCACGGCAACCCGGAGACCCCGTCGCTGTGGGAGCCGCTGCTTGCCGAGCTGGGTGCGCGACCGGTGGTGTGCCTGTCCCCGCCTGGTTTCGGGGCGCCGTTGCCTGCCGGGTTCGGTGCGACCGTCGGCGAGTATCGCGATTGGCTGATCGGCGAGCTCGAGCGGTTTCCCGAGCCGGTCGACCTGGTCGGCCACGACTGGGGCGGTGGGCACGTGCTCAACGCGGTCATGGCGCGCCCGGAACTCGTCCGCAGCTGGGTGAACGACACGATCGGCGCGTTCGACCCTGATTACGTCTGGCATGAGCTGGCTCAGCAGTGGCAGCAACCGGAGGTCGGCGAGGCGTCGGTGGCGAAAATTTTCGGTGCCCCGCTTGAGGTGCGGACCGCGCGGCTCGTCGCCGGTGGGATGCATGAGTCGGTCGCCGGAAAGGTTGCCGCGGGGATGAACGAGGACATGGGCCGCGCCGTGCTCGCGCTCTATCGATCTGCCGCAAAACCGGTGATGACCGAGCTCGGCCGGAACCTGGAACGCGCAGCGGAGCGTCCGGGGCTCGTCGTGCTGGCGACTGAGGATCACCTGGTCGGGACTGTCGAGCAACGTCGCCGGTCGGCGGCTCGCGCCGGTGCTCGCGTCGCCCCGCTCGACGGGCTCGGGCATTGGTGGATGACGCAGGATCCGGCTCAGGGGGCGCAAATTCTCACCGAGTTCTGGGAATCCTGCTGAGGGGTACAAAGTGGACCACCCGGGGGTGTGCGGCGCGCGGATAAGATGATCTTGAACAAGGGAGAAAACGTGCCTGAATCCGCGGTCGACCGCCTGGTCAATGCGATCAACGCCCACGACATCGACGCCCTCACCGCATGCTTTGCGCCGGACTATTCGGTGGTCTGGCCTGCGCATCCGGCCCGGTCGACGACGGGAGTCGAATTCGTCCGGCGCAATTGGGAGGCGATTTTCGGCGTCTATCCGACCGTCCGGGCAACCATCGTCGCGCGCGTCGAGAACGGCCCGGAAATCTGGGGCGAATGGGAATTCGCGAGCGACGACACCCCGGGATTCCAGCAGCGGGGAGTGGTGGTCGCAGAGGAAGAGGACGGCGTGATCAAGCGGTCGCGGTTCTATATGGAGCCGCTGGAAGCTGCCTGATCGGCCAGGGTGAACACGACCACCCGCAGGTCACCCGGCTCGATGATGAGGATGTCCTTGTCGAGGAGATCCTGGTGTCCGGTCCGATCGCGGTCGCGTCCATTGTGGTGGACGACCAGCCGATCCGGATGGTTGCCCGGTTCCGCATGCGTCCACCATCGGGGAAAATCGCTGGCGGACGCACGGAGGTCGGCGATCAGCTCATGCAGCCGCGGATCGCCGGGGTAACGCCGCGTCGCCGCGCGGAGCCCGGTGACCACTGTGGACTTGAAGGCGGCCAGGTACTCCGGCGACCGCACGACCGCGGTGGGTGCGTTGGTGAAGAGCCGCCACGCTACGTTCCGTTCGTACTTCCCGGAAACCTTTCCGCCACACTGGAGTCCGTCCCACAGAGGGTTTCCTTCGAGGACGGTCCATGCTGCGTCACACACGCAAACCGGCACGTCCAGGCGATCCAGCAACCGCTGCGCTGGTGGGGTGACCTCGCTCGGCATTCGTCGGTCGACGTACCGCTGACTGGTAGGCGCGGGTGGACGGTCCGGTTTGGACAGTGGCGCGAAACCCGCAAGCAGCCGGAGCCGTTCGTGCTCCCCGGGTGCCAGTTGTAACGCGCTGGCCAGCGCGTCGACCACTTCCCGCGACGGTTTGCGTCGGCCTTGTTCCAGGCGCCTCAGGTGTTCTTCCGACACCTTTGCCAGCCGCGCGAGTTCACCACGTCGCAACCCGGGGACCCGGCGTTCCGTCGGGAGCGTCGGACGAATCCCGGCCGCCTCGGGTGGTGTTTGCTCCCGGAACGTCCGGAGCGCCGTCCCGAAATCGTCATCTCGCTGCACTGAACCAGTGTGCCCGCGTCAGGCTCCCCTCGGCCAAGTGCTTCGCCAGTTCAGACCACCTACGTAGATGCCTTCATGGGCGGGGCGTCGTCACGCTGCGCTACCGAGAGGTCGGGAATCCGCAGCGTGGCCACCAATCCGCGCCGCCGCAGGAGCCGCCACCACACCAGAATCGCGGAGTGGAACGCGATCAGGTGACCGGCGAAGGTCATGATCGTCAACGGGGCGGTGGGGTCCTCCACGAAAATCAGGCCGACGATGGCCAGCTCGACCAAGGGGAGGATCCACCACCGCGTCCGCGTCGCCAGGATCGGCATCAGCGCTCCGGCAGTGGCAAAGAGCCCGTAACTCGCCCCGACGTCCACCCACTGCGCCGTCTCCGCCGGCAGCCGCCCGGTGGACTGGGCCCACCCGGCCGGAAGCTCGGTCGCCAGCGTCGCGAAGACGTGCCCGAAGGCGAAAACCGCGAGCGTCCACCGTGCCCCGACCCGCCGCTCGAGCGGCGCGGCAGCGAGCAGGAACAACGGCACGAGAAGTCCCCAGTCGTCGTCACCCTTGAGCACGAGTGCGCTGGTGAGCAGACTGAGCAGTGGGCGGTCCGCCAGGTTTTGCGTGTTGCTGCTGGCCATGGTGAGGAGCTGCTGCGCCGTTGCCGGGTCGAGCAGATGCCGCGTGATGGAGGTGGCCACCAGCAGCACGAGGTACCAGAAACTGAACGGCGTCGACCTCGGACCGGGCAGCACGGACCCGATTCTCCCACTGAGTCGCATTTCGGCAGTATGCCAGAGCAGTTTTCGTACTTCCGATAACTGCCGAATTCCGACGATTATTGCCCCGAATTACCGGTGGCCGTGCCTATTGGTCTTCTATTCCACGCGGTGCATTTACTCGCAGCGCTCGAGGTGGGCGCGAACGTGCTCGAGCCATTCATCAGGACGCTCGACGTGGAGGCTGTGGCTTGCGCCCGGGCCCTCGACGAGGACGAACTCCGCGTCCGGGATTGCGTCGGCGACGGTGCGGGACTGGCGGGGCGGGGTGAGGATGTCCTGCTCGCCGACCAGGACCGTTGTCGGCCGGTCGATTGCGGGCAGCCGGTCGAGGATGTCGTGGGCAAGGTCTGCATCCCATTGCCGGACAACGGCTTGGATCTGCTCCTCGGTCTGCGGGAACAGCGGCAGCACGGCCGTGATGACCTGGCCGAACTCCGGGCTGTCGAGAAACTCCGGCGAGAATGCCACACCGAGCGCGGCGATTCCGCCTTCGAGATCACCGTGCGCCCACGGGGAACGTAGTCCGGCGGTGAGGCTGCGCTGAAATTCGTTGCCGCGCGCCCAGGTGCCGTAAAGCACCAGCGACGCCACCAGATCGGGGCGGGCAAGCGCGAGTTCCTGTGCCACGGCACTGCCCAGCGACCATCCGACCACGTGTACCGGGCCGACGCCGAGTTCGTCGAGCAGCGCAATGGCGTCTGCCGCAAGGGATGCCATCGACACGGGCTCCGTATACGCCGAGGATCCGCCCATGCCACGGTGGTCGTAGACGATCACCCGCCGGTCGGCCGCGAGACCTTCGAGAATTGCCGGCGTCCAGTGGCCGATCGACGTGCTCGTACCGGTCACCAGCAGAACCGGTTCACCCGGCAGGCCGGAGTCGCCGAGAATGTCGTAGTACAGGCTCACGTTGTCGTCGAGGCTGTGCGTGGGCATGTGGGGCGCCTTTCATCAGGGGATTGTCCGCAGGGTTCAGGCGGCGGCGATGCGGGATGCGGCCCGCTCGGCGATCATGATCGTCGGTGCCTGGGTATTGCCGCGGGTGATCGTGGGCATGACTGAGGCGTCGGCGACGAAGAGGCCGGTCACGTCGCGGACGGCCATGGTGTGCGGGTCGACGACGGCACTGGCGTCGGTGCCCATCCGGCAGGTGCCTGCCGGATGCCATTCGCTGCCGGTGTTGCCACTGATCCAGGTGTCGAGATCGGCGTCGGACCAGTCCTGCGGGGTACGGGGTTCGCCGCCGGTGGCTTTGGCCAGCAGGGGAGTGCGGAACAGGTCCCGTACCCGCCGCAGCCCGGCCCGCAGCCGCGCCCGGTCGCCGTCCCGGGTGAGGAAGCCGGGGTCGATCAGCGGGGGGCTGGCCGGATCGGCGTCGGCGAGCCGCACCGTGCCCCGGCTGTCCGGGTCGAGCAGGCTGACCGCGCAGGTCACCACCGGATCCTCGATCAGGGTCATCTCGGCGGTCATGCCGAGCAGGGTCAGCGTCAGCTGGAGGTCGGCCACCGGACGGTCCGCGCCGCTGCGCAGCATCCCCGCCGCTTGGGTGAGCGAGGCCAGCGGGCCGCGGCGCAGCAGCCGGTAGTCACGGAGGTCGGCATCGGTCAGGGTGTTCCACAGTGGACTGCCGTCGAGGACCGGCCACACCGGCGTGACCATCGGGTGGTCCTGCAGGTCGGCACCGACCCCGGCGAGGTCGGCGGTCACCGGGATGCCGTGCTCGGCGAGGTGCCCGGCCGGACCGAGCCCGGAGAGCATCAGCAGCTGCGGGGTGCGCAGCGCGCCCGCGCACAGCACCACCCCGCGGCGGGCCGCTACCTCGGTGCCACCCACCCGCACCCCGACCGCCCGCTTGCCGTCCAGGATGACCGAGGTGACCAGCCTGCCGTTGGCGACGACCAGGTTTTCCCGGTGGCGGGCCGGGCCGAGGTACCCGTGCACGACGCTGTGCCGCCGCCCGTCGCGGGTGTTGCTCTGTACGAAGCCCACCCCTTCGCCGAACGGGCCGTTGAAGTTCTCGACCAGCGGCAGCCCGTGCTCGACCCCGCCGGCCACGAAGGTGAGTGCCAGCGCACCGGCGTCGCGCACCGAGCTGATCGCCATCGGCCCGCCGGTGCCGTGCCGGTCGCCGCCGCCGCAGTCGTTGTCCTCGATGTCGCGCAGCACGGGCCGGACGTCGTCCCATGACCAGCCGGTTGCGCCCCTGTCCTGCCAGGTGTCGTAGTCCTCGGGACGGCCGTGGAACCACGCCATCATGTTCATGCTGCTGCCACCGCCGAGCCCGCGGCCCTGCGCCAGCCCGATCCGGCGGCCACCGAGCGCGGACTGCGGCGTGGAGCGGTCACCCCACGACATCGGGCCGGTGAGCAGCTGGAACGCGTTCCCCGGGGTACGGGCCGCCGGCTCGTCGCCGGTGGTCGTCCCGGCCTCCAGTAGCAGGACCCGGCAGCCGGGGTCCTCACTCAGCCGGGCCGCCAGCACGCATCCGGCCGCGCCTGCTCCCACCACCACGAAGTCCGTCTCCACCGGCACGTGCAGCCCCTCGTCCGATTCGGTCAGGTGGGCGAAGTGTAGCTCATTTCAGATGAGTCCGACTCAGGTGAGTTGAGCTTGTAGAATGGCCTCCCATGACTACCGGCACGCAGGGACGGCGGGCGGACTACGCGGAGGCGACCCGCAGGGCGATCATCGATGCCGCCCGGGAGCTGTTCGCGCGCAAGGGGTTCTTCGGCGCGAAGGTCGACGAGATCGCGGAGCTGGCCCGCGTCGCGCCGGGCACGGTGTACGCCGCGGGCGGCAAGCACGGACTGCTGCAGATCCTGGTCGACGAATGGGGCACCTCGCCGATCCTGCAGGACAGCCGGACGCGGCTGGCCGAGCTGACCGACCCGCGCGAGGTACTGGCCTTGGTGGCCTCGGCCAGCCGGGCGATCCGCGAGGACCACGGCAGCGTCATCCGCGTGCTGCTGGCGGCGGCCCCGCACGACGAGGCGGCTGCCGAAGGGCTGCGCGATGCCACCAAGCGCTACCGGGGCACGCTGGCCGCGGTCGCGGAGCGGCTGCACGGGCTGGGCGCGCTTGCCGAGGGCAAGGACGCCCGGCAGGCCACCGACGTGCTGTGGTTCTACTTCGGCTACAACGGCTACCTGTGCCTCACGGAGGACAACGGATGGTCGCTGGCCAAGGCCGAGCGCTGGCTGCTCGGCCAGTGCGCCGTGGCGTTGCTGCGCTGAAGAGCGGTTTGCGGGGAGACCACAGGAAATCTCCGGCGGACGCTCGGCGGGCTTAGCATCGGCCCGGTAAGTCCTGTTCGTGAAGGATTTCACCGCGTGTTACCGGACCTGATCTTTCGCCGGAAGGTCCGGGTGGTCCACCTTGTCCATGAACGCCGCACCCCGATGCCGTACTGGGAGAGGAACAGCATGGGAAAGCTCCGACGAATCGTGGTCGCGCTGCTGGCCACAGTGGTTGCGCTGCTGTCCACCGTCGCCGCCGGGACCGCGCATGCGGCGACCACCCTGCGGGTGCTCACGTACAACCTGTGGAACGAGGGCACCCACGGCGGCGGCCTGGACGTGGCCATCGACGCGATCCGGCGGTCCGGCGCCAACGTCGTCGCGCTGCAGGAGACCGGCAACGGGGCGACCGGCAAGATCGCGCAGAAGCTCGGCTGGCAGCATACGTCGGAGGGCTGGGACGTGGACGTGATCAGCAAGCTGCCGATCGAGAAGCAGGACTGGACGTCGTGGAGCGACACCGGCGCCCGCGTGATCGCCGCGCGCATCGCCGGGGTGTGGGTGTACTCGGCGCACCTCGACTATCAGAAGTACGGCCCGTACAACGCATGTTTCGACCACGACAGCGTGCAGACGATCCTGTCCGACGAGTCGCGGCGCAAGCGCCAGGCCGAGCAGATCGCCGAGTGGACGGGTTCGTCACCGGCCATCCTCGGCGGTGACCTGAACTCCCCGTCGCATCTGGACTGGACCAACGCGACGAAGCCGGCGCACTGCGGCTACGCGGTCGCCTGGCCGACCACGAAGGCGTTCGAGGCCAAGGGACTGCGGGACGCGTACCGCACGGCGCACCCGGACCCGGCCGCCCAGCCGGGCAACACCTGGTCCCCGGTGGTCAAGAACAACAACGGCCGCCCCGAACCGCAGGACCGGATCGACTTCCTGTTCTATCGAGGCAACGGAATTTCGGTCCGGAGCTCGTCGACCTTCGGCGGGGGCAACGGCTGGAACTCCGACCACCTTGCCGTGCTGACGGAGTTCACTGTGCCGTGAGGTGACCGGCTGCGGCATCAAGCCCGGCGAGGAGAGCGGACGGCTGCCATGGTGCCCGCCTGTGCCGTAGCGTCGAATTCCCGCAGCGGTACCGCCTGATGGTGGAGTGGGAGACGGTGGTGCCCTGATCACCGGGCATCACCGGGCATCACCGGTCGGCTCGGAGGTCGGCCAGCACCTCCTCCGCGTAATCCACCCGTACCTTCTTCTCCGCGATAAGCCGCGCCACCACTGCCCGGACTTCACCCGCCGTCGCTCCGGCAGTCGTGGCGATATTGCGTGCATGCAAGGACATGTGACCGCGCTGGATGCCTTCCGTGGCGAGCGCCCGTACCGCGCCGAAGTTTTGCGCCAACCCGACCGCCGTGATGATCTCCGCCAGTTCCGCGGCCGTGGTGACGCCGAGCAGCCTCACCGCGGCCTGCGCGGTCGGGTGCACCTTCGTCGCGCCGCCGACGAGACCGACCGGCATCGGCAGTTCGATGCTGCCGACGACGTTTCCGTCGGCGTTCTTTTCGAAGCGGGACAAGGAGGTGTACCGCCCGGCGGGGGAGATCGCGTGCGAATGCGCGCCTGCTTCGACGGCGCGGGTGTCGTTTCCGGTGGCGAGCACGACGGCGGTGATGCCGTTCATGATCCCCTTGTTGTGGGTCGCGGCTCGGTACGGGTCGGCCTCGGCGAGTGCGGCGGCGTGCATGATGTTGTCGACGACCTCCGCGCCACCGAGCGCTTCCGCGTCGAACACCGCGCGGGCGCGGGACAGCCGGAGGTCGGCCTTGTTCGTGAGGATGCGGAGGAGGCTGTTCCCGCCTGCGATTTCGGCGGCCCGGGTCGCGACCGCCTCGGCCATCGTGTTTACCGCATTCGCACCCATGGCGTCGCGGACGTCGACCCGCAGATGCGCCACCACGTAGGTACCGGCGCGCGACGGGACGAGCCGGACGGTGATATCGCGTGCCCCGCCGCCAAACTCGACGAGCTTCGGGTCTTGTTCGTTCGCGAGGGCGATCAGTTCGTCCCGCGCTTCCAGCAGGCGGACCCGCCCGGCCTCGGGGTCGGCGACGCCGACGATCTGCACCTGAGCCTGCATCACGGGTGCGCTCGACGAGGTGGTGAACCCGCCGTGGAGGCGGGCGACCTTGGCGGAGTTGCTTGCCGCCGCGACGACCGACGCTTCCTCGGTGGCCATCGGCACCAGTACCTCGGTGCCGTTGACCACGAAGTTCGTGGCGACCCCCAGCGGCACCCCCAGCATCCCGGTCACGTTCTCGATCATGTGGTCGGCCTGGCCGAGGCTCAGCCCCTGCCCCGGATCGAAAGCGGCGATGTCCGCGGCCCCGACGCCGGCGGCTTCGGCGACCGACTTCCGCCGGGCTTCGACGGACAGGTCGCGGAGACCCTGGATACGACTGGTGCGCGGCATGGCGCCCCTCCCCACCTCGACGTGGCTGCGGTACGAGGCAGGACGCTAGTGTCCGGCAACGCGTCCGGGAACGGACCGATTGCCCACTGCTGACCGTACGACTATGGGCTTTTGGTCAGCTGTGCAAGGCGAATGGCGACGCTGATCCGGAACAGCCGGTCGGGCTCCTGCCAGTCGCCGCCGAGTAGTTCGGCGGTTCGCTCGAGGCGCTGGAGCACGGTGTTCTTGTGCAGGTGGAGCGCACGTGCGGTGGCGACCGGGCTCATCCGGTTGCCGAGGTACGCGGCGACGGTCGGCAGGAGTTTGGTGGAGCGTTCCGCGTCCCAGTCCAGGATCGGGCCGATGACCCGCTGGACGAACGCCGCCACGCGTTTCTCGCCCGGCCCGAAGAGGGCGGTGTACGGGAGGTACTCGTCGGCGGTGACGGCTGCGTCGTTCCGGCCGAGCGCAGGCAGGATCCGCAGGCACGCCGACGCCGCCTCTACGTCCGCTCGGAGGTCCTCGGTCACGTCGTCGATGGCGGCGCCGACGGCCAGGACCGGGGAGCGGATCGCGCGCGCGACCGTCGCGTGGACGAGCGTGCTCGCCTTGCCGGGGTCGGGTTCGGCGGTGAGCACCACGATGCGGTCGGCGTGTTCGCCCGCCAGCCCGGCCGTGCGGCGCAGGGCCCGTACCGCTTCGCGGCGCAGTTCGGTCGGGACGGACACCACGACAAGCGCGCACAACGTGTCCAGCCGGATCCCGCGAGCACGGGCCCTGGCACCGATGTCGGTGCGCCGCTCCGCCTTGTCGGAAAGCAGATCGGCCAGCAGGTCGCTCCCGACGCGTTGCTCGGCGTCCAACATGGCGTCCTGCTTGAGGTTGAGCAGCGCGGTGATCTGCGCGGCCCGTTCCGCGGTTCGGCGTTCCACCGGGCCGAACTCGACTTCTCCTTGCTGCAGAAGGAGAGCACCGAGCAGCGTCGGCCCGGTGAGGACGGCCACGACGTACCTTCCCTCGCCCGCGGGCGCGCACCGGCCGCTGCGCCGGCTGACGTCCACGGCGTCCGCGGCCTGGTCATCGAGGTGGCCGAGATCGAGGATCGTGACCTGGCACCGCAGCGCCCGGCCGAGCGCGGCGGCGACGTCGGTGGCTTCGCCGCCTTCCAGCACCAGACTCGTGAGGTCGCTGTGGACCTCGCTCGCCCGTTCCATCGCTTCGACATGCCGGGCGAGTTCGCCGTAGGCGCGGTGGGTTTCGTCGGCCGACTGCCGGGTGCGGGCCAGTAACCGCGCGGTCTGCAGCACGACGGCAGCGTGATCGGCGAAGGCCGACAACAGGGAAATCTCGTCCGGGGAGAACGCGTGCTCGACGCGGTTCGCCGCGAACAGCACGCCGATCACCTCTTCGCCCGCGAGCAGCGGTACGCCGAGCAGGGACACGAGCCCTTCCGCGTCGACGGCGGCGTCGATGCCCGAATCGTGGGGCGCCTGGGTCATCGTGGCGTACTTGGAGGTCCAAAATGGCCGGCGCCGCTCGACGACCTGGCTTGCCAGGCCCATTCCAGGCGGCACCCGCAGGCCGAGGAACGACGGGGCGACCGTGCCGAGCGTGGTGCGCACGCGCAGTTCCGACGTCTCCGCGTCGTACTCCGACAGGTACGTGACATCCGTACCCATCAGGTCGTGCGCCCGCTCGACGAGGCGGCCGAGCAGTTCGTCCACATCGCGCAGCTGCGCCAGCTCGCGGGCGGAGGAGAACAGCGCGGCGAGCTCCTGGCCGCGGCGGCGCCAGCGCTGCGACGTCGCACGCAGATGCCGTAGTTCGTAGCCGATCCGCATCGCGTCCTGCTCGGGCAGCGACAGCTTCGACACCAGTGCGTCGAGGTCGATTTCGGGCTCGGCGGAAGCGGCGTTCAGCAGGCCGATGACGACGTCGACCGGGAGCGTCTCGGCCATGGCCTGCCTCCTTCGCATGTGCCGATGGTCTGGGAAGAGCCGGGGAATCCTGGATGGACCATACATACTCTGAACGGACCCGCGCACGTACCGTCCCTGGCACGATCAGCACCGACGCAGTCAAGGGAGACAGCGAGCATGACGCTTCACGTGGGCATCGACGTCGGTGGCACGTTTACCGACGCCGTCGCGGTCGTCGACGGACGCGCGATTCGCGGCAAAGCGTTCTCGACCAAGGACGTGACCACCGGAATCCTGGACGCACTGGCGGTTCTGCGGGAGCGGGCCGGGATGGCCGAGGCCGATTTCTTCGCCGCGGTCGACCGCTTCGTGCTCGGCAACACCATCGTCACGAACGCGGTGGACGAGCAGAAGTACGCCGCGGTGGGATTGCTGACCACACAAGGGTTTCGTGACACGCTGCGGATCGCGAGGTCGGCCCGCACGGACGAGCGGGACCCGCACGAAATGGCTCCTCCGCCGGACATCGTGGAGCGGCGGCGGATCGTGGAGGTCGCCGAGCGGGTCGACGCGCACGGCAGCGTGCTGGTCCCGCTGACCGAGGACGCGATCGCCGCCGCCGTGGACGCGGTGACGGCGACCGGCGCGGAGGCGATCGCGGTGTGCCTGCTGTGGTCGTTCCGCAACCCGGCGCACGAGCAGGCGATCGGGGACTACCTCGACCAGCACCACCCAGGCCTCCCGTACACGCTGTCGAGCAGGCTGACCCCGGTCTACCGCGAGTACGAGCGCATGGTCACCACCGCGCTGGACGCCGCGGTGAAGCCGATCGTGGCGTCGCACTTCGATCATCTCGCCGACGAGCTCCGGCGCCGGGGGCTGTGCGCGAAAGTCCAGATCATGCAGGTACACGGCGGTTTCCTGTCGGTGGAGGAAACCGGCAACGCGCCGATCTCGATGTTCAACTCCGGACCGGTCGGCGGCGTCACCGGCGCGCGGCTGCTGGGCAAGCAGCTCGGGCGCAGCCGGGTGCTGACTGCGGACATGGGCGGTACCAGCCTCGACGCGGCCGCGATCATCGACGACGAGTTCCGGCTGCTGCCCCGCGCGGAAATCGGCGGCCTGCCGACGAGCCTGACCGCGGTCGACATCGAGACGATCGGCGCGGGCGGCGGCAGCCTGGCGTGGGTCGACGGCCGCAACCTGCTGCGCGTCGGCCCGCAGAGCGCGGGTTCCAACCCGGGCCCGGCGTGTTACGGCAAGGGCGGCACGCGTCCGGCGGTCACCGATGCTGCGCTCGTGCTGGGCTTGATCAACCCGGACTACTACCTCGGCGGCACCGTTCCGTTGTACGAGGACCAAGCGAGGGCGGCGCTGCACAAGCACGTGGCCGAACCGCTGGGCATCGACGAAGACACCGCGGCCCAGGGCGTGTACCGGCTGGCGACGTCACAGATGTCCAACGCGCTCCGCAAGATCACCGTCAACCGCGGACATGACCCGCGCGAGTTCACTCTCGTCGGCTTCGGCGGTGCGTGCGGGCTGTTCGCGGCAGGCATCGCCGCGGAGGCCGGGGTCCGCGAGGTCGTGATCCCGCGCAATGCGGCGGTGTTCTCCGCGCACGGCCTGATGCATGCCGACTCCGTGTTCTCCGCCGTGCGGACGAGCCCGTGGACGATGGACCGGCCCGCGGCTGCGCTGGACGACGAGTTCAGCGCACTGGAGCAGCGGGCGCAGGCCTGGTTCGAGAACGAGGGAATCCCCGAAGACCACCGCGAGCTCTACCGCGAAGCCGACATGAAGTTCGTCGGCCAGATCTTCGAGGTGACCACCCGGCTGCCCGCCGGCACGTTCCGCGAAGCCGACAAAGACGTGCTCCGCGCCCGGTTCATCGCCGACTACGAAGAGGAATTCGGCGCCGGCACCGCGTGGACCGAGGCGGAGATCCTGCTCGTCAACTCGCGCGTACGGGCCGTCGGGCGCAGCGATGTGCAGACCGTCCGGCACGTCGCCGAGGCTGGTGAGGAGAAGCACGAACTGTCCCGCCGCGCCGTTCTGGAGCCCCTAACCGGTACGCGGGTGGAAGTCGACGTCCACCGCGGCTTCGGGGCGCTCGGGAGTGCGTCCGGCCCGTGCTTGCTGGAAGAGCCCGACACCACGGTGTACGTACCCAGCGGCGCCACCGTGGAGCTGACCGGCACCGGCGACTTCCTGCTGCACCTCGCCGACCACTGACGCCCTCGCCGAAGGAGACTTCCCATGACCAGTACGCCAAACATTCTCCCCGAGGGCTTCGACCCGGTCACCCTCGAAGTGATCCGGATGCGTCTCGACTCGATCGTCGAGGAGATGGGCATCGCGATGATCCGCTCGTCCGGCTCCCCGGTGATCACCGAGGCCGGTGACTTCAACACCGCGCTGTTCGACCCCACCGGCCGGATCTACGCCTACTCCGACTACGTCCAGTTCCACATCGGCTCCGGCAGCGTTGCCGTGCAGAACCTGGTCAAGGCAATCGAAGGCGAGCCACTCGCGCCGGGGGATGCGTTCATCTCCAACGACCCGCACACCGCGGGTGCGAGCCATCCGCCGGACACCAACGTGATTTCGCCGATCTTCCACGGCGACGAACTGATCGGCTGGGCGCAGTCGCAGGCGCACCTCGTCGACGTCGGGGGCATGACGCCCGGCGGGTTCGCGCCGGGCGCGCACGACTGTTACGCCGAGGCGCTCCGCCTTCCGCCCGGCGTCAAGATCTTCGAGAAGGGCGAACCCGTCGAGTGGGTACGCCGGATTCTGCTCAACAACGTCCGCGTGCCCGCGCTGTTCTGGAACGACGTGCGCAGTCTCGTCGCGAGCAACAACACCGGAATCCGGCGGCTGCTGGGTACCGTCGAGGAGTTCGGCCTGCCCCGGTTCCGGGACTACACCAGGCTTTCCTTCGAATTGGCCGAGCGCGTCGTGCGCGACCGCGTCCGCGAAATCCCCGACGGCATCTACACCGCGGAGGAATGGACCGAGCACAACGGGCACGTCGACGAGCTGTACCGCGTCGCGTGCACCATGACCAAACGCGACGAGCAGATCACCTTCGACTTCACCGGGTCCAGCGAACAGACCGACGGCTTCATCAACTGCAGCTACGGCGCGCTGGTCGGCAGCGTCGCGTCCGCGATCGTGCCGATCCTGGCCTGGGACGTCCCGTTCAACGAAGGCGTGATGACGGCGTTCGACATCGTCGCCGAACCCGGGTCGATCGTGAACCCGCGGCCCCCGGCGCCGATCAGCAACGGCCACCTCACCACCGGCGCCCGCGTCAGCCGCGTCGTCACGAAACTCATGAACGACGCTTGCCGCACGTCCGGCGACGACACCGTCCGCGATCGCACGCAAGGAGTGTGGGGCGATTCGTGGACGGGCGGGATCTCCGCCGGTACGACCGATGACGGCGAGTACTTCGTGCTGTTCAACATGGACGGTGGCGGCATGGGCGCGGGTGCACAGCCCGACCGAGACGGGCTCGACTGCGCCGGGATGATGACGCAGGTCAACAACATGCTGCCGGACGTCGAAATGAACGAGATGCTCTACCCGGTGCTGTACCTGTGGAAGCAGCTCAACACCGAAAGCGCCGGGCACGGCGCACATCGTGGTGGTCTCGGCTTGCGCTTCGCGTGGACCCTGCACGGCGCGCAGGAGGTGACTCAGACGGTGTTCGCGCCCAGTGCCCAGGTGCCTGCCGATGGGTACGGTGGCGGGCTGCCCGGCGGCGGCAGCGGGCACGAGGTCTGGCGCCAGACCGACGTCGCTCGGCTGCTTGCCGACGGACGGGTCCCGACTCGCGACACGCTGGATGCGGCGGAGCGTGAAGTGCTGGCGATCAACCAGCAGTCGGTGCCGATCCGTGCCGGAGACGTTCTGGTGCAATGGATTGCGGGTGGTGGCGGATACGGTGACCCGTTGTTGCGTGACCCGCAGCTCGTCGCCGCGGATGTCCGGGATGGTTACGTTACTGTGGAAACCGCGCGGCGGACGTACGGCGTGGTTCTCACCGACGGTGTCGCGGACGAGTCCGCCACCCTGGCCGCGCGTGCCGAGGTGCGTCAGCAACGCATCGGTGCCACGCCCGCGGCGACCGTGCTACCGGCTTCGCCTGCCGGTTCGTCCGCGCCGTGCCGTGACGCCGACGGCTGGTACGTGCCCGCGAGTGGCGCGCGCCTCGGCACGGGCGAAGACTGGCACGACGAAGCGCGGAAGGTCACGCTGGCAGCCGCGGACCGGCTGGCCGAGTCGGGGGTCCGCGTCCGGCCGCGCACCGAGGGCCGCCGCGTGCTGATGGACGAGTTCTACAGTCCGTCGTGCGGGACTCTTCTCGAGGCGCGGGTCCGGGTGGACTGACGAACAGGGGTGAAGATGACGATCAACGACGGCGGTGCGCTCGCCGGCATGCTGCCCGGTGGCCTGTCCGAAGGCGCGCTGCGCGGCATCGTGGTCCTCGACATCACGAGGGTCGTGGCCGGTCCGTTCTGTTCGATGCTGCTGGCCGACCTCGGTGCGACCGTGATCAAGATCGAGAACCCGCGGGAACCCGACTATGCCAGGGATTTCCCGCCGAAGCTCACCGCGGGCGACGAGGAGTTCAGCGGGTTCTTCGCGCAGTACAACCGGAACAAGTTCGGGCTGACCCTCGATCTGTCCACTGAGGACGGTAAGGAAGTGCTCAAAGAGCTGGCCCGCAGCGCCCACGTGCTGGTCGAGAACTTCCGGCCCGGCACGATGGACAAGCTCGGGGTCGGTTACGACGTGCTCCGTGCGCAGAACCCGGCCCTGGTGTACACGGCGATCTCCGGCTACGGCCAAACCGGCCCGTACCGGCGACGTCCGGCCTACGACAACAGCGCACAGGCCACCGGCGGGCTGTGGTCGATGAACGGTTTCCCGGACCGCCCACCAGCGCGGGTCGGGACGATCATCGGCGACCTGTCCGCGACGTTGTACGCCGTCATCGGGACACTGGCGGCGTTGCGGCACGCGGAGAAGACCGGGCAGGGGCAGCTTGTCGATGTCTCCCAGCAGGATTCGGTGCTGAGCCTGACCGAGAACGCGGTCGTCTCGTACACAGTGGACGGAAAGGTACCCGGTCCGCTCGGCAACGAGCACCCGTTCGTCAAGCCCTACGAGCTGTACCCGTGCAAGGACGGTTTCGTCTTTTTCGGCGGCTACACCGACAAGTTCTGGCGTCTTTCCTGCCACCTGTTCGGCGAACCCGAACTCGCCGACGATCCGGAAATCGACACCATGGGCAAACGGTTCGAACCCGAGGTCTACGAACGGCGGATCCGGCCGCTGCTGCACAAATGGTTCGAACAGCGGACGAAAACGGAGCTGGAAGAAATCGTCGGCGATGCAGTACCGCTCAGCGCAGTGAAGAATATCGGCGAGGTCGTCGACGACCCGCACATCGCCGCGCGGGACATGATCGTCGAGGTGGACTATCCCGATTTCGGGGAGCTGCGTATGTTCGGCTCGCCCATCAAGCTCGGCACCACGCCGACGCAACCACGCGGCTTGGCCCCGAAAGTCGGCGAACATGCCGATTCCGTCCTCCGCGCCCTCGCCGGACTCGACGAGCAGCGCATCGCCGACCTGCGCGCGAAAGGAGTGATCTGATGGTCGGCATCACGCTGGACCGCCAGGACGCGGTCGCGATCATCCGATTCAACCGCCCGGACAAACTCAACGCGCTGACCCTGGCGATGTACGAGGAACTCGGCGCCGCCTTCGCCGAGGTACGCGACGACGATTCGATCGCCGTAGCCATCCTCACCGGCAGCGGCGACCGGTCCTTCTGCGTCGGCGCCGATCTCACCGAGTCCATCCCCGCACTGGCGGAGGGCCGTTTCGACATCTCCGAATGGGATGCCGCCCACCAGAAGCACACCCGGTTGTACAAACCGGTGATCGCCGCGGTCAACGGTCTCTGCCTCGGTGGAGGCTTTGAAATCATGCTCTCCACCGACCTCCGCATCGCCGCCGACACCGCAGAATTCGGCTTACCCGAAAGCGGCGTCGGCGTCGTCCCCGCCGGCGGCACGCTCACCCGCCTCACCCGGCAGATCCCGTACGTGTGGGCAATGGAACTGATGCTCCAGGGAGAACGAATCCCGGCGGCGAAAGCATTGCAGTACGGATTGCTGAACCAAGTGGTACCGGCAGCGCAGGTGCTCGAAACGGCGCTGGAGTGCGCCCACCGGCTGATCGGCAAAAGCGGCACCGCCCTCGCGACGATCAAGGAAGCAGCCCTCCGTCTCGGCGATCTCCCCCAGGAGCAGGCATTCCGCCGGGAGGCTGAGTATGGACAGGTTGCGTTCACGTCTGCGGATGCCCGGGAAGGCCTCGGCGCGTTCGCGGAACGCCGGGTACCGGATTTCCCTTCGCGTCGCTAACCCTGTTTCCTGAATCACGGTCGCTCGGAGGATGGCGCCCTGGTGGAGCGGGAGACTGTTGAGCACGTGTCGACGATGCTCTGATCACCGAACCGGCTGCGCTCACGACAAGCTGGTCACTTGTCATCGGCGATCGAGTCATGGATCGTCATGGGTTCCATGTCGACGTCGATAAGATCGAGGAAGCCGCGAGCGGCATCAAACGAAGCTGCGTGGTTTGTGCGGCGACGCCAGCCGGTACGGACACGACGCGGACGCTCGGAGAAGCCACCGACTCGACAGCCCTCGTCCCAGGCAATCCCGAAGCGATCGAGGAAAACGCGCGCGTCCTCAACGTCCGCGGCGATCACGCCGGCCAAACTGCCGACGGACTCAGAGCCATCGACACCGGAGCCTGGGACGGCACCGCCGCCCACGTGTTCCACGACAAGTTCAGCTATGAACCGAACAAGTGGTTCGACACCGCCGACGCCCTGCACCGCGGTGGATCGCTGCTGACCGACTACGCGCGCACGCTCCGCTGGGCCCAGACCCAAGCAGGCGAAGCCATCGCCCAGTGGAACAACGCCCAATCTGCCACCCAGCAAGCCAAAGCCCGGCACGCCGCCGCGACGGCCGAGGCGCAGGCCACCAGTCGACCTTCACCGCCGTTCACCGATCCGGGGGAATCGGGTAGGCAAGCGGCCCACGACACGCTGAACCGCGCTCGAGCGCAGCTGGCCGACGCCGGAAACGCCATCTCGGACCAGCTTGACGCCGAAGCGGACGTCGCGCCGCAAGAGCCCAGCTGGCTCGATGATGCCGGGAGCTTCCTGGCCGGCATCGGCGCCCTCACGGTGAACGGCCTCGCCACCTTCAGCGATGCCGTGCTTGACCGCCCGGCCCCGCCCACCAAGACGGATCGGCTCAAGGAGCACCTCACCGACAAGGACCTTGACGGGGCTCGCCGCGAGCTGAACGGAGAAGTCGTGGCCCGCAAGGCGGACGGCACCCCTTGGGACCATGTCACTGAAGTCCGGGAGGCCCAGAACGGCCTTGTGAACCAGATCAACCGGCTGAAACGCCAGCTCGGCGACTCACGACTGTCGCCCGAGGACCGGCCTGCCATCAAGGCCGAGCTGTCCGAAGCCAGCCGCCTGCTCGACTACAGTGAGCAGTGGGTACCACGCGGATAGCAGCGCCGAGTACACCACCCGACAGCTGACACGAGGAGCCATGGGGACCAGTCCTGACGTCGACGAATCGCTCACCCTCGAGCAGATCGAGGACCACCGCTGGGGCAGCCCACCGGCCGACGCGACCCGGCTGATCAAGACCGTCTACGAGCTGCGCCACAAGCCGGTGAGCACCATGGGCACCGAAGATCTCCGCGTGCTCCTGCTGCAGCAGGAGAGTGTGGACATACTGGTCCCCGTCGCGCTGACCCGCCTCGAGCGGAACCCACTCGCCGAAGGCGACTTCTACCCTGGCGACCTGCTCACCGCGGTACTGAAGATTCCTCAGACATACTGGCAGCAACACCCCGACCAGCGAAGCCACGCATCAGCCGTGATCGAGGCAGTCGAGGCGCTGGGCAACCTCGACGATCACGACGCACCACACGACACCATCTGGCAACAGATCAACACCTTCCGCGGCTGAAACCATGGGCGACCAGTTGCCGCCGAATCCGCTCGGCAACGCCGGCACACTGTCTTCCGCTGTAGCGCGGATAAGGCGCATGGATAGTGCAGATAGCGGAAGCCCGGATCCGGAACCTGCTCCGACACTGTCCGCGCTGGAGCGGACCCGATCGCGGCACGGAAGGATGACCTCCTCCGGGAGGATACGCGAATTCGCGAAAGTCTGGTCGCTGACCTGACGTATTAGGTCTGGACACACAATGGTGACTCGGGTGAGTTTAAACCGGGCCTAGTTCTTCGCGACTCGCTTGACGTGAGTCACCTTATCCAGGATGCAACAGGTGGTGGCCTCAAGGGTATTCGAACTTCGTCACGTTGCTCCGAGTAAATCAAGCCGCAAACATCAGGGCAGGCGACGTTCTCTGCACGCCCGGCAAGTGTCGTCTCGTATGACACCGCAGGCCGGGTCACCAACTCCCGGTTCACCATCCCGATCGCCGAAGCCGGATTCGGCGGCAACTACTCCTTCTCGTGGCGCTACGACCCGCTCAGCGACGTCCTCCGGTCTTTCGGCAGCCCTTCCGCAGGCGGCTTGCCCGACGAGTCCATGATCACCGGTTACGACGCGCTGGACAAACCCATCACCCTGCAGGACGCCAGCAGCAGCGGCACCCTGCTGGTCTCCGGGACCGACTACAACCCGTACGGGCAGGTGCTGCGGACCAATTACGAGGATCCCACCCTGCCCAACCAGATCGCGGTCACCCATACCTACGCCGACGGCACCAACCGGCTCGCGACGACCCTGGCCGAGCGGGCAACCAAGACGAACTTCATGATCGCCAACCGGTTCTACGGCTACGACCCGGCAGGCAACATCACCTCCATCGCCGACACTCCCCAAGACGCCCCTGCCGACACCCAATGCTTCAGCTACGACTACCTCCAGCGCCTGACCCAGGCCTTCACCCCCACCTCCGGTGACTGCGCCACCGCCCCCAGCGCGACCGGCATGGGCGGGGCCGCGCCGTACTGGACGTCGTGGACGTACGACACCACCGGCAACCGCCGCACCCAAACCCAGCATGGCGCTGCCGGGGACACCACGGCGGCGTCGGCCTACCCCGACGCCGGGCAGCCGCAACCGCATGCGCTCCAGGCCCTGGACACCACCGGCCCCGGCGGCAGCAGTCACGCCGCCTACACCTATGACCCGTCCGGCCGCACTCTCACCGGCGCGGGGCTGACCTACACCTACGACGCCGAAGGCCACGTCGCCACCGCCACCGATGCCGGCGGCAAAGTGTCCAGCTACCTCTACGACGCCGACGGCAACCTCCTGCTGACCAAGGACCCGACCGGCACCACCCTGACCTTCAACGACCTGGAACTGTTCCGCGCGACCGGAATGTCCACCACGACCGGGACCCGGTTCTACACGTTCAACGGCCGGCCCGTCGCCGAACGCAACACCGGCACCGGCCTGACGTGGTCGATGGCGGACACTCAGAACACCACGTACGCCACCGTCAAGGCCGACAACCTGGCCGTCACGCAACGCTGGCAGGACCCCTGGGGCGTCTCGCGCGGCCCGGCTCCCACGACGTGGCCGGACAAACACGGCTACCTGGGCGGCTAACGGAACACGACCGGTCTGACCCACCTGGGCGCCCGCGAGTACGACCCGGCGACGGGCCGCTTCACGACGGTCGACCCGGTGCTGAAGACCGACGACCCGCAGCAGTTGAACGGCTACGCCTACGCCGACGACAACCCGGTGGGACAGTCCGACCCATCGGGCCTGTGCTCCGGCCCCGACGGCGCCTGCCACCTACCCGGCGGCAAACTGGGCGGCGGCGATGCCTGCCGCAACGGCGGCTGGAGCTGCGGAGGTTCGAACCAGAACATCTGCGGTTGCACTCAAGCACGACGTCCGGCCAACCATGGCGGTCCTTCGTCTCCAGCCGGGCACCGCCGGGGCGGATCATCGCGAAACGAGTGGATTGCCGATCACTCGCCGGCGGGCAACAACCGTCTTCAGCTTGGCGCTTTGTTCGGTTCGTACGGTGAGTCGTGGACTTCCAACGCACAGGACTACTGGGCGCCGCAGGCGGGTCAGAATTATGCTTGTTTCGGACGCTTGGCTTGCCGGAATGCGTATCTCTATCTGAGTACGCACCAGGACGATATCGACGGGGCAAAGAGAATAGCTGCCACGTATTGCGTAGAGCACTTTCAAGAATGTGTCGACCACGCCAGAACGTCTGCACTTATTTCAGACGTATACGACCAGGGTGTCGGCGCGCTGGCGGGTGCCGGAATACTCCGCGAATCGCCAGGTTCCGCCGCGGGAAGCCGAGCTGTCGCCGAAGATCTTGCGACAGCCTGTCGCAACAGCTTTGCCGGTTCCACCCCGATACTCATGGCCGACGGGACGATGAAGCCGATCGAACAAGTCAAGGTCGGCGACAAGGTCCGCAACGCTCAACCCGAAAACGGTCAGACCGAGATCCACCCGGTTTTGGCCCTGCACATCACCGACACCGACCGCGACTTCGTCGATGTCACGATCGCTACCCCCGGCGGGCCCAAGAAGATCACCAGCACCGCGCACCACCTGTGGTGGGACGTCAGCACCCATTCCTGGACCGACGCAGCCAGCCTCCGGCCAGGCGACTTCCTCGATACACCTGGTGGCGGCCATTCCGGCGTCCAGTCTCTCAACCGCTACGCCAGCAGCCTCCGTACGTATAACCTCACCGTCGACACCACTCACACGTACTATGTACTCGCTGGCCTGACGCCAGTTCTCGTGCACAATTCGGGACCGAACTGCGGGGTTGGACTTGGAGGTAAGAATGGTGACCGCCGTGGCGGTGAAGGCTTCCACGGTAGCGAGTATTCCCTGGATGAGATCACCGAGTTCGTGAATGGGCATACGGGCGATGGGAATCCGGCAATGGGTAGACCCTCGGCGGCGGAGGTTGAGACAACGTTGAGGCAAGCCGGGCCGCGTCAGCTTGACGGGCAGAATTCATCCCGATTCGACTATGGCGGGGTTCGCGTAATCGTCAACTGGGACATGCCGTGGAAATCGACAGCCTACTATCCGGGACGGTGATGTCATGTCAGAACTTCAAGCCCGTGAGTGGCTTGGTCGCCACCTGGGAGTCGTCGAGGTGGACCGGCTCGAGCGGATTGTGATCAGCGTGGCCCCTGCTCGCTCCTTGGGTATGGTCACGTTGCTGCTCGGTTGGTATGAGCACGTGGCGCGGATGGAGGGAGAGCTTGAATTTCCCGATGACGACAGGTCTGTCTGGGGTGCACATGACTTGATCGCAGCCGACTCCCTTCGGGATTTCATTGCCGGAGGTTTGGAGTTGGTTCCCGAGGAGGACGCGAGCAATTTCGTTTCCGCTCTCGGTGAGGTGGATTCGAGGTTTCGGTCGTATACGGAGGTCGACGAACTGGGCGTCCTCCTTCGGCTGGCCGGCGATGAGCCTGACGCGCGCGGATGGTGGTGGGTGCGTATTCCGCGCTTCGGCCCCATCCGGAGGGAGCTGGACCGATTTTCTGCATCGCTCTAGCGAACAAGTCCGGTTGCCTGCGGGTGACTGAGAATTGCCAAAGTGCCCAACCGGCGACTACCGACCCCGAGGCGGTTCTCGTCGCAGCGCCCCGCGCCCGCCCGTGCGACCCCTGCGGGAGAGTTGTCGGGTGCGGCGATCACGGTCGGGCGGTGGCTGGACACGCGGGTCGGGCCGGGCGCGTCGATGCTGCGCAGCTGCCGGCAGCATGTGCGCGGGTATCTGGTCCCGTATCTGGGCGATCGGCTGCTCGGGAAGTTGAGCAATGCGCAGGTGCAGGCGATGTTCACCGGGATCATCCGGACACCCGGCGCGGCGGAGAGGCCGGTTACTGCGGGCACACTGCAGCGCATCCAGGCCACGTTGCGCGCCGCGCTCAACGCCGCGGTGCGGCTGGGCTGATCGGCCGCAGCCCCGCTCGTTTCGTCGCGTTGACCCCGGGCGCGGCGCCGCATGCGGGTGGTGTTGACGCCGCCGCGGGTCGCCTTGTGGCGCGCTGTGGACGGCCGTGCAGCCCGCGGCGTTCCTACGCGAGATCCGCGGCCACCGGCTCTGCCCGCTGTTCCACCTGCTGGTGTTGCTCGGCCTGCGCCGCGGAGAGGCCATCGGCGTGAGGCGGCGCGACGTCGACATGGACGCCGGGTATCTGACGGTGTCGCACCAGATCCGGCAGGTCGGCGCGACGGTCGAGATCGGCAAGCCAAGAGCGACACGAGCCACCGTGTGATCGCTCTCGACCACGGCACCGTCGCCTTGCTGCACGGCCACCCCGCCGCGCAGGACGGCGACCCGGCGGGTTCTCTGTTTCTCAACGGCATGGCCGCCCTATCCGGCCCAACGCATTGACCAGTCTCTTCCGGGTCCTCAACACCCGCGCGGGGCTGCCGCCGGTTCGGCTGCACGACCTGCGGTGCGGTCGGCTGTCCCTCGCCACGGGCGCGGACTGCAAGACTGTGCAGCACCTGCTCGGGCACAGCAGCATCGTGCTCACCGGCGACGCTTACGTCAGTGCGCTGCCGAGGTTGGCCCGCGACTATGCGGAAGCCGCCGCCGAAGACCCCAGAACTGACCCGTAACGCCGACCAGGAAAGAGCACAAACCCACTGCGGCGAAGCACGCTCTCAACCGTGTTTTTCCCCGGCGCCACAGGGTTTTCCTGCTCGGCGCACAGGGAGAGCCCACCGCGAGCCCACACAAGATCACCGCGAACACCCGCAAGATCCGCAGACGAGAACATCCCCGCTGGCCAGCGGGGATGTCGGTCGTGGTGGGCCGCCTGGGGCTCGAACCCAGAACCTACGGATTAAAAGTCCGCAGCTCTACCAATTGAGCTAACGGCCCGCCCGCTCAGTCTAGCGGGCCGGTCCCGGGTGGCTTCCGCGGTGGGTCCTCCTGGGTGGGTCCGGCCTCTCGGGCAAAGCTGTGACCTGGGGAAACGCCGAGTAAGCCGGGGGCGGCCCAACCGCCGGGCGGGGAGGGGCGGGAGGTGTCCCCACGCCGGTCACCAACGCTCGACACCCGCGAGACCGAGGCGAAGCCCGACTCACCACAACCGCACCGACGCGCGCAGGATCTCCGCCAAGTCCTTTTCGGACGGTGCGCGTGGTGCGGTCGCCAGAAGTCGTTGCTGTTTAAGTGTTCCCTCTACCAAAGAGTCCACATCGGACTCCCCATAGCCGACCGCGCCGAGCCCCGCCGGTAGGCCGATCTCGTTCATCACCGTGGTCAGTACCGCGGGCAGGTGGCCGGAAAGATCTCCGGGCCATTCGAAGTCCGGTGCGAGCAGCCGGGCGACGCGCAGGTGGCGTTCCGGCGACGCCTCGAAGGTGAACCGGAATGCCGCCGGCGCGGTGAGCGAGACGGCCATGCCGTGCGGCACCATCGGCTCGTCGCCGGGGTAGCCGTCGGGGTGGAAATCCCGTACCTGACCGGCGATCGGGTACGCATTGGCGTGCGGAATGTGGACCCCGGCGTTGCCGAACCCGAGCCCGGCGAACGTCGCCGCCAGCGCCATCGCCTCGCGGGCCGCCAGGTCCTCGCCGTCGCGGACTGCGGCGGGCAGCGCCCACGACAGCAGTTGCAGCGACTTCTCCGCGAACATGTCCGCCAGCGGGTTCGCTCCGCAGTACGGCACGCGTTCCTCGGGACGTTTCCGGTTGAACTCCGTGTACGGCTTGGCCGTGTAACTTTCCGCCGCGTGGCACAGGATGTCCATGCCGCTCGCCGCGGTGACCCCGGCGGGCTGGCTGACCGTGAGCCGCGGGTCCACCACTGCGAGCGTCGGCCGCAGCCGCAGGTGGCTGATCCCGCTTTTCACCCGCAGGGACAGCACGTCCAGTACGCACACGGTGGTGCTTTCGGACCCGGTGCCGGTGGTGGTCGGCACCGCGACCAGCGGTTTCAGCGGGTTGGCCGGCGCGCGTCCGCCGCCGACCGGCGCGTTGACGTAGTCCATCAGCTCGCCGTCGTTGCTGGTGAGGAGGTCGGCGGCCTTGGCGGTGTCGATGCTGGAGCCGCCGCCGACGGCCACGAATGCGTCGTACGGGCCGGACCCGCGGGCGAAGTCCACGGCTTTCTGCATGCTGACGTCGGTGGGTTCGACGTGCACCCCGTCGAACGTCTCCGTCGCGATCCCGTACCCCCGGATGCCCGACGCGATCCGCTCCGGCCAGCCGGTGGCCGCGACGACCGGGTCGGTGACCACGAGTACCCGGCGGGCGCCGAACTGCGTGAGGTCGTAGCCGATCTCGTCGCTCGCGCCGGTGCCGTACTTGAGTGCCGGTGCGCCGTAAGTGAAAACAGTCTCATGTTCGGTGGACGGCATGGCGGCGCCTCCCTTCCTCCCCGGGCGGCAGGCGATCGACACAATCCGGCAGCAAGTTCTTCAAGATCACTTGACGCCGGTGAACGGTGCCGCCCTAAGCTCTCCTCATTAGATACCAAGTGGGAACCACCGTCGCGCAAACGGCCGTACGCGTCCTGAACGAGGCCCGGGTCCGCCGGGTGTACGCGGTCGTCGGCGAGTCGTTCCTCGAACTGCTGGACGCGCTTCGCCGCGAGCGGGACGTCACGCTCGTGTCGGCCCGCCACGATTCGGGCGCCGCCTTCATGGCCGAGGCCGAGGGCAAGCTCACCGAGCGGCCCGCCGTGCTGCTCGCGAGCCGTGGTCCGAGCGCGGCTGCGCTGGTCATGGGCGTGCAGACGGCGTATCAGGACGAAACACCGATGGTCGTGCTGCTCGAAACCCCCGCGCTCGACCCGGTGCTCACCGGCGAGGTGCCGGCGTCCGATCTGACCGGGATGTTCGAATCGATCGCGAAATGGTGCGTCCGCGCGGACGACCCCGACGAGGTCCCGCATCTGCTCGCCGAGGGCCTCGCCCGCTGCCGCGAAGGACGGCCGGGCCCGGTGGTGATCGGCGTACCGAGCGACGCGTGGGGCGTGCCGTACGACTCGGCCAAACCGGCCGCCCAGGTTCGCCCGCCCGTCACCGGAACGCTGGGCCGTTCGGCGGAAGCAGTGGCCGGGCTGGTCGACGAAGCGCGTTACCCGGTGGTGATCGTCGGCGGGCGGGCGCGGTCTGCGCGTGACGAGCTCATCGCCGTCGCCGACGAGCTGGCGCTCCCGGTGTACAACGCTTTCCGCAGGCAGGACGCCTTCCCGGAGAACCACGCGCGCTACGCCGGGCACCTCGGTCTCGGCATCCCGGCCCGCCAGCTCGACGCACTGGAGCGCGCCGACCTGGTCCTCGCGCTCGGCACTCAGCTCGACGAAATCACCACCCAGGGCTACCGCTACCCGACGCCGCAGCAGACGCTCGTGCTCGTCGGCACCGGCATCGACGAGCAACGCCGTCGCGGTCTCACGTTCCGCGTCGACACTGAGGTCGAGCCTTTCCTTCGAGAGCTGCGTACGATCGCTTCGCCACGTACGCGTCGAGCGTCGGCCGCCAATGCCGCTGTACACACCTTCATGACACCGCCGGACACCAGCGCCAACACACGCGTACATCCGGTCGACGTGGTGCGCGCGCTGCGAAAGCTCGCGCCCGAGGACACCATCGTCACCAGCGACGCGGGTAACTTCGCGCAGTTCATGCACCGCTACTGGTGCTTCACTGCTCCGCGCAGCCAGCTGGGCCCGAGTAACGCCGCAATGGGGTACGCGGTACCTGCAGCGATCGCCGCAAAGCTCGCCGAGCCGCGACGCGCTGTGGTCGCCATGGTCGGCGACGCAGGCACGCTCATGACCGGACAGGAAATCGAGACCGCAGTGCGCTACCGGGCGCCGGTGATGGTGGTGGTGTTCCAGAACGGGTTGCACGGTGCGCTGGCCGTGCACCAGGCGCGGATGCACGGGCGGCTGTCCGGCGTGACGATCCCGCTCACGGACTTCGCGTCGTGGGCGCGCGGCCTCGGCGCGGCCGGGTACACGGTGGACGATCGGGAGGAACTGGAGCCGATCGTCGCGAGTGCGCTGGTCCGCCAGCGCCCGTGTGTGATCGACGTACGGACCGACCCGGACGTCGTGACCCCCGACGTCCGGCTGAGCACCCTGCTCGGCGCCCCGCGCCCGTCGGTGACCTGAAATCTTCCTGAGAACACAGGGAAACGCCGCGAAACTTCGGTGGCTGGCAGCGGTCGGCTCAGGTAGCCTGACGGTGTTCCCGGGGTTCGCTCACGGACCCGGCGCACTCGGGCCCGAGTGCACGTGGGATTTCCCGGGTTCCCGGCCTTGTTTCGGGGTCAGTTCCAGTGAGTTCCGTTTGTTTCGGCGGGTACCCGGGTGAGGGTTTTGTACCCGGGGCAGGTTGGAGAAGGCGGGTTTTCCGGGGTTTTGCCGGGATCGGCCGGGTCTTGTCGGGATGTGCCGGATCGGCTGGGTTTTGCCTGGACTTGTCGGGACTTGCCAGGTCTCGCAGGGATCGGCCGGGACTTGCTGGATCAGCTGGACCCGGCTGGGACTTCTGGAACCGGCTGGGACTTGCCGGACCGGGCTAGGACCTGCCGGACCGGGCTGGAACTTGCTGGACCGGCTAGAACTTGCCAGGTCTCGTCGGGATCGGCCGGGACTTGCCGGATCGGCTGGGACCTGTCAGGACTTGCCGGGCCCCGCCAAGAGCTGCCGGGACCGGTCAGGATCGGCTGCGATTTGCTTGGACCTGCCGGAAGCTATCGGGACCGGTCAGGACTCGCCGGGATCGGCTGGGACTGCCGGGATGTGCCAGGATTTGCCCGGGTCGGATCCGCTGGGGATCCATCCGGGAAGTGCCGGGCCGGATCCGCCGGGATCCAGCCCGGAGGGATGAGACTGGGTCCGTCGGGGATCCAGTGGCGATTGCCGGGCCGGGTCCGTCGGGGATCCACCTGGGAATCGCCGGATTTTGTCGGTGCCCGATGACATCATCGCGGTCATCACCCCGCCTCGCGGCGGGGAAGGAACGAGGGGAGTTTCGTCATGGCCGACGAAAAGGACGGGAAAACCCGCGCTGCCACCACGCGGGGCAGGGCACGGTCCCCGCGAGCCGGGGGCGCTGGAGGGATGATGTCGGTGGTCCGGGACGAGCCCGGCCAAAACGGCGCGGACAGTGCAGCGCGTGGCGCAGCTCGAGGTGCGAGCGGCGCGGGGCGTGGTGCGGGCGCGGCTCGTGGTGCGAGCGGCACGGCGCGGAGTGCGGATACAGCTCGAGGCGCGGGTGGAGCGGCACGCGGAGGCCCGAGCGGGGCGGAAGTGCCCGGCCAGCGAGCGTCCGGTGTGGTGCCGGTGTTGTTCAGCGCCAGTGCGGAAGCTCACGATGTCGCGGTGGTCGCACCTGAACGGGGTACCGAATGGCGTTCCCCGTTCGGAGCACCGCTGCGACCTGCCAGTGGGGAGTGACATCGGTCCGACCTGCCGGGCGTGAGCCTGGGCACGCTAGTGCGAGCCCAGGTGTGCCAGGGATCGCGGACTGCCACAGCAAGTCGGCGGGATGCTGGTGAACCATGCGGCGAGCCGGGGCGCCCGGGTCTGCCACGGTGAGAATGCGAGCCGGGCCCACTGCGCAGCCAGTGCGAGCCCAGGTGCGTCATCGGCCGAGGCCAGCTCCGGCATGACCGCAGGGAACGCACCGAACCTCGCCACTGCGAGCCACACACCACGGCGCACCCGGAATCAGCCCCACCATGGCGCGGGAACCAGCCGCATCATGGCGCGGGAACCAGCCGCATCATGGCGCGGGAACCAGCCGCATCATGGCGCGGGAACCAGCCACATCATGGCGCAGGAACCAGCCCCACCACGGCGCAGGAACCAGCCCCACCACGGCGCAGGAACCAGCCCCACCACGGCGCAGGAACCAGCCCCACCATGGCGCAGCAACCAGCCGCATCATGGCGCAGGAATCAGCCACACCACGGCGCAGCAACCACCCACACCACGGCGCAGGAACCAACCCCGCCATGCCGCACGAACCACCCACCCCCACCGATCCCCCCCCAGTACAAAACCAACCCGCGCAAGATTGCCAACAACCCGGGTGAACTGCCGGTGATCCGGGTTGTCCGCGCCCGCTCGGCTGTGCTTTACTTTCCGCGGTCTCGATTTTTGTGTTCGTGAAAGCATCACGCTCGCAGAACTCAGCGGGCGTGGATTCCTCCCTCATTCGAGGGTGTTCCTCGTCCGTGTTTGGGCCCAGAGCGTCGATGTGGCGTTCTGTTTTGGTGTTATGTATGGAGATTGTTAAGTATGACTGAGGGCACCGTGAAGTGGTTCAACTCCGAGAAGGGGTTCGGCTTCATCACTCCCGACAACGGTGGCGGCGACGTCTTCGTGCACTACAGCGAGATCCAGGGCAACGGTTTCCGTAGCCTCGAGGAGAACGCTCGCGTGCAGTTCGAGATCGGGCAGGGCCAGAAGGGCCCGCAGGCCACGTCGGTCAGCCTGATCTGACCCACGTCTTCGATTGATACAAAGAGGCCGTCACTCCCGGACCGGGGGTGGCGGCCTCTTGTCGGCGGAACCAATCCCACGATGCGGATTCTGTTGCGCGCCAACGTCTTCTGTGCCGGACAACCTAGCGTGGATCACCCGATCGTGGGCACCAAGCGGGGTCGTAGGCTCGGCGCCATGATCGAGAACGGCTACCTCGTCACCGGAATGTCCTGCGGCCACTGCGCGCAGTCGGTCACCGAGGAAATCACTGCGGTGTCCGGGGTCGAAAACGTGCGCGTCGACGTCGAAACGGGGCACGTGAAGGTGCAAAGCACGCACGCCCTCGACGAAGCGGCGGTGCGCGCCGCGGTGGAGGAAGCGGGCTACACCTACGGCGGGCTCGTCGCCCTCGTCTGACTCACGGTGAAGTGCCCAGCGCGTACCAAGCGCGTGCTTCGAGGGTGAACGCCCCGTCCGGTACCAGGCGACGGCATTCCTCGCGGATGGCGGCCTGTTCCCGTTCCGGCTGCGACCTCAGATACTGCCCAGCCGGGCCGACGGCGAGGGTGAACGGCTCCCAGAAGTCGTCGAAACCGGTGTAGTCGGCGTGGGCGGTGAGGGCGCCGGAGGTCACGTCGCGCAGTCCGGCTCGCGTGAACCGTTCGGCGATGTCTCCCTCGGCGCCGCCCGGCATCCAGGCCTCGCCCTCGACGTCCGGGCGCAATCGCTGGACGGCGTCCCAGAACAAGCCCAGCATGCGCATGCCGCCGGTGGCGACGTCCCACATGCACACCGCGACGACGCCACCCGGCCTGGTCACGCGCGCCATTTCCCGGACACCGGCGTCCGGGTCGCGCATGAAGCCGATCACGAGCGACGACAGCGCAGCGTCGAACGCGTCGTCCGCCCATGGCAGCTTCTCCGCGACGCCCTCGCGCACGTCGGCGCCCGGGTTGCGGTCGCGGCATGCCGCCACGAACTGGGGTGCCGGATCGATCGCGGCGACCTCGGCCGCGCGGGCAGACAACTCACCCGTTAGCCCGCCCGGTCCACAGCCCACGTCGAGCACCCGCATGCCCTCGTGGACGTCTGCGCAGTCGGCCAGTGCCACCGACAACGTCGGTGCGTAACGGCCCATAAACCGGTCGTAGTCGACGGCCGGGGCATCGAATCCCATGGAGTGACAGAAGCTCCCCGGCGCCGCATTGTCAACGGGCAGGTCCACTGTGGATCTTCGGTCGCGAGGTCGGGTGCAACCTTGCTGCAACCCTTTCGCTGACCCGGTCGATTTGGTCTGCTTGTCCGAAGGGGAGAAGGAACTGGGGAGAGTGATGGGGGAAATCGTCGCGGGGATCGTCGCGAATCCGGCGTCCGGACAGGACATCCGCAGGCTGGTCACGCAGGCCTCGGCCGTCCCGGCCGAGGAGAAGGCCAGGATGGTCCGTCGCCTGCTGGCCGCGTTCGCGGTGACCGGGGTCGAGCGGGTACTGCTGTCCAGCGACCTCGGCGGCATCTCGGCCGCCGTGCTGCGGGACCTCGGGCAAGAGCCGCGGCCCGACGTCGAGCTGTGCGATCACGGACCGCTCACCGGCACCGCGCTGGATACCGCCAATGCGGTACACCGGATGGTCGACGCCGGAGCCGGGGTGATCGTCTGTCTCGGCGGCGACGGCACCGCGCGGGTGGCCGCGAAGGCGTGTGGTGACGTGCCGCTGCTGGCCGTCTCCACCGGCACCAACAACGCCTTCCCGCAGGCCCGCGAGGCCACGGTCGCCGGGCTTGCGGCAGGCATGATCGCCACCGGACAGGTGGACGTCGACCTCGTTACCCAGCGAGTCAGCATCCTCGAAGTGGTCACCAAGAACCGTCGCGAGATCGCGCTGGTGGACGTAGCCGTTTCGATGAGCAAGCACGTCGGCGCGAAGGCGGTCTGGGACCCGTCTGCGCTCACCGAGCTGTACTGCACCTTCGCGGAACCGGACGGCATCGGGCTGTCGAGCATCGCCGGACAGCTGTGCCCCAGCCCGCGCTCGAGCGCCGAAGGCGTGGCGCTGCAACTCGGTCCCGTCGACACCGCCGCGTACGTCGTACAGGCGCCGATCGCTCCCGGCTTGGTACGGCCAGTCGGCGTACGCGGCTGGGGCGTGCTTCGCCCGGGCGTACGCGTAGACCTTGCGGCGGGCGGCGGCGTCATCGCAGTCGACGGAGAACGCGAGCTGGAGCTGATGAATGGCGAAGGCGCGTACGTGGAACTGCGGCCCGACGGACCATGGTGTGTCGACGTACGCGCAGTCATGGCTGAAGCGGCAACCCAGGGGTTGCTGCGCCGTACGTCCGAACGGGGACCGCGCGTCTGCTGAGATCACGTGCAGGTGACACCTTCCGGGTGTCGTTCGCTGCCACTTGCCCGACCGGCTACCTTCTGCGGGTGGCGTACGGGGAGGATCGGGGATGACCAGCACTGCGACGCGGCCGGAGACGACTGCGGGCCCGCCACCGGAAGAACCGGCAGGCCGCAGCGGTATCGCCGGGCTGCTGGAGCTGCCTGGCCAGGCGGTGCGCGCGGTCGTGAGATCGACCACCACCACACCGGGCAGGCTGTCGCTGATCGCCGTTGCGCTGGTGCTGCTTTCGCTCGTGGCCGGGCTCGTCGGCACGTTGTCCGTGCAGGACAAGGACAACACCATCAACGGCTTGATCGACCATCGCGAACCACTCGCGGTGGCGGCACAACAGGTGTTCCGCTCACTGTCGGACGCCGACGCGACCGCGGCGAGCGCTTTCCTTTCCGTAGGTACCGAACCGCCTGCGCTACGGAAGAAGTACGAGCAGGACATCGCCGAAGCGGGTTCCGCACTTGCCCGCGCCGCGTCCGACACCGCGGAAGTCGGCGACGCCGCCCGCCAGGTCGACATCCTGAACCAGAAAGTGCCGGTGTACACCGGGATCGTCGAGACCGCGCGGGCGAACAACCGGCAGGGTTTCCCGTCCGGCGCTTCGTACTTGCGGGAGGCGTCGCAGCTGATGCGCTCGACGATCCTGCCCGCCGCGGACGCGCTCTACAACGCCCACACCAAGAAACTCTTCGACGAGCAGGACAGCAGCAGCGACGTCCCATGGGCCGCGGTCGCGCTGATCGCCGCGCTGCTCGCGGCGCTCGTGGTCGCGCAGATTTACTTGACCCGGCGGACGAATCGGGTGCTGAACATCGGCCTGCTCGTCGCCACCGGCTGCATTGTGCTGTCCCTGCTGTGGGGTGCGGTCGCGCTTGTCGTGCAGGGCAGCCTCGTCGCGACTGGACGCACCGACGGCACTTCGCAGGTCGACGTCCTCGTGCGCGCCCGGATCTACGCGCTGCAGGCCCGCGCGGACGAGACCCTCACGCTCGTCGCGCGCGGCGACGGTGGCGCGTACGAGCAGCAGTTCATCAAGCTGGCCGAGCAGCTCGTCGGCGCCGACGGCAAGGGCGGGCTCCTCGGTGAGGCGCGGAATCTCGCGGCCGGTACTGCCGGGGAGAAGAAGATCGAAGCGGCGGAACAGGCCGCGCGCGAATGGTCGCTGGCCCACCTCCAGGTGCGTCGTCTCGACGACGGCGGGCAGTACCAGGAAGCCGTGGACTTCGCGACGAGCGTCAGCCCCACCAGCGCGGCCGCGGCGTTCGCCCGGCTCGACGCGAACCTCCAGTCCGCCATCGACGTCTGCCGCCAGGAATTCCTCGACAGCACCCGGTCCGGCGACCGCGCGCTCACCGCACTGGCGGCCGGCGCCGGGGTACTGGCGGTGCTCGCGGCGGGCGGAATCACCGTCGGAGTACGGGAGAGACTGCGGGAGTACCGGTGATCCGGCGCCTCGCCAGGGCGGCCGTGCTCACGGTCGTCGCGGTCCTCGCCGCCGGATGCGCGCCGGCGACGCGGCCGATGGAGGCCGCCCCGGTCACCGACGCGGCCTGGCCCGCGCCGGCCGGCGTCGGCGGCCCGGACGCCACCGCGGGCGGGGCGATCGACACCAGCTGCAACCCCCTCGCCAGCCTCGCGCCGACCTCGGGTCTCGACACACCGCCCGGGTCCACGATGGCGAAGATCAAGGAGCGCGGGAAACTCATCGCGGGCGTCGACCAGACCACGTACCTCTTCGGCTTCCGCAACCCCAAGACCGGCAAGCTCGAAGGCTTCGACATCGACCTGGTCAACGAGATCGCCGCGGCCCTCTTCGGCACCGCGGACGGGCACGTGCAGTTCCGGGCGATCACGTCGTCGCAGCGGGAGCAGGTGCTGAAGGACCACCAGGTCGACGTCGTGGTCCGGACCTACAGCATCACCTGCGCGCGGCGCCAGGACGTGCAGTTCTCGTCGGTGTACTACGTCGCGGGGCAGAAAATTCTCGTGCCGAAGGGGTCGAACGCGGAATCGCTCACCGACCTGGCCGGGAAACGCGTGTGCGCGGCCAAGAAGTCGACGTCGCTCGCGAAGATCGCCACCGACCCGGCCAAACCGGTGGCGGTGTCGGTGCCCAACTGGTCGGACTGCCTGGTGATGCTGCAGCAGGGCCAGGTCGAAGCGGTGTCCACGGACGACACGATCCTGGCCGGCATGGCCGCGCAGGACCCGACCGTGAAGGTCGCGGGCGGGGCGATGACGCCGGAGAACTACGGCGTCGGCGTGCCGAAGGACGAGCCGGACCTGGTCCGCTTCGTGAACGCCGTGCTGGAACGCATCCGCGGCGACGGCACCTGGGCCCGCAGCTACCAGACCTGGGTCGGCTCGCGGCTGGGCCCGGCGAACCCACCGGACCCGCAGTACCGGTGACCACTTGCACCACGCTGTACTTTTTGAGCGGCAGACCAAGCCGCGGGGAGCTCGGGAGGTAGTTGTGTCGGAGGAGGCGCGCCGTCCTCGGCACGCAGCACCGGACGAGGACGGCGACCAGGCCGCCACGGGGGAACAGCCGGTACGGGGGGACTCGGCGGCGGACGCTCCGGAGGGCTCGTGGACGCCGCCCCCGCCGGTGCGCTGGGACACCCCGGAACCGTCGGTCTCGGGACGGCTGGAACCACGCCAGGACGCGGACTCACCCACGTTGATCAACACTCCGGTGCATCGGGGGCAACCCGGGCCGGGGCAGGGGCAGCCTGGGCAGCCGGTGCCGCCGTGGGCGCAAACCCGGCGGGCCCCGTGGGGTGGGCAGCCGATGCCCCCGCAAGGACGGCCGTACCCGCCGGGGCAGCCGCCCGCGCCGGGGCAGCCGCATCCGCCGTCTCAGGGGCAGCCGTACCCACCGCAGACGCGGACCGGGCAGCGCCCACTCCCGCCGAACCGCCAGCAGCAAGGTCCGGCTCGCCAACCCGCCCCTCCGCAATCCGGCCCCGTGCAGCCCAGCTCTGCGCAATCCGGCCCGGCGCAGCCCAGCTCTGCGCAGCCCAGCGCCGCGCAAGCCGCCTCCGGGCAGCCGAGCTCTGCTCAAACCGGCTCTGGGCAGCCCAGCGCCGCGCAAGCCACCCCTGGGCAGCCGAGCTCTGCTCAAACCGGCTCTGCGCAGCCCGCCGCCGACCAACCTGCCCCGGCGCAACCTGGCGCCGCGCAATCCGCGCCCGGTCAGCCGAGCTCCAAGCAACCTTCCCCCGCGCAACCCAGCGCAGCGCAGCGCCAGCGGGAACCGCGAGACGAGGAACCGACCCGCCCCCCAGGGGACCTCGCGCCGGTGATCCTCCCCCAGTCGAACCAGCCCGTCGCCCCGGTCGATCCTGCCGCGCCGATGCCCACCAGCGTGCTCGCCAACGCCTCCCCGCACACCCAGAGCATCATGCCGCCGTCGCCGCGGGCCGAGCCTGCCGACGGTGCCGCGTTGCCCGACCCGGGTACCGACAGCGTCGTACCTTCCGGGGGCAGTGAAGGCCAAGGGTCCCGTGGCAGCGGACCGGGTTCCGGCAGCACGGGCACCGGCACCTTCCCCGGCACGTCCCGGCGCACCGGGTCGCGTGGTACCCGTCGTTCCCGTCGCGGGCGGCTCGGGGCGGGGCTCATCGACGTGCCGCCGGTGCCGTACCGCGATCCGTCGACGGCGGTGCTCGCGAATCCCGTCGTGGCCGAGGACAAGCGGTTCTGCGGCAACTGCAGTGCGAAGGTCGGCCGCGGCAAGGACGGCGAGCCGGGCGAACCCGAAGGTACTTGCGAAAAATGTGGTACCCGCTTCTCGTTCCTGCCGAAACTGCAGCCGCAGGAGCTCGTCGGTGGGCAGTACGAGGTGCTCGGCGCGCTCGCGTACGGCGGGCTCGGCTGGATTTACCTTGCGCAGGACCACAACGTCTCCGATCGCTGGGTCGTGCTCAAGGGCCTCATCGACACCGGCGACGCCACCGCGATGGCCGCCGCGGCGAACGAGCAGCGGTTCCTTGCCGAGGTCGAGCATCCGAACATCGTCAAGATCCACAACTTCGTGCAGCATCCGGACCCGCACACCGGGAACTCCGTCGGGTACATCGTGATGGAGTACGTCGGCGGGCAGTCGCTGCGGCAGCTCGCCCTGCAGCACCACCGCGAGAGCAAGCGGCCGGAACCGCTGCCGATCGGCCAGGTCATCGCGTACGGGCTGGAGATCCTCCCCGCGCTCGGCTACCTGCACAGCCAGGGTCTGCTCTACTGCGACCTCAAGCCGGACAACGTGATCCAGACCCGCGAGCAGCTCAAGCTGATCGACCTCGGCGCCGTCCGGCGGACCGACGACTACGAGAGCCCGCTCTTCTTCACCACCGGCTACAGCGCCCCCGAGCTGGCCACGCAGGGCGCGTCGATCTCGTCGGACCTCTACACCGTCGGCCGCACGCTCGCCGTGCTGAGCTTCGAATTCGCCGGCTACACCACGAAGTTCAAGAACGCGTTACCCGGTCCCGACGCGGTACCGCTGTTCGCGCTTTTCGGGTCGTACTACCGCTTCCTCAAGCGCGCCACGCACGCCGACCCGGACCGCCGGTTCATCGCCGCCGACGACATGGCCGACCAGCTCACCGGCGTCCTGCGCGAGATCATGGCGCTCGGCACCGGGTCGCCACGCCCGGCCGCGTCGACCGTCTTCGGACCGGAGAGCCGCACCTTCGGCGTGCACCTCGTGGTCCCCGAGCAGGGCGAGAGCGTGCCGCTGCCGGAAGCCGCGGAAGTGGTTGCCGGACTGCCGATCCCGCAGGTCGACACCGACGACCCGGCGGCAGGCGTCCTCGCCACCACCACCGCGCTCGACCCGCGGGAGGCGATCGAGGCACTCACCGGCGCGCCGCGGGAGTCGATCGAGGTGCGGCTGCGGATCGTGCGGGCGCGGATCGAGCTGGGGGAGTTCGTCGAGGCACAGCGGCAGCTGCAAGCGGCGCAGTACCTGGCGATCCGGCACGGGTTCCCACATGACTGGCGGATCGACTGGTACCGCGGCCTGATCGAGCTGGCCGGTGGGCGGCCGCGGGTCGCGCATGTCGCGTTCGACGCGGTGTACGACGACCTTCCCGGCGAGATCGCGCCGAAGCTTGCGCTGGCGGTCAGTGCGGAGGGCGTTGGGGATTACTTTGGTGCGGCGCGGTTTTACGAGCTGGTGTGGCGGACGGATCGTACGTATGTGAGCGCTGCGTTCGGGCTGGCTCGGGTGTATTTGGCGCAGGGGGCGCGGGAGAGTGCGGTGGAGGTGCTGGAGGGGGTACCGGCTACTTCTACCCATTTCGTTGATGCTCAGGTTGCGGCGATCAAGATCAAGACTCGGGCGCAGGGGAATGGATCCGGTGAGCATCCGACGGTGACGGAGGGGGATCTCGTCGACGCGTCCGGGCGGTTGCAGCGGCTGAATCTCGATGCGGAGCGGCATACGCGGTTGTCGGCTGAGGTGCTCGAGGCGGCGTATGAGTGGCTGCGGGTGCCTGGGCAGGTGAAGGCGGCGGAGGCGTCGCGGGTGCTGGGGTGTGAGTTGGAGGAGCGGGAGGTCCGGTTCGGGTTGGAACGGGCTTATCGGACGCTCGCTCGGCTGGCGGACAGTGTGAATGATCGGGTTGCGTTGGTTGATCGAGCGAATGCTATTCGGCCGCGGACGCTTACTTGAGAATTGTCGCGTTGGGTCTTCTGCAGGGGGACTGTTGCGGTGGGGTTCCTGTTGGGGAGCTGTTGCGTGGGGGGTGCAGGGCGGGGGCTGGGTGCCTGGGTTCGGTGGGTGCGTCGGCTGCGGTGGGGTGGTGGGTGAAGGCTGTGAAGGTGGCCTTCACGGAAGGGTGGGTCAGGGGTTGATTTCCCAGGCTTGCTCGTTTTGGTTTTGCTGTGCCAGTAGTTTTTCCATTGCTTGTGGGTCGCCGTGGGTGCTGAAGTGTTCGAAATTCACTGCGATGAACAGGCCTCTCGCGCTTACTGCGATCGGGCCGTCCGGGGCGTCCAGTCTGCCGTCGGCGCTTACGTAGATCTTGCGGCCTGCTACGCCGTCCAGGTGGGCTGCCACGTACAGCGTCGAGCCGACTGGGACTGGGCGGCGGAAGTCGGTTTCCAGTTTGCCCGTGACTGCCGGACGGCGGAGCAGGTTGCCGACTGCTGAGCCGAGTGCCTCGTCGAATGCGCACGCCAGCAGGCCGCCGTGGGCCAGGCCGGGGGCGCCTTGATGGGCCGACGTCACGGTGAACTTCGAGTGCACCAGGTGGCCGTCGCCGATTACCGAGCGTAGGTGCAGGCCGCCGGGTACCTCGTTGCCGCAGCCGAAGCATTCGCTGAAGTGCGAGCCCAGCTCGCTGCCCGGGGCGGGGGCGTCCGGGTGGATTTCGGGCTGTTCCACTGCCACCGGGGGCCACGCTCCTGAAACACGACTCATGAAACCGACGTTAACCCGGCCGCGGGACCCGAGGGCAGCCACCCTGACCTGCGATGCCGTCTTTCCTGTGCGCACGGTAGTCGGAAAATTCCGTACGGTAGAAATTTCGTGTCTCATCCTGCCGCGGGCCGCCAACGGGGCAAGACTGGGGAAATGTGCTCCAACCGATCTACCGGTCCGTGTGCAGGAGGAGGTCACCGCGGGGATGAGTGAGCCAACGACGGGGAAACCCGACGTCGATCAGAGAACCGTCAAACGCGCCGTGATCGCGTCCGCCATGGGTAATGCGACCGAATGGTACGACTACGGCGTCTTCACCTCCGGCGCGATCGCCACGACCATCGGGTCGGTGTTCTTCCCCGGTGAGGGCAACGCCGTGCTGAAGTCGCTGGCCCTGCTCGCGGTGGGCTTCATCGTGCGGCCGTTCGGCGGTGCGTTCTTCGGCCCGCTGGGGGACAAGCTCGGCCGCCAGAAGGTCCTCGCGATCACCATTCTGCTGATGTCCGGCTGTACGTTCCTGGTCGGCGTCCTGCCGACCTACGCGGGCGGGTACAGCATGGGCATCGCCGCGCCGATCGCGATCCTGCTGCTTCGGCTGATCCAGGGCTTCTCCACCGGCGGCGAGTACGGCGGTGCGGCCACTTTCATCGCCGAATACGCGCCGACCAAACGCCGGGGCTTCTTCGGCTCGTTCCTGGAAATGGGCACGCTCGCCGGGTACGTGCTGGGCAACTCGGTCGTGCTGATCACGTCGCTGTCGATGTCGACCGAGCAGTTCGACACCTGGGGCTGGCGGATTCCGTTCTTCATCGCGCTGCCGATCGGTGCGGTCGGGCTCTACCTGCGGTCGAAGCTCGAGGACACGCCGGAGTTCCGCAGGCTGGAGGCGACCGGCAACAAGCCGGACAAGGCTCCGCTCAAGGAGACCCTGCAGCGCAACTGGCGGATGATCCTCAACCTGATCGGGATCGTGCTGCTGCTGAACATCGCCGACTACATGCTGCTCACCACGATGCCGACGTATTTCACCGATACGCTGCACATCAATTCCAACACCTCTACCTTGATCATCATCGGGGTGGAAATAGTGCAGTTCTCGATCCTGATCCCCTTGGGCGCACTGTCCGACCGGATCGGGCGAAAACCGTTGCTGCTCACCGCGGCGCTCGGGTTCATCGTGCTGAGCTGGCCGTCGATCAAGCTGATGCAGTCCGGCAGCCTGCTGTGGCTGATCGTCGGTTTCCTGATCGTCGCGATCCTGCTGGCGCTGATGCTCGCGGTGATCGGGTCGACGTTCCCGGCGATGTTCCCGACGCGCGTTCGGTACGGCTCGTTCGCCATCGGGTACAACATCTCGACGTCGCTCTTCGGCGGTACCTGCGGCGTGGTCGTCACGGCCTTGATCGACAGTACCGGCAATGCGGACTGGCCGGCGTACTACCTGATCATCGCCGCGCTCATCGCGCTGGTCCCGATCCTCAAGATCCCGGAGACCTCGCAGGTGCCGATCGAGCAGATCGACACCGCCGACAGCGGCGGAAGGCTCGCCGGCGTCGGGAAGTAGGCACCGCGAAAAACCGCCCGCTGTCCATTGTGGACGGCGGGCGGTTTTTTCGTGTTCAGGTCAGCGGTTCTGCGTCGCCTCGGTCGCGCGAGGAGTGAAGCGCTTACGGGCCCAGGCTGCCAGGCCACCGGCGACCACAACGGCGACTACGGTTTCGATCATCAGTGCAAAGAGCACCATGGTGCTTCCTCCTCGGGTTCTCGGGCCGGCCAATGGAGTACCGGCTGAGCGACTTCCTGTACGGCGGCCGGTCGGACCGCCACTGGGAACATCGCCACGAGTGCCCGGGATATTTCGTCCGAAACCCACTTCGGCCGGGTGACGTCCGCCACTCTTGGTACGTAAGCGTTTCAGCGGCTCGTCTGAGTGGGTAAGGCGGTGCTTCCGTGAGGCGGATTGGGGGTCGGCGGCGCATCCGTCGTACCCGTTCGCGGCGGCTGCGGGGTCCGCGATCGCGACGTACCGGGGACGTCTCGGTGACTCGACGGGCCGGACGTGGTCGGCGTCGGGCCCGAGGGCGCTTCCGGGCTGCTCGGCGGGGTGCTCGACGAACTCGATGGACTCGACGAACTGGGCGGGCTGGACGGCACGGTGGCGAGCCCGGGTCCGGCAGGCATGACCGGCGCCGGTTCGCGGTGGCCGACCGCGAAACCGGCCACCGCGAGCACCGCCACGGTCGCCGCGGAACTGCCGGCGACCGCCCAGCGCTTGCGCCGCCGTCGCACGGCAGCGCCGCGCACGATCAGGTCGGCAGCGTCGACCTGCATCGGGGGACCGTCCGGGGTCTGCGCGAACAGGGCGCGGACGTCGTCGTCTTCGGATGCCATCTCGTCACCTCCCTCCGGGGACGGGCAACGCGCTGAAATGCGGGCCCAGCCGGGCGCGCAAGGTCGCCAGTCCGCGAGCGGCCTGGCTTTTCACCGTGCCGGTCCGGCAGCCGAGCGCCGCCGCCGTTTCCTCGACGGACAGATCCTCGAAGTACCGCAGCACCAGCACCGCGCGTTGCCGCGGGGCCAGCGTGGCGAGTGCGTGCCGGACCAGCTGGTCGTGCTCGGTCTCGGCAGCGGGCGCCGGGACGTCGGGTGGTTCGTCGGTGAGCCGCTCCCGTTTCCAGCGGCTGCGGCGATTCTCCGCCAGGAAGGTCCGGAGCACGACCTTGCGCGCGTAGCCGTCGAGCGCGTCGTGCCGGGACAGCCGGGGCCAGGCCAGGTACAGCTTGAGCAGCGCCGCTTGCGCGAGGTCCTCGGCGCGGTGCCAGTCGCCGCACAGGAGGTACGCGGTGGCCCGCAGGCTGTGCGCGCGCTCGCCGAAGTACCGGGCGAACTCGCCGTCCCACGGCGAGCTTGGCCCGGACTCCGGACGAGAGCGCGAAGGCACCGAGTGATCAGCCCCAGACCGACGGCAGGTGCAGGTCCCCGGTCGGACCGGCGGGAACGGCGGTTGGCACGCGCGGGGCCGTCTTGCCTGGCGCGGTGCCCCTGGTCTGGGTCGGGGCCGGGGCCGGGGCCTGGGTCCGGGTGGCTCCCGACGGTGCCGGGGCGGACGGGGTCCGGGTGCCCGTCGGAGCGGACGTGGGCGGCGCCGGGGCGGGTTGCGCCGAGGTCGGCGTCGAGGTCTGCGGCGGGGCAGGTGCGGCGAAAGCCACGGCACCGCCGGTCACGGCGCCGCCCGCGAGCAGCAGGGCACCGACGGTGAGAGCGAAGCGAACACGCACGAGATCCTCCTGGTTCCACGAGCGCCGGGTGGCGCTCCTCTACCCAAGGTCATGCGGTGGGCGGGCGCCGGGGTTGCATCGGATTTCCCTGTTCTTCTCCGGTCCGGGGAAAACGAACGGCCGGGAGACGTCGAGGTCTCCCGGCCGCCCGGTGGTGCACGGTGGATCAGGCGGACAGCGCGGAGAGCTTGGTCCACGCGGCCCAGTCGTAGGTCCAGTCGTTGTAGTCGCCGTCCTTCGAGCCAAGCTGCTGGGTGCTGCCGGTGATCTCCACCGGGTCGCCGGGAAGGACGCTGTCGTAGTAGGTCTTGGCGTTCTTCGGCGACAGGTTGAGGCAGCCGTGCGAGATGTTCTTCTTGCCCTGCGCCCAGATCGACGCGGCGAGACCGTGGATGAACTCGCCGTTGTTGGAGATCCGGACCGCCCACGGCACGTTGACGTCGGTGTAGTTGTAGCGCGGGTTGCTCATCGAGTACGTCGCGTGCTTCGACATCACGACGTGCACTCCGCTGTGCGTGACGCGGCCCGGGTCGGAGTCGAGGCCGTAGCTGACCGGGAAGTCCATCACCTGCTGGCCGTCCCGGATCACCTGCATGGTGTGTTCCTGGGTGTTGCCCTTGACGATCTGCGACCGTCCGATGGTGAACTTCGCGGACACGTCCTGCTTGCCGTAGGTGCCGTCCCCCATCGAGACGCCGTACAGGTTCGCGGTGACGGTGACCTTGGTGTTCGGCTGGTAGTACTCCTTCGGCCGCCAGTGCACCGAGGTGTCGCCGTTGAGCCAGGCCCACGAGCCTTCGGTCTTCGGCGTGGTCTCCACCGACAGCGCCCGCTCCACGGCGGCCTTGTCCTTGACCGCACTCGGGAACGTGAGCGCGATGGGCATCGCGATGCCGTACTCCTGGTCGTCGCCGACGTTGAGGCTGCCCTGCATCTGCCGGCGCGGTTTCACGGTGGTGAAGGACCCGCTGATCTGGACCGGCTTGCCGTCTTCGCCGGTGGCCTGTCCGGACCAGTTGTACGTCTTGCCGTAGCCGAGGTCCTCGGTGGTGCTCCAGCTCTTCTTGTCCGCGGACGGCTGCCCCTGCACCTGCTTGCCGTCGGAGTTGGCGAGCGTGACCGATCCGATGGTGCCGTTCGTGACGGAGACCTTCGCCGGCTCACCCGGCGCCACGTCCCCCGCCCCGGCCGCCGGCGTGAGCGCGACGGACGCCGGTTTCGCAGTGGCGGACGGAGCTTCGGTAGGCCCGCCGCCGGTCGTCCCGCCCGCATTCACGCTCGAACCGCCGCTGCACGCCCCGAGCGTGAGCATGGCGACCAAGCCCAGCACCGCGACGCCGGCCCGGCGGCGTCCGAAGTGTCGGATAGTCACGCTGATTCCCCTATCTCCCCTTTTTGCTTCCCCGATCACCCAGACGTCCCGAGTCGCCGTCGCGTTGACTGATCGAGTGGTGACCAGCATCACACTTCAGTGAGTGACTATCACGCACCCGACTTGTCCGAACGCGCACTGTGCATCCCGGATGTGCGCTGGGCGTACAGGATCAGAGTAACCGGCAAGGGCGACAGCGCTGCGTAGGCGGCGATACGACGTTCCGGTGACACGCGCACGTCGGAACCGATCGCGTCGATCAACGGGGTTCAGATTTGGCGAGATCCCGGTAGGCTGCTTGCAGGCCGTCGTTTTGCGTGTTCGTGGCTTCACACTCGCGGAACTTCTGACGCGAGCCGTGGGGCCGTCCAGCTCTTCGCTCATCTCGTTGGAACCGCCCGGGACGGCCGGGGTGCCGCTTCGGTGGCATTCGAAGCGGATCTGTTACGAGGAGTACAGCGGTGGCGCAAGGCACTGTGAAGTGGTTCAACGCGGAGAAGGGCTTCGGCTTCATCGCGCAGGACGGCGGCGAAGGCGACGTGTTCGTGCACTACTCGGAAATCGAGGGCCGCGGCTTCCGCACCCTCGAGGAGAACCAGCGGGTGGAGTTCGAGGTCGGCCAGGGACAGAAGGGCCCGCAGGCCCAGAAGGTCCGCGCGATCTGAGTCAGGCCCAGCGCGTTTTCTCAGGCCTGAAGTAAAGGGCCCCGGCGGGTTTCCGTCGGGGCCCTTTCTCTTGTTTCGTGGGTGTTTGTTCCCCGCAGCGGGGGGCGGGCTTGGTGGGGGTGGGGGCGCGGCTTGGCGCATGGGCGGGTGGTGCGTGAACGGCTTGGTGCGTGGGGCTGGCTTGGCGCATCCGGCCCGACCGGTGTGTGAACGGCTTGGTGCGTGACCGGTCTCGCTCCCGGGCGACGCTCGCGACGTGAATTGCCCGACTCCTCGGGCGGGCGGCTTGCCTCGACTGGTCCAGGCGGGTCTTGCCTCGCCAAGGCAGGGGGTGACTTGCTTGCCGGGCTTGGGCGGGTCTGTCGGGCGGGGCTTGGGCGGGACCTGCTTCGCCGGAACCGTAGGGGACTTGCTTGGCCGGTTCCGGGCGGACCTGCCTCGCCGAGTCAGGGCGGCTGACTTGCTTCGCCGGGCTTGGGCGGGTCAGTCGGGCGGGCATGGGCAGGACTTGCCTCGCCGGAACCGTAGGGGACTTGCTTGGCCGGTTCCGGGCGGACCTGCCTCGCCGAGCCAGGGTGGGCGACCCGCCTCGCCTGGTCCAGGCGGTCTTGCTTCGCCGGGCCTGGTCGGGTCTTGCCGCGTCTGGTGCAGGCGGGTCTTGCCTCGCCGAGCCTGAGCGGGTCTGTCACCCCCGACCCAGGGCGGTTGACGTGCCTCGCCGGGGTCCGCGCGCGTCTGCCGGGCCGGAACGCATCGCCGTAGCCCGGTCACCGGAACTTGCCCCGCCCTCCACCGCGGACGAATCCCGCCGGTTCACAGCCCTCACCACACCGCACAAACCGCGGCTCTCTCCCATTGGCTGAGACTTACCCGGCTGCGGAAAGGGAAAACCCCCGGCCGTCGGGGGAAGCCGGGGGTCTTCGATCGGGGGTCAGCGTCCGACGAGGGGCTGGTCGAAGGCGTCGGCCGGGAGCTGGAACTCCTCGGTGAGGGCGTCGGAGTGGCGGCGCTCCTGTGCGGAGGCGGCCTGGCCTTCCCATGAGAGGCGCTCGAGGATCCATTCCTGCGCGAGGGCCTGCGGGGTCAGGTTCCGCGAGACGGCCAGTTCCTTGAGCTGCTGGCTCGCGATCAGGTTCATCCGCAGCTGGTAGACCTGCGCGTCACCGAAGCGGTTGCCGGTTCCGGTGCTTTCCGGGTCGGAGTCCGGGGCGAGGGCGGCCAGGTAGCTGGTGAGCTCCGTGTCCTCGACGACTTCGTCGCCGGCCGACTTGGCGGCATTGCGATGCCGCCCGCTCGAGACGGCTTTGATGTTCGTGCGGCTGCTCAGGCGGCCGAGGGAGGGAAGAGGCACTCGCACACGATAACGGTTCGGTCTCGGCAAACAAACCACTGTGAGCCACGACACACGCAATTTCCGGCCCGTCAAGCGTAATTCGATCACCTGTTCAGCCCATCAGGTAAACACATTTCGCCACTGTCGGTTGATAGGCAGTACAGAGAGTAGATCCGCAGGTGGGAGCCCGGATGCAGAAATGGAGAGACCCCCGCGCCAGGGGGAGGAACGCGGGGGTCGGAGGGGATCTCCACAGGCGCTGACCGGGGGTGTGTCAGCAACTCCGATTGTTGCACGAGTTCCCGGGATCGGCGAGGGGAAGCCGGGAGAAATCCGTTCCGCGCGATCTTGTAATGGATTACCCGGGTACTGCGGAGAGTGTTTGCAGGTTCACTCTCCGGGGGGCTGCCGGTGTCGCTCGTCGCTGGCTAGCCTCGCGGCCAGTTGTTGCGGACCGCGTGGAGGAGCCATGAGCGGATCGGTCGAAGTTCGTCAGTTCCTCCTTCGGTACGAAGGTGCCGACGGGGGAAGCACGTCACTGTCCGGTGGCGTGCCGGTACAACGAGGACCCGCAGAGGGCCAGCGAGTCTCCGACGACCAAGTCCGCCGCGCGCGGCTGGCCGTCGCGAACGGCGCGCTGGGGGTCGAGGACTGCACACAGCTGCTGGACATGCTGGGCCTGTCACCGGGGGAGGACGGTCAGGCACCGGTGCAACGCTGACGCGGCCGGGTTCTGCCGGTTTGCGGCGGAGTGGCTGATGCTTCGGCTGAGCTGAGGCGCGGGCTCGGAAGCTTGCTGACGGCTGGCGTGGGCTGAGTGCTCGCGTGCGGGCCCGGATCCAGAGCGCACGTGCGGGGAGATCTCGAGCTTCACCGCTCCGGGTTCCCGTATCGACGGCAGCGCGTGCATGCGACCCCCGCAGTGTCCCAGCTGACCGGCGGGATGTTCGTTGCCGCAGGTCGCAGCCCTGTCAACGACTTAGCGAACCCCCGGTGCGCGGCGGCCCGGACGTGCCCTATGCTTGTATTCGCTCCCAGGGGGACCCTGAGAGCGCGGTCGGCCGGTTAGCCGAAACCTGACCGGGCTCCCATCGTTCAGTGGCCTAGGACTCCGCCCTTTCAAGGCGGCAACGCGGGTTCGAATCCCGTTGGGAGTACGCAGTACCAGTAAGGCCCTGTGGCGCAGTTGGTTAGCGCGTCGCCCTGTCACGGCGAAGGTCGCGGGTTCGAGTCCCGTCAGGGTCGCAAGATCGTTCGGCTCCCAGTCGGCGTTCGCGGCCAGGTAGCTCAGTTGGTACGAGCGTCCGCCTGAAAAGCGGAAGGTCGCCGGTTCGACCCCGGCCCTGGCCACCGTTCTGATCAGCCAAAACAGCCCCCACCGAAACCGGCGGGGGCTGTTTCGCGCGTGCTCCGTCTCAGTCTCCGTCTCAATCGCCCTTCTTGCGGCCCTTCCGGCGCTTGCCCTTCGCCTTGCGCTCGGGCTTCCACAGGAACTCGTTCAGCTGGTCCGCGATGTCCCGGCGGAGCCCGCCGGTCATGTGCTGGTACCGCTTCGCCATCGTGCTGTTCGACCAGCCCATGAACTCCATCACGGCCCTCTCCGGCACCCCGAGCACGAGCAGGACGGTGGCCGCGGTGTGCCGCGCGTCGTGCAACCGGGCTTCCCGCACCCCGGCCTCTTCGAGCAGCGCCTTCCACTCGTCCAGGTCCCGGCGTGGGTCGAGCGGCTTCCCGTTCGGCTGGGTGAACATCCACTCGCCCCCGTGCCACTCGGACCCGGCGTGCTCCCGCTCCTTGGCCTGCTGGTCCTCGTGTGTCGTCAGCAGTTCGTAGAGCCTGTTCGGCAGCACGATGCCCCGGCGGCCGGCCGACGACTTCACGTCGACCTCGACCAGGCCGCCACCGTGCCGCTGCGGGCACCACCGGGCGTGGCTCACGCAGTCCAGCGAGCACGGCGGTGGGCACGGCCTCCGATGGTGCCGTTTGCAGTCCTCCGGGCAGGACCTCACCTTGTGGTACTTCGCCCCGCACTTGTGCGGGTTATCGCACCCGTGCTGCCAGGTCTGGCGCTGCAATTGCTTGGCAATCCGCAACGCCTGGTGCTCCCGGTCGAGCCGCGACCATTTCAGCCCGATCGTTTCGCCCTGCCGCGTGCCGAGCGCGAGCGCGAGCACGAACCGGACGCCATTCCGCCGCGCGAGCGCGGTCACCAGAAGCCGCCCGATCTCGTTCGCCTCGAACGGCTCGATCTCCTTTTCCTCGACGCGCGGTGGCTTCGCCAACTCCGCCGGATTGCGGACAATGTGGCCTCGACGAAGAGCTTCGCCGAATGCGGTCCGCGCCGTACGGTGCACCTGGTGCGCCGTCGCTGCCTTGAGCCCGGACTTGAGCATCTTCACGTACAGCTTCTCGAAGTGCTCCGGCTCGATCTTGTCGACGCGATGCGCACCCAGATTCGGAATGAGGTGCTTGTTCACCGCGGTGCGGTACGCGTTCCCGGCCTTGTAGCGGACGGACGGAAGCGCGATGTTGTTCAGCCAGTGGGCCAGCCACTTTTCGACCGTCCACGAGCGACCGGCCTTCTTGACCTTGCCCGAGTCGCGCTGCTTTTCAAGCGTGCGAACGGCTTCGATGACCTCAGCCTCGGTTTTGCGTTCGACGTGGCGCCGGTCAGGCTTGCCGTCGTCACGGATTCCCATGGTGACGCGACCGTGCCATTTCCCGTCCTTTCCAAGGTAGATCGAGCTGGCGCCGTTGGGTGCGCGTGTGCCCTCGGGTCGTTGTTTGCGTGGCATCGGTTTTCCTTTCGGTCAGGCTGCGTGTTGGGCGGCGGTGAGTTTGGCGATGTAGCTGGTGATGGCGGTGTCGGGAACGCGCCGGAGGCGGCCGACTTGGACGGTTTCGATGTGGCCGGCCTTGATGAGGTTGAACATGGTGGTGCGGCCGACGCTGAGGCGTTTCGCTGCGGCCTCGACCTTGAGCAGTTCGCGCGGTTGCGCGGTCGTGGTTTCGGGTGGCGTTGTCATGGCGAGCTGTCTCCTTCTGCTCCGGCCGGGGCCGGAGCGTTGTTGGTGTGCGTGCGGTGTGCGGGCCAGCTGGTGGCGCCCGTTGCGGTGTGGACTTGCTCGGTTGCTGCTGTGCCTCCTGCCAGCCGTGGCGAGGTGGCTGGGTCGCAAGCTGGCAGAGGGGGTGACGGTGGGTAGTTGAGTTGGTCGGTGTCGGCCGCCGTGCCGGGCGCGGGGTGGAGAATTAAACGAACTAACGAACTAATGCGCTGACCTGTGGTTTTGCGGTGGGGTTGGGGTTCATTAGTTCGTTCGGTACGAACTAATGAACTCGAATGCGCGGGCGTTTGCGCTGGTCAGTGAGTTAGTTCGTTAGTTCGTTTAGTTCTGGGGGTGGCCTCGGGCGGTGTAGATCTCGATGTTGCGGCCCTTGCCGCCGTCCGGGCGTCGGCTACTGCGGGTGATGGTTCCGGTGTCGGTGAGCTGGGTCAGGACGGCGTCGATGTCGGCGCGGTGGGTGTTGCCGCTGAAGAACCCGGTGGTGATGTCTTTGCGGGTGCGGCCGGTCTCGCCTGCGTCGGCGATCCAGGCGGCGAGTTTGGCGGGGTTGATGGTGTGGGTGAACAGGGTGCAGGCGGTGTCGATGGCGTAGCGGATGAGCGCGGCGGCGGCGGTGAGGTGGCGGGTTTGGATGACGGGGGTGCCGTCGAGCGCGGCGTGGATCCCGGCGATGCGTTTGGTGTAGGGCAGGGCGCGGGAGACGAACTGGGCGACTTTGGCGTGGTGGTCGCCGGTGTTGAATTCCAGGTACAGGTCACGCCACAGCTCGCGCGCGTCGTCGGCCAGTTCGAGCGCGCCCAGGGCGGCGCCGGTGGCGAGTCGGTCGGCGAGGTCGGCGGCCAGTGAGCAGACCAGCCCGGGGTCTGCGCCGGTGGTGTCGGGCAGGGCGGTGGACCAGGCCACGGCCAGCGGCAGGAACCGGTTGTAGGTGCCGCCTGCCATGTCGGCGTCGGAGAGCCTGTCTTTGAACTCCTTGGGGGTGATGTGGGCGAGGATCGCGACGTGGGATTGCGGGGCGATGCGGGCGTTGACGGTCAGGGTCGAGAGGTCCCCGCCTTCCCAGGCTTGGCGGAGGATGGCGGAGAGGCTGTTGCCCTCGCGGCGCATCTTGGCCATGACCCCGCCCCACTCGGGTTCCAGCGCCAGCAGCCGCAGGTCCTCCGGCGGCTCGCCGTCGTTGTCGAGGGCGAAGCGCTGGGCCAGCCCTTCCCCCGACGTCAGGCCGCCCTTGATGTTGGTGGTGGCGAAGTCGGTGTCGGTGTCGGCGATGACGCGCTTGGCGGCCGACCAGGAGGTGCCTTTCTTGCCGGTGGCGGTGTCGCCGATGATCAGCGGCCAGATCAGCAGCGGGTGCGGGTCGTCTCCGGCTCGGACGTGCGGGCCTTGTCCGAGGTGGACTCCAGCGAAGGCCAGCAGGGAGGCGTAGATGGCGATGGGGTCGGCTTCGCTGGTCGGGGCCAGCTGCTCCACGAGGTCTCCGAGGTAGCAGCTGAACACCGCGTCGTCGATGGCGGGCAGCCAGGCGCGGGCGCGGGCCACCGCGGCGGCGGCCTTGGCCTCGAACGCGCCGAGGGTGGCCGGGACGTCCGATGTGGACAGCCCGGCCGGCGGGTGGGTACGGGTCATCAGGCGGCCTTCCGCAACGGAGCAGGGTTGGTGCTGGCGCAGGCGGCTTGGTAGCGGGTCCACAGCTGGTCGGCGGTGGTGTCGTCGGTGAGCTCGCGCAGGACGTCGGCGGGTGAGTCCTCGGCGGCTTGGGCCAGCCGCCGGGCGTGCGTGGCCACGGCGTGGCGCCACGCGGCCTCCAGCACGAGCGTCTTGAGGTGCGGGCCGAGCGCGGCGGGCGGGGCGTCGCGGTAGGTGTCGATGAGCCAGTGCGAGAGCCAGTGGCGGCGGTGTTCGCCGGGCGCGGCCCCGGTGGTGAGGGCGTGGGTGTAGAGGGTGACGGGTGCGGGGGCGTGCCCGGCGGCGACGGTCTCGATGGCGAGCTGGGCGACGTGGGCGGCCATGCCGTGGCCGAAGTCGTCGGCCCGCATCCCGGCGAGTGCTGCCCGCGCGGCGGGCGCGGGCAGCAGCATGAGCGCGCCGAGGAACTGCCGTCGCGGGTCGGTCAGGGCGTCGGTCGCGGTGGCGGTCGTCATGGGAGCCTCCCGAAGATCTGATTACGGTGCGTGGTCGCGGGTGGGTGTGACACTTCGGCGGGCACCCTCTGGGGGTGGCCGCTGGGGCGGGTTGTGGCCGTCACCTGCGGAAATGTCCGCAAGTGTCACAAGCGTCGTCGGTGCTGGTCAGGTCACTGCGTGTGGTGTCACGCGGGTTGTGACGGTTCGCGCGCCCGGCGCGCGGCCGATGACACTCCCGATGGTTACTGTGTGTTGCTTTCGGTGGTGGTGACGGCGGCGAGGATGTCGGCGAAGCGGTAGCCGCGGGCCTGCTTGTCCTCGCCGTCCTCGCCTGGGATGCGGACCTGTCCGGGGGTGAGGTGGAAGTCGGCGAAGTCGCGTGCCAGCGCCTTGCCCGACCCGCGTCCCAGCGCCTCGGCCAGCTCGGTCGAGGACACCGCGTCGCGGGCGCCCTCGGTCCCGGCCTGCCAGGTAGCGAGGTCGTCGGCGAGGTAGTCGACGACCTCGCCTAGGATGCCCAGGCGGGTGCGGCGCTGTTCGTCATCGAACGCGGCCCGCTGCGCCACGGCCGCGTCTTCCGGGCTCGTGGAGCCCGACAGCTGCGCGGCGGTGACCCCGGCCGCCTGGAGGGTCGCTGTGTCCCACTCCGGCCGTCCGGCCTGGGCGGCGCGGCGGGCGCGCTGTTCGGCGATCTTGTTGTCGAACCACAGGGCGCGGGTGGGGATCGGCTCGTCGCCTTCGGCGCAGCCTTCCAGGAAGAACGTGCCGGTGTCGTTGAGCCGCGAGCCGCGCTTGGGCCGGTAGTTGCCCGGGGTGTAGCCCTCGGAGACGGCGTTGTCGCCGAAGAGAAGCCGGGTCTGGTAGTCGGCCAGGCCGGGGCCGGCCGCCTTCCACGCGACCTCGGCGGCCACGGAGTCGCCGAGTGCGTCCTTCTTCGCCGACTGGGACGCGAAGATGAGCACCACTCCGGCCTTGCGCGCCACCCGCAGCAGCGCCACCGCCAGCGCTTTCGCCTCCTTGCTCAGGCGCGGGAACTCGTCGAGCACCACCACCAGCGCCGGGTATTCCGGGGTGGGCTGCCACTCGTCGCCCATGCCCAGGCGGTCCTTGATCCGGGTCCGCGCGGTCGCGATCCCGAGGGCGATGGTCAGGGCCTGCTCGCAGTCCTCCGGTGAGAGGGCGCGCAGGCCCATGGCGTCGGCCTGGGGGGCTTGGCCGACGCCGGAGGGGTCCAGGTCCCACAGGATCGCGTCGGCGGTGTGGGCCAGGCCGTCAACGATGGCGCGGATGAGGCCGGACTTCCCGCCGCCGGAGGCGGCCAGGATGATCGCGTGGGTGGACAGGAACGAGGCGGACATGGTCCGCCCGTCCAGACGCAACCCGAGTTCGATCGGGTCGGCCAGCCGACGGGAACCGTTGGGGTACACGGGAAGCGGCGGCATCTTTGCCCAGGGGTCGGACTCGATGATGCGGGTGGTGAACCGGGCGCGGCGTTCGGTGTGGGGCTGGACCAGGACGCCGTTCTGCCGGACGTCCAGGTCGGTTTCGATCTGCTCCAGCTTCTTGATGACGTCCGCCGGCCGCTTCCCGGAGCCGCCGACGATCTGGTGTTCCAGCTCCCAACCCCACGCGGTGCGGCGCCCGGCGATCGGGTTGGTTTCCACGCCCTGGGCCAGCAGCGAGCGGCGCAGCAGCTCCAGCGCGGCGCGGTCGTGGCGGGCCTCGGCGATCGGCAGGACCTGCAGGGCGTTGCCGTCGTCGGCGACCGTGCCGACGCGCTTGCGGTTGCGGCGCTTGAAGACCTTGCGCAGGTAGACCCAGCCATTCACGGTCAGCAGCGCGGCCAGCGCCGCACCGCAGGTCAGGTCGATGGTGGCCACGGCCTGGGAGTACTCCCACACCGGCCACTCGTGCAGCGACCAGTCCACCACCGCGGGGGCCTCGGCGAGGGCGGCCAGGCCGTAGAACACCATCGCGGTCCGGCTGGACAGGGCGCCCGCGAGCTTGCCGAGCTGGGTTTCCCGGTACTCCTGCAGCTGCATCTGCGTGGCGATCCGGTCGTGGATCACCTCGCCCCGGTGGGTGGCGCCTTCGCGGTGCTCGGCGGCGGTGCGCCAGTTGTGGAACTGCTCCCACGTCGCCCACACCCCGAGAACCGGCGCGGCCAGCACACCGGTGGTGTAGGCACCGACCGCCACGGTGGTGCGGGTGCGCGGGTGGGTGGCCACGCTGCGGGTGGTGCGCACCACCGTGGCGGCGGCCGTGCCGGTGGCCTGGGCGGCGGTACGTGTCCCACGGGCCACGGTCCGCGCGGTCTGCTGGTAGCCGCGGTACCGCTCGATCGCCTTGGCCCGCTGGGCGCGGGTGTAATCCTGCGCGGTCACGACTCCGCCTTCGACGAACTCGCCGTCGATGACGTCGGTGCCGGGGCCGGCGGGGTCGGTGACGCGGTGGGCGTACAGGTGCCGCACCGGCGCCAGGCGCTCACCCCCACCGGAGCCGTTGCCGTTGTCGGTGCCGTGGGTGTGGTTGGTGGGGGTCATCCCTGCTGCTCCTTGAGTTCGTCGCGCACGGCGCGGGCGTCGTCCATCCCGCAGTGCAAGGTCTTCTGCAGCGCCCGCGCCGATGGGGCGGCGGGCAGGTCCCCGGTGTCGATGAGGTCCCGGGCGCGGGTGAGTAAGGCGGGCGGTGCTGCTGGCAGGAGGGGCGTGTTTTCCCTGCACGTAACGGGGGTAACACCCGGCCCGCTCCCGGACCCGTCACCGGCATCCGTCGCGGTCCTTGTGGTGGTGTCGTGGTCGAGCTGGGCGAAGGCGTTCCAGATGATCGGCAGCGCGGTCACCACCGCCACCGCGACGATCGGCCCGAGGATGTGCAGCACCAGCCCCGACACGGTGAAGGTGTCCGCGACGCCGGGCAGGTGCGGCCAGGCGTTCATGCCGAGGGTGAGCCCGAGGAACAGCCGCTCCACCCGCACCAACCGGCGGTCGTTCAGGGGCCGGCCACGGGTGGCCATGAACGCCCGCGCGGCGACCACGGTCAGCAGGGCCAGGGACATGAACGGCTCGACCAGCCACGCGAACACCCATCCCGGCGACCAGGCGGGCGCGCCTTCGGCGGCGAATGCCTGCACCCCGGCGGTGGACCAGGCCAGCGCCAGCACCAGCGCCACCCCGCCGGTGACGGTGAGCGTCAGCCGCCAGCGGGCGGCCTGCCACGCCCGCACCGCCGGGTCCTGCCCGAGGGCGTGCAGCGCGGCGGCCTCGCGGCCCTGCTTGCGGCGGCGGCGCACCCGTGTGGTGTCCAGCGCCAGCGGGGCGTCCTCGGTCAGCAGCGGCGCGAGCTGGCGCGCCTCGGCCACCTCGGCCCGCATGGCCGCGACCCGCTTGGACACCGCCGGTTCCCCGCCGGCCACCTCGGCCGGTGCCGGGGCGGTGGTGTCGGCGAGCCAGCCCGCGACCTGGTCGGCGAACCCGCTAGCCGGGTCCGGTTCCTGACCACCCGTCATTGTCGTGCTCATGCTCGCTCACCTGCCTCTCGTGTCTCGTCCTGCCCGGTGCCCTGTGCCTTGTCCGCCTGGTGGGCGCGGTACTCCTGCCCGGCCCACGCCAGGGCCAGCAGCGCGGCCAGGGCGGCGAACCAGACGCTGACCGTGATGGCCAGCGAGCCAGTGACCGTGATCGCGGCCAGCTCACCGAGGTGGCAGCCCGCCCACACCGCAGCTCGTACGGTGGCGGTCGGCCCGGCCGGGCCGGTGCTGGTCACGTCCGCGCTGGCCTGGCGGGTCAGCGGCGCACCGGTCTCCGGCGCGGTCCCGGCCGGTGGGGCGTCGTGGTCTGGCGTCGACATCAGGCACCTCCTGCCTGCCCGGTGTGGGCGTAGAAGTCGTTGACCGGTCGCCGGGGCGGTGCGCTGGCCTGGCGGGTGGCGGTGTCGTTGAGCAGCCCGAGCGCTGTTTCCAGGACCAGGGCCAGCAGGACCAGCGGAATCCGGATCAGGTGCAGGGCCAGGAACGCCAGCAGCGAGCCGGTGAACAGCACCAGCCGCCAGGTCCCGAAGCGGCGCACCACGTCGAACAGCGACATCAGCACGCCACCTCTCCATCCAGCGCCGAGGGGTCGGCGTTCTCCGGGCTGGTCCGCGGCCGCGGGATCACCGACGCCACGGGCGCGGCGGCGTGGGTGCGGGCGAGGTAGGCGGCCAGGTCGTCGGCGGTCACCACGCGCTGTCCGTCGCGCCAGTAGGAGACCAGCCGCCCCTCCGCAGCCGCGTGGCTCAGGCCGCTGCGGGACCGGCCACAGTGGACGGCCGCGTCCTTGAGCGTGAAGACCGTGGACCCTTCCACCGGCTGGGCGGCCTGGCGACGCGCGGGGGCGAGGCCGGCCAGCTGGCGGCGCAGCTTCTTCAGCGCCTCGGAGCAGCTGTTGTTCACAGCGCTGGTGGTGCAGCCGAGTACCGCGCTCACGGTCGGGCGGGGCAGCCCGTCCAGGTAGCGCAGTTCGACGTTGCGGCGCTGCCCGGCGGGCAGGCTCGCCAACGCGGCCGACACCGGCCCCGACAGCTCCTGGGTGTCCGGGTCGTCGTGGCCGCGCAGCAACCGATCGGCTTCCGCCTCGGCCGGTGCCCCTTGCTGCTCGGTCCAGCTCCACCCGTGATGGCGCAGGGTGAGCTTGGCTCCGCCGTAGAGCCATGCCACGAACGGGCTGCCCTCGCGCGGCTGGTAGTCGGGAAGCTCGGTCAGCAGCCGCGTGAACAGCTCCTGCACCAGGTCCTCAGCGTCGCCGGGGTCCGGGGCGTGCGACCGCATCCACAGGTACATGCGCTGGTAGTAGAGGCGGTAGAGCTCGGCGAAGGCGTGCGGGTCGCCGGTCTGGGCGGCCAGCACCAACGTGGTCACCTCGGCCTCGGTGAGGTCTTCGTGTCGCTTCACCGACGCGGGCAGCGCGCAGTAGGCAGCCATGATCACGCCACCTCCGCCGCGTCGGTAGCGGTCGTGTCGGCGGCGGTCAGGGCCGCGACGCCTTCGGTGCAGGTGCGGAGCCAGGCGTTGATGGAGGCTCCGGTGATCCGCAGCGCGTTCTTGCTGTTGCCCATGCCGGAGACGTTCAGGCGAAGCGCTTCCAGCTGGCCGGACTCGATAGCCCGGTAGACCGTCGAGCGGTGCACGTCCAACAGTTCCGCGACGAACTTCACGCGGTAGATGCCGTTATCCTCGACCTGCATCGTTGCTCCCAAGTTTCGGTGTAAGGCCCCGGCCGGTGTTCCAGCACCGCCGGGGCCGCTTGCTGTCTTGTGCTCCTAGAGGAGCAGCGGCGACAACTGCGACATTAGATAGGTCTGCTAGTTGAGTCAAGCTAGGTCTTCTAGTAGACAGGATAATGCGAGGTGATTCACCTAGTCGGCCTAGCGGTGTTCCCCGTACTCTGTGCGGCATGGAGCAGTTGGAGCAGATCGACCCTGACGACCCCCGTCCGCCGTTTCAGCAGGTCGTGGCCGTTCTCCGCGCGGCGATCTTGACGAAGAAGTTCGAGCCGGGGGACCGGCTCCCGTCGTATGCCGAACTCGCCACGCACTTTGGTGTCGCGCCGATGACTGCGCAGAAGGCGGTAGGCATCCTGCGGGATGACGGGCTGGTGGTTACGCGCCAGGGGCGCGGTTCGTACGTCCGACAGCGAACCGAACGCGCTGTCGGCCTGCGACCGCACATGGACAAGGTCTTTGAGCAGGGCGACGTGGCGATCGACTTCGCCGGGTTCTCTGGTGAGACGCTGCAAGGCGTGTTGAGCGAGCCGCTCGACAAGGTGCGCGCCGGCCGTCTGCATCCGAGCAGCCTGCGCGTTCGCATCCTGCTCCCCGACCTTTCGCTGCCAATGGGGCTTCCAGCTCTTGCCTCGGACTGCTCTGACTCTCCGGCTGTTCGAGATCGTGCACGGAGAATTACGGAGCGATCAGTGTTGGGAATTGTGGACACCGTCCAAGAGCTTTCGGCCCTTGGGGTCATTGAATCAGCATCAGCGCAAGTCCGTGTCTTTCCAACTTCACCGCTTTTCAAGCTCTATATCCTCAACGAATCTGAGGCGTTCTTCGGTTTCTATCCGGTGGTCGAACACTCGGTTGCGATCGGCGGGAAACCTGTCGATATCTTCGACCCGATGGGCAAGGACGCGGTTCTTTTCCACTACTCTACGACTGACGATGAGACATCGATCAGCTCGCAATATGTAGAGCAGTCGCAGAAGTGGTTCAACAGTGTCTGGGATTCTGTCGCGCGGGAGTACTCGGATGGCGAGTGAACGGGACGAAATCGGCCAGCTTGTCGCCAACGCTCGCGCGGTAATTTACGACTTCGATGGTCCGATATGCGATGTGTTCTCGGGATTTCCAGCTAAGCGCGTCGCTCGCGAATTGGAGGAAGCTAGTGGGGAGGTATTCGAGACGGATGATCCGCTTGAGGTTATTCACCGCGTCGGCCCCGCAATCCTTGAAAGGATAGAAGATCTTCTTATTGGCGCTGAAATGCGAGCGGTGGAGTCTGCTGCAGAAACGCCAGGGGCGCTGGAGTCGATTGCGGCGGCTTTCGCCTCTGGTCGGCGCGTTGCGGTCGTGAGCAACAATGCGGGTGCCGCGGTTGAGCGGTTCTGTGTGCGGGCCGACGTTGCCGGGCGCGTGTGGCCCGTGATCGGGCGTGCCTATCGGATGCCGCACCGGATGAAGCCCGATCCTTGGCCAATGCGGGCCGCGCTCGACGCGCTGGCGTTGCGGGCTGGCGAGGTGGTGTTCGTGGGGGACTCGGTGACGGACGTCGAGGTTGCGCGGGCGTGCGGAGTGCGGTGCATCGGCTACGCGAACAAGCCTGGCAAACGTGACGTGCTGGGGGAGGCCGGCGCATTCGTGATCGACAGCATGTGGGACCTCGGGGCCGCGCTTAGACTTCCGTTCTGAATTCGCCGCGCCTGATCAAAATGGCTACAGTGCGACCTGGGTAATGGCGCGCCATTGTCGCGGAAACAAGAACTTTCCAGCCCTCGTTGCGAAGAAACGCCAAGTCGGGAAACGCCTGATCTGGAAGGTTATATGGCTCGGCCACGTAAACCCACTCATCGGTGCTGTTGTCCCATACGCGGTAAAGATGGTCGCACCAGAATGCTGGACGATCGATTTCACTCTTGTGGTGCCGTTCTCGAAGAGTTGACGCAGGACTCTCTCCGTCATCCCAACCGCGAAATTCGGTAGCACCTTTGCAACACGGACAGGGCGCTAACCGGTCGAACTCTGGACTGTGGTCGTTTAGCATCGGAGGCTCCATGCCCAGAGCTTAGCGTTCGGGGCCTCGCCGCCCCAACGCAGCTTGGCCAACCCCCGTGTCGGGGCGGGTGTTCATGGCGATTTTCTTTTCTGCTCCGGCCGACCCCGGACTCATCCCTGGCTGGCGCCGGGCGGTTCGAGCCGTTCGAGAACTTGACCAACTAGTTGAGTAAGTGAGCGCAGCTGCGCGTCAATCGAGTCGAAGCGGCCGGTGTGCTCCTGCTGAGTGCGCTGGACCGCCCGCAGGTCGGCACGGATCTCCTTGACGTCGTCATCGACGCGCAGCGCCAGCCAGCGGGTTTCGGCGTGCTCGACGGCGAGCTTGCGCACCGTGCGGCTGAGGTCTTCGTTCTCGTCGGCTGCCATAGGTGCACTCTACCGGGTCCGACATCGTGTACCGGCTGGTCAGGCGCCGTCTCAGTCTCCGTCTCAGTTCGTGTCCGTTCAGGGTGTTGATGAGGTTTCAACGGTCGCCCTGACCTGCGCGTTGACGCCCGGACGGAGTCCCTTGAACGGTCCTGCCGAGATCTGAAAAGCGGAAGGTCGCCGGTTCGACCCCGGCCCTGGCCACGCTTACTTGCCAAGACAGCCCCTACCCGGCTTGGGTGGGGGCTGTTTCGTTGGTAGGCCGTGTCAGCCCCGGCCAACCGGACGGGGAAGCCGTTCGGGCACCCCGGCGAGATTTTTCGTGCATCCGGTCCATCCGGCCCCGTCCCGTTCGTAGTGCTCCCGGAACGAGACCTCAGGGAGGCGGACGTGAAGACGGATATCTGGGCAATGGTCCACGCGGAGCGGGCAGCGTTGATCGACGACCTCACAGCGGTCGAGGACTGCCGGTGGGAAACGCCGTCCCTGTGCGAGGGGTGGACGGTGCACGACGTGGTCGCGCACCTGATCGACACGGCTCGCACGACGCGGGTTCGGTTCATTGCCGGGATGGTGCGCGCGCGGATGGATTTCGATCGGCAGAATGCGCGCGGGGTGGTTCGTGAGCGGGGCGACCATCCGCAGGAGACGTTGGCTCGGCTTCGGCTGGTGCGGGGCCGGACGGCTACTCCGCCGGCGCCGTTGGACAGCCGGCTCGTCGAGGAGGTCGTGCACGGGGAGGACATTCGGCGGCCGCTGGGGATCGGGCGGGACTATCCGCTCGAGGTGGTTGTCCGGGCGTTGCGGTATCAGGCGCGTACGCCGGCGGCGTTGGGTGGGGCGCGGGAGGTGCTGAAGCGGGTGCGGGTGACTGCGGTCGATGCGGATTTGTCGATCGGCGACGGGCGCGAGGTGCGGGGTACGGCGCTCGAGCTTCTGCTGGGGATTTCGGGGCGGCGGGGGGTTTCGTGGGGTACCACCATGCCGCGATGACGAGAAGCCGCCTCCGTCCACATTGGACGGAGGCGGCCGGACGTCAGAGCAACGGACCGCGGAACGGAGTCGTCCCGGCGGCCAGCTGTACAGTGCCAAGCCCGCCGTGCGCATTTGCGTACGCCAGTTCCCTCGACAAATCGCCGACGCCGTTGCTTCCGGGCTGCGGCAGGATGTTCAACGTGCTCAACACGCCAAGCGCCTTGCCGCTGCGGTCAAGGAAGGCGCTGCCCGAGTCGCCGGGGATGCCGGGGGTCACGGTGACTACGGTGTGGCTCCAGCCGCCGCCGGTGTCACCGAGGCTGGCGCCCTGTTTCGGTGACAGCTGAGTGATTCCGCCGCGCAGTTCGGAGTTTCCGTAGCTCAGTACGGTGGCGAGCTGGGTCGTGCCGGTGGTGTTGAGGCCGGTCGGCCCGCCCCAGAACGGGACGCTCGGGTTGACCTTGCCGACGTCCGCCGGGTCGATCTTCACGAGTGCGAGATCGTTGTACTGACAGGTGTTCGCGTCGCTTTCGTGCCGCGCCTGCATGGTGAGCCACGAGTTGTAGACCAGGGTTCCCGGCTTGCTGGCGCCGGTGACTTCGACCGGCGTGCCGAGCGGGAGCGAACCCGCGGTGCAGCCGTTGGTTTCGGTCTGGCCGCCGGTGCCGGAGCAGTGCGCGGCCTGGCCGAGGAACACGTCGGACCCGTTGGTGAACACGAAGTTCGACGTGCACTGAGCCCCGTTCGTATGAGTCTGGACGCCGGGATGCACGGCAGCGCTGTCGGCGGGCGCCCACGCCGGGGCTGCCGCCCACGCGGTCGAGGGCACCAGCGTCGCGGCTGCGGTGAGCACCGCGGCCGTACTGGCCCGGGCCAGTGGTCGAGGGGTCTTCATCGGGCTCCCTTCGAGGAGGGGCGGCTACTGGCTGGTAGGGATCCGGACCATCACACCAGAGAGTGGTTCCCGTCACAACAGTCGTGACCGTGGGTGTAATTTCCCATCCAAAATCCCCGGTTCGAGGTGGGACTCAAGGGTTGCCATTACACTGAGTGACTGCTAGTCAGGGCAGATGCCGCTGGTCCATGGGCACCACAGCGGGTCGTAGTCCTTGTCCAAGTGGGTCTTGATGAAGGCTGCGTTGGAGCCGTAGCCGGGCTTGAAGTATCGCGCGAGCGCCATCACTGACACCGTCGTGGCACCTGCTCGCCGCAGTGTGAGCGCCGCTGATTGGGCATGGCCGCCTGACGTCCACGTGTCGTCGATGACGAGGACGTGCGAACCACGGGGGAGCTGGATGCCGGTTCGAAAGTGATCTGCGCGGAAGTCGCGCGGTGCGGTGACTTGGGTGGCGGCCGTCAGTGGTGCATCCGGCAGGGCCATTCCGGGCGCAAGGAGTGCGTGAAGTGGATGTTCACCGGCCTTCGCGGGTAGGGAGGGAACGGTCGCCCAGTGCGTCACGCGACGGCCCGACATCCGCTCGACGCAGTTCCGGTGCAGATCGAGGCTGATGATGCACAGCAGCGCAACGACGTTCCGGTGCTCAGTGATGCCGATTGGGCTTGCTGCCTTGTACCCGCGCATCAACCAATGCGACTGGGTCCCCTCGATAGCGTAGGTAAGCATTGCGACGTGGTCGGCTGTCAGTTGCCTGCGGCCGGCTGACCGGTGCCGTGCGCAAGCATGGCAGTAGGTGTCTCCCGCATTCACAGTTGTCGTGCAGACCAGGCATGTCGTGCCGGCGATGCGTACGGCGTTCCGCAGATACCCGCCGGCCGATCCGACGAGGGCTGCTTCGAGCGTCAGGTTCAAGGCTCTGTCGGCAGGGACCTCGTTCACAGGGCAGCGCGAAGTCGGCTCAGCGCAGCTTCGGCGCTGTGTTGTTCGGCCATGACGTGCCGGACGGTATCGAGCACTTCGCGCAGGCTGTCCGCGCGGTACACGCCTGGCCTGCCTTCGAGCTTCCGCGCCCACTCGTTCTGCCGGACGACTTCGTCGGTCAAGATCACGGCACGACCGTGCTCCACTGCCTTTCGTGCCTGGACGCGTGTCCCGCTCATTTCGCCCGCTTCGACAACTACGGTCGCGAGTCCATAACCGGACATGGTCGCATTGCGCATCAGGAAATTGTGGCGCTGTGGTGGAGCGTCCGGCCAGAACTGGGACAGCAGGAGACCGCGCCGCGCTATCTCCTCATGGAGCCCTCGGTTGGCTGCCGGGTAGTACCGCGTGATTCCGGTTCCGATCACTGCGACTGTGCGGCCTCCCGCGTCCAGCGCTGCTCGGTGCACTGCGGTGTCGATCCCCGTTGCGAGCCCGGCTACCGCGGTGACGTCCTCGCGGATGAGTGCCCTCGCGACTTCTCCGGCGATCCGCAGGCCTCGCTCGGAAGCGTTGCGTGAGCCGACCACCGATACTGCCGGGTCTTCGGCGAGCAGTGCCCCTTGCCAGAACAGCATCGGCGGTACCTCGTAGATGCCGCGGAGGCGGATCGGGTACTCACGGTCCAGGACGGACAGGAAGTTGATGGCGTCCTTTTCCCAGGATTCCAGCTGATCGTGGGCCGCGACGACAGCCGGATGCTCACCGGCATCGGCGAACAGCGTGTCGGGCATGTGATCGCGCCAGGTGTTCAGCGCGCTTCCGCTGGTGAGCACCTCGGCGGTGATCTCCGGCCAGCTCAGCCCGTCCGGCCGAGTGTGGAGCAGCGCGATGAGCGCGGCGTGCTCAGAACGCTTCATGGTGCCCACCCCTTCAGCCTAGTGCCTTCGCGCGGAGGCTGGTCGGCCTCCGATCCGTGTCTGCAGTATCGAACATGTGTACGACATTTTTCAGATCGTGACTGAAAGTAATTCTCAAGTTTCTCCGCACTCCATGTCCGGAACCGTGGTCCGGCGCCGACCTTCTCGTGTCCGAACCGCATCAACCCGGAGGAGAACGTCATGAAGTACCTGCTCACCCTGCACATGGACCCGGTCGTCTGGGACACCTTGGCCGACGACGACAAGAACGCCGTTTACGCCGGGCATGGCACTTTCATCGAAACCATCACCGCGAGTGGGGAGATGGTCGAAACCAAAGCTCTCGCTGAACCGGGTGACTGTGTCACTGTCCGCGTTCGTAACCAGGACGTTCAGCGGGAGACCGGGCTCGTCGGCGGGGCACCGGCGTTCCTCTGTGGTTACTACGTCGTCGATGTCCAGAGTCAGGAGCGGGCCGTCGAGCTGGCCGCGTTGATCCCGGACGCGCGGCACAGCGCCGTCGAGGTGCGGCGGGTGCTGCACGAGGCTTGACCTGGAGCTGAGTCGAGGTTGCAGACTGGGGGGCATGACTGGGGAGTGGAACATCGAAGCAGTCGACCTCGACGCGTACCTCGACCGCATCGGGCAGCCAAAGCCGCCAAAGCCGCCAAAGCAGCCAAAGTCGCGCGAGGAGCCGTCAGCAGCGGCCCTCTCGCGGCTTGCCCAGGCGCACGTCGAGGCGATTCCGTTCGAGAACGTCGACGTCGTGCTCGGGCGGCATCGCGGGATCGAGCTCGATGTCGTCAGCGAGAAGCTCGTCGGGCGGCGGCGGGGCGGTTACTGCTACGAGCAGGCCGGGCTGTTCGCCGCCGTTGCCGAGCGGCTCGGGTATCGCGTGCAGCGGACGGTCGCCCGGGTGCAGCCGCGCAAGAGCGGGCCGTACACCCACATGACGCTGGTGATCACTGCCGAGGGGCGGGATTTCCTCGTCGACGTCGGGTTCGGGGCCGGGATTCTCGTGCCGATGCCGCTGGTCGACGGGGCGGTCGTCGACCAGGCGGGCTGGCCGCATCGGATGGTGCGGCGCGACGGCTGGTGGGTGCTGCAGAAGGACGGGGAGGACCTGCACGAGTTCCTCCCGCAGGTGCACAGCCGCCCGCTCGACTACCAGGTGTTCCACCACTACACGTCCACCCACCCGAAATCGCCGTTCACCGGGCGGCTCGTGGTGATGCGGCTCGAACAGGGAAGGTTCCGCCGAATGCTTGGCCGGGAGTACCAGGAAAGCCGTCCGGACGGCACGGTCGACACCCGCATCATCGACCCCGTCGACCTCGGCAAAACCCTCGAGGACCTGGACATCGTCCTCACCGGAGAGGAACTGGCCGCGTTGCTCGAGCGCTACTGAAACAGCTCCGCGGCAGCGAGCGGCCGGCCAAGGTGGTACCCCTGAGCCTGGTCACAGCCGAGTTCGCGCAGCAACGCCAGTTCCTCGGCGGTTTCGACGCCCTCGGCCACCACCGTCAGGTCCACCGCGTGCGCCATCGCGATGATGCTCGTGACGATGGCCGCCGCGTCGCGGGATTCGGCGATGCCGGTGATGAACGAGCGGTCGATCTTGAGTGTGTCCAAGGTCAGCCGGCGTAGCTGGGCGAGTGACGAGTACCCGGTGCCGAAGTCGTCGATCGCCAGCAGTACGCCAAGGGAACGCAAGGCGGACAACACTTCCGCGGCCGCCGACGCGTCCCGCATCAACGCGCTTTCGGTGACCTCCAAGGTCAATGCGCCGGGCGGCAGTCCGGTGGTGGCCAGCGCGTCGCGGACGGCGGGGACCAGATGCGGGTCGTCGAGCTGGCGTACCGAGAGGTTGACTTTCAGGCTCAGGTCGAGGCCGCGGCCGGTACGCAGGGCGGCGACCTCGCGCGTCGTGTCGCGCAGCACGAACTTGCCCAGCACGTTGATCAGCTCGCTTTCCTCGGCGAGCGGGATGAACTCCGCGGGGGAAATCGCGCCGTGCTTGGGATGCGTCCAGCGCAGCAGCGCCTCGACCCCGACCATGTCGCCGGTACGCAGGTCCACCACCGGCTGGTAGGCCGGCCACAACTGTCCACTGTGGACGGCGTCGCGAAGGTCCTGTTCCATCCGCAGCCGTCGCTGCATGCGCATCCGCAGGGCGACGTCGAAGAACTCGAACCGGCCGCGGCCGCGGGATTTCGCTTGGTACATCGCGACATCCGCGTCGCGCAGCAAGTCTTCGGCACTGCGCCGGTCGTCCGGTTCGACGAGCACGATGCCCATGCTCGCGTCGAGGTGCAGCTGCCTGCCGTGCACCGAAACCGGTTCCGCCAGCACCGACCGCAGATGCGCGGCGAACGCCCGGACCTGCGCCTGCCCGGTCGTCGCGGACGTGACCACCACGAACTCGTCGCCGCCGAGCCTGCCCACCACGTCGTCGGGTCCGGTCGCCCGGCGCAGCCGCTCGCCCGCAATGCGCAGCACCTGGTCGCCGACCGGATGGCCGAGGGAATCGTTGATCAGCTTGAACTTGTCGAGGTCGAGGAACAGCACGGTGACCGCCCCCGGCCGCCGGTCGAGCCGGTCCAGTACCAGGGTGCGGTTGGCCAGCCGGGTGAGCGGGTCGTGCGTTGCCTCGTGCGCGAGCCGGGCGCTGATCGCGCGTCGTTCGGTGATGTCGGTGAACGACGTGACCACCGACCCGCCGTTCGGGTCGTCCGGATCGAGCAGCCGCGAGGTCACCGACACCCAGACGTCCCGCTTGTCGGAACGGCGCAGCCGCACGACGAGACCGTTGTGCGTGATGCCGGTGCGCCGCGTGTGCACAGACGGCAGGTCGTCGTCCGGGAGCCGCGCGCCGGTTTCGTCGTACAGCGGGATCGTCGTGCTCGAAACTCCGATCAGCTTCGCCGCGGGGACACCGAGAATGCGGCAGGCGGCCGGGTTCGCCGACGTGATCAACCCGGTCGGGCCCATCACGAGCACGCCTTCGTCGAGCGCGGCGACCACGGTGGCGTAATGCTGTTCGGCCCGCCGTCGCGCGGTTTGGTCGGCGCAGACCAGGACGTACCCGTCGGCAGTCTCGGCCGCGGACACGCGCACCGACCGCGGCGAACCGTCCCACGCCCGGTGCGTTTGCTCGGCGACCCCGCCTGCCTGCCGGATTGCCTCGGGGTCCGGCTCGGCGCCGAGTACCTCGTGCACCCGGCGGCCGAGTGCTTCCGGGGCAGGCCAGCCGTAGACGGTTTCGGCGGCCGGGTTCCAGCCGGTCACGACGCCGTCGCCGGTGATCGTGACGATGGCGTCGCTGACGTGCGTGACCAGCGCTTCCTGCGTTCTCGCGGCAAGCTCGGCGGGTCGATTCCGGAGCACCACCTGGTACGACGGCGTTTCTCCGCTGCCCGTTGGGACCGATACGGTTTCCGCAGTGAATTTGCTGCCGTCCAGCCGTTTCAGCACTACTTGGACGGGTTCGTCTCCGATCAGCGTCGACTGGGTGACCACGAAGTCCGCGAACGGACGGCCGACCACCTCGTGTGCCGCGCGTGCCGCCAAGAGGTCCAGCGCCGCGCGGTTCGCGTACGTGACGACGCCGCCTTCGTGCACACAGATCGCGTCCGGGCTCAGCTCCACGAGCAAGCGGTACCGGTCGGCCAGTTCCGCCAGCTCGGACCGGTCGGGCGCGGCTTCCGGCACCGCCGAGGCGACGCCCAGCAGGCCGGTCGTGTGGTCCCGCTCGCCGACGGTCCGGGCCCGCACCCGGATGCGGCGGTGGGTGCCGTCGGCGGCGTCATGGGGTTGTTCGAGCTCGAAATCGCGTCCGGGCGGGGTGCGGCGCAGGTTCGCGGTGAGCGGGCGGAGCAGTTCGGTGAGCCGGTCGCACAGCTCTTTTCCGCTCGCGCCGGGGAGACCGAGGACGGCGTCGAGGCCGGGCAGCCACGTGAGGGTGGTGGGTTCGGCGGCATGCAGGGAGAACACGACCCCTGCGCCGGCTTCCGGACGCAGGCCCGCGAGCTGGGCTCGCCAGGTGTCTCCACCCGGTTCACCGGCCAGGGCGTCAGCCTCCATGGTGCTTCCGATCCCCCTCGTCGGCGTGTGGCCCGTCGATTACACCACCGAGTGAAGCCCGTGTATATCCACCCGGACCGACGGCTACCTCACTCGTCCGGACCACAAGTGCGGGTGCGATCGGGCAGTAATGGGCACTCTGCGCAGCCGGGGACCCCAGATGAACAGCCCGAAATGGGCAGCGCAGGCATGGCCGAGCGCGGTGACGACGGCGGCGAGGCTGACCGGATCGTCCGTGACGTACACGCTCACGATGAACAGCTCCAGCGCCACGATCCCGGCAATCCGCGCCCGGCCGCGCAGGAGGTGGACGAGCGCGCCCGCGGTGGTCAGGAACCCGTAGCTGACGCCGATGTCGAGCCATCGACCTGCGGATGCCGGGAGCACGCCGGAGCTGATGAGGGCCATCACGGGCACCTCGGTGGCGAGCGTCGCGAGGAGGTGGCCGCTGAAGAAGACGGCGGCGGTACGGAGGCCGCCGAACCGCCGTTCGAGCGGGGCGACGGCGACCGCGAAGATCACCGCGTACCCCAGCCAGCCGCCGTCTTCGATCCACAATGCGCTGGTCAGGAGCGAGGCGATCGGGCGGCGCCAGAGGTTGTGGGCGTCGGTGCTGGAGACGGCGAGGAGGCGCTCGGTGAAGGCAGGGTCCCCGAAGCGGAGGATCAGCGAGGTGCCGAGGAGGAGGACCAGGTAGCCGAAGGTGAACGGCGTGCTCCGCGGGGTGGGGACGAAACGGAGCCAACGGCGGGCCCGCAGTTTCGCGGTTGTCCCGGCTGCTTCGGGCAACGCGACAAGGTCATCCCGGCCGGTACTCACACCGCCGGGTGAACCCGCGTCACGCAGCATGGGTCCAGCGTGGACGGGCATGCTGGGATTTTGGCCAAGAGCAGCTGTGAATGCGCTGTGATTCACACCCGGTAGAGTGAGCACGCAGGGTAGAGAATTTCCCCGTTTGTCACCCGTTCGGTGGGCACTTCCGGTAGGAATGGGCCACTCCTGGTGAAAGGTCACGCTGGTGAACGACGAGGTTTCGGTCGCCGAGCTGCTGGTGCGCGAGGGGCATCCCGGACGGATGCCACCGCCGTCGCGGTCTCGGTGGCGGATGGTCGCCGTGATGCTCGCCGTGGTCGTCGGGTGCGGGGCGGCGGCCGTGCTGGTCTCGTACGGGACCACGGCGCACGACGAGGCCACCGGTGTCACCAAGATGCGCGTGATCCAAATGCCCGACCGCACCGAAGGCGCAGGCGGCGTCAACGAGACCAACCCGCCCACCATCACCGCCGAGGACACCGAACAGGCCGGTGGGGGCATTACTCTTGCCCCGTCGGCCAATCCGAACCTCGACCCGCTCAATGACCATGGCGGGGTCACCCCGGACAGCCCGGCGCATCCGACCTCGGCGGCCGGACCTCCGTCGACCAGCGTTCCCGCCTCGACGACGCAGCCGCCACCGAGCTCGTCCGGCACCGTGAGCCCGACCAGGACGTCGACGCCCAGCAGTGACGAACCGCCGCCCTGCGTGCTCCTCATCCTCTGCGGATGAGCCCGGCCGTCAGGGGACGGCCCGCCACATCGGCCGGAAGGCCGGTCCGCCGCCGGGGAGCGTGATCGGCTCGCCGCCGTGGTCGCGGTAGCCGAGGCGGTGATACAGGTGCACGTTGCGCGGTGCGCTGGCCTCCAGGTACGTGGCCGTGCCCTCGGCGTCGGCGCGGGCCAGCCCGTGGCGCATCAGGTGGCTGCCCAGCCCGCGGCCCTGCCGGTCCGGCCGGACGCCGACGAACTGCACGTGCCAGTGCGGCTCATCCGGGATTCGCTTGCCCAGCAACCGGAACACGACGTCCATCCGGTCGATTTCGTCCTGGGTCAGCCCGGGGAGGTCGAATTCGCCGTCGTCGGGACCGCCCGGGGTCCACAGTGCGACGGCAGATGCGTCCTCGGTGAGGTCGATCCGACCGGCGGCGAGGGTGGCTTCGGTGAGGATGCGGTAGAACGCCGGGTTGGCGTCGGTGCGGCGGCGTTCGGCGTCGGGGAACAGCCAGGTGTTGATCGGGTCGTCCTGGAAAGCTGCGGTGAGAAGGTCGGTCACGGTGTCCACTTCGGACGGACGGGCCGCGCGTACTGCCGGGTGGGTCATGGGTCAGCCTTTCGCGAGAGTGGTCAGCCGGTCGGCGACCAGGTCGATGTCGTCGGCCGTGGTGCGGTGGTTGGTGACGCAGGCGCGGATCCCGACACGGCCGCGTACCCGGGCGGGGCCGAGCAGTGCGGTGCCTTCGTCGTGCAGTCTCGTGACCAGTTCGACGTGTGCCTCGTCGCTGCGGCCGGGTACCCGCAGGCACACCGCGGTGAGGTTCACCGGGTTCATCAGTTCGAGCGTGGGGTCGGCCGACACGCGCGCGCCGAGCCGGCCCGCCAGCGTCAGGCAGTTTTCGGCGGCCGACCGGAAAGCGTCGACCCCGAAGGTGCGCAATGCGGCCCACACCTTCAATGCCTTGAAACCGCGGGAAAGCTGCGGCCCGTGGTCCATGTAGTCGAGCAGCTGGTCGTCGTCGATGGCGGTGAGGTACGTCGACGACGAGGAAAACGCAAACGCCGCACGCAGTTTCGTCATGTCCTTCACCAGCAGTGCGCCTGCTTCGAGCGGAGCGAAGAGCATTTTGTGCGGATCGACGGTGATGGAATCGGCCCGGGACAATGGCAAGAGATCGTCCCGCATGGATTCGGCGAGCACGAACAATGCGCCGTACGCACCGTCGACATGCAGCCAGAGTTCTTCCCGCGTGCACAAATCGGCAATCGGCCCGATCGGGTCGATCGATCCGGTGGTGACGGTTCCCGCGGTGGCGACAACGCAGAACGGCTCGTTCCCCGATTCCCGGTCTTCGGCAATCGCACGGGCAAGCAGATCGACGCGCATCCGGAACGCGGCGTCGGTCGGAATGTGCCGGACGTGGCGCAATCCGATCCCGAGAACTGCCGCGGCTTTCGCGACGCTGCGGTGTGCTTCCTTGGACGTGTAAAGCACCAGCGGCGGCCGGTTTTGCTGCAGGCCGAGGTCGCGGAAATCGGGCCTGCGGTCGGCTATTGCGGCACTGATCGCGTCTTTCGTGGCACCCGATCCGCCACTGGTCAGTATTCCGCCCGAACCGGGTCCGAGGCCGAAGAGCCCGCACAGCCAGTCGGCGACGGTGCGCTCGATCACGTTGGCAGCAGGGGAAATCTGCCACAGATTGCAGTTCTGGTTCAGCACGGCGGCGACGGCCTCGGCGTACGGGCCGATCCCGTTCGGCGGACCTTGCACGTAGGCGAGAAAGCGCGGGTGGGCGATGGCGGTGGTGTGCGGAACTATCCGGTCGACGACGTCCGCGAAGAACGTTTCCACCCCGAGCCCCTTTTCCGGAAACGGCTCGGCGAGCAGTTTCGTGAGGGTGCCCCGATCGGGGTCCGGGACGATCGGGCGGTGGGTGAGCGAATTCTCGTAGCGGTCGGTGAATTGGGACAGCAGGGTCGCTGCCCTGGTCCGTTCGGCGGCGTCGAGAACGAGGGGGGAGGTGGCGTGCATTCAGGTGCCTCGTCCGGTTCGGAGATCAAGGGGCCCACAAGGTGCCACGAACAAGATCGACAAGGCAATGGTGCATTCGGAGGATGTCCGCTTTTCTGGCCTTTTTATTCGAATGTGCCGGGGATCAAGGTCCGAAGGGGAAGAAATGAGAGAGTGCCCGGGCAGACCGGGCGGCTCACGGCAGCAGGTCGTCCTCGCGCCGCCTGCCGAGGTGGTTGAACAGCAGGTTCAGCACGAACGCCAGCACCGCCGCGACCGTGATCGGGCTGCCGCAGATCGTCCGCAGCCACGCCGGGAAGTGCTGGAAGAACACCGAACTGCCGAACCGGTCGAGCCCGAAGGCGGGCAGCAGCCCGACGCCGAGCGCCACTGCGGCGACGAATGCGTTGTGGGTACCGGAAAACTTCACTTTCGCGAGGTTCTGCACGCCGACCACCGCGACCATCGCGAACATCACCACGGCCACCCCGCCGACCACCGGTTCCGGCACCGCGGCGATGAACGCGCCGATCTTCGGCACCAGGCCCATGATTACGAGCAGACCGCCGGTCACCGCGACCACCCAGCGGCTGCGTACGCCGGTCATCTGGACCAATCCGACGTTCTGCGCGAACGCCGTGTCCGGGAAGGAGTTCATGAACCCGCCGAGTACCGCGGACAGGCCGTCGGTGGCGAGGCCGCGGGCGAGGTCGGCGCGGGTCGCGGGACGGCCGGTGATCTCGCCGACCGCGACGAGGTCGGCCGTGGTTTCGGTGAACGACACCAGCATCACCACGCACATCGAGACCATGGCGGCGATCGGGAACGTCGGCGCGCCGAAGTGGAACGGCGAGCCGAGGCCGAACCAGCTCGCCTGCGTGACGCCGTCGAAGTGCGCGCGGCCGAGCGGAATCGCGACGAGCAGCCCGGCCACGAGCGCGACCAGCGGCCCGATCTGGCCGAGGAAACCACGCAGCACCCGGGTGAACAGCACCACCAGCGCGATCACGCCGAACGCCAGCCCGAGGTTCGCCGGATCGCCGTAGGACGGGTCGCCGGTGTCGTGGCCGCCGATCATCGCGGCGCCGGGGCCGAGCAGCGAGATGCCGATGACGAGCAGCAGCGTGCCGGACACGAGCGGCGGGAAGAACCGGATCAGCGCAGCGAACGGCCGCGCGATCAGCAGCCCGAAGACGCCGGACACGATCATCGCACCGTAGACCGCCGTGATGCCGTACTGCGAGGCGATCAGGACCATCGGGTTGACCACGGTGAACGTCGCGCCCGCCACCACCGGCAGCCGGACGCCGAGCAGCTTCCCGATGCCGACCGACTGCACCAGCGTCGCCACTCCGGCCACGAAGAGGTCGGCGTTCACCAGCAGCGCGACCGACGCGCGGTCCAGGTGCAAGGCACTGCCGACGACCAGCGGAACGGCAATGCAGCCGGTGTACATGATCGCCATGTGCTGCAGCCCGAGCAGGAGCAGCCGCCCGGCGGGCAGGCCCCGGTCGACCGGGTGCACGGAGTTCGGCATGTGCGGCTCTTTTCCGGGTCGGCTCGCCGGACATACCGGCGGTTTGTGTGTGACGATGCCAGACATGACTGCACGACCTCCGTTCCGTGCCGATCATGTCGGGAGCCTGCTGCGTCCGCCGGTGCTGCGCGAGGCGCGGCGCGGCCACGCCGCCGGGGACATCACCGCCGAACAGCTGCGAGCCGTCGAGGACGACGCGATCCGCGACGTCGTCAAGATGCAGAAAGCAGCCGGGCTGGCCTCCGCAACCGACGGCGAGTTCCGCCGGTCTTCATGGCACATGGACTTCATCTACGCATTGGGTGGCATTTCCCGCAGCGACGAACGCCTGCACGTGAAATTCCACAACCTCGCCGGCGATCTGGAATTCAGTCCGCCGGGACTGCAGGTGGACGGAAAGGTGCGACTGGACGCACCGATCTTCGCCGACCATTTCGAGTTCTTGAAAGCGCACACCGATCCGGGCATCACGCCGAAACTCACCATCCCGTCACCGAGCATGGTCTATTACCGCGGCGGCCGGGCGGCAGTGAGCGAAACGGTGTACCCGGATCTGGGCGAATTCTTCACCGACCTGAGCGCGGCGTACGCGGCGCAGCTGAGCGCAATGGGTTCGCTCGGGTGCACGTATCTGCAGCTGGACGACACCAGTCTGGCGTACCTCAACGACCCGGCGCAACGGGAGCTCGTCGCGCGAATGGGCGGTGACCCGGACACCCTGCATTTGCGCAATATCGCAACGATCAATGCCGCACTGGCCGGGAAACCGGATGAGATGACGGTGACGACCCATTTGTGCCGCGGGAATTTCCGTTCGTCGTGGGTGGCTTCGGGTGGTTACGAATTCGTCGCCGAGGCGGTATTCGGAGAGCTCGGGGTGGATGGGTTTTTCCTGGAGTACGACGATGAGCGTTCCGGTGGGTTCGAGCCCCTTCGGTTTGTGCCCGAGGGAAAGCGGGTGGTGCTCGGGCTGGTCACCACGAAACGGCCTGAGCTGGAAGATCCGGATGCATTGGTGCGGCGGATCGAGGAAGCCTCGCGGTATGTGGATATCGACCGGCTGTGCTTGTCCCCGCAGTGCGGATTTTCCTCCACCGAGGAAGGGAATGACCTCACGGCGAGTGATCAGCTGCGGAAGCTGGAGCTGATCGTGTCGACGGCGGAACGCGTGTGGGGCTGACCGGTCTCCTGCATTCCGTGAAGGGAACCATCACGGAATCTGATTCCCTCATGGTTCCCTTCACCGCCGGACGGATCGCGTTCCGGGGATGAGCCCGGTCTCCTCGACGATCTTGGCCTCCTGTGCTCAGATGGAGTCAGGATGTCGGGAGGAGAGAGATGAGCACCGAGACCGTGCTAGTCATCGGCGCCGGACAGAGCGGATTCCAGACCGCAGCGTCCTTGCGGGACAAGGGCTTCGCTGGACGGGTCGTGCTGGTCGGGGACGAACCCGGTGTCCCGTACCAGCGCCCGCCGCTGTCGAAGGCATACCTGGCGGGCACCGCCGGGGTCGAGCACCTGCATCTGCGGCCGGAGGATTTCTTCGCGGAAAAGAACATCGAGCTCGTGCCGGGGCGCGTGGTCGCGATCGACCGGGCGGCGGCGCAGGTCCGGCTCGAAGACGACACCACGCTCGGGTACGACCACTTGGTGCTGGCCACCGGCGCACGCAACCGCACATTGCCGGTACCCGGCGCCGACCTCACCGGCGTCCTGACCCTGCGCACCCGCCTGGACGCCGACAACCTGCGGTCCTCGCTGGACGCCGCACGCGAGGTAGTGGTGATCGGCGGCGGGTTCATCGGACTGGAATTCGCCGCGCACGCCGGACGTCCGGTCACCGTCGTCGAGGCGCAGGACCGCTTGATGGCGCGGGTCGCGTCACCGGAGATTTCGGAGTTTTTCGCCGAACATCACCGGTCGGCCGGGCATACGGTGCTGCTGGGCACGGGCGTCACCGCGCTGCACGGTTCGGGGCGGGTCGAGTCCGTAGAGCTTTCCGACGGACGACGGCTACCTGCGGACCTCGTGGTGGTCGCGGTCGGCGTCCTGCCGGAGACGACGCTCGCCGCCGCGGCCGGGCTCACGGTGCACAACGGCGTCGTCGTGGACGAGCATCTGCGCACCGAAGACCCGCAGATCTTCGCAATCGGCGACTGCGCGTCCTTCCCGTGCGTGCAAGCGGGCAGTGTGGTGCGGCTGGAATCGGTGCAGAACGCCGTCGACCAGGCCCGATCGGTAGCCGCGGCAATCACCGGAGAACCGGCGCGCTACGACAGCCTCCCGTGGTTCTGGACCGACCAGACCGGCGCAAAACTGCAGATCGCAGGCATCCTGGGCGCCGCCGATCGCACCGTACTGACCGGCGATCGCGCCGATGGCCGCTTCTCGGTGCTGTCCTTCCGCGACGACGTCCTGATCGCGGTGGAATCGGTCAACCGCCCGCCGGACCACATCGCCGCCCGCCGCCTGTTCGCCGCGGATCCGCGGCCGGGGTACGCGGATCTGGCGGCGAGTTCATTCGATCTGAAGGCGCATGTGAAATCCCGTTCGGCGGCTTGACGGGGGCCAGTACGTAGCTTCGGCCGCTCCACATGCTCACTCACATGCTCACTGGAGGTAGAGTGAGCATGTGAGTGAGCATGTGGGGGCTTGATGCTGGACGACGAGCTGGCGGAGATCATCCGCAACCTCCGGCAGCTTGGTGCGGATGACGCCGACATCGAGGCCAAGCGCGCGGAGGATCGTCTGCCCAAGTCCGTCCGGGACACGGTGTCCGCGTTTGCCAATACCCGAGGCGGCGTCTTGATCCTCGGCCTGGACGAAGCTTCGGGATTTCGCGCCGGAGGGGTGCGTGACCCGGCGAAGATGACCGCTGACCTTGCCGCGGTCTGCGCGGATGAAATGGAGCCACCGCTGCGGCCGCTCATCAAGACCCACCGTTTCGAGGGGGTCGATCTCGCCGTCGCCGAGGTGCCGGCTCTCGACAACCGGAGTCGGCCTTGCTTCGCGAAGCGGGTCGGGATGGCGCAGGGCAGCTACGTCCGGGTCGGTGACGGCGACCGTCGGCTCAGTGGCTACGAAGTGCACCTGATGGTTGCCAACCGCGGGCAGCCGCGAGACGACGAGGAGGTGGTTTCCGGCACCGGACTCGATGACCTGGATCCCGAACTCCTCACCGCCTTCGTTGCACGACTACAGGAACAACGACCGCACGCGTTTGCCGATCTCGCTCGCGATGACATTCTGCGCCGGGTGAAGATTCTCGTCGGTGATCACGTGACCGTGGCCGGATTGCTGGCTCTCGGCCGTTATCCTCAGCATTTCTTCCCTCAGCTGATGGTCTCCTTCGTGCATTACCCGACATCCGATGGCTCCGATATCCGCACCGGGGACAGGTTTCTCGACAACCGGCTACTGGAAGGTTCCATTCCCGTGATCGTCCGCGACGCACTGGCTGCGCTCCGGGCGAACATGTCGCGCCGGGCGACAGTGCGTGGTGCCGGGCGAATCGACAGCTGGGAGTATCCGGAACTGGCACTTCGCGAGGCGGTGGTCAATGCGTTGGTGCACAGGGATTATTCGCCGGAGTCTCGTGGTACCCAGGTCCAGATCGAGATGTATCCGGACCGTCTGGTCGTGCGCAATCCCGGAGGGCTCTATGGCCCGGTCACCGAGGAAACGCTGGGGGACGAGGGTGTTTCCTCGGCTCGGAATGCCACGTTGCTCAGGCTTCTCGAAGACGTCCCGTTGCCGGGAACGTCACGCACGGTGTGCGAGAACCGTGGTTCGGGAATTCGCACGATGATAATGGCATTGCGCGACGCATCATTGAGTCCGCCGCGATTCGTGGACAAAATTTCGTTGTTCCGGGTCGAATTCCCCAATCATGCGCTCATCAGCGATGAAGTCGTCGGATGGATTCGCGGTCTCGGGGAGTACGGGCTCACTGACAGCCAGTGCCTCGGGCTGGCCATGAGCAAGGTCGGAGACGTCCTCGACAACCAGTCGTACCGCGGCGCGACCGGGGTGGATTCCCGGCGGGCGACGGCCGAGCTCGGCGATCTGGTCGCTCGGGGCCTGCTCCAGCAAACGGGAAGCCGGCGCTGGGCACGCTACGAGCTTGTTCCTTCCGCGCGCGCTGATCTTCCGCCCAGCAGCAGGCGGGACCGCCGCCATGAGGTACTGGATGTGCTGGGTGCCGAGGAGCTGACGCGGGCGGAGCTGGCTGTCCGGCTGGACATGCCGGACAAGACCGTTTCCCGCTGGCTGCGCATTCTGCGCGAGGAAGGGATGGTCCAGCTGACCGGAGGGTCCACTCGCAGCCGTAACGTCCGTTATCGGCGTACCGGCAAGGCCATGCTCGGGGAATGACCCTCTGCGTCAACCCAAGGTTGACGCCACGGGGATCGTCAACCTAAAGTTGACGCCATGACGATCCCCGTGAAACTGGACGACCTCATCTCTGCCATCAAGGCCAACAACGACCGTGACGCGCTTGCGCAGCTTTCCGATGCCGTGTACGTCGGGGAGCGTCTCGGTGAGCTGGCCGACCATCTCATCGGGCATTTCGTGGACCAGGCTCGCCGGTCGGGTGCCTCGTGGACCGAAATCGGGACCAGTATGGGGGTTTCGAAGCAGGCGGCGCAGAAGCGCTTTGTCCCCAAGGCTGATTCCGGTGGTGATCGGGCGGGGTCGATCGAGCGGTTGTACAGCCGGTACACCGATCGCGCGCGGCATGTCGTAGTCGAGGCGCAGAAGGCGGCCGTCGACGCGAAGAGCGCCGGGATCGACACCGTTCACCTGCTGCTCGGGCTGCTCAGCGAGCCCGCGGCGCTGGCGGCGGGCGTGATTCTCGCCCAGGGGGTCACGCTCGCGGCCGTCAAGGAGGCCGCCGAGGCGAAACTACCCGAACCCGTCGATCCGGTGCCGAATCCGGTGCCGTTCACGCCTGCGGCCAAGAAAACCATGGAACTGACCTTGCGCGAGGGGCTGCGGCTCGGGCACAACTACATCGGTACCGAGCACATTCTGCTGGCCCTGCTGGAACAAGGCGAGGGCGCCGGGTACGAGGTCCTCACCGGGCTGGGGGTCACGAAGGAACCTGCGGAGGCCAAGATCAGCGAGGCTATCGCGGAGATCCTGGCCGCCCGCCAGCCATGAAGTCCGTGAAGTCCGTGAAGTCCGTGAAGGGAACCATGAGGGAATCTGGGTGGATTCGAGGGGTGGTTGCAACGCGGGTGGTCAATTGGTGAGGAGTGTAGTGAGGCGCTCGGCTGGGGTGTCCCAGTCGAGTGTTTTGCGTGGGCGGCGGCCCGAGTTGTGCGGCGACGGCGGTGAGGTGGTCGGGGGTGTGGATGGACAGGTCGGTGCTTTTGGGGAAGTACTGGCGGAGCAGGCCGTTGGTGTTTTCGTTGCTGCCGCGTTGCCAGGGTGAGTGGGGGTCGCAGAATTAGACCGGGATCCCGGTGGCGAGGCTGAATTCGTGGTGGCGGCCCATTTCGCTGCCTTGGTCCCAGGTCAGGGATCGTTGCAGGTGTGCGGGCAGGGTCGCGACGGTGGCGACGAGTGCGTCGCGGACGTGTTCGGCGGTGCGGGGCGTGGGGCAGGTGCGCGAGCAGGACGTAGCGGGTGGTGCGTTCGACCAGGGTGGCGATCGCTGAGGCGTTGTCCTTGCCGATGATCAGGTCGCCTTCCCAGTGCCCGGGGACCGCGCGGTCGGTGGCCTCGGCCGGGCGTTCGCTGATCATGATCATGGGTTCGGTGAACCGGGGCCGGCGTCGCTCGCTGCTGCTGCGGCGGCGGGGTGTGCGCATCGTGCGGCCGGTGCGCAGCGCGCGAGCCAGCTCGCGGCGCAGCTCGCCGCGGCCTTGGAGGTAGAGGGCCTGGTAGATCGTCTCGTGGGTCACGTGCAGCTCCGGCCGGTCAGGGTGGTCGCGGCGCAGCCGGCGGGCGATCTGCTCCGGGCTGAATTTCTCCGCCAGCATGCCCTGCACCAGGCCCCGCAGCGCGGGACAGGCCGCGATCTTGCCCGTCTTCGGCCGCGGGCGGCGGGCCCGGGCCAGCTCGTGCGCCGCGTGGGGCCGGTACTCGCCCGAGCCCGGACGAGTGTTACGGCCGATCTCCCGGCTGACCGTGGACGGGCTGCGACCCAGCTCGGTCGCAATCGACCGCAGCGAACGACCCGCGGCCAGCCCGTCCGCGATCACGATCCGCTCCTCGACCGACAGGAACCGGCCCGAACCCGGCTCCGGCCGGACCGGACGCGAGTTCCCGTTCCACCCAGCCCGGCTCGGCCGCCCGTACCGCCACAACTGCCCCGTCCGCCGGCTAACCCCGACAATCCGGCACGCCTCGACCGTGCCCACACCCTCCGCCACAAGATCAAAATACCGGCGGCGTTCCACCACCAACCGCACACGACCCCGCCACGCCCGACCCTCCCCAACCACAACAACCCCTGCACAACTCAGGCGTTGCAACCACCACCAGAACCCAAGCTGATTCCGTGATGGTTCCCTTCACGGACCTTGGTCCGGCAGCCCAAGGTGACGGTTGCTGCCTTGGGGCTGGTCCCGGGGGTTGGGCGGCTGCCGAGAGGTCACGCTGGGCATGAACGCAGGGTTCGCGCTGACCAGCAGGTTTCCATGAACCTGCAGTAATTCTCGTGACTCGTCACCGGCCCGCGGCCCCGTGCGAGAGAACGAGGGACTGGCCAGCGCCAACGCTGACCGCGGAGCCAGGGCCAGCAAACGCGGCCACACCTCAGCCGGTACCCCACGGTTAAACCCATGGGGACTTTCAGGACTCGACTTCGGCCCGTCCGTCCGCGGCCCACAGGGTGTGGAACGAACCCGGACGGTCCACCCGCCGATACGTGTGCGCGCCGAAGAAATCGCGTTGACCCTGTACCAGCGCGGCGGGCAAGCGGTCCGCGCGCAGGCCGTCGTAGTACGCCAGCGCGGTGGCGAAACCGGGCGTCGGGATGCCCAGCCGGACTGCCGTGGAGATCACCGAACGCCACGAGTCTTGTGCGTTCTCCACCGCGGCCCGGAATCCGCCCGACGTGAGCAGCGTCGGCAGGCCCGGCTCCGCGGCGTACGCGGACGTGATGTCGTTCAGGAACTTCGCCCGGATGATGCAGCCGCCGCGCCAGATTGCGGCGACGCGGCCGAGGTCGATGTCCCAGCCGTACTCCGTGGCTCCGGCCTGGATCTGGTTGAAGCCCTGCGCGTACGCGACCACCTTCGACGCGTACAGCGCCTGTTCGACGTCGTCCGCGAAGGTCTCCAACGCCGCACCGGTGAGCGGTGTCCGCGAAGGCCCGCCCAACCCGCGTGCTGCCGCGCGCAGCGACTGTGACCCCGAAAGCGACCGCGCGAACACGGCTTCCGCGATACCGCTGATGGGCACGCCGAGGTCGAGACCGATCTGTACGGTCCAGCGGCCGGTGCCCTTCTGCTCCGCGGCATCCTCCACCACGTCGACGAACGGCTTGCCCGACGCGGCGTCCACGTGCTTCAGGACTTCGGCGGTGATCTCGATGAGGTACGAGTCGAGCCGTCCGGCGTTCCAGGTGTCGAACACACCCGCGATCTCGGCGGGCGAGTACCCCGCGGCGCCGCGCAGCAGGTCGAAGGACTCGGCGATGAGCTGCATGTCGGCGTACTCGATGCCGTTGTGCACCATCTTCACGAAGTGGCCCGCGCCGTCCGCGCCGACGTGCGTGCAGCACGGTTCGCCGTCGACCTTCGCCGAGATGTCCTCGAACAGCGGACCCAGCGATTCGTACGACTCCTTCGACCCGCCCGGCATGATGCTCGGCCCGTGCAGCGCGCCTTCCTCGCCGCCGGACACCCCGGTGCCGACGAAGTGCAGACCGCGTTCCCGCAGCGCCTGTTCGCGGCGGCGCGTGTCGGCGAAGTGCGCGTTGCCCGCGTCGACGATCACGTCGCCCGGTTCGAGCAGCGGCGCGAACTCCTCGATGACGGCGTCGGTGGGGCCGCCCGCCTTGACCATGATCACGATCTGCCGCGGGCGCTCCAGCGCGTCGACGAACTCCTTCGCGGAGTACGCCGGGATGAACTCGCCTTCGTCGCCGAACTGCTCGACGAGTGCGCGGGTCCGCTCCTCGGAGCGGTTGTGCAGGGCGACCGTGTGCCCGTGCCGGGCCAGGTTCCGTGCCAGGTTGCGGCCCATGACCGCAAGGCCGGTGACCCCGATGCTCGCCTTCTTGCTCATCCGAACCCTTTCCGAAGTCTCTGCCGGAATCCGAGCCTAGCCACCGCCCCGGACAGTCACGAGAAGCAGCGGACCGGCCCGCCGTTCCAGGCCAGCATGTCGGTCATCGCGGCGACCAGGTCGAGTGATGCACCACACTCCGCACCGCCCAGTTCCGCATATGCCCGGTGCAAGTTGCCCACCAGCCGTTCCTGTTCGGACAGTTCCGCGAACCGGCCGAGGTCGGTCGCCTTCGCCTGCTCCAGCGGTGACCTTCCGGCCGCCTTGCCCGTCTCCGCCGTCCGCTGGACGAACTCCAGGTACGCGTCGACGACGTCCACCCGCTCCAGCCCGCATGCCGGGCCGTGGCCGGGCAGGATGACCGCCGGGTCGAGCTCGCGGAGCACGTTCAGCGCGTCCCGCCAGCCCGCGACCGAACCCATCAGCGCGAACGGGCTGCCGCCGTTGAACACCAGGTCACCGGCATAGAGCACGCGCTGCTCCGGCAGCCACGCGAGCACGTCGTTGGTGGTGTGCGCGGCGTGTCCGGGGTGGATGAGGTCGATCCGGGTCGGGCCCGCGTAAACGGTGAGCGTGTCGTCGAACACGACGTCCGGGACGCGCAGCTCGAGCCGTCCCCAGTCGTTGCCGACGAGCACGCCCTCGTACCGCTGGATCCCTTCGGCCAGCATCGTCTCGCGGGTCTTGCGGTGGCCGATGACGGCGGCGCCCGCGACCAGGTAGTTGCCGTTCGTGTGGTCGCCGTGGTGATGGGTGTTGACCAGCGTCGTCACCGGGCCGGACGTGTCGCCGACCGCGGCCAGCAGCGCGCGGGTACGCCGTTCGGTCGCGCACGTGTCGATGAGCACCGCGTGGCCGTCGGCGTCGACGAAGCCGCAGTTGTTGATGAACCAGGAGCCGTCGGGCTGGACGTAGCCGTACGCGCCGTCGGCCAGCCGCTCGACGCTCGCCGCGTCGGGGGAACGATCGATCACGCCGCCACTATGCCGCGCCCGGAGCACGGGCGGGTCCGGGCCGGGCAAACTTCTCGTGGCCCGAATGGAGTAGTGCCGATGTCCGGTGCGCCCGGAATCGGCTGCTCCGGCCGGGTGACGCACCGGGTGACTGGCGTTCTCGTGCATTTCCTGAAACGCTGCGTGGTGTCATCATCGAACCCCGTTGGGTCGAGTACTAGCCTGGGTGGTTCGAACGTTCGCGTACCGGTGGAGCTTCCACCGGCTGTAGTGGTCCGGGAGAGCAAGGGGAGATGGCGAGTACCGTCACCTCGCGCCGCAAGCAGCTCGGCAACGAGCTCCGGCACGCTCGCAACGCGGCGAAGATGACGCAACAGCAGGTCGCCGAGGTTCTCGGCTGCACCCAGGGCAAGGTCAACAAGATCGAATCCGGTGCAGTGGGAGTCAAGCTCGGAGATGTGCGGACCATGCTGAATGCGTTCGGGATCAACGGCGAAGAGGCCGACACCCTGATGAACCTCGCCCGTGCCGCGGCCGGGCAGCGCGGCCACTGGTCGGGCTACCGGTCGGTGGTGCCGCACTGGTTCCGCACCTTCACCGACCTCGAGCCCGCCGCCGCGGAGATCCTCACCTGGCACGGCGAGCGGATCCCGGGTCCGCTGCAGTCCGAGCACTACATGCTCAAGCAGTTCACCGAGGCGGGCGCCACCGACGTCACGTCGCTGGTGCGCAACCGGCTCGATCGCAAGGCAGTGTTCGACCAGCAGCAGCCGCCGTACTACCGGTTCATCATCAGCGAGGGCTCGCTGCGGCGGGCGCCCGGCGGGTTCGCCCCCGCGGTGATGCTGGACCAGGTCGAGCACCTGCTCGCGCTCGACCGGCATCCGCGGGTGTACGTGCACGTGCTGCCGTTCGGCGCGAAGCTCGCCGCGGTGCCCAACGACTTCACGATCATGCGGTTCCCCGACCGCACGCGCGACTTCGTCTACATCGAACACTCCGCGGGCGGGCTGTACCTCGACGACGTCAAGGACTTCAACATCTTCGTGGATTCCTGGGACCGCTTGCGCGGCGCGGCGCTCGAACGCGGCGAGACGCGCCAGTTCCTCAAGGAGCTGGCGGAAAGCTATCGCGCGCAGATGCAGTGACCAGTTCCTCCAGCAGGGAAACAGTTTCCTTGGCGCCGGGTAGTGCGTTGATTTCTGCCTGTACGCGTTGTGCGGCTTTGCGGTAACCGTCGTCGGCAAGGACTTCGGCGGCGGCGTGGTGAATTTCTTCCGGTGTCGCGGTTTCCGGGTCGAGCACGCGTCCGACGCCGAGCGCGGTGCAGCGCAGCGCGTTGCCCGGCTGGTCGGCGCCCATTGGGAAGAGCAGCGACGGCACGCCGTGCGCCAGCGCGCCGATCACGCTGCCGGACCCGGCGTGCGACACCACCAGGTCAGTGCGCGGCAGCAGTTCGGCCTGCGGCACGAAGCGTTCGACGCGCACGTGCGGCGGTTGCGGGCCGAACTCCGCGGGGTCGAGCTGGGTGCCGACGGTCGCGGTCACGTCCGCGGGGAGCTGCGCCAGACCGGCCAGCGTGCGTTCGATCAGGTCGCCGGATTCGAGGTTGAAGTTGGTGCCGAGGGTGAAGTACACGCCCGGGCGCTCGGCAGGTCGGCGCGGTGGTTGCGGGTTTCCTTGGCGGAAGGAGAACGTGCCCTGCGGCAGTGGCGCGCTCGGGTCGCGAAAGGACGGTGGGAACGGGGACAGCACCTGGGTGCGCACGGGTTCGGCCGGGAGGCCGTGGGCGGTGCGGGCTTCGGTCAGGGGGTCTTCCAGGAGTTCCTTACGCAGCAACGTTCCTGCGGCGAGCACGAGCACTGTCGCACACGGCAGGCCGAGGAGCTCGGCGGTGATGGCAGCGGAGAAGTCGACCTCGTCGTGGACGATCAGGTCCGGCTGCCATTCGCGAGCGAGGTCCAGCAGCACCGGAATGTGTTCCCGGGTGGCTTGCCGGACGAAGAGTTCGCGGATTTCCCAGTCGTCGCGGGCCGGGTCGACGGGTGGCATCGGCTGCCGCCGGGTGGATACCTCGCGGGGCTGGTTGACGGCGAAGGTGGTGAACCCGGCCCGGGCGAGCGCGGGTACGTGCGCGCCGCCGCCGACGACCGCGACGTTGTGGCCGCGCGCGATCAGCGCTCTGGCGACCGGCGCCATCGGGTCGAAGTGGCCGCGGCCGCCGGTGAAAGAGAAGAGGATGCGCATTCGGAGCAACCTAACCGGCCGGACGGCCGAGAGTCGCGTCATTTTGCCGCTTTTCGCGGGGTCGGCGACGCGCGGGCGCGGCGGGTGGGCACACTGGTGATCCGCACGGAAGGGGAAGCTGATGACTCAGGTACCGGATCCGGAAGCCCCCGAGGGCGTCGATCTCGAACGGCCGAATGCAGCCCGGATCTACGACTGGTTCCTCGGCGGCACGGCGAACTGGGCGATCGACCGCGAGTTCGGCGAACGGGCGGTCCAGACCTTTCCGATGATCAAGACCATTGCCCGGGCAGGCCGGGAGTTCCTCGGCCGCGGCGTGCGGTACATGGCCGAGCAGGGCATCGACCAATTCCTCGACATCGGCTCCGGCGTGCCCACGGTGGGCAACGTGCACGAGATCGCGACGTCGGTGAACCCGGACGCGCGGTGCGTGTACGTGGACAACGAGCCGGTGGCCGTCGCGCATTCGCAGATCCTGCTGGAGCGTGAGGGCGTCGCCGACCGGCATGCGGTGCTGCAGGGCGATCTGCGCAACCCCGCGGACGTCTGGCCGCGCGCGCTCGACACCGGCGTACTCGACCCGAAGCGCCCCATCGGCCTGATCATGGTCGGGGTGCTGTATTTCGTCCCGCGCGACGAGCCGGCGCTGGAGATCGTGCGGAAGTACCTGTCGCTGCTGCCGTCCGGCTCGTACTTCCTGTCGTCGCACCTGACCGACGACGGCGTGCGCACCTCCGGCGACGCGCGCCGGGAAGCGATCCACAAGCAGTACCAGAAGTCGAGCACGCCGTTCCACTACCGCTCGCGGGCGGAGTTCGCGGAGTTCTTCGGGGGGCTGGAACTGGTCGAGCCCGGCATCGCGTGGGTGGCGGACTGGCACACCGAGGCGGGCGAATCGAGCGCCGCCGACCGGATGGCGGACGACCCGTCGATCAGCGGCGGGATCTGCGCGCTGGGCCGGAAACCGTAGCCCCGCCCCGCCCCGCCCTCGCCGAACCACCCTCGCCCTCACCCTCGCCCCCGCCGCGCCCTCGCCGCCGCCCCGCCCCCGCCCTCGCTGAACCACCCCAATGTGGCATTGGGTGCATGTGTCGCAGCGAATGTCACATTGGGTGCATGTGACGCAGCGAATGCCACATTGGGTGCGTGGGATGCAGCGAATGCCACATTGGTTGCGTGGGATGCAGCGAATGTGGCATTGGGGTGGTTCAGCGAGGGCGGGCCGGAACGCGAAAGCGCTCCCCGGGCGGTGTTCCGGGGAGCGCAGGTATCCGGTGGAGCAGCGGGCTGGTTCAGAGCCCGTTTCAGAGCCCGTGGAGCAGCGGGACGCGAGTCTCGCGGTGGCGGGTGGTGTGGACGAGGTCGGCCTGGCGTTGCGCCGGTACCTCGATTTCCGTGTCCACGACCATCGGCGTACGCAGTGGTGCCTGGATCAGGCTGAAGCCGAATCGGCTGCGCAGCTCGTGATTGATCCCACGCCGGCCGCGAGTGTGTTCGTCCTCACGGCGGAAGAGCGTGGTGAGCCGGACGGCCATGGGATCACACCCCCATTTCGGATGGCGGGGACCGGCGCGGGTCGGCGCCGGCCGGATCGAGGTGGTCCGTGCCCGGCAGGTCGCCGGGCGGCGGGCTGCCGACGGCTGCGCGGTATCCCCGCGCGGCCGCCGCGGCACCCGGACCAGCACAGATCGCGGTGAGCAGCGCGGATGTTCCCGTGGTCCGGCCGGACTGGTCGGCACGCATCCGCACTCCTTCCCCGAGATCTCGCGGCTGTTCCGCCACCCGGACGGGGTGCCCGGGCCGGTGCCGCCTGCGTTGGGCCGAATGTCGCAAGCCATTCACCCACCACTGGCGCCCCGATCGCTGCGATTAATCCTACTCCTGGAATAATCTTTGTGTCGAGATCGGGTCGAGTTGATCACCCGCTTGGCCCTGCGGTTTGCTTCGTGGTGACGCAAAGAAGTGGGAGAGGCGCGGTTCGCCGGACGCGCCGCCCCTGGCTCGGAGGTGGACGACCCATGGCGGATTATCCGTCACCCCAGGATTACGACCCGGACACGGCAGAGTCGCTGTTCGCGGCCGCTGCCTGGGAGAAGTCGTTCGCGAGCGAACCGAACGGGGGCAACTGCGTGGAGGTCAATCTCTCCCGCCCCGGCCTGGTCGGCGTGCGCGACACGAAGCTCCCGGCGAGCCCGGTCCTGGTCTTCGACCGCGGCGAATGGGACGCCTTCCTCGCCGCGGTCAAGGCGGGCCAGTTCGATCTCCCGCCGAGTCCGTAGCGACCACAGTCCACCACCGGTCTCCCCGGAGCGGGGAGCAATTCGCGAACAGTCACTCGATCGGGTGGATCGATCGGGCACGGTAACGGTGCGTGTCGGGCAGTCCTCGGGTTCGGCGGAGCTCTGAACCGGCCCCCATCGGGCGACGACGCCGGGTCCGATTCCTCCCCTAAGGTGCCCTTGTGAACCTCACCCGGCCGGCAGTGCGTACCAATCTCGCTCGCGGCGCTGTCGTCTGTCTCGGGAGCTTTCTGCTCGGCGGCTTGACCTCTTACGCGCAAGGGCTCCCCCTTCCCTTCGCCGTACAGCCCTTCGCGAATTCGGCGAGCGGCTGGACCCTGCTCACGGCGTTGCTCCTCTTCTGGTCCCGCGTCCAGCCCAAACTCGCGGCTTTCCTGGGCGCGGCCAGCTTCGTGCTCCTGGTGCTCGGCTACACCGCCGCCGCGGCCATCCGCGGGTACACCTATTCGCCCGTCCTGTTCGGGGTGATCGGGTTGGTGGTCGGGCCGTTCGTCGGCGTGGCGGCGGTCTTCCTGCGCGAGACCGGGATGCGCGCCGCCCTCGGGACCGCCGTCCTGTCCGGAATCGGGGTGGGCGAAGGGGTTTACGGCCTCATTTACGTCGCGGACACGACCGGTTACGTCTACTGGGTGGCCAGTATCGTGGCCGGGATCGCGTTGCTGGCCCTGATGCTGGTCCGTGGTGCTCGCACGGCGGCCGTCGCAGCTCTCGGTACGGCGCTCGTTGCCGGCGCGTTTGTCGTGGTGAACCCCCTGATTTCCTGACTCAGCCGGTGACGATGCCGCTCAGCACGTCTCGCACCGTGTAGCGGCTGAGGGATTCGCTTACCGAGTCGGCGACCGTGCGGTCCAATGCCGTGAGTGTGGTCTGGACCAGGCGGCCGGTCGCGCACGCCGGGTCGGGGCCGTGCAGGCCGAGGACCGGCTCCTCGCCCTGGAGCAGTCGCCAGACCCGGTCCAGGGTGATCTGCCCGGAATCGGCGGCCAGCGCCCAGCCGCCTTTGACGCCCGGGCGGGAGTGGACCAATCCGGCCTCCCGCAGGGGCCCGAGGACCCGTCGCACGTAGACCGGGTTGACGTTGGCGCTCTTCGCCAGTTCGTCGGAGCTGGCTACGTGATCGTCCGCCACGCCGGCCAAGTACGTCAGGACGTGTACGGCGACGGCGAACTGGGTGTTGGTGGAGCGGGCCATGGGTCCATCTTGCCATTTCGTAATCATCGTGGCTACACTTCGGTCAATCCGTAATCACGACAGTTACAGTTAAGGGGCTCTGCATGACCACGCTGGGTTTGCGCCGTCTCGGCTGGGCGGGCGTGGAGATCGAGCTGGCCGGTACCCGGCTGCTCATCGACGCGCTGGAGAACGTCGCACCGCTGGAACCCGTCCTCGGACCGCCCCGGCGTCCGCTTCCGCCCGTCGACCTGAGCGCCGGAACGCATGCTTTGATCACCCACCTCCATCCCGACCACTACGACCGCGCGCTTCTCGCCCGGCTGCCGGGAACCGTCGGATGTCACGCGCCGGTCGCGGCCGAGCTCGCTGATGACGGACTTACCGTGGTCCCGCAGGAATTCGGTGAGCCGCGGCAGATCGGGCCGCTCACTGTCACGCCTGCCCCGTCGCTTGACTGGCGGGGTACGGACTCCGATCAGGTCGCCTGGATCGTCGAGGGCGCCGGTACCCGGATCATCCACTGTGGAGACACGATGTGGCACGGGAACTGGTGGCAGATCGCCCGCGATCACGGTCCGTTTGACGTCGCTTTCGTTCCGGTCAACGGAGTCATCGCGCGGTTCGAGGGGTACGAGGCGAACGTGCCGGTGACGATGACTCCGGAGCAGGCTGTTGAGGCGGCTTTTGCGCTCGGTGCTTCCGCTGCTTGCGCGATCCACTATGGACTCTTCAACAATCCGCCCGTCTACGTCGAACAGTCCGACATTCCGGCGCGGTTTCGGCGTGCTGCCGAGGAACGTGGGATCACGGCGCATCTCGTCGCGGACGGGGAACGGGTATGAGATTCGGTACCGTGGAAGGGGATTCGGGGCCGTTGGTCGTCGCGGCTGACGGCGATGCTGCGGTCTTGATGACGGAATTCCGGGACGTCGAGGCCGTCTTGGGGGCAGATTCGGCGCAGGTACCGTTGCCGGGAGCCCGGGTGGATCCGGCTGGGCTTTCGTGGCTGCCGCCGGTTCTCCGTCCTGGCAAGGTGTTGTGCGTTGCGTTGAACAACAGTGCGAACCCCGAGCGCATCATCTCCGGGCCGGACACTCCGGCGATGTTCGTCAAACCGTCGTCGTCGCTCGTGGGGCACGGACGTCCCATCCGGATCCGCCCCGAGGACGGACGGGTGCACCCCGAACCGGAGCTGGCTGTCCTCATTGGACGCGGCGGCGCGAACATACCCGAGAAAACCGCACTGTCACACGTGTTCGGGTACACGATTCTCAACGACGTGACATCGCCGACCATGCGCGGTCAGGACACGTTTCACTACCGCGCGATTCATCCCGGTACGGACGGCGGCGTACGTTACGTCGAAAGCTGGGTGAGCTATCCGGCCCGCTACAAGGGTGCCGACACTTTCGGTCCGCTCGGTCCGTGGGTGGTCACCGCGGACGAGATTCCGGACCCGCATGATCTGCGGATCACCTGTTCCCACAACGGAAATTTGATCACCGATGACACCACGGCGAACCTCCGGTTCAGCGTTGCGGAGGTGATTTCGTATGCGTCCCGCTATCTCGCCCTCGAGCCGGGCGATGTGATCGGCATGGGCACGGCGTTGCGGAACTCGGGTGGCGCTGTCCAGAACGTGGACTTGAACCGGCTCGGCGGGCAGGTGGAGGTGTCGATCGAGGGGATCGGCACGCTGTCCAACCCGGTGGAACGGCGATGACCGTCGACCTGACAGCTCGCATGGCGATCGCAGATCTCAACGCGCGATTCGCCTGGGCACTGGACTTGCACGACTGGGACGCATTGCGCGAAGTGTTCACTGTGGACGTCCATTATGAAAGCAACGGTCGCGAGTTCGATGACCGGGAAAGCGCTATTGCTTCGTTCCGCGCGCGTCCCGAAGCGCGGGTCACTCGGCACGGTCTGGGAAACCTTTTGCTGTTGCACGGTTCTGACGGTGCAGTTCTCGGCCACGGAAGCTGGCACACCTTTGCGAGCAACGACCCGGCAGTCAAGGGGGTGCCGCTGTTCATGGTCGCCGACTTCCACGACACTTACACCCATCACGCGGATGGCTGGCGGATCGCCGAACGGTTCATCGTCCCGGTCTTCCGCGAAGACACCCTCGCACCGGAGCGAATCGATGTCTGCTGACCTTGCCCATCTCGGCTACCACGGTCTCTACACTCCTGATCCTCCAGCGACGCTGCAGTACTTTGTGGACCTGCTCGGTATGGACATCGTTGCGGTAGAAGGGGATTCCACCTACCTGCGAGCCTGCGGCGATTACGAGTCGTGGTCCCTCCAGGTCATCCGCGCCGACCACGCGGGGTCGGCCTGGGTCTCGTGGCGGACTGCCGGACCGGAGGCCTTGCAGCGGCGGATCAGCTGGCTGGAATCGAACGGCCACAGTGGACACTGGGTGCCGCGCGATCGCGGGATCGGCCCGTCGTACGAGTTCGCCGATCCGGATGGGCATGTGTTTCGCCTCTACTACGAAACCGAGCGATACCAAGGGCAACGACCGGCGGTGCCGACGGGCTTTCAACGGTACGCCGGGCGTGGTGCGAATGTCCGCCGCCTCGACCACGTCAACCTGCTTGCCCGTGATGTTCGGTCTTGCCGTCGGTTCTGGGAGGAGGGATTCGGGTTGCGCACCTACGAAATCGTGGGTTCGGAAAGCCAGGAGGTTGCGGCCTGGATGAGCAGCTCCATTCAGGGTCATGAGCTGATCTACACCCAGGAGCGCACGACGGCGAACGGTCGGCTGCACCACTTCGCGTACGTGGTCGACAGCCGAGAGGAAGTGCTTCGAGCAGCGGAAATCTTCGCCGACGCGCGAGTCCGAATCGAAGCCGGGCCGTCGCGGCACACTGCCATTCAAGGCTTCTATCTCTACACTCGCGAGCCAGGCGGGAACCGGATCGAGGTGGCGCACGGCGGATATCTCGTCTTCGCCCCGGACTCCGAACCGTACGTGTGGAATGCTGAGGAATGGAAAGCCAAACCCGGCTGGGGTGCGCCATTACCACCCGAGTTCCACTTGTACGGCACCCCCGATGTGTCATGACCTCTCTGCATTACCTCTCCGCAAGCGAAGCACTCAGCCTTTTCCGGACGAGACAATTGTCCCCGGTGGAGTTGATGCGTGCCGTCATCGAGCGGGCGGAACGAACCGAGCCCGAGGTGAACGCCTTTGCCGACCGGATGTTCGAGCGGGCAATGGAAGCCGCAGTCCTTGCGGAGAAGCGCTATCGGCCGGGTGGACAACCCCGGCCGCTCGAAGGAATTCCGGTGGCAGCGAAGGAAGAACAGCAGCTGGTGGGTCACCCGGTCACCGACGGCACCCTCCTGCGCGAACCGCACCTTGCGCAGGAAACCGCGGTGGGGCTGAGCCGAATTCAAGCCGCCGGAGGCATTCTGCACGCCCGCACCACGACGTCCGAATTCTGCTGCATGCCGTTGTCCCATACGCGGCGCTGGGGAATCACGCGGAATCCTTGGAACCTCGAAACCTCCGCGGGTGGGTCGTCCGGCGGGTCAGGGGCGGCATTGGCCTCCGGCGCGACCATGCTGGCGACCGGGTCCGACATCGGGGGATCGCTTCGTGCTCCGGCCTCTTTCGCCGGAGTGGTCAGCTTCAAACCACCGCACGGCCGTATTCCCGTTCTCCCACCGGCAGGATTGGACACGTACTTCCACCACGGCCCGATGGCCCGAACCGTAACGGACTGCGCGCTTCTTCAAAACGTCATGTCGGGCGAGGATTCGCGAGACCTGCATTCACGGCTGCCGCGGGTGGAGATCCCGGCACAGCTGGCGGGCATAACCAGTCTGCGAGTGGCGTTCTGCCCGATACCCGGCGACTTCCCGGTCGACCCGGAGGTGGCCGCCAACACCCGAGCCGTTGCGCGAGCCCTCGAATCGGCGGGGGCGACGGTGACCGAAATCGACCTCGACTGGACGCTCGACCTGATCAAACAAGCTCTGTGGGCCCATTTCGGCACCGGTCTCGCGGCCGAGGTACTGGAATTGGCGAGGCGAAACCCCGACGTCATCACGCCGTACTGCCTCGAATTCGCCCGGAAAGGGACGGTGGTGGACGAGGGAACCGGCCGGGCGGCCGAATCGGCCATCCGGGAACGTCTCGCCGCCGTATTCACCCGGTTCGACACTCTCATCGTACCGACCATCGGGGCCACCGCATTCGCCGCCGGGGAGGACTACGTCGACACTCCACTCGTGGTGAATGGTGTTGCGCTGGAACACTTCTCCGACGCTTCACTCACCCCGGCCTTCAATGTCAGCAGCGAGAATCCGGTGCTCGCCGTCCCGTCCGGCTGGGCATGCAACGGCGTACCGACCGGGGTACAGGTCGTCGCGCGCAAATACGACGACGTCACGGCTTTCCGGGTAGCAGCGGCAATCGAGCAGGAACTCCATTCAGGACAGAAATTTCCGCAACTGCGCGATGACCTGTGACGGCTGTTCCTCCGGCAAGAAGTGTCCACATTCGTCGAGGCCGACACCGGTTACGTGGTTGGCGTAGGCACGCCAGATGTCCAATGTAGGCAGACTCCCCAGCAAACAGGCCTTACCCCACAACGCAAGCACTGGCTGGGTCAGCCGCTTACCCGCGGCGTAATCGGCGTCATCGAGTTCGGCGTCATCCGGGAAGGAAGCGCGGTAGTCGTCGAAACCGGCTCGTAGTGCGCCGGGCGCTTCGAACGCCCGGACGTACTCGGCGATGTCTTCCGCAGGCAAGCGATGGTAGGTCCAGTGCTCGAAGAAATACCCGAGATAGGCCGCGACGTTCTGCCCCGCCAGCAGCTCGGGCAAGTCCGGCTGCAGGTGGAAAAGCCAATGCCAGTAAGCCTTTCCGAGGTCCCGGTCGAGAAGCCGCCACATTTCCCGGGTCGGTGCGATGTCCAGTACGGCCAGTCGCTCGACCTGGTCCGGACGGTCGAGTGCCCACCGATGCGCGACACGTCCGCCGCGATCGTGCCCGGCCACCGCCACCCGGTCGAAGCCCAATTGCTCGGCGAGCTGCGCGACGTCGGCCGCCATGGTGCGCTTGTCGTAGCCACCGCGCGGCTTGCCGGTGCCGCCGTATCCCCGCAGGTCCGGCGCGATCACGGTGTGCGTCTCGGCCAGCGGCCCGGCGACGCGATGCCAGCAGTGCGACGTCTGCGGCCAGCCGTGCAGCAGGAACAGCGGCGGGCCTTCGCCGCCACGCAGATAGTGCATCCGCAGGTCACCGACCTGGGCCGTCGACTGTTCTAACCTGTTCATAGGGTTAGACGATAGCCGTGGTTCTCACCGGTGGCAACGGTTAGAATGAGGGGTATGGACTGGGTGTTCGACGCGGGAAGGCCGTGCCTCCATCTGGTGAACACGCTGCGCTCCCGCCATCTTCCGGCCGGGGTAGAGCTGCTCACCAGCACCGATGCGCTCGCCGAATGGCTGGACCTGGCCGGGTTCGGCCGCGAGACGGTGACCGGCAGTGACCTGAAGAAGGGCAAAAGCCTGCGCGAGGCCGTGAACCGGTTGCTGACCGCCGAGCCGCTCGCCGACGACGTGCGGCTGGTCAACGACACGCTCAAGGCGGCTCCGAAACCGCCGCGGCTACGGTTGGAGAACGGAACGCTGCACCGAGAGGTGCCGACCCCGGCGAATCCGGTTGCCACGGCATTGGCCGAACTGGCCGCCGACGCTGTCGATCTCGCCACCGGCTCGGCGAAAGTCCGTATCTGCGCGGCGGACGACTGCGGCTTGCGATTCGTGGACACCTCACCCCGGCGGACCCGGCAATGGTGCTCGATGGCCCGCTGCGGAAACCGCGCGAAAGCGCGCGCACACTACGAACGTACGAAAAACCGGTAAGCCCACGGGTGCGCACGCAGCCAAACGTTGAGCTTCCCGATCCACCGCATGTGTGCGGTCCGCAATGGCGGCGGTGTCACGGCGCCAAGAATGCGGACAACCCGTTGGAATCGGGCGAACTTGCGTTCATCCGCGACCGTCCACTCCAGACCCAGCCGGGTACGCAGCTCGGCCGGAATTGTCGCCCGGATGAGGAAGGTCTGTCCTTTCCGGACCGGAGGCCACCACGACGACGGCAGCCAGGAGAACGGCTTACCCACCGTCGAAGCGGTCTCGAGTAGCGTCTCGATCGTCTCATTGGGACTGAACCCGGCCACCATCTCGTCGTAGTATCGCACGAAATCCGGCCAGGTCGGCGGAAAGTCACGGATCCCGAGAATCCGGCCGACCCCGCACATCTGCGCGTAATACTCGTCAAGCTCCGAAGTGGACAATGGCCGCCCGAAGAACCGTTGCGCGTCAACGGGTGCCATCACCAGAGTTGCGTGTACCCAGGCGTAGGCGGCGGGATTGAGCGCGCTGTACCGGCGCCCGTCGGCGATTCCGGTGAACTTCCGATGCAACTCACGCAGCCGTTCCGCCTCGAAACGCGCACCGGCCACGCCGCCGTACACATAGATCGACAACGATGCCCCGGTGCGCATCAACCGGGTCCACGGATCTTCGCGATAATCCGAATGATCCCGTACCCCGGCGGCAACCACTGGATGTGCGACTTGCAACACCAAAACCTGACCGGCGAGCAATACATCGCGGAAATCGCCGAAATAGCGCCAAGCCGCGGTACCGCGGACGATCGGCGGAGCCACATCAGCCCCGCGCGCCGTGCAGCAGCATCATCAACGGCTCGGCCGCGGGAACGTCGGTCCCGGTGGCAAGCCGGCGCAGTTGCAACCCGGCGATCAATGCCACGACCGGACCGGCCACCCGCGCCGGATCGGGTAATCCCAGTGCGCCGAGAATGGTGGTGGCCAATTCGTCATACGCCGCAAAGCATCGCGCCGACGCTTCCCGAAGCCCGGGGTCGCGTGCGGCTTGCAGATACAGTTCGTGCGGCGCGAGTTCGTCCGTGCCGAACGGCAGCTGCTCGATGACGTGCTCCACCACCGTTGCGGCTTCTTCGAGACTGAGCCCTTGGTGCTGCTCGACAATTGCCGCCAGCTTCGCTGTTTCCTCCTCTGCGAAAAGCAGCATTGCCTCGCGCAGCAATTCGGTCTGGCTGGGGAAATGGTAGGTGAGGGTGCCGAGGGAAACCCCCGCCACGGCCACAATCCGCCGGTTGGTGAGCCCGCCGACCCCCTGCTCGCCGACGACTTTCAAGGTGGCCCGCAGAATTTCCTCGCGCGTGCTCACCACCCGAGCGCGGGATGGTGTTCCGGCCACCGGATCACCTCTTCCAGTTGCGCGGCAACGGAAACCAGCCGCTCCTCGGAATGCGACGGGCCGAGCAGCTGGGCGCCGAGCGGCAGCCCGTCCGCGGTCTGCCCGGCGGGTACGTTCACTCCGGGCCAGCCCAGCACGTTCCACGGCCAAGCGTACGGACACGCGGCGATCATCGTCTGGTCAGTCTGCCAGGGAGACAGACCGTCGAAGCTGCCGATAGCCGGTGGCGGCGTGGCGGTGGTCGGCGTCAGCAGGACGTCGACGTCGCCGAACACCGCACCGATCCGCCGTCGCAGCAAGGGTTCCGACGCGCGGGCGAGCTTCAGCGCGGGACCGGCGAGCAGGCCGCCCTGGTGGGCGTTGGCGCGAGTGCGCGGGTCGAGCGCCGACGGCTCGGGCACCCGCCGGGCCCAATCCCGGACGCCGGTGAGCGAACGCGGCAGGAACGTCAAACCGATCAAGCCGTACCCGGGTTCGACTGGCACGATCTCGTGCCCCAGCCCGGCGAGCGTCTCGGCGGTCTGCCGCAACGCGGTTTCGACCACCGGGTCGAGCCGGGTTTTCGTGGCGGTGAACGGAATCCGCGTGGACAGGCCGATCCGCAGCCGACCGGGCTCACGCTGGGCGGCGGCACGGAACATGCTGCCGGTGCCCGCCGTGACGTCGAGCAGCGCGGCCGCATCGGCGACCGTCCGGGCCAATGGGCCGAGCACGGTGAGACCGTGGAACAACTCGCCGTCGGTCGGAATGCGGCCGCGCTGGGTCTTGATCCCGACGAGCCCGGTCCACGCCGCCGGAATGCGCACCGAACCCGCGCCGTCCGACCCGAGCGCGGCGGCCACGATCCCGGCCGCCACCGCCGCCGCCGACCCGCCGGACGACCCGCCCGGCGTGTGCGCGGGCTGCCACGGATTCCGCGTCGCGCCGAACGCCGGACCCTCGGTGAACGGCCATTGTCCTAGCTCAGGCGTGTTGGTCTTGCCGATGATCACCGCGCCTGCCTGCTTGAGCCGCGCGACCGCCGGTGCGTCGGCGACGGCCGCCGGAAAGTCGCCCGGACAGCCGAACGCGGTGGGTAGCCCAGCGAGGTCGACGTCGTCCTTGACCGCCACCGGCACCCCGAGCAACGGCGCCCGATCGCCCGAAGCCCGCCGCTGGTCGGCCGTCGCGGCCTCGGCCAGCGCCGAGTCGTCACGCAGCACGCGAAACGCGTTGAGCACCGGTTGGCTGGCGTGCGCCCGCTTCAACGCGTGCTCGGTGAGCTGCACCGCGGTGACCTCACCGGCGTCGAGCGCAGCGGCCTGCTCGGCGAGCGTGGTGAACCCCGTCGTCGCGGAAGGCATGGGCGTCTTCCGTCTCTCGTTCGTTCGAACGAACGTATCATGAACGGTACCCTGGAGACGCTCCAGAACAGCGCACGGAGGATCGATGACGTTCGATTTCGCCAGCCTTCCCACCCTCGACGGCTTCCCTCGGGCCGGGCTCGACCACGGCCCGACGCCGCTGGTTCCGGCGCGCCGGCTCGGCGAAGCGCTCGGGGTGCCCCGGCTGCTGATGAAGCGCGACGACGTCCATCCGCTCGGCGTCGGCGGTAACAAGCTGCGCAAACTCGACTTCCACCTCGGCGCGGCCCTGGCCGACGGGGTCGACACGGTGATCACCTTCGGGGCGCTGCAGACCAACCACGGCCGTCAGACCGCCGCCGCGTGCGCTCGGCTCGGGCTGCGCTGCGAGCTCATCCTGACCGCCGACGTGCCGCGTTCCGGCGACGCCTACGAACGGTCCGGCAACCTCCCGCTCGACCTGCTTTTCGGCGCCAGCGTGCACCTCTGCGCCGACGGCGAGGAAGCCGACGTGACGTACCGGCAGCTGTGCGCCGAGGGCGGGAAGATCGCGACGATCCCGGTCGGTGGGTCCAATCCGCTCGGCGTACTCGGCTACCTCTCGGCGACCCGGGAACTCGCCGTCCAGCTGGCCGATCTGGGGGTCGAGCGGGCTCGGATCATCGCCCCGCACGCGAGCGGGGCCACGTCCGCCGGGCTGGCGCTCGGGTCGGCGCTGCTCGGTTCGCTGGACCTCGACGTCGCCTGTGTCAGCCATCCCCTGGACGAAGCGCGGCCGAACGTGGCTCAGCTCGTCGCCGGCGCGGCGGAGTTGCTCGGGATCGACGCGCCCGGCCTCGGCCACGTCTGGATGAACGACACCACGATCGGGGCGGGCTATGGCATTCCGGCCCCCGGAACGTGGGACGCGGTGCGGCTGTTCGGCCGTACCGAGGGCGTGGTGCTCGATCCGGTCTATACCGGCAAAGCCGCCGCCGCATTCGTGGAATGGGCGGCGGCGGGCCGGTATTCCCCCGAGGAGACCGTGGTTTTCCTGCATACCGGCGGTCTGCCCGGGCTGTTCGGTTACGCGCCCGAGTTCATGGCCGAGGTACAGAAGTAGCGAGCACCGCCGAGCGGGCGGTCTCGGTGCGCACGGCGATCCGGATCATCACGAACAGCAGCGCGACGTCGGCGATCAGCGTGACCCGCTGCGTCACCCCGACCGGCAGCAGCTCGACGAGTGTGCCGAACGGCGGGATGCCCGCTTCGTTCAGGCGCATGAACAGGAAGCTCAGCGCGAAGAGCCCCACTGCGGTGAGCCCGAACTTCAGCCAGCGCACCACCAGCGCACGCTCGGCGGTGCCGCGCAACGGTTCCAGCATCGTGATCGCGGCACCGGGCAGGCTCGCGAAGGCGACCAGGCACGAGTACAGGTGGATCTCCCCGCTGACCGGCTTCGGCTCCGCCGGGTAGCTGGCCGGGAAAACCGCGGCGAGTGCGAGCCCGAGCGCCCACAGCACCAGCAGGATCCTGGTGGTGGCTGTGATCGGCACCCCACCGGCGATCAGCGCGCCGAGCACCGCGACCGACCCGACGGCGAGGGACAGCACACTCGCGCCGAGCATTCCTTCACCACGATCGGTGACCGTGTAGCTCGAAAGGGTGTCATACATCGGATCGTGCGAGCTGATGATGTGCAACACAGTGATCGTGAACAGTCCCCAGGCGATGGCCGCGACCGCGGTCATCCTCCACACCCGGACCCCTCGTGAGTTCACCATGTACCCATGATCTCCGGTCCGGCGCCGGTTCGTGATCCGGGAAAACCCCTGATTCCGCCCCTTATCCGAAGTCGGCGAGCACGAGCACCTGGTCGTCGTGCCGCTTGGCGCGCGGCCAGCGGACGGCGTCGGGATCGTCGTTCTCGGCCGCGCGCACGACGTCCAGCACCGCTTCCGGACCGTCGGTTTTGGCCAGCTGCAGCACTTCCGGCCAGTCGAAGAGGCCGTACTCGTCGACGCCGACCGCCACGCCGTCGGTGGCGACCAGCACCGCGTCGACGTCCGCGCGCGGCCAGCTGCGCCGGACCGCCTTGTGCGCGGCGGCGGGGTCGGCTTCGGCGACCCAGAACCCGTTTTCGGCGTTGCGCAGACGGCGGACGTCGGCGCCGGTCTGCAGCAATCCGCCGCCCCGCAGGGAAACCAGCCGGTCGTCGGACACCACGTCGGTGCCGAACCGTCCAAACGCGACAACCGGGCTGTCGGCCAGCACGAGAGCCTCCACTTCGGACTCGTCCCAGCGCACCATCGACACCGTGCTCGACGGGGAATGCCCCGGTTCCAGGCCGTGCTCGCGCGCGACGGCGCTGATCGCGTTCGCCAGCGCACCGCCGAGATCCTCGCGGGGGCGGTCGTGGAGCTCACCGGCGAGCCGGTCGACGAGCAGGCCCGCATACCAGCCGCCGGGCGGCAGGTCGGGGCTCGGCGAGGTGGCGCCGTCGAGCACCAGCACGGCGTGGTCGAGGAGCGCGACGTGGTCCTCGGTGGGGCGGGGGCGGCCGTCCGCACCGACCCCGGCCCGCTCTGCGGTCGAGATCTCGGGCACGTCCCGACTGTAGCTCGCACCGGACGGGCCCAAGTCCGTGAAGGGAACCATGAGGGAATCAGATTCCGTGAAGGTGGCCTTCACGGACGTCAACTTGGGTTGACACAAGTGCGGGTGTCAATCTAGGTTGACATCATGACGGAAGCAACGGATCTCGCCGCACGGGCCGGCGACCGTGATCCCCGGGTGGGGTTGCGGGCGGTGGCGGCGTTGCGGCGGCTACTGGAACAGCTGGAGTCCGTGCAGGTGCGCAGTGCGCGCATGCACGGCTGGTCTTGGCAGGAGATCGCGGCCGAGCTGGGGGTCAGCCGGCAGGCCGTGCACAAGAAGCACGGGAGGCAATGATGTTCGAGAAGTTCACCAGGGACGCCCGGATGGCCGTGGTCGAAGCACAAGCGGCGGCGCGCGAGGCGGGGGCGCACGAGATCTCTTCGCAGTCGGTGTTCGCCGGGCTCGCGCGGGTCGAAAGCGGCGGCGCGGTCCAGCTGCTGCAGCGGCTCGGCGTGTCGCGCGAGGACGTATTCGACGAGCTCGCCAGGGTCCGCCGCCGCGGCGGGATCAGCGACGCGGACGCCGAGGCGCTCACCGAGCTCGGCATCGACGTCGACGCGATCGTCTCGCGGGTCGAGCAGACGCACGGCCCGGGCGCGCTCGCCGAGGCGGGACGGCGCACGAAACGCAACCACCTGCCGTTCACCGACGACGCCAAACGGGCGCTGCAGATGAGCCTGCAGGAGGCGCTCGACCTCGGCGACAAGGAACTCGGCCAGGAACACCTGTTGCTCGCGCTGGTGAAACAGCGAGGGCCGGTGGCCGATTTCCTTGCCGCGCGGGGGATCGACTACGCGGCGGTCCGTCAGGCCGTCGCCGACCGCTGATGCTGTTCCTGCTCGTGCGCCCCGGTCCGCCACGTGACCAGGGGCAGCAGCGCCTGGGTGAGCGGGCCGATGCTGAGCGCGTAGAGCACGGTCCCCACGCCGACGGTGCCGCCGAGCAGCCAGCCGCTCGCGAGCACGACGACCTCGATCCCGGTGCGCACGAGCCGCACCGACCAGCCGGTACGCGCGTGCAGGCCGGTCATCAGCCCGTCACGCGGTCCGGGGCCGAGCCGCGTGCCGACGTACACCGCGGTCGCCAGGGCGTTCAGCACCACCCCGCCGACCAGCATGACGATCTGCCAGGCGAGCACGTGCTGGTCGGGCAGCACCGCCCGCACGAGGTCGACGGTGACGGCAATCACCACGACGTTCGCGACGGTGCCGATGCCGGGCCGCTGCCGTAACGGAATCCACAGCAGCAGCACGAAAACCGACGCGATCGCGGTGATCGTGCCGAAGCTCAGGCCGGTGATCTTGGTGAGGCCCTCGTGCAGCACGTCCCACGGGTCGAGGCCGAGGTGGGCGCGGGTGAGCAGGGCCATGCTGGCGCCGTAGAGCGCGAGGCCGGCGAGCAGCTGGACCCCCCGGCGCGCGGGGGCCCGGCGGAGGCTGAGGGGACTGAGGTCGGTAACTGCCACTTCTCCACTATTGGCTACGACTGGCCTGATAAACCATGGCCAATGCCGGATAATTGGCCTTATGGAACCTCTCGGTGGACGGATCTCCGGCCGTAGATTGGCCACGTTGCTGGGGGAGTGGCGACGCCGGGGCTCGCGGCAGGGGGCGGCGGACCTGGCCGCGGCGGTCGAGCTGCACGTGCTCGACGGGCAGCTGCCGATCGGCACCCGGCTGCCCGCCGAACGCGAGCTGGCGGACGCGCTCGGGGTCAGCCGCACCCTCATCGGCGCGGCGCTGGACCGGCTGCGGGCCGACGGCCTGGTCGCCAGCCGCCGCGGGGCCGGGTCGTGGGTGGCCGGCGCAGGCAAGCGCGACGAGGCCGACGCGGTCCGCGACGACCTGCTCGACCTCGCCCGCGCCGCCCCGCCGGCGATCCCCGGGCTGGTCACCGCGGTCGACACCGCGCGCCGCGAGCTGGTCGAGTACGTCGGCGGCAACGGCTATCTCACCGGCGGCCTGCCGCAGCTGCGTGAGCGGATTGCCTTGCGGTACACGGAAAGAGGGCTGCCGACGATCCCGGACCAGGTGCTGGTCACGTCGGGGGCGTACTCGGCTTTCGTGCTGTGCCTGCGCATGCTGGCCGGACCGGGCGACCGCGTGCTGCTCGAGCAGCCGACGTACCCGAACGCGATCGACGCCGTCCGCGCCACGCACGCGCTGCCGGTGCCGGTGGCGCTCGACCCGGTGCGCGGCTGGGACCTGACCGGCATCGAGGCCGCGCTGCGCCAGGCCGCGCCGCGGTTCGGGTACCTCGTCGTGGACTTCCAGAACCCGACCGGCCTGCGCCTCGACGCGTCCGGCCGGGAACGGCTCGGCGGCCTGCTCGCCCGGTCGCGGACGCCGGTGGTGGTCGACGAATCCCTGGTGGAGCTGGACTACGAGGGCGATCCGGTGGACGGCCCGCCACCGCTGGCGGCGTTCGGCGGAGACCTGGTGCTGAGTGTCGGATCGGCGGCGAAGTCGCAGTGGGGCGGGTTGCGGCTGGGCTGGATCCGGGCGTCGACGGAGCTGGTGGACGGCCTGCAGTCGTCGCGGTTCGCCGTGGACCTCGGGGCGCCGGTGTTCGACCAGCTGGTGCTGTCGGCGCTGCTGGAACCGCCGGGGTACGACGTGCTTGCCCGGCGGCGGGCGGAGTTCCGCGAGCAACGGGACACGATGATGGCGGCGCTGCGGACGTACTGTCCGGAATGGACGTTCTCGGTCCCAGCCGGTGGATTGTCGCTGTGGTGCCGGTTGCCGGAGCCGATGAGTACCCGGCTGGCGGTCTCGGCGGCGAATCACGGGGTACAGCTGGCGCCCGGGTCGAGGTTCGGGGTGCACGGGGGGATGGAACGGTGGCTGCGGTTGCCGTTCGGACTGCCGCGGGAGCAACTGCCGGAAGCGGTACGAAGGGTGAGCGCGGCGGCGGCTTCGGTGCGCGGGTGCGCGGACGTTCCGGCGGAGCGGATCCCGGTTACCTGACGGGTTTTCGGGGGCTTGAACGTCGAACAGCCGGTGCACCGGGCGGACCGGCCACTCCAGGGATGGTGGCGATCACAGCCCGGCGCACCGGCTGTTCGTCCGAGACGCTTCCCGGCACAGCCCCTCGAAGTGCCGGGAAGCGCCCTCGGTTCAGGCGGGCTTCGGTTGGCGCAGGCCGTCGCTCGGCGCGGTGAGCGAAGACCTCCGGAGCACGCCCGTGATGGGTCCCGGCGCCGCGGGGGCAGCGCGGCGCCGGGACCGGAACCCGATCCGGCCAGGCGCGGTCGGCCGGTCGGGAAGTGCGGTCATGGTTCAGCCCCTGGAAAATTCGTGACGGAGGGGTGAGCCCGGCGCTGCGAACTGGCGCGCGCATCAAGAAGTTGATCTTGAGATGGACGTGGCTCTCCCCGGAGGACCGGTCAGGCGGTCAGTCCGGGGAGGTGGTCGGCAGGGCGGCGTCCCTGCCCGCGCCGGCGACCTCACGGTCGCGGCTCACGCCGATGAGCTTGAGCTGAGTGACGGTCGTCCCGTCCGCGGCAACGGCGAACGGCTGCCGCAAGCCACCGGACCCGTCATGCCCCGGGCCGGCAGTCGAAGCAGGCGCAACGGGCGCGGGCGGTGCCGTCGGCAGGCCGCCGCCACCCCCGCTGCCACCCCCGGCCTGCGTCCACTCGACGGGCGCTTTCGCGGGCTGCGGAGCCGGACGGTCCGGGATCGGCAGGTACTCGACGACCACATGCGGTGTCCCGACCGTCTCGACCCTCGGCGCGCTCACCTTGACCGGCACGCCCGCGACCGGCGCAACGTTGGCAGGCGCATGGGTGGGCGCCGGCGCGGTGACTTCGCCGCTGGCCGTGTCGTCGGAGAAGACCGGCCCGAGCACGTCCCCGACCGGCGGCAGAACGGCCCCGGTGGGCACGTTGCTGATCACGGTGTCGACGGAGGTGAGCGTGGAATCGAGCGTGCCGCCGACGATCCCGAGGAGCCCGCCGATCAGCCCACCTCGGGAGGGAGCGTCGGTTTCCCCGGTGGACGAGCCGAGCAGCCCGCCGAGGATGGGCAGGGTGACGGCTTGCCCGGTCCCGCTGGGGTGGCCGGTGTTTTCGCCCGGCTGCGGGGTGGTGGGTTCGGTGGTGGTGGTTTTGTCCGGCTGTGTGGAGGTGCTGGCGGGCTCGGTGGTGGCGGTGGTTTTGCCGGGCTGCGGGGTGGTGGGTTCCGTGGCGGCGGTGGTTTTGCCGGGCTGCGTGGAGGGGCTGGTGGGCTGAGTGGTGGCGCCGGGGTTGGGTTGGGCGGTTCCGCTGGGCTGTGCGGTGTTGCCCGCGCTGGGTTCGGTGGTCTCGCCCGGCTGCGCGGTGCTTGCGTCGGGTTTCGTGGCTTCGCCCGGCTGCTCGGTATTGCCTGCGCCAGGTTCGACAGTTCCGTCCGGCTGGGTGGTGCTGGTTGCGCCGTCAACGGGTCGGGTGGCAGCGCCCGGAACCGCCGCATCGAGAGTCGAACCCGTTTTGCCCGGCTGCGACACCCCCACGGTGCTCTCGTGGCCCGTCAGGTCAGGGTGTGCTGCGCGATCCACGGCGGTGACCCGGTACCTGTCGCCGTCGTTCGAGCCGGGGAGGCTCCAGGTGAGGGTGCCGGAGTTGGTTGTCTCGGCTTGGGGTTCGACGTGGCCGGTTCCGTCGCGTGCGGTGTCGGCGCGTTCGTCCGTGGCCGCGTTCGCCTGTGACAGCACGGCGCCGAGTAGCCATCCGGCGACCGTCAGACCACCGGCCAGCGCAATCCGAGCCGCCGGGCGCGCAATCGGCGCCGCCCATGGTCGTGGTCGGCGCCCTGCATTCCATCCGGCCGCCCGAGAGCGTGCCGCCATCCCGCCCAGCATGGAGGACGCCGGGCTGCGTTCGCTGTTTCCTGCGACCGAGGAAGGTGTGCCACCAACCGCAGAGCCAGGTTCGGCTGCCCAAGTCGTCGCCCCACGCTCAACTGCGCGAACTGCGGTGCTGCCGTCAACCGCGCCAAACTCGGCAGATCCAGCCGCTGTCCCCTGTGGATCGTTGCCCGAAGCGGCGTCGTGGACGGTCGCCATGCCGGTCACGCCACCACCACCGTCCGCGCCTGAAGCTCGTGCGGTGCACCGCACGAGACTGATCTTGCTGGGGCTCTCTTCCGGCCAGGTCGCAGGTCCCCCGGGGCTGCCCTCTTTCTAGCACCGGTCGCGAGTGTTTCATCTCTCCCGCGCTCGATCCACCCCGTAAGGCGGAACGTCGTTACCGGCTCTGGTGTCCGCTCGGCCGAAGTCGATCACCCAGCGTGGTACCGGCGGGGTCCGATACGGCCATCCGGGCACCCGCGGCCCAGCCCCGATCCCATGGCTGACCTCCCGTTTTCCCGACCGGACCACTCTGCGTACCCTCGTCCGGCGGGGTCCCGGGTACGGCGTCAGACGAGTTTTCGCAGCCGGTCCACGGCCTCGTCGATGACTTCGTTCCGCTTGCAGAACGCGAACCTCAGCAAGTGTTTCCACTCGTCCGGGTGATCCGTGAACACCTTGACGGGGACTGCGGCGACTCCGGCGCGTTCCGGAAGGGTCCACGCGAGTTCGGCGGCGTCGGTGAAGCCGAGCGGGCGCACATCGGCCGTCACGAAGTATGTCCCGGCACTCTGTCGTACGGCGAATCCCGCGTCCGCAAGGCCGGTCGACAACCGATCCCGCTTGTCCTGCAGGCTGGCGCGGAGGTTTTCGACCCACTCCAGCTCGTTGTCCAGTGCATAGGCGACCGCCGGCTGCAGCGGACCGCCCGACACGAACGTGATGAACTGCTTGGCCGCTTTCACCGCGCTGACCAGCTCCGGCGTCGAGCAGACCCAGCCGATTTTCCAGCCGGTGCAGTTGAACGTCTTGCCCGCGCTCGAAATCGAGACCGTCCGTTCCCGCATTCCGGGAAATGTCGCGAGCGGGAGGTGCTCCGCGCCGTCGAAGACGAGGTGCTCGTACACCTCGTCGGTGATCGCGATGAGGTCGTGCTCGACGCACAGCCGCGCGACCTCCGTCAGCTGCGCACGCGAAAACACCGTCCCCGTGGGGTTGTGCGGCGAATTCAGCAGCACCGCGCGTGTCTGAGGGGTGATTGCGTCGCGGAAGGCGTCGAGGTCGAGTTCGAGGCGTCCGTCGGCGGTCTCGACGAGCCCGATTACGCGCCGCTGCGCGCCGGCCATGGCGACCGCCGCCGCGTACGAGTCGTAATACGGCTCGACCACGATGACCTCGTCGCCGGTTTCGGTCAACGCGATCAGCGCGGCGGTGATCGCCTCCGTCGCACCCGCGGTGACCAGGATCTCGGTGTCCGGGTCATACGCCGTGCCGTAGCGCTGCCGGTGCCGGCTGATCGCGGCGCGCAGCTCCGGGCGGCCCGGGCCAGGCGGGTACTGGTTGTCGCCGCCGAACAGGGAGTTCTTCGCCGCTTCGAGCATGCCGGCGGGTCCGTCGGTGTCGGGGAAGCCCTGGCCGAGGTTCACCGCGTCGTGCCGGACGGCGAGCGCGGTCATCTCCGCGAAGACCGTCGAGGTGAACGGGCGGAGGCGGGGGACGAGAGCTGGTTCACGCACGACCACGCATCCTCACGGACAATGGCGTCGTGGAGCAACTCACCCCTGCGAAGGTCACGCCCGCGGATCCGCCCGGCGGTACGGCCGGCGACGAGGCCAAACGGGCCGGCCTGCGCAAGATGAAGCTGGTCGCGCTGTCCTTCCTGGTCGGCGCGACGGTCGTCTTCCTTCTCACGAGCTGGGCGGAGTCGGCAGGCTGGCCCGGCTGGGTCGGGTACGTGCGGGCCGCGGCCGAAGCAGGCATGGTCGGCGCGCTCGCGGACTGGTTCGCCGTCACCGCGCTGTTCCGGCATCCGCTCGGCCTGCGGATTCCGCACACGGCGATCATCCCGAACAAGAAAAACCAGCTCGGGAACAGCCTCGGCGACTTCGTCGGGTCGAACTTCCTCTCCGCCGACGTCATCCGCGACAAGCTGAACCGCGTCGGCATCGCCCGGCGGCTCGGCGGCTGGCTGGCGCAGCGGGAGAACGCGGAACGGGTGACGTCGGAGCTGGCGACGGTCGTGCGCGGTGCGGTCACCGTGCTCCGCGACGAGGACGTGCAGGCGATCATGGAACAAGCCGTGGTCAAGCGCGTGATCGACCGGCCGTGGGGCCCACCGCTCGGCAAGATCCTGGCGGGCGTTTTCGAGGACGGCGCGCACCACAAGCTCGTGGACCTGATGTGCGACCGCGCGTACGAGTGGGTCCGCGACAACCACCAGACGATGCTGCGCGTGGTGTCCGACCGCGCGCCGACCTGGTCGCCGAAGTTCGTGGACGAAATGCTGGCGGACAAGGTGTACGGCGAGGTCCTGACGTTTGCGTGGGCGGTCAAGACCGACGTCAACCACCCGATGCGGTTGGCGCTCGACAAGTTCCTCGGCGAGTTCGCGCAGGACCTGCAGACGGACCCGAAGACGATGGAACGCGCCGAGCAGGTCAAGGGCCAGATCGTGCACCACGAAGAGGTGCAGAAGCTGATCAGCAACGCGTGGGCGACGGCGAAGGAGATGCTGCTCAACGCCGCGGAAGACCCGTCGAGCGAACTGCGCCGCCGCGTGCGCGCGGGCCTCGAATCGCTGGGGACGCGGCTGGTGGAGGACCCGTCGATGACCACGAAGGTCGACGGCTGGGTCGAGAGCGCGGCGGTCTACCTGGTGAGCAACTACTCGCGCGAGATCACGACGATCATCACGGACACGGTCGAACGGTGGGACGCGGAGGAGACGTCGCGGAAGATCGAACTGCAGGTCGGCCGGGATCTGCAGTTCATCCGCATCAACGGCACGGTGGTGGGCGCACTGGCCGGGCTGGTGATCTACGCGGTGGCGCAGCTGCTCTTCTGACCTTGCGGTTCGGACGAGGGTGGGTTGGCGGATTCGGTGCCGGGGTGGGTTGTGTGGCCCTGGGGTGGCTGATTGGGCGGGCCGGGTCGGCTGGGCGGCGGGTTGCGTGGGCGGCCCTGCGGTGGCCGGGGCGGCGGGTTGCGTGGGCAGGTTGCTTGCGGTGGCTGGGTTGCCAGGTGAGTGGGCTGCCTCGCCGGGGGTGGCTGGTCGGGGTGGGTCCGCGGGCAAGCGGGCTGCCGGGTGTTGCGGGCCGCCGGGTGCCTCGGTTGCCTGGCCGACGGATGGCTGGTCAGAGGACGAATTCCCGCCCCGCTGCCGGGTACGGGGGGTGGTCGTCCGGATGCGCCGCGTCCTATACCACAGCCGCGCCCCGGCTAAACCAGTTGTCCACAGGAAGCTGAGTTATCCCCCGGGTTATCCACAGGAATTCACGGTGTTGGCCTAATCACTGTCCACAACCTGTGGGGATCCCGGCCATCTGCGCGCGTACATGTGGGTCCTGGGGACAGGTTGTCCACAGGGGGTCAGTTGTGGACAGCTGCCGTTCGGGCTCGCCAGGAGCGGGCCTTCTCGCGGTTGCCGCATACGCGCATCGAGCACCACGTGCGGGAGCGGTTGCGGGATTCGTCGTAGAAGGTCCACAGGCAGTCGTCCGCGGGGCAGATCTTCACCCGGACCCAGTCGCCGCGGATGGACAGTCTTGTGGTGGCGGCGAGGACTGCGGTGACGGCGTCGGGGGTGAGCAGGGTCGGGCCGGTGTCGGTGAGTGCGAAGCGGAGCGGCACGTCCAGCGAGGTCGCGGGCAGCCGCGGATCGCCCACCGCGGCGCGCAGGCTGTCTCGCGCGGCGCGGGCTTCGGCCGGGTCGTTCGGCGTTACGCCGTGGTCCGCGGCCCAGTGGCGCCAGAGCTCCGGATCGTCCAGCAGGTCGTCGCCCCGTTCGATGTCGACGGTGTTGAGAAAGGCGACCACCAGGGAAGCGTCGGTGTGCACTGCACCAGTGTACGGGCGATACCGGTTGCGACCTGGCCTGCTAACCCGCATACTCCCATCACTGGTTACGTGATCGAAGGGAGACCGCGAAAATGGGTGCAATTCCGACGTTCGGCAGCGTCGCGATCGACTGCCCAGACCCGGCGGCGCTCGCCGGTTTCTACCGGTCCGTCCTCGACCTTGCCGAACCCGAGATCGCTCCCGACGGGCACTGGGCCACCCTCCGCATCCCGGCCGGTGGCCGGCTCGAGTTCCAGCGGGTACCCGGTTATCGCGCGCCCGAATGGCCGTCGCAGGATGTGCCGCAGCAGGCGCACCTCGACCTCGACGTCACCGATCTCGAAGCCGCTCACCAGCGCGTTCTCGACCTGGGTGCGAAGCTGCTCGACGATTCGCCGGACACGTTCCGCGTGTACGCCGACCCGGCCGGGCACCCGTTCTGTCTGTGCGCTTGCTGACACGTCAGCGCGGATCCGCGTAGTCTCGGTCGCGTGATTTGTCCGAAGTGTCAGAACGTGATGCGCACGGTCGACAAGAACGGTGTCCACATCGAGCAGTGCGACGGCTGCCGCGGCATCTTCCTCGACCGCGGCGAGCTGGAGCGGATCGTCGGCGCGGAAAATGCCTACTACGGGCAGCAACCGCCACCGTACGGCGGATCCGCAACGCACCAGGGCCGTCCCGACTCTCCCCGGCCGTACCGGGGCGGATATTCGGACTCGCCGCGGCCGTACCGCGGTGGCCATGCGGATTCGCCCCGCCCGTACCGCGGCGGGTACGGCGATTCGCCGCGTCCCTACGGCGGGCACGGGGGACACGGTGGGCATGGGGGACACCGCAAGCGCAGCTTCCTCGAAAACCTCTTCGACTGAGTTGTCCACCTTGCCGGTCGCGCTCGACCTGCGGATCTGCCCGTCCTGTGGAGATCGCGCAAGTTGTCCACAGGCAGCTGGGGACAACTTGCGGTGTGTGGAGTGCGGACATCGGTGGCCGTTCCGGCGGCTGCCGTTGTTCGCGCTGACCGGGCCGAGCGCGGCGGGCAAGTCGACGGTCGGCCCGAAGCTGGCGCAGCAGCTGGCGGGAGAGGCCGTCGTACTCGAGCAGGACGTGCTGTGGACCGGCGCGCTGCGTGACGACGAGCCAGGGCACCCGGCGTTTCGCGCTGCCTGGCTGCGGATGGCCGCGATGCTGCACCAGAACGGCCGTCCGGTGGTGTTGTGCGGGACGGTCGCGCCGCAGGAGCTGGAACCGTTGCCGGAGCGCGTGTTCTTCTCGGACGTGCATTACCTCGCCCTCGTCGCCGACGGCGAAACCCTCGGCCGACGGCTCCGCGCCCGCCCCGCGTGGCGCGAGTGGGACGAGCCGCGGATCGCGGAAATGCTGGAGTTCAACCGGTGGCTCCGGGGGCAGGTCGAGTGCATCGACACGACGGAGGCCGCGGTGGACGACGTCGTGGCGGCGGTCGCGCGGTGGGTTCGGGCCGGGATCGGAGAGACGCCCGAATCCGGCCCGGGAACCAGCTGAGCGGGGCCGACCTCGGCCGGACCGGAAACGGGGACCGGAAACCGCGAGCCAGACCGGAAACGCCGATCTGGACCGGGGGAGCGCCGAGCCGGACCCGCCGAGCAGGGCGGAAACGCCGAGCCGACCCGGAAACGGCGACCAGGACCGGGAACGCCGCGCCGACCTCGAACCGCCGACCAGGACCGGAAACGCCGCGCCGACCTCGAACCGCCGACCAGGACCAGAACCGCCGCGCCGGACCAGAACCGCCGACCAGGACCAGAACCGCCGCGCCGGACCAGAACCGCCGACCAGGACCGGGAACGCTGAGCCGACCCGGAAACACCGACCAGGACCGGAAACGCTGCATCGGCAACCGCGCCACCCGAGCCACTCCGCAGTTCCCCTAAGAGCACAACCCCGTCCGCCAAGCCCAAGCGGCTATTGCCACCCGGTTTCGCACCCCCAGCTTCCGCTGCACGTTCGCCAGGTGCGTCTTGACCGTTGCCTGTGTCACGTACAGGTCCGTCGCGATCTCGCTGTTCGTCCGGCCTTGCGCCATCCGGCGCACCACGTCGATCTCCCGGTCGGTCAGCGGCTCGGTCGGCGCTGTCTCCGGGGTGGTTGCGTCCGAACGATCCAGCGCGAAGCGTGACAACAGCCGGGTGGTGACCGTCGGTGCGATCAGTGTCGCGCCTGCCGCTGCCGCGCGTACCGCTTCGACGAGCAGCGCGGGTGACATGTCCTTCAGCAGGAACCCGCAGGACCCGTTGCGCAGCGCCCGGTACACGTACTCGTCCAGATCGAACGTCGTCGCGATCAGGACGTTGAGCGGGTTCGGCACGCCAGGGCCGGCGAGCAGGCGGGTTACCTCAAGCCCGTCGAGCTTGGGCATCCTGATGTCGAGCAGGCACACCTCCGGGCGGAGACGGCGGGCTTCGTCGACCGCGGCGCGGCCGTCCCCGACCGAGGCGACGACCTCCATGTCCGGCTGGGAGTCCAGGATCATCCGGAACGCCGAGCGCATCATCTCCTGGTCGTCGGCGATCAGTACGCGGATGCTCATGGCCGATCATGATGGCAGGGCCGGCGTCAGCGGCAGGACCGCGGTCACCCGCCAGCCGCCGTCGACCGGCCCCGCGCTCAGGGTGCCGCCTGCGGCCTCGACGCGTTCGCCGAGGCCCACCAAGCCGAAACCGCCGCCGGAGGTGTCCGATGTGGACACTCCGTCGTCGGTCACCGCGATCTCCATGCGCTCGCCGGGAAGCGTGCGGGCGCGTACCTCGACTGCCGTGGCGCCGCCCGCGTGGCGCAGGACGTTGGTGAGCGATTCCTGGACGACGTGGTGTGCCGCGTCGAGCACGTGCAGGGCCAGCCGGGTCGTGGCGAGGTCGCCGTCGAGGTGGGTGGTGACCGGCGGGCCCGCGAACTGCCCGGCCGGTTCCGCGATCGTCTCGCCCAGCGTCGCGCGGGCCGGTGCCGGTTCGTCGTTGCGCAGCACCACGATCATCCCCCGCATCGACGCGAGTGCCTGCGAGCCTGCCTTTTCGATCCCGGCCAGCATCTCGTCCAGCGCTTCGGTGCTCGGCCGCTGACCGGCCATCGAGGTGAAGCGGACCGCCTGGGTCTGCGCGACGATCGCGGTCACGTGGTGGGCGACGAAGTCGTGCAGATCGCGGGCGTAGGCGAGGCGCTGCGCCTGCTTGGCGAGTTCGCCGGCGTCGATGCGGCGCTGGTCGTGCAGGCGCAGGTACATCCCGAGCAGGATCACCAGCGGCATGCCGAAGCCGAGGACCATCACCATGTCGTCGAGCATCGGGCGCCCCAGCGTGAAGCAGCGCGTCGGCAGGGCCACGACCGCGACAAACAGCAGCGGCACCACCAGCACCGAGCGCCTCGGCCGCAGCTCGATGACCGACCTCGCGGACAGCCAGGCCAATGCGACCAGTTCCACCGCGCCGAACGTGTTGTCCAGACCATTTGGCAGTGCCTGGACCAGCAGCGTGAACACGATCGAGACGACGGCCACTCCGGCGACCATCGACGTGCGCACCGCGGGCATCGCCAGCACTGCCAGCGAAAGCAGGCCGCAGATCAGCAGACCGGCCCCGGTCGCCACGGTTTCCGCGCTCAGGCTCTCGAACACCACGATCCCCGCGGCCAGCACGCCGAGGACGACCAGTAGGCGTGGCACCCATGACGTTCTTCCGATCATCGCCAGCATGACTGTCACGTTAGGACAGTTCTCCCGCGCCGGTCCTCATCCCTTCGGCGGAGCGGACGCCGAACCACTCGTCAATTCGGTTGAACCGCTCACCCTGCCTCCCGCGCGAGCATGGCGATCATGAACGAACGAACGGTGGCCGAGGTGGCAGAGCTCGGCAAGGTCTACGGTGAGGGCGATGCCGCCGTGGTCGCGCTGACCGGGGTGACTGCCGGCTTCCGGCGCGGCGAGTTCACCGCGATCATGGGCCCGTCGGGCTCGGGCAAGTCGACCTTTCTGCACTGCCTCGCCGGGCTCGACAAGCCCACCTCGGGGAAGGCGAGCATCGCGGGGGTCGACCTCGGCTCGCTGGACGACGAGAAGCTCACGCGCGTGCGCCGCGAGAAGATCGGTTTCGTCTTCCAGTCCTTCAACCTGCTGCCGACGCTGAGCGCGTGGGAGAACATCATCCTGCCGTTGTCGCTCTCCGGCCGGAAGCCCGACCAGGCCTGGGCAGGCCAGGTCATCACGGCGACGGGTCTGCGCGACCGGCTCGGGCACCGGCCCGCGCAGCTCTCCGGCGGCCAGCAGCAGCGCGTCGCGTGTGCGCGGGCGCTGATCACCCGGCCGGAGATCGTCGCCGCGGACGAACCCACCGGGAACCTCGACTCCCGCTCCGGCGGGCAGATCCTCGGCCTGCTGCAGCGGTGCGCCCGGGAATGGCGGCAGACCGTGCTCATGGTGACGCACGACCCGATCGCTGCCGGTTACGCCGACCGGGTCCTCTTCCTTGCCGACGGCAGGCTGGTCGACGAGATGCGGCAGCCGACGCCCGGCCGGGTGCTGGACCGCATGCGCCGGTTCGAGCCGCAGGCGGTGCGCTGATGTTCCGGCAGGCCTTCCGGTCGATCGTCGCGCACCGGGCGCGGGTACTGCTGCCCACGCTCGGGGTGGTGCTCGGCGTCGCGTTCGTCGTCGGGTCGCTGCTCTACGGCGCCGCGGTCCGGACCTCGGTGGAGCGCGCCCAAGCCCGCGCACAGTCCGACGTCGCGGTCAATGTGCAGCCTTCTCATCTGGACACCCCGCTCGGCGACGACGTCGTCCGGCAGCTCCGCGCGGTCCCGGGGGTCGCGCAGGTCCGGCCGATCGCCGACGGGCGTGCCTTTCTCGTCGGCAAGGACGGGGCGATCGTCGGACGGCCCGAGCGGGCCGGCGGCGTCAGCTACGACCCCGGCCGCTACCCGCTGCGCTCCGGGCAGGCACCCGTCGGCCAGTACCAGGTCGCGCTCGACGAGTTCACTGCCCAGCGCGCGGGTTACCAGGTCGGCGACCAGGTGCGGGTGATCGTCAACGGCGTCGTCCGCCAGGTGAAGCTCACCGGTGTCTTCGCCGCCGAAGACGCCCGGCTCGCCGGGGGCGGCGCGCTCGTCGCGTTCGACCTCAAGACCGCCAGCGCACAGTTCAGCCCGACGCCGGGCGGGTACACGGCGGTCGATCTCGTGGCCAAGCCCGGCGTCAGCCAGGATGCGGTCGCCACGAGCGTGCGCGCCACGCTGCCGGACACGTTCGACGCCCGGACGGGGGCCGCGCTCAACTCCGCTCCGGCCGATGACAAGCTCACCACTATCCTCCTGCTGTTCGCGGCCGTGGCACTGTTCGTCGCGGTTTTCCTGGTGGCGAACATGTTCACCATGCTCGCCGCGGCCCGCGCCAGGGAGAACGCGCTGCTCCGCGCGGTCGGCGCGACGCGGAGGTACGTGCTGCGGAGCGTGCTCGCCGAAGCCGCCGTGCTCGGGGTCGTCGCGACGGCGCTCGGCTACGCACTCGGGATCGGCGTGGCCCACTTGCTCAACCGCGGGTTCTCCGTGGTCAACGGGCCCGGTGTGCCGCTGCAGGTGTTCAGCGCCGGCGCGGTGGCCGCCGCATTAGGCGTCGGGGTCGGCGTGACCATGATCGCCGCGTACGTACCGGCACGGCGCGCGGCTGCCGTCCCACCGATCGCGGCGCTGCGGGCCGGGCTGGCGCCGACCGCGAAGTCGTTGCGCCGCCGGAACCTCATCGGGGTGCTGGTCTGCCTGCTCGGCGCGGTGACCACGGCGGCCGGGACCGAGACGCAGGATCTGCTTTACCTGGGCGCGCCATTGTTCGTGGTCGGCCTGATCGTGCTGACCCCCTGGCTGAGCCTCGGCTTGACCAAGCTGCTGCGCGGCCCGCTGACCAGGCTTTACGGGGTGCGCGGCACGCTGGCCGTGGAGAACATCCGCCGCAGCCCACGCCGGACTGCGGCCACCGCGGCGTCGCTGATGATCGGGCTGGCCGTCTGTGCTGCGGTCACCGTAGGGATCGCGTCCGTCGCTGCGAAGGACGCGAAGGACGTCAAGACCGGCGACAAGGCCGACGTCACTGTCACCGCGGTCGCCTTCGCGGATCTCAGCTCCGGCACCACTGCCGACATCGCGAAGGTACCCGGCGTGCGCGCGGTCAGTCCGCTCACGCCGGTGTCGATCAAGCTGGCGGAGCGCAAGTACCTCAACCTGACGGCCGTGGATCCGGGCAGTGTCAAGGAATTCCTGCGGCTGACGGTCACGGAGGGCTCACTCGACCGGCTGGCCGACGGCATCGCGGTCTCGACCGCGACGGCGCGGGAGTACGACCTCAAGGTCGGCTCCGAGGTGTCCGGGCCGATCCAGGTGCTGGGCGCGGCCGATCGGCCGGTGTCGGTGCCGGTCGTGGCGATCTACGACGCGCCGGAGTCCGCCGGGCTGAAGGCGCTGATCCCGGTGCAGCGCGTTCCGGAAGCGGCGTCTCCGCAGTCGATCCTGGTGAAAGCCGGGCCGGGACAGGATCCGGGTGCGCTGCGGAAGCAGATCCAGCAGGCGCTCGCGAACCCCGTGCTGACGGTGCAGACCAAGGCCGAGGCCGCCGAGGCGGCGAGCAGCCAGGCGGAATCCTTCCTCACCATCCTGTACGCGCTGCTCAGTGTGTCGGTGCTGATCGGCGCGCTCGGCGTGGTGAACACCATGACGATGTCCACTATGGAGCGGGTGCGTGAGATCGGGCTGCTGCGCGCGGTCGGACTCGGCCGACGGCAGGTCGGATCGGTGCTGCGGGGGGAATCGGTGATCACCTCGATGCTCGGCGCGGTGATCGGGCTGTTCGCCGGATGCGCCCTCGGCGCGGCGGGGGTACTCAGCATGAAGGGGCTTCCGCTGGTGATGCCGTGGGCGCAGCTGGGCATCTTCGTGCTGATGACCGTGGTGATCGGGATTCTGGCGGCACTGTGGCCCGCCCGGACGGCTGCCCGGATTCCGATCTTGACCGCGATCCACACTGACACCGAGTAGCCGATCAGGTCCCGCCCAATGGCCACCGCAGGCCGGTTTCCGGGTTGTCCAGCCATAAAGTCTGCTCGTCACCGCGGACCGTCAAGCCGAAGTGGGAGCGGTCCGGCCTGCCGAGCGAGTCCCAGCGGTGGTGGGCTTGCTCGGCCAGGTCCCACAGAGCTCGCGGGCCGCCCTGGGCCACCTCCACCCCCGAATCCGTGCGGCGGGTGCGGGCCCACGAGCCATCGGGATGGGACAGGGCGAACGTGCCGTCCGGTTCGATGCGGACCGGGTGGATGTCCGGCAGCTCCAGCGAAGCGAAGAACTCGAAGTGCCGCCGGGGTTTCAGGATTTCCGACATCGACAGCCCGGTCGGCCGCCAGTCCACATCGGACGGTTCGGGCAGGTGGGCCGGATGCGGTGGCAGGCGGTGGGCGCGCAGGGGCATGAAGCGGCCGTCGCGGGGCAGGATGCGGCCTTCGGCGGTGCCGTCCTCTCCTACGATCAGGCGGACCAGGCCGCCGCCCAGTGGACGGTTCAGCGTTGTCACCACGAGGCCGCCAGGTACCGTTTGGGCAAGCCAGGCAAGGGGAATCGTCGACACCGAGGCCGTGCACAGCACGCGGTCGAAGAGGATTCCGGTGGGGAAACCGAGCGCGCCGTCGCCGGTGGCGCAGGTGGGCGCGTACCCGCAGGTCGACAGCCGTTCGCGGGCGGCGGCGGTCAGCCCCGGGTCGATGTCCACTGTGGACACCGAACCGGAACCGCAGCGGTGGCACAGCAAACCCGCGTTATACCCGGTTCCGGTGCCGATCTCCAGTACCTGATCACCGTCGCGGACCTGCAGTTCCTCCAGCATGATCGCCATGATGGCGGGCATGCTCGACGAGCTGGTCGGCGTGCCGGGGACGCTCCCGGTGGCGCGGGCGAGCTCCCATCGCGACGGGTCGTCGTCGAGCTGGGTCACGAGGACGTCGCGCGAGTAGACGCGCTCCAGCCAGCCGGGGTCGCTGCGGTCGACTGCCGCCCACTGCCCGCCCGCGGGTACGAAGAACCGCGGCAGGAAGACGTGCCGGGGCACCGTCGCGAAGGCCTGCACCCAGGGTTGCTCGTGCAGGACGTCCTCCGCGACGAGCTGCCGGACCAGGCGCCGGCGCAGCCGCTGCGACCGCATCCCCCCACGGTAGCCCGCGTGAGCGGAACCACACCCGATGGTTGCAAGCAGGGTGCTTGCAATAGCTAGCAGGCAAGCGTACTCTCGAGTAGGTCGCGAGGAGGTGACCGGATGACAGAACCCGGCGGAGCACAGCGCCCCATGGAGAAGGTCGCGGACATCGCTTCCGACATCGGCGAGTACATCCGCCAGCAGCGCAGTTCGGCGAAGATTTCGTTGCGCCAGCTGTCGAAACTCGCCGGAGTGTCCAATCCGTACCTGAGCCAGATCGAGCGCGGGGTCCGCAAACCCAGCGCGGAGATCCTCCAGCAGATCGCCAAGGGCCTGCGCATTTCGGCCGAGGCGCTCTACGTGCAGGCGGGAATTCTCGACCTGCCCACGGGCGGCCCGGTCGGCGATGCGATCCGCGCCGACGCCGAGCTGACCGAGCGGCAGAAGCAGGTCCTGCTCGACGTCTACGAGTCCTTCCGGCGCGAGAACGCGGCCGGAACCCCCAAGACAGATACCCGAGACACCCGAGAGACCACTGAGGAGTCGGCATGACCACCCCCAAGACCGAGGACGTCCGCAAGGCCGTCAGCACCGCGCTCGACCAGGTCCGCACCCCGCTGCTCGCCGCGCTCGGCGCAGGCAACCTGGCGAGCCAGGCCGTGACCGACGCGGTCGCCAAGGCCCGCGCCAACGTCACCAAGAACACCGAGGCCGCCCGCAAGGGCTTCGAGGAGCTGCCGACCGACGTCGAGAGCCTCCGCGAGAAGCTCGACCCGGCCGAGCTGCGCAAGGCCATCGACGAGTACACCGAGGCCGCGCTCAAGCTGTACAACAAGCTGGCCGAGTCCGGCGAGCAGGCGTGGGACAAGATCGCCGCGCAGCCGCAGGTCAAGAAGGCCCTCGAACAGCTGGAGGACGCGCTGACCTCCGCGCAGGAGCGCGTGGACGGCCTGGCCGGCGAGACCCGCGAGCGCGTCGACGGCGTGCTGGCCAAGGTCACCAAGCGCACCCGTTCCGCCGGGGAGAAGGCCGCCCGCAAGGTGACCGAGGTGGCCGGCGAGGCGGCGGACGCGGTCGAGGAGATCGGCGAGAACGTCGCGCACGAGACCCGGTCGGTGGCCCGCAAGGCAGCCAACCGCACCGCGCCGAAGTCCCCGTCGACCACCCGCCGCACCACGACGGCGAACGCGAAGAAGCCGGCTGCGCCGAAGGCGGAGAAGTAAGGAAGCTGGCTGCGCTGAAGGCGGAGAAGTAAGGAAGTCGGCTGTGCTGAAGGCGGAGAAGTAAGACAGTCGTGGTTGGCCCTGGGCGAAGGACGTCAACTCGCCGCGGTGGGTGGTCGGTTCGCCCCGGGCTTCGCCCGATAAGGCAGCTCCGCGGCCTGCGGGTGGTTCGCACTGGACGATGAACCCCCAGGCCGCCGCGGTGGGCAGGCTTCGCCCAGGGAAGTGAAGGCCACCCCGCTGGCGGGGTGCACGGCGGCCGGTTCGCGCCGGTTTCGCCGAAGGCGGCAAGTGAAGACCGAGGGGTCGCACGGCGGCCGGGTAGCTCAGGCTCCCGGTCGCCGTGCGCTGTGTTGTGCGGGGTGGGCCGCGCGCTGTGTCGTGCCGGGGTGAGCCGTGCGCTGTGCCGTGCGAGGGCGAGCCGCGCGCTGCGTCGTGCCGGGTGAGCTGTGCGCGGTGTCATGCCGAGGTGAGCTGTGCGCTGTGCCGTGCGAGGGCGAGCTGTGCGCTGCGTCATGCCGGGGTGACCGGAGTCACCCTGGTGCGTTGCGTCAGCGGCCTGACCAGCCCGCCGGACGCGGCAGGGGTGGTCCGGGGGTTCGGGCGTCGTGGGCGGTTTGCCGTAAGCTGGATTCGTGCTGGTTGCCGATTGGATCCTCAGGGTCATCCACTGGGGCAGCGCCTTGGTCGGGCTCTTCGCCTTCGTTCACGCGCTGCTGCAGCGGGCCGACGCGTACTCGGCTGCCGACCGCAAGACCAAACCCATCTGGATGTTGATCACCGGTGGGTCCACGCTCGCGCTGGTGCTCTTCGAGATCGGCGGGCCCGGGTTCATCTTCTGGGTGCCGGCGATGGCGGCGGCGCTCGTGTACATCGTCGACGTGCGGCCGCGGCTCATCGAGGTCCAGCGCGGGCACCGCAACTGGTGACCGCTGCCGCGGGCGGATTACATTCGGCCGGGTGACCACCTGGACCATTGCCGGAAGCCTCACCGTCGTTCCCGCAGCCACCCGCACTGACCTGCTCGCCGAACCCGTCGCGAAAGCGCTTGCCGCGCTGGACGGCGTTGGCGTCGCCGAAATCGATCCCGAACTTGCCGACACCGCCGCGTTCTGCGAGGCGTACGGCTCGCCGCTCGGTGCGTCGGCGAACTGTGTCGTCGTCGCCGGGAAGCGGGCCGGCGAGGTGCGGTTTGCCGCCGCGCTCGTGCTTGCCACCACCCGCGCGGATGTCAATGGCGTGATCAAACGCCGCCTCGACGTGCGTAAGGCGTCGTTCGCCCCGATGGACGAGGCGGTTGCGCTCACCGGCATGGAGTACGGCGGCATCACCCCCGTCGGGTTGCCTGCGGACTGGCCGATCCTGATCGACCAGGCGGTCGCCGATTCGCCGGAGCTGGTGGTCGGCAGCGGGATCCGCGGGAGCAAACTGCTGATCTCCGGCGCCACGCTTGCCGGGCTGCCGAATGCCGAGGTCATCGACGGCCTCGCGCGCTGACTGTCCATAGTGGACACGCCGGACCTGCTCCGCGACGGCCCGATCGAACTCGCTCCCGAGCTGCTCGCCCGGGTGCGCCGGCAGCGGGTCGCGATGCTGGCCGCGCTGGAAAACGGCGAACCCGTCTACGGCGTCAACACCGGGATGGGCCGTCTCGCGGGGGTCCGGCTCACTCCGCAGCAGCAGGCCGAGCACCAGCGCAACCTCCTGGTCGGCCGGGCGGTCGGCGGGCCGCCGTGGCTCTCGGCGGAGTTGACGCGGGCGTTGCTGCTCATACGGTTGCGCGGCTTCCTCCGCGGTGACGCCGCGGTGAGCGCCGAGCTGGTCACGTTCCTCGCCGACCGGCTCAACGACGGCTTCCGCCCGGCCGTGCCGCGCGACAGTCTCGGCAGCGCAGGCGAGATCATCCCGCTGGCGCATGCGTTCCAGACCTTCACCGGGATCGGGTCCGTGCTCGAAGACGGCGTGCTGACCGACGCCGCCGACGCGCTGGCTCGTCGCGGCGCCCAGCCGTACGTGCTCGGGCCGAAGGAAGGCGCGAGCCTGATTCAGGGGTCGCCACTGGCCGAGGCGTACGCGTGGGTATGCGGAAATCTGGTACGTCGGCTGGTGTCCTGGCAAATGATGTGTGCGGCCATTGTCGTCGACGTTCTCGGTGCGCCGCAAGCGATTTACCGCGACCCGAAGTTCCGCGACCTCATCGCGGGCGCCACCGAGCGGCCGGTCGTGCAGGCGCCAATCTCGGTGCGCGTCGGTCCGGAGGTGCTCGCGTTCGTCGACCGGACCCGGACGGATTTGGCGCACACCCTGCAGGAATCGTGGGACACGCCGAGTGACTCACCGTCCTTTCTCGACGGCAGCTTCGTCCCCACCACCGGCTACCACGCCGCCGCGCTCGGCCTCCGGATGGACGCGGTGAAGGCCGCGCTGGTGCACGCGGCGGAGGTCTCCGTCCAGCGCCTGCACCGGCTCCTCGACCCGCAGTTCAGCGGCCTGCCGCCGCAGCTCGCCGTCGACCCGGGTCCGCAGGCCGGGCTGACCCCGCTGCACAAACGTGCGGCCGGGGAACTGCACGCGATGCGCCGCCTGGCCGCGCCGGCGACGCTCGGCTCACTCGACACGTCCGGCGGCCAGGAGGACGTGCAAGCGTTTGCGACCGCGGCAGGTGCCGACCTCGAAACCGCGATCGGGCACTTCTTCGTGATCACCGCGTGCGAGCTGATCGCCGGACGGCAGGCGCGTTACCTGGCAAAGGGCCCAGGTGCGCCGAACCTGGCCGAAACCTATGCCTGGCTGGCGGAGCAAATACCCCCGATGGCGGTAGACCGCGCGCTGGGTCCGGAAGTGGACCGGCTCGCCGCGCATTGCCGGGCCTCGGGGTAATCAGTCACGATTCCCGGCGGGCCCGTTGCAACACCAGCCCCTTCGGCGTCGTCCACCTGGTCAGCAGGGCGAAAATCCCTTCGCACACCAGCGCCAGGATCACCACCGCCACCCCGCCGCCGAAAATCTCGCCGTAGCCCTGTGCGCCGAGGGCGAAACCGTCCACGATGTACCGGCCGAGCCCGCCGCCGTCGTTGACGATCGCGCCGATCGCCACCGTCGCGACCAGCTGCAGGAACGCCACCCGCGCCCCGGCCACGATCACCGGGGACGCCAGCGGCAGTTCCACGCGCAGCATGATCTGCCACTCGCGGTAGCCGGTGCCGCGCGCAGCGTCGACGACCTCCTGGTCGAGCTGCACGACCCCGGCGTACGTATTGGTGAACAGCGGCGGCAGCGCCAGCGCGACGAGCGCCAGCAGCAGCGGCCAGAAATCCGTGTTCGCGCCCCATCGGCTGGCCAGGAACCAGAACAGGATGATCAGCCCGAAGCTGGGGATGGCGCGGCCGATGTTCACCGCGCTGCTCGCCAGGAACGCGCCGCGCCGGTAGTGCGCGAGCCACAGCGCCAGCGGCACCGTGAGCACCGCCGCGACCACCAGTGACAGCGCCGAGAACCACAGATGCTGCACGGTGCGGTACGGAATTCCGGCCGGATCGCTCCAGCTCCAGCGGTTCGGATCGGCCAGCCATTGGCTCAGCTGGGCGAAGAAGCTCATCGCGTCCTCCTCGCCCACGGGGCCAGCGCGCGTTCGCCCAGCCACAGCAGGAGGTCGACGACCACGGCCAGGACGATCGACAGCACGATCCCGACGATGATCGGGCTCGGGTTCGGGGTGGTGGTCTGGATGCCGGCGCGGATGAAGTACCCGAGCCCGCCCATTCCGAGCAGCGACGTGACGGTGACGAGGCCGATCGTGGTCACCGCGGCCACCCGCAGCCCCGCGACCACCACCGGCAGCGCGAGCGGCAGCTCCACCTGCCACAACAGCCGCCGCCGCGTGAAGCCCATCCCGACCGCCGCCTCGCGCACCTCAGTAGGTACCTGCTGTACGCCGGTGACGATGTTGCGGATCAGGATCAGCAGCGTGTACGTGGCCAGCGGGATCACCGCGGTGGTGAACGACAGCCCGAAGAACGGCACCAGCAGCGCGAACGCGCCGAGGCTCGGGATCACGTACAGCGCGCCCGCGGTGCCCAGCACGAGCGGGTAGAACCAGCGGTAGCGCAGGCACAGCGTGGCCAGCGCGAGCGAGAGCACCAGACCGATGCCGAGCGCGGCGGCGGTGAGCGCGACGTGTTCGCCGAGCCGCTGCACGATGGCGTCCGCGTTGCGCTCGACCCATCGCCATTCGAAGATCGGACGGCTGCTCTCGGCGAGCAGCGGGGTCACCGACAACGCAGGCACCGGACGAGGCTACCCCGATCAGGCGGCGGCATTCCGCGGTTCGGGAATCGCTGGTGCCGATTCGCGATCTGTGGTTTCTGTCGGTGGTCGCGGTTAGGGTCCCTTCCACTGTGACCCGTGAACTGAGGGAGTGTGGGGACACGTGCGCTGGACCCGGAACATCCGAGCGGCCGTGCTGGTGGCGGCGGCCGCGCTCGGCCTGACTGCGTGTGGGGGCGGCGGCAGCGACCAGCCCGCCGCGCAGAGCAAGGGCGGCGCGCCGATCGTCGTCGCCTCGTTCAACTTCACCGACAGCCAGATCCTCGCCGAGATCTACGCCGGTGCGCTGGAGGCCAAGGGCTATCCGGTCACCCGCAAGCTCAACCTCGGCTCGCGGGAGCTGATCTACCCGTCGCTCAAGTCGGGTGAGCTGCAGTTCCTGCCCGAATATCAGGGTGCGGCCATCACCACCGGCTTCGGCAAGGACGCGGTGAAGGACGCGGCCGGTGAGCACGATCAGCTGGCCAAGCTCTTCGAGCCGTCCGGTATTTCGCTGCTGAACTATGCAGCGGCCGAGGACAAGAACACCTACATCATGAAGGCCGACGTCGCGAAGTCGAAGGGCATCGCGTCGATCAGTGACCTGAAGAAGCTCGACAAGGTCGTGATGGCCGGTCCGCCGGAATGCGAGAAACGGCTGCCGTGCTTCCAGGGCTTCAAAGACGTGTACAAGCTCACGAATGCGACTTTCCAGACCGTGCAGGAGGCCGGGCCGCGCGTGCAGCAGCTCAATTCCGGCGCGGTCACGGTGATTCCGGTCGATTCGGTGAGCCCGCTGGTCGGTGACCCGCAGTACGTCGCGCTCAAGGACGATCTCACCATCGTGCCCACCGAGAACGTGGTGCCCGCGGTGACCAAGAAGGTGCTCGACGAACGCGGGGCGGACTTCGCGAATGCGGTCAATGCGGTCAGCGCGAAACTCACCACGGACGGGATGCGGGAGCTGAACAAGCGCGTCGACTCCGATGGCGAGCAGGCGGCCGCGGTCGCGAAGGACTGGCTGAAGCAGCAGGGTCTCGGCTGACGTTCCCGAGGGGGTGTTCGTGCGGATGCTGACCAGCGCGAACACCCACCTCGGCCGTGTGCAAAGGTGGCGGTGGCGGAAACCTAAGGAGAGCCCCATGGGAAAGGTCACGGCCACCTCGGAGCGCACGATCGACGCGCCGGTGGACAGGGTGCGTGAGCTGGTCGCGGACTACGCCGAGACCCGGCCGAAGCTGCTCACCGAGCACTACCGCGACTACGAGGTCAGCGAGGGTGGCGTCGGGGCGGGCACCAAGGCCAGCTGGAAGCTGCAGGCCACGTCGAAGCGGGTACGCGACGTCGCGGCCACGGTCACCGAGCCGGCTCCCGGCACGCTGGTCGAGACCGATGCGAACTCGAGCCTGGTCACCACCTGGACGGTCGCGGCGGCCGGCGAGCGCTCGCTCGTGCGCATCCAGACCAGCTGGGACGGCGCGGGTGGCGTCGGCGGGTTCTTCGAGAAGACCTTCGCGCCGGGCGGGCTCAAGAAGATCTACGACGGCGTGCTCGGCAAGCTTGCGGAGATCGTGTAGCACCCGGCCGGGGAAACTGACGCTACGAACGGAGTTCAAGGGTGAACGCACCGACGGCGACCGAAATCCGGCTCGCGGCCCGCCCGCATGGCGTGCCGACGCATGACAACTTCGAGATCGTCGACACCGCGGTGCCTTCGCCGGAGCCAGGGCAGCTGCTGGTGCGCAACCTGCTGATGAGCGTCGACCCGGCGATGCGCGGCCGGATGAACGACGTGAAGTCCTACGCGCCGCCGTTCGCGGTGGGCGAGGCCATGCAGGGCGGGGCGATCGGCGAGGTCGTCGAGTCCACTGTGGACGGCTTCGCGCCCGGCGACCACGTGCTGCACCAGAGTGGCTGGCGCACGCATGCCGTGCTGGAGCCGAAGCGAGTGGCCAAAGTGGACGGTTCGGCCGCGCCGCTGTCCACGTACCTCGGCGTGCTCGGGATGCCGGGTCTCACCGCGTATTCCGGGCTGCTGGTGAGCGCGGAGTTCACGGCGGGGGACACGGTTTTCGTGTCCGGCGCGGCGGGTGCGGTCGGGTCGCTGGTCGGGCAGCTGGCGCGGCTCAAGGGCGCGAAGCGGGTGATCGGCAGTGCCGGTTCCGCGGAGAAAGTCCGGTACCTCACCGAAGAACTCGGTTTCGACGCCGCCTTCAACTACAAGGACGGCCCGGTCGCCGAGCAGCTGGCCGCTGCCGCGCCGGAGGGCATCGAGGTGTACTTCGACAACGTCGGCGGTGAACACCTGGAGGCCGCGATCGGGTCGATGAACCTGCACGGCCGGATTGCCGCGTGCGGCATGATCTCGCAGTACAACGCCACCGAGCCGAACCCGGCGCCACGCAACCTCATGCAGCTGATCGCCCGGCGGATCACCTTGCGCGGCATGCTGGTGCTCGACCATTGGCATTTGCGCGACCAGTTCCTCGCCGAGGTCACCCCGCTCGTGGCGGCCGGGGAGATCAAGTACTCCGAGACCTTTGTGGACGGAATCCGTAATGCGCCGGACGCCCTGCTGGGTCTGCTGAGTGGCGCCAACACCGGAAAGATGTTGGTACGCATCAGTTCCTGACGATCTCCTCGGCCAGCAGCGGCAGGGTCGCCGCGGTGTACGTGGCGGCTGGGCTTCCCGGCAACGGCTGCACGCCGGGCCGCGTGAGCAGCGCGGTCCGGAGCCCGGCAGCCTGCGCACCGGCGATGTCCCAGCCGTGCGCGGCGATCATCACCGCCTGCTCGGGTTCGGCGGCATACGCACGCAGCACCTGTCGATAAGGCTCGCCCGCGGGCTTGAGCCGACTCACCTGCTGCGCAGAGAAGATCCGGTCGAATTTCGTTGCCACGCCAGCGTTGTGCAGCTGCGCCTCGGCCGTCGCGAGCGGTGAATTGGTGAGCGCGACGACCTGGTGTCCGGCCTGGCGCAACCGATCCAGCGCAGGTACGACGTCGGCATGCGCAGGCAGGGAACGCAGCCCGGCGCCGACCCGCGCGAGCTCGGCGTCGGTCAGTTCGTGGCCGTACTGCGCGCACACGGCCGCCGCGGCCTGGCCCGCGATCTGGGCGAAATCCCGGTACCCGCCGGTCGCCGTCACGGTGATCGCGGTGTGGATCGCGAGCGCGAACCACTCGCGGCGGGCCGCCGGGGCGCCGGTCAGCTGCGTGAACAGCGGGTCGAGCGCGCTGAGGTCCAGCAGCGTCTCGTTGACGTCGAACACGCAGAGCATCCGGCCTCCAGCTGGGTCAGAGCACCACCGTACGGTTTCCGTGCACCAGGACGCGGCCTTCGAGGTGCCAGCGCAGGCCGCGGGCGAGCGTCACCTTCTCGATGTCGCGTCCCTTGCGCACCATGTCCTCCACCGAATCGCCGTGGTCCACGCGGATCACATCCTGTTCGATGATCGGCCCGGCGTCGAGGTCCGCGGTGACGTAGTGGCAGGTCGCGCCGACGATCTTGACCCCGCGCGTGTGCGCCTGGTGGTACGGCCGCGCGCCGACGAACGACGGCAGGAAGCTGTGGTGGATGTTCAGCGCGCGCCCGGCCCACGCCTCGCACAGCTCGGCGGGCAGCACCTGCATGAACCGCGCCAGCACGACCGCGTGCGGATCGTGCTCCTCCACCAGCTTGCGCACCTCGGCGAACGCGGCTGCCTTGCCGCCCGAGGGAAACGGGACGTGGTGGAACGGGATGCCGTGCGCGCGAGTGATGTCCGCGAGCGCGAGGTGGTTGCCGATCACCGCGGAGATCTCGACGTCCAGCTCACCGGACGCGACGCGGCCCAGCAGGTCGTACAGGCAATGCCCGGCCTTCGACACCAGCACGACCGCGCGCGGCCGCTCGCCGGTGTCGAGTACCTGCCAGCTCGACTCCGTCGACAACTCGTCGGCCACCGCGGTGAACCGGTCGCGCAGTCCCGCGGCGTCGAAGGGCAGCGAATCGGCGCGGACGACCTGGCGGGTGAAGAACCAGCCGGAGTCGGGGTCGGTGTGGTAGGCCGCCTCGACGATCATCCCGCCGTGGTCGGCGAGGAAGCCCGAAATGCGGGCGATGATGCCGGTGCGGTCGGGGCAGCCGAAGGTGAGCACGTAACGCTGGGGATCTGACACGCCCGCCATTCTCTCCGCCCGCTGGTCAGGGCGCTGCGAGGGGCTCCGGCCAGTGGGTGAGGGCCGGGTGGTCAGGGCGCTGCGATGGGCTCCGCCAGCGCGAGATCCCCAGTGCGCACCGCCTGGTTCGGGCGGCCCCACAGCGCCCGGTAGACGTCGTCGGCCGGGCCGCTGAGCGTGAGGTCCGGGGTGCCTTCGCCCAGTGTCGGCGGTTCGCCGGGGCGCAGGACGACGGTCCATTCGCGGCCGGGCGTGTGCACGGCGACCACCCCAGCCCGGTCGGCCGTGCCGCGGCGGGGGAGCAGGAAGGCGAGGAACTCGTCGATGCCGTCCTCGGCGAAGCCAGCCGGATACCGGGTCTCGGGTGGGGTCGGCAGGGCGCTTTCCGCATCGAGCCGGTGGACGGCGAACTCGTGGGCCTGCCTGCGTACCCAGTCGCCGACGGTGATCGGGCCGCCGTGCGAGAACGGCGAGCGGAGTGGGCTGTCGGCCGGGCGCCGCAGGGCCTCGCGGACGGCAAGGCGTTCGCCGTCCAGGCGGCCGAGTGCGTCGGGCCAGTCGTCGGCAGGCGGACGCGGCTCAGCTGTGCGGTCCGTGATCGCCGCGACCGTGTACGAGAGCACTGCCGTCAGATGCGTCACCAGGTCCTGCACTGTCCACTTCGGACCCGTGCGGATCCGCGCGTCCGGCCCGGCGGCCAGCACCGCGGCTTTGAGCCGGTCGCCGTTGATGTCGAACGCTTCCCGCAGCTGTGCCGTGTCCACGCGCCGACCGTACCCGGCGCCGGACGAACTCGATGACCACCACCAGCAGCAACCCGAGCAGGAACGACAGCAGCAGGCCGTAGACCGGACGGTCGGCGAACGCGGCGCCGCCGACGAGGCCGATCAGCACGCTGTAGATCGACCACAGCGTCGCGCCCGCGGCGTCGAGCGGCATGAAGCGGCGCAGCGGGTACCCGAGGCTGCCGTTGGCCAGCGCGCTCGCGACGCGGCCGCCGGGCAGGTACCGCGCGGCGATGATCAGCAGCGGTGCTTGACGATGGACCTGCGCGAGGGCCCATTCGTACCGCTGCCGCCCCGACGGCTCCCGCTGCAGCCGGGCGACGGCGCGCGGTCCGGCCGCGCGACCGACGGCGTACCCGAGGCAGTCGCCCGCCCAGGCACCGGCCGCGGAGACGGCGACCAGCAGCGCGAGCCGCCCCGGGTCCGGTCCGACGAGCACGGCCACGGTGACCACGGTCGTCTCGCTCGGCATGAACGGCAGCAGCGCGTCGAGCCCGGCGATCACGAACACGAGGACCCACAGCCACGGCGAGTCGAGCGTGTCCCGGATCAGCTCGATGACCTGGTCCAGTAACTCCACCCGCTCATCGTGATCACTGAAGGTCACCAGTGGGTGACCCAGCGGGGTGCGCATGGTGAACAGGTGGGTTCAGCGGGGCGCGACGCTGTCCCACGGCACGGTCAGTTCCCCGAGCCGCCACCGGTCCGGGTTACCCCGCAGCGGCCACCCGCGGTCGGCGAGCATGGTGACCGCGGTCGTCCAGCGAGCCCGCACGCCGAAGGCGCGGTGTGGTGCGGCCGCGGCCCAGTATTCGTCCAAAGTGGACAACAGAGTGTGCACGCGTTCGCCGGGAACGTTGCGGTGAATGAGGATTTTCGGCAATCGTTCGGCCACAGTGGACGGACGGTCGAGCCCGGCGAGCCGCATCGACAGCGTGAGCGACACCGGACCAGCAGCCCCCACGGTGACCCACGTGGCGAGCCGCCCGATCTCGTCGCAGGTGCCTTCCACCAGCAGGCCTTCGGGCGGCATCGCGTCGAGCATCAGCTGCCACGCGCCGCGAACCTCGTCCTCGGCGTATTGCCGGAGCACGTTGAACGCCCGCACGAGCACCGGCCGGGTACCGGCGAGCTCGAAACCGCCGCGGCGGAAGTCGAGCCGGGGTGGATCGGCGGCCCGGCGGGCGGCGGCGACGCGGTCCGGGTCGAGTTCGAGGCCGAGCACGCGGACGTCCGGCCGCACCCGGGCCAGCCAGCGGGCCAGCTCGACCGTCGTGACCGGCGACGCGCCGTACCCGAGATCGACGACCAGGGGAGCCTCGCTCCGCCGCAGCAGCCGCGTGACGGCCGGGTCGCTCGCAAGCCAGCGGTCGACCCGCCGCAGCCGGTTGGGGTTGGTGGTGCCCCGCGTCGGGGCGCCCACCGGGCTCAGCCGCGCTCGGCCAGCCACTGCGCGGTGAACTCGTCCTCGTGCCGCAGCAGGTTCGTCACCTGCTCGGCGACGAACTCCTCGATCCGGCCGCCGAACAACGGAATCCGCACGACAACCTCGCCCGAAACCCGGAATACGGCCTGCGCCCCCTGCGGTGCCAACGACGTGTCCGCCCCGATCTCGCCCGGTACCCCGCCGACGCCGACGTCGGTCCGGCCGGTGTACCCGTCGCCGGACCGCTGCCAGCTCTGCGCACGGCGGACCATGATGTCGCCCTTGTGCAGTGCCCGCACGGCTTGCGGCAGGCGCGCCGCCTTGATGCCGTGCTGCAGCTCGTACCGCACGGAATCGCCCTCGGCGGAGTAGGCGAGGAGCTTCGCGTCGTCACCGCCGAGCGCCGTCAGCCGCGCCCGCAGTGCCTCCTCGCCCGCGACCGCGGCGAAAACGTCCGCAAGCGAGCCATTGAACTCGCCGCGGTGCTCGATCCGGGAACCCATGGACCGGACAGTACCGTTAGACGCCGTGAACACCGCTGAAACGCCTGGCCCGGCCGTCCGCCTCGCCGAGTACACCACCCTCCGGCTCGGCGGACCGGTGCGCCGTCTCGTCACGGCCGCCACCAGTGCGGACCTGGTCGCTGCCGTGCGCAGCGCGGACGACACCGGTGAGCCCGTACTGCTGCTCGGCGGCGGATCGAACCTCGTCGTCGGCGACGACGGCTTCGCGGGGACCCTCGTGCAGATCGCGAACACCGGCTGGACCCGCGACGGCGACATTGTCGACGTGGCCGCCGGACAGGAGTGGGACACGTTCGTCGCCGAACTGGTCGACCACGGTCTCGGCGGCCTCGAATGCCTCTCCGGCATCCCCGGCTCGGTCGGCGCGACGCCGATCCAGAACGTCGGCGCGTACGGCTGCGAAGTGGCCGAATCGATTGTCTCCGTTGAGCTTTACGACCGTTCGGCCCGCGAAGTACGTACGGTCAAGGCCGACGAGCTCGGCTTCGCCTACCGCACCAGTGTGCTCAAAGGCACCGACCGCGGGGTCGTGCTCAGCGTGCGGTTCCGGATCGACCCGAGCGGCGCGTCCGCGCCCATCCGTTACGCCGAACTGGCGCGCACCCTCGGGGTCGAGACCGATGCGAAAGTCCCCGCCGCGCAGGGCCGCGAGGCCGTGCTCGGGCTGCGTCGCGGCAAGGGCATGGTGCTCGACCCGGCCGACCACGACACCTGGAGCGCCGGGTCGTTCTTCACGAATCCGATCGTCCGGGAGGACACCCTCACGAACATCGCGGAATCGACCGGCGGGAAGGTCCCGCAGTACCCGGCCGACGGCGGGGTGAAGCTGTCCGCCGCGTGGCTCATCGAACGGGCCGGCTTCGGCAAGGGGTACCCCGGTCCTGGCGGCCGCGTTTCCTTGTCCACCAAGCACACCCTCGCGCTCACCAACCGTGGTGCCGCCAGCACGGCGGACCTGCTCGCCCTGGCCAGGGAAGTCCGCGACGGCGTCGAGGCCCGGTTCGGCGTGCGCCTGCACCCCGAACCGCTGCTGGTGAACTGTTCACTCTGAGGTGTCGGCAACCGCAGGCCGGGGTGAAACGTCTTCCCGGACGGAGTGGATTTTCCGGTTCGCAGGTAACGTCGAGTCGCTCACCGGCGCTGAGTGCGTGGAGGGGCGGGTTCGGGGGACCAACGGGAGGTAGGGACCGTGATCGAGCGCCGTACGGTGTTCAAGGCCGTCGTCGCCGCGGGGGCGGCGACACTGGTGGCCGCGTGTTCGGGCACCACCGACGGCAAGGCGTTTCCGCTCGGCGGAAGCGGGGACAACGGCGGCAGTCCGGTGCCTCCGGTGGCGAAGCTCACTGCCACCCCGGCCGCGGGCGCCAAGGACGCGGGCGTGCGTGACCCGGTCGTGGTGAAGGTCACCGAAGGCAAGCTCACCGAGGTCAAGGTCGCGAACGAGGGCGGCGGCGCGATCAAGGGTGAGCTGTCCGGCGACGGCACCTCGTGGACCAGCTCCGAACCCCTCGGCTACGGCAAGACGTACACCTACGCGGCCAAAGCCCTCGGCACCGACCAGCGGCCGGCCGAGCTCAAGGGGTCGTTCACCACGATCAGCCCGGCAAAGCAGCTGCGGGCCACGCTCAACCCGGCCGACCGCGCGGAGGTCGGCGTCGCGATGCCGATCAGCGTGAAGTTCCCGAACGGCGCACCGAAGGACCGGGTGGCCGTCGAGAAGGCGTTGAAGGTGAAGACCAGCTCGAACGTCGAGGGGGCTTGGGGCTGGCTGTCCGCGACGCAGGTCGACTGGCGGCCGAAGGAGTACTGGCCCGCCAACACCACCGTCGAGGTCGAGGCGAACCTGTACGGCGTGGACCTCGGCGACGGCGCATTCGGCAAGTCGGACGTCAGCACCAAGTTCACCGTCGGCCGTAACCAGGTGGTGAAGGTGCACACCCCCGACCACGTGATGAAGGTCTACCGCGGCGGGGCGGAGGCCGCGAGCTACCCCTGCTCCAACGGGCTGGATTCCGATGTGAACCGCAACACGCCGAACGGCACCTTCATCATCATGTCGAAGGAGCCGACCGCGGTGTTCGACAACGCCCGCTACGGCTACACCAACGTCAACAAGAAGTGGGCCTGCCGGTTCTCCAACCACGGCGAGTACATCCACGAGAACCAGGACAACGCTGCGGCAATCGGCAAGACGAACAACTCGCACGGCTGCGTCAACCTGCTCGACGCGGACGCCAAGAGCTACTTCGACTCCGCGATGGTCGGCGACCCGGTCGAGGTCACCGGTTCACAGCTGCCGAGCCCCACCGCCTCGGATGTCAAGGACTGGTTCTACGACTGGCCCACCTGGAAGACGCTCTCGGCCGTCAAGTGAATTTCTGCTAGTAAATGACATCGTGAACACCGAAGTGGTCGGCGCCGACGGCGTGCGCATCGCGTTGCGCGTCGAAGGTGCCGAGAACGCGCGTCCGATCGTCTTCGTGCACGGCTGGGCCCAGTCCGCGGCCGCCTGGTCGGCGCAGCTGGCCGACCCGGCGCTGTCCGAGCGCTTCCGGCTGGTCGCGATGGACCTGCGAGGGCATGGCGCGTCCGACGTCCCCGCCGGTGGCTACGACGATCCGCAGCAGTGGGCGGGCGACCTCGCGGCGGTGCTGGATTTCGCCGGACCGGACGCGATCCTGGTCGGCTGGTCCTACGGCGGCCTGGTGATTGCCGACTACCTTCGGGAGCACGGCACCGCACGGCTCGGCGGAATCGTGCTCGTGGGGGCGATCACCGAGATCGGCCGTGGCCGGGAGGGCGGCCGTACCGGTCCGGTCATGCGGGCCGCGCTGCCTGCGGCGCTGTCCGACGACGCCGAGGTCGCGATCCCCGCGCTGGTCGAGTTCACCCGCGCGCAGGCCAGGCGGGTACCCGGGGCGTACGCGCAGGCCATGCTCGGGCACTCGCTGTCGGTGCCGCCGGTGGTCCGCGGCGCCCTGTTCCGGCGGGATGTCGGCAGTGCCGACGTGCTCGCCGCGGTGGACAAACCGGTACTGGTGGTGCACGGCTCGGCCGACGGTGTGGTCGATCCCTCGGTGGCCGAGTATTCGGCCGGGAAGATTCCGGGGGCCGTCCTGCGTTGGTTCGTTGAGGCCGGGCATCTGCCGTTCGTCGAGGAGCCGGGGGAATTCAACTCCCTGCTGCGGCGGTTCTCCGGGGAAGCAGCCGAGTAGCAGGAGTAGTGACCACGTGACCCTGATGGGATTCCGGGCGCAGCCGCGCCGGATCGCGGTTCTGTCCGTGCACACTTCCCCGCTCGAGCAGCCGGGTACCGGCGACGCCGGCGGGATGAACGTGTACGTGAGCCAGACCGCGCAGGAGATGGCCCGCCGCGGCGTCGAGGTCGAGGTCTTCACCCGCGCGACGTCGTCGGAGCAGCCGCCGCTGGCCGAGCTGGCGCCCGGGGTCACCGTGCGGCACGTGCCCGCCGGGCCGTTCGAACCGCTGGCGCGGGACGAGCTGCCCGCGCAGCTGTGCGCGTTCACCTCCGGCGTGCTGCGGGCCGAGGCCTTCCACGAGCCGGGGTACTACGACCTGATCCACTCGCACTACTGGCTGTCCGGGCAGGTCGGCTGGCTGGCCCGCGACCGGTGGGGCGTGCCGCTCGTGCACACCGCGCACACGCTGGCCAAGGTCAAGAACTCGCTGCTGGCCGATGGCGACAAGCCCGAGCCGCGCACGCGGGTGATGGGCGAGGAGCAGGTCGTCGCCGAGGCGGATTGCCTCGTGGCGAACACGCAGGTCGAGGCTCGGCAGCTGGTGGACCTGTACGGCGCTTCGCCGCATGCGGTGCACGCCGTGCCGCCGGGGGTCGATCTCGACCGCTTCACGCCGGGCTCGCAGCTCGACGCGCGACGCGAGCTGCATCTGCCCGCGGACGCCGTCGTGCTCGCTTTTGCCGGGCGGATCCAGCCGCTCAAGGCGCCGGACGTGTTGCTGCACGCCGCGGCGGAAATGCTGCGGCGTCGTCCGGAATTGGCGGCGCGGCTCGTGGTGCTGGTGGTCGGCGGGCCGTCCGGAACGGGGCTCGAACAGCCGCAAGCCTTGCGGGAGCTGGCCGATTCGCTGGGCATTGCCGGGCAGGTCCGGTTTTTGCCGCCGCAGCCGGGGCGAAAGCTGCGTACGGTGTTCCGCGCGGCTGACGTCGTCGCGGTGCCGAGTTACAACGAGTCTTTCGGTCTGGTCGCGCTCGAAGCGCAGGCGTGTGGCACGCCGGTGGTGGCTGCTGAGGTCGGCGGGTTGCCGGTTGCGGTGCCGCACGGCGTGTCCGGGCTGCTGGTGCCGTCGCATGGCGCGGCGGAGTGGGCTGACGCGCTGGCCGCGGTCGCGCTTCGGCCGGAGCGCCGGGCGGAACTGGCGGAGAACGCGGTACGGCATGCGCAGCGGTTTTCCTGGCGGCGCACCACGGATTCGCTGCTGGACATCTATGCTCAGGCGACCAGCGCGTTCCGGCAGGCGCTGGAACTGCGTGCGGAGGTGGCGGTGTGAGCCTGGATGCGGTCATCAAGTCCACTTTGGACGCCGGGGGGATCAAGTACGACCGCCGCGGCGAGGGCCGGTACTTCGTGACGTTGCCGGGAACCAAGAAGCTGCAGACGAACTGCTGGCTCGTGGACGGCGACCACGCCTTCTCGGTAGAGGCGTTCGTGTGCCGCCGCCCGGACGAACGGCACGAGGACGTGTACCGATTCCTGTTGCAGCGCAACGCCCGGCTCTACGGCGTGCACTACACAGTGGACAGTCTCGGGGACATTTATCTGGTCGGCCGCTTCGGCAAGGAAACCGTCACCGAGTCCGAATTGGACAAGATTCTCGGCCAGGTGCTAGAAGCCGCCGACGGGGATTTCAACCCGCTACTGGAAATCGGGTTCGCGACGTCGATCAAGCGCGAGTGGGACTGGCGCGTGTCGCGGGGCGAATCGCTCGCGAACCTCCAGGCGTTCAAACATCTCGCGGAACCGGCGCAGGACCACGAGCCCGGCTTGACCGAGTCGTGACCGAGGGCATGCAACCGCGCTGACGCGTCGTCTCGTCTCACCGCCAACGACTGGAGGGAGACGTAGATGCGGTCTCGATGGAGATGGGCGCTCGCGGGTGCATTGCTGGTGCTGTTGGCGGGGTGCAGCAGCGGAAGTGAGTCGGCGATGCCGATGTCGGCGGATTCCGCGGCACCGGCCGAAGGCGGGGCACGAGGAGCGGCCCCCGGACCCGCGCCTGCGCAGAAGGAAGGCGCGGCGCAACAACCGGCGGTAAAAGATCGTAAACTGGCGCGTAGTGCCCGGATACAGCTGACCACGCCGAAACCCGGCGACATCGTGTCCCACGCGCGCACGATCGCGACCGGCGCCGGTGGGTATCCCGGGCAGGAGACAACCACAGACGAATCCGCGACGCTCACGCTGTCCGTCCCCGCCGAGAAGCTCGACGGCGTGCTCGACCAGCTCGCGGGGCTCGGCCAGGTGACCAAACGCGAGGTGAGCGCGCAGGACGTGACCGCGCAGGTGGTCGACGTGGACGCGCGGCTGGCGACCCAGCGCGCGAGCGTCGACCGGATGCGGGCGTTGCTGGCGAAGGCGCAGTCGGTGTCCGAGATCGCGTCTGTGGAGGGGGAGCTGACCAGCCGGGAAGCGGCGCTGGAGTCGCTGGAGCGGCAACAGCAGTCGCTGGCCGGGCAGGTCGCGATGGCGAGTGTGACGTTGTCGGTGAGCCGGGTCGCTGCCGCGCCTGCCGAGGACGGGGGATTCCTGTCCGGGCTTGCCGGTGGCTGGGCTGCGTTCGTCGCGTTCCTGGGCGGGCTGCTGCGGGTGCTGGGCGTGCTGCTGCCGTTCGCGGTGGTGTTCGGGGTACCGGCCGGCGTGGCGGTGTGGCTGCTGCGGCGACGGCGCCGCGCCCGGCCCGCGGAGTGAGGACAGGCGGGACGGCTCGAGGGAGGGGGGAGTCGCGATCTCGAGCCGCCCCGCTGAAGTCCCGCCACTGTGGACCCGGTGACGAGGGGGATGCCAACGGGGCCGGCGGGCCGCGGCTCGGCAGGGGGGAGACGAGCCGCGGTCACAGCCCGCAATCAGCCGGGGAGTGCGTGGATTCCGGCTGAGCGGGACATGCCCAACCTGTCAGATATCGACCTGTAATCACAAGACTACTGGTTACTCCGTTCGTGTGAACTTCACCGACTGGGATAACGGTGTGCATCGCCTTGCACCCTTTTGCCAGCTTGTTGGCGGTCTGCACGGTCTCCGGGTGATGGAGCGGGCGTGGGGTAGCGCACTCTGCGTAGACGTGCGGTATGCACCACTCGCCGGTCCGGTGCGCTCTGGCAGGCTGTGGGCCATGGCCGAACTTGGGACGCTGGTGCTGCTGCGGCACGGGCAGAGCACGTGGAACGCGGAAAACCTGTTCACCGGCTGGGTGGACGTGCCTCTTTCGGAGACCGGCGAGCGCGAAGCCCGGCAAGGCGGGCAGCTGCTCGCGGAGACGGGTCTGCTGCCGGACATCGTGCACACGTCACTGCTGCGGCGGGCGATCAGCACGGCGAACATCGCACTCGACGCCGCCGACCGGCACTGGATCCCGGTGAAGCGCGACTGGCGCCTCAACGAGCGGCACTACGGCGCGCTGCAGGGCAAGAACAAGAAGCAGACGCTGGACGAGTTCGGTGAGGAGCAGTTCATGCTCTGGCGCCGCTCGTACGACACGCCGCCGCCGTCCATCGACCCGAAGGACGAGTACAGCCAGGCAGGCGACGCACGGTACGCCGACCTGGGCGACCAGGCACCACTGACGGAATGCCTGAAGGACGTGGTGGCCCGCCTGCTGCCGTACTGGGAGTCGGCAATCGTCCCCGACCTGCGCGCGGGCCGCACGGTACTGGTCGCCGCCCACGGCAACTCCCTGCGCGCACTGGTGAAACACGTGGACGGGATTTCCGACGACGACATCGCGGGGCTGAACATCCCGACCGGAATCCCGCTGCGCTACGACCTGACGGCCGAGCTGAAGCCGGTCCGTCCCGGTGGCGAGTACCTGGACCCGGAGGCGGCGAAGGAAGCCGCTGCTGCGGTGGCGAATCAGGGTCGCTGACCTGCTGATTCGCGCTTTGGCTCGGGTGGCTGAGGCTTGGGCGGGGCTCGTGGGTGGTTTTGTGCCGGGGTGGATTCGGTGCTGCCGCTCACGAGTTCTGCAGACCCGGGCAGTCGTGACGAGTGGGGCGCGGGTCTGGACCAGGTGGCCGGTTGCGCAACCGGCGTGGCTGACCGCCGGTCGCCGCGGGTGGCGGTGGCCCGGTGCTGAGTGCGGGTGGCGTGGCTGGCCAACGCCGCCGGGGCGGACGCGGTTGGCAGCAAAGGAGCAGCCTGGCCGGGTCGCGTGTCGGTTGGCCTCGGGAACGGTGGCGCGGTGCTGCGGGGTGGCGTGGTCGGCAGCCAGGCCCGGCGCTTAGTGCGGGCGGCATAGCTGGCCAACGCCGCCGGTGCGGGCGCGGTTGGCTAGCCAGACCGGGTCGCGTGCCGGTTGAGCTCGGGAACGGTGGCGCGCGCTGTGGGTGGCGTGGTTCGCAGCCAGGCCCGGCTGCCTGGCCGGGGGGTCGCGTGCCGGTTGGCATCGGGAGCGGTGGCGGGCAGCATCGGCTTGCGGCGCTGTGGGTGGCGTAGTTCGCAGCCAGGCCGGTGCATCCCCGCGCCAGCCAAACCGTACTCAAGAACCTTGCGCGGCAACCACTTTCATCCCCGACACCTTCCACTCCGTGCCGCTCCGCACCAAATCCAGGTGGATCGGCAGGCGGCGTTCGGCTTGCTGGGCGCCCGTGGTGGTCACCAGGGCCGCCAGCAGGGCCGACGCGCGGGTTCCGTCCGGGCTGATGTCCGTCAAAGCGGCCGTTGAGTTCGGGCTGAAAGTCGCTTTTGTTCCGCTCTTCCGGATGTGGTCGAGCGTCTGCGTGCGGTCCGTGCGGAACTGGGTCAGCAGTGGCTCCGCGGCGACCTTTTCCCAGCCGTCGTAGCCTGCGTCGGCGTTTTGGGGGTCGACGGTCAGCAGGACGCCGCCGTCGCGGTGGGCGGCGGCCACTGCCGTGTCGCGGGCGGACGCCGGCCCCAAAGACGACCCATCAGGCGAAACCAGCTGGCCGCGCGGGTCGAAGTTCATGTCCTGCAGCTGCCAGTGTCCCTTCGCCGGGACTGCCGTGAGCAGCATGACGGCCGTCGCCTGGTTGGTTGCTCCGTCGGGGCGGCTGCTGTGCTGCGCGGCGACCACCAGCACCTGCGCGCGGTCCGGCCGCAGCTCCGCCAGGGCCGTTTCCAGCACCTGCGTCTGCGTGGTCACCGGAGTGGTCCGGACCTCCGCGAACGTCTTGTCGAACTGTGCGCGCGCCGCGCCGGTGAGGTACTCCTGCTCGTTCCGCGTGACCTCGTCCGGTTTCGCCGAGTCGTAGCTGAATGCCGTCTCCACGGCCTTTTTCACCCCGGCCACCGCGTCGCCGGTCGCGCGAGTGTCCACATAGGCCAGATTCGCCGGTACCGGCTGAGGCTGCGGCGCCGGCTGCCCGGACACACTCGAACTACATCCGACGGTGACCAGCGCCGCGGCGACGACAGCACGTTTCACAGCAGCCCCGCCTCCCGCGCGAGAGCACCGGCTTGGAAACGCGACGTCGCACCCAGTACATCCATCAGTTCGGCCACGCGCCGACGGTACGTGCGCAGCCCGACGCCCATCTCGCGGGCCGCCTTCTCGTCCGTACAGCCTGACGACAGCAGGTCCAGCAGCTTCGGCGTGTACTGCCGCAGCTCGGCAAACCGCGTCTCGTACGCGTCCACCGCGGTCGACGAGCGCCACGCCACCTCGAACAGCGACGTGATCCCCTGCACCACGTCCGGCCTGGTCAGCACGCTGTAGCCGGATCCCGCAGCGAGGATGGCGATCCGGCCGTCGACGAGGATCGTCTCGTTGATCTCGCGGTCGCTGATCCGCACCTCCGCGCCGAGAGTCCGCAGGCCGCGGACGTGTTCGGCGCTCTCGGCGTCGAGCAGTACCCGCGACAGGTACACCTTGCGTACCCGCATCTTCGGCCGGAACGGCAGCTCCGCGGCGAATTTCTGCGCGGCCGACCAGGTGTGCAGGTCGTTCGCGGCACACGCGATCTCGCCGGCGTTCGCGAGCAGGTGGCCGGCTCGGTCCAGCAGTTCGTGTTCGTCGCGCACGGTCGCGACGTCGTCGACTCGGGGCACGACACCCAGTGTCCTCCCCGATGGCAGCTTGCTGCCAAACCGGCCGGTCAAGCCAGGGAACTCGGCACGCTCGAAGCATGACGAACCTTCCCGCCGCTGCCGCGGGTACCTGGCAGCTCGGCTCGCTCACCGTCAACCGCCTCGGCTACGGCGCAATGCGGCTCGGCCCGCACGAACCGGACCAGCCCGTGGACCGCGACCGCGCCATCGCGGTCCTGCGCCGGGCCGTGGAGCTGGGCGTGAACCACATCGACACCGCCGCGTTCTACTTCGGCACCGGCTGGTCGGCGAACGAGCTGATCAAGGCCGCCCTGGCGCCGTACCGCGACGATTTCGTGCTCGCCACCAAGCTCGGACCGGCCCGCGGCCCGTCGGGCGAGTTCCTCCCGTTCGCACGTCCCGACGAGCTCCGCGGCCAGCTGGAGCAGAACCTCCGCGCGCTCGGCCGCGACCACCTCGACCTGGTCAACCTGCGGATCGGCGCTGGTCTGGACCGCGGTACCGGACCGCTCGCCGACCATTTCGGCGCGCTCGCCGAATTGCGTACCGCAGGGCTCATCCGCGAGCTGGGGATCTCCAACGTCGGCCCCGAGCACCTGGCCGAGGCGCAAGCGATTGCGCCGGTGGTGTGCGTGCAGAACCAGTACGGCCTGTCCGCCCGCCGCGAGGACGACGACCTCCTGCAGCTCTGCGGCAAGCAGAACGTGGCATTCGTGCCGTTCTTCGCCGTCGCGAGTGGACAAACCGACCAGCGCGTCACCGAGGTCGCCCGGCGGCACGGCGCGTCGGACGCCCAGGTGCGGCTCGCCTGGACGCTCGCGCAGGGTCCGCACGTCCTGGCCATTCCGGGTACCGGCGATCCGGCGCACCTCGAACAGAACGTCGCGGCCGCGGCCATCGAGCTGACGACGGAAGACCTCGCGACCCTTGCGGATTGACCAGAAGATCTCGATCGGGTGAACGGGGCCTGACCCGGAGGCGAATATGTACCCCTCAGGTGTCACACGCCTCACGACCGGGCTTCCAGGACTAGGCCGGAAGGCTACCGGGATGCTTACGATTCCTTCGTGACCACGCCTGTTGCCCTGCTGACGGCCATCGGCGCTCTCGTCGTCGGCGCGGTCGCCGGCTATCTGGTGGCCCGCACGCGCGCCCGGCGCGAGGCGGAGGCCCCGGCCGGACCCACCGTCGCCGAGCTGCTGATGCGGCTCATCCGCTCGTCCAACAGCGGCATCGTGGTGCTCAACCGGTTCGGTGACCTCGTGCTGCACAACCCGCGGGCGTACGAGCTCGGCCTGGTCCGCGTGAACCAGGCCGACGCCCGGGCGCGCAAGGCCGCCGAGCAGGTCGTGGAGACCGACGAGCCGATGGAGGTCGACCTCTCCCCGCTGGAGAACCGTGGCCGCCGCCAGCCGGAGGCGGTGCTCGGCGAGGTCCGGCCATTGGGGGACGGGTTCACCGTGGTGGAGGCCGTCGACCACTCCGAGGCCATCCGGCTGGAGGCGGTACGGCGCGATTTCGTGGCCAACGTGAGCCACGAGCTGAAGACGCCGGTCGGCGCGATCGCGCTGCTCACCGAGGCCGTCCTGGACGCCGCCGAAGACACGGAGGAGGTCCGCCGCTTCGGCAGCAAGATCCTGCGCGAGTCCACGCGGCTGGGCACGCTGGTCACCGAGCTGATCGCGCTGTCCCGGCTGCAGGGCGCAGAACGGCTGCCGGACCTCAACGTCGTCGAGGTCGACGCCGTTGTGCGCGAGGCACTCGGCCGCGCCACGCTGTCCGCCGAATCCGCCGACATCACCATCACCACCGACCCGCCGAGCAGCCTTCTCATCGAGGGCGACCGGACGCTGCTGGTCACCGCACTGTCGAACCTGCTGGAGAACGCCGTCGCGTACTCCCCGGCGGGCAGCCCGGTCACCATCTCGCGCCGGCTGGCCGACGGCATGGTCGAGATCGCCGTCACCGACCGCGGGATCGGCATCGCCGAGGACGAGCAGCAGCGCGTGTTCGAGCGCTTCTATCGCGCGGACAAGGCACGTTCGCGGGCCACCGGCGGCACCGGGCTGGGGCTGGCGATCGTCAAGCACGTCGCGGCCAACCACGGCGGTTCCGTCGGACTCTGGAGCCGTCCCGGCACCGGATCCACGTTCACGCTGCGGATTCCGGCGCACGTCCGCACCGAACCTGCCGATACCGCACGCAAGGTCGCCCCCGTGCGGCCGGACACGACCCCCGAGCGGACACCCCGCCTCGTGGCAACCGGGCAGGAAGTCTCCGGCCCAGACCGTGGAGGAAACCTGTGACGAGGGTTCTCATAGTCGAGGACGAAGAGTCCTTCGCCGACCCGCTCGCCTTCCTGCTGCGCAAGGAAGGCTTCACCGCGGCCGTCGCCGGCACCGGCCAGCAGGCGCTCGAGGAGTTCGACCGCAACGGTGCCGACATCGTGCTGCTCGACCTGATGCTGCCCGGGATGAGCGGCACCGACGTGTGCAAGCAGCTGCGGCAGCGGTCCGCGGTGCCGGTGATCATGGTGACCGCGCGCGACAGCGAGATCGACAAGGTCGTGGGCCTCGAGCTCGGCGCCGACGACTACGTGACCAAGCCGTACTCGGCCCGCGAGCTGATCGCGCGGGTGCGCGCAGTGCTGCGCCGCGGCGGCGAGCCGGGCTCCGACGGCGAACTGGCGCCGCTGGTGCTGTCGGCCGGCCCGGTGCGGATGGACGTCGAACGGCACGTGGTGACCGTGGACGGCGCCGAGGTTTCGTTGCCGCTCAAGGAGTTCGACCTCCTGGAGTACCTGCTGCGCAACGTGGGCCGGGTGCTCACGCGCGGCCAGCTGATCGACCGGGTGTGGGGCGCGGACTACGTCGGTGACACCAAGACGCTCGACGTCCACGTGAAGCGGCTCCGCTCGAAGATCGAGCCGGACCCGGGTTCCCCGCGCCACCTGGTGACCGTCCGCGGGCTCGGCTACAAGTTCGAGACGTGACCGATTCTCCCCGGCGGAGCGAGGGGTCCGCCGGGGTTCAAAACACCCCAATGCCACATTGGGTGCATGTGACGCACCGAATGCCACATTGGGTGCGTCAGATGCAGCGAATGCCACATTGGGGTGTTTTGGCCATCACGGTGCGCGGGCGAGCGGGCACGCTTAGTCGATAACGGACCGAGTGGTGTTGGTTACACTTTCGAGACCTGCCGGTGGGACCGGTACGCTGAATCCTCGTGCGCCTAGGGGTACTCGACGTCGGTTCCAACACCGTCCACTTGCTCGTGGTCGATGCCCATCGTGGTGCGCACCCGACGCCGATGCACTCGGAGAAGACCGTGCTGCGGCTGGCCGAGCAGATCACGGCGTCCGGCGACCTGAGCAAAGCGGGCGAGAACGAGCTGGTCGCGGCGGTCGAATCGGCCCGTGCCGCGGCCGTGCGGCTGAACTGCGAGGAAGTCCTGCCGTTCGCGACGTCCGCGGTGCGCGAGGCGCAGAACGCGCCGAAAGTGCTGGCCAGAGTGGCCAAGGACACCGGCGTCGACCTGCGGGTGCTGTCCGGCGCGGACGAGGCGCGGCTCACCTTCCTCGCGGTGCGGCGGTGGTTCGGCTGGTCGGCCGGGCAGCTGCTGGTGCTCGACATCGGCGGCGGCTCGCTCGAAATCGCGATGGGCCGTGACGAGGAACCCGAGCTCGCGGAGTCGCTGCCGCTCGGCGCCGGGCGCACCACCCGCACGAGGTTCCACCACGACCCGCCCACCCGCTCCGAGGTCGTGGCCACGTCGGCCTGGCTCGAGGACCAGCTCGCCGGGCTCGCGAAGAAGGTCGCCAAGCAGGGCCAGCCCGACCGGATCGTGGCCACGTCGAAGACCTTCCGCTCGCTCGCCCGGCTGGCCGGGGCGGCCCCCTCGGCGGCAGGCCCGCGGGTGCGCCGTACGCTCACGGACACCGCGCTGCGCCAGCTCATCGCCTTCATCTCGCGGATGACCGCCGCGGATCTGGCTCAGCTGGAAGGCGTCAGCGCGAGCCGGTCGCACCAGCTCGTGGCGGGTGCGCTGGTGGCGCAGGCCGCGATGCGGGCACTCTCCCTCACGGAGCTGGAGATCTGCCCATGGGCGCTGCGAGAGGGCGTCATCCTGCGGCGGCTGGACCATGCCAACGGAACGGACGACACTGGTGCCGCGCTCGCCGGCGTTTCGGCGAACGGGGAGGACCGGTGACAGCAGCGGACTGGACTTCGCCGACGGAGACCAGGCACGGTGAAGAGGTGACGGACATGCACAGCACGGGGTCGATCGCGCGCGGCGCCGGATGCGGGTGTGCCCGGAAGACCACAACCAACCCCGAACGCGCTTTGGACAGCACGGTATGACGGACCAGACCGGCGGCGACCAGCCCCAGAAGACCGTGGCCGAACTGCTCGCCCAGCACGGGCAGCAGGTCGACGGCACACGGCGACGCAGGCGCAGGGCGGCCGAGGACGACGACGAACCCGGCACGCGCCGCGCCAAGATCAGCGACACGGCGCCACAGGCGATCATCGACCGGGTGACCGCCGACGGAGGCACCCCGCCGCCGCCCTCGCGTCCCGCAGGCGGCAGGCGGCGCCCCGACACGCCACCGGTGCCGCGTTCGGCTCCGCAGGACTCGGGCCAGTACCCGCGGCCGGTCAACGGCCAGGGCGACCAGCATGACCCCGAGGCGGCCCACTACGCGCCACCGGCGAACGGCCATCCGCGCCCGGTCAACGGCCAGCACGACCAGGAGCCGGGGCAGTACCCGCGGCCGGTCAACGGCCAGCAGGACTCGGGCTACGTCCGTGCCCCGCAGGAGTCCGGCCAGTACCCGCGTCCGGGCGCCCAGGACGCCGCCTACGACTCGGGTTACCTGCGCCCGCCCCAGGAGTCCGGTCAGTTCCCCCGGCCCGGCAACGGCAGGCAGGACACCGGGTACAACCGTCCGCCGCAGGAGTCCGGTGCCTATCCGCGACCCGGCGGTCCGCAGGATTCCGGCTACGTGCGTGCCCCGCAGGAGTCCGGCCAGATGCCGGTGCCGCCGCGCGGCCGTGCGCCGCGTCCGCCCGTGCCCGGCGAGGAGACGCGTGGCCAGGTGCCGCCCGTCCGGCGTCCGGCACCCGGCCCGGACGGCACGTTCGCGGCCCGGCTCGACGGCGCCGACCCCGAGGCGCCGGAGGCACCCGGCCCTATGGCCAGCGGCGCGTTCCCGGCGCCCGGCCGTCCGCGCCGCGCCCCGGCCCGCCGTCCCGCGCCGAAGCAGGAAGCGCACACCGAGCAGTTCGACGCCGTGGACGCCTCGGGCGAAGCGCCCGGGATTTCCGACGACGCACCGCCCGCGGGTCTCGCCGGCTGGCGCCAGCGCCGTGAGCAGGAGCAGCTGGAAGACACCGAGGTCGGCGTGATGCCGGTCGTGCCGCCTGCCGATGCGGACGCCGAGCCGGCCGAGTACAGCGGGCCGCCCACCCAGGGTTACCCGGCGCCGGAACAGGACGATCTCGCCGAGTACGAGCGCGAGTTCGCCGAACCGGCGTACCCCGCGGGCGAGCCGGACTTCGAGGGCGACGACGGCTACGCGTACGAGCAGGGCGACGAGTACGAGGACTACCCCGACGAAGCCGTCGCCGAGGAACCGGTCGCCGAGGAGGCCCCGGCCGAGCCGGCGGCGTCCGCGGGCAAGCAGTGGCTGACGCTGGCCGGGCAGCTCGCGCTCGGCGTTGTCGGCGGCGCCGGGGTGTGGCTGGGCTTCAACTGGCTGTGGGTCAACCTCGCGCCGGCCGCGCTCGTCGGCGCATTGCTGGTGATCGTGGCGCTGGTGTGGATCGTGCGGAAGATCCGCCGGGCCGAGGACCTGCAGACCACGCTGCTGGCGATTCTCGTCGGGCTGGTGGTCACGGTGTCCCCGGCGGCACTGCTGCTCGTGGCCAAGTAGCGCGACTGCGGCAGGATGGGCGCGTGACCATGAGCACGCCCGTCCCGGTGGGGCTGAGCACCGCGTCGGTGTGGCCGCTGCGCGCCGGTGCGGCGTTCGAGCTGGCCGCCGACCTCGGTTACGACGGCGTCGAGGTCATGGTGTGGGCCGACCCGGTCAGCCAGGACGTCGCCGCGGTCAAGCGCTGGGCGCGGCGCACCGGGATGCCGGTGCTGTCGGTGCATTCGCCGTCGCTGCTGATCACCCAGCGGGTCTGGTCGCCGGACCCGGTGGTGCGGCTGCGCAAGTCCGTCGATGCCGCCCTCGAGCTGGGGGCGCGCACGGTCGTGGTGCATCCGCCGTTTCGCTGGCAGCGCCGGTACGGCGACGCGTTCGGTGACCTCGTCGACGAGCTGGAGGACTCCAGCGGCGTCGACATCGCGGTGGAGAACATGTTCAAGGTCCGCCCGCCCGGCGGGTCCCGTGACGCGCGCGTGTCGGCGTTCCGGCCGTCGATCGACCCCACCGACGTCGGCTTCCGGCACTACACGCTCGACCTGTCGCACGCCGCGGCCGCGCGGATGGACGCGCTCGCGCTCGCCGACCGGATGGGCGGCGGGCTGAGCCACGTCCACCTCGCCGACGGCACCGGGATCCCGAAGGACGAGCACCTCATTCCCGGCCACGGCGGGCAGCCGTGCGCGGAGCTGCTGGAGAAGCTGGTCGGCGACGATTTCGACGGCCAGGTGGTGCTGGAGGTCAACACCCGGCACGCCACCGGAGCGGCGGCGCGGGCGCGGGCACTCGCCGAGGCACTGCTGTTCGCCCGGCTGCATCTCGGGCAGTGACCCCCCGGGACCCGCGGGACCCCTGGGTGATCTTGCTCGGCTGACCGGGCGGTACGGCCCGGCGCCGGCCCGCATCTTCCCCAGGGCAACGTAAAGTGCCGGGCGTGACCTTGTTGCGATCGCCGTCTCCAGCCCTCCCCGGACCCGGTTCCACGCGCCGTTCCGCCGTGGCCGGTTGTCCGTGAGCGCGGCCGACGACACCGCGACTGCTTTCGACGCGGCCACCGCGGTCCGTTCGCTGGGGGACGGCACGTTCACCGCCACCTTGCGTGCGGATTGGTCGATCGCGGCCCATCCGCACGGCGGATTCCTTATGGCGATGCTGGCCAAAGCCGCGGCGGGGGTGCTGCACGAGCGGGGCGACGCGACCGTCGAACCCCTCGCGGTGAGCGCTGATTTCCTGCATGCACCTGCGCTCGGTCCGGTGCTGCTGCGCACCGACGTCCGCAAGGTCGGCCGCCGGGCGTCGGTGGTCGCGGTGTCGCTCGAACAGCGCGGCCGCAGCTGTGTGGAGGCGCGGGTGACCACCGGAAGGTTGCCGATGCGCCGCCCCGAGTGGACGGACCTGCCGCAGATGCCCGCGGAGCCGCCGGCAGGTGCGCTGGCGCTGGGCGCGGAGACGTCCGAGGGGCCGTTCCACCTGGCGGCGAGCTGCGACGTCCGGGTCGACCAGGCGACCGCGGGGTTCCTCGCCGGCCGCGCGGGCGATCCGCCGCGGCTGCGGTTGTGGGCGCGTCCGCGGATCGGGCACGCCGACGTGTACTTCGCGCTGCTGGCCGGGGATCTCAACCCGCCGGTGGTCGCGAACCTCGGCCGGATCGGCTGGGCGCCCACGGTTCAGCTCACGGCGTTGCTGCGCACGCGTCCGGCGCCGGGCTGGCTGCGGATCGTCGTGGAATCGCGGTCGCTGCACGAGGCGTGGTTCGACTCGGACGCGACGGTCGTCGACGCGCAGGGCAGGCTCGTCGCGCAGGCGCGGCAGCTCGCGCTCGCCCCGGCACCGGGCGCCTGAACTGCGTTTGGCACGCTTGGTCGCATGAGTGTCATCGCGGTGCTGGGTGCGGGAAAGATCGGCGAAGCCCTGCTGTCGGGCCTGCTCAACGGCGGTCATGCGCCGGGCGACCTGCTGTTCACCGAGCGGTACGACGAGCGCGCCCGTGAGCTGGAGACGCGCTACCCGGGGATGCAGGCGGTGACGGTCGCGGACGCGGCCAAGCGCGCCGACGTCCTCGTGGTCGCCGTGAAGCCCCAGGACATCGAGCCGGTGCTGGACGAGCTGGCGCCGCTGCTCGGGACGTCGTCGCTGGTCGTGTCGCTGTGCGCGGGCTTGCCGACGGCGCTGTACGAACGCCACCTCGCCGCCGGGGTGCCGGTGGTGCGCGTGATGCCGAACACCCCGATGCTCGTGGGTGAGGCGATGAGCGCGGTGTCGCCGGGCAAGCACGCGACGCCGGTGCACGTGGCGCTGGTGAAGGAGCTGCTGTCGCACGTCGGCCAGGTGGTCGAGGTACCGGAGAAGCAGCAGGACGCGGTGACGGCGCTGTCCGGATCGGGTCCGGCGTACTTCTTCTACCTGGTCGAGGCCATGATCGACGCGGGCATCCTGCTCGGCCTGCCGCGTGCGCTGGCGGGTCAGCTGATCATCCAGTCGGCGGTGGGCGCGGCGAAGATGCTCGCCGAGGGCCAGGACCACCCGGTCCTGCTGCGCGAGGCGGTGACGTCCCCCGCGGGCACGACCATCAACGCCATCCGGGAGCTGGAGAAGCACGGGGTACGGGCCGCGCTGCTGGACGCGATCGAGGCGGCGCGCGACCGTTCGGAGGAGCTGGGCCGCGCCCACGAGTAACCTTCGTCGCCGCCGCACGTAGCCACGGACTTTCCGTGAAGGGAACCATCACGGAATCAGATTCCCTCATGGTTCCCTTCACGGACTTGGTCCGGCGTGCCGGGCGTGGGCGGCTGCTGAGAGGTCGCGTTGGGCACGGACGCAGGTTCGCGCTGACCAGCAGGGTTCCGTGAAACGCGCATTAATTCTCGTGACTCGTCACCGGCCCGCGGTCCCACGTGAGAGAACGGGGACTGACCAGCGCCAACGCTGACCGCGGAGCCCGGGCCAGAGCCAGGGCCAGGACCAGGGCCATGGCCAGCGGCGCGGGCCGCACCCCAGCCCACCCCTGGCGGTACCCCACGGACAAGACCCAAGGTTCCCTTCCCGGTCGTTATCCATCACTCAACCCGGCATTTCCGGCATCACTGCGCCGGATGGGTGTCGGGAAGGCGCAGGTGAGAGCCCATCCTGGTGACAGGCGTCGCACTAGTCCCACCTGTCCCGCTACCCTCGGAAGAGCACGTGCGTGTCGATACCACAGGTGGGGAAGCCTCGTGGCGCGACACGTGTCGAAGGACGCGGTAAACATGTCGCCGAACAAGAGGGAGGATTTGCCCGCGGTAGGGCAGGTCCAGTTTTTGACGGTCGCCGAGGTGGCCACGCTGATGCGGGTCTCGAAGATGACCGTGTACCGCCTCGTGCACTCGGGTGAGCTTCCCGCGGTGAGAGTCGGGAAGTCGTTCCGGGTGCCGGAAAAGGCAGTGCACGAGTACCTGCAGGGTGCCTACTTCGACGTCGGCTGACCGCGCCGGCCGGAAGCCGCCGCTCCGCTCGGGGCGGCGGGTTTAGTCGTGGCCGGGTGGTCGCCGGGCGGGAGCAAACCATGCCCGCCGACCGGCCCGCGCCGGGACGCTAGTAACCTGGTAGACCGCTCGTGCCTGTGCGCTCCACCCGTTGGAATGCTGCGCCGGGCAGCGTGACCGACGACGAACTGAGGAGCGCCCTATGGGTTCCGTGATCAAGAAGCGCCGCAAGCGCATGTCGAAGAAGAAGCACCGCAAGCTGCTTCGCCGGACTCGTGTGCAGCGGCGTAAAGCCGGTAAGTGAGCCAGGCTTTCCGTGGCCCGTCCAGTCTCTGGACGGGCCACAGTCATGTTCACCCGATCGAGTGAGGCGCGTACCGCATTCCGGACGTCGGCCGTCAAAACCGGGTAAGGCCTGGTCAGAAGGGCAGTGCGGGTGGGTAACATGGCCGGTGCGTTCGCGCGATGCTTCCAGTGAGTGCAGGTTCGCGCACCCCCGGTGATCACGTCACCCCACCCCCGCACCCGCTGCCGATCAGGGAGTCCCGTTGGCCTCGAATGTCGTGCTCGTCACCGGAGTCGCCGGTGACCTCGGCGGGAAGCTGCTCGCCCGGCTCGGCACCGACCCGGAGTTCGAGCGCGTGATCGGCGTGGACACCGCGCCGCCCGCCAAGGACGTCCAGCAGCGGATGGGCCGCGCCGAGTTCGTCCGCGCCGACATCCGCAACCCGCTCATCGCGAAGGTCATCAGCAGTGCCGAGGTCGACACCGTCGTGCACACCTCGTGCATTGCGCATCCGGCCGGGCCGAGCCGACGGGCGGCGGTCAAGGAAGTGAACGTCATCGGCACCATGCGGCTGCTCGCGGCGTGCCAGCGGGCGCCGAAGGTGCGCAAGCTCGTGGTCAAGTCCAGTGCCGCGGTGTACGGCGCCGGTGCGCGGTCGCAGGCGGTGTTCACCGAGGAGTCCGCGCTGATCCCGCCGTCGTCCAGCGGGTACGCGAAGGATGCCGTGGAGATGGAGGGTTACGTGCGCGGCCTCGCCCGCCGCCGCCCGGATCTCACCATCACGCTCGCCCGGTTCGCGAACATCATCGGGCCCGAGGTCGACACGGTGCTGTCGCGGTACTTCTCGCTGCCGGTCGTGCCGACGGTGTTCGGTTACGACTCCCGGCTGCAGCTGCTGCACGGCGCGGATGCGCTGGCGGTGCTGGAAATGGCGACGCGGCAAGACAAACCCGGGGTGTTCAACGTCGCGTCCGAGGGCGTGCTCACGTTGTCGCAGGCGATCCGCCGGGCCGGGCGGGTGGGGCTGCCGATGCCGCGGTCGGTGGTGCCGTCGGTCGGCAAGCTGCTGCGTGGTGCGCGGGTGGTCGACTTCTCCGCCGACCAGGTCCGGCTGCTCAACTTCGGCCGGGCAGTGGACATCACGAAGCTCAAGAAGGAATTCGGGTACACGCCCCGCTGGACCACCCGCGAGGCGTTCGACGACTACGTGGCCGGCCGCGGCCTGCGCCCGGTGCTCGACGGCGGCGCACTCGCCGGGCTGGCCGGCAAGGTGCTCGAGGCCGCCGCCACCGGGCAGGCGCGCCGATGAGCCGCGCGAGGGCCGGAAGTGAGGCACATCCCGTGAACGGTGCCGAGGCACAGATCATCCCCCTGCACGGGCCCGGCCGGGAGAAACCGGTCGAGCAGCCCGGCGAACCGCGCGCGGACGCGCCGGTGGTCGAATTCCCGGTGCCCGCCGCTCCGGCGCGCGAACCGGATCCGCTGCCCGAGTCCGTGCGGAACGCGCTCGCTTTCCTGCGGCACCGGCTCACCGGCGACTACGCAGTGGACGAGTTCGGCTTCGACGCGGAACTCACCGAGACGCTGGTGCTGCCGCCGCTGCGGGCGTTGTACGAAAAGTGGTTCCGGGTGGACACTTTCGGCGTCGAGAACCTGCCCGCCGCGGGCGGGGCGCTGCTGGTGTCCAACCACTCCGGAACGTTGCCGCTCGACGCGTTGATGACCGCGGTCGCGGTACACGACGAAACCGGTGGACGGCACCTGCGCGGCCTCGGCGCCGACCTGGTGTTCAAGCTGCCGGTGGTGGGGTCGTTCGCGCGGAAGTCCGGGCAGACGCTGGCGTGCAACGCGGATGCCGAACGGCTGCTCACCGGCGGCGAGCTCGTCGGCGTGTGGCCGGAGGGGTTCAAGGGGATCGGAAAGCCGTTCTCCGCGCGGTACAAGCTGCAGCGCTTCGGCCGTGGCGGGTTCGTGTCCGCGGCCATGCGCGCGGGGGTGCCGATCATTCCGGTGTCGGTGGTCGGCGCAGAGGAGACGTACCCGAAGATCGGCGACCTCAAGGTGCTGGCCCGGCTGTTCGGGTTGCCGTACTTCCCGATCACGCCGTTCTTCCCGCTGCTCGGCCCGCTCGGCGCAGTGCCCTTGCCCACGAAGTGGAGCATCGAATTCGGCGAGCCGATCCGCACCGACGAGTACGGTCCGGACGCGGTCGAAGACCCGATGCTCGTGTTCACGCTCACCGACCAGGTACGCGAGTCGATCCAGCAATCCTTGTACCGCAGGCTTTCTCAGCGGCGGAGCGTGTTCCGCGGCTGATCGGGCAGCCGCCACCCGCGGCGCACCGAACGTCCGCAGCGCTTTGGTTCGTCGCCCACGCTCACGTACAACGCGGTCAGCAACGGCACGCCGTGGTCGAGCGTTGCCGGCGGGAGCGGACCGTTCGCGACCAGGGATACGAGGCCGTGCGTGACGGCCCAGCTTTGGGTGGCGAGTTCGAGCGCGTCGACGTCCTTGCGGAACCGCCCTGCTTCCCGTCCCCGGATGGCGGCCTGCACGAGGCATTCGAGGGTGTCGTCGGCGGCTTGGGCGTCCTCGAGCTCGAAGTTCGCGTCGAACATCACGCGGTAGAGGTCGGGATGGTCGAGCGCGTTGCCGAGGTACGCAGCGACCAGTGCGGCGAGGTCGCGTACCGGATCGGCTGACGTACGCACTGTCGACATCCTCGCGGCCAGCCGGGTGAAACCCTCTTGCCGCAAGGCTTTCCAGAGCCCGTCCATGCCGTCGAAGTGGGTGTAGACGGCCATTGTGGACACTCCGGTACCGGCCACGAGGGACCGCAGCGTGATCGGCTCGCGGGTGCGGAGCATCTGCGCGGCCCGTTCGACCAGCCGGGTGCGTACTGCCGGATCTTTCGCCCTCGCCATGTTCCATAGCATAGCAATGCTATGGTTGAGGTACCGATCATTGAGGAGGAAGCATGGCCGTCACGTTGGTCAACCCGGAAGCCCTGCCGAAGGTCGACCTCTACCGGCAGGTCTCGGTCACCACCGGCACGCGGACGGTGTACATCGCCGGTCAGGTCGCACGCACGGCCGAGGGCGACCGGATCGGCGAAGGCGACCTGGCTGCTCAGGTGGAGCAGTGCTACTTGAACGTCGCCGCAGCGTTGGCTGAGGTCGGCGGCACGTTCGCGGACGTGGCTCGGCTCACGGTGTACTTCGTCGGGTGGGCGCCGGAGAAGATGGGCCAGTTCGTGGAGGGTGTACAGCGCGCGGAGAAGCGGCTGGGGGTCAGTGTGCAGGCACCGCTGACGGGGATCGGGGTGGCGTTCCTTGCCGAACCGGACCTAATGGTGGAGGTAGAGGCGACTGCGGTGCTGGATTAGCGGCGCCGGTATGCCACCCCGGCCGCTCCCGGCAGTGCGCCTGCGCCATCTACCCGACGGCGACGGCACGCCGATGCGGGCAGCCTGCAGCTGGTGCGGAAGTCGCGGATTTCCCGTCCCCGCGCACGTCCCGTAAGCCGCTGTCCGGGTTCACTGCCACCGCCGTACCCACCACTGACAATGTCGGCAGGTGCGGCGGCTGCGGTGGATTAACGGCGCCGGTAAGCCATCCCCGCGGCGACTGCGCCCGCGAGGGCGCCTGCGCCGATCACGGACGGGACACCGATGCGGGCGGCTTTGCGTCCGGTGCGGAAGTCGCGGATTTCCCACCCCCGCGCGCGGGCCACGTCCCGCAGGCCGCTGTCTGGGTTCACTGCCACCGCCGTGCCCACCACGGACAGCATCGGTACATCGTTCTGCGAATCCGAATAAGCCGTGCAGCGCTTGAGGTTCAGGCCTTCCCGCGAAGCCAGCGCGCGGACCGCGTGCGCCTTTGCTCGCCCGTGGAGCATGTCGCCCACCAGGCGGCCCGTGTACACGCCGTCCTTTGTCTCCGCGACCGTGCCCAGCGCGCCGGTCAGGCCCAGGCGGCGGGAGATGATCGCGGCGAGCTCGATCGGCGTCGCCGTGACCAGCCATACTCGTTGTCCGGCGTCCAGGTGCATTTGCGCCAGCGCTCGGGTGCCGGACCAGATCTTGTCGGCCATCAGCTCGTCGTAGATCTCCTCGCTGATGGTGGTGAGCTCCTCCACCGTGCGACCGGCCACAAAGGACAGTGCGCGTTCGCGGTGGGACCTGATGTCGGCCTTGTTCTCGCGGCCGCCGATGCGGAACTTGATCTGGCCCCATACGAAGCCGGCCAGGTCGGCGGACGTGAAGAACTTGCGGGCGGCCAGTCCGCGGGCGAAGTAGAAGATCGACGCGCCCATCATCATCGTGTTGTCCACGTCGAAGAAGGCGGCCGCGGTGAGGTCCGGGGGTGCGGGGGTGACCGGCACCGCGGCTTGCGCCGACGAAGCCGCTGCCTCGGCCGACGCCTCGCCCGCGAGCGTGGCGAGCCGTTCCAGCTCCTGACTCTTATCCTTGCCACGCCAAGCTGACACGCACACCGCCTCCACGTCCGGGCACGTCCCGGCGGACGACGCCGCCCGGGGTCCTGCTGCACAGGGTAGCGACCACGCGACTCACCCGTTGGAGATGTGGGCCGAGTCGCTCGGCCGATCACGATGGGCGGCGGTGGCGGGACCGGCACGAGCGCGTGCGGCTCGCCCGTTGGGGAGGTGGGTCGAGTCGTTCAGCCGATCACGATGGGCGGCAGTGGCGGGACCGGCACGAGCGCGTGCGGCTCGCCCGTTGGAGAGGTGGGTCCGGCGGCGGCACGCTGTGCGGGGTCGTGGTGACCAGGACGTCGGGCGCGGCCGGGGTCGGCGTGCTCGGCTTGGCGAGCTCGGGCGGCGGTACCGGCTGGGGAGACGCGGTCGGCGGCGTGGCCACAACCGGTGGGCTGGTGGGCGTCGCGCCGCCGGGGGACAGCGAGCTCTGCGGGCGCTGGGTGCACGCCCCGCCGGCCGGGAGCAGGCCTAGCTCGTCGGTGCTGCCGGTGGTGATCTGGTAGCAGTTCAGCCGCGACCCGAGCGCGGTCGTCCGTTCCTGCACGCGCGCGAGCAGGCCCCGGGCCGCGGTGAAGTCTTCGCGCGCCGCGGCCGGTACGTCCGGCTGCTCCGATTCCAGCAGCCGCGCCTGGTCCTGCGCCCACGACTCCAGCGACGTCAGCCGCGCGCGGTCGCTGCTGCGGGTCGCCAGTTCGGTGAGTTCGGCCACGCCCGCGCGGACGTCACTGCCGAAGTCGCGCAGTGCGGTCTGGTACGCCGACCCGCTGGCGTCGGTGATCCGGCCCAGCTCGCTCACCCGGTTGGCGGCGAACTCCAGGTGCTTCTCGGCGCGGGCCTCGTCGCCGAACGTCAGACCGAGCGCGGTGACCTCGCCTGCCCGCTTCACGCCGTACAGCGCATCTCCGGGTACCGCGTCGCGGGACAGCAGCAGGGTGAGCCCGCCAAGGCCGAGGATCAGCGCGATTCCGGCCGCGACCAGGTCCGCCATCCGCGGCCGCCACCGGCGCCGGGGGAGTGGTTCGCCGAGGCGGCCTTCGATTTCCGCGCGGATCCGGGCGCGGGTGGCCTGGTCCGGGGCGCCGGAGGAGCCGAGCTCGCGCAGGGCACCGACCACGGCCAGCTCGTCGGCGAACTCCCCGGCGGGCTGGTCCGGCAATACCCCGAGCGCGTCGTCGAACCGGTCCACCTCGGTCCGACCACGCGAAAACCACCCGGGCACGCCCACGGTGCTGCTCCGTCTCCACCCACACCGGCCCTGACTGCCGGTCTGCGTGGGAAACGATTAGGGACTCGGGAAAGTTACGGTCGATGGTTGAACGATCAACGCAATCCGGTGGGCAGCAGCTGCGCGAGCCGCCGCACAGCCCGGTGCTGCAGGGCCTTCACCGCACCCTCGTTGCGCTGCATGACCTGCGCGGTTTCGGCCACCGACAGCCCCTGCAGGAACCGCAGCACAATGCATTCGCGCTGGTCCTCGCCCAGTTCGGCCACGCAGCGCAGCAGCTCGGCCCTGGTCGCGCCGGCAATCGCCTGCTGTTCCGGACCGGCCTGCGTCATCGGGCCGACCGGCCCGCCCGGCGCGCCACCCGGTTCGGTGACCTCGTCGGTGACGACCTCGAGGCGGAACCGGCTGGACTTGACGTGGTCGAGGATCAGGTTGCGGGCGATGGTGACGAACCACGCACCGACGTCGCGGCCCTGGTAGCTCACCGACGTGATGCGGCGCAGGGCCCGCAGGAACGTTTCGCTGGTGACGTCCTCGGCCAGGTCACGGTCGCCGAGGCGGAAGAGCGCGTAGCGGTACACGACGTCGACGTACCGGTCGTACAGCCGCCCGAACGCCGACGAATCGCCTTCCTGCGCGGCCCGCACCAGCTCCCACGCCTCGGCCTTCGCGACCTCGGCGGCGTCGGGTTCCTCGGTGGCGCGGGTGAGCGGGACGGCGCCGAACACGCGTTCGGCGAACATCGCGACCGGGCCGCGGTGGGTGGTGCCGGACAGGGTGGCGGGCCGGGTCATCGGGCGGCACCTCCTGCCGTCGCACGGGCCGCCGGGCACGTGCAGGCGTACCCGAGCGCGTGTCCCACCCCCGCGTGGACCGGCAGCTTCGGCACGACGACTCCCTCTCTCTGGTCACCCGATAGTGATCAACGCCACCCGGCGACGCAGTGCAGCATACGTGTTGTTACCGCGAAGTAGGTAGTGGTCCCGGGTGGTAGAGGTGCGACGATCGCGCGGCATCCCCATTACGGGTGACAAGATGACGAATCGGCAACGGGACGAGAGGGGTGGCGGTGGACCCGATCAGCACCGCGCACGGCGTCGCCGGACTGCTCACTGACGCGGCCGACCGGTGGCCGGACCGCACCGCAATCACCGAGACCGGCACCGGCGTCGCGCTGACCTGGCGGCAACTCGACCAGGCCGCGCACGCGCAGGCGCGGCGGCTGGTGTCCGATGGGGTCCAGCCGGGCGACCGGGTGGTGCTGCGGCTGCCGACGTCGGCGGACTTCGCGGTGGCGCTCTTCGGCGTGCTGCGCGCAGGCGGGATCGCGGTGCCGCTGTCGCCGCAGGCACCGGCGCCCGAACTGGCGCGGCTGCTGGAACACAGCGGCGCGCAATTCGTGGTGCAGCGCGATGATTTCGAACTGCCCGACGGGGTCACCGGGCTGCCGCCGCGGTCGTCCGGCGAGGGCGACCCGGTCGAACTCGGCCGCACCGGGGAGGACATCGCGGTCATCTCCTACACCTCGGGGACCACCGGCCCGCCGCGCGGAGTCCTGCTGTCGCACCGGGCGTTGCTGGCCAACCTGACCCAACTGTCCCAAGTGGACGGTGCGATCGAGCGCCACGACCGCGTGCTCGTGTCGATCCCGCTCTTCCACGTGTACGGCCTCGGCCCGGGGCTGCTGCTGGCGACGGCGGCCGGGGCGGCGCTGGTGCTGTCCGAGCGGTTCGAAGCGCGGCGGACGCTGGCCGACTGCGCCGAGCACCGGGTCACGCTGATCGCCGGGGTACCCGCGATGTACGGCGAGTTCGCGGCGCTCGACCGGGACGAGCTGGGCCGCGGGCTGGCGACCGTGCGGCGGATGACGTCCGGCGCCGCGCCGCTGCACCCGAAGGTGCTCGCCGCGATCCGGGAGGCGACCGGGCTCGACGTGTACGAGGGGTACGGGCTCACCGAATGTGCGCCGGTGGTGACGTCGACGCTGGTCACCGGCTATCCGAAGCCGGGGTCGGTCGGCCGTCCGCTGCCCGGGATCGAGCTGCGGCTGGTGGACAGCGATGGCACCGCCGAGGACGTCCCCCTCGATCCGGACGAGGTCGACGACGTCTTCGAGGCCGCGGGCGGCACCGGGCTCGTGTCGATCCGCGGCGCGAACCTGTTCTCCGGCTACTGGCCCGACGGCACGTTCGGCCCGGACGCCGACGGCTGGTTCCGCACCGGCGACGTCGGCTACCTCGATTCCGACGGCGACCTGCACCTGGTCGACCGCGCCAACGACCTGATCATCGTCAACGGCTTCAACGTTTTCCCGCACGAGGTCGAGGAAGTGATCTCGCAGCTGCCGGAAGTGGCCGAGGTCGCCGTGGTCGGGGTGCTGGACGAGCGGAGTGGCGAGGCCGTAAAAGCGGTGGTGGTACCGGCGACCGGCGCGGCGTTGTCGGAGCAGCAGGTGGTGGACCAGTGCGTGGCGAACCTGGCCGGGTACAAGGTGCCGCACACGGTGGAGTTCGCGGAGACGCTGCCGCATTCGGCGACCGGGAAGCTGCGGCGGCTGAAGCTGCGGTGAGTTCTAGAGTGGTTACGTGCATCTGGTGACTGTGATGAGCCGCGCGGGCTGCCATCTGTGTGAGGTGGCCGAGGCGGACGTCGCGCGGATCTGCGGGGAGCTGGGCGTGCCGTGGGAGACCGCGGACGTCGACAGCGACCCGGAATGGCGGGCCGAGTACGGCGACCAGGTGCCGGTGATCCTGGTCGACGGCGCCGAGCACGGGTACTGGCGTGTGGAGGAAGAGCGGCTGCGCGCGGCGCTCCGGTAAGCAACCCGTAAGCGCTTGGCTGGCCGCATTGTGGCTCGGGGCCCCGAAGATGGTGGGGTGAGTGCGTTGAAGGAAGCGCCGCCGACCGTCCGGCCGCGGCTGTCGCTGGGTCTGGCCACTGCGATCTCGCTGGTCGCGCTGGTCACGGCGCTGGGCGTGGGGCATCTGGTCGCCGGGTTCGTCGGGTACAGCGCGTCGCCGTTCGTGGCGGTGGCGGATTTCGTGATCGCGCACAGTCCGCATCCCGTCGTGGTGTGGGCCGAGCAGACGCTGGGCACCGCGGACAAGACCGTGCTCAAGATCGGTATTGCCGTGGTGCTGCTGGGGTTTGCGGTGCTGGCCGGACAGGTGTCGCGCGCCCGTCCGCTGCCCGGGCAGGTGCTGGTGGTCGTGGTCGGCGCGTTCGGGATCTTCGCGGTGTACGAGCGGACGGACGTCGGGCAGCTCGCGCTGCTGGCTCCGGTGCTGGCGCTGGCCGCGTCGCTGCTGGTGTTCAGCTGGCTGCACCGGCGGGCGTTACCCGCGGAAACCGAGCTGCGGCAAGGATTCAGCCGCCGTCAGGTGTTGCAGCGCGGCGCCGGGATCGCGGCCGGGGCGGGCGTCGCCGCGGTCGTCGGGGAGCTGGTGTCGAGCAGCGGCAGCGCGGCCGGGTCGCGGGCGTCGGTGGGTCCACTGGTCGCCGCCCGGAAAGCGCCGCCGCTCCCGGCCGACGCGGACTTCCAGAAGCTCGGGTCCCCGCCGTTCATCACCCCGAACGCGAACTTCTACCGCATCGACACGGCGTTCGTCGTGCCGCAGGTACGCGCCGAGGACTGGCAGCTGAAGATCCACGGGATGGTGGACCGCGAGGTGAGCTTCTCCTATGCCGACATCCGCAACCGGCCGCTGGTCGAGCGGGTCGTCACGCTCACCTGCGTGTCCAACGAGGTCGGCGGCGACCTGATCTCCACGGCGAACTTCATCGGCGTCGACCTGGTGGACCTGCTGTCTGCGGCAGGCGTTCGGCCGGGGGCACAGCAGATGTACGCGACGAGTGTGGACGGATTCACCTGCGGCACCCCGTCGTCCGTCGCGCTGGATCCGGCGCGCGGCGCAATGCTCGCGATCGGCATGAACGGCGAACCGTTGCCGGTGGAACACGGGTTCCCGGCGCGGATCGTGATCCCCGGGCTGTACGGGTATGTGTCGGCCACGAAGTGGGTGACCGACCTGGAGTTCACGACCTGGGACGCGCGGCAGGCGTACTGGCTGCAGCGCGGATGGGCCGAGCAGGCGCCGATCAAGACGGAGTCGAGGATCGACGTGCCGCGCACGTCGGCGTCGGTGCCCGCGGGCCGGGTCCGGGTGGCGGGGACGGCGTGGGCGCAGCACGTGGGGATCGCGAAGGTCGAGGTGCGGGTGGACCAGGGGCCGTGGCAGCAGGCGACGCTGTCGGCCGAGGTGAACAAGGACACGTGGCGGATGTGGTGGGCCGAGGTCCCGGTGCCGGTGGGCAGCCACACGGTGTCGGTGCGGGCCACCGACCAGTCCGGGTACACGCAGACCGACCACCCGGCGGACCCGGTGCCGGACGGGGCGACCGGGTGGCACAAGGTGCCGTTCACTGCCGGCTGAGTGCCGTTGGCCGCGTCGGTGACCAGTGACTTTGTGCCTGCGTTCACAAGTGGACTACCGTAGGGAAGTCGTCCCCGCGAGGACCGGCATCGAACCGGACCGAAGCCGCGGGGTCAAGAGCCGGTTTCCCCGCCGTCCTGGTGGACCTTCGGGAACCGGCGTGCCGGAGCCGGACGAGGAGAGAACCAGCGTGGTCACACAGCGGGGTGGGCGCAGCGGTGCCGAACCGCCCGCCAGGCCACCCCGCGACGAGTCCGATGGCACCGGCACCGACGGAGCTGCGGACGCCCCGCCGGTCCGCCGTCGCACCGGTGGACGGCACGCCGCCGGAAACCGCCGCCGTTCCACGGTGAGCGAGAACGGCTTGTCCCCCAACGGAAACCAGCCCGTGCCGGACGCCGCTCCGACCGGCAACCTCCGCGCCGCGGAAAACGGCCGGGCCGCTGGTGCGCCGGGCAACGGCCGGGCCCCCGCAGACGCCAAACCCAAGCCCCGCCGCACGACGCGCACCACCCGCCCCGCGCCGGACGCCGACAACGCGCCCACCGCCGAGATGCCTGCCGTCTCCGAGGTCGAGGACACCGCTGTCCGCGCGAAGCAGATTCCCGAGGCAGCCGTCGCCCGGCTGGCCGTTTACCTGCGGATTCTCTCCGGCCTCGCCGAACAGGGCGCCACCACCGTCTCCAGCGAAGAACTCTCCGCCGCGGCCGGGGTCAACTCCGCGAAACTGCGTAAAGACCTCTCCTACCTCGGCTCGTACGGCACCCGCGGCGTCGGCTACGAGGTGCAGGTGCTCGTCAGCCAGATCGAACGCATTCTCGGGCTCACGCGGCAGCACCGGGTCGCCGTGGTCGGAATCGGTAACCTCGGGCACGCGCTCGCGAACTACGGCGGCTTCCCCGGCCGCGGATTTCCCGTCGAGGCGCTCTTCGACCTCGACCCTGACCTCGTCGGGGTTCCCGTAGGGGGACTTCCCGTCTCGCACATGGACGAAATCCCGCGGGTTTGCGCCGAACGGGAGATTTCCGTCGGGATCATCGCCACACCTCCTACCGCTGCGCAGTCCGTGTGCGACAGGCTGGTGGCAGGCGGTGTCCAGTGCATCCTCAACTTCGCGCCGGTGGTGCTCCAGGTACCGGCGCACGTCGAGGTCCGCAAGGTCGACCTGGCCGTCGAGCTGCAGATCCTCTCGTTCCACGTGGCTCGCCGTGCCGACAGTGCCGCTCTGGAAAACCAGGGCGATACCGGGTTACCGGGCGCCGGCCTGCCGATCGACAATGGCGGTAAAGACGGTGGTCTCGGAATGGTGGTGCGCTGATGAGCGTGTTGGCGGTCGGGCTTTCCCATCGCAGTGCGGACCTCGGCACGCTCGAGCGGGCGGCGGTCCCTGCGGAGGAGCTGACCAAGATCCTGCACGAGCTGCAGCAGGCGGAGCACGTCAGCGAGGCCATGCTCGTCTCCACGTGCAACCGCATCGAGGTCTACGCCGTGGTCGAGACGTTCCACGGCGGCGTCAACGACGTGTCGGACGTGCTCTCCCGCAAGGCCGGGATGGAGCCCGCCGAGCTGTACGACAGCCTGTACGTGCACTACGCCGGTGCGGCGGTCGAGCACCTGTTCTCGGTCGCCTCGGGCCTTGACTCGATGGTGGTCGGCGAGACGCAGATCCTCGGCCAGGTCCGGTCCGCATACGCCACCGCGCGGGACGCGGGCACGGTCGGCCGCACGCTGCACGAGCTGATCCAGACCACGCTGCGCGTCGGCAAGCGGGTGCACGCCGAGACCGGGCTCGACCAGCTCGGCGCGTCCGTCGTGTCCGAGGCGCTGGCCGCGGCGGGTGCCGTCGAGGGCAAGCACGCGCTGATCGTCGGCGCCGGTTCGATGGGTGCGCTCACTGCTGCCCAGCTGCGTAAAGCCGGGATCGGCGAGATCACCGTCGCGAACCGCACCGAGGCCAACGCCGTCCGGCTGGCCGAGAAGGTCGCCGCCGAGGGGATTCCGGCGCGGTCCGTGCCGCTGCCCGCGCTGGCCGAGGCCGTCGAGGTCGCTGACGTCGTCGTGTCCTGCACCGGCGCGCAGGACGCCGTGTTCCTCACCGCGCATGTGCCCGCGCGCGGTGGCCGTCCGCTGGTGGTGTGCGACCTCGGGCTGCCGAAGGACGTCCACCCCGCGGTCGCCACGCTCGCCGACGTGACCGTGGTCGACCTGGAGACGATCCAGCGCCGCATGCGGGAAGCCGGCGCGCCGACCACCGAACGGCAGACCGCGAAGGCCACCGGCATCGTGCTCGACGAGGTGCGCGAGTACCTCGCCGGACAGCGCAGTGCCGAGGTCACGCCCACCGTCACCGCGCTGCGCCGCCGCGCGGCCGAGGTGGTGGACGCGGAGCTGCTCCGCCTGGACAACCGGCTGCCGGAGCTCGACAGCCAGGTTCGCGAAGAGGTCGGCCGCACGGTGCGCCGCGTGGTCGACAAGCTGCTGCACGCCCCCACGGTGCGCGTCAAGCAGCTGGCCGCCGAGACGGCCGACACCGATTACGCCAATGCGCTGCGGGAGCTGTTCTGCCTCGACCCGCAGGCCCCTGCGGCCGTGGCAAGCCCCACCGCGGCATCCGACCCCGAGAAGAAGTAGCAGTAAGTGACCAGAGTCATTCGTTTCGGTACGCGGGGCAGCAAGCTCGCCCTCGCGCAGACCGGCATCGTCGCCGACCTCATCCGCGCCACCGGCGTCGAGGTGGAGATCGTCAAGGTCACCACGCCCGGCGACCTCTCCAGCGCCCCGATCTCGCAGATCGGGGTCGGCGTGTTCACCTCCGCGTTGCGGGAAGCGTTGCTGCGCAACGAGATCGACGTCGCCGTGCACTCGTACAAGGACCTGCCCACCGCGCCGGAACCCGGTCTCGTGCTGGCCGCGGTGCCGCCGCGGGAGGACCCGCGCGACGCGCTGATCGCGCGCGACGGCCTCACGCTCGGCGAGCTTCCGCCGGGCGCGCGGGTCGGCACCGGGGCCGCGCGGCGGATGGCTCAGCTGCGCGCGCTGGGGCTCGGTTTGGAAATCGTGCCGATCCGAGGCAATATCGACACCCGCATGCGCAAGGTGACCGACGGTGAGCTGGATGCCGTCGTCCTCGCGCGTGCCGGACTGGCCCGCATCGGCCGGGCCGGGGAGATCACCGAGACCCTCGACCCGATCCAGATGCTGCCCGCCCCCGCGCAGGGGGCGCTGGCGCTGGAGTGCCGGGCCACCGACGTGGACGTCGAGCACCTGCTCGCGTCCACTGTGGACGATGAGGGCACGCGGGTCGCGGTGACGGCCGAGCGGGCCCTGCTCGCCGCGCTCGAAGCCGGGTGCAGCGCGCCGGTGGGTGCGCTGGCCGAGATCGTCGAGGACCTCGACGACGAGGGCGCGGTGGTGGAACGCATCTCGCTGCGCGGCACCGCTGCCGTCGAAGACGAGAACGGCGCCGTCGACATGGTGCGGGCGTCCGCGATCGCCGGGATCGGCGAAGCGGAGAAGCTCGGCCGTGAGCTGGCCGCCGAACTGCTCGACCTGGGGGCCGGTGCACTGTCCGGCCCCGCACAGTGACGCTCGCCGTCACCGATCCGACCTGATCCACCCACCTGCGGTTCCGGCCGCCCAAGAGGAGAAGAACACCAACGATGACCCCCGCTCGCAAGACTGCCGGGCGCGTCGCCTTCGTGGGCTCGGGCCCCGGTGACGCCGGGCTGCTCACCGTCCGCGCTCAGGAACTGCTGGCCAAGGCCGAGGTCGTGGTGACCGACCCGGACGTGCCGGCGAGCGTGCTCGCTTTTGCCGCGCCCGGCGCCGAGGTCCGGCCCGCCGTCGGTGAGCCGTCCGACGTCGCGAAGGACCTGACGTCCGAGGCCAAAGCCGGCCGGCTCGCGCTGCGGCTCGTCTCCGGCGACCCGCTGACCAGCCCCGCTGTGGTGGCCGAGGTGCAGGCCGTCGCCCGCACGTCGGCCGTGTTCGACGTGATCCCGGGCGTTGCGCCGGGTACCGCGGTCCCGGCGTACGCAGGCGTCGCGCTCGGTGGCACGTACACCGAGGCGGACGTGCGCGGCGAGGTCGACTGGGGCGCGCTGGCCGCGGTCCCCGGGCCGATCGTGCTGCACGCGACCTCGGCGCACCTGGCCGAGGCGGCGAGCCAGCTCACCGAGAAGGGCCTGCCGGCCAACACCCCGGTCGCGGTCACCGCGAACGGCACCATCAACACCCAGCGCACACTGGACACCACGCTGGCCTCGGTGGCCAACGACGCGGGCGAGCTGGTCGGCCCGCTGGTCGTCACCGTCGGCGCGGCGGCCGGGCAGCGGTCGAAGCTGTCCTGGTGGGAGTCGCGGGCGCTGTACGGCTGGAAGGTGCTGGTCCCGCGTACCAAGGAGCAGGCAGGCGAGATGGCCGACCGGCTCCGCGGCCACGGCGCGACCTCGCACGAGGTGCCGACGATCTCCGTCGAGCCCCCGCGCAGCCCGGCGCAGATGGAACGTTCGGTGAAGGGCCTGGTCGACGGCCGGTACCAGTGGATCGTGTTCACCTCCACCAACGCGGTCCGCGCGGTGTGGGAGAAGTTCGAGGAGTTCGGCCTCGACGCGCGTGCGTTTTCCGGTGTGAAGATCGCCTGCGTCGGGGAATCGACGGCGGCGAAGGTGCGGTCGTTCGGGATCATTCCGGAACTGGTGCCCGCCGGGGAGCAGTCGTCGGAGGGGTTGCTGGCGGAGTTCCCGCCGTACGACGACGTGCTGGACCCGGTGAACCGGGTACTGCTGCCGCGGGCGGACATCGCCACGGAGATCCTGTCGGCCGGTCTCGTCGAGCGAGGCTGGGAAGTGGACGACGTCACGGCCTACCGGACGGTGCGCGCCGCGCCGCCGCCAGCGGAGACCCGCGAGATGATCAAGACCGGCGGGTTCGACGCGGTGTGCTTCACGTCGTCGTCCACGGTGCGGAACCTCGTGGGGATCGCCGGGAAGCCGCACACGCGGACGTTGGTGGCGTGTATCGGGCCGAAGACCGCGGAGACGGCGGTGGAGTTCGGGCTGCGGGTGGATGTGCAGCCGGAGAAGGCCGATGTGCCGCATTTGGTGGACGCGCTGGCGGAGCACGCTGCGCGGTTGCGGGCGGAGGGGGCGTTGCCTCCGCCTCGGAAGGCCAAGCGGACTCGGCGTAGTTGACCGTTCCGTGAAGGGAACCATCAGGGAATCTGATTCCGTGAAGGTTCCCTTCACGGACTTGTTGCGTGGGGCACCCCGAAGCTGATTGTGACTACGGGCGGGCGAGTGCACTCGCCGAAGAGGTCGGCTGAAGACCGGAGTACCGTTGTCTCCGTGTTTCCCGAGCAGCGACCTCGCCGGCTTCGTACTACTGCTGCCATGCGCAGGATGGTCGGGGAGACCACACTGCGGCCCCGGCAGCTGATCCTGCCCATGTTCGTCGCCGAAGGCGCTGCGGCGCCGCGGGCGATCTCCAGCATGCCTGGCGTTGTCCAGCACACTCGGGACACGCTGCGGAAGGCTGCGGTCGAGGCGGTCAACGCCGGGGTCGGCGGGCTGATGTTGTTCGGCATTCCGGCGACTCGGGACGCGCAGGGGTCCGGCGCCGTCGACGAGAACGGGATTCTCAACGTCGCTCTCCGTGACCTGCGGCATGAGCTCGGGGACTCCACCGTGCTGATGGCCGACACCTGCCTCGACGAGTTCACCGACCACGGGCACTGCGGCGTCCTCGATGCGGACGGCGCGGTCGACAACGACGCCACCCTTCGCGTGTACGCCGACATGGCTGTCGCGCAGGCGGAGGCCGGGGCGCACGTGCTCGGGCCAAGCGGGATGATGGACGGGCAGGTCGGCGTGATCCGGCGGGCGCTCGACGAGGTCGGGCACAGCGAAACCGCCATTCTCGCCTACGCCGCCAAGTTCGCCAGCGCCTTCTACGGTCCCTTCCGTGAGGCCGTCGACTCGCAGCTCAAGGGCGACCGCAAGACGTACCAGCAAGACCCGGGCAACGCGCGCGAAGCACTGCGCGAGATCGAACTCGACCTCGCCGAGGGTGCCGACATGGTGATGGTCAAGCCTGCGATGTCCTATTTGGACGTCGTGAAGGCGGCGGCGGACATCTCGCCGGTGCCGGTTGCGGCGTACAACATCTCCGGTGAGTACGCGATGGTCGAGGCGGCCGCGGCCAACGGCTGGATCGAACGCGAGCGCACCATCCTCGAGGTTCTCACCTCGATCCGCCGCGCGGGGGCCGACCTCGTCCTCACCTACTGGGCGACCGAGGCTGCCGCCTGGCTCGACTGAGCCACGGTAGGGTCGTCCGGGTGGCCGAGAAGGACGAGTTCGACGGGCTCACCGACGATGAGCGCCGCAAGCGCGGGCGCGCGCCGGATCCGGTGCTGCCCGGGCAGGTTCCGGCGAAAGCCAAGCCGCCGGCGACGGTGCACGTCGCGTTCTTGCTCGCCATTTTCGCGGCGCTGGTCATTCTCGCGCAGCAAGTGCTGATCATCGCTCTCAAGCAACAGCTGGTGGACAACGCCGTCAAGCAGACGCAGCAGGCAGGCAAGCCGGTCGACCTCGCGCAGCTGCAGTCCGGCGCCACCACGCTCGTGTGGGCCATGTTCATCGGCGCGCTGTGCTTCAGCGCGTTGTTCGTGCTCTTCGCCTGGAAAGCCCGGGAGGGCACGCGTTCGGCGCGCACCATCGTCACGCTGCTGGCGGCGATCGGCCTCATTTACGAGCTCGCGCTGGTGCGCACGCCGTACTTCGCCCAGGCGTCGTCGCTGGCGCTCGTGGCCATGCTGGTGCTGCTGTACCTGCCGCGCACGGCGGAGTACTTCCCCAAGGTCGGCAAGAGGCTGTAATGGCCCGAACGCTGTACTCCGAACCCGGCGTCGGCTGGACGGCGCTGGTCTGGGGCCCGCTGTTCGCGCTCCTGGGCGCGCTCGCGGAACTGGCCACCGGCGGTCCGGTGCACGTCGTCGGCTGGGTGCTGATCGGGGTCGCGCTGGCTGGGCTCACGCTGCCTTGGGTGTACGCGCGACGGCGTTTCCTCTCGCTGGAAGTCACCACGGACCGGTTGCGTCAGGGCCGCGAAACCGTTCTGGCGGCCCGGATTGCCGCGGTCACCGACGTCGGTACCCCGGTCGGGGCTCGCGTGCTCGGCGGTGGCTGGTCCGTGCCGCGCAAGTACGACGAGCTGCCGGTGAAACTCGACGACGGCACAGTGGTCCTCGCGTGGGCGCGCGACGTCGAGGCATTGCGGGCAGCGCTCGTCGAAATCGCCGTGCGGGAGGAGCCGAGCCGATGACACCCCCGCGAGGGAAGCGCAGTGCCCCCGAACCTGAAAGGCTGGACCCCGTGATCGACCTTCCCCAGCCGACCGGCGCCGGACTCTGGCCGCCGGAGGAAACCCAGCCCGAGACCAAGCTCAACCAGCCGTGGCGGGCGTTCGTCGCGCTCGGCGAAGTGGTGGTGGCCGGGCTCGTGCTGTGGGCGGCATTCGCGCTTTGGCACGCCGGGGTGGTCACCATCGTCACCACCGCGGGCGACGGCGCGAAACTGGCGTCACAGCGGCATTTGGGCGGGCATCTCGCCGGCGCGCTCGGCCTCGGCGCGCTGTCCGCGGTGCTCGTGGTGGATGCGATCCGTCAGCTGCTGCTGGCGGTCCGTGCGCGGCACCGCAAGAAGAAGGACTAGCCGATACACAGCTGGCCCACAGGGAACCAACAGCTGACTGCTAAGCGGGGCACGCAGTCTTGCCCGCATGACGCGGCTGCGCACCCGGACATGGGTGGTCAACGGGGTGCTCGTCGTGCTGCTCGGCGGCGCGGCTTTCGGGATTTACCAGGCGTTTTCGCCGTCGAGTTCGACGGCGCAGGCGCAGAGCCGGACCACGCCGGTGCGGCGCGCGAACGTCACCGAGACCGTGTCCGCGGCCGGGACGGTCGCCAGCGGGTACACCGGCGTCGCGAACTTCACCACGTCCGGCAAGGTCACCAGCATCGTCGTGAAGGTCGGCGACGTGGTGAGCGCCGGGCAGAAGCTCGCCACGCTCGACTCTTCCCAAGCGAGCAAACAACTTCAGGTCGCCAAGGCCAATCTCGCGGTGGCCGAGGACAACCTCGCGGCGGGGGAGGACAACCCGCCCGCCAATCAGACGGCAACCCAGGCGCAAACCAGCATTGCGTCGCTTCAGGCCAAAGTGGACCAAGCGCAGCTGGACGTCGACAACGCACAGGCGGCGGTCTCGGCGACCGTGCTGACTGCGCCCGGTGCTGGGACTGTCACTGCGATCAATGGGACAGTCGGGCAGCAAGCGGGCAGCGGCGGGTCCGGTTCCAGCAGCGCGGCGACTTCGGCTGGCGCACAGTCCGGGCAGCAGCAGTCGTCTTCCAGTACCAGCAGCAGTAGTAGCAGTGGGTTCATCGACATCACCGACATGAGCAGCCTGCTCGTGAACACTTCCGTGCCGGAAATCGACGTGAGCAAGGTGAAAACCGGCCAGAAAGCCACCGTCACCCTCAATGCGACACCGGATCAGCCGCTGCAGGCGACCGTTTCGAAGATCGACCTGACGCCGACCACGAGCAGCAACGTCGTCACGTACGGAGCGCAGCTGACGTTGTCGAATCCGCCGTCGGGGCTGCGACCCGGGCAGTCGGCGAGCGTCGTGATCACGGTCGCCGAGGCGGACGGCGTGTTGAGTGTGCCTGCCGCTGCCGTGCGGACCACGGGTACGACGAGCGTGGTCACGGTGCAGGAAAACGGGCAGGCGGTACCGCGGCAGGTCGAGCTCGGCGTGCGTGGGGAGTCCACTGTGGAGATCAAATCCGGGCTGAGTGAGGGCGACAACGTGGTGCTCACCGCGGCGTCCCCGACGACGACCACCCCGGGAAACCAGCGCACTGGCGGAACCGGTGGTCTCGGCGGCTTCGGCGGTCAGCAAGGTGGATTCGGTGGCGGCAGGCAGGGCGGGTTCGGCGGCGGAGCCCGAGGATGAAGCCGGTGATCGCAGTCTCCGGGCTGCGCAAAACCTACGGCAGCGGGGAAACCGCCGTGCACGCGCTGCGCGGGGTCGACCTGCAGGTGTGGCCGGGCGACTACGTGGCGATCATGGGCGCGTCCGGGTCCGGCAAATCGACGCTGCTGAACATGCTCGGCTGCCTCGACACGCCCACGTCCGGCCGGTACCTGCTCGACGGCTTCCCGGTCGCCGACCTCAACGAACGGCAGCTTTCCTTGCTGCGCAACCGGAAGATCGGGTTCATCTTCCAATCCTTCAACCTCGTCCCGCGGACCAGTGCGCTGTCCAATGTGGAACTCCCATTGGTCTACAGTGGACTGAAGCGGGCCGCGCGGCGGCGGCGGGCGCTGGCCGCGCTGGAGGTGGTCGGCCTGACCGACCGCGCGAAGCATCTGCCGAGCGAGCTGTCCGGCGGGCAGCAGCAACGGGTTGCGGTGGCGCGGGCGCTCGTCGGCGGACCGGCGCTGCTGCTTGCCGATGAACCGACCGGAAACCTCGATCATGCCAGCACCGTCGACGTCCTCGGTGTGTTCGACCGGCTCAACGCACTCGGCCGCACGGTCGTGGTGATCACCCACGAGGACGAGGTGGCCCACCATGCCCGCCGGATCGTGCGGGTGAGTGACGGGCAGATCGTGTCCGACGAGGTCACCGGGGTGGCCGCGTGAACCTCGTGGAAATTCTCCGGTTCGCCGTGCGCGGTCTTGCTTCGAACAAGCTGCGTTCGGTGCTCACCACGCTCGGGATCACCATCGGGGTCGCGTCGGTGATCTTGTTGGTGGCAGTGGGAAACGGCGCTTCCGCGGCCATCACCGCGAGTATCCAGGGCCTGGGTACGGACGTGGTGAATGTGTCGCCGGTCCGCGGTGGCGGGCAGGGCGCCGAGGTGCGGCCGCTCACTGTGCAGGACGCGCACGCGCTCGTCGACCCGATGGGCGCGCCCGACGTGAAGGCGGCGTCACCGGTCGTCAGCACCACGGCGACCGCGACGTACGGCCAGACGTCCTATGACGTGCCGAGCGTGGTCGGTACCGAACCCGGGTACTTCACCACCACGAACCGGCAGATTGCCGACGGGCAGCTGTTCTCCGCCGAGGACGTGACGCAGGCCCGCAAGGTGGTGGTGCTTGGACCCACGACCGCGCAGTCGATTTTCGGTTCGGCCGACCCGGTGGGCAAGAACGTGCTGCTGAACAGCATCCAGTTCACCGTCGTCGGGGTACTGCAGGCGAAAGGCAGTACCGGGCTGCAGAACGCCGACGACGTCGCCATCGCTCCGATCAGCGCGGTGCAGAATTCCCTTGCCGGTTATGGTGGACTGAACCAGATCGCGGTGCAGGCGAGCACCGCCGATGCGATCGGGCTGGCGCAGGCCGAGGTCACCGCGATCCTCGACGCGCGGCACGGTATCCGCGCCGGTGCGACGCCCGACTACCAGATCCAGAACTCCGCACAGCTGCTGCAGACCCGGACGTCGGCCATCGACACGTTCACCGTCCTGCTCGGGGCGGTCGCGGCGATTTCGCTCCTGGTGGGCGGAATCGGGGTCACGAACATCATGCTGGTGACGGTGACCGAGCGGATTCGCGAGATCGGGATCCGCAAGGCGATCGGGGCGCCGCGGTCGGCGATCCTCGGCCAGTTCCTCGCCGAGGCGACGATGCTGAGCCTGTTCGGCGGGCTGCTGGGCGTGGTGATCGGGGTGGTCGGCAGCCGGTTCAATATCGCGGGTATCCAGCCGGTGGTGGTTCCGTCGTCGATTGCGCTCGCCTTTGCGGTATCCGCCCTGATCGGGCTTTTCTTCGGCAGTTTCCCGGCGAACCGGGCATCGCGGCTGCGGCCGATCGACGCCCTCCGGCACGAGTAGGAGCGTCATGTCCGCGTCGAGTACCCAGCCCATTCCGACCCCGCCCGACCCGCTGCCGGAGAACCTCGTGGCCGAACCCGCGGTCGCGGGCGATCTCACCGAGGAGCTGCGGCAGGTCGCGAGGCCGTTCGGCAAACCCACCCTCGTGCTGGCTGGATTGCTCGTGGTCGCGCTGGCTTTCGCCGGTGGCGCTTGGACGCACGCTGCCTTCGGACCCTCGGGTGCTGCTCCGTCGCCCAGCGCGCCGCAGGCGGGCGCACGAACCGGGGGACGCGGCACGGCCGGTACGGTGGAGAAGGTCGAGGGCACCACGGTCACGGTGAAGACGTTGCAGGGCAACGAGGTCAAAGTGTCCACTTCGGACGATACGACCGTCGGTGTGACCCAGTCGGGGAAGGTCGGCGACCTCAAACCGGGTCAGACGGTGACTGTCCAGGGTCGCACCGGATCCGACGGTTCGGTGACGGCACAAGCGATCGTGGCGCAGCCCGGGCGTTAAGGCGTGTCGTTGAGGGCGATGATCGCGACGTTCAGCGCGGTCGTGTACAGCAGCCAAGCCAGGTACGGCAGAAGCAGCAGCGCGGCCACGCGGGACCGGCGGTAGAAGAGCCCGATCGTGATCACCACGGTGAGGTCGAGCAGGATGATGTCCACGCACGCGACCCTGGTCGACCCACCGGCGAAGAACAGCGAGATCCACATCAGGTTGAACAGCAGGCCGATGCCGTACGCGGCAAAGCCCTGGTTCTCGCCGTCGGTGCGCCAATAGGTCCAGCCGGCGACCGCGAGCACGGCGTACAGCACCGTCCACACCGGACTGAACAGGTCGGCGGGCGGGGCCCACGACGGCATCGTGTACCGGGTGTAGGCGTCCGGGGCCGACGTGGCCGCCAGCCCGCCGATCAGCGCGACCACGGAGACCAGCCCGAAGAACACCGCGAGCATCAGCCACGGGTTCCGGCGGTGTGTGGGCGCCGTCACGTCTCCTCCATGGCTCGCCCCGTCCGTGCGCGGCCCATCTTAGGAGCGCTCCGGCGTCCTCGCCGGGTGGCGACGGCACGCGGCGGGAGGATTTGCGAGACTGGGGCGGTGAGCACTGGCACCGAGCAGTCCAAGGTTTGGTTCGAACGCGCGAAGGCGGCCGTCCCGGGCGGGGTGAACTCGCCGGTGCGGGCCTTCAACTCGGTCGGCGGGACACCGCGGTTCATGGTGCGCGGCGAGGGTCCCCACCTGTGGGACGCCGACGGCAACCGCTACGTCGACCTCGTCTCCTCGTGGGGCCCGATGATCCTCGGGCACGCGCATCCGAAGGTGGTGGCCGCCGCGCGCGCGGCGGCGGAGAACGGGCTTTCCTTCGGCACGCCGACCACCGGCGAGGTCGAGCTCGCCGAGGAGATCATCGGCCGGGTCGCGCCGGTCGAGCAGGTCCGGCTGGTCAACTCGGGCACCGAGGCCACGATGAGCGCCATCCGGCTCGCCCGCGGGTTCACCGGGCGCGCCAAGGTCGTGAAGTTTGCCGGGTGTTACCACGGGCACGTCGACGCGCTGCTTGCGCAAGCCGGGTCCGGCGTCGCGACCCTCGGGCTGCCGACCTCGCCCGGCGTCACCGGCGCGCAGGCCGCGGACACCATCGTGCTGCCGTACAACGACCTCGACGCGGTCCGGAAGTCCTTCGCGGACAACGAGGGCCAGATTGCCGCGGTGATCACCGAAGCGGCGGCGGGCAACATGGGCGCGGTGCCGCCGGACCCGGGGTTCAACGCCGCTCTTCGCGACATTGCGCACGAAAACGGTGCGCTGCTCGTCATGGACGAGGTGATGACCGGTTTCCGCGTCTCGCACGCTGGCTGGTTCGGCCTCGAAGGCGTGGCCGGTGACCTGTACACGTTCGGCAAGGTGATGTCGGGCGGCCTGCCTGCGGCGGCGTTCGGTGGCCGCGCGGACGTCATGGCGAAGCTCGCTCCAGGTGGTCCCGTCTACCAAGCGGGCACGCTGTCCGGTAACCCGGTCGCTGTTGCCGCTGGTCTCACCGCGCTGCGCGAAGCTGGCGAAGGCGTGTACGCGAAGCTCGACGCCAACGCGAAGCGGCTCGGCGGGCTTTTCTCGGACGTGCTGGGCGAAGCAGGCGTAACGCACACTGTGCAGTTCGCGGGCAACCTGCTGAGCGTCTTCTTCACCGACAAGCCCGTACGCAACTACGCGGACGCGCAGGCCACGGAAACCTGGCGCTTCCCGGCGTTCTTCCACGCTCTGCTCGACGGAGGCGTGTACCCGCCGCCGAGCGCGTACGAAGCGTGGTTCGTTAACGCTGCAATGGACGACGAAGCCTTCGGCGTCATCGAAGCCGCGCTCCCCGCAGCAGCGCGCGCGGCAGCTGAGGCGGTACACCCGTGACGACAGTCGTTCACTTGCTGCGGCACGGCGAAGTCCACAACCCCGAGAAGATCCTGTACGGGCGGCTCGCGAACTTCCGCCTGTCCGAGCGCGGACAGCGGCAGGCGCTCACTGTCGCGGAGGCGGTGGCCGGGCACGACCTTGCGCACGTCGTCGCTTCGCCGCTTCAGCGCGCGCAGGAAACCGCTGCACCCATCGCAGGTGCACACCGTCTCGACATCGCCACTGACGACGGTCTCATCGAAGCGGCCAACGTCTTCGAAGGACAGCGCGTCGCGGTCGGTGACGGTGCGCTGAAGCAGCCAAAAGCGTGGCCGCACCTGCTGAATCCGTTCAAGCCGTCGTGGGGTGAGCCGTACATCGAGATTGCGCACCGCATGCTCGGCGCGGTCCACCGTGCGCGCGAAAAGGCCGAAGGGCGCGAAGCGCTGTGCGTGTCGCACCAGCTGCCGATCTGGACCCTGCGGCGGTTCCTGGAGTCCAAGCGGCTGTGGCATGACCCGCGTCGCCGTCAGTGCTCGCTCGCGTCGCTCACCAGCCTGGTGTTCGACGGCGAGAAGCTGTTGGAGATCGTGTACAGCGAGCCGGCCGGGACGACGGACCCCAAGGTGACGGGCGCATGAAACGCCTGGCCGGGGTGCTGCTGGCAGCTGCGCTGGCCGTAACGGGCTGTTCCACCGGCAAGGACGCGGTGGAGCAGGGCGGCTCCTTCAGCTTCGTTGCGCCGGGCGGCCAGGTCGATATCACGTACCCGGTGAACGAGCGCCAGAAAGCCCCGACGCTGTCCGGCGACGACCTGATGAACGAGGGCAAACAGCTGTCGCTCGCGGACTTCCCCGGCAAGGCGATGGTGGTCAACCTGTGGGGCCAGTGGTGCGGCCCGTGCCGCGCGGAGGCGCCGGAACTGGAGAAGGCGAGCAAACAGCTCGAACCGCTCGGCGCGCAGGTCATCGGGCTCGACGTGCGCGACCCGGCGCGCAAGGTGGCCCAGGACTTCGTCCGCGACCGCGGGCTCACGTACCCGTCGATCTGGGACCCGTCCGGACGCGTGCTGCTGCAGCTGGCCGGATACCCGCGCAACATGATCCCGTCGACGATCGTGCTGGACAAACAACACCGGGTCGCCGCGGTCTTCCTGCGCCCGGTGCTCGCCGCCGACCTGATGCCGCTGATGCAACGGCTGAGCGCGGAGCAGTCCGGGACTTAGGTCCCGGTTCCGGGGGTGGCGTAGGTCCTGTGCGCAGGCCCCGCCCGCCTCACGTCCAGCTCACTGCCTACTCTCACATGCGTGAACTCCGTGTCCGAGCTGGCGATCTCCGGGCCGCTGCTGCTCGCCGCGGGGGTTGCGCTGGTGGCCGGGGCCATCTCGTTCGCGTCGCCGTGTGTGGTGCCGCTCGTGCCCGGATATCTGGCGTACCTCGCGGCGCTCGTCGGCGCCGACGCCCCGGCCGTGCGCGACGGCGAGGAGCGCAAGAAGGGCCGCTACGCCGTCCTCGGCGCGGCGGGCCTCTTCGTGCTCGGGTTCACCGTGGTGTTCGTCGCGACGCTGGGCACGCTCGTCTGGCTCGCCGACACCCTGCTGCTCAACGAAGACCTCCTGCAGCGCATCGGCGGCGTCCTCACCATTGCCATGGCGATGGTGTTCCTCGGCTGGATTCCCGGGCTGCAGCGCGAGTTCCGGTCGCATCGCGTACCCGGCGGCGGCCTGTGGGGCGCGCCGGTGCTCGGTGCGGTCTTCGGCCTCGGCTGGACCCCGTGCATCGGCCCGACGCTCTCCGCGGTCACCAGCCTCGCCAGTGCCACCGGCGGAGCCGCGGTGCGCGGGTACGTGCTGGTGCTCGTCTACTGCCTCGGCCTCGGCGTCCCGTTCCTGCTCATCGCGCTCGGCGCCCGCTGGGCCGTGCGGGCCACCGACTGGCTCCGCCGCAACGGCCGCCGCGTGCAGATCGTCGGCGGGGTGCTGCTGATGGTGGTCGGGATCCTGCTGGTCACCGGGCTGTGGGGGGACGTCATGGGCTGGCTCCGCAACTCCGTCGCCGCTGATCTCGAGCTGCCACTGTGACCACCACCGAAGCGCCTCCGAGAGACCCGGAGCACCCATACCGGCCTTCGCTGGGCAAGCAGGTACTGGCGTTCCTTCGCAACACCTGGCGCGGCCTAACGTCCATGCGCACGGCGTTGGTTCTGCTGTTCCTTCTCGCGCTCGCCGCGCTGCCCGGCGCGTTGCTGCCACAGCGGCGGCTGAACGTGAGCAAGGTCAACGAGTACATCTCTTCGCACGGCTGGTGGGGGTCGCTGCTGGACAAGCTGGAGTTTTACGACGTCTACTCCAGCGTCTGGTTCTCCGCGATCTACCTGCTGCTGATGATCTCTCTCGTCGGCTGTCTCACGCCGCGCAGCTTCGAGTACGTGAAGCAGATGCGCGCGAAGCCGGTGCTGACGCCGCGCAACCTCGCGCGCATGCCGCACCATCGGATCGCGCGCACCGCGCGTACGCCCGAAGCGATCCGCGAGGACGTACGCAAGCAGCTGTCCGGCTGGCGGCGCGTCGAGCGCGAAGAGGACGACGGCTTCAGCGTGTCCGCGGAGCGCGGCTATCTTCGCGAGACCGGCAACCTGCTTTTCCACTTCGGCATGCTCGGCCTGATCATCTTCTTCGCCCTCGGGAAGCTGTACAGCTACGAGGGTCAGGTCATCGTGCAGGCCAACGGCGGGCAGTTCTGCAACTCGGGCATCTACAACTACGACTCGTTCGAGGCCGGCCTGCGCATCGACGGCACCGACCTCGATCCGTTCTGCGTCAAGGTCAACGACTTCACCGCGCGCTACACCGCCACGAACCAGGCCGACTACTACCACTCGCACATCGAGTACCAGTCCGGCGCGGACCTGCAGAGCGGCACCTGGCGGCCGTACGACCTCGAGGTCAACGAGCCACTGCGCACCGTGGGCGACCGCGTGTACCTGCTGGGCAACGGCTATTCGCCGCAGTTCACCATCACGTTCCCGAACGGTGAGTCGCGCACCCAGAACACCCAGTGGATGTACAGCAACCCCGCGACGATGCTGTCGGAGGGCGCGACGAAGTTCGACCAGCCCGGCGTCACCGACGAGGTTCAGCGGCGCACCAAGCAGATCGCGATCACCGGTCTCTTCGCGCCGTCGTCGTTCATCCACGGCGGGGTGCTCACGTCCACCGCACCGCAGCTGGACAAGCCGATGGTCGCGATCGACGTCCTGCGCGGCGACCTCGGCCTCGACGCGGGCCGCGGCCAGTCGGTGTTCTCGGTGGACCAGTCCCGTGTCGCCGACGGTCGGCTCAAGCGCGTCGCGCGGCAGAACCTCGCGGTGGGGCAGGAACTCAAGCTCGACGACGGCACGCGGATCCGCTTCGACGGCGTCAACAAGTGGGTCAACCTGCAGGTCTCGCACGATCCGACGCAGGGTTACGTGCTCGGCTTCGCGATCGTGATGTTCGCCGGGCTGGGGGCGTCGCTGCTGGTCAAGCGGCGGCGGGTGTGGGTGCGGGTGCGGCGGGGCGAGGACGGCAGCGCGAGTACGGTGATCGAGGTCGCCGGGCTCGCGCGCACGGATCAGGCCGGATACGGCGAAGAATTCCAGCGGATCAGCGAACGGCTGGTCACGGGCCGGAAGGGCAGCTGAGGCATGGAGATCAACGAGACTCTCTCGCAGTACAGCGACCTGCTGTACACCACGACAGTCGCGATTTATGTGCTGGCGTTGCTGTTCTCGCTGTTCGAGCAGGCCTTCGGGGCGAAGGGCCGCCGGGCGGCGGAGCGCAGCAAGCAGCGGGTGCTGGTGGGCTCGGGTGGTCTGGAGGACGCCGACGCGCCGGTGGAGCCCGAGGCCCCGCGCGAGATCGGCCGTCCCGAGCGGATCGGCCGGATGGGCGCGGCGCTGCTCGTGCTCGGCGCGCTGCTGCAGCTGTCGGCGATCGTGCTGCGCGGGTTCGCGGTGCACCGGGCGCCGTGGGGCAACATGTACGAGTACGGGATGGCGGTCACGTTCATCACCGTCGTGGCCTGGCTCGTGGTGATCAAGAAGTTCCCGGTCCGCCACCTCACCGGGTTCCTGCTGCTGCCCGTCGTGATCCTGATGTTCATCAACGGCACGCTGCTGTACACGGTGGCCGCGCCGGTCGTGCCCGCGCTGCAGTCGTACTGGCTCGTGATCCACGTGTCGGCCGCGATCATCGGGTCCGGCGTGTTCCTGGTGCCGGGCGTGGCGAGCACGCTGTACCTGTTCCGCACCGCGCACGACCGCAACCCGGCGAAGTTCGCGCGCTTCGGCCCGAAGCTGCCCGCCGCCGACGTGCTCGACCGGATCGCGTACCGGGCCACCATCGTCGCGTTCCCGATCTTCACCTTCGGCGTGCTGTGCGGTGCGGTGTGGGCCGAGGCCGCGTGGGGCCGGTTCTGGGGCTGGGACCCGAAGGAGACGGTCGCCTTCATCGCGTGGGTCATCTACGCCGCGTACCTGCACTCGCGGGCGACGGCAGGCTGGCGGGGGAAGCGGGCCGCCGTGATCAACGTCGTCGGTTTCGCGGCGACGATCTTCAACCTCTTTTTTGTGAACTTGGTGACAGTCGGGCTGCATTCCTACGCCGGGGTGAGCTGAGCGGGGGTCCGCGCGCTCGAAGTGGCTCCGAGGCGACTACCTTCGTCACCAGGTGCCCTTCGACGTACGCGGGAGGTAGGCAACGGTGACCGGACCCAGTGAAGAGACTGCCGGGGAGAAGCAGTCCGACCAGGCCCAGGAACCGGCTGCCCTGTACTCCGAGGAGCGCACCGATTCGGCGCCGCACCCGGGCACCGGACCGTACGACGCGCAGCCGACGCAGGTCGTCCCGACCCCGGCCGACAAACCTGCCGGGGGATACCAGCCGCTGCCGCAGCCGGGTGGCTACCAGCCTGCGTACGACCACAATCTGCCGCCGCTGCAGCCGCCTGCCGAGTCGGGGTTCAACGGGTATCAGCCTGCTCCGCAGGGCGGCTATCAGCCGGTGGCGACGGCCGCTCCGGCGGCGGCTGCGGCGGCGTTGCCTCAGCCGGCGGACGAGCTGGCCACCGCACACTTGGTGAAGCAGCAGAAGCGGACGCCGCAGTCGGGCTGGCGCAAGGCGGTCTACCTGGGGTCCGGCAAGCTGATCAACCCGGGCGAGAGCCCCGCGGACGCGCGCCGCCGGGAGCTGATCGCGCGGGTCAATCAGCCGCTGCGAGGGTGCTACAAGATCGCGATGCTGAGCCTCAAGGGCGGCGTCGGCAAGACCACCACCACGACCACGCTGGGCGCGACGTTCGCGTCCCTGCGCGGCGACCGCGTGGTGGCGGTCGATGCGAACCCGGACCGCGGGACGCTGTCGCAGAAGATCGCCATCGAGACCACCGCGACCGTCCGGCATCTGCTGCGGGACGCGGACAAGATCACGCGCTACAGCGACGTGCGTTCGTACACGTCACAGGGCTCGAGCCGGTTGGAAATCCTGGCGAGCGAGCAGGACCCGGCGGTGTCGGAGGCGTTCTCGGAGACCGACTACCGGCGCACGGTCAACCTGCTGGAGCACTTCTACAACATCGTGCTCACCGACTGCGGCACCGGCCTGATGCATTCGGCGATGAAGGGCGTGCTGGACGTCGCGGACGCGCTGGTGGTGGTGTCGTCGGGCTCGGTGGACGGGGCCCGCAGCGCCTCGGCAACGCTGGACTGGCTGGAGGCGCACGGCTACGGCGACCTGGTGAAACGCTCGGTGGTCGTGATCAACTCGGTGCGCCCGAAGGGCAGTTCGGTCGACCTGGACAAGCTGACCGCCCACTTCGGCGCCAAGGTACGAGCGGTCTGCCGCATCCCGTTCGACGCCCATCTGGAAGAAGGCGCGGAAATCGAACTGGAACGCCTGGCGGGCGACACCCGGCTGTCGTTGCTGGAACTGGCGGCAACGGTGGCGGACGGCTTTGGGGGGCAGCAGTACCGCTGAGGCGGGTCAGGATTCGCTGTCCTCGGTGGCTAGCGGGCTGGCGCGGGGGGCCGGGTTAGGGAATCGCCGTTTTCGGTGGCCAGCGGCTTTGGCGGGCTGCTGCGCGGGGCCGGGTCAGGAATCGCCATCTTCGGTGGGCCGTTTGCGTTGCTCTTCGGAGAGCTTGCGCAGGAAGTCGGGGTCGTCATCGGGGGCGACGGTGGGCCGCCGCTGCGGTACGCCGATGCGCTGGGCGCCCAATGCCCGCCACAACAGAATGGCGATGGTGATCGCGCCCACCGCGGCGAGCAGAGGAATCATGCCCCGGGTCCTTCCGTCGTACGAGTCCCCAGGTTAGCCGCAATCCGGCCGCCCGGGGGGAAACGGCCACCGGGCGAGGGACCTCGACGGGGCGAAAAGGCCGGTAGCGCAGGGAATCAGCCCGCTACCGGACACGGCGAACCAGCCCGCCCCGGCCGTGGGGAATCGGCGCGCTCGCGGGACGCGGGGAGCCAGCCCGCCCATGGGACGCAGCGAACCAGCCCGCTCCCGGCCGAGGGGAGTCAGCCTGCCCGTGGGACACAGCGAGCCAGCCCGCCTGCGGTACACCGCGAACCAGCTTCGCCCGTGGGATGCGGGCCAGCCCGCCCGTGGGACGCACCGAACCCGGCCCACCTGCGGGATGCGGGGAACCGAGCCTGCCCCCGGCCGTGGCGAACCAGCCCACCCCCGGACGCGGCGAAGGGTCGTGACCGGCAAGCGATTCCCTCCGCAAGCGGAGGTCACCCCTTGTCACTCACGACCCTTCGACGTCTGAAAGAACCTGCGATCAGACCTTCCGAGCCGGTTCACTCGCATCCGTGGTGAGCTCGGCCAGCAGTTCGTTCACCTCGGACTCCCGGAACCTGCGGTGTCCGCCCGGGGTGCGGATCGAGCCGATGCGGCCTGCGGTGGCCCAGCGGGTCACGGTCTTCGGGTCGACCCGGAACAGTGCGGCCACCTCACCCGGGGTGAGCAACCGTCCGCCCATGGTTGCGGTCATTTTCCGCCTCCTTAACGCCCAACTTGCTATACCGGAGGCATCGGGCGGTTTCGCCCGTCGCGCCGGGGTAGCCAACACGGCAATCGTGGCACTTCACCCGTCGGGTACTCGAACGGTTGTCCTTGGGTAAAGAGCCCTTAAAGTGCAAAAAGGACATAACCTCAGGCACTGCAACGCCCGCGCCAAACCTGGGCGCACCCCGTTGACCTGGGCTTTTGCCCGCGCGAAAGTCGACAGCTGGGTAAAGCCCGGCCAAAGCCACCGGCCGGGCACCATCCCGTCGCGAGGTTGCTGTGATGCAGGAGACAATCCGGCCTGCACTGCCCGCCACCGGGCACCGCATAATGAAGCCCGTGGATCAGCTGGACCGGAAGATCATCGCCGCGTTGCGGGTCAACGGGCGGGCCACCTACGCCGACCTCGGCAGGGCGGTGGGGCTTTCGGCCTCGTCCGTGCACGAGCGCGTCGGCAAGCTCGAGGCGGCGGGCGTGATCACCGGGTACCACGCGATGGTCGACCCGGGCACGGTCGGTCTCGGGGTCACCGCGCTGGTCGGCATCCATCCCACCGACACCGCCACCGACGAGGACGTCGCCACTGCGCTCGGGGAGCTTCCCGAGGTCGAGAGCTGTTACGCCGTCGCCGGGGACGAGGCCTTCGTGGTGAAGGTGCGCGTCTCCACCGTCGACGAGCTCGAAGTCACCCTCGGGAGGCTCCGCCGGATCCCCGGGGTCGGCCGCACGAACACCACCGTCGTGCTGTCCACCCGCTTCGAGGGGCGGCCCAACAACGCGGGCCTGGACGACGGGTCCCCGGCCGGGGCGTAGCCTGTTTCGGTGTGAGCGAGAAGCCGGATCATCTGCCCCGTGACCTGACGGTTTACGTGCTCGCGCGGTTCGCCCTCGTGGCCGTGGTCGCGCTCGGGCTGTCACTGGCCGGGGTGCCGCTTCTGGTGTCCGTGCTGATCGGCCTCGTCGTGGGCCTCCCGCTGGGGTTGCTGCTCCTGCGCGGGCTCAACCAGCGCGTCACCGCCGGGCTGGCCAAACGCAACGAATCCCGCGCCCGCGCCCGTGCGGACCTGCGGGCCCAGCTGCGCGGCGACGACCCGGTCGCATGAGCAAGCTGCACAGCCGGGCCTGGGTCCGCGAGGCCGTCCGGATCATCGAGGCCGACGCCAACCGCAGTGCCGACACCCATCTCCACGTGTTCCCGCTCCCGCCCGAATGGGGCATCGACCTCTACCTCAAGGACGAGTCGGTCCACCCCACCGGCTCGCTCAAGCACCGGCTCGCGCGGTCGCTGATCCTGTACGGCCTGGTCAACGGCCAGATCGGCCCGAACACCGTGCTGGTCGAGGCGTCCAGCGGGTCGACTGCGGTCTCCGAGGCGTACTTCGCGCGGATGCTGGGGCTGCGGTTCGTCACGGTCGTGCCGCGGCGGACGAGCAAGGAGAAGGTCGCGCTCATCGAGTTCTACGGCGGGGAGTGTCACTTCGTCGACGAGGCACCCGCGATGTACCCGGAGGCCGAGCGGCTGGCCGCCGAAAGCCACGGCCACTACCTCGACCAGTTCACCTACGCCGAGCGCGCCACCGACTGGCGGGGCAACAACAACATCGCCGAGTCCGTTTTCGCGCAGATGCGCGCCGAACGCCATCCGGTGCCGTCGTGGATCGTGGTCGGCGCGGGGACCGGCGGGACGAGCGCGACGTTCGGCCGGTACGTCCGGTACAAGCGGCACACCACCAAGATCTGCGTGGTGGACCCGGAAAACTCGTCGTTCTACGGCGCCTGGGAAACCGGCGCGGTGGACTACGCGACCGGGATGCCGTCGCGGATCGAGGGAATCGGCAGGCCGCGGTGTGAACCGTCGTTCGTGCCCGGCGTGATCGACGAGATGTTCCAGGTCCCGGACGCCGGCTCGCTTGCGGCGATCCGGCTGCTGCGCGACCGCACCGGCCACTGGGCGGGCGGCTCGACGGGTACCAACCTGTACGGTGCTTTCCTGCTGATCTCGCACATGCTGGCGGAAGGTCAGGCGGGCTCGGTGGTCACGCTGCTGTGCGACGGCGGCGAACGGTACGCGAACACCTACTACTCCGACGACTGGCTCGTCGAGCAAGGCATGGACCTGACCCCGCACCGGGCGAAGTTCGACGAGTTCCTGCTCACCGGCCGCTTCGACGGCTAGAACGCCAGCGCCACCACGCTCAGCACGGCCCACGCGAGCATGGCCAGCCCGGTGTCGCGCAGGGCCGGGATCAGTTCGCGGCCTTTGCGGCCGCCGCCGACGGCTTGCACGGACTTCAGCAGCATCGGCGCGGTCACGAAGGTGATGAACAGCAGCGGGTGCACGACGCCGAGCGCGATGGTGAGCAGGTACGGGACCGTGACCAGCGTCAGGTACATCCGGCGCGTGCCGCGGTCGCCGAGGCGGGTGGCGAGGGTGCGCTTGCCCGACTCGAGGTCCGTCGGGATGTCCCGCAGGTTGTTCGCCACCAGCACCGCCATCGAGAAGCAGCCGACGGCCACCGCACAGCCAAGGCCTTCCCAGCTGACACGACCGGCCTGCACGTACAGCGTGCCCAGCACCCCGGCGAGCCCGAAGAACACGAAGACCGCGATCTCGCCGAAACCGTAGTAGCCGTAAGGCTTTTTGCCGCCGGTGTAGAACCACGCGCCGAGAATGCACAGCCCGCCCATCGCGAGCAGCCACCAGTACCCACTCAGCGCGACGAGCGCCAGCCCCAGCACGCCCGCCAGCCCGAGACAGGCGAGCGCGGCCCGCAGCACCGCCTTCGGCGCGGCGGTACCGGACCCGACGAGCCGCAGCGGACCGACGCGGTTCTCGTCGGTACCGCGGATGCCGTCGGAGTAGTCGTTGGCGAAGTTCACGCCGACGATCAGCGACAGCGCGACCAGCAACGCGAGCAGCGCCCGCCACCACGAGAACGCATCGAGCGCGATCGCCGCCCCGGTACCCGCCACGACCGGCGCGATCGCATTGGGCAGCGTCCGGGGACGGGCGCCTTCGATCCACTCACTGACTGTCGCCATGCCCCGTATTCAACGCCATCCGATCTTCACCCGTCCGGGGACTGGCCCCAAGTCCGTGAAGGCCACCTTCACGGACTCTGAGTCTGTGAAGGGAACCATGAGGGAATCTGATTCCGTGAAGGTTCCCTTCACGGAATGAGGCTGGCCAGCACGGCGGCCCGGTCGATCTTGCCCGGGCCGCGTAGCGGGAGCGCGGCAGCGAACTCGACGCGTTTCGGCGTCGCCGCGGCGCCCAGTTCCGCGCGGACGGCGGCGCACAGCGACGCGCCATCGACGTCGTGCTCAACAACGACCATCGCGACGACCGCCTCGCCCCACTCTGGATCCGGGATACCGACGACGCACGCCTCGCGGACCCCAGGCTGTCCACCCAACACCCGCTCGATCGCCGCAGCGGACACCTTGACCCCGCCGGTGTTGATCACGTCGTCGGCCCGCCCGAGGACCTCGATCCGGCCGTCCGGCAGGAGACGCCCGCGGTCGGACGTGCGGAACCAGCCGTCCTGGAACGACGCGGCAGTGAGCTCAGGCGCCAGCCGATAGCCGTGCGACAACACGGCGCCGGAAATGCGTAACCGCTCCTCGGTGTCAGGCTCCACGCGTACGCCGTCGAGAGGGACACCGTCGTACACGCAGCCACTGGCCGTCTCACTCATCCCGTACGCGGGCACGATGCGCACGCCCGCGTCGGCAGCCCGCGTACGCAGCTTCGGTGACGTCGCCGCGGCGCCCAGCACGATCGCGTCGAACGCCTTCGCGGCGGCGAGGCCTGCACCGCCGTCGTCCAACAACCGGACGAGCTGCGTCGGCACGAGCGCGGTGTACCTCGGCCCGTCCGAAGCGAGCACCGGAGCCGCGGCGGTGGCGAACTCGTCGGGACGGAAGCCGACGCCGGTCAGCAACGACGGCTTCGTCCCCGCCAAACGCGCCCGGACCAGCACTTGCAGCCCGCCGATGTAGTGCGCGGGCGTCGCGAGCAGCCAGTGCCCGGGGCCGCCGAGCCGCACGTGCGTGGCGGTCGCCGACGCGACAAGCGCCCGCGGCGACAGCAGCACCCCCTTCGGCGTGCCAGTGGACCCGGATGTGGCGATCACCACGGCGGTTTCCGGCTCGACCGGCTGCTCCGGCGCCATCGCCTCGAGCAGTGCGGGCGCCGACGGGTCCGCGGCGTTCAGCGGCAGCACCGCCGGGCCACCGTCGAGGGCAGCCGCCGCCGCTTCGTCGAGGGCGGTGATCGCTGCCGCGCTTCCGTCGAGCCACATCACCTGCACGAGAGACACCGTCAGTAGTAGTACGGGTAGTCCGACCAGTCCGGGTCGCGTTTCTCCAGGAAGGAGTCGCGGCCCTCGACGGCCTCGTCCTGCATGTAGGCCAGCCGGGTGGTTTCGCCGGCGAAGAGCTGCTGCCCGACGAGCCCGTCGTCGATCGCGTTGAAGGCGTACTTCAGCATCCGCTGCGCGGTCGGCGACTTGCCGACGATCGCCCAGCCCCACTCCAGCGCGACCTTCTCCAGCGACGCATGCGGCACGACCTCGTTCACCGCGCCCATCCGCTGCATCTGCTCGGCGGTGTACTCGCGGCCGAGGAAGAAGATCTCCCGCGCGAACTTCTGCCCGACCTGCCTGGCCAGACCAGCGGAGCCGTAGCCGGCGTCGAACGAGCCGACGTCGGCGTCGGTCTGCTTGAACCGGGCGTGCTCGGCCGAGGCGAGGGTGAGATCGCACACCACGTGCAGCGAATGCCCGCCACCCGCGGCCCATCCGGGTACCACGGCGACCACCGGTTTCGGCATGAACCGGATCAGCCGCTGGACCTCGAGGATGTGCAGCCGCCCGGCGCGCGCCGGGTCGACCGTGTCGGAGGTCTCCCCGCTTGCGTACTGATACCCGGACCTTCCGCGAATACGCTGGTCACCGCCGGAGCAAAACGCCCAGCCACCGTCTTTGGGGGACGGGCCGTTGCCGGTGAGCAGGACGCAGCCGACGTCCGGGCTCATCCGGGCGTGGTCGAGCGCTCGGTAGAGCTCGTCGACGGTGTGCGGCCGGAAGGCGTTGCGGACTTCCGGGCGGTCGAAGGCGATCCGGACCACCCGTTTGCCGGAGCGGGCATCGCGCGAACGGTGGTAGGTGATGTCGGTGAAGGAGAAACCTCCGACCTCGGACCAGGCGGCGGGGTCGAACAGCTCGGAAACTCGGGCGTCATCCACGTTTGGGAGAATAGGACCTGTGGACTCAGTCGAGAGCGATGCATCAGGGGTCTGCCGGTGAACCCTTCCACCGCGCAGGCCAGGGTCATCGTCGACGAACTGGTCCGCAACACCGTCTCGCACGTGGTGCTGTGCCCGGGCTCCCGCAACGCGCCGCTGTCCATCGCGCTGTACGACGCCGCGGCCTCCGGGCGGGTGAAGCTGCACGTTCGCATCGATGAGCGGGGCGCCGCCTTCCTTGCGCTGGGGATCGCCGCGCGTACCGGCCGTCCCGCCGCAGTGGTCTGCACCTCCGGGACCGCGGCGGCCAACTTCCACCCGGCCGTGCTGGAGGCCGACCGCGCCGGGGTGCCGCTGATCGTGCTCACCGCCGACCGGCCGCCGGAGCTGCGGGCAGCCGGGGCGAGCCAGGTCATCGACCAGTACCAGCTGTACGGCGACGCCGTCCGGTACTTCGACGAGCTGGCCGTTGCCGAGCGCCGGGCCGGGCAGAACTCCTACTGGCGCAGCCAGATCTGCCGCGCGTGGAATGCCTCGTACGGCGAGTGGCGCTGCGGTCCGGTGCACCTCAACATCCCGTTCCGCGACCCGCTGGTGCCCGACCTCGACGATGACGGCCAGTGGTACGAATCGCTCGAAGGCCGCCCCGACGGCGAACGCTGGACTGAGCTGCCCGACTTCGGCGCGCTGCCGTCGTTCGTGGTGCCCTCGGCGCGGCACGGCCTGGTGATCGCGTGCGATACGGGGGTGCAAGCCGCCAGCGAATGGGCCGAACAGCACGGCTGGCCGGTGGTGTCGGAGACCGGCGGCCTCGGGTTGTCCGGCGCGACGGCGATATCGTCCGGTGCGTGGCTGCTCGGGGTCGAGGAGTTCATCTCGCGGCATCGTCCGGAGCAGGTGTTGTGCCTCGGCCGTCCGACGGTGTTCCGGCAGGTGCAGAAGGTGCTGTCGCACCCAGAGGTCGAGGTGCTGATGGTCCGCCCGGACTCGGATTGGCCGGCGCCTGCGCACAACGTCCGCCAGGTCGGGCAGTGGTTTGCCGAGCCCACGAAACCGGCGGACCCGGAGTGGCTCGCGAGCTGGCAGCGCGCCGACGCCGCCGCCAGCCGCGCCGTCTCCGCGGCACTGGCCGCCGAACCGTGGCCGAGCGGCGTGCGAGTGGCGGCCGAACTGGTGGACGCGCTGCCCGAAGGTGCGCTGCTGGTGGTCGGCTCGTCGAATCCGACGCGGGATGTCGCGCTCGCCGGACGGCTGCGGCCGGACGTCCTGGTGCACCGCAACCGCGGCGTGGCGGGCATCGACGGCATGGTGTCCACGGCCATCGGCGCGGCCACCGTGCACCGGGCGCCGTCGTATGCGCTGCTGGGCGACCTGACGTTCCTGCACGACGCGTCCGGCCTGCTCACCGGGCCGGCGGAGCAACGGCCGGACCTGACGATCGTGGTACTGAACGACGACGGCGGCGGCATTTTCTCGCTGCTGGAACAGGGCGCGCCGGAACATGCGGCGAGCTTCGAGCGGGTCTTCGGGACCCCGCATGGCGCGGATCTGGGTGCGTTGTGCGCGGGTTACCGGGTGCCGCACGTGGCGGCGGAGACGATCGAGGAGTTCCGCGCGGCGTTGCAGCCGGCGCCGGGGTTGCGGGTGGTGGAGGTCCGGGTGGACCGCGAACAGCACCGTGACCTGCATGCGCGTCTGCGGGCCGCGGTGGCGGAAGCGGTCGGGACGGTCTGACCGAAGCGCCCCAATGTGGCATTGGGTGCGTGGGATGCAGCGAATGTGGCGTTGGGTGCGTGGGATGCAGCGAATGTGGCATTGGGGTGCGGTTCCCAGTGGGTAAGAAACCGCCCTTCGGACGTACCTTTGCGGTGCCCGGCTGGCTACGTTCGGTCGCATCACCTTCAGGGAGGGAATGCGCATGCGATCGAGAACTCGGGCTGGGATCGGGGCTGCCGCAGCGGGGGTCGTGGCCGTGTTGCTGGCCGGGACCGCCTCCGCGGCGCCCGCGCCCGGCACGCCGGGGGTCGGGGACCCGTACTACCCCAAGGCCGGCAACGGCGGCACCGACGTGCTGCACTACGACATCCGCCTCACCTACCAGCCGGCCACCGACTTGCTGTCAGGCACCACGACCCTGCTGCTCACCGCGACCCAGGACCTGTCGCGGTTCGACCTCGACTTCGCGCTCAAGGCGTCGAATGTGCTGGTCGACAACCGGCCCGCGCAGTTCACGAACCAGAACGGCGACGGCGAGCTCGTGATCACCCCGGCGAAGCCGCTGGCCAAGGGGCAGACCGCGACGGTCGTCGTGAGCTACGCCGACACGCCGTCCACGGCCAAGATCGGCACGCTCAACGGGTGGAAGAAGGGGTCCTTCGGCGCGCTCGGCATCGATGAGCCGCAGAGCGCGCAGTGGTGGTTCCCGTCCAACGACCACCCCACCGACCGGGCGACCTACGACGTGTCGATCGAGGCGCCGGACGGTCTCGCCGCCCTCTCGAACGGCTCGCTCGTGCGCAAGACCAAGAGCCGGGCCGGCTGGACGCGGTGGAAGTGGCGCAGCACGCAGCCGCAGGCGACGTATCTGACGTCGTTCATCGTCGGCAAGTACGAGGTGGTCCAGTCCACTACGCCGGACAACAAGCCGTTCGTCACCGCCTACGGTGCGGATCTCGGCGATTCCCTTTACGCGGCAAAGGCAAGCGTGGAGCGGACACCGGAGATCAACGCGTTCCTCGCCACGCAGTTCGGCCCGTACCCGTTCGAGGCCGAGGGCGGCGTCGTGACCAGCGGCATCGGCTTCTCGCTGGAGAACCAGACCCGGCCGACCTACGGCGCGCGCAACTTCGCCGCCGGGTCCAACACCACGTTGATCGCGCACGAGAACGCGCACCAGTGGTTCGGCGACAACGTTTCCCTCGGCAAGTGGAGCGACATCTGGCTCAACGAGGGCTTCGCGTCGTACGCCGAGTACCTGTGGTCCGAGCACGAAGGCGAAGGCACGACGGCAGAACTCGCGCAGTACGCGTACGACTCCTACGCCGCCGACAACGCCTTCTGGCAGGTGCTGCCGGGCGACCCGGGCGAAGCGAACCAGTTCGACGGAGCGGTGTACGACCGCGGCGCGATGGCGTTGCAAGCACTGCGCACCGAGGTCGGCGACGACGCGTTCTTCGCGATTCTCAAGCAGTGGCAGGCGGCGAAGACGGGTAAGTCCGCGGTGATCCCGGAGTTCGTCGCGCTGGCGGAGAAGGTGTCGGGTAAGCCGTTGCAGGCGTTGTTCCAGACGTGGCTGTTCACGAAGGGCAAGCCGGCCGTCGGTCCTAACGGGACGGTGGCGGCCGCGAAGTCGTTCGCGGCGCCGGTGAAGCCGAAGTCGTGGGATCAGATCCGGGCCAACCACCGGGCATTGGCGGCGGACGGCAGGCACTGACCTTCCGGGAGTGGCTGTGCCCGTTCCGACCGGCGCAGCCGCTCCCCACTAAGCTCGCGGTGTGGCGGCACGGCGGATACCGGCGAAGCGGATCGGATGGTTCGCTGTGCTCGGGGTGGCCTCGCTGCTCACCTTGATGTGCATCGGCCTGGTCTTCGCCGCGGTACGCAACGACAACGCGATCGCGGCGCACCTCGGCACCGCGACGGCCACCGTGGAATCCGTGAACTTCGACCGCACGATCATCCAGTACCAGACCCCGGACGGCGTCGTGCACAGCCCGGCCACCGGCATCCTCTACCCGTCGGGCCTGAAAGCGGGCCAGCTGGTCGCCATCGAGTACGACGCGACGAACCCGGACCTCACCAGGGTCGCCGGCCGCACGGCGACGCTCACCTTGCTGCCGGTCGGCGTCACCCTGCTGGTGACCTGGCTGGTGGCGGTCCCGCTGCTGTGGTGGCTGCGCCGGCTGATCAAGCGGGACCCGGTTCCGGCTTGACCTCCGAGGTGGCCTGAAGGCGTTTCGGCGCCTGGGTCAGCCATGCTTCGCGGACCAGCCGCTGGATGAGGTGGTGGTGATCCCGGCACAATAGCGCCGGTCAGGTGCTGATTCCTGCGGTCTCCTGCCACCAGCCCAGCACCTCGTCGGCCACCCCCGGGGCCGCCACGAGCAGGCCGTCGGTGGGCAGCGCAGCGTCCTCCCCGTGCTTGTCCAGCACGACGGCGCCCGCTTCGATCGCCATCGCGACCGAGCCCGCGACGTCCCATTCGTGGTAGCTGTGCAGTACCGCCGCAGCTGCGTGCCCGAGCGCGACCTGCGCGATCGACAGCGCCGCCGAGCCCAGCACCCGGACCCCCGCGTGGGCGGCGGCCGCGCGTTCGATGAACTCGCCCATTCCCGGCCACGGACCCTTGCGCGCCAGCTCCGTGCACACGATTGCGCCCGCCGTTCCCCGGCGGTCCGTCAGCTGCACGGGTTTGCCGTTCGCACGGGCGCCGCGGCCTCGGGCGGCGGCGTAGATCTGCGCCCGGTACGGGTCGGCGACCACGCCGACCACCGGGCCGCTCGCGTCGACCAGGGCGAGGCTGTACGCACACCACGGCACCCCGGCCACGTAGTTCGCGGTGCCGTCGACCGAGTCGACCACCCAGCGGTACTCCGCGACGTCCGCCCCGTGGTCAGCGCCGAATTCGTGGCCGACCACCGGAACGCCGGGGAATTCCGCGGTCAGTACACGTCTGGTGTGCCGTTCCAGGATGCGGTCGGTGTCGGTGACCCAGTCGAAGGGCGAGTCGAGCGTCGCCGGGTGGGCGCCACGGCCAGCGGTCGCGGTGATCACGTCGGTGGCGTCGTTCGCCAGCCGCCCGGCGACCTCGAGCGCTCGCGAGAGCAGCCCGGGTTCCACGGGCCGCGACGGCCTGGAGGACAAGAGGGTCATGCCTGCTTAGTCTGGGCGCGGATGGTGTCCGGGACACGACCGGCAGATGACATGTCGTGGGGAATTCGTCGACGGTCCGTGGCCGGAAGCGGACGCTGCGCAGTGTTTCGCCACCGTTGGCCGGTCCGTCACGCGGGATTGGCCCGTCTCACCTGCGGCTTTGTCACAGTGACCGCGTGCGAGTCGCCATTGTCACCGAAAGTTTCCTGCCCCAGGTGAACGGCGTGACGAACTCCGTGCTGCGGGTCGTCGAGCACCTGGCCGAAACCGCGCACGACGTGCTGGTCGTTGCTCCCGGGCCGGGCCCGTCGAGCTACCGCGGCGCCCCCGTCGTCCGCATTCCCGCACTGGATTTCCCCGGTGTCAACTCCCTGCCGATCGGCCTGCCGACGCGTACGGTGCTGACCGCGCTGACCGACTTCGCCCCGGACGTCGTGCACCTGGCCTCGCCGTTCGTCGTCGGCGCGCGCGGGCTTGCCGCGGCGAGACGGTTGCGAGTGCCGTCGGTTGCGGTGTACCAGACCGACATCGCCGGGTTCGCGACGTCGTACGGCTTCGGCATCGGTGCGCGCGCGGCCTGGCGCTGGGTACGCCGCCTGCATTCGCGGGCCGACCGCACGCTGGCGCCGTCGTCGGATTCGATGGAACAGCTGAGGCTGCACGGGGTTCCGCGCGTACACCGGTGGGCGCGCGGTGTGGACGTCGCCCGATTTTCGCCGGTACACGCGGATCCGGCGTTGCGCGCGGAACTTGCGCCGAACGGTGAGCTGCTGGTCGGTTTCGTCGGACGGCTCGCGCCCGAGAAGGAGGTCGACCGGCTGACCGCGCTGGCCGGGATGCCGGGGGTGCGCGTGGTGGTCGTCGGCGACGGTCCGGAGCTACCCGGGTTGCGGGAACGGTTGCCCGGCGCGGCTTTTCTCGGCGCGAAGTACGGAGACGACCTTTCGGTCGCGTACGCAAGCCTCGACGTCTTCGTGCACACCGGTCCGCACGAGACGTTCTGTCAGGCCGTACAGGAGGCAATGGCGTCTGGGCTACCCGTACTCGCGCCGGACGCGGGCGGGCCGAAGGACCTAGTGCTCCCTGGCCGCACGGGGTACCTGCTGCCAGCCGACCGTGACGCCTTCGGCCCCGCCCTCGTGGCGAAGGTGCACGACCTGCGCGACGCGGCGTTACGCGCGCGGCTGGGGGAGAAGGCGCGGAAGGTCGTGCTGGGACGTACGTGGCCCGCGGTGTGCCGGGAGCTGGTCGGGCATTACGAAGCGGTGCAAGGCCGAGTCGCCCGCGCGGCTTGAGCCATGCACATCGTCCAGCTGGCGAACTTCTACGGACCGCGGTCCGGTGGGCTGCGGACGGCGCTGCACCACCTCGGCGCGGGCTACGTCGCGAGTGGACACCGGGTGACGCTCGTGGTGCCGGGGCGGCGGTACGCGGTCGAGACGCTGCCGAGCGGGGTGTGCCGGTATTCGTTGCCTGCCTTGCAAATTCCGGGTACCGGGGGCTATCGCGCGGTCGATCCGCAGCGGGTGCGGGCGGTGTTGCGGCGGCTGGAGCCGGACCGGCTGGAGGTGTCGGACCGGCTGACGTTGCGCGGGATGGGCACGTGGGCGCGGCGGCATGGGGTGCCGAGCACGGTGATTTCGCACGAGCGGCTGGACCGGTTGCTGGAGCAGTTCTTCGTGCCGGGTCCGATGGCCCGGTCGGTTGCGGATGCGGCCAACCGGCGGATGGCGGCTTCGTACGACACAGTGGTCTGTACCACTTCGTTTGCCCGGGCGGAGTTCGACCGGATTGCGGCGCCGAATGTCCGGCGGGTGCCGTTGGGGGTTGATCTGGCGACGTTTGCGCCGTCGATGCGGGATGACGGGTGGCGGCTTGCGTTGACCGGTGATGCCGACGCGTTGATTGTCCATTGTGGTCGGTTGTCGCCGGAGAAGCATGTCGAGCGGAGTGTGGATACGGTGGCCGCGCTGACCGAGTCGGGTGCTCGGGTGCGGTTGGTGATCGCGGGGGACGGGCCTCGGCGGCGCGCGTTGGAACGGCGGGCGCGGGGGTTGCCGGTGACGTTCCTGGGGTTTCTGTCCGGGCGGGCGGAGGTGGCGCGGTTGCTGGCGACGGCGGATGTTTCGCTGGCGCCGGGGCCGCATGAGACGTTCGGGCTGGCGGCGCTGGAGGCGCTTGCTTCGGGGACGCCGGTGGTGGTTTCGGCGTCGTCGGCGTTGCGGGAGATCGTGGGGCCGGGGTGCGGGGTGGCGGTGGACGATTTCGCGCCTGCGTTTGCTTCGGGGGTGGCGGGGTTGCTGGAGAGGCCGGAGAAGATGCGGCGGGCGGCGGCTCGGGCGCGGGCGGAGGAGTTCGGGTGGGCGGATTCTGTGCGGGGGATGTTGGCTGCGTTGGGTTGAATGTTGCGGTGGGTTCTGTGTTGGGGGAACTGTTGCGGTGGGGTTTGCTGTCGTGGGTCCGTTGCGGTGGGGGCACCCCGAAGCTGGATTGTGACGACGTGCGGAGGGTGCTTGTCAAGGCGGGAAAGATGCCTTGACAAGCACCCTCCGCACGTGTGGGGGCTTCCTTCACGGAAGGTGGGGAAGTCCGTGAAGGGAACCTTCACGGAATGTGGGGCTGTGAAGGGAACCTTGAGGGAATCTGATTCCGTGAAGGTGGCCTTCACGGAAGGTGGGGGTGTGGAGGGAGGGTGCTGTCCGTGAGGGTTCCCTTCACGGAAGGGTGGGGTGTGGAGTGGGTGTGGTGGGGGGTGGCGGGTTAGTGTCGGGGGCATGCCCCGCGCCAGTTTGTCGAAGGAACCGCACGAAGTGGCGGCCATGTTCGATGGTGTTGCGTCCGGTTATGACCGGGCCAATTCCTTCATGACGTTCGGCTTCGATCGGCGGTGGCGGACTACTACGGCGCGCATTCTGGATGCTCGGCGTGGGGAACGGGTGCTCGACCTCGCGGCCGGGACCGGGGTGTCGACCGTCGAGTACGCGCGGGGTGGGGCCTGGTGCTTGGCCGCCGACTTTTCCGTCGGGATGCTCAAGGCCGGGTTGCATCGGCGGGTGCCGATGGTTGCTGCGGACGCGTTGCACCTGCCGTTTGCCGATGGGGTCTTCGACGCGGTCACGATCTCGCTCGCGCTGCGCAACTTCGTCGACACCAAAGCCGCCCTCGCCGAGATACTGCGCGTGGTCAAGCCCGGGGGACGGCTGGTGATCTGCGAGGTGTCGACGCCCACGTTTCCGCCCATCCGGTTTCTCTACCGGCGCTTCATCCTCAAGCTTCTCACCTGGGTCGGCAGCCGGTCGTCCACCAACCCCGAGGCCTACTCCTACCTGGCCGAATCGATGCTCGCCTGGCCCGACCAGCGGGCGCTCGGCGAGATCATCTCGGCGGCGGGCTGGACCGAGGTCGAATGGCTGAACCTCACATTCGGCGTCGTCGCGATCCATCGGGCCACGAAGCCTGCCTAAACTCGACCCCATGAGTCGACGTACCGCAGACCAGGACGCCGAAGTGATCGTCGTCGGCGCTGGACCGGCCGGTTCCACCGTGGCCACCTACCTCGCGCGCGCGGGCGTCGACGTGCTGCTGCTCGAGAAGACCGCGTTTCCCCGCGAGAAGGTCTGTGGTGACGGCCTCACCCCGCGCGGCGTGAAACAGCTGATCGACCTGGGCATCGACACCAGCGAAGAAGCGGGCTGGGTACACAGTCGCGGCCTTCGGATCCTCACCGGCGACCTCACGCTGGAGCTCGACTGGCCCGACCTCACCAGCTACCCGCCTTACGGCGTCGCCCGTACCCGGCAGGATTTCGACGACCTGCTTGCCAAGACCGCCGTCAAAGCAGGCGCGCGGCTGTACGAGCGCACCTCCGTGACCGGCGCGATCACCAACGCTGCCGGACGCGTGGTCGGCGTCGAGGCGAAGGCCGGGCCCGAGAAGACGCCGGTGAGCTACTACGCGCCGCTGGTGCTGGCCTGTGACGGCGTGTCCGCGCGGCTTGCGTTGAGTGTCGGGATCGACAAGAACGAGAAGCGGCCGATGGGTGTGGCCGTGCGGCGGTACTACAAGAGCCCTCGCCACGACGACCCGTTCATCGAGGGCCACCTCGAACTCTGGGACCGCTCCGACCCGCGCAACCCCAAGCTGCTGCCCGGGTACGGCTGGGCGTTCCCGCTCGGGGACGGCACGGTGAACGTCGGCCTCGGCATGCTGTCGACGTCGGCGTCGTTCCGTAACACCGACTACCGCGCGCTGCTGCGGCAGTGGCTCGACGGCACGCCCGAGGAATGGGGTTACCGCGAGGAGAACGCGATCGGCAAGGTCGGCGGCGCCGGGCTGCCGATGGGCTTCAACCGCACCCCGCACTACCGCAGCGGCCTGCTGCTGCTCGGCGACGCGGGCGGCATGGTGAGCCCGTTCAACGGTGAGGGTATTTCGGCGGCAATGGAGTCCGCGCAGCTCGCGGCGGAGGCGGTCGTACAGGCTTTGGCGCGGCCCGAGGGCCCGTCCCGTGAACGTGCACTGGAGGGTTACCCGCGGGCGGTCGCCGACCTCATGGGCGGCTACTACCGGCTCGGCAACGTGTTCGCGAAGCTGATCGGCAAACCGCGGATCATGCACGCGGCGACGAAGTACGGCCTGCGGATCAACAAGATCCTTCCGTTGGTGTACAAGGGACTTTCCGGTTGCTACGACGCCCGCGGCGGCGACGGCGTCGACCGGCTGATCGCGGCTCTCGCCCGCGCCACGCCCAGCCCGCGCTGAAAGCACCCCAATGTGGCGTTGGGTGCATGTGACGCACCCAATGTGGCGTTGGGTGCGTGAGATGCAGCGAATGTGGCATTGGGGCTTTCCCCACCCGGCTGGAGCAATCGGTTGCCCGGCCGGTCAGGTGTGATGCGTCACAAGATCGCGTCGGGGACGAGGCTCGGCGCGCTTCTTGAAGAGCCCTTTACCGCAGGTCTCGCCACTGCGACCGGTACGACCGCAGCGTGCGGGGGCTGGCCGCGCGGTCAACTTAGGTAAGCCTGATAGCACGGCCCCTAGGGACAAGCCTGTGATGGGCGTCCTACACTCCCCCCATGCTTTGTGAATCGCTTCACAACCGCGACGAGTGGCTTGTGAATCATTTCACAAGCGACCTGCGGCCCGGCCACGGGCCGTAAGGGTGCCCTGACCCTCGGCGGTGTGACCCAGCTCCCTTAGGGTGCCGACGAGGACTCGGACCACCACCCGAGAAGCAACCCGCAGCGGCGCGGAAAGGATGGCGAAGACCCCGTGCTGATGTTGCCCGTGCTGGCGCAGGCCGATCCCGGACCGGCGGCGCCCGGCTTGAACGTGTACCTGCCGCTCGTGCTGTTGTTCGTGCTCGCGGCAGGGTTTGCCGTGTTCTCCGTGCTGCTCGGCCCGCTCGTCGGCCCGAGCCGGTACAACCGGGCGAAGACCTCGGCGTACGAGTGCGGCATCGAACCTTCGCCGCAGCCGCTCGTCGGCGGCGGCCGGATGCCGGTGGCCTACTACATCACGGCGATGCTCTTCATCCTGTTCGACATCGAGATGGTGTTCCTCTACCCGTTCGCGGTGAATGCCAATGCGCTCGGGGTGTTCGGCCTGGTGGAGATCGTGCTGTTCATCGTGACGGTCGGGTTCGCGTACGCCTACGTGTGGCGGCGCGGCGGCCTGGATTGGAACTGAACCCATGGGCCTCGAAGAGAAACTCCCCAACGGCATCCTGCTGGCCAGTCTCGAGGGGCTGGTCAACTGGGCCCGCAAGAGCTCGCTGTGGCCCGCGACCTTCGGGCTCGCGTGCTGCGCGTTCGAGATGATGACGGTCGGCGGTTCGCGTTACGACATCGCGCGCTTCGGCATGGAGCGGTTCTCCGCGACGCCGCGGCAGGCCGACCTGATGATCGTGGCCGGCCGGGTCACCCAGAAAATGGCCCCGGTCCTTCGCCAGATCTACGACCAGATGGCCGAGCCCAAGTGGGTCCTCTCGATGGGCGTCTGCGCGTCGTCGGGCGGGATGTTCAACAACTACGCCGTGGTGCAGGGCGTCGACCACATCGTGCCGGTCGACATGTACCTGCCCGGCTGCCCGCCGCGGCCGGAAATGCTGCTCGACGCGATCCTCAAGCTGCACGCCAAGATCCAGGACGAGCCGATCAACGCCCGCCGCGCCGCGATCCGCGCGGCCAGCGGGGCCCGTACCGAGCTGATCCCGTCCTCGATCAAGTACGCGAAGAAGTGAGCACCGGTGCCTGAGAACCCCGAAGAGAAGCCCGAAACCGGCGGCGAGCACTCCAGCGCGGAGCGGCCCGAGGCCGGTCTCGAACCCCAGGGCGCCCGCCCGGCAGAGCCGGTGGTGGCCGGCAGCGAGCGCAAGGGCATGTTCGGTGTCCGCGGCAGCGGCGACACCTCCGGGTACGGCGGCCTGCGGCTGCCCGCGTACAGCCCGCCGCCCGCGGAACGCCCGTACGGCGGCTGGTTCGACGAGTTCGCCGACGAGTTCCTGGCCGCGCTGGCGGACAACAAGATCCCGCCGTCCGCGATCCTGCAGACCACTGTGGACCGTGGCGAGATCACCTTCTACGTGAGCCGTGACCACCTCGCCGCCATCGCGAAGGTGCTCCGCGACGACGCCGGGTTGCGCTTCGAACTGCTGATGGCGGTCACCGGGGTCGACTACGGCGTGGACGTGCCGCAGCGGCTGCATTCGGTCTACGACTTCCTGTCGATGACCTACCGGCGCCGCATCCGGCTCGAGGTCACGCTCGACATCGAAGACCCGCACGTGCCCTCGCTGGTCGAGACCTATCCGACCGCGGACTGGCACGAGCGCGAGGCCTACGACATGTTCGGCATCATCTACGACGGCCACCCCGGCCTCACCCGCATCCTCATGCCGGACGACTGGGACGGCCACCCCCAGCGCAAGGACTACCCGCTCGGCGGGATCCCGGTCGAATACAAGGGCGCGGAGATTCCGCCGCCGGACCAGCGGAGGTCGTACTCGTGAGCACCGAACAGACCGAAACCGAGTACGCCGAAGTCCGGGACACCACCGAAGGCCCCGTCTACCACGTCTCCGGCGGCGACTGGGACGAGGTGCTCGGCGACGCCCAGCACGACGACCGCATGGTCATCAACATGGGCCCGCAGCACCCGTCCACGCACGGCGTGCTCCGGCTCGTGCTGGAGCTCGAAGGCGAGACCGTCACGCAGCTGCGCGCGGTGATCGGGTACCTGCACACCGGCATCGAGAAGAGTGCCGAGTACCGCACCTGGACCCAGGGCGTCACGTTCGTGACGCGCGCGGACTACCTCGCCCCGCTGTCCAACGAGATGGCCTTCTGCCTCGGCGTGGAGAAGCTGCTCGGCATCAAGGCCCCGCCGCGCGCGGAGATCCTGCGGGTCCTGCTGCTGGAGCTGAACCGGATCACGTCGCACCTGGTGTTCATCGCCACCGGTGGGATGGACCTCGGCGCCACCACGGCCATGACGCTCGGCTTCCGCGAGCGCGAGGAGGCCATGCACCTGCTCGAGTACCTGACCGGCCTGCGGATGAACCACGCGTTCATCCGTCCCGGCGGGCTCGCCCAGGACATGCCGGAGGACTGGGCCGAGAAGGTCCTCGACTTCTGCAAGATCATGGACCAGCGGCTTCCGTTGTACGACAAGATGTTCACCGGACAGCCGATCTGGCGCAACCGGCTCAAGGACGTCGGCGTGCTGCCGCTCGACGCATGCCTCGCGCTTGGCGTCACCGGTCCGGTGCTGCGGGCCGCGGGCCTGCCGTGGGACCTGCGCAAGACCGAGCCGTACTCGCGCTACGACGAGTTCGAGTTCGACGTGCCCACCTCCACCGACGCCGACAGCTGGGCGCGGTACCTGCTGCGGCTGGAGGAAATCCACCAGAGCCTGCGGATCATGAAGCAGGTCGTGAAGATGGCCGAGCCGGGCCCGGTCATGGTGGAGGACAAGAAGATCGCGTGGCCCGCACAGCTGTCGATCGGCAGCGACGGCATGGGCAACTCGCTCGGGCACGTCAAGAAGATCATGGGCCAGTCGATGGAGTCCCTGATCCACCACTTCAAGCTCGTCACCGAGGGCTTCCACGTGCCGGCCGGCCAGGTATACGCGCCGGTCGAGTCGCCGCGCGGCGAGATCGCCGCGCACCTGGTGTCCGACGGCGGCACCCGGCCGCTGCGCGTGCACCTGCGGGAGCCGAGCTTCGTGAACATGCAGGCGATGCCCGCGATGGCCGAGGGCGGACTGGTCGCCGACCTGGTCGTCGTCATCGCCTCGATCGACCCGGTACTGGGGGGAGTGGACCGATGACGAACCCGGCTGCCGCGCCGGAAACGGTCGCGGACGTTTTCGATGCCGACACGCATCGCGAGGCGAAGGAAATCATCGCCCGCTACCCGGTGTCGCGCTCGGCGCTGCTGCCGATGCTGCACCTCGTGCAGTCGGTGCAGGGTTACGTGAGCCTGGAAGGCATCGCGTTCTGCGCGAGCCACCTCGACCTCACCGACGCCGAGGTCAGCGCGGTCGCGACGTTCTACACCATGTACAAGCGCCGCCCGTGCGGTGAGCACCTGGTGAGCGTCTGCACCAACACGCTGTGCGCGGCGATGGGTGGCGACGAGATCTACCGCAAGCTGCAGACGCACCTCGGTTCCGACGAGAAACCGTTGGGGCATGAGGAAACCGTCGGCACGCCGGGTGAGCAGGGCTCGATCACGCTGGAGCACGCGGAATGCCTCGCGGCCTGCGACCTCGCGCCGGTGCTGCAGGTCAACTACGAGTACTTCGACAACCAGACGCCGGACCAGGCGGTCGCGCTCGTCGATGCGTTGCAGGCAGGCAAGAAGCCCGCGCCGACGCGTGGTGCGCCGCTGTCGGACTTCAAGGGCGCGGAGCGGCAGCTCGCCGGGTTCTGGCCGGAGGACGACGCGACCTACCGCGCGGACGTCGACGGTCCGTCGCAGGCGGTCGAGACCTTGCGGGGCGCGCAGATCGCCGCCGACCGCGGCTGGTCGGCCCCCGGTGCGCAGGATGTTCCGCTCCCCGAAGTGGAGAAGAAGTAATGGTCGATCCCATCACTCCGGTTCTCACGAAGCGCTGGCTGTCCCCGGAATCCTGGCGCATCGAGACCTACGAACAGCTCGAGGGGTACACCGCCGCGCGCAAGGCGCTGGCCGGTACGCCCGAGCAGCTCGTGCAGGTGGTCAAGGACTCCGGCCTCCGCGGTCGCGGTGGCGCGGGCTTCCCGGCGGGCGTGAAGTGGTCGTTCATGCCGCCCAATGAGGACAAGCCGCATTACCTGGTGATCAACGCCGACGAGGGTGAACCGGGTACCTGCAAGGACATCCCGCTGATGATGGCGGACCCGCATTCGCTCATCGAGGGCTGCATCATCGCCTCGTACGCCATGCGGTCGCACCACTGCTTCATCTACGTCCGCGGTGAGGCCCTGCACTGCATCCGCCGGCTCAACGCGGCCACGCGTGAGGCGTACGCGAAGGGCTACCTGGGCAAGAACATCTTCGGCACCGGCTGGGACCTCGAGCTGACTGTGCACGCCGGCGCCGGCGCGTACATCTGCGGCGAGGAAACGGCGTTGCTGGACTCGCTCGAAGGCCGCCGCGGCCAGCCCCGGCTCAAGCCGCCGTTCCCCGCGGCCGCCGGGCTGTACGCGGCACCGACCACGGTGAACAACGTCGAGACCATCGCGAGTGCGCCGTACATCATCAACGCCGGTTCGTCGTGGTTCCGCGAGATGGGCCGCGAGAAGTCGCCGGGTCCGAAGATCTACTCGATCTCCGGGCACGTCGAGAAGCCCGGCCAGTACGAGTGCCCGCTCGGCACCACGCTCCGCGAGCTGCTGGAGCTGGCGGGCGGCATGAAGGACGGCATCCCGCTCAAGTTCTGGACGCCGGGCGGGTCGTCCACGCCGATGTTCACTGCCGAGCACCTCGACATCCCGCTCGACTTCGAGGGTGCTGCCGAGGCCGGTTCGATGCTGGGTACCACGGCGGTGCAGGTCTTCAACGAGACCGTTTCGGTGCCGTGGGCCGTGATGAAGTGGACACAGTTCTACGAGCACGAATCGTGCGGCAAGTGCACGCCGTGCCGCGAGGGCACGTACTGGCTCGCGCAGATCCTCGAGCGGATGGTCGAGGGGCACGGCACCGAAGAGGACATCGACACCCTGCTGGACGTGTGCGACAACATCCTCGGCCGGTCGTTCTGCGCACTCGGGGACGGCGCGGTGTCGCCGATCACCAGTGGCATCAAGTACTTCCGGGACGAGTTCCTCGCACTGTGCGAGAGCAACAAGCGCGAGCTGGTGGGAGCGCAGGCATGACGATCGCGCCCGACAAGACGACGACTTCGGAGATCCCGGTCCCCGAAGGTCACGTGAAGCTGACCATCGACGGCGAAGAGGTCATCGCACCCAAGGGTGAGCTGCTGATCCGCACCGCCGAGCGGCTCGGCACGGTCATCCCGCGGTTCTGCGACCACCCGCTGCTCGACCCGGCTGGCGCGTGCCGCCAGTGCCTGGTCGAGGTCGAGATGGGCGGCCGTCCGATGCCGAAGCCGCAGGCCTCGTGCACGATGACGGTCGCCGACGGCATGGTGGTCAAGACGCAGCTCACCTCGCCGGTGGCGGACAAGGCCCAGCAGGGTGTGATGGAGCTGCTGCTCATCAACCACCCGCTGGACTGCCCGATCTGTGACAAGGGCGGTGAGTGCCCGCTGCAGAACCAGGCGCTCGCGCATGGCCGCACGGACTCGCGGTTCGTCGACACCAAGCGCACGTTCGCGAAGCCGCTGCCGATCTCGTCGCAGGTGCTCCTCGACCGCGAGCGGTGCGTGTTGTGCCAGCGCTGTACGCGATTCTCGGCGCAGATTGCCGGTGACCCGTTCATCGAGCTGCTCGAACGCGGCGCGCACCAGCAGATCGGGACCGCGGAAACGGCCGACGTGCTCGACCTGGCTTCGCGCACGACCAGTGGCGAGCCGTTCCAGAGCTACTTCTCCGGCAACGTGATCCAGATCTGCCCGGTCGGCGCGCTCACGAGTGCGGCGTACCGGTTCCGGTCACGGCCGTTCGACCTGGTGTCGTCGCCGAGTGTGTGCGAGCACTGCTCGTCCGGCTGCGACGAGCGCACCGACTTCCGGCGCGGCAAGATCCAGCGCAAGCTGGCCGGTGACGACCCGGAGGTGAACGAGGAGTGGCTGTGCGACAAGGGCCGCTTCGCGTTCCGCTACGTGCAGGCGGACGACCGGATCCGCCGCCCGCTGGTCCGCAACGCGGCGGGTGAGCTGGAAGAAGCCTCCTGGACCGACGCGCTCCGGATCGCTTCGGAAGGGCTGCTGAAGGCCCGTGACGGCAAGGGTGCCGCGGTGCTCACCGGCGGTCGGCTGACTGTCGAGGACGCGTACGCGTACTCGAAGTTCGCCCGGATTGCCTTGCGTACCAACGACATCGACTTCCGCGCCCGCCCGCACTCGGACGAGGAGCTGGCGTTCCTCAGTTCGGCAGTGGTGGGTACGACGCCGGAAACCGGTGTGACGTTCGGCGAGATCGAGCGGGCGCGCACGGTGCTGTGCGTGGCGTTCGAGCCCGAGGACGAGGCGCCGATCGTGTTCCTGCGGCTGCGCAAGGCAGCCCGCAAGAACCGCACCCGGGTCGTCCACTTGGGACAGTGGACCACCTCGTCGGTGCGCAAGACCTTCGGTGAGCTGCTGGCCTGCGTACCCGGTGGCGAGGCCGCCGCGGTCGACGGCATCGCGCAGCACGCGGCCGACGTCGACACCGCTTTGAGTGGCGACGGTGCGGTGGTGCTGGTCGGCGAGCGGGCGGCGGAAATCCCCGGCCTGTTCTCCGCGCTGCAGCGGCTGAGCGCCCGGACCGGCGCCCGGCTGGCGTGGATCCCGCGCCGCGCAGGCGATCGGGGTGCGCTGGAGACCGGCTGCGTGCCGACACTGCTGCCGGGCGGCCGTCCGGTCACCGACGCGGCCGCCCGCGCCGAGGTCGAAAAGCAGTGGGGCGTAGAGCTTCCCGCCTCGCCCGGGCGGGACGTCACCGGCATCCTCGAGGCCGCTTCGGGCGGACAGCTGGACGCGCTGGTGGTCGGCGGCGTCGACCCGAACGACCTGCCCGACCCGGACCTGGCGCGGCGCGCACTCGACAACGCAGGCTTCGTGGTCAGCCTGGAGCTGCGGGCGAGCGAGGTCACCGAACGGGCCGACGTGGTCCTGCCGGTCGCGCCGTCGGTGGAGAAGGCGGGTAGCTACCTCAACTGGGAAGGCCGCCGCCGCGCATTCGACATCACGCTCGAAGGCACCGGTTCCCTCCCGGACGGCCGGGTCCTCGACACCCTCGCCGTCGAGATGGACGCCGACCTCTTCACCCAAACCCCCGCCGCCTCCGCCGCCGACCTCTCCCGCCTGTCCAAGCACCCCAATGTGGCATTGGGTGCATCTGACGCACCGAATGCCACATTGGGTGCATCTGACGCACCCAATGCCACATTGGGGCGTTCTGAGCCGGGGCCGGGGCAGGCGGTGCTCGCGACCTGGCGGCAGCTGATCGACAACGGTTCGCTGCAGGACGGCGAACCGCACCTCAAGGGCACCCAGCGGACGCCGGTCGCGCGGCTGTCGGCGAAGACCGCCGAGGGCCTCGGCACCACGGTGAAGGTGGCCACCGAACGTGGGTCGATCACCCTGCCGGTCGAGGTGGCCGACCTGCCGGACGGCGTCGTGTGGCTGCCCGGCAACTCCGACGGCTCGGCCGTCCGCGCCGCACTGGCCGCTGGACACGGCGCGCTCGTGCAGATTTCCGGAGGTGACCAGTGAGCCCGCAGCTCACGCAGTTCCTCGCCGCGTACCCGGACGCAGCCGAACGGGCCCGGCTCCTCGCCGACGACCCGTGGTGGCTCATCCTGATCAAGGCGGTCGTGGTCCTGCTGATCGGGCCGATCCTCACGATCTTCCTGATCGTGTGGGAGCGCAAGGCGATCGGCCGGATGCAGAACCGCCCCGGCCCCAACCGGGTCGGCCCCGGCGGCTACCTGCAGTCGCTCGCGGACGCCGTCAAGCTCCCGTTCAAGGAGCAGATCATCCCGGACACCGCCGACCGCAAGGTGTACTTCCTCGCCCCGGTGGTGTCCGCGGTACCCGCGCTGATCGCGTTGTCGGCCATCCCGTTCGGCCCGGTCGTCTCGATCTTCGGGCACCAGACGGTGCTTCAGCTGATGGACCTCCCGGTCGGCGTGCTGGTGATCCTGGCCTGCTCGTCGATCGGCGTGTACGGCATCGTGCTGGCCGGCTGGTCGTCCGGCTCGCCGTACCCGCTCTTCGGTGGCATGCGCTCGGCCGCGCAGGTGATCTCCTACGAGATCGCGATGGGCCTCTCGATCGTCGCGGTGATCCTGTACTCCGGGTCGCTGCAGACGTCGGAAATCGTGCAGGCGCAGACGCACGGCTGGTACTTCTACATGCTCATCCCGAGCTTCGTGATCTACGTGATCTCGATGGTCGGCGAGACGAACCGCGCGCCGTTCGACCTCCCGGAGGCCGAGTCGGAGCTGGTCGGCGGGTTCCACACCGAGTACAACTCGATGAAGTTCGCGATGTTCTTCCTCGCCGAGTACGTCAACATGGTGATCGTCTCGGCGTTCTGCACCACGCTCTTCCTCGGCGGCTGGCGGTTCCCGTTCGTCGGCGACGATTCGCCGCTGAACCAGAACTGGTGGCCGGTCCTCTGGTTCTTCGCCAAGACGTTCGTGCTGCTCTTCGGCTTCATCTGGCTGCGCGCCACGCTGCCGCGGCTGCGGTACGACCAGTTCATGCGGCTGGGCTGGAAGGTCCTGGTGCCGGTGAACCTGGTGTGGATCGTGGTCGTGGTCGCGATCAAGACCATCCAGTGGAGCTGGCCGCAGATCCTCGTCGGCGTCGGCATCGTGCTGGTCGTGCTCGTGCTGCTGAGCCTCGCGCTGCCGGACAAGAAGGTGCCCGAATCGGACTACGTGGACCTCACCGGCGGCGGCTACCCGGTGCCGCCGCTTGACCTGCGGGTCCCGGAGTCCACGCCGCGGCAGAAGGCGCTGGCCAAGGCGGAGGCGAAGGCCGCGCGGCGCAAGCCGGCCGGCGTCACCTCCGGGGCCGCACAGGAAGGGACAGAAGATGGCGGCAACTGACTTCCTCAATCCCATCAAGGGGTTCGGCGTCACCTTCGGGATGATGTTCAAGAAGGTGGCGACCGAGGAGTACCCCGAGGCGGGCGCGCCGTCGGCCCCGCGGTACCACGGCCGCCACCAGCTCAACCGGCATCCGGACGGGCTGGAAAAGTGCGTCGGCTGCGAGCTGTGCGCGTGGGCGTGCCCGGCGGACGCGATCTTCGTCGAGGGCGGCGACAACACCGACGAAGAGCGGTACTCGCCGGGTGAGCGTTACGGCGCGGACTACCAGATCAACTACCTGCGCTGCATCGGCTGCGGCCTGTGCATCGAGGCCTGCCCGACCCGGTCGCTCACCATGACCAACTTCTACGAGATGGCCGACGACGACCGGCAGCGGCTCATCTACACCAAGGAAGACCTGCTCGCCCCGCTGCTGCCCGGCATGGAGCAGCCGCCGCACCCGATGCGGCTCGGCGAAAACGAGCAGGACTACTACGTCAACGGTCCCGAGCTGGCGGCCAAGGCGCAGCAGGAGGCGAAGCAGTGATTGCCGCCGTGCTCGCCCAGGCCCCCGTCGACGCGTCCGTGTCGACCGGCGAAGCCATTGCGTTCTGGATCCTCGGCCCGCTTTCGCTGCTCGGCGGGCTCGGGATGATCTTCTCCCGCAACGCCGTGCACTCGGCGTTGTGGCTGGTGCTCACGATGCTCACCCTCGGCGCGATGTACATGACCCAGTCCGCGCCGTTCCTCGGGTTCACCCAGATCATCGTCTACACCGGCGCGATCATGATGCTGTTCCTCTTCGTGCTGATGCTGGTCGGCCGGGAGAGCTCGGACTCGGTGGTCGAGGTGCTGCGCGGGCAGCGGATGGCCGCGACGCTGCTCGGCGTCGGACTGGCCGCGCTGATCGCCGCGGGCGTTTTCCGTTCGCTGGTGAACGTGACCCCGGCCGCGCCGCTGGACCCGTACCAGCCGACCGGCGGCGGCCCGGGCGGTCTCGGCCGGCTCATCTTCACCGAGTACCTGTTCCCGTTCGAGCTCACCTCGGCGCTGCTGATCACCGCCGCGCTCGGCGCGATGGTGCTGGCCTTCTCCGGCCGGAATGCCAAGGGCGGCAAGGTTTCCCAGCGCGAACTGGTCAAGATGCGCTTCCGCGGCGAGCACGACCGCCCGTCGCCGCTGCCCGGTCCCGGCGTGTTCGCCACCGCCAGTTCGGTCTCCACGCCCGCGCTGCTGCCGGACGGCTCGGTCGCGCCGGAGTCGATGTCGGAGATCATCGAGTCCACCTCGGCGATCCGGCTCATGCGTGAGCGCAAGCTGATCGCCGACGAGGGTCCGAAGCCCGACGCGCACGCGCTGGTCGGCGGCGTGCCGAAGGCCGAACCGGCCGAAGAAGAAGGGGACGGAAAGTGACCCCGAGCTACTACCTGCTGCTGTCCGCGCTGCTGTTCTGCATCGGCGCGGTGGGCGTGCTGGTCCGCCGCAACGCGATCGTCGTGTTCATGTGCATCGAGCTGATGCTGAACGCGGTGAACCTCACCCTGGTCACCTTCGCCCGCATCAACGGCGGGCTGCACGGCCAGGTGATGGCGTTCTTCGTGATGGTGGTCGCGGCCGCCGAGGTCGTGGTGGGACTGGCGATCATCATGGCGATCTTCCGCACCCGCCGTTCGGCCTCGGTCGACGACACGAACCTGCTGAAGTACTGAGGGAGACGACCGAGTGACCGCATCATCGTGGCTGCTGGTGGCCCTTCCCGCCCTCGGCGCCCTGGTTCTGCTGCTATCCGGGAAGCGCGCGAAGGCGTGGGGGCATCTGCTCGGCTGTGCCACCGTCACGCTCGCCTTCGTGTACGGCGTGCTCCTGTTCTTCTCCACCGACAGCCACGCGGTCACCGACACCAAGGTGTACTCCTGGATCCCGGTGACCCAGCTGCAGGTGGACTTCGGGCTGCGCATCGACGCGCTGTCGCTGACGTTCGTCCTGCTGATCACCGGCGTCGGCATGCTGATCCACTTCTACTCGATCGGCTACATGGCCGAGGACGAGGGCCGGTACCGCTTCTTCGCGTACCTCAACCTCTTCATCGCGTCGATGCTGATCCTGGTGCTGGGCAACAGCTTCGTGACGCTGTACCTCGGCTGGGAAGGCGTGGGTCTCGCGTCGTACCTGCTGATCGGCTGGTATCAGGGCCGTCCGTCCGCCGCGACCGCGGCGAAGAAGGCGTTCCTGATGAACCGCGTCGGCGACGTCGGGCTCGCGCTGGCGATCTTCCTGATGTTCAAGTACGTCGGGTCGACCGGGTACGCGCAGGTCTTCGAAGGCGTGACGCAGGGCAAGATCCCGCCGGGCGCGATCACCGCGATCGCGATCCTGCTGCTGCTCGGCGCTTGCGGTAAGTCCGGCCAGTTCCCGCTGCAGGCCTGGCTGCCGGACGCGATGGAAGGCCCGACCCCGGTGTCGGCGCTCATCCACGCGGCGACGATGGTCACCGCGGGCGTGTACCTCGTGGCCCGCTGCAACGTCATCTTCACCGCGACACCGGACGGGCGCCTGGTGGTCACCCTGGTCGGCGCGGTCACGCTGCTGCTCGGGTGCATCGTCGGGTGTGCCTACGACGACATCAAGAAGGTGCTCGCGTACTCCACGGTCAGCCAGATCGGGTACATGATGCTGGCCGTCGGCCTCGGGCCGGGGATCTACGCGCTCGGCATCATGCACCTGGTGGCACACGGCTTCTTCAAGGCCGGGCTGTTCCTCGGCGCCGGTTCGGTCATGCACGGCATGAACGACGAGGTCGACATGCGCAAGTTCGGCGGCCTCGCCAGGAAGATGCCGATCACGTTCGTCACCTTCGGCTTCGGCTACCTGGCGCTCATCGGCTTCCCGTTCCTCACCGGGTACTACACGAAGGACGCGATCATCGAAGCCGCGTTCGGCCAGGAAGGCTGGCGTGGCTGGGCGTTCGGGCTCGCGACGGTGATCGGCGCCGGGCTCACCGCGTTCTACATGACGCGGCTGATGATGATGACCTTCTTCGGCAAGCAGCGCTGGAAGGACATCAAGTCGTCCGACGGCCGCGACTTCCACCCGCACGAGTCCAAGCCGGTCATGTGGATCCCGATGGCGATCCTTGCGGTCGGCTCGATCGGCGCCGGTGCGTTCTTCGCGATCGGCAACCGGTTCGTGGACTGGCTTTCCCCGGTGGTCGGCGAGTTCGAGCACGCCGAGCACACCCCGATCCCGTCGTGGACCGTCCCGGCGGCCACGCTGGTGCTGGCCGCGCTCGGCGTACTGCTGGCGGTGTGGCTGTTCCGGCCGTCGCGCGACATTCCGGTGGAGCGCCCCGAGCGGGTGTCCTGGCCGGTGCGCGCGGCACGCAAGGACCTGTACGGCAACGCGCTCAACGAAACCCTGGTCGCGCGTCCGGGCACCTGGCTCGCGAGGGCGTTGGTGTACGTGGACAACCGCGGTGTCGACGGCGCGGTGAACGGCATTGCCGCGGCACTCGGCGGCGGGTCCGGTCGGCTGCGCCGGATGCAGACCGGGTTCGTGCGGTCGTATGCGCTGTCCATGCTCGGCGGCACGTTCCTGCTTCTGGCGGCCCTTCTGCTGGTGAGGTTCTCCTGACATGACTTGGCTTCTGGCACTCATCCTGCTGCCGCTGGCCGGCTCGGCGGTGCTGGCGTTCCTCAAGGGGAACGACCGGGCCGCGGTCGCCACGGCGCTCGTCGTGTCCATTGTGGAGTTCCTGCTGATCATCCCGTTCTGGGCGAGCTACTCGCCTTCGGGCGAGCGCATCCAGCAGGCCACCACGATGGACTGGATCCCGAGCTTCGGTATCCACATCTCGTTCGGCACCGACGGCATTTCGCTGATCATGATCGCGGTGATCGCGTTGCTCGTGCCGATCGTCGTCGGCGCACTCGGCCTCACCGACAAGCTGCCCGCGGGCCGCAGTGCCGGCGGGTTCCTGTCGCTGATCCTGCTGCAGGAAGCGATCACGATCGGCGTCTTCGCGGCGACCGACGTGTTCCTCTTCTACGTGCTCTTCGAGATCATGCTGATCCCGATGTACTTCCTGATCGGCGGCTACGGCGGCGCGAACCGGCAGTACGCGGCGGTGAAGTTCTTCCTGTACTCGTTCCTCGGCGGCCTGATCATGCTGGCGTCGGCGATCGGGGCGTACTCGCTGGCCTCGGACAAGCTCGGCAAGGGCACGTTCGACTGGGCCACGCTGGTCACGGTCGTCCGGGAAGCACCGGCGAGCACGCAGATCTGGCTGTTCCTCGGCTTCTTCCTCGCGTTCGCGATCAAGGCGCCGCTGGTGCCGTTCCACACCTGGCTCCCGGACGCCGCGGGCCAGGCGCCGATCGGCGTCGCGGTGCTGCTGGTCGGCGTGCTGGACAAGGTCGGCACGTTCGGGTTCCTGCGCTACTGCCTGCCGATGTTCCCGGAGGCGAGCAAAACGCTGGCGCCGCTGGTGCTGATCCTTTCGGTGATCGGCATCCTGTACGGCTCGATGCTGGCGGCCGGGCAGCGCGACATGAAGCGGTTCATCGCGTACGTGTCGATCGCCCACTTCGGGTTCATCGCGCTCGGCATCTTCACGTTCAACGAGCAGGCCGTGGTCGGTTCGGTGTCGTACATGCTGAACCACAGCCTGTCCACCGGGATGCTGATCGTGGTGATCGGCCTGATCGTGATGCGCGGCGGGTCGAGCCGGATCTCCGACTACGGCGGGATGGCGAAGGTGACCCCGCTGCTCGGCGGAATGCTGCTGCTGGCCGGGCTTTCCGCGTTGTCGCTGCCGGGGACCAACTCGTTCGTGAGCGAGTTCCTCGTGCTCCTGGGGTCCTATGTGGACCAGCCGGTGTACACGATCATCGCCACCGTCGGCATGGTGCTGGCCGCGGCGTACGTGCTGTGGCTGTACCAGCGGATCATGCAGGGCCCAGTTCGTGGTGATGCGCTGGTGGGTGCCGGCGGCGGCCCGGGTACGGCAATCGCGCCGGAGCTCGGGGCGAAGAAGACCATCAAGGACCTCGGCGGACGCGAGATCGCGATCCTCGCGCCCATGGTCATCCTGATCATCGGGCTGGGCTTCTACCCCAAGCCGATGCTCGACACGATCACCCCGTCGGTGCAGGCGACGCTGTCTGCCGTGCAGGGAGGCAAGTAAACCGTGCTCGACATGTTCCTGGCACAGGCGCCCGCGGCGCCGGTGGAGGTGCCCTCGGTCGACTACGCGGCCGTGCTGCCGATGCTGATCGTCTTCGGCGTCGCATGCGTGGGCGTGCTGGTGGAAGCGTTTGCACCCAAGGCGACGCGGTGGGGGATCCAGGTCACGATCTCCCTCGTCGCGATCGTCGCCGCGGGGGTCTCGCTGATCCTGTACGCCACCGGTTCGGCCCCGAAGGCGGGTACGACGACGTTCTCCGGGGCGATCTCGGTGGACCGGCCGTCGCTCTTCCTGTGGGGCACGCTGCTGCTGCTCGCGGTGGGTGCGGTGTTCCTGATCGCGGACCGCAAGGTGGAGCCCGGCGGCGCGTTCGTGGCGCAGGCGGCGATCCGGCCGGGCACGGTGCAGGACCGTGCGCAGGCAGGTGCCACGACGGCGTCGCAGACCGAGGTGTTCCCGCTGACGCTGTTCGCGCTCGGCGGCATGATGACCTTCTGCGCGGCCAACGACCTGCTCACCATGTTCATCGCGCTGGAAGTGCTTTCCCTGCCGCTGTACCTGATGTGCGGCCTCGCCCGGCGGCGCCGGCTCATCTCGCAGGAAGCGGCCGTCAAGTACTTCCTGCTGGGTGCGTTCTCGTCGGCGTTCTTCCTTTACGGGCTCGCGCTCCTGTACGGCTACGCGAACTCGGTGAAGCTGGTCGACATCGCGCACGCGGCGGCGGGTTCGGACCGGTCGGACACGCTGCTGTTCGCCGGTCTCGGACTGCTCGTGGTCGGCTTGCTGTTCAAGGGTTCGGTCGGCCCGTTCCACACCTGGACGCCGGACGTGTACCAGGGCGCGCCGACGCCGGTCACCGGCTTCATGGCGGCGTGCACGAAGGTCGCCGCATTCGGCGCGATCCTGCGCGTGCTCACCGTCGGGTTCTCGTCGACGAGCTGGGAATGGCGCGGCGTGATGTGGGCGGTGGCGATCATCTCGATGGTGATCGGCGCAATCCTCGGCCTGACCCAGACGGACGTGAAGCGGATGATCGCGTACTCGTCCATTGCGCACGCGGGTTTCCTGCTCGTGGGCGCGATCGCGATGACCGAGGACGGGCTGTCGAGCACGCTGTTCTACCTGCTGGCGTACGGCTTCACGACGCTGGCGGCGTTCGGCGTGGTGAGCCTGGTCCGCGATTCCAGCGGCGAGGCAACGCATCTGTCGGCGTGGGCGGGCTTGGCGAAACGGTCGCCGCTCTTGGCCGGGGTGTTCACGTTCCTGCTGCTTGCGCTGGCCGGAATCCCGCTGACGAGCGGTTTCGTGGGCAAGTTCGTGGTGTTCTCGGCCGCGCTGTCGGACGGAATGGCGCCGCTGGTGGTGATCGCGCTGGTGTTCAGCGCCGTGGCGGCGTTCTTCTACCTGCGCGTGATCGTGCTGATGTACTTCTCGGAACCCGCCGCGGACGGCCCGACGGTGTCCGTACCTGGCGGCTTCACGACGGCGGCCATCGCGCTCGGGGTGGTGGTGACGCTGGTCCTCGGCGTGGTCCCGGCCTTCGCGTTGAACTGGGCCGCCTCAGGCGGTTTCGCCTCGTAACCCCCCTCCGCCGCCGCGACCCCAATGTGGCATTGGGTGCGTCAGATGCACCGAACGCCACATTGGGTGCGTCAGATGCACCCAATGCCACATTGGGGCGCTTTCGGCGGGGGCGTGGTTACGGGGTGGGCGAGCAGGCGGTGTGGCCCACGGTGACCGAGCCGGTGATGCCGGACGCCGGGGCGAAGTCGATGCGCAGCATGGTCAGGTCGATGCTGCCGTCGCCCGGGAGCGACTGGCCGTTGAACACCGCGGTGGCGAGCACGGTTCCGTCGGTCTTCGTGAGCGGTTTGGCGTAGTTCGCGGGCATCGGCGAGGGCAGACCGGTGATGCCGGACAGCCCGCTGAACGTCCAGTTCGCGTTCGTCTGGTTCTGCGTCGCCTTGCAGGTGACCGTGTACGAGCCCAGCTTGATGCGCTTCCCGCCCGCGCTGACGAGGGCCGACAGCTCGAAGTTCTTGCCGGTGGCGGTGGACGTCGTGGTGGTGACGTCGTTGGCCGGGTCGGTGACCTCCGTGGTGCACGAGGACGTCCCGCCGCCGAAGGTGACCCCGGTCTTGAGGACGGCGTTCGACGTGCCGCTCGTGGGCCCTTCCACGGCACACGGCGCCAGCGGTGCCACCGCGACCGTGGTGGAGCCCTTGGTGAAGTTCGCGCCGCCGAGGTCGGCGACTCCGGCCGGGGTGGCCGCGGCCGCGGTTCCCGCGCCGGCGAGCAGGCCGCCGGCCATCAGCACCACAGTGGCGAGCCCGGCCCGCCGGAAGGTCGTGTTCCGCATGTCGTTGGTCTCCTCGCTGACGGTCTTCCTCCAGTGACTATCCGCAGGTCCGATTCGCCCGTTGCCGCTCCGCGCCGTGATCACCCGTCCGGGACCGTGGATCTACCCGTTCGTGGCCCGGCCCCGACCAGCGGCGCCGGTGTCATGTTCGTCACCGTTTCCGCAGGACAGCGGGTAAACGGCGGCACCGGGCCAACCATTACCCTGAAGGGGGTAATGCCGGTTTGCGAACCAGTGCCATGAGAGAGCGGAGCCGACGTGTCTGTGTCTTCACCACCTCCGGGGGCGGGTTCCGCCACGGCCCGGGATGGCGCTGTCGAGGACCTGCGCGCGACCGTCGGGCTGCAGATCCAGGACGAGCCGCTGCTGCGGGCCATCGCCGGGGGACTGGCCGACGTCGAGACGATGCTGCGGGACGTCGTCAAGAGCGATGTGCCTGCCGTCCACGACGCCGCGTTGCACCTGGTCGAAGCCGGGGGCAAACGTTTTCGCCCGCTCTTCACGCTGCTGTCTTCGCACTTCGGGCCCAAGCAGGGGGAGCAGGTGCTCATCGCCGCCGCGGCGGTCGAGCTGGTGCACCTGGCCACGCTGTACCACGACGACGTGATGGACGAGGCGACCATGCGGCGCGGCGCGGAGAGCGTCAACGCGCGCTGGGACAACACCGTCGCGATCCTCACCGGAGACTTCCTTTTCGCGCACGCCTCGCGGCTCGTCGCCGACCTCGGCACGGACGCGGCGCGGATCATCGCCGAGACATTCGGTGAACTGGTCACCGGCCAGATGCGCGAGACGGTCGGCCCGGGTCCCGGCGACGACCCGGTCGAGCACTACCTCACCGTGATCGCGCAGAAGACCGGCTCGCTGATCGCGACGTCCGGCCGCTTCGGCGGGATGATGTCCGGCGCAGCCGAGGAGCACATCCTGGCACTGCGCCGGTTCGGCGAGATCATCGGCACCGCGTTCCAGATCTCCGACGACGTCATCGACATCGCGTCGCCGTCGGCCGAACTGGGCAAGGTGCAGGGCACTGACCTGCGAGAAGGCGTGCGCACGCTGCCGATGCTGTACGCGCTCGCCGACCCCTGCACGGACCCTCGGCTGGTGGAGCTGCTCGCCGGCCCGATCACCGAGGACAAGCTGGTCGACGAGGCACTTGACCTGCTGCGTCGTTCGAGCGGCCTCGAACGCGCGCGGGCCACCCTTTCCGACTACGCTTCCCGAGCACGTGCCGAGCTCGCCGCGCTGCCCGCGTCCCCTGCGCGCGACGCTTGCGAGTCGGTCGCCGACTACCTGGTCGCGCGAACGTTCTAAAAGGGGCGGTAAATGTCCATTTTCGGGCAGGTGTGGCTGTGGAGCCTGCTGGCCTTCTTCGTCGGCGCGCTCGTCGCGTGGCTGGTGCTGGCGCGTCCCGCGCGCAAGCGGGTCCGGGACCTGGAGGCGGAGCTGACGGCCGCGCACGCCGAATCGGCGCGCGTCCCGGCCAACGCGTCGCGCACGGCGGTGCTGACGCCGCCCGCCGAGGACTGGACCCGTGACCAGCGTGAGCACGCCCCCACGGAGCTGATCCCGCCGGCCACGCGCACCTTCGAGCCGCCGACGCGCACCTTCGAACCGGAGTCGGAGTACGACGCGGAGTACCGCACGGCCCCGGAACCGGAGACGACCCGCGACGAGGACGTGGACGAAGCGTTCGCCCGCGCCGAAGCCGAGGAGACGGCGGACTCGACGGCGGCGTACCGCGTGTCGGCCACCGACTACCTGACGCCGGTCGAGCGCGAGTCCGGCTACCACCGCATCGCCGACGACCACGACAGCGGCCAGCACCGGGTCGCCGAGCCGGCCCCGGTCGAGGAAGAGCCGGGGTACCACCGGGTCGCCGAACCGGCAGCGGAACCGGCCGGGTACGGAACGGCGGAACCGGGCGGGCCCGGCAGCGCCTTCCACCGGGCTGCCGAGCCTGCCGATCAGGCCGACCACGGATATCGCGGGGTTGCGCCTGCTTCCGGTTACGGCAGCGGGGTTGCCGAGCCTGCCAACCAATCCGACTCCGGATACGGCCGGGTTGCCGAGCCTGCTGACGGGCCCGATTCCGGTTACCACAGCCGGGTTGCCGAGCCGGTCGAGGAGCACGACTCCGGTTACCACCGCCTTGCCGAGAGCACGGGGCAGCGCTCCGGGGCGGAGCCCGATGCACTGTCCGGTTTGGAGCGTCGGCTGGATCCCGCTGCGGCGGACCAAACCTCCGCTTCGGCACTGTCCACTCCGGAGCCGTTCACCACCGAGTCATACCCCGCAGAGCCATTCACCCCGGAGTCGTCCACTTCGGACGGTTCGGCGCTGTTCACCCCCTCGCCCACCAATCCGTCCACTTCGGACACCTCGGTGGAACCGTCCACTTCGGAGTCCGAAGCGTCCGAGGGGCCGGTTTCCCTGTTCCGTCCCGGTCCGCGCAACCCTCCGGCAGCTGAGCCGGACTGGTTTGCGCAGCCGGATCCTCCCGCGCGGTCGGCGTTCGAGGAGCCGTCGGATCCCACCGCCGCGGGAATGCCGAGTGTCGGGTACGCCGATTCGGGCGCCGGGCACCTCGCGAGCGAGCCGGGGGCCGGGCATCTCGACGAGGCCCCGGCGACTGACCACCTCACCTCGGCTGAACTGCCCGAAGCGCCTGCCGAGTCCCCGGAGTCCCCAGAACCCATTGAGCCCCCGGAGTCCATTGAGGACATTCCGGACGGCGCCCAGGTACTGCCGAAGCGGCAGCGCCGCGAATCCCCGCGGGGTGGGTTCGATCCGCCGCGGCCCATTCAGCCGTCGATGCGGCCGGTGGAGCGGCGTGACCCCGGCGTGAGCGGAGCGCACAGCGGATCGCTCTTCGAGCCGTCCGTCCAGCCGAACCAGGCCGCGATGAACGCCCCCGAACCCCCGCCTGCCCGCCAAAGCGCCGACGACGCGATTCCACCGGGGCCGTTCGGCCCGGGGTCGGCGATGCCGCGTCCGGGCGGTGGCCGTCCGGGAGACGGGTTCACGGTGAAGGCGAGCGTCACCGCTTTGCGGTACTGCACCGAGGAATCAGCGCAGTTCCCGCGGATGGTCGCGGAGGTCTGGTTCCGCAGCGCGGCCGATGCCGAGCGCGTCGGGTTCCGGCCGCTGCACTGAGCAAGCCCAAGTCCGTGAAGGGAACCATGAGGGAATCTGATTCCGTCATGGTTCCCTTCACGGACTTTCAGCTGACGGAGTCAGTCGACGGTCCAGGTGTCCTTGCCGCGCAACAGGCCCTGCAGATCTGGGGTGCGGGCTTCGCGGGCCTGCTCGACCTGGGCGCGGGCCGCGTCGTCGTATGTGGGGCGCTCGACCTGCCGCAGGATGCCGGTGGGGACGTGGTTGAGGTTCTGGTCGCCGAGCCGGGTGAGGGCGAAGGCGTACGACGTGTCGGCGATTGACGGGTCGTGCACCACCAGGTTCTCCTCGCCGATTTCGGCGACCTTGCCGACGTCGAGCCCGCCCCAGTCGCCGCGGCGCACGCCGTACTCGCCCTCGGAACCGAACCGGATCGGCTCGCCCGCGTGCAGCGGGATCAGCCGCTGCGCCGCCTCGTCCTTGTCCTTCAGGACGTCGAACGCGCCGTCGTTGAAGATCGGGCAGTTCTGGTAGATCTCCACCAGTGCCGAACCGCGGTGTTTCGCCGCCGCTTCGAGGACCTCGGTGAGGCCCTTGCGGTCGGAGTCCAGCGCGCGGCCGACGAACGACGCCTCCGCGCCGATCGCGAGCGACAGCGGGTTGAACGGCGTGTCCAGCGAGCCCATCGGGGTGGACTTGGTGACCATGCCCTGTCCGGACGTCGGCGAGTACTGGCCCTTGGTGAGCCCGTAGATCCGGTTGTTGAACAGCAGGATCTTGATGTTCACGTTGCGCCGCAACGCGTGGATCAGGTGGTTGCCGCCGATGGACAGCGCGTCGCCGTCACCGGTGACGACCCACACCGACAGGTCCGGCCGCGTGGTCGCGAGCCCGGTGGCGATCGACGGCGCGCGGCCGTGGATCGAGTGCATGCCGTACGTGTCGAGGTAGTACGGGAACCGCGACGAGCAGCCGATGCCGGAGATGAACACGATGTTCTCGCGCTTCAGCCCCAGCGAGGGCAGGAACGACTGCACCGCGTTGAGCACCACGTAGTCGCCGCAGCCGGGGCACCAGCGCACTTCCTGGTCGGACTTGTAGTCCTTGGCCTTCTGCGGCTCGTCGTTGGTGGGCACCAGGTCGAGGCCACCCAGCTGCGGCAGCCCCAAATCGATCGCGGTCACTTGACACCCTCCGGAACCAGGTTGGCGATGATGTCGGCGAACACGTTCTGCAACTCCTCCGCCTTGAACGGCAGGCCCGCGACCTTCGTGTGCGAGTGCACGTCCACCAGGTACTTGCCGCGCAGCAGCAGCGCGAGCTGGCCGAGGTTCATCTCCGGGACCACGACCTTGTCGTACCGCGCCAGCACGTCGCCGAGGTTGCCCGGCAGCGGGTTGAGGTGGCGCAGATGTGCTTGCGCGATCGGCATTCCGAGCTTGCGCACGCGCCGGCAGGCCGCGCCGATCGGGCCGTAGGAGGACCCCCAGCCGAGCGCCAGCACGCGGGCCTCGCCGGAGGGATCGTCGACGACCAGGTCCGGCACGTCGATCCCGTCGATCTTCGCCTGGCGCAGCCGCACCATCTTGTCGTGGTTGTCGGGGTCGTAGGAAATACTGCCCTTGCCGTCCTGCTTCTCCAGCCCGCCGATGCGGTGCTGCAGCCCGGCCGTGCCCGGCACGGCCCATTCGCGCGCCAGGGTCTCCGGATCGCGCAGGTACGGCCAGAACTCGCCGGAGCCGTCCGTGGCGTTCGGCTTGCTCGCGAACTCCACACGCAGGTCGGGCAGGTCCTCGACGTCCGGGATCAGCCACGGTTCGGACCCGTTGGCGATGGCGCCGTCGGACAGCAGCAGCACCGGCGTGCGGTACTTGAGCGCGATCCGGGTGGCCTCCAGCGCGGCGTCGAAGCAGTCCGCGGGCGAGAGCGGCGCGACGATCGGCACCGGCGATTCGCCGTTCCGGCCGAACATCGCCTGCAGCAGGTCGGCCTGCTCGGTCTTGGTGGGCAGGCCGGTGGACGGCCCGCCGCGCTGCACGTCGACGACCACCAGCGGCAGCTCGGTCATCACGCCGAGGCCGATCGTCTCGGACTTCAGCGCGACCCCGGGACCGGACGTGGACGTGACCCCCAGCGCGCCGCCGTACGACGCGCCGAGCGCGGCGCCGATCCCGGCGATCTCGTCCTCGGCCTGGAAGGTGATGATGCCGAAGTTCTTGTGCTTGGACAGCTCGTGCAGCACGTCCGAGGCCGGCGTGATCGGGTACGTGCCGAGCAGGATCTGCAGCCCGGACTGCTGCCCGGCGGCCACCAGCCCGTACGCCAGCGCGGTGTTGCCGGTGATCTGCCGGTACGTGCCCTTGTTCAGCTTCGCGGGCGCGACCTCGAAGGTGGTGGCGAACGACTCGGTGGTCTCGCCGTAGTTCCAGCCCGCGTGGAAGGCCAGGATGTTCGCCTCGGCGATGTCCGGCTTCTTCGCGAACTTCTCGCGCAGGAACGTCTCGGTGCCCTCGGTGGGCCGGTGGTACATCCACGACAGCAGGCCGAGCGCGAACATGTTCTTGCAGCGCTCGGCGTCCTTCTTGCCGAGGCCGGTGTCCGCGAGCGCACCCTGGGTGAGGGTCGACATGGCGACCCGGTGGATCTGGAAGGCCGACAGCGAATCGTCCTCCAGCGGGTCCGCGTCGTAGCCGACCTTGACCAGGTTGCGCTTGGAGAACTCGTCGGTGTTGACGATGATCGTGCCGCCGTGCGGAACGTCGTGCACGTTGGCCTTCAGCGCCGCGGGGTTCATCGCGACGAGCACGTCCGGCCGGTCGCCAGGGGTGAGGATGTCGTAGTCGGCGAAATGCACCTGGAACGACGAGACACCCGGGATGGTGCCCTGTGGTGCGCGAATTTCCGCCGGGAAGTTCGGCATGGTGGACAGGTCGTTGCCGAACGCCGCCGCCTCGGAGGTGAACCGGTCACCGGTCAGCTGCATCCCGTCGCCAGAGTCACCGGCGAACCGGATGACCACCCGATCCAGTTTGTTCACCTCGGTGGACCGGGTCGCGGTCAACGCACCGTTGCCGGCTGCGCTGCCGTTCGCACTCGTGCTCATGGGTCAGGGAATCCCTCTCTCCCGACGTGCTGCGGCCCCGGGTCGGCTCCCCGGGGAGACGCCGAGGCCTGCTTCCGAGGTTACTCGGCTGCCGCCGGAAATGCGGGGGACCCGGACCTGGCGCCCGTACTGGGGGTTCCTTTGATGGTAGGGCGAATCCGGCCGCGGACCGCAGTGACGCACGTCTCCTGCCCGCGCGACCGCGCTGACCAGCAGCTTGCTCCAGCTTGAGGGTTCCTAGGATGTGGGAATTGTGCCAGTGACCGGATCAGCGGCCGCTGATCCGGGCTTTCATCGCGGCGAGCCGTTCGGCGAATGCCGGTGCGGTCAGCGATTCCAGCTGGGGCGCGATCTCGGCGTCCACGGCCGCGGCGTGCTCGGTCAGCCCGCTCGTGTGCCGCAGGGTCCGCTTGGTGGACAGCACGACCTCGCGCGGCGCGGCGACCGTCGGTGCGGCGAGGTCACGGGCGGCCTGGACCAGCGCGTCGTGGTCGCCGTCGACCAGCCGCAAGGCGAGCCCGGCCCGGACCGCGGCCGTGGCGTCGAGGGACTCGCCGAACAAGGTCATCGCGGCGGTCTGCTGTGGTCCGAGCAGCCGGTGCGCCATCCAGGTCATGCCGCCGCCGGGGTGCAGGCCGAGCTCGAGGAAGCGCGGGATGAACTTGGCCCGGGCTCCCACGATGCGGACGTCGGCGGCGAGCGCAAGGTTTAGACCAGCGCCGACCGCGGCCCCGCCGACCGCGGCGATCGTCGGCAGGGTGCAACGCGCTACCGCGAGGAATCCGGCGTACACGGAGCGCAGCCCCGCGGAATCCGCTTCGCCGAGCGCGGTCAGGTCGGCGCCCGCGCAGAACGCCGGGGGCGCGCCGGTGACGATCACCGCGTGCACGCTCTCGTCGGCTTCGGCCCGCTCGACCGCGGCGGCGAGCTCGGCGGAGAGGTCGAGGGTGAGGGCGTTCCGGCTGTTCGGAGCGTCGACGGTGAGCAGGGCGACGCCGTGGTCGTGCTCGCTGTGGATGCGGTCGGTCATGCCGGGAGCATCTCAGCTCAGGGCGTCGGTGGCCGGTCCAGCAGGCGCGAAAGGACGACCGTCGAGACCGTGCGGTCGATGATTTCGAGGCCGCGCAGGCGTTCCAGTGCGGTTTCGAGATGGTGGATGTCGGCGGCCCGCAGGTGCACGATCGCGTCGGCGGCGCCGGACACCGTGTACGCGGCGACGACCTCCGGCAGCGGTTCGAGCCGCGCGCGGATCCGGCCGGGGGTGACGTTGCCCTGGCAGTGGACCTCGACGAAGGCCTCGGTGCCCCAGCCGAGCGCCTCCGGGTCGACGACCGCCGTGAAGCCACGCAGGACGCCGGTTTCGAGCAGCCGGTCGACGCGGCGTTTCACCGCCGGAGCGGACAGCCCGACGACGTTGCCGATCTCCGAGTAGCTGGAGCGCGCGTTGGCCAGCAGGCAGGAAACGATTCGCTGGTCGATGGTGTTCACACGCAATGTTTAGCATGTATGTGCGCAGTGAACAGCGATTGATTGCGAGATTAGGCCCGCCTTAGCCTGGTCGTATGCAGGGAGAGGCTGTACCTCCGCGGGTGCCGACGCCCCGCCACTACCTGATGTGCCCGCCGCGTTACTTCGCGGTGGACTACTCGATCAACCCCTGGATGGATCCGTCGAAGCCGGTCAGCGTGGACGTCGCCGTCGCGCAGTGGACCGAGCTGCGGGACACCTACCGGCGGCTCGGCCACACGGTGGAGGAGATCGAGCCGCAGCCGGGGTTGCCGGACATGGTGTTCGCGGCCAACTCGGGCACGGTCGTCGGCGGGCGGGTGCTCGGGGCGCGGTTCCGGGCGCCGCAGCGGGCGGCCGAGGCTGAGCATTTCCGGCGGTGGTTCCTGGAGCATGGGTACCGGGATCTGACGATGCCGGAGAAGATCAACGAGGCGGAGGGGGACTTCGCCTGGACCGGGCAGGTGCTGCTGGCCGGTACCGGGTTCCGGACTGATCCGGCAGCGCATGCGGAGGCGCAGGAGGTGCTGGGGGTGCCGGTGGTGTCCCTGCAGCTGGTCGATCCTCGGTATTACCACTTGGATACGGCGTTGTTTGTGTTGAGTGAGTCGAATGTTGCTTATTACCCGGAGGCGTTTTCTCCCGGGTCGCAGCGGGTGTTGCGGAGGATGTTCCCGGAGGCGGTGGTGGCGTCTTCGGTTGATGCGGAGTGGTTTGGGTTGAATGGGGTTTCGGACGGGCGGAATGTGGTTCTGCCGGTGGAGGCCACGGGGCTGGGGTCGGAGTTGGAGGGGAGGGGGTTTGAGGTGGTTTATGTGGAGGTTTCGGAGTTGAGGAAGGCTGGTGGGGGGCCGAAGTGTTGCACGTTGGAGATTCGTAAGTAGGGGGGCGCGTTGGGGGGTGGGGCTGGGGTACTGGGGGTTTCGGGTGCGGGGGTGGTGCTCGGCTGGTGGGCCCCCTTCTTGCCTCGAGTGTGTTACGGCGAGCCGGCCGCCTCAAGGGCGCCTGCGGCGTCGCTGCGCGATGGGCTGCGCCCACCCTTGACCCGGCCGGCTCGCCGCAACTGCGGGCAAGGACGAAGGGGGCCGGGGGGTCTAAGGGGTTCCCACGTGGGGATATGTGCGCGGGTTCCTGCTGTGTCGAGGGTGAGCGGGGTGGTTGGGGCGGTGGTTAAGGCCTTACTTTCGGGGTTGGTGGTAACTAGTCCGTTTGCGAATCCGATTAATCGGGTAGGGTACGTCGGACTGGAGGCTGCTGATGATCACCTTTGCGGTGCACGGGATTGGCAGGCCTCTGCGTGCGCTCGATCCTGGGGAGGATGAGCGGTGGATTACCGTCGAGCAGTTCGAGTCGTTGCTTGAGGTTGTGGTGCGTACCGGTGCCCATCTGACCTTTGATGACGGTAATTCGTCCGATGTTGAGATTGCGTTGCCCCGGTTGGTTGAGCGCGGGGTGTTCGCCGAGTTTTTTCCGCTTGCCGGGCGGGTTGGGGAGCGGGGGTACGTCGACCGGGATGGGCTTCGGCAGTTGGTTGATGCCGGGATGCACGTCGGGTCGCATGGGTGGGATCGGGTGGACTGGCGGCGGCTGGACAGTACGTTTGCGGTTCATCGGGAGCTTGATTTGGCGCCGCGGTTGCTCGAGAAGCTCAGTGGGACTCCGGTGCAGCGGTTTTCGCTGCCGGAGGGGCGGTTTGACCGGCGCGTGCTGACGCACTTGCGGGACGCTGGTGCGACGCGCGTGTATGCGAATGTCGGTGCTGCCCGGGGGGCCGCGTGGGTGCGGCCGCGGACGGAGATCCGGTCGGACCTCAGTCCTCGGTGGGCGGAGGCGGCGTCGCGGCGGCCTCGGCGGTGGGCGGCTCGGTGGGCTCCCCGGCCGGTTCGGTGAATTCGGCACCGAGGCAAACTGCCGGTTAATTGCAATTAGCGGTGTGAAAAGTACCTGCTGATATCTGTTTTAGTTAAGTGATCCCGTAATCGATTGCTCCGTTCGAGTAACGATGCATGCCCGTGTAACTTTTGTCCCTTTTGGTCCGATAAGACTCGAAAGAGGGCAGCGAGGGAGGGTGTGCAGATGGCGGGCAAGTTCGGTACCAGAAGCAACGTTCTCGAGAATCCGGTCAAGCGCGTGGCCGTGTCCACCGGGCGGGTCGTCAACCTCACGGTGCACGGGATCGGGAAACCGCCGCGGGAGCTGGAGCCTGGTGAGGATCACACGTGGGTCCGCGCGGATCAGTTCGAGCGGGTGCTGGATGCCGTGGTCGAGCGCCCCGATGTGCGGCTGACCTTCGATGACGGCAACGCCTCGGACGTCGAGATCGCGCTGCCGAAGCTGATCGAGCGCGGGCTCACCGCGGAGTTCTTCCTGCTTGCCGGGCGCGTCGGCGAGAAGGGGCGGATCGACGCGGACGGGATCGACGCATTGCTCGGTTCGGGAATGAGTGTCGGGTCGCACGGGTGGGCGCACCGCGACTGGCGGCGGCTCGGTGGACAGCACGTCGAGCAGGAGTTCCGGATCGCGCCGCGGGTGCTTGCCCGGCATGCGGGCGTGCCGGTGCGGCGCGTGGCCGTGCCGTTCGGGTCGTACGACCGGCGGGTGCTCGCCGCGTTGCGGGCGTCCGGCGTGCAGCGCGTGTACACCAGCGACGGTGGCGCTGCCCGCGGCGACAGCTGGCTGCAGCCCCGCACCAGCCTGCGGCACGACCTCGACGACGCCTGGATCGACGACGTGCTCGCCGGGGCGCCCGGGATCCGGCGCCGGGCTCGGCGGACGGTGGCGAAGTTCGTCAAGCAATGGCGGGGCTGAACCGGACAACCCGCCGTAACAACGACATGGTCCGCGGCGACATCCCGGCCGTGAGAGAGCAGCCGTTTCGCGTCGCGGTCGTCGTCGTGACCTACAACAGCGCGGACGTGCTACCCGGGTGCCTCGCGTCGCTCGTCGGCGCGGCCCGCGGGGTCCAACTGTCCGAAGTGGTCGTCGCGGACAATATGTCGGGCGACGGTACGGCCGAGGTGGCGCAGCGGGACTGGGACATTCCGGTCCGGCTGCTGCGCACCGGCCGTAACGGCGGGTATGCGGCGGCAATCAACAGCGCGGTCGAGAGTCTCGCGGCCGAGGTCGACGGCATTTTCGTGCTCAATCCCGACGCTCGCCCGAAAAGCGGTTCGCTGGCCATTCTCGCGCGTGCGCTGAAACAGCCGGGGCGTGGAATTGTGTACCCACGGCTGCTCGATTCCGACGGGACGCTCCAGCCGTCGCTACGCCGTCCCCCGACAGTGCGGCGGGCGCTGGCCGAATCGCTGGTCGGTGGTAGTCGCGCCGGGCGGTGGGGCACGCTCGGCGAGCTGATCACCGATCCGGCGCATTACGAACGGCCTGGTCCCGTTGCGTGGGGGACTGGCGCGGCCATGCTCATTGCTGCCGACGCTGCTCGTACGCTCGGTCCGTGGGACGAATCTTTTCTCTTGTACGGCGAGGAAACGGAATTCTCGTTGCGTGCGAGGGATCGTGGCTGGGAGCCGTGGTACGAACCGGCGGCGGAGGTCGAGCACATCGGCGGGGAATGCGGGACGAATCCGGTGCTGTGGGCCTTGCTTACGGTCAATCGGGTGCGGTTGTTCAGCCGTCGCAGTGGGAAGCTCGCATCAGCTGGGTATTTCGCTGCGGTGACTGTGGGTGAGTTGATTCGGGCCGTTGCCGGACGGCGTACCGCACGTGCGGCATTGGTGGCGTTGCTGCGGCCGTCCCGTCGCCTGACTGCGCTTCCCGGCTGATGCGCGTCGTCGACTTCGGCCGGTTGGCACCGCGTGAACTGGACGCCTGGCATACGCTCCGCGCGGCGAATCCGGTATTGGACAGCCCGTATTTCCATCCGGCCTTTGCGGCCGCGGTACATGCTGAGGGGCCGCCGGTAAAGGTCGCCATTGTCGAAGAAGGAAACCAAATAACGGCGCTATTCCCGGTGCATACCGAGGGGGGCATCGCCCGTCCGGCAGGCTGGCCCGCTGCCGACTTCCAATCGCCGATTCTCGCTGCTGGCAACAATTTTCCGGTGGCTGGACTGCTCCCTGCGTTAAAGACCGGTGCCTTCGGCTTCGACCATTTGCTGGACCCGGGGAAAGAGTTCGCCCCCTGGATCGAAAGCGCGATGCCTTCGCCATTCCTGGACGTCGAAGGTGGTCTTGACGCTTATCTGGCCCGAGCTTCACGCAGCGGCAAGGACAACATGGGCCAGGCGCGTCGGCGAGCAGCGAAAGCCGCCCGGGAACACGGTGAGCTGCGATTCGTCGCGGACAATCGAGACCCGGCGCTCCTCGACGAGGTGATCCGGCTCAAACGCGGCCAATACGCGGCCACCGGAGCGCGCGACTATTTCGCCGAACCGAGCCGGAAAGCATTGCTGCACCGGCTTTTCACGACCAAAGAGGATTCCTTCAGCGGTCTGCTCTCGACAGTCCACGTAGGACAGAAACTCCTCGCCGCGCACTTCGGCATCCGCGACGGTGGCGTACTGCACTGGTGGTTCCCGGTGTACGACCCGGCGTTCGCCCGGCTCGCCCCCGGCTGGATCCTGCTGCGGGAATTGGTCCAGTCCGCGCCGCACCTCGGCGTACACCGGATCGACCTCGGCCGTGGCGAGGACGAATACAAACGGCGCGCGATGACCGGTCAGGTCACCGTGCATCAGGGGCAGGTGAGCAGGGGCGGGCTGCGCAAGATCGTCCGCAAGGTCGAGAAAACCGTGGTGGACAAGGTCAAAGAATCCCCGCTGGCGCCGCACCTCCGCGCGGTGGTGCGGCGCCTCCGCTGAAACTCAGCCCCGCCCGAGCCCGTCCCACCGGAATCCGGCGCGGGCAAGCACATCGGGGTCGATCAGATTCCGCGTGTCCACCACCACCGGCTGACGGGTCAGCTCCGCCAGCCGTGGCCAGTCCAGCGACCGGAACTGCGGCCATTCGGTGAGCACCACGAGCGCGTCGACGTCCTTCGCCGCCAGCTCCGGATCCTCGACGACGCTGATCGACTCCAGCCCCGGGTGCGCCGTGTCCGCGGACAGGGCCGGGTCGTACGCCACCAGCTCGGCACCGTCCTGCCGAAGCATCGCGGCCACTGCGAGCGCCGGGGAATCGCGCAGATCGTCGGTGTGCGCCTTGAACGTCAGGCCGAGCAGGCCGAGCCGGGCGTGCGACAGCGTGCCCGAGCGACGGCCGGTGACCGCCTGCCGCACTTTGTCCACAATGCGCTGCCGCTGCCGCTCGTTGGTGTCGATTGCCGCGCGCAGCAAGCGGAACTCGAAGTCCGCGGAGTCGGCGATCTGCAGCATCGCGCGAGTGTCCTTCGGCAGGCACGAACCACCCCAGCCCGGACCCGGCTTGAGGTACGACTGGCCGATCCGGCGGTCGTACCCCATGCCCTCGGTGACGTCGCCGATGTCGGCCCCCAGCCGCTCGCACAGCTCGGCCATCGCGTTGACGTACGACAATTTCATGGCGAGGAAACAGTTTGCCGAGTACTTGACCAGCTCCGCGCTCGCCGCGTCGGTGAGCACGGTCGGCGCGCCCAGCCGCGAGTACAGCGCCGCGACGCGTTCGGCCGCGTCCTGCGACCGGCTGCCGACCACGATCCGGTCCGGCTTCAGGAAGTCCTCGACCGCCGACCCCTCACGAAGGAACTCCGGATTGCTCACCACGGCGACGTCCTCGCGGCCGAGCAGTTCCAGCGTGCGGTCCGCGGTACCCACCGGCACGGTCGACTTGTTGACCACCACCGTATCCGGCGCGAGTACGTCGGTGATCTCGGCCAGCACGGCTTCCACGGAACCGAGGTCCGCGACGCCGCCGACCCCCATCGGCGTCGGCACGCACAGGAACACGATCTCGGCAGCGGAATCCGCATCAGCAGGTACGACTGCGGCCTTGGCGCCGAGCACGAAGCTCAGCCGCCCGGCCGCGAGCCCTTCGGCGACCAGTTCGGCCAGCCGCGGTTCCAGGATGTCGACCTCGCCGCGCGAGAGCCGCGCGATCTTGTCCGGGTCGACGTCGGCGCACACCACGCGGTGGCCGAGCGAGGCGAGACAGGCTCCGGTGGTCAGGCCGACGTAACCGGTGCCGACCACGGCGATTCTTCGGATGAACATTGCTCAGATCCCCTCGGTGGCGCCGCTGCGGCGCAGCAGCCGGTCGTATACCGCGACGTAGGTCCGCGCCTGCGGGGCCCAGTCGAGTTCGCGTTCGGCCCGCAGCCTGCCCCGCTTGCCGAGGTCCTCGCGGCGTTCCGGGTCGTCCAGCAGGGCGACGAGCTCATCGGTGAACCCGGCCGCGTCGCCGGGTTCGGTGTACACCGCGCAGTCGCCTGCCGAGATGGCGTTCTCGGTGAGCCGGTAGGCGACCACGGGCAGTCCGTAGGCCAGGTACTCCATCGTCTTGTTCATCGTGGACACGTCGTTGAGCGGGTTGAGCGGGTCCGGCGACAACCCGACCGCGGCGGTGGAGAAGTACTCCGAGATCTCCGCCGGTCCGACGCGCCCGGGAAGGTCGACGTAGTCGTCGAGACCGAGTTCGGTGCACTGCTTGCGCAGGTCTTCGAGGCAGTCGCCGAAGCCGAGCACGGCGAACTGCACGTCGTCGCGGCCGTGCTCGAACACGGTGCGCCGGGCGATGTCGAGGACCACGTCGACGCCGTCCTGCGGGCCCATGATGCCCAGCCATACGGCGAGATGCTTGCGTCCGCGACGCAGTTCCGGCACCGGGCGGCCCGGCCGCATCACCGACGTGTCCGGCCCGGACCGCACCACGCTCGTGCGCTCCTTCGGCACGCCACCGCGGTCGATGGCGATCTGCTGGTACGAGGTGTTGGTGGAGATGACGTGATCCGCGGTGCGGAAGGTCATCTTCTCCAGCCAGTACAACCCGGCCAGCTGCGCGCGCGAGCCGCGGCCGGTCGGTTCGCCGAAGCGGGACCGGAACACCTCGGGGTTGAGGTCGTGGTGGTCGAACACGAACCGCGCGCCGCGGCGCTGCCACAGCCGTGCGAGGGCCCAGTAGGTGTCCGGCGGGTTGCAGGCCTGCATTGCCGCAAATGGCTTACGGCGCCACACCTTTCGGCTCAGCCACGCCGTGCGCAGCCAGGAGTAGCCGAACTCCAGCGCGTAACCGAACACTCCGCCCGCCTGCGGTGACGGCGCGTACTTGTAGAGGTGGACGCCCTCGAGGACCTCGTAACCAGGGTCCCCTTCGCCCTTCGGGCAGATCACCGACACCTCGAAGCCGGCTTCGGTCAATGCGCGGCATTCGAGCCACACCCGGCGATCGAGCGGGACCGGGAGGTTCTGGACGATGACGAGGACGTGGGGACGCGTCATGGCGGCCTCTCCATGCAGATGGTCGACGTTCTTAGTTCGCTACGCCGACCGGGTCTGTTACCCGGATGAGAAAAGTGAGATCGTTCCTATGATTACCTGTGCGGCAAGGCTTTCCGACTCCGCCGCGGTGTGCCGGAAACGCACCGCGGGGATTTTCCGTTGCCGCTTTTCGGTGACGCTCGCGAGACCGCCGCTACACCGCCCGTACCGCTGTAACGCGGCCCCCGGTGCGGAGCGAATACCGGGGCGTAAGCGGCACTCGACCAGCGAAGCCGCGGCCACCCCCGGAGAGGGCGTCCCATGCTGACCTGCCGACTCTGCGGCTCCACGAGCCTGGCGGACGTAGCCGACCTCGGCGCGACCCCGCCGTGCGAGCTCTTCCTCACGGCGGAGCAGCTCGACGAACCCGAGGTCACCTACCCGCTGCACCTGCGGGTTTGCACCGAATGCTGGCTTGCCCAGCTGCCTCCGCTGATCACGCCGGAGGACACTTTCACCGAATACGCCTACTTTTCCTCTTACTCCACGTCCTGGGTCGAGCACGCAGAGCGGTTCGTCGCCGGTGCGGTCGAGCGGCTCGGGCTGGAGCAAGACGGATTCGTGGTGGAGGTCGCCAGCAACGACGGATACCTGCTCCAGCATGTGGTGAAGCGGTGGATTCGCTGTCTGGGGATTGAGCCTTCGGCGAACGTCGGACAGGCCGCGCGTGACCGCGGGGTGCCCACGCTCACCGCGTTCCTCGACGAGGAAACGGCCGCGAAGGTGCGCGAGCAGAATGGTCCCGCGAATCTTGTAGTGGCCAACAATGTGTACGCGCACATCCCCGATGTGATCGGATTCACGCGTGGGCTGCGCGGTCTCGTCGCGGACGACGGCTGGGTGTCCATCGAGGTGCAGCACCTGCTGACGCTGATGGAACTGAACCAGTACGACACGATTTACCACGAGCATTTCCAGTACTACACCGTCGCTTCCGCGCAGCGGGCGCTCGCGAGCGGCGGGCTCACCCTCGTCGACGTCGAATTGCTGCCCACGCACGGCGGTTCGATCCGGCTGTGGGCGCGGCCCGACGAAGCCGCGGGTGAGCCGAGCGCGCGGGTGCTGGAGGTGCTGGAGCGGGAGAAAACCGCGGGATTGCACGAACTTGCGGGATACGCGGAATTCGGCCGCCGGGTCGCGACGGTGCGCCGGGAATTGCTCGGGTTCCTCGTCGAAGCGGCTCGCGAGGGTCGTACCGTAGTCGGTTACGGAGCGCCCGGGAAAGGCAACACGCTGCTCAACCATTGCGGCATCCGGCCGGATCTCCTGGCCTATACGGTGGATCGGAACCCGTACAAACACGGCCGATTCACGCCCGGTACGCGCATTCCGATCCTCGAACCGGAGAGGATTGCCCAGGACCGGCCGGACTACGTGCTCGTGCTGCCGTGGAATCTGCGGGACGAGCTCACCGAACAGTTGTCGTACATCGGGGAATGGGGCGGCAAGCTCGTGTTCCCGATCCCGCAGCTGGAGATCGTCGACCCCGAGGTGACGCGATGAAGGTGGTGCTGTTCTGCGGCGGGTACGGCACGCGAATGCAGTCCGGACCCGGTGATGCGCCGAAACCGATGCAGCTCGTCGGACCACGGCCGCTGCTGTGGCACGTAATGCGGTACTACGCGCACTTCGGCCACAAGGACTTCGTGTTGTGCCTCGGTTACGGTGCGCATCACATCAAGGACTTCTTCCTGCATTACGAGGAAAGCGCGTCCAACGATTTCGTGCTGCACCGCGGTGCGGTCGACCTGCTGTCCACCGACATCTCGGACTGGCGGATCACCTTCGTGCAGACGGGGATCAACTCGCCGATCGGGGAACGGCTGCGCCGCGTGCGGCCGTATCTGGAAGGCGAGGAGATCTTCCTCGCGAATTACGCCGACGTGCTCACCGACGCGCCATTGCCGGACATCATCGACCGCTTTGCCGCCTCCGACGCCGGTGCGTCGATGATGATCGTCCCGCCTCCCGCGACGTTCCATTGCGTCGAGGTCGCGGAAAGCGGTTTCGTGTCCGGAATCACCCCGGTGAGTGAGATGCCGCTGTGGGCGAACGGCGGGTATTTCGCCCTCCGGCAGGAAGTGTTCGACCACATTCCGGAGAACGGCGACCTGGTTGCCGATGGCTGTGCGGAACTGGCCAAACGCGGCCGGTTACTGTCTTATCCGCATCGCGGTTACTGGCGGCCCACCGACACCATCAAGGAGCGGGCAGCGTTGAACGAGGCCTACGCACGGGGCGAAAAGCCATGGGCGCTCTGGGAGAACGACCGGGTGGCGGCCGGATGATCGGCGCCCGGCTGCCCGGAGTGGCGAAGGTCGCCCTGCTCGCCGCACACTGCGACGACCTGGCGATCGGCGCCGGGGGCACCCTGCTCACGCTGTGCGAGGCCCGGCCGGGGATCGAGGTCGAGGCGCTCGTGCTGTCCGGTGGCGGAACCGAACGCGAGGACGAGGAACGCGCCGCGCTGGCCGCGTTCTGCCCGGGCGCGCGGCTTTCGGTCACCGTCGGGAAAATGCGGGACGGCCGCCTTCCCGCGCAGTGGGAAGAGGCCAAGGAAGCGGTCGAGGGGCTGCGTTCGCGGATCGACCCGGACCTGGTCATCGGGCCGTGGACCGGCGACGCGCACCAGGACCACCGCGGGCTGGCCAAGCTGATCCCCACCGCGTTCCGCGGCCAGTTCGCCCTCGGCTACGAAATCGTGAAATGGGACGGCGACCTCGGCCGCCCGTCGGTCTACCAGCCGCTTTCGCCGGAAGTGGCGGAGGCGAAAGTCGCGCTGCTGCAGGAGCATTACGCTTCCCAGCGGCACCGGCCGTGGTACGACCGCGAAGCGTTCCTCGGTCTCGCCCGGATCCGCGGCATCGAATGCCAGGCGCGGTACGCGGAGGCCTTCCACACCGGAAAACTCACCCTCGACCTCGCGGGAGACTGATCGATGCGCGTCCTGCTCACCGGACACCAGGGGTACCTCGGCACCGTCATGGCGCCGGTGCTCACGCGGTCCGGACACGAAGTGACCGGGCTCGACTCCGGTCTGTTCGCCGACTGCGTGCTCGGCCCGCAGCCGGACGACCCACCCGCGATCAGCGTGGACCTCCGCGATGTCACGGCCGACCAGCTCACCGGCTTCGACGCGGTGATCCACCTGGCCGCGCTGTCCAACGACCCGCTCGGCTCGCTGGAACCGGACATCACCTACGAGATCAACCACCGCGCGTCGACGAGGCTGGCGAGGCTCGCGAAGGAAGCCGGTGTGCGGCGGTTCCTGTACGCGTCCACGTGCTCGGTGTACGGCGCAGGCGGCGACGGTCTGGTCGACGAAGACGCGCCGCTGCGGCCGGTCACGCCGTACGCCGAGTCGAAGGTGCGCGTGGAAGACGACCTCGTGGAACTCGCCGACAGCGACTTCACGCCGGTGTTTCTCCGTAACGCCACTGCGTTCGGCTTCTCGCCGAGGCTGCGCGCGGACATCGTGCTGAACAACCTGGTCGGGCACGCGGTCCTCACCGGCGTGGTGCGGGTGCTGTCCGACGGCACCCCGTGGCGTCCGCTGGTGCACGCCGCGGACATCGCCAGCGCGTTCGATGCGGCGCTCACTGCGCCGAAGGACGCGGTGCACGCGAAGGCGTTCAACGTGGGTACCGAGGCGAACAACGTGCGCGTGGCGGAAATCGCGCAGGCGGTCGTCGAGGCGGTACCGGGTTCGGACCTGCTGATCACCGGGGAAGCGGGCAACGACCCGCGGTCGTACCGGGTGGACTTTTCGCGGGTCCGTGCGGCACTGCCGGGCTTCGACTGCGTGTGGACGGTGCCGGCCGGGGCGCGGGAGCTCGTCGAGGCGTACCGCTCGCACGGGCTCACGCAGGAGGCGTTCGACCGGCGGTTCACCCGGCTCGCGCGGCTGCGCGACCGGGGCGAGACCGGCAGCGTGGATGCCGGTCTGCGGCCTGTCGCGGTCGGCTGAGGCCATGGTCAGCCCGGCGGTGGACCCGCTGATGGCGGATCCCGCGGAACCGATCCGGTGCCGGTACTGCCACGGCGAGAGCGGCGAGGTGGTGCTCGATCTAGGGCAGCAGCCGGGATGCGAGCAGTTCCCCCGTCCGGACGACGACGGCCCGGATCCGCGGTATCCGCTGCGGATGTGGTGCTGCACCGGCTGCGGGCTCGCGCAGCTGGCCGAGGACCCGGGGCTGCCGGAGACCGTGCTCAGCGTGGAGCCGCAAGCGATGCGGGACCAGGCCGAGCGTGTGCTCGACCGGCTGGCCGCGGAAGGCTGGCTGCACCCTGGCGCGTCTGCCATCGAGTTCGGCAGCCCGCACGGCGGTTCGTGGCTGCCGCGGGTGCTGCGCCGCGGTCTCGTTGCCGCGGACGGCCGAGCCGACCTGGTCCTCGACACCTACGGCATGCTGCACGAACCGGACCAGAGCGAGGCCATGCTCCGGCGCGCGGCGCGGCTGGCACCCGGTGGCCTGCTGGTGTTCCAGTTGTTCAGCCTCGGCAGCGTGTTGCGGCTCGGGCAGTGGGACGAACTGCGGCACGGGCACCACGGGTACTGGTCGCTGCCCGCGCTGGACGAGGCGCTGGCGCGGTACGGCCTCGGCGTGCACCGGGCGTGGAACTACCCGCTGGCCGGCGGCACGCTGGTGGTGCTCGCGAACCACAATCCGAAGCCGGACCGGGAAACGCGGATGACGATCGAGGCCGAGTATTCGGCCGGGGTACTGGATTTCGCGACGTTGCGGAAACTGCAGGAACGGGCGGACGCGGATGCGGCGCGGCTGCGCGCGTGGCTGACGGGCCGGGCGCGCACGCGGCGGCGGGTGATCGGATACGGCGCGGCTTCCCGCGCGGTGCCGTTGCTGTGTCACGCCGGGGTGGACGTCAGCCTGCTGCGGGCGATTGCCGATGCGTCGCCGGGTAAACAGGGCAGGCGGATGCCGGGTACGCAGATTCCGGTGATCCCGCCGGAGTACCTCCGATCCGGGCAGCCGGCCGACGTTCTGCTGCTGCTGCCGCAGTTGCTCGACGAGGTCCGCCGGAGTGTGCCGGAGGTCGAGGACCGCGGCGGACGCTGGATCCGGGTCGACGACGTGCTGGCAGGCCGGGCATGAGCGCGCCGGAGCTGTCCGTGCTGATGGTCACCTACAACGCGGCCGCGCATGCCGAACGTACGCTGCGGGCGCTCACCGGTGCGGCGGCGCCGTCGATGCCGTTCGAGGTGGTGGTGAGCGACAACGGGTCCACCGACGGTGTTGCGGACATTGTGGACAGTTTGGCCGGTCCGGGTACGGTGAAACGGCTGGGCCGCAACACCGGGTTCGCCTACGGCGTCAACCGCGCGGCCGAACGCGCGACCGGCCGGTACCTGCTGCTGCTCAACCCCGACGCGGAACCGAAACCGGGTGCCATCGACGCGCTTGTCGCGCACCTCAAGGCAAACCCGTCGGACGGGATCGTCGGCGGGCGCACGCTGGACGTCACCGGGCAGCTCGAACCGCGCAGCTGCTTCGGCCGGATCACGCCGTGGAGCCTGACCTGCTCGGCACTCGGGCTCAGCGCGGTGTTCCGGGGTTCACGGCTTTTCGACCCGGAGTCGCTCGGGCAGTGGGCGCGCAACTCGGTGCGGCACGTGGACATCGTGTCCGGCGGGCTGATGCTGATGACCCGCGAGCTGTGGGACCGGCTCGGCGGGCTCGACGAGGCATTCCACATTTACGGCGAAGACCAGGACCTGTGCCTGCGGGCCCGCGAACTCGGGTGCCGCCCGTCGATCACGCCGCGCTGCGAGGTCGTCCACGATGTCGGCGCGTCTTCGCGGGGGGACGTTTCCGGTCGGGACGTGCTCGTGCTGACTGGCCGGGCCGGGGTGATCCAGCGGCATTTGGGCAGTTGGCGTGGGTACGGGCTCTTTGCGCTGCGGTCGGGCATCGCACTGCGTGCGGTGGCGGAGCGGCTTTTACGGCAAGGTCCACGGTGGACGAAGGTGTGGCAGCGGCGCGTCGAATGGGAGGCTGGGTGGCCGGGTACCCGGGTGCTCGTGTGAAGCGCACTGCGAAGGCCGCATTCCGCGCCGGGACGACGATGGTCGGTTCCGTGCGCGCGGTGCGCACGGAACGTCCACATGCGATCCTGACTTTCGACGACGGTCCGGATCCGGTTGGTACGGAACGGATCCTGTCGGTTCTGGCGGCCCGTGGCGCGACGGCGACGTTCTTCGTGCTGATGGAGCGGGTGGAGCAATATCGGACCCTGCTGGCGGAAACCGTCGCGGAGGGACACGAGATCGCTCTGCATGGTCTGGACCACTCCAGGTTGACGCGCTTCGGGGCACGTGAGGTGGGCGTCCGGGTCGCGGCGGGCCGTCGGCTGCTGGAGGACGCGCTGGGCACGCCGGTGCGGTGGTTCCGTCCGCCTTATGGCGCCCAGACGCCCGCGATCTGGCGCGCGATCCGCCGCAACGGCTTGGAACCGGTGCTGTGGGGGCCGACGGCGTGGGATTGGCTGGACGAGCCGGTGCCGTCCCTTGCGGCGCGCGCGATGGAGGGGATGAAGCGGGGTTCGATCCTGCTGGCGCATGACGGTTACGGGGATGACCCTGGTGCGCCATCGGGCGTCCCGGCGCCGACTTTCGACCGCGGGGCGCTGGCTTCGGCGGTGCTGGATGGGTTGTCAGAGCGTGGGTTGCAGGGGGTTTCGCTGGAGGGGGCGTTGAAGTTCGGGGTGGCGGAGAGGTGGGCCTGGTTCAAGCGCTGAGCGCTCAGCCCAGCACTTTCCCCGCCACCGCAACGGTTTCCTCCGCCGCCCGATCCCACGTCGCATGCTCGATCACCGAAGGCGCCTGTCGTACCGTCCGATCCCGCAGCCCGTCATCCGACAGCAGCTCCGTGATCAACGTGGCCAGTTCCTCCGGGGAATCGCCCGACACCAGACTCCCGTTGTCGCCGGGGCGGATCAGCTCCGGCATCGCGCACCGGTTGCGCCCGATACACGGCAGGCCGTGCGCCAGCGCCTCCACGAACACGATCCCGTACCCCTCGAAGTGGCTCGGCAGCACGAAAAGATCATGTTCCGCGTAAAGCGCCGCCACCCGTTCCAGCGGGACCCGGCCGAGGAACGTCACCCCGTCCGGGACTGGCCCCGGCATCGGCCACGAAGCCGGACCGGCGATGGTCAATTCGATACCCGGATAACCCGAACGCCGGAGAATTTCCCACGCTGCCAGTACTTGGGGACCGGCCTTCGTGGTGAAGTCCTTGCCCACGAACAGCAATCGCGCCGGACCGGAGCGTTGCGGCAGGGCCGGGGGGACCTCGGGCAAAGCATTGCAACCCGGGTTCACCACATGCACCTTGTCCGCGGGCAGCCCCGTCACCCGGACCAGATGCGCCGCCAGCCACTCGCTCATCGCGAGCACTCCGGCTGCGCCCGCGTAGATCTCCAGCTGCCGTTCGCGCAGCCGGGCGATCCGCGATGCGTCCAAATGGGGGAAGTGCCGTAGCTCGCGTTCTTCGCGCAGCAGGTCGAAACTCAGGTCCTGGTACGTGAGGTACGGCGTGCGCAGCCGCGCGAGGTCGCCGATTTGCAGGACTACGTCACAGTCCGCAGTCGCCCGCCGCAAGCGCGCTCCGGCGAGGCCCATGGTGACCGGATGGTGTTTCCACCCGCTCACCCAGCGGCCTTCGTGCCGGTGCGCTGCCATCGCCTTCAACGCCATTCGCGCAGGTCGCGGCCAGGTCAGGCCGACGTCCCGGACGTCGGCGCGCTCGCGCAGCGCGGCCCGCAGATGCCACGGGGTGTAGGACCAGGTCGGCTGCGGCGGGTCGTCCCACGCGCACGCGAAACCGAGTGCGATCCGGCCGGAACGTCCCTGATGGGGGGACGTGACACCAGACGGTGACCCTTCATCTGTCACGTTCGGGCTGCTTTCGTCGATTGACTACACGAGGGGTCGGGGAGACCCATCCTGACGGGCAGGGGAAGGACGGGTCAATGGACCTCTTCGGGATTTTCCGGATCGCGATCCGGCGGTGGTACGTCTTGGTCGCCGCACTGGTCGTGACGGGCCTGCTGGGGTTCGTGGCGTCGACCCAGGTCGCGCCGAGCTACTCGGTCAGCGGCGTGCTCGTCGTCAACATCCCGTACGCGCAGGACCAGGAAGCGGCCGCGCGGCTGGCCGGCAACCCGTACTACGACACGCGTACCGCGGCGTCGGTGATGGGCTCGATCGCGGACTCGCCGGACGTGCGGGACGTCGTCGCGAAGGCCGGTGGCAGCCCGGACTACGTGATCAATGTGGACAGTGGCCGTCCGCTGCTGCTGATCACCATCACCGCCAAGAGTCAGCAGGCCACGCTGAGCACGTACAGCCTGTTGTGGAAGGAACTGCAGAAACGGATGCAGGACCTGCAGACCGCCAAGCAGATCCCGGACCAGTTCCGGGTCACGGTCGACGACGCGCTGCAGCCGCGGGAAGCCGCGGTGTCGAGCGGCAGCCGGACGAAGGTGCTTCTCGCCGCGCTGGCGATCGGCGTGGTGCTGGCGCTCGGGCTGTCGGTGTACGTGGATTACCTGCTGCGCCGTCGTGAGCTGCAGGCCGCCGAAGCCGCGGCCGCCGCGCCGCCGGACCCGAAGCCGGACGAGGAAGCCGTCGACGAAACCGCGATCGAATGGCCGGACGAACCGGCCGAATCCGGGCCGGACCGCACCGCGACGCCGTTGTCCGACCAGCCCACCCGCAAGCTGCGCCCGGTCTCGGCCAACGGCAAGGTCAAGGCCGGTGCCCGCGGTAACTCCGAACGGTCGCGGTGAGCGTCCTTCCCCCTCGGTCGGGTCTGCGTTCTCGCCTTGGCCTCGGCGACTTCATCCCGATCGAGAAGCGGATCGACCGGCATCCGTGGCTGGCGACCGTCGCGATCGGCGGCGGCCTGCTCGCCGTGGTCGCCGAGGTGTTTGTCCCGGACCTGGCGTTTCTCGTCTTCGCGGTCACCGCGCTGCTGATCGGGTACGCGTTCTCGCCAAGGGACGAGGTCACCGGCCTGACCCTGCTGCTGTCGGCGACGTTCCTGCTCCCGGCGAACCTCGTGCTGGCGCCGCTTGGTCAGTCGGGCGTACCGAGCGGTTTGCTGGCGAGCGGGTTGCTGCTGATCTGGTTCTGCCTGCGCTGCGCCCCCGACCTCGGCACCGACCGGCACTTCCAGCCACTGCGGATCGTGGTGCTGTTCGCCGTGGTGAGCCAGCTCGCGAGTTACGCGGCGGGGCAGGTCCGCGGCCTGAGCCCGCTCGAGTTGTCGGGCGCGAACGCCGGACTGCTGGCCGAGCTGAGCGCGATGGGCATTCTGCTGTACACCGCCGACACACTGCGCGACATCCGCGCGGTCCGGCGAGTGCTGAACCGCGTGACGGCAGGCGCGGCAATCCTCGCGTTCGTAGCGGCGCTGCAGTTCTTCAGCATCGTCGACCTGGCGAAGCTGATCCGGCTGCCGGGCCTCACCGTGCACACTTCGACGGCCGACTTCGTCCAGAGCCGCGACGGCTTCAACCGCGTCGCGGGCCTTGCCACGCACCCCATCGAGTACGGCGTCGTGCTCAGCATGGCCTTGCCCATCGCACTGCACCTGGCGCTCACCGCACAGCGGCGCAAGGCCGCGCGCTGGGTGGTCGTCGCCATGATCGCGGGCGGGATCCCGCTGTCGATCGGCCGGTCGGCAATCCTGGCGACTGGAGTCGCACTGCTGGTCTACCTGGCGTCCCTGCGCATGCGGACGCTGCTGAACATGCTGCCGTTCGCGATCGCCGGGCTCGTAGTGGTGCAGGCTGGTGCGCCGGGGTTGCTGACGAGTATCAAAGGCCTGTTCACCAACGCCGGAACGGACCCGAGCATCGAAGGCCGTACCGACGATTACGCCGCGGTATTCGGGCTATGGCAACATCATCCGCTTTTCGGCATCGGGCCGGGTACTTACGTGCCGAAGCTGTACCGGGTGCTGGACAACGAGTACCTGTACGAGCTGGTGACCGTCGGGGTGGTCGGTCTCGGCGTGACGCTGGCGATGTTCGGCATGGGCTATTCGCTTTCCCGCCGCGTGTACCGAACCGCCCCGAGCGCCGACGCCCGCGGCATGGGCCAGGCACTGGCCGGTTCGATCGCGGCTGCCGCGGTGGCGGCTTTCACGTTCGACGCTTTCGGTTTCGCGATCATGTTCATCACGACCCACGTACTGATCGGCTGCGCGGCTGCGCTGTGGCGCGTGTCGGTGCGCGACGTCCCGGAAGCGGAACGCCTGCCACCGACGTGGATCCGCCGACTGGCAAACCGGACGTTACGCCCGGCTTGAGTCCGTCTGCGGGGGTTCCTGCCGCGCGCCCTCGTGCTCCGCGACCCTATGCTCCCCGGCTCCCGCTGAGTGCTTGCGCCCCTTCTCACCCCACCCCAATGTGGCATTGGGTGCATGTGACGCACCCAATGTGGCGTTGGGTGCATGTGACGCACCCAATGTGGCGTTGGGTGCGTGGGATGCAGCGAATGTGGCATTGGTTGCGTGGGATGCAGCGAACGCCACATTGGGTGCGTGGGATGCAGCGAATGTGGCGTTGGTTGCGTGGGATGCAGCGAATGTGGCATTGGGGCGATGCGGACGGAAGCCGGGCTGAGCCAGCCCGAACCCTGCCGAGCCAGCCTGAACCGGGCTGACCTGCCTGAATCGGCGTGGAGCCGGTCGGGAACCGTGGCAGTAACCGCCTGACACCGGCCGAACCGGTCGAATCGGCGTGGAGCCGGTCGGGCTCGGCGGAAATCTCGCAGTACCAGCCCGAACCGGCCCCAGCCCGGCGAGAGTCAGCGGTCGGTACCCCAGCTGACCCGCCGCCCTCGTGCCCGCCGAACCGCATCCAACCCCCGCACCACCAGGCTCACCCCGGTGAACACCGCCGCATCCACCGGCCGCACCTGCCCACTCCGCACCAACCGCGCCAAAACCCCCAACCCCGCCGCCCCCGTCGACGGCGGCAGCCCCAGTTCCGTCAGCTGCTGGTTCCCCGCGATCACCCGGATTCGGCGGCGCACCATCGCGCGGATCGTGCGTACCGGGGTCACCGTCACCACGACGTCCTCCACCACCACCCGCCGGGACGCGCCGATCCGCCGTTCGACGTAGCCGTCGTCCGCGATGAGGTTCTCCGGCAGCGGGAACGTCTCCGCGTGCCCCGCCTCCGACAGCACGTACACGCCCCGCCCCGCGCCGTTCGCGCGTACCGCGGGCAGTTGCTGCCATGCCGCGAGATACCGCCGGACCAGCCACGACGCTTCTTCCGTGCGCAATCGCACTCCCGGAACCGCAAGAAGTGCTCCCGTTTCCGCAAGTGCGGCACCAAGCTGTAACAAGCCGTTCGCGTCGATTTCGATGTCCGCGTCCACATACGCGCGCGGGTAGGTGACACAACTCTCGTCACCGAGATTCAGTGCGTGCGCCTTTCCCGGCCGGGCGGTGTCGAGTACGACATCTCCGCCGGCCGCCCGCGCGGCTGCGGCAGTGCCGTCGGAACACCCGTTCGCGACGACCACGCAGCGCAGCCGTTGCGGTTCCCCGCACAGCCTCCGGACCGCCTGTCCGACGGAGCTTTCTTCATTGTGTGCTGGGATGACCACGTCCACGCGGACAGCCTACGGAAGGTCACCACCGGACCGGAAGAAGATCTTTCCGGAAAAATCCCGTGATCATTTCACTGAAACGGGTGGAAGATCGCTTTCGAAGGGTGCGGAACACCATTTCTCGGCGATACTGACCCAGGTCCGCAGTGCTTTTTACGGGCTGTCACCGGGCGGTACCTTGCAATGTGGGGCGAGGCCATGCATAGTCCTTCACGTTCCATCACGAACCGATATCGGTTGCATTTCTGTCATCATTTTTACCTTGGAGGTGAGGCGCTCTTGCGCCGCATCCTTGTTTCCGCGGGTCTCATGGGCGCCGTGCTCACGGTCGCCTTCGTGGTGGTCCAGCTCAGCGGCGGGTTCGCCCGCCAGCCCGAGCCGGTCACCGTCGCGGACGCGTCGTGGCACGGCCGTTACGACGGCAGCCGCTGTACCCGCCAGAACACCACCCCGTCCCCCACCCCATCCCCGACCCAGACCGCAGCTCCGGCAGCAACGACGTCCGCCGCCCCCGCGGCGACCGCCACTGTCGTAGCCCCGCCGCCGGCCAAGTCCGACCCCGCCCCCAGCGGGTACGGCGTCCCGTCCGGCGTCACGCTGAAGAGCGTCAAGGACGTGACCGCCGACCAGGCAGGCCAGGTTCTCGACGCGCTGAACGTGAGCGGCACGATCACCGTCACGGCCCCCGACGTGACGATCAAGCGCAGCAAGTTCACCGGCACCGGCCAGGACTGGGCGGTGCACACCAGCGGCAACGGCTCGGTGCGCATCGAGGACTCCACGTTCTCCGGCGACTACCAGAGTGAAGCCATCAGCTACCACAACTGGAGCGCCACCCGGATCGACCTTTCCGGGATGAGCAACGACGGAGCGAAACTCGGCAACAACGTGTCGCTCACCGATTCCTGGATCCACGACTTCAAGCCCGCCGACGGCGCACACAGCGACGGCGTGCAGCTGGTCGAGGACGTCGGGAACATCGTGATCAAGAACAACAAGATCGACCTCGGCACCAAGGTCGGCAATGCGGCGATCTTCCTTTCCCCGGACATCGGGGCGGAGCGGCCGTCCGCGGGCCCGATCAGCATCGACGGCAACACGCTCGGCGGTGGCGGTTACACGCTCTACAGCGTGAACGGCCGCGACGGTGCGACGTTGCAGAGTGTCGCGATCACCAACAACAAGTTCGTGCGGAATGCGCTTTACGGCCCGGTTTACGCGAGTGAATTCGTCGCGAAAACCGTGTCCGGCAATACGTACACGGATGGCACCGCCCTGAAGATGCCGTCCTGACCCCCGCAAGTCCCGGCCCGGTGCCTTTCGCTCGGAGGCGCCGGGCCGGTCCGCGTCCCGGGTATCGTCGGAAACGTGCGTCCGGCGAAAGTGCTTGTCATCGCGGGGGTCGTGGTCGCCGCCGCAGCCGTCGTCGTGGCCGTTTCCGTCCGGAATCCCGAACCCCCGCCCGCGCCACCGCCCGCACCGGCGTCCGGTTCGCTCACTGCCGACCGACCCGGCATGGTGCTCACCGGTCTCGACGTCCGGGGAATGCTCACCGTCACCGCGCCCGGTGTCACAGTCAAAAACAGCAAATTCACCGGTGACGGCAGTACCCCGTGGGGTATTCACACCGAGGGTGAAGGTTCGGTACGCATCGAGGACACCGTGATCACCGGCGACTACGGTGAGGCCGGAATCGCGTACGGAAATTGGTCGGCAATCCGGGTCGAAATCACGGGAATGTCCAACGACGGCGCAAAGCTCGGCCCGCACTCTTCGATCACCGATTCCTGGATCCACGATTTCAAGCCGTCCCCCGGCGCGCATTCCGACGGGCTGCAGCTGGTCGAGGACGTCGGCGACGTGGTGATCAAGAACAACCGCATCGAGATCGGCACCGGGGAAGGCGCGAACGCGGCGATCTTCCTTTCGCCGGACATCGGCCCCGACCACCCCGGCGCGGGCCCGGTCGTCGTCGAAGGCAACACGCTCGGCGGTGGCGGCTACACGTTCTACAGCGTCGGCGGCCAGGAAGGCGCGCGGCTGCACGACGTCACCTTCACCGGCAACACCTTCCTGCCCGATGCGAAGTACGGCCCGATCTATCCCTCGGATTTCGACGTCCGCACGGTGTCCGGCAACGTTTTCGCCGATGGCTCCCCGGTACCGCTACCGCGCTGAGGCAGCTTCGCCCGCACAGCGGCGGCGAGCGCGGCCACCGAGCGGTGCCGCTGGAACGGCAGTTCGAACACCGCCGCGAAACCGCGCGCGAACAGCACCGCCACCGGCACCACGATCACCGCGGTGAGCAGGAACGACGGCAGCCCCGCAGGAACGTGCGGGCCGATCAGCAACCGGCTCACGATCGCGACGATCGGCACGTGCACCAGGTACAAGCTGTAGGAACACGACCCGAGCGCCCGCAACGGCTTCGTGTCCAGGAACCGCACCAGCCACGCCGGACGGCCCTGCGCGAGCCCAGCCAGCAGCGCGGCGGTGGGGAAGGCGGCAAGCAGGTCGATCCAGAAGTAATTGTTGACGGTCCGTACCGAGCCGAGGATCGCGATCAGCCCGGCAATCGCCGCGCCACCGGCGAGCGCCAGCCACGGCCACGGCACGCGCCGGATCTTGCCCGGCGCAAGCACTCCGGCGGCCACCACGCCGAGCGCGAACAGCACGGCGAATTCGGGCGTCAGGTGCAGGAGCGACGCAAACACCCGGACCTTCCCGGACAGCAGCTGCAGCAGCACTACCCCGGTCAGCACGCACGCCACGAGCGTGATCGCGCCCACGTGCCGACGCAGCAGAAGCAGCAGCGGGAACACCAGGTACAGCTGCGCTTCCACGGCAATCGACCAGAATGCGCTGTTCGGGCTCGGCGCGGAAACCGCGTCCTGCACGAGCAATCCGAACACCAGGAAGGATTTTCCGGTCGGCACCACACCCGGTGTCTCGGTCACCAGAAAACGCGCGATCAGGAAGCTGAACACCAGCGCGGCCCAGTACGCGGGCAGGATCCGCCACGCCCGGCGGCGCAGGAACGTACGGATGCGGCCGAGCCGCCAGTCCCGTTGCGCGGGCGCGACCGCGAGCGAAAACCCGGACAGCACGATGAACACGACCACCGCGAGATGGCCGTAGAGCAGGAACGACAGCCACCATGGCCCGGTGTCGGCGGGGAACCCGGGGTAGGAGAACAGCCGGCAGTGGTGCAGTACGACGAACAGCGCGGCGAGCCCGCGCACGCCGTCGAGCCCGGCCAGCCGGACCGGTTTCGGCTGTTCGGTACCGCTCACGTCGGTGACTCCCCGCAGCCGGTTCCGCCGCCGCAGTGATCCCGGGGGCGGAGAAATAACGATGCCGTCCTCACTACATCGGTGCGGGCCGGTCGCTCGTAACGCCGACCCGCGATTTCCGATTCCGTTCTCGATGGGGTGCGCGGGGAAGACCCGCTGCCGGGAGCCAGTACGGCGGAGGGGCAAGCATGGCCGACGGATCGAACGCGACCGCAAGAACCAGGCCGGTGCTCTCGCTGGCAATGCCGCTGTACAACGGCGAACGGTTCCTTGCCGAGGCGCTCGACAGCATCCGGGCCCAGGACTTCACCGACTGGCAGCTGCTGATCTGTGACAACGCGTCGTCCGATCGCACCGAGGTGATCGCGAAGGAGTACAGCGCCCTCGACTCGCGGATTTCGTACGTGCGCCACGAACGCAACCTCGGCGCGGCCCGCAACCACAACTATGGTTTCCACCACACCGACGGCGACTACTTCGCGTGGGTACACGGCGACAACGTCTACCTTCCGACGTACTTCAGCCGCTGCCTGGAAGAACTGCGCGCACACCCGGAAGCGTCGTGCGCACACACTGTCGCGGTCGACATCGACGTCGACGGCAACCGCACACATCGCTGGGACGAAAACCTGCGCGCCGACCACGCCGACGTCGCGCTGCGCTTCCGTGATCTCACCGAGCAGGACCACATGTGCTTCGCGTGGTTCGGAGTCGTGAACCGAGACGTGCTCGCGCAGACCTCGCTGCACGCGTCGTTCGATTCGGCCGACCGGCTGGAGATCGTGGAACTCGCGCTGCGCGGCCCGATCCGCTTGATCGACGAGGAGCTGTTCCTGCACCGCGAGCACCCGGGCCGGATCATGCGCCAGGCTCCGACCGCGCGGTCGCGGTACCTGATCCTCGACCCGGAGTGGACCGGCCGGATTCCGTTCCCGGTGCTCAACATCGGGCGGCAGTACGCGCTCGCGGTGCTGCGTTCGCGACTCGGCACGCGTGACAAGCTGCGCTGCCTGCTGCAGATGCGCGGCTGGCTGCGGACGAACTGGAAGCGAATCCTCCGCACGATCGCGCGCGGCGGATTCGAGTACGCGAAGCTCGCCGTGCGCGCGGGGAGCAAGCGGTGACGACGCACGCTGAGCGACCGGCGCCGTCCGCGCCGAAGTCGACGGCTGCCGCGGCAGCGAACGGCACGCGCTGGACGGTCGCCGCGATGATCGTGCGGCAGTTCGGCCGCCTCGGCTTCGCCGTCGTGCTGGCCCGGCTGCTGGGTCCGACGGACTTCGGTGTCGCCGCTGCCGCGACGGTGTACATCTCGCTCACCGCGGTGCTGCTCGAGGCCGGGTTGTCGTCCAGCATCGTGCAGAAGCCGGACCTGCGGCCGCAGGACGAGGGCGTCACCTTCTGGTCGCTGGTCGCCATCGGGCTCGCGATGGCCGGGGTCACCGTGCTGTTCTCCGACGAGATCGCGTCGTTCCTCGACGTACCCGATCTCGGCCCGGTGCTGATCGCGCTTGCGGCCAGCCCGGTGCTCAAGGGAGTGTCCAATGTGGCCGCTGCGAAACTGCAGCGGAACCTGAGGTTCCGGGCGATGGCGGTCACCGAGATCGTCGGCACCCTGCTCGGCGGCATTCTCGGCGTGGTCGCGGCGGAGCTCGGGATGCGGTACTGGGCGCTGGTGGTGCAGCAGGTCGGCACCGACCTGATCGTGCTGGTGTTCTGGTTCGCCGCGGCCGGGCTGCCGAAGATCGTGGTGGACAAGGAAGCCTGGAAGTACCTGAAGGTGTTCGGCCTGCCACTGGTCGGTGCGCAGCTGATCGGGTACAGCGCCCGCAACATCGACAACGTGGTGGTGAGCCGGTTCCTCGGGCAGACCGCGCTGTCGTACTACACGGTGCCGTACCGGATCATGCTGATCCCGGTGGGCCTGCTCGGGAACGTGGCGAACCGCGTGGCGTTCCCGGTGTTCGCGAAGGTGCAGGACGACATACCCCGGGTACGGTCGGTGTTCCTGCGGATCACCAGGGTGATCGGGCTCGTGGTGCTGCCGGGCATGCTCGGCGTGGCCGTCCTGGCCGACGATTTCGTGGAGACCATCTTCGGCGCGGAATGGCTGCCCGCGGCGCCGGTGGTGCAAGCGCTTGCGGTGACCGGAGTACTGCAGTCGCTCACTACGCCCGGCGGGTCGGTGTTCATGGGGCTCGGCCGCGCGGACGTGTCGTTCCGCTGGGCCTGGATCCCGCTCACCGTGATGGTGCCGGCGTTCTTCATCGGCCTCCCGTGGGGCGTCACGGGCGTGGCGACGGCGTACACCATCGCGACGATCGTGATCACGCCGTTCCTGGTCCGCGCGATCGGCAGGCTCGCCGGTTTCCGGCTGCGCACCTGGGTGATGACGATCCTGCCCGCGTTCATCTCCACCATGCCCGCGGTGGCGGCCGCCTGGGTGATCCACATCGTGCTGCACCAGCAGGGGATGCCGTCGATCGTGGTGCTGGTCGCCGGGCTCGTCGTGGTGCTGGCGGGATACCTGGGGTTCCTGCGGCTGTTCTTCCCGGCACTGTTCCGTGAAGGTTTGTCGGCGGCTCGCATGCTCACCACCGGAAAACTGCTGAAAAACAGCTGATCCGACGGTCACGGTCGGGTGAATTCGGAAACATCTGGCGTTCCCGATGCGATTTCCCGGATGACGGATCGGCTCGGCGCATCGCCGGGCCCGTTGCCTTGCAACGGAATCAGTGCCGGGTTGGTGAATCGGGGAGGATCCCTTGGCCGCACAGCTGCTCGCGTATGTACTGCTGGGCCTCCATTTCGTGATCCTCGCTTACCTGGTGTTCGGCGGATTCGTGGCGTGGAAATGGCCGCGCACGTTGTTCGCCCACATTCCGCTCGTGGTGTGGGGAGTTGTCAGCTCGGTGTTCCAGCTCGACTGCCCGGTCACCGAGGCGGAGAACTGGGCGCGTTCGGCGGGCGGAATGGCGCAGTACGACCACGGCTTCATCGAGACGTACATCGCCGGGGTGTTCTACGACCCGCACCACGTCAACCGTTTCCGCGCGGTGGTGGGGTTCTTCGTCGCGGTCGGCTGGGTCGGCTCCTGGTGGTACGCGCGCCGTCGCCGAGCGGTCCGGCGGCTGCTCACCACCGCGGTGTCCAGCCCGCCAAGAGTGCCGGTGAAATAATCCGGGCCGGTCCCCGCGGAGGGAGACCGGCCCGTTGTGTTTCCGGAGGGGTTTTCAGACCTTGGCGTTGTCCGTGACGTCCGTGCACTCCGCGGCCTTGGTGGGACTCTTCTCCGGCACCCGGCGCAGCCACGCCTCGCGCCAGTAGATGTAGTCCGAACGCGGGCAGTAGCGGTTGAACTGACCGGCGCAGTTGACCTGGTCGATCACGACACAGTCGCGCAGCTTCAGCATCCGCCCGGTGACCTCGTCGACGATCTTCTCGATCTTCCCGAGCACCCGCCCGCGACGGCCCGCGTACGGCAGCATTTCCGCGTCGAACCACAGGCCGCGGTTGCGGTTGTTCGGCCCGAGCGCGGACATGATCTCGTCCTTGCTCTTCACCTCGACCATTTCGCCCGGCTGGAGACCGAGCCCGGCGGCGGGCTGCTTCGCGGCGCCAGTGCCGCGGTAGAACGGGTAGAAGGCGCCCTCACGGATGCGCAGCCGAGAGGGCAGTTTCCGGGACAGCTTCTGGAAGTTGTTGAACGCCGACAGCCCCAGGCTGCGCAGCGTGGCGCCCAGCGGGACGTTGCCGGTGCGCACGTCGTCCACGTACTGCCGCCAGTCCTGCACCGGCAGGTACGAGGTCGCGCGGACCAGCTCGGTCGCCTGGCAGCGGTAGAGCGGCTCGCCGTCGGTGTCGGTGCCCGCACTGGTACCGGACTCGATCACCTCGAGCGGCAGCGGGATCGTGCCGGCGTGCGGCCGCTCGGGCCGGATCGGGCTGCCGTCGGCGCGTTCGAGCCATTCCTCCTTGAAGAACAGCTGACACCCGGCCTGGCACCCACCGTGCGCACTCCCGTCACACCGCGCCCCGACGAGGTGCACCGCGTAATCCATGCGCCGCGTGGTGCCCTTGTGGTTGATGGTGTCGCACGTCTTGTGCGCGCTGAGGTGCACCGGCAGCTCACGCCCGGCGAACTTGAGGGTCTCCGGCATCAGCGGAAGCCCGTCGACGGTGCCGTTCTGATCGAGGGTCGCCAGTATTTCCTCGGCGCTGCGCACCCGCACGCGTTCTCCGGTGTGCAGAACGGGACGGGGTGGTGGGCTGGCGGACATGGTCACTCCCTGGATGCACCGAGCGGTCGTCCAGGATGTCGCTGCCGCGCCCCGCTTTCGTTACGGTGATCGGGTACCGGGATCGAGTTGGATGACGTCAGAGTTTCTCCGCGGCGGTCTTCGCGAGCAGGCCGGGGTGCCCGTGCGCCCGCGACAGGTGCGCTGCCAGGAATTCCAGCGTGGTACCGCCTTCGTGCTTCGACGGGCCGAAGTTCGCGATCCGGAAGACGTGATCCATGTTTCAGGCGAGCGCCCCCGCGGCGGGAATGACGTCCTTCGCGAACCTCTCGATCAACCTCAGATCCGGTATCCCCGGCATCGCGCCGAGCACGGCGTCCGCACCCAGGCCATGCAGCCGTTCCAGCTCGGTGAGCAGTTCGCCGGTTTTCTCCCCGTTCGGCCCGATGTCCAGCCGGTGGTACACGGTTTTGGTGATCTCCGCGTAGTCGCGGCCTTCGTTCTCGCAATGCTGCTTGAGCACGTCCAGCTTGTGTTCGAGTTCCGGGCTGTTGAAGAGGTTGCACGCGTCGCCGTACTTCGCGACGAAGCGGAGCGTCTTCTTTTCTCCGCCGCCGCCGATCATGATCTGCGGGCGCGGGCGTTGCAGGGCCGGTGGGACGTTCAGCAGCCGCTCCGCGGTGAAGTGCTTGCTCGTGAACGGGTCGTCGGCTTCGCCCCACATCTGGAGTACGTACTGCAGCGTTTCCTCGAGCAGTTCGAAGCGTTCCTTCGTCGGCGGGAACGGGAAACCGAGGCCGCGCGATTCTTCCTCGTTCCATCCGGCGCCGATGCCGAGCACGGCTCGTCCGCCGGACAGTACGTCGAGCGTCGTGATCGCTTTGGCGAGCAGGCCGGGGTGCCGGTACAGCGCGCCGGTGATGACGGTGAGCAGCTTGGCCCGCGACGTGTGCGCGGCAAGGTAGCCGACCGTCGTGTACGCCTCGAGCATGTCGTGGTCGCTCGGCCCGACGCTGCGGATCTGGAAGAAATGGTCCATTACGGCGAGATACGCGAAACCGGCATCGTCCGCGGCCCGCGCCACCGCGGCGAGGTCGGTGCCGAGCGTGGCGGGCCCGCCCGCCCAGGTGAAGTCGGGGATCTGGAGTCCGAGGTCCATTCCTCCACGGTATACCTGGAGTGACTTCACCTGTGCGGTCAGAAATCACGCACGATCGTGACGGTGCCGTGCAGCGGATCGGTCACGTACACCGCGCGCGTGTGCGGGTCCACCGCCACGTCGCCGGGGTTCACCCCGAGACTCAGCTCGCCAGACAGCATTTGCTGCCGTCCGTCTACTCGCGACAGTCCATTTTGGCCGCCGTTGGTGTACACGGTATCGCTGCCTTGGTGCACCGCAAGGGAAGACGCTTCACTGCGCAGCAACACGGTTTTCGTCTGAGTCCGGTTTGGACCGTCGACAATGGACAGATGGTGGATCGCCGAATTCGCCACGTACACCGTCCCGCTGCGCTGGTGCACGGCGACGCCGGTGGGGGAGGTACCGACCTCGACACTGCCGGTGAACGCGCCCGCATCGAGGTCACAGATCTCGACGGTGTTCGTGTCCGGGCTGGTGCAATAGGCACGTCGGCGCCCAAGATCGAGCGCAATTCCGGCGAGCCCTTGTTTCGGCGCGGGCAACATCTTTTGCTGGCTGAGGCTGACGGCGTCGATTACCGCGAAAGTGCCGGTTTCGCCGCTGACCGCGTACACGAGCCCGGCGGTGGAGTCGATCGCGAGCGACGACGCACCGGCGCCCGCGCTCACGACGCTCAGCAACCGGTGGGTACGGCAGTCGAAAGCGAGCACGGTGCCGCTGGGCGGGTTGGCGACGTAAATCCGGTCGGCATCCACCGCGATGTCACTCGGCGCCCCGCCCACCGTGAGCATGGAGACGACGCGCGCGGCGCTCGGGTCGATCACCGCGACCGAGCCGGACGCCGGGTCGACCGCGTAGACGAGCCCCGTGACCGGGCTCACCGCGAGGGCGGAAAGCGCCCCGCCGACCTGCACCGGGGTGACCCGCCCAGCGGCGCCCGCTGTGGGAGTCACTGTGGCGGTCAACGCCGCGGTGACCAGCGCGAAGACACCCCGCCGGGACATCTGCGGACCTCGCATCGCTCACCTGCCGGTCGGTTGGGTTGCCCGCCGACCCTAACCCGGGCGAGGATCATGCGAAGGAACTTCGGGTCCCCCGATCGCGTTGTTTCCGGTGGGTAACCGACGCGAGAGGTGGACGGAGGCGAGCGGCGTGCACCGGCATCACAACGGCTTGAAGACAGCGCTGCTGCTCGGCCTGCTGTCGGCGATCATCATCGGGATCAGCGGGTTGTTCGGCCGCGGTGCGCTGGTGATCGGCCTGATCGTGGCGCTCGGCATGAACGCGTTCGCGTACTTCAACTCCGAGAAGATGGCCCTGCGGGCAATGCACGCGCGGCCGGTGTCGGAAGTCGAGCAGCCGGTGATGTACCGGATCGTGCGCGAACTGGCCACGTCCGCCCGGCAGCCGATGCCGGCGCTGTACGTGAGCCCGACGGTCGCGCCGAACGCTTTCGCCACCGGCCGCAACCCGCAGCACGCGGCGGTCTGCTGCACCACGGGAATCCTGGACCTGCTGGACGAACGCGAGCTGCGCGCAGTCCTCGGCCACGAGCTGTCCCACGTGTACAACCGCGACATCCTGATCTCCTGCGTCGCGGGCGCGCTGGCGAGCGTGGTGAGCGTATTGGCCAACATCGCCTTCTTCTTCGGCGGCAACGACCGCGAAGGCAACCCATTCGTGTCCCTGCTGCTGGTGCTGGTCGGCCCCATCGCAGCCGGAGTGATCAAAATGTCGGTAAGCCGCTCCCGCGAGTACCAAGCAGACGCCTCCGGCGCTGAACTGACCGGCGACCCACTCGCCCTGGCCTCGGCCCTCCGCAAACTGGAACGTGGCACCCGCGCCGCCCCGCTGGCCCCGGAGCCGGCAGTCGTGTCGCAGTCACACCTGATGATCGCCAACCCATTCCGCCCGGGCGCAGGCCTGAGCAAGATGTTCTCCACCCATCCGCCGATCGAAGACCGAATCCGCCGCCTGGAAGAAATGGCCCGCGGCCGCTAGCCCCCTCCGTGCGCGCCCGGCGTGCCGCTAGCCCCATTCAGCGGTGGCCGGGTCGATCCCGTGGGCGGCGGCGTTCGCGAAAATCACGTCCCGCAACCACGCCGCCAACCCGGGCGCAAGCGCGTCGTAATACGCCGCATACCCCGGATCCGCCACGAACCGCCGACCCAGACACACCTGCATCGCATGCGTGCAAGCGAAATACCGCGACAACGCCGCCCGATGCCGCTCCGCCAGAATGTTCCCCTCCACCGACCCCGGCTCGACCGCGGACCGACAGCCAGCGGCCAGGTCAGCATTGAGGCTTTCGTGCTCGGCAGCGACCCGCCGCCAGTCCTCCGGCGTCAGATCCGTGGTCCGCTCGCGGTATTCCGCCCACTGCACCGTGTCACCCCAGCGCTGCGAGGCTTCCTGGACCCACCCCGGATCCCAATCGGACCCGAAGATCTCCACCTGCTCCACCGGCGTCAGCTGAATCCCCCCACGCGTCGCCGCCATCATCCGCTCCACCGCGGACACCATGTGCTGCAGCCGCCCGATCCGCTCCCGCAGCTCGCGCAGCTGCCGGGCGAGATGGGCATGCGCGTCGGCAGCAGGGTCGTCGAGGATCCCCCCGATCTCCGACAACGGGAACCCGAGCTCCCGGTAAACGAGCACCCGGTGAATCCGCGCCACGTCCCCGCCGGAGTACACCCGGTAGCCGGACCGAGTGCGCGCACTCGGCCGCACCAGGCCGACCGAGTCCCAGTGATGCAGCGTCTTCACACTCACGCCGACGAGCGTCGCCGCGCGCCCGACGGTGAGGCCGTCCTCCGTCACGACCTCAGTGTCGCAGCTCACGCCCCCGGAATCTCGATACCCACTGCCCGCAACCGGTCGGCCACCGCACTACCCGGCTCGATCGGCTGCGCCGCAGTCATCACGACGCTCGTACCTTCCGGCGTGACCACCGTGAGGTCCATCGAGTTCCACGGCATCTCCTCCGGCCCGGACGTACACCCGGGCAGCAACTCCGCACACCGCCGCCCGATCTCGTCGAGTTCCCCGAGCACGCAAGAGAAACTGACGCTCGCCCCTTGCCGGGCCATGGGCGCGGCCTTGAGCAACACGTCCTGAAACGCCCAGCGGCGCAGGTGCACCAACTGCCCGGGAATGGTGAACAGGTTGCTGAAGCCGAGCCCGCGAAGCCAGAAATCGGTGGAAGCATCGAGGTCGGCGGTGGGCACGTTGAGGAACATGGGCATGCCATAGATGCCGAGGTAGTTCCCGGGAGAAACCGCATCGAAGGCGGGAATGGGAACGGGGCTGCGGAATTCGTCCATGCGCTCGATGGTGAAGCCTCCTGCTGCCGGAGGGTCAAGCGCCGGACGCCGAAAACGAAAACACCCCCGGACCAGTGCCGGGGGCGATGGTGGCAGGTGAGGGATTCGAACCCCCGAAGGCTGAGCCGTCTGATTTACAGTCAGATCCCTTTGGCCGCTTGGGTAACCTGCCATAGCCGGGTGAACCGGCCGGGTAGAAGGATACCCAACCGTCCGCGGGCCGGGTCAACCGGGATGCCCGGCGCTAGGCTGGTGGCCCCTGACGAGCGAAGACGAGGTGTGAGTACACGTGGCGGATCCCTCTTTCGACGTGGTGAGCAAGGTCGACCGCCAGGAGGTGGACAACGCGCTCAACCAGGCAGGCAAGGAGCTCGGCACGCGGTTCGACTTCCGCGGCACCGGCACCGGCATCAGCTGGGCGGGCGAGGAAGCCATCACTGTCGAGTCGGAGACCGAGGAGCGCGCGCTGGCCGCGGTGGAGGTCTTCAAGGAGAAGCTGATCAAGCGGAACATCTCGCTGAAGGCATTCGAGGCCGGCGAGCCCGCGATCTCCGGCAAGACGTACAAGATCAGCGGCAAGATCCTGCAGGGCATCGCCTCGGACAAGGCGAAGCAGATCGCGAAGTTCATCCGCGACGAGGGCCCGAAGGGCGTCCAGGCCCAGATCCAGGGCGACCAGCTGCGGGTGTCGGGCAAGAAGAAGGACCAGCTGCAGGACGTGATCGCGTTGCTGAAGGGCAAGGACTTCGAGATCGCCCTTCAGTTCACCAACTACCGGTGACCTGCGCGGGCCTCCGGCACACCACCGGAGGCCCGCCCCCCTTCAACGAGCGGTGAAAGTCCAATCACTCTCGTAAGCCTCGACAGCCACATAAGTCGGCCCCGGTACCTCGAACTCTCCGTCGTAAGCGCCGATCTGGTTTACCGCCAGGTCGCGTCGCCGGTCGGTCAGTACCCATACCGCGGCGTGGCCGTCTGATTTCGTGCTGAACGTGGCGCGCGTCACGCCCGTGGGGATCGCCAGTACTGCGTCCCCGTGGGAGGTGTGTGGTTTACCCGGTTCCACCGTCGGCAGGGTGCGGTGGTCGGCCACCGTCGCGGTCCAGGATGCGTTCGCGGAGATGTGCAGCGTGTGCGTCGGCTTCGCGCCCCGGTCCATGTTGAACCACACCGTTCCATGGTACGACCCGATCGCGTTGATCAGCAGACTGTCGTCACCGTCGGTAGTCACGACGACGTTCGAGCTGCACTTCGGGCAGTCGAACGTCAGGAAGCCCGCCACCTCGGACGGCCAGTTCAGCGATACCGCGCCGTTGTTCTTGCCTTCGTGGGTCTCCGTCGCGGCCTCGGTCGGGCGGGGCGGGGGAGCAGACGACGTCGGCGGCCCGGGGTCGGCCCGGTGCGGTACCAGCACCCCGACTCCCTGCACCGAGCACGACGTGGTCAAGACCACAAAAGCGCATCCCGCAACGATCCGCCTGACGGCGCAAAACATGGATCCCCCTTGTGCGCCCCGATCGGGGCCTCCGGTGATCTTTCGTCACGCTGTGCCCGGTCGTTACGCGAAGAGGCGAGTCAAACCCCTCGAACGGGTGGAGCCGGGGAGAGAAGCCCGAAATACCCGCTGACCACGTGATGTAATCGCCCGTCCCCGTCGTGAGAAGAGGTTGTGGATGCGCCGCTGGACCCCCGTGATCGCCTTTCTCACCTCGATCGTCATCGTCGCGGCGGGGCTCACCCCGGCGTCGGCCGTCACCGAGAAGAAGCTCCTCGTCCCCGGCTTCGGCTCGTACGCCCGGCTCGTGCGCCTCGAGTATTCGCCGTTCGGCCGCGGCAACATCATCGCGTCGCTCACCAGCTCCGACGCGAACGGCAAGTTCACCCCCATCCTCGAAAGCACCGACGAGGGCGCGAGTTTCCACCGGATCGGCGAGATCCGCGACCCGGACGCGAAGTTCGGCCAATGCTGCGGAACCCTGTACGAGCTCCCGCAACGCGTCGGCCGCCTGCGTGCGGGCACGCTGCTCTGGGCCGCCAGCTACCGCCAGGACGCGGGCGCGCAGCGGCGCATCGGGATCAAGATCTGGTCGAGCCGGGACGGCGGCCGGAATTGGTCGTACCTGTCCGAGGCGGCGCGCTCGCACAACCACGACGGCATCTGGGAACCGGAGTTCACCGTGGACGCCGGCGGCACGCTCTGGCTGCACTACGCCGACGAAACGCAAGCCCCGAAATACGCGCAGGTGCTCAACCGCGTCGCATCCACCGACGGCATCCACTGGGGTACCAAGCAGCTCACCATGGCCATCCCGCCGGACCGCGTGCGCCCCGGCATGCCGATCATCCGCCGGCTGCCCGACGGCCGGTACTGGTTCGGCTACGAGATCTGCAACTACGGCGATCGCTACTGCGACCCGTACTACAAGATCTCCGCCGACGGCGCGAACTGGGGCAGCCCGACCGACCCGGGCACCCGCGTTGTCACCGCGAACGGCAACTACTTCCAGCACGCCCAGACCACCACCCTCTTCCCCGGCGGCCCGAACGGCGTGCGGCTGGTGATGGTCGGCCAGATCTACACCAACGCCAAGGGCGCCGTGCAACCCGGCAACGGCGAAACCCTGCTCGCCAACGACAACCTCGGCGCGGGCAACTGGTACCCGCTCCCCGCCCCGATCCGCATCGACGGCATCTTCAACAACTTCTGCCCCAACTACTCGTCGACCCTGCTGCCGGTCGACGACGGCCGGAACGTGCTCGAGATCGCGACCCAGTGGGCGGACGGCTGCCAGGCGTTCTTCGGCAAGGGACCGGCGTTCTGAATTCGGCGTAGGCCTTCGCGGGCTCACTCGGTACGGTGAACGGGACCATCGGATACGAGGAGGGGCCGTGAAGGGCATCGTGCTCGCCGGGGGCAGCGGGACCCGCCTGCACCCGATCACGCAGGCAGTGTCCAAGCAGCTGCTGCCGGTGTACGACAAGCCGATGATCTACTACCCGATCTCGGTGCTGATGCTGGCCGGGATCAGGGAAATCCTGGTGATCTCGACGCCGTCGGACCTGCCCAACTTCCGCCGCCTGCTCGGCGACGGCAGCCAGTTCGGGCTGTCGTTCTCGTTCGCCGAGCAGCCGAGCCCGAACGGGCTGGCCGAGGCGTTCGTGATCGGCGCGGACTTCGTCGGCGACGATCCCGTCGCGCTCGTGCTCGGCGACAACATCTTCTACGGCCAGGGATTTTCGACCACCCTGCGCACCGCGGCCACCGACCTCGACGGCTGCGTGCTGTTCGGGTACCAGGTCAAAGACCCGGAGCGCTACGGCGTCGGCGAGACCGACGGCAACGGCAAGCTGCTCTCGATCGAGGAGAAACCGGCGCGGCCGCGGTCGAACAACGCGATCACCGGGCTGTATTTCTACGACAACGAGGTCGTCGACATTTCCCGCAACCTCAAGCCGTCCGCGCGTGGCGAGCTGGAGATCACCGACGTCAACCTCGACTACCTGCGCCGCGACCGCGCCACGCTGATCGAGCTGAGCCGCGGGTTCGCCTGGCTCGACACCGGCACCCACGACTCGCTGCTCGAAGCCGGGCAGTTCGTGCAGGTCCTGGAACACCGCACCGGCGTGCGGATCGCCTGCCTGGAAGAGGTGGCGCTGCGGATGGGCTTCATCAGCGCGGACGAATGTCATGCGCTGGGAACGAAACTCGCCAAGTCGGGCTACGGCGAGTACGTGATGAACGTGGCCATGCTCGCGGGTGCAACAGGCTGAACGTCCGTGAAGGGAACCATCACGGAATCAGATTCCGTGATGGTTCCCTTCACGGCCAGTCAAGCGGCCTGTGCGACTTCCGAGGAAGCCGGGGTCAGTGCCAGCTCAAGTACTTCTCGCACATTGGCCACCGCGTGGACGTCCAATTCGGACAGTACCTCGGCCGGCACGTCGTCCAGGTCGGGTTCGTTGCGCTGCGGGATGATCACCGTCTTCATCCCTGCCCGGTGCGCGGCGAGCAGCTTCTGCTTCACGCCACCGATCGGCAGCACCCGGCCGGTCAGCGAGACCTCACCGGTCATCGCCACATCCGCCCGGACCACGCGGCCGGACAGCAGCGACGCGAGCGCCGTCGTCATCGTGATCCCCGCCGACGGACCGTCCTTCGGTACCGCACCGGCCGGGACGTGCACGTGGATTCCCCGCTCCCGCAGGTCTCCCACCGGCAGTTCCAGCTCCGCGCCGTGCGAACGCAGGTACGACAACGCGATCTGCACCGATTCCTTCATCACGTCACCCAGCTGCCCGGTGAGCTGCAGGCCGGTCGACCCGCTTTCCGGATCGGCCAGCGACGCCTCGATGTACAGCACGTCGCCGCCCGCGCCGGTGACCGCCAAACCCGTTGCCACGCCTGGTAAAGACGTGCGCTGGGTGGCCGTCGGGAGCGAGGACTCCGGCACGTGCCGCGGACGGCCGAGGTAGGTCTCCAGGTCCGCCGCCGAAACCGTGAGCGGCAATGCAGTGGAACCGAGCGCCACCTTCGTCGCGATCTTCCGCAGCACCTTCGCGATCGTGCGGTTCGCGTCGCGCACACCGGCTTCGCGGGTGTACTCGGCAGCGATCCGGATGAACGCGTCGTCGGTGAGCGTCACGTCACCACCAGCCAGCCCCGCGCGTTCCAGCTCACGCGGCAGCAGGTGGTCCCGCGCAATGGTGACCTTCTCGTGCTCGGTGTACCCGTCCAGCGTCACCAGTTCCATCCGGTCCAGCAGCGGTCCGGGGATGGTCTCCAGCGCGTTCGCCGTGGCCAGGAACACGACGTCGGACAGGTCGAGCTCGACCTCGAGGTAGTGGTCGCGGAACGTGTGGTTCTGTTCCGGGTCAAGCACTTCCAGGAGCGCGGCCGTCGGGTCGCCGCGGTAGTCGGCACCGACCTTGTCGATCTCGTCGAGCAGCACGACCGGGTTCATCGAGCCGGCCTCCTTGATGGCCCGCACGATCCGGCCCGGCAGCGCGCCGACGTACGTCCGCCGGTGCCCGCGGATCTCCGCCTCGTCCCGGATCCCGCCCAGCGCGACGCGGACGAACTTCCGTCCCATCGCCTTGGCCACGGATTCCCCGAGCGACGTCTTGCCGACCCCGGGAGGGCCCGCGAGCGCGAGCACCGCGCCGGAACGCCGTCCGCCGACCGGTCCGAGCCCCGATTCCGCGCGCCGCTTGCGCACAGCCAGGTACTCGATGATCCGTTCCTTGACGTCGTCGAGACCCGCGTGGTCGGCGTCGAGCACGGCCCGCGCGGCGGCAATGTCGTACACGTCTTCGGTGCGTTCGTTCCACGGCAGCTCCAGCACCGTGTCGAGCCAGGTCCGGATCCAGCCGCCCTCCGGCGACTGCTCGGACGTGCGCTCCAGCTTGTCGACCTCGGCCAGCGCGGCCTTCTTCACCGCGTCCGGCAGTTCAGCGGCTTCCACGCGAGCGCGGTAGTCGTCGTCGGCCGCGGTGCCGTCGAGCTCGCCCAGCTCCTTGCGGATCGCTTCGAGCTGGCGGCGCAGCATGAACTCCTTCTGCTGCTTCTCCATCCCGTCGGCGACGTCCTTGCGGATGGTCTCGGTGACCTCCAGCTCGGCCAGGTACTCCCGGCTCCATTCGAGCGCCTTCTCCAGCCGCGGGCTCACCGCCAGCGTGGCGAGCAGCTCCACCTTCTGTTCGGTCTTCAGGTACGGCGAGTTCCCGGCCAGGTCGGCGACCGCGGACGGCTCCTCGACCTGCTGGACGGCGTCGATCATCTGCCAGCCACCACGTTGCTGCAGCAGCGAGATGACCACGGCCTTGTACTCCGACGCGAGCTGCGCCGACCGGTCGTCGGTGGTCTCCTCGGCAGTTTCGGCGTGGACCCAGCGAGCGGCGCCGGGCCCGTCGGCGATCCGGCCGACGACCGCGCGGGCGGTACCGCGAAGCAGAACGGCGGCCTTGCCACCGGGGACGCGGCCGATCCGCTCGACCGTGGCAACGGTGCCGAGCTCGGCGTACTCGCCGTGGATGCGCGGGACGATCAGGACTTCGGCCTTGCTCGCCGCGCCGGAGCGGATCCCCGGGAAGGACGCCGTCGCAGGGGTCTTGGCCTGTGCGGACTCCACTGCGGCCCGGGTCTCGGTGTCGCCGAGGTCGAGCGGGACGACCATGCCCGGCAGCACGACGTCGTCATCGAGCGGGAGGACGGGCAGGAGGCGGGTGTCGGTCATGTGCACTCCTCGAATAAGTTGAGTCTGCCTTGCTCAACTCTCCGAAGGGTGGGTTTGTTTCCCAGGGAGTGTTCGCTGGAAGCGATCAGGGTTTGCGCGCGACCGCGCCCCAGGCGAACGGCCGGACCTCGGCGTCGAGCGCGGACACCGGGTCGTCCGGACGCCAGTCCGGCAGCGCGCTCATCCCCGGTTCCAGCAGCGGCCAGCCGCCGAACCACGGGCGGATCTCGTCGGCCGAGCGCAGGTACGCCGGGTTCGACGTGTCGCGGTACGCATCGACGAACGCGCGGACCTCGGCGGCCCGCTCCGGCGGCGCGTCGGGGCGGCAGGTGCCATGCGTCACGGCGAGCCACGAGCCGGGGGCGAGCCGGTCGCGGTACGTCGCGACGAGCTCGCCGGGGTGATCGTCCGGGCCGAGAAAATGCAGCACGGTGATCATCAGCAAGCACACCGGCTGCGACCAGTCGATCAGCCGCTCGGTGATCTCGTCGGCGAAGATCGCCTCCGGGGCGCGGATGTCGCGCTGCACGAGACCGGCCCATCCGGTGGCGCCCTCGCGGTCGAGGATCAGCCGGGAATGCGCGGCCGCCACCGGTTCGTAGTCCACGTACACCACCGACGCGGGCAGCCGTTCGCGCACGATCTCGTGCACGTTGCCCGCTGTCGGCACGCCGGAGCCGAGGTCGAGGAACTGCCGGATGCCCGCGTCGAGCGCAGACCGCACGACGCGGTTCATGAACGCCCGGTTCGCCCGCGAGATGGGCCGGATCAGCGGCCACAGTTTCTCTGCCCGGCGGCCGAATTCCCGGTCCACCGCCCAGTTCTGCGTGCCGCCGAGGTACCAGTCGTAGATCCGGGCGGCGGACGGCTTGTCGACGTCCACGCCCTTGGGCGCGTCGGGCGCGGTCACGGTTTGCGGGCCACCCCGCACCAGGCGAAGGGACGGGCTTCGGCCTCGACGGCGTTGAGCTCGCGCTCCGGCCGCCAGTCCGGCAGGTGCGTGATTCCCGGCTCCAGCAGCGGCCAGCCGCCGAAGAACGGCTCGATCTCCTCGCGGTCGCGCATCCACACCGGGTTGCTCGTCTTGCGGTACTGCTCGACGAACCAGCGCAGGCCCTCCAGCGCCGGCCCGCTGCCGTCGCCTTCGCTCATCTGCGAAATCGCCAGCCAGCTGCCGGGCGCGAGCGCGTCGCGGTACTTGCGCACGATCTCTTCCGGATCGTCATCCGGGCCCACGAAATGCAGTACTGCCATCAGCATCAGGCACACCGGCTTGCAGAAGTCGATCAGCTCGCGGGTGCGCGGGTCCTTCAGCACCGCCCGCGGGTCACGCATGTCGGCATGCACGATGCCGGCCCAGTCGGTGGCTGCCTCGTCCTCGAGAATCAGCGTCGCGTGCGCCACGGCCACCGGCTCGTAGTCGACGTACACCACCTTGGCCTGGTCCGCGTCACCCAGCTCGGCCTCGATCACCTCGTGCACGTTGCCCGCCGTCGGCACGCCCGACCCGAGGTCGATGAACTGGCGGACGCCCGCGTCCAGCGCCGCGCGGACCACGCGGTTCATGAACTCGCGGTTCTGCTTCGCGCCGGGGCGCACCAGCGACCACTGCTGCTCGACCTTGCGGCCGAACTCCCGGTCCACCGCCCAGTTCTGCTTGCCGCCGAGGTACCAGTCGTACACCCGCGCCGCCGAAGGTTTCTCGGTGTCCACGCCTTCGGGCGCCTTGGGCGCGGCATCCCGCTTGTCGGTCACGGAGACTCCCCTCGGACGGCGTGCCTGTCACCACCCTATCGAGAACGCACCGCGGGCCGCCGTTGCCAGCCGGTCCAGAGCGGCCGGTAACCCTGCGCGTACCAGAACGGTGTCGAACGCGGGTTGGCCATCGCGTGGTGCAGCAGGACGACATCCGCTCCGGCCTCGTCGAACACCTGGTGCGCGTGCGCGGCCAGCGCGGTACCGACGCCGGACGACCGGGCTGCCTCGGACACGGCGAGTGACGACAGGTAGCCGACCCGGGACGCGGCCACCCGGTGCCGGATCCACGCGGTTTCGTCCGGCATCTGGAGCACGACCAAGCCGAGCGGCTGCCCATACAGCTCCGCGATCCACACCTGCGGCTCGGGTCGCTCGAGGTCGTGCAGCAGCTCCTTCGCGATCAGCTCCTCGACGCCGGGCCGGAGCGTGACCCGGCCGAACTGCGCGTCGTAGCGCTGGAGTTCCAGCATCAGCCGGACCGCGGTGCCGAGGTCGGCCGGAGTCGCGTGCCGGATGCAGACACCAGGGGTGGTCTCGGGTCCGGCGGCCATCCGCTGTGCCGGACGGACCGCCAGCACACCGACCGGGGCGAAGCCGTGCCGGAGCAGTTCGGTGGACCCGGCGGTGTCGCGGCTCGGCCGGGAGAGCACCGCGGCGGACTCGGTATCCCCCACTCGGGCGATGGAGTGCAGGTGTTCATCCCATCGGGTGAGCAGAGCGTCGAGTCCGGCGGCCGGATCGGGCCCGGCGAGCTGTACCTCCAGCCGGTGCTCCACGAGCGCCCGCCACATCGACTGCGGGCTGTCCGGGCCGAGGTCCGTCTCGGTCGCGAGACCGGCCGCGGTGGTGTCGCCGACCTGGGCGGAAAGCAGTACGGAATCGCCCTGGACCTCGAAGGGGAGTGGCGCGGGGACCAAAGCGTCCACCGTGGCGATGCGCGCCGCATGCCCGGTGGCTGTCACGTCGTTGTGCATGCCTTCATTCTCCTCCGCCCGGGTCTTGGGAACCCCCGGAACACACCTTTGCCCGGGGGTTCCGGCACCAACCGCGAGTTTCACTCCTTGGTCCACGCAGGTCAGCAAAGGCCGCCCATTGTTAACCCTGGGGTGATCTCCTACTGTCTCGAAAGGGACACCGGTACGCCCTACGGGGTAAGGTGGCGCCCTCGCCCACACCTGACGTCACGGACGAGCGCGACCGGGCAGCCGGGAAGGAAGGTCGGATGCCGGACAGCAACGCCCATCCCGGTACCGCTACCGAGCCGATGGGCAAGGGGGCAGCTGCGACGGCTCCCGCCGAAGGGCGCAGCGACGAGAGCCGCTTCCGCGTCTACACCTTCTTCGTGCTGGGCCTCGGGCTCCTCGCGGCGCTCGCGGTCGGCTCGTGGCTGCCGTTCGACGGTTCGGCCAAGCTCTGGTGGATCGGCCCGGTGCTCGCACTGGCGTTCCTGCTCGCCGAGCAGCTCGGCATCAACGTCGACGTGCGCAGCGGCATTTCGTGGACGATCTCGTTCACCGAGATTCCTCTGGTAATCGGTTTCTTCGTCGCCCCGTTCGAGGTCGTGCTCGCCGCCCACCTGGTCGCGGGCATCGGGACGCTGCTGGCCCGCAAGGTGTCCGGGCGCGTCCTCTACAACGCGGGCGCGTTCCTGCTCGAAATCACCGGCGCGTTCGCGGTCGCCGGGCTGGTGCAGACGGCGATGGGCGGCGGCCCCGGCATGCCGTGGGTCGCCGCGCTCGCCGGAACGCTCACCGCGCCGCTGGTCAGCACGCTGCTGGCGCTGGCCGCCGTCCGCGTGCTGCGCCGCCGGATGCGGGTGAGCACCGCGATCCGGCTCACCGGCCGCATCCTCGTGGTCGGTTTCGTGAACGCCTCCGTCGGCCTCTCCGGGTACCTGGTCATCGCGCACACCCCGCAGGCGTGGCCGCTGGTGCTCGCGGTGTTCCTCGGCCTGACCGCGCTGTACTGGGCGTACTCCGATCTGTTGCGGGAACAGCGGGATATGGAGGCGCTGTCGGACGTGAGCCTCATGGTGGCGCGATCCGGGCAACAGGCCGCCGCGCGTCCGGCGAGCCGGGCCGAAGAACTCGTCGGCGGCGTCGACGTGCGGGAATGGGCGACGATCGCCGAGCGGATCAAGGACCAGCTCGCCGCCGGTCGCGTGGTACTGCGGCTGCGGCTGGAGACCGACGACCCGATGCGCGTCGTGGTAGCGGGCGAGGCACTGCCGCTAGCCGACCCGAACGGCGACGACCCGCTGCTGCGCCTCCCCGGCGCGCACGTGCGGCATTTCCGGATCACCGAAGCCAACCCGGACGTCCGGGCGGCGCTGCTCGAACGCGGCGCGCAGGAGGCCCTCGTGGTGCCGCTGCGCAGCGCGAACCAGCTGCTCGGCGTGGTCGAGGCGCACGACCGGCTGTCGCGCTGGCGCGGGTTCGGCAAATACGACGTCCAGCTGCTCGGCACCATGGCCAGCCACCTCGCGACGTCACTCGACAACCGGCGGCTGCTCGCCACGCTTAGGCACGACGCGTACCACGACCCGCTCACCGGGCACCTCAACCGGCCGGGCTTCCAGCAGGTCGCGCGTGATCCGCTGCGTGATTCGACGGAGGTCGTGGCGCTGCGCATCGACCTCGACGTCTTCTCCACGGTCAGCGACGCGCTGGGGTACTCGTGGGCGGACCGGATGGTGATCGCCGCCGGACGGCGCATCCGCGACGCACTCGGCCCGGACGTCCCGCTCGCCCGGCTCGAAGGCGCGTCCTTCGCCGCGCTGCTGGTCGACTGCACGGTCGACGACGCACACCTGGTCGCGGAGCGGCTGCGGGTACAGCTGTCGGCGCCGTATCCCGTCGACCGGCTTTCGGTCGAGGCCAACGCGATGATCGGGTACGCGAGTTCGGTGGACGACACCGGTGAAGTGGACGTCGACGGTCTGCTGCAGCGCGCCGACGTTGCCGTGCGCGCCACCCGCGGTGGGGAGGAAGTACGCGGCTACGTGCCGAGCATGGGACAGATCTTCCTGCGCCGTTTCCAGATGGTGACGCAGTTCCGGCAGTCGCTCGAGGACGGCCACGTCTCCGTGCACTACCAGCCGAAGGTCACCCTGCCGAACCGGCAGGTGCAGGGCGTCGAGGCGCTCGTGCGCTGGGTGCACCCGGAGTTCGGCAGGCTGGGTCCGGACGAGTTCGTCCCTGCGATCGAAGCGGCCGGCCTGATCGGCGTGCTGACGTCGTTCGTGCTGGAGGAGTCGCTCAAGCGGGTGCGCAAGTGGCTCGACGAGGGCCTGCGGATCTCGGCGGCGGTGAACCTGTCGGTCCGCAACCTCGCCGACGACGACTTCCCGGCGAAGGTGCAGCGCGAGCTCGAGCGCTTCGACGTCCCGGCCGAGCTGCTCACCTTCGAACTCACCGAATCCGGTGTGATGTCCGACCCGCAGAAGGCATTGCCGATCCTGCGCGAGCTGCATTCGCTGGGCATCGTGCTGGCGGTGGACGACTTCGGCACCGGGTACTCGTCGCTGGCGTACCTGCGGCAGCTGCCGGTGGACCAGGTCAAGATCGACAAGAGCTTCGTGCTGGGCATGGGAACCGACCTCGGCGACCTCGCGGTGGTGCGGTCGATCGTGGAGCTGGGCCACTCGCTGGGGCTGACGGTGGTCGCAGAGGGCGTCGAGGAGGACGTGGCCCGCGACCAGCTCGAGGCGATGGGCTGTGACGTGGCACAGGGGTATCTCATCTCGCGGCCACTGCCGGAGGACCGCCTGGAGGCCTGGCTGCAGGCCCGCACGGCGCGGTCTCCCGGGCGGTATTCGGAGACCGTGCTGACCTTGCTGACCTGAGGTTTTGCGGTAACCCGACCCCGGTTGCACTCTTGGGTGACCCGCCTTGCTAACCTTTTCAAGTCCTCGCGAGAGGCAGGCCCCTTTAGCTCAGTCGGCAGAGCGTCTCCATGGTAAGGAGAAGGTCTACGGTTCGATTCCGTAAAGGGGCTCGCGAGTGGGCGAGCCTTGTCTGCGAAAAGCGCAGACCGGGCTCGCTTCGCGGCGTCCATCTGGGGGTCGGACCCCCAGACCCCCGCCAGGGGGCGAGCCCCCTGGACCCCGGTCGGGTGGGCGTGTGTGGGGCGGTGTAGCTCAGTTGGCAGAGCAAGCGGCTCATAATCGCTGTGTCGCCGGTTCAAGTCCGGCCACCGCTACGCGGTAACGACGGGGCTGGCCCCCGTACCTGAGAGAGAAGGAAACGCTGTGGCTGCCACCGACGTGCGACCCAAGATCACGCTGGCGTGCGAGGAGTGCAAGCACCGCAACTACATCACCAAGAAGAACCGGCGCAACAACCCGGATCGCCTTGAGATGAAGAAGTTCTGCCCGAACTGCGGTACGCACCGGACTCACAAAGAGACCCGCTGACACCGGCGGTTCTTTTCCAGCTTCGAGAAGCCGTCCCGGCACCTGCCGGGGCGGCTTCTCGCCGTCCCGGGCACCCGCGCGGGGGCGCGCCGGGGTTCGGTTAACCTCTTCGGGTGCCTTTGGACCAGTCGTTCGCCGGACGGGAGTACCCGCCTGCCGGGACGTACTCCGTGAGCCGGGAGAAGATCCGCGAGTTCGCCGATGCCATCGGTGACCCCAACCCGGTCTACCGCGACCCGGCGGCGGCCCGCGCGGCCGGCCACCCGGACGTGATCGCGCCGCCGACGTTCCTCACGATCGTCAACCTGCCGAAGATCAACGGCATCGTCGAGGACCCGGCGCTCGGGCTCGACTACTCGCGGATGGTCCACGGCGACCAGGGCTTCCGCTACGAACGCCCGGTACATGCCGGTGACGAGCTGGAGATCGCGGCGCGGATCGACTCGGTGATGTCCCGCGCGGGCAACGACTTCATCAACCTCCGCGCGGAAATCACCGACGCGGACGGGAAACTCGTGTGCACCACGCGCGCCCAGCTCGTGGTCCGAGGGGAGGACGCGTGAACCCCGGCGACGAACTGCCTCCGCTGGAGGTCCGCGTCACGCGGGAGCAGCTGGTCCGCTACGCCGGTGCCTCACTCGACTTCAACCCGATCCACTGGAACGAGCGCTTCGCCACGCGCGTCGGCCTCCCGGACGTGATCGCGCACGGCATGCTCACGATGGCGCTGGCCGGTCGCATCGTCACCGACTGGCTCGGCGACCCGTCCCGTCTCGTCGACTTCAGCACCCGCTTCACGCGCCCGGTCGTCGTCCCGGACTCCACCGAAGGTGCCCTGATCGAGGTCACCGGCAAGGTCGGCCCGCCCACCGACGACGGCCTGACCCGCATCGACCTCACGGTGAAGTTCGAAGGCAAGACCGTGCTGGGGAAGCCACAGGCCCTGGTCCGCCCCTGACCCGCTGAAGATCGCCCCAATGTGGCATTGGGTGCATCTGACGCACCCAATGCCACATTGGGTGCGTCAGATGCAGCGAATGTGGCATTGGGGTGCGGTTCCGCGGGACGGTCAGCGTTTCCCGAGGAGGGACTCCACGACCTCCGCCATCCCGGCTTCGCCGCGCGCGTTCGGATGCAGGGCCGCGGCCGACGACGTCGGGACCAAACCCTCTACCCAGCGGGTGTCCGACCCGGTGCAGACGTCGTGGCCCTTGCCGGCCGCGGCCGTGTCCGCGAAGCCCGCGGAGTGGGATTTTGCCTGGTCGGACAGGGCGTCGTTGAGTTTGCCGAGCGCGTCTCGCAGGTACGCGACGTCGCCGGTACCCAGCGGGAGCACCGGCCAGCAGCCGTCGCCGTCCGGGAGCACCGCCGGGTAGCCGACCACGATCACGCGCGCCTTCGGGGCCTTCTCGTGTATCCGGTCGAGTACCTCGCCGACGCTGGTCGCCGTGGTCGCGATCCGGTCGGCGAGCTCGTCGTGGCCGCCTGCGGTGAGCCGGTCGCGGCACGGCGAACTGTCGCGGTGTGACGTCGCGCAGTCCGGGGCCAGCCCGATGAAGCCGACGTCGTTGCCGCCGATTCCCAGGGTGACCAGCGTGGTGTCCGAGGTCACCGCGTCGAGCTGCGGCGGGTTCGAGCCGTTGCGCGTGGACTGGGTGCTCGTCATGTTCGCCGTGGTCGCGCCGCTGCAGCTGACGTCCACGAACTTCGCCGGTTTCAGCTTCGCCGCGACCACGTGCGGGTAGTTGTTGTCCGAGCGCGCGCATCCGGCCGGGGTGCCTGCCTGCTTGCCGGTGCGGGGCGCTGACGTGTACGAATCCCCGAGCGCGACGTACCGCCCGGTGCCGCCGCCGGTGTCCGCGCCCGCCGGCGGCGCGGCCGACGAATTGTGCTTCGCCTGGTAATAGCCGACCGCGAGCAACGCTCCGGCGACCACCAGCACCAGCAATCCACATCCGCCTTTTTTGGCCGCCACCGGACCGTTTCTACCGGCCCGGCGCGCCGCAGACGACCGGCTTCCGGGTGATCACCGGTGCACGGCAGCGTGCAGTTCGCCCGCCAGCTCCAGCGCGTGCGGCCCGGTTTCGGCCAGGTAATGCAGGTCGACCAGCGCTTCGGTGAACCCTTCGGCCTCGGCCGCCTTGAGCTGGGTCGCGACGTCCTCGATCGTGGCGGCCGCCGAACCCGGCGCCGGGTTGATCCGCAGGACCCGCCGCAGCGCCCCCGGGTCCCGGCCCGCCTGCTCGGCCGCCTCGGTGACCACCGTCCACAACCGGCGCAGCACCGGCACCGGCAGCCCGCCGGGCAGCCAGCCGTCGGCGATCCGGCCGATCCGCCGCAGCGCCGGTTCCGACATCCCGCCCAGCAGCACCGGCGGTCCGGGCTGCTGCACCGGACGCAGCCCGACCAGCGAGTCCGGGACCTCCCAGCGGTCGCTGCGGTGGCCGACCGGATCGGCCGTCCAGAACTTCCGCAGTACCCCGATCAGCTCGGTCAGCTGCGCCCCGCGGGACTCCCAAGGCACGCCGGTCGCGGTGTACTCGTCACGCAGCCAGCCCAGGCCGAGCCCGACGTCGAGGCGGCCGCCGGACAGCACGTCCAGCGAGGTCAGAGACCTGGCCAGCAGCACCGGGGAGTAGAGCGGGCCGTTGAGCGTGCTCGACCCGAGCCGCGCGGTTTTCGTCGCACCGGCGGCCGCGGTGAGGGCCACGAACGGGTCGACGAAGTGGACGAAGTCCGGCGGGTACGGCCGCTCGGGTGTCCCACCACCCGGGTAGTAGGTCTGCGGCGCGATCGGGGTGAGCACGCGGTCGCCGACCCACAGCGACGCGAAACCCAGGTCCTCCGCCGCGGCGGCGAATCCGGCGACGGCGGAGGGGTCGGCGAGCTTGCCGTACTGCGGCAGGGCGAGTCCGAGTCGTAACGCGGTCACCAGGTCTCCTCGATCAATTCGCTTGCCGGGCAAGGGGGGACCACCGGCCGGGGAGACCGTCTCGCTGCACCCATGGGGAAATCCGGGGCGGCGGAGACGGTTTCGCTTGCCGGGTAACGCATCCTGCGGGGTGGGTACGGCACCGGTCCGGCGGCCCTGGCCAGGCGGCCGACGGTTTCGCGATTAATCGGGAACCGGTGCATGCGCTCATAGTGGCACGATCGGGTGACAGTTGCCGCTCGATTGCCCGGCTGCCCGAAGCGGCCCGGCCCGGCGGTCGAGGGGGCGCGGTTGCGGGCGGCCATCCGGCTTGCCGTAGACTTCGGATCTCGGAACGCACTACGGTCATCCCCGCCGGATGGTGGGGACGATGGAATGCGTCCGCGGGAGCCCGGGAGACCGGGCTCCACAGGGGTGTAGCTCAATTGGCAGAGCAGCGGTCTCCAAAACCGCAGGTTGCAGGTTCAAGTCCTGTCACCCCTGCGTACGGGAACTGGTGGAGCGGAGGAGTGGTCGTGAGCGACAGCGACGCCAGCGGCGCGAACGAGCAGGACGAGTCGGGCAAGAAGCCCGGGGTCGAGTCCCGCCCGGTGTCCGCCGCGGCTCGGCGCGAACGCCGCGCTTCCGCTCGGCCGGCAGGCAAGTCCGAGGCACGACCGGGGTCCACCCGGCCGTCCGGCAAGGCGGGCGACAAGGTCGCGAAGCCCGCCGACACCAAGGGCACGCCCACCCCCAAACGGGACCGGAAGCCGAAGAAGGCCTCGGTGTTCGCCCGGCTCATGCGGTTCGTCCGCGAGGTCTGGGCGGAACTGCGCAAGGTCATCTGGCCGAACCGCAAGCAGATGGTCACCTACACCGCGGTCGTACTGGTGTTCGTGGTGTTCATGGTGGCCCTCGTGAGCGGCCTCGACTTCGGCTTCAAGGCGCTCGTCGGGCTGGTCTTCGGCTGAGCCCGCACGGGGCCCGCCACCCGGCCCGGCACGTGATCAACTGAGAGGACGGAACGTGACCTCCGACAACGGCACAGGAGCCGGTCGCGACCTGACCGAGCTTTCCGACGAGCAGGTGCAGACGGCACTCGGCGACGAGGAGTCCGCTCACCTCGAGCCCGTCGACGTGCCCGCCGCCGCGGACGAGGTCGACGAAGCCGCCACCGACTCCGCGGACGACGACGTCACCGAGCCCGAGGCCGAGGCGGACGACCCGGTCGCCGCGCTGCGGGCCGAACTGCAGGCCGCGCCGGGCGAGTGGTACGTGGTGCACTCCTACGCCGGGTACGAGAACAAGGTCAAGACCAACCTCGAGACCCGGACCACGACGCTGGACGTCGAGGACTACATCTTCCAGATCGAGGTCCCGACCGAAGAGGTCACCGAGATCAAGAACGGCCAGCGCAAGCAGGTGCAGCGCAAGGTGCTGCCCGGCTACATCCTGGTCCGGATGGATCTCAACGACGCCTCGTGGAGCGCGGTGCGCAACACGCCGGGCGTCACCGGGTTCGTCGGTGCCACGTCGCGTCCGTCGCCGCTGACCGTGGACGAGGTGCTCAAGTTCCTCGCGCCGCAGGTCGAGAAGGAAGCCCCGGCCAAGACCGCGAAGGGCGGCGAGGCTGCCGCGTCGGGTTCTGCCGGTGGACCCGCCGTCGAGGTCGACTTCGAGGTCGGCGAGTCGGTCACCGTCATGGACGGCCCGTTCGCCACGCTGCCCGCCACGATCTCCGAGGTCAACGTCGACGGGCAGAAGCTGAAGGTCCTGGTGTCGATCTTCGGCCGGGAGACCCCGGTCGAGCTCTCGTTCAGCCAGGTCTCCAAGATCTGACGGCCGGGCCATCCCGGTCGGCAGTCCCCGCGTACTGGCAGGTGTGCGGGGGACTCTCGTCAGTCAAGAAGGACACAAGGTAATGCCACCCAAGAAGAAGAAGCTTGCGGCGATCATCAAGCTGCAGATCAAGGCGGGTGCGGCCAACCCCGCGCCGCCGGTCGGCCCGGCGCTGGGTCAGCACGGCGTCAACATCATGGAGTTCTGCAAGGCCTACAACGCCGCGACGGAGTCGCAGCGCGGGGACGTCGTCCCGGTCGAGATCTCCGTGTATGAGGACCGGTCGTTCGACTTCAAGCTGAAGACGCCGCCGGCCGCCAAGCTGCTGCTGAAGGCCGCAGGCGTGGAGAAGGGCTCCGGCGAGCCGCACAAGACCAAGGTCGCCAAGGTCACGTGGGACCAGGTCCGCGAGATCGCGAAGACCAAGGAAACCGACCTCAACGCCCACGACATCGACCAGGCCGCAAAAATCATCGCAGGCACCGCCCGCTCAATGGGCATCACGGTCGAGGGTTAAATCTCAACGTGCCCCGACCGAGAAATCGCCCCGGTTTCTGGACTGAGCGATTCGATCGGCCCCCAGGGCCGAGCGAATCGGGAGGGAAGAAACCGGATGAAGGCGATTTCTCCGCCGCCGACGAAGTCGCGGCAATCAAACACAGCGGCAATTAAACACAGTGGGAGAGCCGGTGCTGGCTCGTCACCACACTGATCCACCAGACCTAAGGACAGAAGCATGACCAAGCACAGCAAGGCCTACCGCCAGGCCTCCGAGCTGATCGACAAGACGCGGCTGTACGCGCCGCTCGAGGCCGCGAAGCTCGCGAAGGAGACCTCGAAGACCAAGATGGACGCGACCGTCGAGGTGGCGATGCGTCTCGGGGTCGACCCGCGCAAGGCTGACCAGATGGTCCGCGGCACCGTGAACCTGCCGCACGGCACCGGTAAGACCGCCCGCGTCATCGTCTTCGCCGTCGGCGACAAGGCCGCCGAGGCCGAGGCCGCCGGCGCGGACGCGGTCGGCACCGACGAACTGATCGAGCGCATCCAGGGTGGCTGGCTCGACTTCGACGCCGCGATCGCGACGCCGGACCAGATGGCCAAGGTGGGCCGTATCGCCCGCATCCTCGGCCCGCGCGGCCTCATGCCGAACCCGAAGACCGGCACGGTGACCCCCGCGGTCGAGAAGGCCGTGAAGGACATCAAGGGCGGCAAGATCAACTTCCGTGTCGACAAGCAGGCCAACCTGCACCTGGTGATCGGCAAGGCGTCGTTCGACACCGAGAAGCTGGTGGAGAACTACGCGGCCGCGCTGGACGAGATCCTGCGGGCGAAGCCGTCGTCGGCGAAGGGCCGCTACGTCAAGAAGATCACCTTCACCACGACGATGGGCCCGGGCATCCCGGTCGACCCGGCTCGTACCCGCAACCTCCTTGCCGAGGACGCGGCGGTCTGAGTCGCACATCACGCGAAAGGGTGGTCACGCTTTGTGCGTGACCACCCTTTTTTCGTGTCTCATGGAAGCATGCCGACGACGTTCACCGCCCCCGACGGGCTCCAGCTGAGCTACACGGTGTGGGAGGGGACCGGCCGGCACCGGCGCCCGGTCGTGCTGCAGCACGGGTTCGCGGCCGACAGCCAGGTGAACTGGGTCGGCCCCGGAGTGGTGGACGCGCTGGTCAAGGCAGGTTTCACGGTCATCGCACTCGACGCACGCGGACACGGCGCCTCGGAGAAACCACACGACCCGGCGGCGTACGGCGAGGACGTGATGGCGTCGGACGTGTCGGCGCTGTTCGACGAACTGGGCCTCGACGAGGTATGCCTGGCGGGCTATTCGATGGGCGCGATCGTCTCGCTGCTGGTGGCTACGCGTGACCGCCGGGTGCGCTGCCTGGCAGTCGGCGGAGTGGGTGCGGGAATCGTCGACTTCGGCGGCGTGGACGCGCGAGTGGTCAACCGGGCGCAACTCGCCGAGGGTTTGCTGGCCGAGAACCGCGCGGACGTCCCACCCGCGGCGCGCCCGTTCCGCCGCTTGGCCCGCCGCGCCGGAGCCGACGTCACGGCCTTGGCCGCGGTCATGCAGGCGCTCCCACACGGCCCGATGAGACTGTTCGACCTGACCGCAGCCACCCTGATCCTGGCGGGGGAGTCGGACGAACTGGCGACCCAGCCGGAACGCCTCGCCGCCGGCATCGCGGGAGCGCGGCTGGTGCGGGTCCCGGGGAACCACATGGAGGCAGTGGCCCACCCGGCATTCGCGGCGGCTTTGGTGGATTTCTTCGCCTACTCGGACACGGGGGAGACCCGGTTGCCGATCAGTTCCCCTGCTTGATCAGGGCGTGCCGGAGGTGGTCGGTGGCGCGGACGGGCATGCGTTCAGACCCCCCGAGTGACCGGTGATCAGCCACTGACCGCTGGGGAGCTGACTAACGGTGAAGGTGCCGAGCGGGGGCCCACCGCTGATCGCGAAGTCGCAGGACTTCACCACCACTGACGGGCCGGGAGGCCACGTCGACTGCTTGGGAATGGACTCCGCGTAGTCGTTGACCGCCCGAGGCCGCTGTTCGAGGATCTGGTGAATGCCTGCGACGGCTGCCGGGCAGTCCGCGAAGCCGGTGTCTTTCGCGAACTTCACCTGCGTGGCTTCGTCGAAGCGCCCGCAGACGTGGGCGACCATGTCCTTGATCCCGGGACCGTGCTGGGCGATGCCGTCGTAGACACCCCGGACCGCCTCGTAAGGCGAGGAGGTGGGCAGGAGCTGGTTGGTGTTGAGCTTGCCGCCCCCCTCGGCGGCGACCTGTTCCGAGGTTTTGCCGTCGTCGCTGGGGAAGATCTTGTGGTACAGCCAGTTTCCGCCCAGGTAGAGGAGGACCAGCACCAGTACCCAGCCCAGGATCTTGCCGCCGAGGCGTTTCACCCAGCGGGGGACCGGCTTGCGGGGGCGGTCTTCGTAAGGGGCCAGGGCGCCGGGCTGGTTCGGGGGCGCCGGTGGTTGCCCGCCTGCCAGCGGCTGCGGCTGGCGGGATCCCGCGGGGACCAGACCGCCGTCGGGGGTCGGGGCCGGTTCGGTGCCTTGCTGGGCCTGGGTGAAGCGGAGGTACTCCTGGAACCGCTGGAACTCCTGGAACTGCCGCAGCTGCTCGGGATCCAGCGGGGGGACCTGCTCGGGTGACCCGTTCGCGGCCGGTTGCGGCAGATTCGGGGGCGGGGGATTGACCGGCTGCGGCAGGTTCGAGGAGTGCGGCAAACCCGGGACCTGCGACGGGTTCGGCTGGGAAGTGTCGGCCCCGCCGGGCTGCGGAAGGTTCGAGGAGTGCGGCTGGGAACCGCCAGGCTGCGGCAAGGCGGGTGGCTGAGCACCGGCAGCCTGCGAACCGGGTGCCGGTGCCGAATCTGCCGGGCCGGGAGAAGGAGGCACTTCCGGCTTTCCGTGATCACGCTGTTCCGCCACGTCACCAATGATGCCCGTTCCCCCGGCAAATCCCGAGACACCCCCGGTTCCCGCAGCTCAGTCAGGGGGTCCCGGCGAACCCCCGGGAACCCTCCCGTATGCTGGTCGGCGGTTCTACCGAAGACCGCTGGTTCTCCCCCGGGTCAACCGAGGGAGCGAAGGTTCCGCGAGATGGCGGACGGCCTGCGCAGGAGGAACGAGGCCTTCACAACGCCCCGCGCCTTGCTGCGCGTGGGCGTTTTGTCGTTTCAAGGGCGCCTTCGCATCGACAGAGCCAGTGGTGACACTAGCCAAGAGAGGAGGCGACCCATGGCGAAGCCCGACAAGGTGGCGGCCGTCGCCGAGATCGCGGAGAGTTTCCGCAGCAGCTCGGCCACCGTCGTTACCGAGTACACCGGCCTCTCCGTGACTCAGCTGTCCCAGCTGCGCCGCGCTCTCGGCACCAGTGCCAAGTACCGGGTCGCGAAGAACACCCTCGTCAAGCGTGCCGCCGAGGACGCCGGCGTTCAGGGGCTCGAGGACCTGTTCGTGGGGCCGACCGCGATCGCCTTCGTGCAGGGTGAGCCGGTCGACGCCGCGAAGGCCCTTCGCGAGTTCGCGAAGGAACACAACGCGCTTGTCATCAAGGGCGGCTACATGGACGGCAAAGCGCTGTCCGTGGACGAGATCTCCAAGATCGCCGATCTCGACAGCCGTGAGGTGCTGCTCGCCAAGGCGGCGGGCGCGTTCAAGGCGAAGCTGTCCCAGGCCGCCGCGCTGTTCCAGGCGCCGGCGTCCCAGGTCGCCCGCCTGGCTGCCGCGCTGGAGGAGAAGCAGCGCACTGCCACCGGTACCGAAGCAGCCGAAGCACCCGCCGAGAGCTGAACCACCCCACCCCGAACGCCTAGTTCGTTTTTTTGAGAGGAAGCCATCATGGCGAAGCTGAGCACCGCCGAGCTGATCGACGCCTTCAAGGAGCTCACCCTTCTTGAGCTGTCCGAGTTCGTGAAGGAGTTCGAGGACACCTTCGACGTCACCGCCGCCGCCCCGGCCGCCGTCGTGGCCGCCGCCCCGGGTGCCGCGCCCGCCGAGGCCGCTGCCGAGCAGGACGAGTTCGACGTCGTCCTCGAGTCGGCAGGCGACAAGAAGATCCAGGTCATCAAGGTCGTCCGCGAGGTCGTCTCGGGCCTGGGCCTGAAGGAGGCCAAGGAGCTGGTCGAGGCCGCTCCCAAGGCGCTCCTGGAGAAGGTCGACAAGGAGGCCGCCGAGGCCGCCAAGGAGAAGCTCGAGGCCGCCGGCGCCAAGATCGCCATCAAGTGATCAGCGCCTGACGCACCACCTCGAAGGGGGCGGGCATCCACCCGGATGCCCGCCCCCTTTGCCGTCCCCGACCATCTGTTCGAACCAGGGAGAGGCGGCCAGGCCGACGCGTGGATGCCGGGTTTGCCCTGGTTACCCCGACCGTGTGACGACCCTTCGGCCGTCTTGCTCTGCGCGCGGGGGTGGCGTGCATTACCGTGCTGCCAGCGGTCGCCGTACTTGATCCCTATCGGGTGAGGGGGACACGCGCTCGCCGACGAACAAAACTGGTGAGTAACCTGTTCGCCCTCAGCTCGTTGCACCTGGTTGACGCGGGGCTCCGCGCCTGCCGCGAGGTGCGGGGCGGCGGTGCGCGACGATGCGGAACAGCTCCTGGAGGTGCGATGGGTGCCGAGGTGGTCATCGAAGGTCTCACCAAGTCCTTCGGCAGGCAGACCATCTGGCGGGATGTGACGCTGACCCTTCCGCCCGGTGAGGTGTCGGCCATGCTCGGCCCGTCCGGAACCGGCAAGTCCGTGTTCCTCAAGTCCATGATCGGCCTGCTCAAGCCCGACCGCGGCCGCTGCGTCATCAACGGCGTCGACATCGTCACCTGCTCCGAGCACAAGCTGTACGAGATCCGCAAGCTTTTCGGCGTGCTGTTCCAGGACGGTGCGCTGTTCGGCTCGATGAACCTCTACGACAACGTCGCGTTCCCGCTTCGCGAGCACACCAAGAAGTCCGAGACCGAGATCCGCCGGATCGTGCTCGAGAAGCTCGAGATCACCGGTCTGGCCGGGGCGGAGAAGAAGCTGCCCGGCGAGATCTCCGGCGGGATGCGCAAGCGTGCCGGCCTCGCCCGCGCGCTGGTGCTTGACCCGGAGATCATCCTCGTCGACGAGCCCGACTCGGGCCTCGACCCGGTCCGCACCACCTACATCTCGCAGCTCTTCCTCGACGTCAACGCCCAGATCGACGCGACGTTCCTCATCGTGTCGCACAACATCAACCTCGCCCGCACGGTGCCGGACAACCTCGGCATGCTCTTCCGCAAGGAACTCGTCATGTTCGGCCCCCGCGAGGTGCTGCTGACCAGCGACGAACCCGTCGTCGAGCAGTTCCTCAACGGCCGCAAGCTCGGCCCGATCGGCATGTCCGAGGAGAAGGACAGCGCCCAGATGGCCCGCGAGCAGGCCGAGGCCGAGGCGGGCCACGGCGACGTGCTCAACGAGGACGTCCGCGGCGTCGTCCCGCAGATGCAGGTCAGCCCCGGGGTACCGGAGCGGGCCGGGGCCAAGCGGCGGATGGACCGGGTCATGCGGATCCTGCACACGCTCCCGCCGAACGCGCAGGAGGGGATCATCGAATCCCTCACGCCGGAGCAGCAGCGGTACTACAACGTGCGCCCCAACCCGGCCGCCTTCCACCACCGGACCGGCCCCGGGGACACCCAGCAGCTGCCGCCGGTCGACGTGCCGGGTCCGGTGCCCGACCAGCATCAGGGCCAGCTGCCCGCGGACCAGATCGCCCGCATCCCGGGTGCCGCGGACCGCAGGCCGCCCCGGCACGGGCAGGGTGGCGCGTGACTGCGACCTCGGCGAAGATCCCCGGCTACGGCATGCTGCGGGAGACCGGGAACCTGTTCGCGCTCGGTCTCGACATCATCCGCGGCATCTTCCAGCGCCCGTTCCAGTTCCGGGAGTTCATCCAGCAGGCCTGGTTCGTCGCGAGCGTCACGATCCTGCCGACCGCGCTGGTCGCCATCCCGTTCGGCGCGGTGATTTCGCTGCAGTTCGGCGCGCTGGCCCGGCAGCTCGGCGCGCAGTCCTACACCGGCGCCGGTTCGGTGCTCGCCACCGTGCAGCAGGCCAGCCCGCTGGTCACCGCGCTGCTCGTGGCCGGCGCGGGCGGTAGCGCGGTCTGTGCGGACATCGGCGCGCGCACCATCCGCGAGGAAATCGACGCGATGGAGGTGCTGGGGGTCTCCGCGGTCCAGCGCCTGATCGTGCCGCGCACGCTCGCCATGATGCTGGTCGCGCTGCTGCTCAACGGCATGGTCAGCGTCATCGGCGTGCTCGGCGGCTACTTCTTCAACGTCGTGCTCCAGGGCGGGACCCCGGGTGCGTACCTGTCCAGCTTCTCCGCGCTCGCCCAGCTGCCCGACCTGTGGGTCGGCGAGATCAAGGCGCTCATCTTCGGCTTCATCGCCGCGGTCGTGGCCGCCTACCGGGGCCTGCACCCGAGCGGCGGCCCGAAGGGCGTCGGCGACGCGGTGAACCAGTCGGTGGTCATCACGTTCCTGCTGCTCTTCGTCGTGAACTTCGTGATCACGCTGATCTACCTGCAGCTCGTGCCAGGAAAGCTGGACTGACCCATGACGTTCCTCGCGGGGGCGAAGCGGATCGCCAACCGGCCGCTCGAGACGCTGGACACGCTCGGCGACCAGATGTCGTTCTACGGCCGGGCCTTGCTGTGGACGCCGCGCACGCTGCGCCGCTACACCAAGGAAGTGCTGCGGCTGCTGGCCGAGGTGAGCTTCGGGTCCGGTTCGCTCGCGGTCATCGGCGGCACGGTCGGCGTGATGGTCGGCCTGACGCTCTTCACCGGTGTCCTCGTCGGCCTGCAGGGTTACTCCGCGCTGAACTCGATCGGCACCTCGGCGTTCACCGGTTTCCTCACCGCGTTCTTCAACACCCGCGAAATCGCCCCGCTGGTGGCCGGGCTGGCGCTGTCCGCGACCGTCGGCGCCGGGTTCACCGCGCAGCTGGGCGCCATGCGGATCTCCGAGGAGATCGACGCGCTCGAGGTGATGGGCGTGCCGAGCCTGCCGTACCTGGTGACCACGCGGATCATCGCCGGGTTCGTCGCGGTGATCCCGCTGTACGTGATCGGCCTGCTCAGCTCGTATCTCGCGTCGCGGCTGGTCGTTATCTACATCTACGGACAGTCCGCGGGTACCTACGACCATTACTTCGACCTGTTCTTACCACCGCAAGACGTGCTCTATTCGTTCATCAAGGTGCTGATCTTCAGTGTCCTGATCATTCTTTCGCACTGTTACTTCGGGTACCGGGCGTCCGGCGGCCCGGCCGGGGTGGGCGTGGCCGTGGGGCGCGCGGTGCGGCTTTCCATCGTCACGGTTTCGATCGTGAACTTCTTCATCGGTTTCGCCATCTGGGGAACCGACGTCACGGTGAGGATCGCGGGATGACGACACTCCGGCGAAGGTTGCTGGGCCTGCTGCTGGTGGCGGTGCTCGTCGGCGGGATCGCGCTGAGCATTGCCTTGTACGACAAGGCCTTCAGCAAGTTCGTCACCGTGAAGCTCGATGCAGGCAGCATCGGCAACCAGCTGCTCCAGCAGTCCGACGTCAAGGTGCGTGGGCTCATCGTCGGTTCGGTGCAGGAGATCAAGGCGACCCCGGACGGCGCCGAGCTCACGCTCGCGATGGACCCGGAGTCGGCGAAGCTCATCCCGCAGAACGTGTCCGCGCGGTTCCTGCCGAAGACGCTCTTCGGCGAACGTTATGTGTCGCTGCAGATCCCGCCGGACCCGTCCACCCGCACGCTCGCCGACGGCGACGTGATCCCGCAGGACCGCACGTCGAGTGCGGTCGAGCTGGAGCAGGCACTCGAACACCTGATGCCGGTGCTGCAGGCGGTGCAGCCGCAGAAGCTGTCGAGCACGCTCACCGCGATCTCCACCGCGCTGCAGGACCGGGGCAAACCGCTCGGGGAGACGTTGTCGCAGCTGGGCCAGTACATCGGCGACCTGAATCCGCACGAGCCGGAGCTGCAGCACAACCTCCAGGCGCTCGCGGAGTTCTCCGACCACCTGCGCGGTGCGGCGCCGGATCTGGTGCAGAGCCTGGACAATCTCAGCACGACCACTCGCACGGTCGCCTCCGAACAGCAGAACCTCTCGAACCTGTACGGCAGCCTCACGGTCGCGTCGCGGGACCTGCAGTCGTTCCTGGAAGCCAACAAGCAGAACATCATCAGCCTCGCGAGCACTGCCCGGCCGACTGCCGAGCTGCTGGCCAAGTACTCGCCCGAGTACCCGTGCGTGCTCAAGCAGATGGCGAAGGTCGTGCCGGTCGCGGACGCGGCGCTGGGCAAGTTCAACGGCAAGCCGGGCCTGAACGCGACCATCGAGGTGGTCGTGAACCGCGGGCCGTACCAGCCGGGCGAGGAACCGCGGTTCGAGGACAAGCGCGGTCCGCGCTGCTACGACCTCAACCCGGCGCCGGACCCGTTCCCGCAGGAACCGCCGGACGGTCCGTTCAAGGACGGTACGAAGCACACGCCGCCGCCGAAGTCGTCGGGCCAGGGCCTGAACCCGGCCAACTTCACCGCGGACGCGGGCGGCTTCAACGGTGGCGGCGCGGGCGGCGGCAACCCGGCCAACTCCGCGGCGGAGAACGACTTCCTCGCCGCGCTGGTCAGCCCTGAGCTCGGGATGTCGCAGGACCGGTTCCCCGGCTGGGGATCACTCCTCGTCGGGCCGCTCTACCGGGGTGCGGAGGTGACCGTCAAGTGAGGGGACTCGTCGCACCGCTGGTCAAACTGCTGATCTTCGTGGTGATCACGGTGCTGTTCACCACGGTGCTCGGCATCAGCATCGCGAACATCAACACGTCCAGCACCAACGAGTACTCGGCGCGGTTCACCGACGCGACGCTGGTGCTGCCGAACGACGACGTGCGCATTGCCGGCGTCCGCGTCGGCCAGGTCAAGGACGTGAAGATCGTCGACAAGCGGCAGGCGCAGGTGGACTTCGAGGTCGACTCCGGGCGCAAGCTGCCCGCCGGGGTCACCGCGCAGATCAAGTTCCGCAACCTGGTCGGCCAGCGCTACGTCTCGCTCGGCGAGGGCACCGACCACAGCGGCGCGCTGCTGCCCGCGGGCGGCAACATCCCGCTCGAGCGCACCACGCCCGCGCTGGACCTCACCGAGCTGTTCAACGGGTTCAAACCGCTCTTCATCGCGCTCAACCCGGATGACGTGAACAAGCTGTCGTACGAGGTCATCCAGGTCCTGCAGGGCGAGGGCGGCACCGTGGAAAGCCTGCTGTCGCACACCGCGTCGCTGGCCACCACGATCGCGAACAAGGACCAGGTGATCGGCGAGCTGATCGACAACCTCAACTCGGTGCTCGACACGGTCAACCAGCACACGCCACAGCTGAACGACCTGATCGTGAAGCTGCAGCAGCTGGTGTCCGGCCTCGCCGCGGACCGCAAGCCGATCGGCGACGCGATCGAGGGGCTCGGCAACCTCGCGAACACCACCGCCGGCCTGCTCGCCGACGCGCGCCAGCCGCTCAAGGACGACATCAACGCGCTCGGCAAGCTCACCGCGAACCTCAACCAGAACGAGCCACTGGTGGAGCACTTCATCCAGTTCATGCCGAAGAAGGTCAGCGCACTCACGCGGACCGCGGACTACGGCTCGTGGTTCAACTTCTACTCGTGTGAGGTGACCGGCACCGTGGGCCTGCCGGGGATCCTGCCGCCGACCGACTTCACGCTCGCACCGGCGAACCGCGAGAGGTGCAAGTGATGAAGTCCTTCCAGAAACGCAATCCGATCCCGATCGCGCTCGTCGGCATCGCGGTGCTCGGGCTCGGTCTCATCGCCGCACTCAACTCCGACGACCTGCCGGTGATCGGTGGCGGCACCACGTACAGCGCGGCTTTCTCCGAAGCGGCCGGGCTGCAGAAGGACAACGACGTGCGCATTGCCGGGGTCAAGGTCGGCAAGGTGTCCTCGATCAAGCTGGACGGCGCCAGCGTCAAGGTGTCGTTCAAGGTCAAGGACGCCTGGCTGGGCGACAAGACGACGGCGGCCATCAAGATCAAGACGTTGCTGGGCCAGAAGTACCTGGCGCTCGGCCCGCAGGGCAACGGCACGCTCAACCCGGACGCGCCGATCCCGCGGGACCGCACGATGTCGCCCTACGACGTGCTCGACGCGTTCCGCGGGCTGTCGCAGACGGTCGACGCGATCGACACCAACCAGCTGGCCAAGAGCTTCGACGCGATCACCCAGACGTTCGCCAACACGCCGCAGGACGTCAAGGGTGCGTTGTCCGGGCTGTCGAAACTGTCGGACACCATCGCGAAGCGCGATTCGCAGCTCGCGAACCTGCTGGCCAACACGCGTGAGGTGTCACAGACCCTGGTCGACCGCGACGCCGAGGTGCAGAAGCTGCTCACCGACGGAAACCAGCTGCTGGCCGAGATCACCAAGCGGGAGCAGGCGATCAGCGCGCTGCTCGACGGTTCGCGGCAGCTCGCCACGCAGCTGCAGGGCCTGGTGGACGACAACGACAAGCAGCTCGACCCGGTGCTCACCCAGCTCGACCAGCTCACCTCGATGCTGCAGCGCAACCAGGATTCGCTGGCACTGGGCATCCAGAAGTTCGCGCCGTTCATCCGGGTCTTCAACAACACCATCGGCACCGGGCACTGGTTCGACAACTACATCTGCGGCCTGGTCCTTCCTTCGGTCGGCCCGCTCAACCCGGAGGGGTGTTACTCCAAATGACCAGCACCCGCTTCGGCCAGTCGCTCACGCGTGGCGTCACGATCGCGATCGTGCTCGCCCTCGTGGTCGCGGGCGGCTTGTGGTGGACCCTCAAGGATGCCAACCGCAACCACCTCACCGCGTACTTCTCCGGCGCCGTCGGCCTGTACGAGGGCAACAGCGTGCGCATGCTCGGCGTGGACATGGGCCGGGTCACCAAGGTCCAGCCGATGGGCAACCAGGTACGGGTGGACGTCGAGTACGACCGCTCGGTGGCGGTGCCCGCCGACGCGAAGGCGCTGATCGTCGCGCCCTCGCTGGTGAGTGACCGGTACATCCAGCTCGCCCCGGCGTACACCGGCGGCCCGCAGATCGCCGACGGCGCGACCATCCCGCTCGACCGCACCGAGGTCCCGCTCGAGGTGGACCAGCTCGCCGCCAGCCTCGCCCGGGTCAGCGAGACGCTGGGTCCCAATGGTGCCAACAAGAACGGCTCGCTGTCGGACCTGCTGAACACCGCGGCCAAGAACCTCGACGGCAACGGCAAGGCCCTGCACGACACGATCACGAAGCTCGGGCAGGCGTCCGGCACGCTGGCCGGGAACAAGGACGACCTCTTCCAGACCGTGCAGAACCTCGGCCGGTTCTCCCAGACGCTCGCGAACAGCGACGGGCAGGTGCGCCAGTTCGAGACCCAGCTCGCCCAGGTGAGCGGATTCCTGGCGGGGGAGAAGGACAATCTCGCCGCGACCGTGCAGCAGCTGGGTACCACGCTGCAGACGGTGCAGGGCTTCATCGAGCGCAACCGCGGCCGGTTGAAGTCCAATGTGGACAAACTGGCGAGCGTCACCAAGGTGCTGGTGGACCAGCGCAGCTCGCTCGCCGAGATCCTCGACGTCGCGCCGGTCGCGCTGTCCAACATCGTCGGTGTCTACAACGGGTCGTCCGGCACGCTCGACGCGCGGCCGAACCTCAACGAGCTCACCCAGCCGCCGCTGGTCATGGTCTGCAGCCTGCTCAAGCAGACCAGCGCGACCAAGCAGTTGCTCGGCAACGCGTGCGACGGCATTGCCGGGGTGGTCGACGGGCTGGTGCCGTTGCCGTCCACCGCGCAGGTGCTGCAGGCAATGCAGGCGGGCAAGCTGCCGCCGCTGCCGCTCCCCTTGCAGGGCCAGGTCTACGGGACGGGGAGCTGACGTGAAGCGACTGACGAAGCTCGCCGCCGCCGGTGCGGTCACCACGGTGTCCGCGCTGGTGCTGAGCGGCTGCGGGTTCAGCGGCATCTACGACGTGCCGCTGCCCGGTGGCGCCGACCTCGGCGATCACCCGTACACGCTGAAGATCCAGTTCAAGGACGTGCTGGACCTGGTGCCGCAGTCGGGAGTGAAGGTCAACGAGGTGCCGGTGGGCCAGGTCAAGGAGATCGGCCTGACGCCGGACGGCTGGCACGCCGAGGTGACCGTGGAGGTCAACGGCGACGTCAAGCTGCCTGCCAACGCGATGGCCAACGTGAAGCAGTCGAGCCTGCTCGGCGAGAAGTACGTGGAGCTGGCGTCACCCGGGCCCGCCGAGGCCACCGGGCAGCTCGCGAGCGGGGCGACCATCCCGCTTGCGCGCACCGGCCGTGACGTCGAGGTGGAGGAAGTGCTCGGCGCGCTGTCGCTGCTGCTCAACGGCGGCGGCGTGGACCAGCTGAACACCATCACCAAGGAGCTCAACAACGCGACGGCCGGGCGCGAACCGGACCTCAAGGCGTTGCTGGACAACGCGAACCAGCTGGTGACGAACCTCGACCGGCAGTCGGCGAACATCACCCGCGCACTCGACGGGCTCAACCGGCTGTCGATGACGCTCAAGGATCAGAAGGACAAGCTGGTCGGCGCGGTCGACAATCTCGGGCCCGGGCTCGGGGTGCTGGAGCAGCAGCGCGGCCAGCTGATGACGATGCTGAACGCGCTCAACAACCTGTCCGGCGTCGCCACCGACACGGTGAACCGGAGCAAGGCGGACCTGGTGGCCGACCTCAAGGCGCTCACGCCGACGCTGCAGAAGCTCGGCGAGGCGGGCAGCGACCTGCCGAAGGCGCTGGAGATCCTGCTGACGTACCCCTTCACCGACCAGGCCTACAACGACGTCAAGGGCGACTACTTCAACCTCTTCGCCAAGATCGACCTGAACCTCAAGGACGTCATCGACAACCTCGGCCGCAGCAGGCAGAACCCGTTGAACGGCCTCGTGCCGGTGCCCGGTCTCACCGGCGGGGTCGAGGGCACGCAACCCAACCAGCCGCCGCCGCTGCCGATTCCCGGGCTGGGCGGGGCGCCTGCCCAGCAGGCGCCGAGCTCGACCGGCGGCCAGGGCGGCGGGCAGCCGTCGCAGAGCGGGTTGTCCGGCCTGTTCGGGGTGCTTTCCGGAGGTGCGGGCTGATGTTGCTGCGCAGGACGAAAATCCAGCTGATCGTGTTCGCCTTGATCTCGGTGCTGGCCATCGGGTACGCGCTCGTGCGGTTCGCCGGGCTCGGCACGGTGTTCGGCACCAGCGGGTACACGGTGAAGCTGCAGCTCAACGAGTCGGGCGGGATCTTCACCAACGCCGAGGTCACGTACCGGGGCTTCAACATCGGCCGGGTCGGGCAGCTGCGGCTCACCCACACCGGGCTCGAGGCGGACCTGAACATCGACCCGAAGGCGCCGCAGGTGCCCGCGAACCTGGACGCGGTGGTCGCGAACCGGTCCGCGGTGGGCGAGCAGTACGTGGACCTGCGGCCGAAGAACGACCAGGGTCCGTACCTGCGGGCCGGTTCGGTGATCCCGGCCGCGAAGACGACCACCCCGGTCACCACCGACCGGCTGCTGGCCGACCTCGATTCGCTGGCCGCGTCGGTGCCGACCGACTCGCTGCGCAAGGTCGTCGACGAGTCCTACGACGCCTTCCGCGGCACCGGCGGCGACCTGCAGAAACTGCTCGACACCGCACGCAGTTTCACCGGCACCGCCCAGCAGTACCTGCCGCAGACCGTGCAGCTGCTGCAGGCCGGCGGCAAGGTACTGGACACGCAGAACGACCAGGCGTCGAACTTCGCGTCGTTCTCGAAGAGCCTCAACCAGCTCACCGGAACGCTGAAGAACTCCGACGGCGACCTGCGCAAGCTGATCGGCATCACCCCGCAGGTGGCCGACCAGATCACCCAGGTCGTCAACGAAACCGGGCCCGGCCTCGGCGCACTGACGGCGAACCTGCTGACCACCGCCAACCTCACCGTGACCCGGCTGGACGGCCTCGAACAGGGCCTGGTGACGTACCCGGCGCTGGCCGCCGCGGCGCCGTCGGTGGCACCCGGCGACGGGACCGCGCACCTGGGGCTGGTGCTGAACCTGTTCAACCCGCCGTCGTGCACCAAGGGCTACCTGCCGTACAGCCAGTACCGGCCGGGGTCCGACACGTCGGTGCGCCCGGAGAACGACAAGGTGTACTGCGCGGAGCCGAAGGGCAGCCCGATCAACGTCCGCGGTTCGCAGAACGCGCCGTTCAACGGGGTGCCGGTGCAGCCGTCGCAGCAGGACGTGGCGGCCAACCGGGACCGCCCGGCACAGCAGCTGCAGGAGCAGCGCGACGCCCAGGTACCGGGTGTCGTCGGCAGCCCCGGAGTGTCGCTGAACAGCCTCGGCGCCCTGCTCGGGGTCGGCTGACCGGGATTTGATGACCGTTACCTACTCTGGAGTGTCATGAGTTCGAAGCCCCAGGTCACCGAGGACGAGGTGGCTGCCCGTACCGGGTGGAAGCTGCCCGGGTCGCCGCGCGCCTGGCTGTTCGGGTCCGGGGCGTTCGCGCTGGCCGCCTTCCTGGTCGCGGTGGTGTTCGGGGCCCTGTGGCTGGCGGCGGTGCTGAACAGCGACCGTGGCCTCGCCGCATCCCGCGACGACGTGATCAAGGACGGCACCTCCGCAGTGCTGGCCTACACGCAGGTCGACTACGAGAAGCTGGACGACTACTTCAAGCAGCAGAAGGACGTCTCCACCGAAGAAATGGCCAAGCAGATCGACCAGGCCATGCCGAACTACTCGAAGGCGTTGAAGGACCAGAAGGTCAAGGTCACCACGACGATCCAGGACATCGCCGTCGAGGAGCTCAACGACCACGACGGCAAGGCGAGCTTCCTCGCCGCGATCACCACGGACACGTCGGCAGGCGGCAAGAACGGCACGAAGGCGCTGCGGCTGGAGGTCCAGATGACCCGGGTCGGCAGTGACTGGAAGCTGTCCGGGATCGACCAGGTGCCGCTCGTCGCCGCCGGTCAGTAGCTGCTGTACCCAGCTTTACGTGCGTTACCGCAGATCGGAGTTCCGCAGTGCCCCCCTCCCGTCGCCAGCCCCCGCGCAGCACCACTCCACCGGCCCGCCGGCCGAAGGTCGCCGGGTTGCGCAAGCCGTCGGATGCGGCACCGGCGTCCCCCAAGCCACGGCCGCGGCCGCTGCCGGACGCGGATCCGGTCGAGGTGACCCAGGAGCTGCGCATCCCCCGGGGTGGGCTGGTGCGCCCTGCCGCTGAGGAGGCTCCTGCTTCTTCCTCGGACTCGGCCTCGGACGCGGCGGTCGACTCGGCCGCGGTTTCCGCTGAGGACTCGGAGGCGGCTTCGGAGACGGCTTCGGCGGAGGTCGTCGCGGGTGTCACCACCGAGCCGGTTGATGCCCCGGAACCTGCGGAAGTCCCGGATCCGGTCGAAGCTTCCCCTGTCCCGTCCCGCCCGAGCCCTCGCCGCAAGCAGCGAGACACCGGCGCCGCGAAGCCGGTGGACGTGACGGAGGCGGAGTCGAGGACGAGGTCGGCCGCCGGTTTCCCGGCCGTCCCGGCCCAGCGTTCGGCGGAAAGCCGCACCGTCGTGTTCACGGCGGTGCTGCTGGTGGTCGGAGTGGCGCTGGTGGCGCTGGCGGTGATCTTCGCGGTCTTCCGCCAGTCGGTGGCGGACTCCACGGACAACCGCGCGCTGCTGGACGTGGCGAAGACCGCGCAGGTCAAGGACCAGGTCTCGAAGGCAACCGAGGCGCTGTTCTCCTACGACTTCAACAACATCAAGAAGACCGAGGACGCGGCGTCGTCGCTGCTCGCGAGCGACGACGTGAAGGCCAAGTACAACGCGCTGATGGGCGAGGTCAAGAGGCTGGCGCCGCAGCAGAAGATGGTGGTGACCTGCAAGGTCACGCGCAGCGCCGTCATCCATCTCGACGGCGACCTCGCGCGGGTCATGGTGTTCGTCGACCAGACCTCGACCCGCGCGGACACCAAGCAGACCGCCGCCGGCACCGCCCAGCTCCACGTGGACGCCCAGCTCCAGGGCGACAAGTGGAAGATCACCGACCTGGACACGTACAAGGCCGCCCCTGCGCCCGGTGCTCCTCCGCCTTCGTCGGCACCCCCGTCGAAGTAGGCGGCCTGCGGGTCAGGTGACCGAACGCAGCGCAGTCCGCAGAGCAACCCGGCGCAGGTTGTCCAGCCGATCGAGCACCGAGGGCGCCACGGTGTGCGGACCACGGTCGGCGAGGAGCTGATCGAGCAGGCGTCCGGTGAGGACGTCCAGCTCCGCGCGGATGACGTCGAGGTCAGGGCTCGCGCCAGGGGCCTCGCCGGGATGCGCAGTCCAGCGGGCGATCAACCCGCGCTGGACGATCTTGCTCGCGCTGATCTGGTCCCGAAAGAACGCCGCCGCCCGCACCGGGTCGACGCCGAGCGCCCGCGCCCGCTCCCGGACGGACGTGAGCTCCTGCTGCTCCCGATCCGGATCGTCGACAGCCTTGCCGGACCCGAACTTCGCCGCCGCCACCCGAGCACTGACCTCGAGCCGCGCCACGACGAGATCCGCAAGCGGCCCACCGGCCACCGGCCCCACCGCCCGCCCCGCGACGGCCCCCAGGAGCACCGCACTGAGCAGGGCAAACCGCACCGCCACGACCCTTCCTGCCGACACCCGACCCTTCCCCTGATGATACCGGCGAGGGGTGACAGAAAACCCGGTTCAGGCGAAGCGAGACGAGAATTCACCGCCCGGGCGGACCTTGCGGGGCCGCGAACCGGCGAGATGGCTGACCCAGCGGGTGCCGTGGCCGAGTGGCAAGAGGGGCCGACGTGGCGGGGATAGCTGCTTCGACGGTCAGGTGACAGGCCTGGTGGCTGGCTCGGCGGTGAGACGGCTGGACCGCCAGCTTACCGCCCGACGTGCCCGATGGAGCAGAGCAGGAACGCGGTCAAGCACGACCCCCGGCGAGACGGCCGCCCCGCAGGGGCTTCTGCGAGGCAGCTGCCCTGCAGAACCCCACCCCCCGCCGGGGAGCTGCGCCCGACACCCGCTCACGTCTCCCGGACCCGTCCGAAACCCGCTGCCGTTCCCCCAAGCCCCACTCCCCGGTCGGTCCTGCCCCGCAGGAGTCCGCCGCCCATCCGAAGCACAGCGCCAGCCCGGTCGTCCGCCTCTTCGAATCCGCTCCGAACCCGCCGCCAAACCCACCCCCCACGACCGTGACGCACGCCACTCCCGTCACCACCAGCCCCGTCCCCACCAGGCCCTCCGCCAGCTGGTACCCGGCGGTAACCGGGATGATCATCCCGGCCGTCACCCTCCGCTGACCTGCCCCGACGATGCGCCAACCGGCGGGACCCCCGTGTGGCATCTTGACTCTCGCGCGTCCTGGGTTCACGCTTACTGCCAACGGTGACGGCCGGGGAACGCGGACCTTGCGGGAGGGACGCGAAACCGGGGGATCCGGGAGGCTGTGGAAGAACTGCCGGAAGCGGCGCGATACAGGCTGGGCCCCGTCGGGAGCGCCCCCTGGACAGACTGCGTCGTTCGGGCTAGACTGCCTCTTTGCGCTGCCCTCTTTCAGGCTGCCCGGAGCCGGTAGTTAGGATAGTGGGCACACGGCACCCCTGACAGTCCGCGACAGCTGTTGCCATCGCGGCTGCTCACCGCTCATTGTCCCCGGAAGGACGCATCTTGGCAGTCTCTCCCGCGAACCAGGCCACTGCTGCGACCACCTCGGCTGTACCCCGCTCGCAGGCCTCGGGTATTCCCGGAGCGCCCCAGCGGGTCTCTTTCGCAAAGATCCGTGAACCCCTCGCCACCCCCAACCTGCTGGATGTTCAGCTCCAGTCGTTCCAGTGGTTCACCGGTGACGAGGCGTGGTTCGAGCGCCGCGTGGAAGAAGGTGAAGAGAACCCGGTCGGCGGCCTGGAAGAGGTTCTCAACGAGATCTCCCCGATCGAGGACTTCTCCGGCTCGATGTCACTGTCGTTCTCCGCCCCGCGCTTCGACGAGGTCAAGGCCTCGATCGAGGAGTGCAAGGACAAGGACATGACGTACGCGGCGCCGCTGTTCGTCACCGCCGAGTTCGTCAACAACAACACCGGCGAGATCAAGAGCCAGACGGTCTTCCTCGGTGACTTCCCGGTGATGACGGACAAGGGCACCTTCATCATCAACGGCACCGAGCGGGTCGTCGTGTCCCAGCTGGTGCGTTCTCCGGGCGTGTACTTCGACCGCAGTGTCGACAAGACCATCGACAAGGACGTCTTCAGCGTGCGCGTCATCCCGAGCCGCGGTGCGTGGCTCGAGTTCGACGTCGACAAGCGCGACACCGTCGGCGTGCGCATCGACCGCAAGCGCCGTCAGCCGGTCACCGTGCTGCTGAAGGCGCTCGGCTGGACCACCGAGGCCATCCGCGAGCGCTTCTCCTTCTCCGAGACGCTGCTCGCCACCCTCGAGAAGGACCACACCGCGGGCACCGACGAGGCACTGCTCGACATCTACCGCAAGCTGCGCCCCGGCGAGCCGCCCACGAAGGAGAGCGCGCAGACGCTGCTGGAGAACCTGTTCTTCAAGCCGAAGCGCTACGACCTCGCCAAGGTCGGCCGCTACAAGGTCAACAAGAAGCTCGGCCTCGACACCCCGTACGAGACCGGCACGCTCACCGAAGAGGACATCGTCTCGGCCATCGAGTACCTGGTCCGGCTGCACGCCGGCGAGGACAAGATGACCAGCGTCTCGAACGTCGAGGTGCCGGTCGAGACCGACGACATCGACCACTTCGGCAACCGCCGCCTGCGCACGGTCGGCGAGCTGATCCAGAACCAGATCCGGGTCGGCCTCTCCCGCACCGAGCGTGTCGTGCGGGAGCGCATGACCACGCAGGACGTCGAGGCGATCACGCCGCAGACCCTGATCAACATCCGCCCGATCGGCGCGGCGATCAAGGAGTTCTTCGGCACCTCGCAGCTGTCGCAGTTCATGGACCAGAACAACCCGCTGTCGGGGCTCACCCACAAGCGCCGCCTGTCGGCGCTGGGCCCGGGTGGTCTGTCCCGTGAGCGCGCCGGCATGGAGGTCCGCGACGTCCACCCGAGCCACTACGGCCGGATGTGCCCGATCGAGACGCCGGAAGGCCCGAACATCGGCCTGATCGGCTCGCTGTGCTCCTACGCGCGGGTCAACCCGTTCGGCTTCATCGAGACGCCGTACCGCAAGGTCGTCGAGGGCCAGGTCACCGACCAGGTCGACTACCTCACCGCGGACGAGGAAGACCGTTACGTCAAGGCGCAGGCCAACGCGCCGCTCACGGACGACGGGCACTTCGAGGAGAACAAGGTCCTCGGTCGCCGCAAGGGCGGCGAGGTCGAGCTGATCGACCCGCTCGAGATCGACTACATGGACGTGTCGCCGCGGCAGATGGTCTCCGTCGCCACCGCGATGATCCCGTTCCTGGAGCACGACGACGCGAACCGCGCGCTGATGGGCGCGAACATGCAGCGCCAGGCCGTCCCGCTGCTGCGCAACCAGGCGCCGTACGTGGGCACCGGCGTGGAGCTGCGTGCCGCGGTCGACGCCGGGGACGTCCTGGTGGCCGAGCAGGCAGGCGTGGTCGAGGAGCTGTCCGCGGACATCATCACGATCATGCACGACGACGGCACGCGGAAGAGCTACGGACTGTACAAGTTCCGCCGCTCCAACCACGGCACGTGCTTCAACCACCGGCCGATCGTCAACGAGGGCGACCGGGTCGAGCAGGGCCAGGTCATCGCCGACGGGCCGTCCACCGAGAACGGTGAGATGGCGCTCGGCAAGAACCTGCTCGTGGCGGTCATGCCGTGGGAAGGCCACAACTACGAGGACGCGATCATCCTCTCCGAGCGCCTGGTGCAGGACGACGTGCTCACGTCGATCCACATCGAGGAGCACGAGATCGACGCCCGCGACACGAAGCTGGGCGCCGAGGAGATCACCCGGGACATCCCGAACGTCTCCGAGGAGGTGCTCGCCGACCTCGACGAGCGCGGCATCATCCGGATCGGTGCCGAGGTCCGCGACGGCGACATCCTGGTCGGCAAGGTCACGCCGAAGGGCGAGACCGAGCTGACCCCGGAGGAGCGCCTGCTCCGCGCGATCTTCGGCGAGAAGGCGCGCGAGGTCCGCGACACCTCGCTGAAGGTGCCGCACGGCGAGACCGGCAAGGTCATCGGCATCCGGGTGTTCTCCCGCGAGGACGACGACGAGCTGCCGCCCGGCGTCAACGAGCTGGTCCGCGTCTACGTGGCCCAGAAGCGCAAGATCCAGCCGGGCGACAAGCTCGCCGGACGGCACGGCAACAAGGGTGTCATCGGCAAGATCCTGCCGGTCGAGGACATGCCGTTCATGGAGGACGGCTCCCCGGTCGACATCATCCTGAACACCCACGGTGTCCCGCGCCGGATGAACATCGGCCAGATCCTCGAGCTGCACCTCGGCTGGCTGGCCTCGCAGGGCTGGACGATCGAGGGCAACCCGGACTGGGCGAAGAACCTGTCCGAAGAGCTCTACGACGTCGCGCCCGGCACGAACACCGCCACCCCGGTGTTCGACGGCGCGAAGGAAGAGGAGCTCACCGGGCTGCTCGGGGCGACCAAGCCGAACCGCGACGGCGAGCGCATGGTCAAGGAGAACGGCAAGGCCACGCTGTTCGACGGCCGCTCCGGCGAGCCGTACCCGTACCCGGTGTCGGTCGGCTACATGTACATCCTGAAGCTGCACCACCTGGTCGACGACAAGATCCACGCCCGCTCCACCGGCCCGTACTCGATGATCACGCAGCAGCCGCTGGGTGGTAAGGCGCAGTTCGGCGGCCAGCGCTTCGGCGAGATGGAGTGCTGGGCGATGCAGGCCTACGGCGCGGCGTACACGCTGCAGGAGCTGCTCACGATCAAGTCGGACGACGTGGTCGGCCGCGTCAAGGTGTACGAGGCGATCGTGAAGGGGGAGAACATCCCCGAGCCGGGTATCCCGGAGTCGTTCAAGGTGCTCCTGAAGGAGCTCCAGTCGCTGTGCCTCAACGTCGAGGTGCTCTCCAGCGACGGTGCGGCCATCGAGATGCGCGACTCCGACGACGAGGACCTCGAGCGCGCCGCCGCGAACCTCGGCATCAACCTGTCCCGCAACGAGTCGCCCTCGGTGGACGACGTCGTGCACTGACCCGCGATGAGGCGGGGCTCCCCTCCCGCGAGCCCCGCCTCACCGCCACCCCCTCTAGCCGAAACAACCCCAAGGGGAACAAGACGTGCTGGACGTCAACTTTTTTGATGAACTTCGGATTGGCCTTGCGACTGCCGACGACATCCGTCAGTGGTCCTTCGGTGAGGTGAAGAAGCCGGAGACCATCAACTACCGCACCCTCAAGCCGGAGAAGGACGGGCTCTTCTGCGAGAAGATCTTCGGCCCCACCCGGGACTGGGAGTGCTACTGCGGCAAGTACAAGCGGGTCCGCTTCAAGGGCATCATCTGCGAGCGCTGTGGCGTCGAGGTCACCCGCGCCAAGGTGCGCCGTGAGCGGATGGGCCACATCGAGCTGGCCGCGCCGGTCACCCACATCTGGTACTTCAAGGGTGTCCCGTCGCGTCTCGGCTACCTGCTGGACCTGGCGCCCAAGGACCTCGAGAAGATCATCTACTTCGCCGCGTACGTCATCACCGGCGTGAACACCGAGCTGCGGCACAACGACCTGCCGACGCTCGAGAACGAGATCGGGGTCGAGCGCAAGAACCTCGAGACCAAGCGCGACGCCGACATCGAGACCCGCGCGCAGAAGCTGGAAGCCGACCTGGCCGAGCTGGAGGCGGAGGGCGCGAAGTCCGACGTGCGCCGCAAGGTCAAGGAGGGCGGCGAGCGCGAGATGCGGCAGCTGCGCGACCGCGCCGGCCGCGAGCTCGACCGTCTCGAAGAGGTCTGGACCACCTTCACCAAGCTCGAGCCGCGGCAGCTGATCGCCGACGAGCTGCTGTACCGCGAGCTGATCGACCGCTACGGCGAGTACTTCACCGGCGGCATGGGCGCGGAGGCCATCCAGAAGCTGGCCACCGAGTTCGACGTCGCCGCGGAGGCCGACAGCCTGCGCGACACCATCCGCAACGGCAAGGGGCAGAAGAAGCTCCGTGCGCTCAAGCGGCTCAAGGTCGTCGCCGCGTTCCAGGCGACCGGCAACGACCCGCGCGGCATGGTGCTCGACGCCGTCCCGGTCATCCCGCCGGACCTGCGCCCGATGGTGCAGCTCGACGGTGGCCGGTTCGCCACGTCGGACCTGAACGACCTGTACCGCCGCGTGATCAACCGGAACAACCGGCTCAAGCGGCTGATCGACCTCGGCGCGCCCGAGATCATCGTCAACAACGAGAAGCGGATGCTGCAGGAGGCCGTCGACGCGCTGTTCGACAACGGCCGCCGCGGGCGTCCGGTCACCGGACCGGGCAACCGGCCGCTGAAGTCGCTGTCCGACCTGCTGAAGGGCAAGCAGGGCCGGTTCCGCCAGAACCTGCTCGGCAAGCGCGTCGACTACTCCGGTCGTTCGGTGATCATCGTCGGTCCGCAGCTGAAGCTGCACCAGTGCGGCCTGCCGAAGGACATGGCGCTGGAGCTCTTCAAGCCGTTCGTGATGAAGCGGCTGGTCGACCTCAACCACGCGCAGAACATCAAGTCCGCCAAGCGGATGGTGGAACGTTCGCGCCCGCAGGTGTGGGACGTGCTCGAAGAGGTCATCACCGGCCACCCGGTGATGCTGAACCGCGCACCGACCCTGCACCGCCTCGGCATCCAGGCCTTCGAGCCGCAGCTGGTGGAAGGCAAGGCCATCCAGCTGCACCCGCTGGTCTGCGAGGCGTTCAACGCGGACTTCGACGGTGACCAGATGGCGGTGCACCTGCCGCTGTCGGCCGAGGCGCAGGCCGAGGCACGGATCCTGATGCTGTCGGCGAACAACATCCTGTCGCCTGCGTCGGGCCGTCCGCTCGCCATGCCGCGGCTGGACATGGTCACCGGCCTCTTCCACCTCACCCGGCTCAGCGAGAACGCCGACGGTGCGGGCAACGCGTACTCCTCGCCCGCCGAAGCGATCATGGCGTTCGACCTCAAGGCGCTGAGCCTGCACGCCCCGGTCAAGATCCGCATCACCGACCGTCAGCCTGCCAAGGCCGACGAGCCGCGGCTGGCCGAGGCGGGCTGGGAGCCGGGCAGGGCGTGGCTGGCCGAGACCACCCTTGGCCGCGTGCTGTTCAACGACCTGCTGCCGGCGGACTACCCGTTCATCAACGAGCCGATGCCGAAGAAGCGGCAGGCCGCGATCGTGAACGACCTCGCCGAGCGGTACTCCATGACGCAGGTCGCGCAGACGCTCGACAAGCTCAAGGACGCCGGGTTCTACTGGGCGACCCGCTCGGGCGTCACGGTGGCGATCTCGGACGTGCTGACCCCGGTCGGCAAGAAGGCCATCCTCGACGAGTACGAGGGCAAGGCCGACCAGGTCGAGAAGCGGTACCAGCGTGGTCAGCTGTCGCACGCCGAGCGCAACAACGAGCTCGTCAAGGTGTGGACGCAGGCCACCGAAGAGGTCCACAAGATCATGGAGACGGCGCTGCCGGACGACAACCCGATCGCGATGATCGTGAAGTCGGGCGCGGCGGGCAACATGACGCAGGTCCGGTCGCTGGCCGGGATGCGTGGCCTGGTGTCGAACCCGAAGGGTGAGTACATCCCGCGTCCGATCAAGGCCAACTTCCGTGAGGGCCTGTCGGTGGCGGAGTACTTCATCGCGACGCACGGTGCCCGGAAGGGCCTGGCGGACACGGCGCTGCGGACCGCGGACTCGGGTTACCTGACCCGGCGTCTGGTGGACGTGTCGCAGGACGTCATCGTCCGAGAGGTCGACTGCGGCACCACGCGCGGCATCATGATGCCGATCGGCGAGGACGTCGGCGACGGCAAGGTCGTCCGTGACCAGCACGTCGAGACCAGCGTGTACGCGCGCAACCTCGCGACGGACGCGGTGGACGCCAAGGGCAACGTCGTGCTCAACGCGGGCGACGACATCGGCGACCCGGCGCTGGACCGCCTCATCTCCAGCGGTATCACCAAGGTCAAGGTCCGTTCGGTGCTCACCTGCGAGTCGGCGGTCGGCGTGTGTGCGACCTGCTACGGCCGTTCGATGGCGACGGGCGAACTCGTCGACGTCGGCGAGGCCGTCGGTATCGTCGCGGCCCAGTCGATCGGTGAGCCGGGTACGCAGCTGACGATGCGTACGTTCCACCAGGGTGGCGTCGCCGGTGACGACATCACGACCGGTCTGCCCCGCGTCACCGAGCTTTTCGAGGCTCGGGTGCCGAAGGGCAAGGCGCCGATCGCGGACGTCGACGGCCGCGTGCGGATCGAGGAGAGCGAGCGGTTCTGGAAGATCACCCTGATCCCGGACGACGGGTCGGAGGAGATCGTCTTCGACAAGCTGTCCAAGCGGCAGCGGCTCGCCAACACCCCGAACGGCCCGCTGGGCGACGGCGACCGCGTCAACGTCGGCCAGCAGCTGCTCGAGGGCACGCCGGACCCGCACGAGGTCCTGCGGGTCATGGGTCCGCGCGAGGCGCAGATGCACCTCACCGACGAGGTCCAGAAGGTGTACCGGGCGCAGGGTGTGTCGATCCACGACAAGCACATCGAGGTCATCGTGCGGCAGATGCTGCGCCGCGTGACGATCATCGACTCCGGCGCCACGGACTTCCTGCCGGGCGAGCTGCCCGAGCGGACGAAGTTCGAGGCGAAGAACCGGGCCTCGGTCGCCGAAGGCGGCGAGCCCGCTTCGGGCCGTCCGGTGCTGATGGGCATCACGAAGGCGTCGCTCACCACGGACTCGTGGCTGTCGGCGGCGTCGTTCCAGGAGACCACGCGAGTCCTCACCGACGCGGCGATCAACGGCCGCTCGGACAAGCTCGTGGGCCTCAAGGAGAACGTGATCATCGGTAAGCTGATCCCGGCCGGTACCGGCATCAACAAGTACCGGAACATCCAGGTGCAGCCCACCGAGGAAGCCCGGGTCGCGGCATACGCGATCCCGTCCTACGACGACGGCTACTACACCCCGGACGTGTTCGGTTCGGGTACCGGTGCCGCAGTTCCGCTGGACGACTACGACTTCGGTCGCGATTTCCGCTGAGCGTAAGCAAAAACGCCCCCTGCCTTTCCGGCGGGGGGCGTTTTGCGTTGGTGGCTAAGCGGTGGCGAGGGTCTTGCGCATCTTGCGGACCCGCCGGGGTGGGCGGGGCAGGTAGGTTCGCTTCGCGAGGTACAGGCCCACCAGCGGCCAGATCAGGCCGATCAGCAAGTCGAGGGCGGCGTAGGACCGGATGCCGCTCTGGTAACCCGGGTGCCCCCACAGCGGGCCGACCGCCAGCTCGACCACGTCCCCTCGGCTGGGCAGGTCCCCGAGCCAATCCGCGGAGATCTCCCGGGTGCCGCCGTCCTCTTCATAGGTTCCCCGGATGCTCGCCCGGTCCACCGAACAGGAGAACCCGCCGGTGGTGTTGATGCAGTGCCGGGTACCGCCTGCGCCGATCCCGGTGACTTTCACCTGAACCTGCGGCGCCAACCCGGTGAGGGCGGCTGCCGAGTTGCCCACCGCCCCGAACCCCAGCGCGATCAGGCCGAGCGCGATCAGCGACCGCATGGTCAGCGAAATCGACGTCACCGGCTGCCGGTCCGCGGCTTCCCGGCGGCGGTTCACCGGGGTCCGGATGAAGCCGCCGCGCTTGCCGAACCAGGCGTCGTAGCTCGGGTCGGACCGGGTGGTCAGGTCGTGGAAATCCCGGTCCCCGCCCCAGACTTCCCACACCGGCGCCGGAACCGCGGCGGCCAGCATGGCGAGGCGGCGGGAGTTGCCGAACATCCGGTCCTCGGTCAGGCCGCCGGTGTCCGTGGTCCAGATCGCCGTGCCGTGGAAGGCGACCTCGTGCACGCGGAACCACAGGTCGTTCATGATCATCTCGCGGCAGGCGCCGGTGAGCACGGCCGCGGCGAACTCCGGGTCGGACGTCATGACGGTGAACCGGCGGTCGAAATCCGGGTCGATCTCGACGCTGTCGACCGCGGTGTCCGGGCGCAGCCAGCCGAAGTGGTTACGGGTGATCCGCGCGTCCTCGAACGGGGTGAAGAACTCCGGTTCGAACGCGCCCTGCTTCGGCGAAATCCACAGCGCGGGGACTGCCGGGATCCGCAGTTCGACCACCGCGTTGACCGAGTCGATCTCCTCGGCGACCTTCGCGACCCCGGCGAACGATTCGCCTTCGCGCGGCGGATTGGACGAGTATTCGATGCCCAGGAGCCAGTGGCCCTGGTGCGTGAACTCGACGGTCGTGCGCCGCGGTCCGGGATCGGGATGGTCCAGCGGCACCGCGCGACCCCGGTGCGGCAGGAAGCCGAACGTCGGCTCACTGCCCGCGCCGAGACGGTTGACCCAGCTTCGCTGATGCCACCCACGCCACGCGATCAGCGCGGTGATTACGAGCGGGAACGCGATCCAGACCAGCTGCGGGAGGTCGCTTCCGGTGCCGGCGGCGAGCCAGTACAGCGTGGTCTCGGAGACCGCGATTCCGCACAGCGCATAGCAAACTGCCGAAACGGTCGGGTTTCTGCGTTCGGCCCACCCGGCAAGCCAGAGCAGGGCGAAGCTGAGCAGATACCCGCCGACGATGAACCAGGGGCCGAGCAGGTCGTCCATCCGGCGACCCTACTGGTCCATGTCGAGGTTCTCGTGGGTCTCCTTCTCGGTGCGGTGGCCGGACTCGTCGCCCGCCGCACCAGCCTTGCCGAAGTCCTTCGTGTTGTCGTAGGCCTTCCCGGCCATGTCCACCACGGCTTTGCCGGTGTAGGCCGAACCTTTCATGAAATCTGCCGGACCCGCGCCCATCACCGACTTGAACGCCTCGTTACCGCCGTTCTTGAGCGCTTCCACGGCGCCCTCGCCGGTCGCCTTCAACCGGGTGCCGACGCTTTCGGACTTGCCGAGGATGCCGGTGATCGCCTTCTGCTCGCCCGGCATGAGCCGGGTGCCGCCCGCGGTGAGCTTCGAACCCTGCTTGACGAGGTCGTCGGTCCACTTCAGGAGGAAGCCCATGAACTTGTCGAGCAGCTTGCCGAGCTTGCCGAGGTGCTTGGTGATCTTGCTCATCACGCTCGCGGCCTTCGCCACCGACGCCGCCATCGCGCCGGCGACCGACGAGCCGAGGCTCACGATCGACGCGGCGAGCGCGGGCAGCCACAGGTAGATCAGCCAGCTGACCAGCTCGGTGATGATGGCCTTGATGACGTCCTCGATCACCTGCATGACCATGGACCACATCTGGAGCGTCTCGGCCACCGAACCCGCGCTGGAGCCGATGCCCTTGATGCCGTCGGAGAACTGCGCCAGCGCCTTCTTGGCCGCCTCGCCGCCCTCGCCGGTCCACTCCTTGAGCGAATCGTCGCCGGTCTTCACGAAATCGTCGGCCAGCTTGACGAAACCCACACCGATCGAGCTGAAGTTGCCTGCCGCGTCCTTGAGCGCCGGACCGTCTCCGGTCACGAAGTGCAGCGCGTCCTGCAACGGCTGGATCAGCTCCAGCAGCATGTTGAGGCCGTTGCTGACGAGCCAGCCGACCGGGTCGAGCGCGAAGCTCGCCATGTCCATGCCCGCGCTGGCGACGAACCCAGCGCCGTCCTTGATCAGGTCGGTTCCGGCGAGCGCGACGTCACCGGCATTCTTCGCCGAACCGAGGTTCTCGGTGAGGTTCGCGATCGTCTTGACGCCCTTGCCGACCACCGGGGCCTGCTCGGCCACCTTCAGTGCGCGCGGCTTGTCGTCCTTCTTGAGCTTGATGTCGTCGGCGACGCTGTCCTGTCCCATGCTGTCCCCCTGCTCAGAGCGGTCCGTCGATCTTCGCCTGGAACTTGCCGAAGGTCATCACGGTGTCTTTCTCGTGCCCGTCGTAGATCTCTGCCGCCTTGTTGAGCTTGGTCTGCAGTGCCTCGACGCCGGTCTTCATCTCCTCGAGCAGCTGCTTGAGGTCGTCGAGCTTGCTCGTGTACGTCTGCTTCACCGCGAGGCCGATCACGCCCCACGACTTGTCGCCGACGTCGGCCTGGCCCACGAGGTTGCCGAACTTGGCCGCCTCGCCCTTGTAGTGGTCGAGTGCGGTGGAGTACTTGGTGATCGCGGTGGTGACGACGGTGTGGCTCACCGGTGGTCCTCCTCGTCGTTGAACAAGTTCTTGAGGAACTGGTCACCCGCCGACGCCGCGGGTGGCGTCGCGGTGGCCGGGGCCGGTTTGTCGTCCGCCCGCAGCAGGTTGTCGTTCGCGAAGTCCTCGTCGTCGCTGCGGCGGGCGGCCCGCTGCGGCTGCTCCTCCGGAAGCTTGGACTGCAGTTCCTCCGCCGTGGTTCCCATCGCTTCGGCCTGTGCTTCGAGCACCTGGTCGGACACGTTGATCCCGAACGCCTGCCCGACGTGTGCGTCGACGATCCCGGCCTGCTTGCGCGCCGCCTCGGCGACCGCCTGGTGCAGGGTCGACATGATCGTGGCGGCCAGCTGCTGCGGCTGCTGCCGGAGCGCGTCCGGGGTGAGCCGGAGGTCCTTGACCGACCCGCTCGGTCCGGCGATCACCGTGACGGCCCGGTCGGGCGACACCACCTCCGCCTCGAGCGCGGTCAGCTCCTGCTGCATGTCGCCGACCTTCGCGAACTGGGTCTCGGCCTGCTTGAGCTTCGTCTGGAACTTCTCGAACTCCGCGACGAGACGGTCCATCTCTGCCGACACGGCGGTCACACCTTCCCCTGCACGTCACCTGATGTGCGGATTATGCCGCTTCCGTCACCTTCGCGCTGCGGGGTCGGCAAATCCGCGGTGGGAGATTCGCCGGAACCCGTCGGACCACCGGGTGGGAGAGTTCCCGGCTGCTGGTCACGAAATGGTCACGAACATATCGGGCAAACGGGCGGCTGCCGGACGCCATTGTGTGGTGCGCGCCTGCGGCCGAATGGAGTAACGCAGGTCAGCGGCACCTTTTCGGCCGGGACGCTGGGCGGGAGCGGGCAACTCGGCCCAGTTGGTGAGATATTCACTCATTCGGGGCACGTTCCCACGGTTGATCACCGCATTGACAGTCCGTCCGGTTCGCCAGAGTATTTCGCGCATGTCCTCTCCTGTCGCCTTGGTATGGCGCCGGCACGTCGATCTGCGCCAGCAGGCCAGCGCGCTGTGTAGGAATTCCTGAGCTTGTCCTCGGTCACCGTTCGGTGGCTGGATTTTCTTGCCCCGTAACGGGTTCCGTGGCCCGCGGGGGTTGATGCTTCCCCTGTTTCGCGCGGGTTTCGTGCTGCCCGGAAAACGGGGGGAGAAGTGCCTTCGCGGCGCTTCACGTGAATAGAAACAGGGAGACACAATGCGATTCAGCTCCTCCTCGGGAGCGCCGCCCCGATGGCGGAAAGCGCTGACGTTCGCGGGCGCCTTGGCGCTCTCGATCGGTGCGGTGACCTACACCGGGTCCACCACGAGCGCCTACGCCGACGTACAGGTGGTCACCGACGCGAAGACCGCGTCCGACGGCAAGCAGTACTGGGTGCAGAACCACCTGGTCAGCAAGGATGTCGCCCGTTCGGCGAACGGCACGCCGAAGAAGTGGCTGCTGGTGTGGGCCGGTGACGAGAACATCGCCGACACCGCGGTCAAGGACATCAAGAACCTGCCGGGTTCGCTCGGCGGCGGGCTGAACAAGGTCAAAAATGCGTTGCCCGGCCCCGATTTCCTCGCGGTGGTCGACGCGACGCAGGGGTCGCCGACGTACGGCAAGGTGGTGAACACCGCGACCGTCGGACCGCTCGTCGAGAACGAGCCGCACCACATGCAGTACGTGTGGCACAAGGGCGACACGATCTACGCGGGCGCGTTGTTCGCCGCGGCGACGTACGCGTTCGACGTGAGCGCGCTGCCGCAGCTGAAGCTCAAGGGCATCAGCCTGCCGACGCAGACGCTCGGTGGCTCCGTACCCGACGCGTACTGGGTGCTGAAGGACGGCACCGCGTACGGCACGTACATGGGCGGTCCGGTCGTGCCGGGTCCGCACGCGTACCAGGACGGTTCCACGCAGATCGGCAACGGCTTCGCCGGCAGCCCCGGTGAGGTCGTGCGCTTCGACCAGAACGCGCAGGTGCTGTCGGAAAGCCCGGCGGCGACTCCGCAGGGCGACAACGCGAAGCTGTGCGACAACCTTCCGCAGCTGGGTAAACCGTCGTGCGCGAACCCGCACGGCATCCAGGCGCGCGAGGACCTCAACACGCTGGTCACCAGTGACTACGCCGAACCGCGCAACATCATCCTCGACCCGGTGAAGCAGCCGTCGCCGTACCTGCGCCGGCCGACGATCCGCACGTGGGACATCTCCGACCGCAACCACCCGAAGCTGAAGGCGGTGTCGTACCTGCCGGACGGGCCGCGGGCGAACCCGGCGGACCCGCTGCACTCGGAAAGCCGCGCGGTCATGGAGACCACGGTGACGAACCTGCCCGGGCACAAGGGCGCGTTCGCCGAGACGATGCAGGGCGGGGCGATCTTCTACACGCCGGACATCACGGCGAAGGAACCGCACTGGATCGAGGTGTTCGACGACGGCACCGCGGGCAAGCCGATCTACGCGCAGAACGACTCGAACGGGGCCAGCTCCAACGGCGGCTGGATCCAGACCAGCCCGGACGACCGGTTCCTGTACCACGCGGTGCAGGGGCGGCAGAAGGGCGCGCTCGGGCCGGACGACCCGGGTACGACCGGCGGCGTGTACGTGCTCGACATCCAGAAGCTGGTGAACGCCGGCGACAAGGTCGAGGACATCAAGGGTCGCGTCGACACCAAGGAGAAGGCACAGCAGGGCGGCGGGGGAGACCTGCCGACGGTGGTCGGGTCCGCGCCGATCAACCCGGGCGTGCCGGGTGCCGGTCCGCACTGGGGCGCGTACGACAACTTCGTGCTCGGCCCGGACGGGCTCTACCACGAAACCCAGCAGCCGCAGCACATCGCGGTGTCGAACTACTTCGTCGCCCGGTCCGGTTTGGACGGTGACCACAAGGTCAACCTGCTGAACCTTTCGCCGGACGGGAAGCTCGCGGTCGACCAGAACTTCCGGGACGAGTTCACCGGGCAGGTCGGCCTCAACTTCAACCGCAAATCGTGGCCGCACGGGGACTTCGGCAATGCCAAGCCGCACTCCGAGCTCTTCGTGGTCGCGGACGCCGACGTGAAGTAACCCTCTTTGCCCAGTTGTCCGTGAAGGGAACCATCACGGAATCTGATTCCCTCATGGTTCCCTTCACGGACTTCGGGCGAGTCTTGCGAAAGGTCGGAAATGGATCACCACATCGCCCCGGTGGCCACCGGTTCGTCCGGGGTGGACAGTGCCGCCCTGGTCCTGCGGCTCGTGTTGCTGCTCGCGACTGCATTCCTTGCCGGGACCGGGGTGTTGCGCCCGCTCGTCGGCGTACTGCCCCGTAAGTTGTGGCTCACCACCGGTGCGCTGGGCCTGGTTTCGGCGGTGCTGGCGGCGGTTTCCGCGGCGACGGTGGACGTCAACCTCGTCGCGCTGATCATCCACGTCGTGCTCGCGCTGGCGGTGCCGGTGCTGCTGCGCTGGCCGACGGCGGGGCGATGGGCGTCGCTGGCGCTGGTGGTGCTCGTGGTGCTGGAGACGTCGGTCGGCGGCTCGGGGATCTCGTTCGCCATTGACACCGTGTACGTCGCCGCGGCCGCGTTGTGGTTCGGCGTCACGCTGCTGTCGGCGTGGGTGCCGGTGGAGCAGTGGCGGTCGACGCCGTTGCGCGTCGGGCCGTTGTCGGTGACGCTCGGCGGATTGCTGACGCTGGCCGGGGTCGTACAGCTCGGCGTGTCCGGCATTGCTTTAGACCGGCGGCTGTACGGGACGCTGTTCGGGATCTCGTTGCTGGTGGTGGTTTTGCTGCCCGCGGTGGTCACCGTGGTGTCGGCGATCTTGTTGTCCCGTAACGTTTCTCTCCGGTCTTATCGCTACGGTGTTGCCGGTGTCGCGCTTGGTTTTGTTGCCTGGAGCGCGCTTGCCGCGGTGCCGCAGCCTGCGCCGTTGCCGGTTCCAGGCGTTCCGTTGCTGACGGACGCTGCTGTCGGCGGCGCGACCGTGCCGGTTCTTGTGAGCCCGCAACGGCCTGGCCGCAACCTCGTGCACTTCCCGGCGAGTGCGGGTACGGACCTGTCCGCCGGGGTCGAGGGCGGGATCGTCTCGTCCGCGGTGGCGCGGGGCGGTGCCGAGGGTAGCTGGGCCGAGGTCGACCTCCCGGCCGGGCGCAGCACTCTCGTGGTACGCAAGGGCGCCGCGACGGTGTCGCTGGACGTGGATGCCGGTACCGACCCGGGTCCGGCCATCTCCGACGCCGACGCGCCGGAATGCGCCGAAGCCGCGCTGGGCAGTTTGGTGGCGCAAAAGCCTGCGGTGCTGACCAGCTGCCCGGCGGACGCGTTGTCGCCGGAGGACCGCGGTTCGCTGGTGAAGCTGGTCGAATTCCTGGCCGGACGGAAGCCGTCCGCGATCACGCTGGTCGAAGACCGTTCGCCGCGCGGGGTACAGGCCGCGCAGCTCGTCCGCGAGACGGCGGCGCGCAACGGCCTGCCGGTACGCCCCGATGCGGCGGCTGACACGGCGCTGGTGGTCGTCTCGGGTTGGAGCGACGGGTACGTCGCGATGAGCCGAGCGGCCGAATCGCAACGGCTGAAGCCGACGCACCAGTACGGCCTCTATCTCGCGCCGTGGTTGCTGAACGGACCCATCGTGAACGCCGTGGCCAGCGCGGCAATGCCACTGCGGTTCGACCCGCGGGACCAGCTGGCTGTGTCGTATGCAGTCGCGGTCGGCAATGCCTTCGGCGGCGAAAGCCCTTCGCTGGGCGGATTCCGCACGTGGCTGGGTCCACAGTGGACGTCGGTGAACGGCGAGGTGCAGCTGTACGCGGCCGCGCAGGTGAATGCGATGCCGATGTACCCGAACGAACCGCATGCGCCGGGAATGCAGGCCGCCCGCGACTACGCAGGCCAGTGGATCCCGGACGGAACGATTGTCCCGATCAGCGGTGTCCTCCGCTGATTTTCTCCCCGAGGAAAGGAAACCCATGAAACGCATTGCCGCCCGGATCCTGCTGCCCCTGACCGCGGCGGGAGCATTCGCCGCGTTGGCAGGCGGTGTGGCGGATGCCGCGGTACCGGGCCTGCCTGCGGTACCTGGTGTGCCTGCTTTGCCGACCGGTGGCCTGCCTGCCTTGCCGACGGGTGGTTTGCCTGCTTTGCCGACCGGCGGTTTGCCCGCGTTGCCGACGGGTGGCTTGCCTGCTTTGCCGCCCGGCGGGCTGCCCACCGGTGGCCTGCCTGCCTTGCCGACCGGCGGACTTCCCGCGGTGCCCGGCCTTCCCGCGGCGGGGGTGCCCTCCGTGCCGGGCTTGCCCGCTCTCCCGGGAGTTCCCGGTGCACCGGGGCAGCCCACCGGTGGCACAGCGCCGATCTGGGTTGTGCCCGGGCTGGACGTCGGCGGCGTCCTCGCGCCGACCACCCAGCTTCCCCAGCAGGCGCTCGCGCCGGTGGTCAACCTCGTCACCCCGCTGTCCTGACCCCCGATTTCCCGATCAGCGAAGGAGAAACCCATGAAGAAGACCGTCATCCGGGCCGTTGCGGCCACCCTGCTCGCCGGGGCCGCCGTGCTCGGGGCCGCTGCGCCCGCGCTGGCTGCGGCGCAGGACGGGGTCGTCGTAGTCGACGAGCCGGACACCACGAACCTGACCAACATCTGGACGTTCGCGCCGCTCGGCGTGCCCGTGCTGGGTGCGATCCAGTCGCTCAACGGCGTGCCCGGACGGATTCTGCCCGCCGGCTGACCGCGTCCGCCGGTGGTTCCCACGGGAGCCACCGGCGGGTGGCCCGGAAAGAACGAAGGACATGGACAGACAGCTGATCGGCCGGCTCGCGATCGCCGGTATCGCCGTGGCCGCAGTGGCCGCGACCGTGGTGATCCTCGGCACCGGCGACGACCCCGCTCCCGTCGCCGTCGCCGCCCCGGCACCCACCTCCGCACCCCCGCAACGCGCCCCCGACCGCACGGTCACGAGCACCCTGCCCCCGACGACGTCGGTCGCGCCCGCGCCGTCGGGCCTGCAGATCACGTACGAACTCACCGGCTCCGGCACCGCCACCGTGGTCTACGACGACAACGGGCTCGGCCTGGTGCATCAGGAACTGTCCGTACCGCTGCCCTGGCGCAAGGACCTGACCTGGCCGAAGACGTCCGTCCCGCCGACCGTGCAGCTCATGGGCCAGTCGACCGGCCCGCTCGAATGCCACGTTCTGGTGAACGGCGTGGAGGTCCGCACGGCGAAAGCCGCCGCCGGAGAGGTCGCGACCTGCACGGGACGGCTCACCTGACTTCTCGGCCGGTGGATTCCGCGGGCAGGTAGCGTGCGGAACCGCAGGGAAACCGATTCGAGGAGTGCGTCATGGACGGCGACGAGACCGCCCAGCCGAAGGACAAGAAGGCCGAGGGAAGCCACGCCGCGCCGGAGGGGGCCGGGGTGCACCCGCTGATCGACCTGTCGAGGGACCCGAACCCGGGCCACCCCGACCACGCCAAACCGGACGAGGACTGACCGCGCCCCATCCCCGAGCCGGGGTGGGGACCGAGTCGCCTCGACCCCGGCTCATCCAGGCAGTTGAACGGCCCGGTCCCGCCAAACCGGGCGGGCCGTGGCCGCCTCGACCCCGCTGGGCCAGGTTGGGACGAGCAGCCCTGACCAGGCGAAGCCGGGCAGGACGGACCGCTCTCTCACACTGCACCGGGGCCGGACGACCGCCCCGCCCACATCCGGCTGGGGTGCGTCGGCCCTGCGCGGCCGAGCGGGATGCAGCCGTCCGGCTCGGGTCGAGCCGGTGGGGACACCCCGACCACGCGCAGCCGAGCGGGGTGCAGCCGCCCGGCTCAGGTCGAAGACGGGCCGCCCCGGCCATGCGCTGCCGAGCGGGGCACAGCCGCCCGACTCGGGTCGAGCCGGTGGATACACCCCGGCTGAGCGGGGTGCAGCCGCCCTACTCGGGTCGAGCCGGTGGAAACACCCCAGCCGAACAGGGCACTGCCACCCGACTCACGTCGAGCCGGTAGAAACCCCAACCACGCGAACCGGGCAGGGAACGCCAGCCCCTCACCCCGTCGCAAGGGCGGAAACCGGCCCACCCCAACCACCCGACCCCCGGCGCCGCCAACCCCGCACCCCCGACCCAGCCCAGGGGGAATAGCCGCCTCCCGCACCGCGTTCCCCATCCCGGGAGTCCAGCGCGGCACCTGTGCGCGGCCTCGATCTGGGGTTACGATGGCCGGTCGGTGACCGTCAACGACCCCCCGCCCGGACCACCCCGTGAGTGGACGGGTATCTTTGGAGACCGTGCCCGGCAGGCGTCGGGCCGCTCCGCGTGCCGTTGGGCATGAGCGGGGTGCTTTCGCACCCGGTTCACCGGCCTCGCCACGTGGGGTTCCGACGGAAAACCCCTCCGGGAAGTTACCGGTCGCGAGACCGTGACGCGGGCCGACACGCCCGACCGCGGGGGCCGGTGAAGACACACGAAGAAGCAAGATCGCGACAGAAAGCTGGTCCATTGCCCACGATCCAGCAGCTGGTCCGCAAGGGCCGCCAGGACAAGGCTGCCAAGCAGAAGACCGCGGCCCTCAAGGGGAGCCCGCAGCGTCGTGGCGTGTGCACTCGCGTGTACACCACGACCCCCAAGAAGCCGAACTCTGCGCTGCGCAAGGTTGCTCGTGTGAAGCTGACCAGCGGCATCGAGGTCACGGCTTACATCCCCGGTGAGGGCCACAACCTGCAGGAGCACTCGATGGTGCTCGTGCGCGGCGGCCGGGTGAAGGACCTGCCGGGTGTTCGCTACAAGATCATCCGCGGTTCCCTCGACACCCAGGGTGTGAAGAACCGCAAGCAGGCGCGCAGCCGGTACGGCGCGAAGAAGGAGAAGAGCTGATGCCTCGCAAGGGTCCGGCCCCGAAGCGGCCGCTGATCTCCGACCCCGTCTACGCCTCGCCGCTGGTCACCCAGCTGGTGAACAAGGTGCTGAAGGACGGCAAGCGGTCCCTGGCCGAGCGCATCGTGTACGGCGCGCTGGAAGGCGCTCGCGAGAAGACCGGCACCGACCCGGTCGTCACGCTGAAGCGTGCCCTCGACAACGTGAAGCCCACCATCGAGGTGAAGAGCCGCCGTGTCGGTGGTGCCACCTACCAGGTGCCGATCGAGGTCAAGCCCGGCCGCTCCACCACGCTGGCCCTGCGCTGGCTGGTCTCCTTCTCGCAGCAGCGCCGCGAGAAGACGATGATCGAGCGTCTCCAGAACGAGCTGCTCGACGCGAGCAACGGCCTTGGCGCCAGCGTCAAGCGCCGCGAGGACACGCACAAGATGGCCGAGTCGAACAAGGCCTTCGCGCACTACCGCTGGTGATTACTGCCCGGCTGCCGATCGAAGCCTTGCCGGGCCCCACGTTCAAGACAGGGGAACATTCTCGTGGCACGTGAAGTGCTGACCGACCTGAACAAGGTCCGCAACATCGGCATCATGGCGCACATCGACGCCGGTAAGACCACCACCACCGAGCGGATCCTGTTCTACACCGGGATCAACTACAAGATCGGTGAAGTCCACGACGGCGCTGCCACCATGGACTGGATGGAGGAGGAGCAGAAGCGGGGGATCACCATCACCTCGGCTGCCACCACCACCTTCTGGAACGACTACCAGATCAACCTGATCGACACCCCCGGGCACGTCGACTTCACCGTCGAGGTGGAGCGGAACCTGCGGGTGCTCGACGGGGCGGTCGCCGTCTTCGACGGCAAAGAGGGTGTCGAACCGCAGTCCGAGCAGGTCTGGCGGCAGGCCGACAAGTACGACGTCCCGCGCATCTGCTTCGTCAACAAGATGGACAAGCTCGGCGCGGACTTCTACTACACCGTGAAGACCATCGAGGACCGCCTCGGCGTCCGGCCGCTGCCCATCCAGCTGCCGATCGGCGCGGAGAACGACTTCGAAGGTGTCGTCGACCTGGTCCGGATGAAGGCACTGGTCTGGAAGGGCGATGTCCAGAAGGGCGAGGACTACGCCGTCGAGGACATCCCCGCCGACCTTGCCGACCGTGCTGCCGAGTACCGCGAGAAGCTCATCGAGGCCGTCGCCGAGACCGACGACGCGCTGATGGAGAAGTTCCTCGAGGGCGAGGAGCTCACCGAGGACGAGATCAAGAGCGGCATCCGCAAGCTCGTGGTCACCCGGGACGCGTTCCCGGTCCTCGCCGGCTCCGCGTTCAAGAACAAGGGCGTGCAGCCGATGCTGGACGCGGTCATCGACTACCTGCCGTCCCCGCTGGACGTGCCTGCCGTCGAGGGCACGCTGCCCGACGGCGAGACCCCGGTCACCCGGCACGCGACCACCGAGGAGCCGTTCTCGGCGCTGGCGTTCAAGATCGCCGCGCACCCGTTCTTCGGGAAGCTGACCTACATCCGGGTCTACTCGGGCAAGGTCTCCTCCGGCGCGCAGGTCATCAACGCGACCAAGGAGCGCAAGGAGCGCATCGGGAAGATCTTCCAGATGCACTCCAACAAGGAGAACCCGGTCGACGAGGCACTGGCCGGCCACATCTACGCGGTCATCGGCCTCAAGGACACCACCACCGGTGACACCCTGGCCGACGCGCAGAACCCGGTCGTGCTCGAGTCGATGACCTTCCCGGACCCGGTCATCAAGGTGGCCATCGAGCCGAAGACGAAGGCCGACCAGGAAAAGCTGTCCCTGGCGATCCAGAAGCTGGCCGAAGAGGACCCGACCTTCCAGGTCAACCTCGACGAGGACACCGGCCAGACGATCATCGCGGGGATGGGCGAGCTCCACCTCGAGGTGCTCGTCAACCGGATGAAGTCCGACTACAAGGTCGAGGCGAACATCGGCAAGCCGCAGGTCGCCTACCGCGAGACGATCAAGAAGACGGTGGACAAGCTCGACTACGTCCACAAGAAGCAGACCGGTGGTTCCGGCCAGTTCGCGAAGGTCATCGTGAAGCTGGAGCCGCTCGAGCGCACCGACGGTGCCCTCTACGAGTTCGACAACAAGGTCACCGGTGGCCGCGTGCCGCGGGAGTACATCCCGTCGGTCGACGCGGGCGCACAGGACGCCATGCAGTACGGCGTGCTGGCCGGCTACCCGCTCGTCGGGTTGAAGTTCACCTTGTTGGATGGCGCGTACCACGAGGTCGACTCTTCGGAGATGGCGTTCAAGATCGCCGGTTCCATGGCGATGAAGGAAGCCGCGAAGAAGGCAGGCCCGGTCATCCTCGAGCCGATGATGGCCGTCGAGGTCACGACTCCCGAGGACTACATGGGAGACGTGATCGGCGACCTCAACTCCCGCCGTGGCCAGATCCAGGCCATGGAGGAGCGCGCCGGTACCCGTGTCGTCAAGGCACTGGTCCCGCTGTCGGAGATGTTCGGCTACGTCGGCGACCTGCGGTCCCGTACCCAGGGCCGGGCGAACTACTCGATGGTGTTCGACTCCTACGCCGAGGTTCCCGCGAACGTCGCGAAGGAAATCATCGCGAAGGCGACGGGGGAGTAATCCCCTCCGCTCGCGGGCTGTAAGGAATTCTCCTGAACGTCCGCAGCACGACGAGATAAACGAATCGGGGATCGGCAGCCACGTCGGCCCCCGAGCACAAAGCGAAATCCAGTCCAGGAGGACATTCCAGTGGCGAAGGCGAAGTTCGAGCGGAGCAAGCCGCACGTCAACATCGGCACCATCGGTCACGTCGACCACGGCAAGACCACGCTGACCGCGGCGATCACCAAGGTTCTGCACGACGCGTACCCGGAGCTGAACGAAGCCCGTGCGTTCGACCAGATCGACAACGCGCCGGAAGAGAAGCAGCGCGGGATCACGATCAACATCTCGCACGTCGAGTACCAGACCGAGAAGCGTCACTACGCACACGTGGACGCCCCCGGTCACGCGGACTACATCAAGAACATGATCACCGGTGCCGCCCAGATGGACGGCGCGATCCTGGTGGTCGCCGCGACCGACGGCCCGATGCCGCAGACCCGCGAGCACGTGCTGCTCGCCCGCCAGGTCGGCGTGCCCTACATCGTGGTGGCGCTCAACAAGGCCGACATGGTCGACGACGAGGAGATCCTCGAGCTCGTCGAGCTCGAGGTCCGTGAGCTGCTCTCCTCGCAGGAGTTCCCTGGCGACGACGCGCCGGTCGTGCGCGTGTCCGGCCTCAAGGCCCTCGAGGGCGACGAGAAGTGGGGCCAGGCCGTGCTCGAGCTGATGCACGCCGTCGACGACAACGTGCCGGACCCGGTGCGTGAGCTCGACAAGCCGTTCCTGATGCCGATCGAGGACGTCTTCACCATCACCGGCCGCGGCACCGTGGTGACCGGTCGCGTGGAGCGTGGCGTGGTCAACGTCAACGAAGAGGTCGAGATCGTCGGCATCAAGGAGAAGTCGCAGAAGACGACTGTCACCGGTGTCGAGATGTTCCGCAAGCTGCTCGACACGGGCCAGGCGGGCGACAACGTCGGCCTCCTGCTGCGTGGCATCAAGCGCGAGGACGTCGAGCGCGGCCAGGTCGTCGTGAAGCCGGGTACCACCACCCCGCACACCGACTTCGAGGGCCGGGTCTACATCCTGTCGAAGGACGAGGGCGGTCGCCACACCCCGTTCTTCAACAACTACCGCCCGCAGTTCTACTTCCGCACCACCGACGTGACCGGCGTCGTGACCCTCCCCGAGGGCACCGAAATGGTCATGCCGGGCGACAACACGGACATCTCGGTCCAGCTGATCCAGCCGGTCGCGATGGACGAGAACCTGCGGTTCGCCATCCGTGAGGGTGGCCGTACCGTCGGTGCGGGTCAGGTCACCAAGATCATCAAGTGACGTCGGCGCCCTCGATCCGGGCACTACACCCCCGGATCGAGGGCGTCAACTCACGTGTGCGACACTATTCAGGTTGCTCGTCCTGGGGCGGCCGAATCCTTGCCGGTTTTCGAATCGACTGGGTTCCGGCCGCCCCGGCGCGAGTGGCCACGGTCCGTGGAGCTCTTCCTTCGGGTGCGGCTGACGGGCAAGGCCAGTAGGGACGGCATGCCGGCCCGTGGCCTCCTCACGTTGAGGAAGACCAGGCAAGACGACGATCCTTAGGGATCCGTCTGTGCGGCGGGCGCGACACGCCCGACCGCGTGGACCGGGGACAGGGCCGTTGAACTGCTGAAACCCGGGCTTCGGCTCAGGTTGACGAGACAAAGCGGCACGAGACGACAAGGAACGCAGCCACCATGGCGGGACAGAAGATCCGCATCCGGCTCAAGGCCTACGACCACGAGGCGATCGACACCTCGGCTCGCAAGATCGTGGAAACGGTCACGCGCACCGGCGCCCGTGTTGTCGGGCCGGTGCCGCTGCCCACCGAGAAGAACGTTTACTGCGTCATCCGCTCGCCGCACAAGTACAAGGACTCGCGCGAGCACTTCGAGATGCGCACGCACAAGCGTCTGATCGACATCCTCGACCCGACGCCGAAGACGGTCGACGCGCTCATGCGCATCGACCTGCCGGCGAGCGTCGACGTCAACATCCAGTAGCGGCTGGCGAGCGGCGGAGAGTAAGAGACTCATGTCTGACAGGCAGGTAAAGGGCATCCTGGGCACGAAGCTCGGCATGACCCAGGTCTTCGACGAGCAGAACCGGATCGTCCCGGTCACCGTCGTGAAGGCCGGTCCGAACGTGGTCACCCAGGTCCGGACCAACGACAAAGACGGCTACGCGGCCGTGCAGCTGGCGTTCGGCGCGGTCGACCCGCGCAAGGTGAACAAGCCGCGCACCGGCCACTTCGACAAGGCGGGCGTGACCCCGCGGCGGTACCTCGCCGAGCTGCGCACCACCGACGCCGAGACCTACGAGGTCGGCCAGGAGATCACCGCCGAGGTGTTCGACGCCGGCTCCGCGGTCGACGTGACCGGGACCAGCAAGGGCAAGGGCTACGCCGGTGTCATGAAGCGCCACGGCTTCAAGGGCCAGGGCGCGAGCCACGGTGCGCAGGCCGTGCACCGCAAGCCGGGTTCCATCGGTGGCTGCGCCACTCCCGGCCGCGTGTTCAAGGGCCTGCGGATGGCGGGCCGGATGGGTAGCGACCGGGTCACCACGCAGGGCCTCACCGTGCACGCCGTGCGTGCCGAGGACGGCCTGCTGCTGATCAAGGGCGCCGTGCCCGGTCCCAAGGGCGGCCTGCTGTTCGTGCGCAGCGCCGCGAAGGGTGGTAACTGACCATGACGAGCGTCGAGCTGAAGACTCCGGCCGGTAAAGCCGACGGCACCGTCGAGCTCCCCGGGGAGATCTTCGACGTGCAGGCCAACGTCGCGCTGATGCACCAGGTCGTGGTGGCCCAGCTGGCCGCCGCGCGCCAGGGCACGCACGACACGAAGACCCGCGGTGAGGTCTCCGGTGGCGGCAAGAAGCCGTACCGGCAGAAGGGCACCGGGCGGGCCCGTCAGGGTTCCACCCGCGCGCCGCAGTTCACCGGCGGTGGCGTCGTGCACGGCCCCACGCCGCGCGACTACAGCCAGCGGACCCCGAAGAAGATGAAGGCAGCCGCCCTGCGTGGCGCTCTCTCCGACCGGGCCCGCGCCGGCCAGCTGCACGTGGTCACGGAACTGGTCACCGGCGAGAAGCCGTCCACCAAGACCGCGAAGACCGCGATCGCCGGTGTCACGCAGGCCAAGCGCGTGCTCGTGGTGCTGCACCGCGACGACGAGCTGTCCTGGGTGTCGCTGCGCAACCTGCCGAACGTGCACCTGATCTGGGCCGACCAGCTCAACACCTACGACGTGCTGGTCAACGACGACGTCGTGTTCACCAAGGCCGCTTACGACGCATTCGTGGCGGGCCCCGTGCGGGGCAAGGCCGTCAAGGCCTCGGCTCGCTCGGGTGAGATTTCGGAAGGGAGTGACGAGAAGTGAGCTCGATCGCCATTCCGGACCCCCGCGACATCCTGCTCGCGCCGGTGATCTCCGAGAAGTCCTACGGGCTGCTCGAGGACCACAAGTACACGTTCATCGTGCGTCCGGACGCCAACAAGACCCAGATCAAGATCGCGGTCGAGAAGGTGTTCGGCGTGAAGGTCGTCAGCGTCAACACGGCCAACCGCCAGGGCAAGCGGAAGCGGACTCGTACCGGCTTCGGCAAGCGCAAGGACACCAAGCGCGCCATCGTGACTCTTTCGCCCGAGAGCAAGGCGATCGAGATCTTCGGCGGACCCACCGCGTAAAGGACTGAGCTGACAATGGGCATCCGCAAGTACAAGCCGACGACCCCGGGTCGTCGCGGTTCGAGCGTCTCGGACTTCGCCGAGATCACCCGGTCCACGCCGGAGAAGTCGCTGCTGCGTCCGCTGAGCAAGACCGGTGGCCGCAACTCGTCGGGCAAGATCACCACCCGGCACAAGGGTGGTGGCCACAAGCGCGCCTACCGCGTGATCGACTTCCGTCGCCACGACAAGGACGGCGTGCCTGCCAAGGTCGCGCACATCGAGTACGACCCCAACCGCACCGCGCGCATCGCGCTGCTGCACTACGCCGACGGCGAGAAGCGCTACATCATCGCCCCGGACAAGCTGAAGCAGGGCGACACCGTCGAGAACGGGCCGCGCGCGGACATCAAGCCGGGCAACAACCTGCCGCTGCGCAACATCCCGGTCGGCACCGTGATCCACGCGATCGAGCTCCGCCCCGGCGGCGGCGCGAAGATGGCGCGGTCCGCGGGCGCGAAGGTGCAGCTCGTCGCCAAGGACGGTCCGTACGCCCAGCTGCGTCTCCCCTCGGGCGAGATCCGCAACGTGGACGTGCGCAACCGCGCCACGGTCGGCGAGGTCGGCAACTCCGAGCACGCCAACATCAACTGGGGCAAGGCGGGCCGCAACCGCTGGCGCGGCAAGCGCCCGACCGTCCGCGGTGTCGTGATGAACCCGGTCGACCACCCGCACGGTGGTGGTGAGGGCAAGACCTCCGGTGGTCGCCACCCGGTCAACCCCAACGGCAAGCCCGAAGGCCGTACCCGCAAGAGCAAGCCGTCCGACAAGATGATCGTCCGCCGCCGGCGCACCGGCAAGAAGCGCTGAGCAGGGAGGTAGAAGAATATGCCACGCAGCCTCAAAAAGGGCCCGTTCGTTGACGACCACCTGCTCAAGAAGGTGGACGCACTCAACGAGTCCGGCAAGAAGACCGTGATCAAGACCTGGTCGCGCCGCTCCACGATCATCCCGGACTTCCTGGGTCACACGATCGCGGTGCACGACGGCCGCAAGCACGTCCCGGTGTTCGTCACCGAGGCGATGGTGGGTCACAAGCTGGGCGAATTCGCCCCGACGCGGACCTTCAAAGGCCACATCAAGGACGACCGCAAGTCGCGCCGCCGCTGAGCGGGCCAGAGAAAGTTAAGGGAAGCAGATGAACGCCCAGTCAAACGCCACGGCCACGGCGGCAGAGCTGCCCACGGCCGTCGCGCGGGCTCGTTTCGTCCGGGACTCGCCGACCAAGGTGCGCCGGGTGATCGAGCTCGTCAAGGGTCGTAGCGTCAGCGAGGCCTTGGCCGTGCTCCGGTTCGCGCCGCAGGCGGCCAGCACGCCGCTCGCGAAGGTCATCGCCAGCGCGGCGGCCAACGCCGAGAACAACCTCCAGCTCGACCCGGATTCGCTCTGGATCAAGTCCGCGACGGCCGACGAGGGCCCCACCCTCAAGCGCATCCGCCCGCGGGCACAGGGCCGTGCGTACCGGATCCGCAAGCGCACCAGCCACATCACCGTGGTGGTCGAGTCGCGGCCTGCGGAGAAGAAGAGCAACAAGAAGGCAGGTGGCCGGTAGTGGGCCAGAAGATCAACCCGCACGGCTTCCGCCTGGGGATCACCACCGACTGGAAGTCGCGCTGGTACGCCGACAAGCAGTACGCGGAGTACGTGGCCGAGGACGTCAAGATCCGCAAGCTGCTCTCCACCGGCATGGAGCGCGCCGGGATCTCCAAGGTCGAGATCGAGCGCACCCGTGACCGTGTCCGCGTGGACATCCACACCGCCCGGCCGGGCATCGTCATCGGCCGCCGCGGCGCGGAGGCCGACCGGATCCGTGGCGCGCTGGAGAAGCTGACCAAGAAGCAGGTCCAGCTCAACATCCTCGAGGTGAAGAACCCCGAGGCCGACGCGCAGCTGGTCGCACAGGGGGTCGCGGAGCAGCTGAGCAACCGCGTGGCGTTCCGTCGCGCGATGCGCAAGGCGATCCAGACCTCGATGCGCTCGCCGCAGGTCAAGGGCATCCGCGTGCAGTGCGGCGGTCGTCTCGGCGGTGCCGAGATGTCGCGTTCCGAGCATTACCGCGACGGCCGGGTCCCGCTGCACACGCTGCGCGCCGACATCGACTACGGCTTCTTCGAGGCCAAGACGACGTTCGGCCGCATCGGCGTCAAGGTGTGGATCTACAAGGGCGAGCTGGTCGGTGGCCTGAAGGCCCGCGAGGCGCGTGACGCCGCCGCGGCTGCCGAGCGGGCCCCGCGCCGCGACCGTGGCGACCGGCCGTCCCGTCCGCGCCGCTCCGGCGCGTCGGGCACCACCGCGACCTCCACCGAGGCGGGCCGGGCTGCCGCTGCTGCGAAGAGTGACACCGCGACCGAGGCCGCTCCGGCTGCCGAAGCCGCTGAAAAGACGGAGGGCTGAGACGTGCTCATCCCGCGCAAGGTCAAGCACCGGAAGCAGCACTCCCCGAAGCGCCACGGCGCCGCCAAGGGCGGCACGAAGGTCAACTTCGGCGAGTTCGGCATCCAGGCGCTTGAGCACAGCTACGTGACGAACCGGCAGATCGAGTCTGCCCGTATCGCCATGACCCGGCACATCAAGCGTGGCGGCAAGGTCTGGACCACGATCTACCCGGACCGTCCGCTCACCAAGAAGCCTGCCGAGACCCGGATGGGTTCCGGTAAGGGTTCGCCCGAGTGGTGGATCGCCAACGTGAAGCCGGGCCGCGTGATGTTCGAGATCAGCTTCCCGAACGAGGAGACCGCCCGTGAGGCGCTCCGCCGCGCGATCCACAAGCTGCCCATGAAGTGCCGCATCGTGACCCGGGAAGGTGAGTTCTGATGGCGAGCGGAGCCGTTCAGGCATCCGAGCTGCGCGAGCTCACCGCGGAAGAGCTCGTGCTGCGTCTGAAGGAATACAAGGAGGAGCTCTTCAACCTCCGGTTCCAGATGGCCACCGGGCAGCTGGACAACAACCGTCGGCTGCGCACCGTCCGCACGGACATCGCGCGGATCTACACGGTCATGCGTGAGCGCGAGCTCGGCCTGTCCGTGGCCCCCGACGCCGAAAGTGAAGGTGCCGCATGAGCGAGGCTGCCCCCGAGAAGGCCCGCAACTACCGCAAGGTCCGCGAGGGCTACGTCGTCTCGGACAAGATGGACAAGACGATCGTGGTCGAGCTCGAGGACCGCAAGAAGCACCCTCGTTACTCGAAGGTTCTCCGCAGCACCACCAAGGTCAAGGTGCACGACGAGAACAACGAGGCGGGCATCGGCGACCGGGTCACCCTCATGGAGACCCGCCCGCTGTCGGCGACCAAGCGCTGGCGTCTGGTGCAGGTCGTGGAGAAGGCCAAGTAAGCAGGGCTCCTCGGAGTCCTTGGTTCCGCAAGGCTCGCCGGCAGGCGAGAACCAGCGCGACATACAGGAGTTGACGTGATCCAGCAGGAGTCGCGGCTACGGGTTGCCGACAACACCGGTGCGAAGGAGATCCTTTGCATCCGGGTGCTCGGCGGTTCCGGGCGGCGCTACGCGGGTATCGGCGACATCATCGTCGCCACCGTGAAGGACGCCATCCCGGCTGCCGGGGTGAAGAAGGGCGATGTGGTCAAGGCCGTCATCGTCCGCACGGTCAAGGAGCGCCGTCGTCCGGACGGTTCCTACATCCGCTTCGACGAGAACGCCGCCGTGCTCATCAAGAACGACAACGAGCCCCGGGGCACCCGCATCTTCGGCCCGGTGGGCCGCGAGCTGCGCGACCGAAAGTTCATGAAGATCATTTCGCTCGCGCCGGAGGTGTTGTAAAGCCATGAAGGTGAAGAAGGGCGACACGGTCGTCGTCATCGCCGGCAAGGACAAGGGTGCCAAGGGCAAGGTCATCCAGGCCTACCCGGAGCGCGAGCGCGTGCTGGTCGAGGGCGTGAACCGGATCAAGAAGCACACCCGGATCACCCAGACCCAGCGCGGTGCCCAGTCCGGCGGCATCGTGACCCAGGAAGCGCCCATCCACGTGTCGAACGTGATGGTCGTGGACTCGGACGGCAAGCCGACCCGGGTGGGCTACCGCATCGGCGAGGACGGCAAGAAGGTCCGGGTTTCGCGCCGGAACGGCAAGGACATCTGACATGACCACTGAGACCATGCTCGAACCCGCAAGCGGTTCTTCGGGTGAGAAGATCGTGCCGCGTCTCAAGACCCGGTACCGCGAAGAGATCAAGGGCCAGCTCCAGCAGGAGTTCTCGATCCCGAACGTGCACCAGATTCCCGGCGTCGTGAAGGTCGTCGTGAACATGGGTGTCGGGGACGCGGCCCGCGACAGCAAGCTGATCGAGGGTGCGATCCGCGACCTCGCGGCCATCACCGGTCAGAAGCCGGAGGTCCGCAAGGCCCGCAAGTCCATCGCGCAGTTCAAGCTGCGTGAGGGCCAGCCGATCGGTGCGCGCGTCACGCTGCGCGGCGACCGGATGTGGGAGTTCCTCGACCGGCTGCTCACCATCGCGCTGCCCCGTATCCGCGACTTCCGCGGGCTCTCGGCCAAGCAGTTCGACGGCAATGGCAACTACACGTTCGGTCTCAACGAGCAGTCGATGTTCCACGAGATCAACCCCGACGACATCGACCGCCCCCGTGGCATGGACGTCACCGTCGTCACCACCGCCACGACCGACGACGAGGGCCGGGCGCTGCTGCGCAAGCTCGGCTTCCCGTTCAAGGAGAACTGAGCCGATGGCCAAGAAAGCGCTGATCACCAAAGCCGCGCGGAAGCCGAAGTTCGCGGTGCGCGGTTACACCCGCTGCCAGCGGTGCGGGCGTCCGCACTCGGTGTTCCGCAAGTTCGGGCTGTGCCGGATCTGCCTCCGGGAGATGGCGCACGCGGGCGAGCTGCCCGGTGTCCGCAAGTCCAGCTGGTAAGGCTCGAAACTCTATTTCCCAGTTCGCCACAGGCCCCGCCGCCCCGGTCCGCTCCGGATCGGGCCGGGCGGGGAACCAGGCGAGAAAGGTTGACTGGTCACCATGACGATGACCGACCCCATCGCAGACTTCTTGACCCGTCTGCGCAATGCGAACTCGGCGTACCACGACGAGGTCGTGCTTCCGCACTCGAAGATCAAGGCGAACATCGCCGAGATCCTCAAGCGCGAGGGCTACATCGCGAGCTACCGCGACGAGCCGGGCGAGAAGCACAAGAACCTGGTCGTCGAGCTGAAGTACGGCCCCAACCGCGAGCGGAGCATCGCCGGCCTTCGCCGCGTCTCCAAGCCGGGTCTGCGGGTGTACGCAAAATCGACCGAACTGCCTTCCGTGCTCGGTGGCCTCGGCGTCGCGATCATCTCGACGTCCGGCGGGCTCCAGACGGACCGGCAGGCCAAGCGCAACAATGTGGGCGGGGAAGTCCTCGCCTACGTCTGGTAAGGAAGGGGGCAGGAGACATGTCACGCATCGGAAAGCTGCCGGTCGCCGTCCCCTCCGGGGTCGAGGTGACCATCGACGGCCAGCAGATCAAGGTCAAGGGGCCGAAGGGCACCCTGGAGCACACCATCGCCGAGCCGATCACCGTCGAGCGCGGTGAGGACGGCCAGCTCCTGGTGAAGCGCCCGGACGACGAGCGCACGAGCCGCGCCCTGCACGGTCTCACCCGCACGCTGGTGAACAACCTCGTGGTGGGCGTCACGGCCGGGTACGAGAAGAAGCTCGAGATCCACGGCGTCGGTTACCGCGTGCAGGCCAAGGGTTCGGACCTCGAGTTCGCCCTCGGCTACAGCCACCCGGTCAAGATCGAGGCGCCGGACGGCATCACCTTCAAGGTGGAGTCGCCCACCCGGTTCTCGGTGTCCGGCATCGACAAGCAGAAGGTCGGCCAGACGGCTGCGGTCATCCGCAAGCTGCGCCGCCCGGACCCGTACAAGGGCAAGGGCCTGCGCTACGAGGGTGAGAAGATCCGCCGCAAGGTCGGAAAGACGGGTAAGTGATGAGCGACACGACTACCACAGCGTCTTCAGTGCGCAGGCGCACCATCGGCAAGGACATCTCGACCCGCCGCCGCGTCGCCAAGACCCGTCGGCACTTCCGCCTCCGCAAGAAGATCAGCGGTACGCCGACGCGTCCGCGCCTGGTCGTCAAGCGCTCCTCGCGGCACATCGCCGTGCAGGTGATCGACGACCTCGCCGGCCACACCGTGGCTTCGGCCTCCACTCTCGAAGCCGACCTGCGGTCGTTCGAGGGGGACAAGAAGGCCAAGGCCGCGAAGGTGGGCGAGCTGGTCGCGGCGCGGGCCAAGGAAGCCGGGATCGAGTCCGTGGTGTTCGACCGTGGCGGCAACGCCTACCACGGCCGCATCGCCGCTCTTGCCGACGCCGCCCGCGAGGCGGGGTTGAAGTTCTGATGCAGATGCTCGCGAATGGAAGGAAAGCCTGATGCCGGGACGTACACGGCAATTCGGCGGCGGCCAGGGCGGACCGGGTCAGGGCGGCAACGACCGCGGTGACCGTCGCGACCGCCGTGACCGGCGCGACAGCGGCCGTGGCGGGGCGGCCCAGGACAAGACCCCGCACCTCGAGAAGGTCGTGACGATCAACCGCGTCGCCAAGGTCGTCAAGGGCGGTCGTCGCTTCAGCTTCACCGCTCTGGTGGTCGTCGGTGACGGTGACGGTCAGGTCGGCGTCGGCTACGGCAAGGCCAAGGAAGTTCCCGCGGCCATCGCCAAGGGCGTCGAGGAAGCGAAGAAGAACTTCTTCCGCGTGCCTCGCGTCGCCGGCACCATTCCGCACCCGATCCAGGGTGAGGAAGCCGCCGGGGTCGTGCTGCTCCGTCCGGCGTCCGCCGGTACCGGCGTCATCGCCGGTGGCCCGGTGCGCGCGGTGCTGGAGTGCGCGGGCGTCCACGACGTGCTGTCGAAGTCGCTCGGCTCCGACAACGCCATCAACATCGTGCACGCGACCGTGGCGGCCCTGAAGGGCCTGCAGCGTCCCGAAGAGGTGGCGGCCCGCCGTGGCCTGCCGCTCGAGGACGTCGCCCCGGCCCGGATGCTGCGTCAGCGTGCCGGCCAGGGGGTCTGACATGGCTCAGCTGAAGGTGACCCAGGTCAAGAGCAAGATCGGCACGAAGCACGCGCACCGCGAGTCGCTGCGTACCCTCGGGCTGCGCAAGATCCGCCAGAGCGTCGTGCGTGAGGACACCCCCCAGGTGCGTGGTCTGATCCACACCGTCCGCCACCTGGTGGAGGTCGAGGAGGTCAAGGCATGACCGCCATCAAGATCCACCACCTGCGTCCGGCGCCGGGCGCCAAGCGCGACAAGATCCGCGTCGGCCGTGGTGAGGGTTCGAAGGGCAAGACGGCCGGTCGCGGCACGAAGGGCACCAAGGCCCGCAAGAACGTGCCCGCCGGGTTCGAGGGTGGGCAGATGCCCATCCACATGCGGCTGCCGAAGCTGCGTGGGTTCAAGAACCGGTTCCGCACCGAGTACCAGCCGGTGAACGTGGGCGACATCGCCCGCGTGTTCGCCGACGGCGGCAAGGTGGGTCCGGAGGAGCTGGCTGCGCGCGGTTTGGTGCGTAAGGGCAAGCTTGTGAAGGTTCTCGGTAACGGGGACCTGAACGGGGTGAAACTGGACGTCACCGCCGACGCCTTCTCCGGTTCCGCCAAGGAGAAGATCGAGGCGGCAGGCGGTTCGGCCACCGTCAACTGATCGGTCAAGCGATGCGGGCCCGTCCGGACTTCCCCGGACGGGCCCGCATGCGTTTTCCCGCCCAGGACAACGGAATCCGCCGAACGGCGCGGGCCGATCAGGTGATCATCTTCGCGCCTGCCGACCCTACCTGCGGTTGGGTGCCGCAGGGTGAGACGTAAAACGCACACACGCTGCGGGTGCATGATGCGATGCTGTTAGAGTCGGCGGCACGCTTCCGGGCCCTGTTGCCCTGAAGCGTTCCTGGCTTGCCTGCCAGTGAGTCAGACATCCCGCCGGTCCCGTGCCGGCCAAGCCGATCGTCGGTTGGGACGACCGACGACGCCGAGGAGGTCCCCCGCGTGCTCAGCGCATTCCGCTCGGCTCTCGCGACGCCGGATCTACGCAAGAAGATCCTGTTCACGCTGTTCATCGTCGCGGTCTACCGGGTCGGTGCAGCCATCCCGGCTCCGGGGGTCTCGTTCTCCGCCGTGCAGGCCTGTACCGCTCAGGCCGATCAGCAGGGCGTGTACCAGCTGCTCAACCTGTTCAGCGGCGGGGCGCTGCTGCAGCTGTCGCTCTTCGCGACGGGCATCATGCCCTACATCACGGCAAGCATCATCATCCAGCTGCTCACCGTCGTGATCCCGCGGTTCGAGGAGCTGAAGAAGGAAGGCCAGTCCGGCCAGAACAAGCTCACGCAGTACACCCGGTACCTCACCATCGCGCTCGCGATCCTGCAGGCCACCGGCGTCATCGCGCTGGCCGACCGCGGCAGCCTCTTCCAGGGCTGCTCGGAGCCGGTCATCCCGGACAACAGCATCTACTCGCTCACGCTGATCGTGGTCACCATGACCGCGGGCACCGCGGTGATGATGTGGCTCGGCGAGATGATCACCGAGCGCGGCGTCGGCAACGGCATGTCGGTGCTGATCTTCCTGAACATCGCGGCCCGCATCCCGGCCGAGGGCGCCAACATCATCAGCAACGGCGGCGGCGTCGCGCTGGTCGTGGTGTGCGCGTTCGGACTGGTGATCATCGCCAGCGTCATCTTCGTGGAGCAGGGGCAGCGCCGGATCCCGGTGCAGTACGCCAAGCGGATGATCGGCCGCCGGATGTACGGCGGCACATCGACTTACCTGCCGATCAAGGTGAACCAGGCCGGCGTCATCCCGGTGATCTTCGCGTCGTCGCTGCTGTACCTTCCGCAGCTGCTCAGCCAGATCATCGGCGACCCGAACAGCAACTCGGGCTGGCAGTCGTTCATCCAGAACTACCTGGTCAACCAGAGCAGCTGGGTGCACATCCTGCTGTACTTCCTCTTGATCATCTTCTTCACCTACTTCTACATCACCATCACGTTCAACGTCGACGAACGTGCCGAAGAGATGAAGAAGTTCGGCGGTTTCATCCCGGGCATCCGCCCCGGGCGTCCCACCGCCGAATACCTGAGCTTCGTGCTGGGCCGGATCACCCTGCCGGGCTCGCTGTACCTGGGCATCATCGCGATCCTCCCGAACTTCTTCCTGTCCCTCACCGGCAGCGGGAACAACCAGAACTTCCCGTTCGGTGGCACGGCTGTGCTGATCATGGTCGGGGTTGGCCTCGACACCGTGAAGCAGATCGAAAGCCAGCTGATGCAGCGCAACTACGAAGGGTTCTTGAAGTGACGCGACTGGTTCTCGTCGGACCGCCAGGTGCAGGCAAAGGTACGCAGGCGGTTGCTCTTTCCGAGCAGCTGCGGATCCCGCACATCTCCACGGGTGACCTCTTCCGGGCGCACGTCGGCCAGGAGACCCCGCTCGGCCAGGAGGCCAAGCGGTACCTGGACTCGGGCGAGCTCGTGCCCGACTCGGTGACCAACGAGATGGTCCGCGAGCGGCTGGCCGAACCGGACGCGAAGGCGGGCTTCCTGCTCGACGGCTTCCCGCGCAACACCAAGCAGGCCGAGGTGCTCGGGCAGATGCTGTCCGAATCGGACACGAAGCTCGACGCCGTGATCCAGCTGCAGGTGCCCGAGGACGTCGTCGTCGGCAGGCTCATGTCGCGTGGCCGCTCGGACGACACCGAGGACGTCATCCGCCGCCGCCAGCAGGTGTACGTGTCGGAGACCGCGCCGCTGCTCGAGTACTACGCCGACATCCTGGTGTCGGTCGACGGCGTCGGCGAGGTCGCCGAGATCTCCGACCGCGTGCTGAAAGCGCTGCGCGACCGCACGTGAACGTCGGAGGACTGCGTGTTCTGCAAGTGCTTCGCCGCGGGCGCATGATCGAGGTCAAGACCCGCGGTGAGCTGCAGGCGATGCGGGCGGCCGGGCTGGTCGTCGCCGCCACCCTCGCCGCGGTGCGCGAGCGCGCCCGCGCCGGGGTCAGCACGGCCGAGCTCGACGAGCTGGCCGAACAGACGATTCGCGACGCCGGGGCCGTGCCGTCCTTCAAGGGCTACCACGGGTTCCCGGCGTCGATCTGCGCGTCGGTGAACGAGCAGATCGTGCACGGCATCCCGGCCAAGGAGCAGGTACTGGCCGAGGGCGACCTGATCTCGGTCGACTGCGGCGCGATCCTCGACGGCTGGCACGGCGATTCCGCCGTCACGCTGGCCATCGGCGAGGTGAGCGAGAAGGACCTGGCGCTGTCCGCGGCCACCGAGGCGGCGATGTGGGCGGGGATCGAGGCAGTCCGCGCGGGTAACCGGCTCACCGACATCTCGTACGCCGTGCAGACCGCCGCCGAGAAGGCAGGCCGGGACGACGGGCACGCGTACGGGATGATCCTGGAGTACGGCGGTCACGGCATCGGCCGTCAGATGCACATGGAGCCGTTCCTGCCGAATGTCGGCAAACCGGGCAAAGGTCCCCGGCTCAAGCCCGGGATGGCGCTCGCGGTGGAGCCCATGCTCACCGGGGGAGAAGGCGAAACGCTGGAGCTGGACGACGGCTGGACCGTGGTCACGGCCGACGGCTCGCGGGCCGCGCACTGGGAGCACACCGTCGCGATCACCGAGGACGGTCCCTGGGTGCTCACCGCGCCCGAAGAGGCCTGAAGCTTCGAGCAGGGCACTCACACGGGTCTACCTGCACCCCCGGTCGACGCCGTACTGCACGGGTTGCGTACACTGTCAAGTCGGCGCGCTCATGCGCCGGTTCCAGCATGCTCGTGAATTCTCGCGAACCTCATGGACCCGGGGCCGAGTGTGGCCGAGCAACACCAGGTAAGCAAGGACTCGAGCTCAAAACCGATCACGCTGAGTGCATCAGGCGTCGATCAGGGATTGCGGAGGACATGGCTAAGAAAGACGGGGCCATCGAGGTCGAAGGCCGCGTGGTCGAGCCGCTCCCCAACGCGATGTTCCGCGTCGAGTTGGAGAACGGCCACAAGGTCCTGGCACACATCAGCGGCAAGATGCGGCAGCACTACATCCGCATCCTGCCGGAGGACAGGGTTGTCGTGGAGCTGTCGCCGTACGACCTCACCCGTGGTCGCATCGTCTACCGCTACAAGTGATCACACTGAGCCCGAGCAGAGCAGGAAGCAGGAAGACGTGAAGGTCCAGCCGAGCGTCAAGAAGATCTGCGACAAGTGCAAGGTGATCCGTCGTCACGGCCGGATCATGGTGATCTGCGAGAACCTGCGTCACAAGCAGCGTCAGGGCTGATCACCGCACTGCAGCAGGCCGATTGACGGCTACCCACCTCCCCGCACCTGCCGGGCCGCAGCACGCGGTCCGGTACACCCCCGGACTTCAGGCCGGGGCCGGGACACCCGGGGCGCAAGCCACGGGCACGACAGGCGAGTCGGTTCCGGAACCGGACGGGGAGCAGACCTGAAGACGAATGCGAAGAAGGAGTACCAGTGGCACGACTCGCTGGCGTAGATCTTCCCCGCGAGAAGCGGTTGGAGATCGCGCTGACCTATATCTACGGCATCGGCCGTACGCGCTCGAAGCAGATGATCGCTGCTGCCGAGCTCAACGCGGACACCCGCGTGAAAGACCTCAGCGACGAGGACCTCGTCAAGCTGCGGGACTACATCGACGAGAACTTCAAGGTCGAGGGTGACCTTCGCCGTGAGGTGAACGCCGACATCCGGCGCAAGATCGAGATCGGCACCTACCAGGGCCTGCGCTGGCGTCGTGGTCTTCCGGTCCGCGGGCAGCGGACCAAGACCAACGCCCGTACCCGCAAGGGCCCGAAGAAGACGGTCGCCGGCAAGAAGAAGGCAGGCAAGAAGTGAGCGTCCAGGGCAAGAAGGTCGTACGCATGGGTGGTGCGGTCCGCCGCTCCACGGCGTGTGTCTCGCCCAAGGCGCTCTACGCCCGCCCGATGGCGCTGCGCAACCTGTACACCGACGCCGGATCCATCATCCGCCGCGGGCAGCAGGAAGCGGTTGTCGCTCACCAAGAGAACGCGCGCTAACAGGAGAACCCTCAGACAATGCCACCCAAGACCCGCACCGGCGGGGCCAAGAAGGTCCGCCGCAAGGAAAAGAAGAACGTCGCGCACGGTCACGCGCACATCAAGAGCACCTTCAACAACACCATCGTCTCGATCACGGACCCGACCGGCGCCGTGATCGCGTGGGCCTCGAGCGGGCACGTGGGCTTCAAGGGCTCGCGCAAGTCCACCCCGTTCGCCGCGCAGATGGCCGCCGAGAACGCCGCCCGCAAGGCGGCCGAGCACGGCATGAAGAAGGTCGACGTGTTCGTGAAGGGCCCGGGTTCGGGCCGCGAGACGGCGATCCGCTCGCTGCAGGCGGCCGGCCTCGAGGTCGGCACCATCCAGGACGTGACCCCGCAGCCTCACAACGGCTGCCGCCCGCCCAAGCGGCGCCGGGTCTGAGGAACGGGGAGGAGTACTAAGAAATGGCTCGTTACACCGGCCCCGCGACGCGCATCTCGCGTCGCCTCAAGGTCGACCTCATCGGTGGCGACCAGGCTTTCGAGCGGCGCCCTTACCCGCCCGGCCAGCACGGCCGCGGCCGGATCAAGGAGTCCGAGTACCTCCTGCAGTCGCAGGAGAAGCAGAAGGCCCGCTACACCTACGGCGTGCTCGAGCGGCAGTTCGTCCGGTACTACAAGGAAGCCGTGCGGCGTCCTGGCAAGACCGGTGAGAACCTGCTGCAGATCCTCGAGTCGCGGCTGGACAACGTGATCTACCGCGCCGGTATCGCCCGCACCCGCCGTCAGGCGCGGCAGCTGGTGAGCCACGGGCACTTCGTGGTCAACGGCGTCAAGGTCAACGTGCCGTCGTACCAGGTGTCCAAGTGGGACATCATCGACGTGCGGCCGAAGTCGATGGGCATGCTGCCGTTCGTGGCGGCCAAGGAGTCCTTCGGCGACCGTCCGATCCCGGCGTGGCTGCAGGTCGTCGCTTCGAACCTCCGCGTGCTGGTCCACCAGCTGCCGGAGCGCGCGCAGATCGACGTTCCGGTTCAGGAACAGCTGATCGTGGAGCTCTACTCGAAGTAGTGATTTACCGGGCGGCGGCGCCCCGAGTGCGCCGCCGCCACGCCATCCCTTCGGCGTCATATGGCGGGCGCCGTCTGGAAAGGAACAAGGAACAATGCTGATTTCCCAGCGGCCGGCTCTCGGCGAAGAGACGGTCAACGAGACCCGCTCCCGGTTCACCATCGAACCGCTGGAGCCCGGCTTCGGCTACACGCTCGGCAACTCGCTGCGGCGCACGCTGCTGTCGTCCATTCCGGGCGCGGCCGTGACGAGCATCCGCATCGACGGCGTGCTGCACGAATTCACCACCGTTCCCGGGGTGAAGGAAGACGTCACCGACATCATCCTGAACCTCAAGGAGCTCGTGGTGTCCTCGGAAGAGGACGAGCCGGTCACCATGTACCTGCGCAAGCAGGGCCCCGGTGAGGTCACGGCTGCCGACATCGTGCCGCCCGCGGGCGTCACCGTGCACAACCCGGATCTGCACATCGCGTCGCTGAACGGCAAGGGCAAGCTCGAGATCGAGCTCGTCGTCGAGCGCGGCCGCGGGTACGTTCCGGCCCTGCAGAACAAGCAGGCGGGCGCGGAGATCGGCCGGATCCCGGTCGACTCGATCTACTCGCCGGTGCTGAAGGTGACCTACAAGGTCGAGGCCACCCGTGTCGAGCAGCGCACCGACTTCGACAAGCTGATCCTTGACGTCGAGACCAAGCCGTCGATCACGCCGCGCGACGCGGTCGCGTCGGCGGGCAAGACGCTGGTGGAGCTGTTCGGTCTCGCCCGCGAGCTGAACATCGACGCCGAGGGCATCGAGATCGGCCCGTCGCCGCAGGAGGCGGACACCATCGCCGCCTACGCGATGCCGATCGAGGACCTGGACCTCACCGTCCGGTCGTACAACTGCCTGAAGCGCGAAGGTATCCACACGGTGGGCGAGCTCGTCTCGCGCAGCGAGGCGGACCTGCTCGACATCCGCAACTTCGGCGCCAAGTCGATCGACGAGGTCAAGCTGAAGCTGGTCGGCCTCGGCCTCGCGCTGAAGGACAGCCCGCCCGGGTTCGACCCGACCGCGGCTGCCGCCAGCTACGACGGTGAGGGCTGGTCGGAAGGCGTGGCCGGCATCGGCGGCGGGATTTCGGACGACGGCCACGACGATGGCCAGGACTACGCAGAGACCGAGCAGCTCTGAGGCCTCGTGCCTGGACGCTGTGAGCTGAACTAGGAGAAAGTCATGCCCACCCCTACCAAGGGAGCCCGGCTCGGCGGGTCCGCCGCGCACGAGCGGCTGATCCTGGCCAACCTGGCCACGCAGCTGTTCGAGCACGGCAAGATCACCACGACCGAGGCGAAGGCCAAGCGGGTGCGCCCGCTGGCCGAGAAGCTGATCACCAAGGCGAAGCGGGGCGACCTGCACAACCGCCGTCAGGTGCAGCGCGTCGTCCGCGACAAGGACGTCGTGCACAAGCTGTTCGCCGAGATCGGCCCGCACTTCGCGGAGCGCGCGGGTGGCTACACCCGGATCACCAAGACGCTGCCGCGCAAGGGTGACAACGCGCCGATGGCGGTCATCGAGCTGGTCGCGGAGAAGACCGTGACGTCGGAGGCCGAACGGGCACGCAAGACGAAGTTCGCGAAGGACGAGGCGCCTGCCGCTCCGGTGGTCGAGGAAGCCGCTTCGGAAGAGGCTGCTGTTTCGGAGACTCCCGAGGCTGCTGCTTCTTCGGAGGAGACGGCTCCGGCTTCGGAAGAGGCCGCTGCTTCGGACGCCGACGCCAAGAAGGACTGACGTCCTGCCTGCACTGTCTACATCGGATGAGCCCGCCACTCCCTCCGGGGAGGGCGGGCTCGTTCGTCTGCGCCTGGACGTGAGCTACGACGGCACGGAGTTTTCCGGCTGGGCCCGGCAGCCCGGGCGGCGCACCGTGCAGGCCGAGCTGGAACAGGCGTTGCAGCGTCAGCCACCTGGTGCTGCGGTGCCGAAATCGGTGGTCGTGGCGGGCCGGACGGACGCCGGGGTGCACGCGACCGGACAGGTCGTGCACGTCGACGTGGTTCCTCTTTCCCCGGACGCGCCGGGCCGGATTCCCGTTGATGCGCAAGGAATTCCGGACTTGACCCGGATGCGTGGCCGGTGGAACAAACTGCTGCCCGCAGATGTGCGGGTACTGCAGGCGTCGGTGGCCCCGTCCGGTTTCGACGCCCGGTTCTCGGCCATCCGGCGGCACTACCGGTACCGCGTCTCGGACGCACCGTGGGGGGTGGATCCGTTGCGCCGCAACGACACTCTCGCGTGGGGCCGTCCATTGTCGACGGACCGGATGAACGCGGCCGCGCAGTCGTTGCTGGGACTCCAGGACTTCGCCGCGTACTGCAAACAGCGGGAGGGCGGCACCACGATCCGCGAGCTGCAGAGTCTGGAGTGGACGCGGATCGACGAGTACCTGCTGGAGATGCAGGTAAGCGCGGACGCGTTCTGCCACTCGATGGTCCGCAGCCTGGTGGGAGTCCTGCTGCTGGTCGGCGACGGTCGGCGCGGCACCGAATGGCCCGGTGACGTGCTGGCAAGCGGCGAGCGAGACAGCGCCGTCGCTCCGGCGCACGGCCTCACCCTGACCGCCGTCGACTACCCGCCGGACGCCCTCCTCGCCGCCCGCGCCGAACAAACCCGCAACGTGCGCACCCCACCCGCTCCGTGAAGGTCCGTGAAGGGAACCATCAGGGAATCAGATTCCCTCATGGTTCCCTTCACGGACTTCAGTCGCCGCGGCGGACCGGGCCAAGGAGCTGCTGTTCCTTCTGCGTCGTGACCAGGCGCAGCGGGCGCCACAGGTTGCGGCCCAGCGCGACGACCTGGTCGTCCTTCAGCGTGGTCAGCTGACGCATCATCTGCGGCGGCAGGCGCCAGATGCGGGCCGCCAGCTCGGCCTGTCCGGCCGGAAGACGTTGCATCAGCACGAGGTCCGCGGCGTTGGCGGTGGCACCGGCCTGCGGGTGCAGGTACGGCAGCACGTACACCGTGGTCTGCCAGGGCGAACGCGGTGGGAACAGGTCTTGCGGAGTCGGGCCGCCGTCGGTGACCACGAGGAGCGGCGCGTCTTCCGACGGCCGCGGCAGCTCGACCGGCGACAGCCGCCGGATCTGCACCAGCGGCGACGGGCGTCCGTCCGGGCTTCCGGCGGCCTGTGACAGCACCTGCCACGCCGCCGGACGTCCGGTGGCCACCACGACCCACGCACCCACCGCCATCGCGCGCAGGGCGACCTGACGGGCCAGGTAGAGCCCGCCGACGAGCACGATGCGGGTCGGCGTGGACCGCAGCGCCGACACGGTCAGCGGTTCGCCCTTGAGCCCGGACCCGAGAACGATGCCGCCGCGGTCGCCGGACGGGCTGATGGCGTCGAGCATTGCCGGGTCGACGGTGAATTCCGGTGCTACGCCTGCGTTCTGCCCGGCGTCGCGAAGACGCGTGCTCATGCCGTCGCCTCCTTGAGGAGTTGCACACTGGCCGTCTTGGAGGCGACGGCATGAATAACCATGATTCGCTGGCAAGCGGCGCTCATGCGGTCCCTCCGATCGGCAGGGTCGAGGCGAAGGCCGAAACCTGCAGCCCCCGCAACGGGGTGAGGTCGACGTCGAGCCGCTCGGCGATGCTCTGCAGCCGCTGGTCGGCCGCGTCCAGCTCACGTGGGTTGCGGGCACTCAGCCGGACCACGCCGCGCAGGCCGATGCGACCCTCGTCGGCGGACGGGGAAATCGACATGGCGACCGTCGCGGACAGCGCCCGCACGCTCGTGAGCGCGTTGAGGCTGCCGCTGATCTTTCCCTTGGGCCAGCTGGTGATCGCGTAGCTGGAGTGTCCGATACCGGCCGCGGTGACGCCGGTCCAGCTCTCCGAGAGCGTGACCTTGTCGGCCGAACCGGCGACCGCGGTGAGCTCGGCCGCGGAGATGCTGGCGCGCAGCAGCTCGTCCGGGTCGAGCGGCCGGGTCGGCACCCCTTGGGACTCCAGCGCGTTGCGCACCCGCGACAGCGCACCGATCAACGCCCGATGCGCCCCGACGACGCCGCCCCCGCGCTCCCGGATCGCCTCCGGACACCGCCGCGGGTCGAGCCGGATCGCGATCCAGGTGGTCCGCCGGGCGGCCGCGGGCAGCGGGCCGAGCACCTCGAGGTACGAGCTGAGCGCAGGCGAGTCCGCGGGCAGGGCCGCCGAACCGGGGTAGCTGTGCCAGATCATCTGAATGGAGTCGAGCAGCACGCCGCGGTCTTCCAGGCACGGCGCCAGCGCGGACAGCGGAAGGCTGGTACCGCCACCGGCCTGGGTGATCATGGCCGGCGTCGGCTCGACGAGGAGTACCGCGGTCCAGGTCCCGTCGTTCCAGGCAATCCCGACCTGCTGCCGCTCGTGGTCGACGCCATGCGCCACCACGAGGTCCGGCACGGCAAGCCGCAGCAGGTTCACGCGCGCATCATCGGGCCCGGTGACTGCCGTTTCTTCGGCAAGCTCCTCGATACTGCCGGGCGGCGGCGGAATCGCAACGCGCCCGTGCGAGCGGAACCGGTACCGCAACGTGAGCCCGAGCCACTGGGTGAACCAGCGCCCACCCCAGCGCAGAAACGCCAGAACGAGCCCGACGGCAGCAACCCCGATCGCGACATACTTCAGCGACATGTCGATCGCCAGCAGAATCAACCCGATCGCGACGCCGACTTCGAGCACCACGAGGTTCGCCACGGGCAACGGCCCGAGCGAGATCCCACCGGACCGGTGACGTGACGGAGGCGCCATCCGCAGCGCCGTGGCAACTCCGCCGGGGGCGGGTTCGCCACTGCCTTCGGGACCTCCGCTGCCCCCGCTACCGCCGGGGCCTCCCGGGCCACCCGGGCCGCCGCCAGGACCTCCCGGGCCTCCGGGACCGCCGCCACCAGGACCTCCTGGGCCTCCGGGACCGCCACCACCTGGGCCTCCGGGACCGCCACCGCCAGGACCGCCACCTCCGGGCCCGCTGGGCCCGTTTCCTCCAGGACCACCGGGCCGAGGCCCGCCAGGGCCGTTACCGCCAGGACGCCCGGTCCGCGGGCCGGTAGGCCCACCGGGACCACCCGGGCCGGTAGGCCCGCCCGGACCACTCGGGCCTCCGGGCCCACTAGGGCCACCGGGCCCGCCCGGCCCATTCGGACTACTGGGACCGCTCGGTCCGCCAGGCCCTCCGGGTCCGCCAGGACTGCCGGGCCCATTCGGGCCTCCAGGCCCGCTCGGCCCCGTGGGCCTGCCCGGCCCACTCGGCCCACTCGGCCCACCGGGCTGGGGCACACCGGGCTGGGGCACCCCGGGAGGCGGGGTGTTGGGGCCAGGAACACCAGGCCGCCCAGGACCACCCGGCCCACCCGGGCCCCCAGGACCACCAGGTGCCCGAGGAGGCACGCCAGGCCCACCGGGACCCCCGGGCCCGCCCGGCCCACCCGGACCCCCAGGCACGCCCGGCCCACCAGGTCCCCCCGGCCCACCGGTTCTGCCCGGCCGCTGCGGCCCCTGAGGACGCCCCCCAGGCGGCGGTGGCGGCCCCTGCGGTCCCGGTGGCCCTTGCGGACCGGATGGACCAGGCGGACCAGGCGGACGTGGAGGCGTGCTGACGGACATCCGCGCGTTCTCTTCCCCTCGTGGCTGCTGCGTACCCGGAAAGCCGGTCCCGGGATGCCTGACCCTAGCCGGAGTTGGTAGAAACCCCACACCAGACGGTCCCCGTACGGCTATCCTGCGGAACCGTACCGCGACGGGGAGGACTGTAGGTCGAGAATGCCATCAACGCCCACGACTAAGTCTCAGGTCCAGGCCTACAAGTTCGTCCTGCGCCGGATGCAGTCCGCCCTGGTCCGCCGCGATGCGGTGATGCTGCACGACCCCATGCGCACGCACGGGCGCGCGACCATGGTCGGGGTCATCCTCGGCGTGCTCGGCGCGGTCGTTTTCGTCCTGTGGGGCCTGCTGAGCCCCGCCCCGTCGGTGCCGTCGTCGGACAACATCGTGATCGGCGAGCAGTCGGGCACGGTGTATGTCGTCACGGGTAATCCGCAGCGGCTCATCCCCACTTTCAACCTCGCGTCGGCGCGGCTGATCCTCATGGCGCAGAAGCAGCAGGCCCAAAAAGGCCAGGGCGGTCCCCAGCAGCAGGCGGCCGAGGTGAAGAACCCCAGCGTCGTCTCGGATGAACAGCTCAAGAACATCCCGCGCGAGAAGCTCACCGGGATTCCGGACGGACCGCAGCTGCTGCCGTCGGCGGAGCAACGGATTTCACCCAACTGGGCGGTCTGCGACCAGGTGAAGCTCGACCCGCAGCTGCCGCAGCCGGACAGCATCAACCAGACCGGCACCGACGTCATCGCGGGCGTCGCGAACCTCGGCGCGGAGCTGCAGGAGAAGCAGGCCCTGCTCGGCGACGCAGGCAACGGCAAGACGTACCTCATCTACCGCCTCGGGGCCACGCAGAGCCGCCCCAACGCGAACACCGTGCGCGCCGAGGTGCCGTCCGGTACCAACGACCCGGTGCGCTCCGCGCTGCAGCTGCCGGCGAAGTCGCGCAAGGTTTCGCAGGCCTTCCTGAACGCGATCCCGGAGGTCACGAAGCTGGTCCCGCCGCTGGTCGACGGCGACGGGTCGACCCCGCCGAGCAACTTCGACGGCCTCACCGTCGGCAACGTCTTCTCGACCCAGCCTGCCGGTTCGGCGCCGGAGTTCTGGCTCATCGCGAAGAACGGCATCCAGAAGGTGTCGCCGGCCGTCGCGGACATCGTGCGTACGGCCAAGAGCGGCGGCACGGCCACCACGCCCACGCTGGGCCTCGACCGGATCAGCAACGTCAAACAGCTGCGCGCGGGCGACCAGGGATACGTGAAGGTCGACGACTACCCGAAGGAGGTGCCGACCGTCCTCGACGCCACCCAGGGCTCGCCGGTCGCGTGCCTCGGCTGGTCGCTCAACGCCGACCGCACCCAGGCGCACACGTCGGTGTACATCAACAACCGGATCCCGGTGGAGGCGAACGCGGACGGCTCGTCGCGCGTCCTGAGCGTCGGCAACACCGGCCCGAACGGCTTGCCCATCACCGGTTTCTACCTGCCCGCGGGGTACGGCGCGGTGGTGCAGTCGGCCACCGAGAGCAGCGCGACCTTCGGCAAGGGCCCGATCCAGCTGATCTCCGACCGGGGGATCCGCTACGGCGTGCCGGACGCGGCGACCGCCGACACGCTCGGCCTGGACAACCGGCTGCCCGCGCCGGAGTCGATCATCGGGCTGCTGCCCACCGGCGCCTCGCTGAACACGCAGAACGTGCTGAAGCAGTTCGACTCGGTGCCGATCGACCCCAACGCCGGGTCGTTCCCGCAGGCCGCCGGACAGCAGAAACCGGCAGGGAACTGATCGCGGGTCCCGTCCGTCACACTCGAACACAGCCGGGTGAGCGGAGGGATGTCGTGAGAGCGCCGGAAAGCAGTCCGGGTACGAACGCCGTGCGGATCGAGAGCGCGGTCGTCGGCGGCTACGCGGCGAAAGTCGCGCGGGCCGCCGACGAGCTGGAGACCGCCGCAGGCGAGGTCGGCGCGGGGGCAACCACCGCCGAGGCGTACGGCGAAGCCGGTGCCGAGCTGGGCGTCCCGCAGTCGTACGCACAGGCGTCGCAAACGCTGCGCGGGCAGCTCACCGCGGGGGTGGCGGCGCTGCGGTCGGTCACCGCGGCGCTGGAGCAGCTCACCACCGGGCACGTCGAGCGGGACGCGGATGCGGCCGAGCGGATCGAGCGTGCCGGGAGGATTTCGTGACCGAGGCATCGCTGGCGTACGTGACCGATCTCGCGCGTGAGCTCGGCGTCACCGACCCGGTCGGCACCTACTACCGGCCGATCACCGGACGCTGGGAAGACCTTGGCGCAGAAGCGGAACGCCTGCGTGGCGCGGCCCGCACGGCCGCCCGGGTCTCCACGGATCTCGCCGACGACCTCGGCCGGATCGACGCGTCGTGGTCCGGTCCGGACGCCGACGCATTCGTGGCTTACCTCGGCGAAATACGCGCGGCGAGCGAGGGCGCGGAGGATGCGCTCGACGCCCTCGCCGGTTCGCTCGACCAGCTCACGGAATCGCTGCGCCGGATCGCGGGCGCGGCGGAGGAAGTACTGGTGGACGCGGCGGATCTGCTGTCGGAGTCGGCAATGTTGCCTGCCGGCGGAACCCGGGCGCGTTCGCAGCTGCGGGAAACCGAGCAGTCGCTGAAGTCCCTGCACGAATCGGCCATCGAGGTGTTACGCCAGTTCGGCACGTTGTGCGACGGCGTCGACGCTCCGGCCGGGCGGCAGGCGAGCATCGAGCTGCGCCACCACTATCCGGCGCACCAATTCCGGCTGCACGACGCGGATACCGGCGGCGCCGACGAAGTGGTCAGTGCTTCTTCCGCCGAGAATTCCCCTCCGGACAAGGAAACCGCAGCCGCTCCGCAGCCGGACTCGGATCAAGGGTCAGGCATGTCGGTGATGCCGATGATGGGCTTCGCCGGGATCGGCGGCATGGGTGGCTTGGGCGGGGGCGGTCGCTCCCGCAAGCCGAAGCAGCGGACGGCAGGCACGACCTCGGAGCTCTTCGGCGAGCCGGCACCGGCTGCTCCGCCGTTGATCGGCCAGGACCCGCCCGTGAAGAAGGACGAAAAACCGCAGAAATAAGGGCCGCCCGCCGCGGAGAATGCGGTGAGCGGCCCTCTCCGGATCAGTGCTCCGGGCGGTTGCGCCGGATCGTGTGCATCACGAACAGCGTGATGATCAATGCGGCCAGCCCGCCGCCGGTTCCGGCGAGCGCGACGATCATCGGCGTCGAGCTTCCTCCGTCGGCCGGGGGCAGATTTGCCGCCTGTACCACGGGTTTCGGCGGGGCGAGGTTGCCGACGTCACCGGGCAGGTTGGCGGTGAGGGCGGCCACCGGGTCGATCACGCCGTAGCCGACGAAGTTGTCGCGGCCACCGGGTGCGGCGGGGTGCTGCGCGGTCGCCTCGATGCGCTTGATCACCTCGCGGGCGTTGAGGCGCGGGTACATTGAGCGGACCAGCGCGGCGACCCCGGCCACGTACGGCGCGGCGAAGCTGGTGCCCTGGATCGGCGACGGGTTGCCGCCCGCGATGGTGAGGTTCGCGAGCCCGGTCGAGCCCACCGCCGGGTCGAGCGACACGATCTTGGTGCCCGGCGCCGCAACGCCGACCCACGGGCCGTGCACACTGAAGCTCGCGACGCCACCGCCGTCGTCGATCGCGCCGACCGACAGCACGTCGTCGGAGAACCACGGCGGCGTGACGATGGACTTGGGCTTGTTCGGGTCGGCCTGGTCGTTCTGCGGGCAGCTGTCCGAGACGTTGCCTGCCGCCGCGACCACGACGACGTCGCGATCGGCCGCGTAGCGCACCGCCGCCTGTACCTCGCGCTCGCCGGTCTGGATGTCGCCGGGTCCGGTCGCGGCCCGGCAGTGGTCCACCGACATGTTGATCACCCCGGCGCGGTGGCCGTCGGCGATGTTGCGGATGATCTGGGCGAGCGTGTGCAGGGTGCCGGCGGTGCCTTTCTTCTGCAGCTGCCGGTTGTCCCCCTTGTCGTTCTGCTGTTTCGCCGTGCCACCCGGCGCGCCGCCGCCGTTCTCCGGAGGCAGCGCGGTACCGGTGTTGCCCCCGGGCGGCTGCCCGGTGTTGCCTGCGGGCGGCTTGTTCCCCCCGGACGGCGGCTGCCCGGTGCTGGGCGTTCCCGCCCCGGCGCTGTCGTCCTCGGCGTAGTTCTCGCTGAGCTGCCGGTACGAGACGATCCGGGCGTCCGGCGCGACGCCGATGAAGCCGACCTTCGGATCCTGCGGGTTGGCCGCGATGATCCCGGCGACCTCGGTGCCGTGGCCGTCGCAGTCCTGCAGGCCGCCGGGCTGCCCGTTGTCCGGGTTCGCGACGTAGTCCCCGCCGCTTTCGACCCGGCCCTGGAACCACGGATGCGGTGTGACCCCGGTGTCGATCACGGCGACTTTCTGGTTGCCACCAACCGATCCGGTGGTCGCGCGCACGATGTCCTGCGCTTTCTGCAGCTGCAGGTAGTCCTGGCCCCACGGGCGGAAGTTGATCTCGACATTCTGCCCGAGACTGCGTTGCACGCATTCGGTTTTCTTCTTGTACGTCTTGTCCGGGCCGCCGGTGTCGGTGGGTGGCGAATCGCCGGGGGACAGCGGTGGCGGCGTGGCCCAGGTCCCGGCGAGAGTGCCCGCTGTCTGCGCCGACGCCGGGGCGGCGGCGATCGGGGACAGCACGCCGAGCCCGGCCACCAGCACCGCGACCCCGGCCCGGCCAGGCAGGCCGAGCCGGCGGCGGAAGGCGTGCATCCGGGCGCTCACTTGAGGTTGAGGTGGCGCAGCGTCGAGTAGAGGTCCATCACGCCGAGCGCGAGCGGCAGCACCACGGCGATGCAGATCGCCTCGATGATCTCGACCGTGCGCCGCAGCGGCGGCGAGAACCGCTGGTCCGGGAACACCACGCCGACCACCAGCGAACCCGCGGCGACCAGCACCAGCGCCGCGAACACGTACAGCAGCCGGTGCTCCGCGGTGGCCGCGAAGAGCCAGCCGAGCAGGATGCCCGCGGCGGCGACCATGCCGGTGGTGAGCAGTGCGATGGCCTGCGCGCCGTTGGCGTAGGACCGCGCCCGCAGCAGCAGTACCAGCGTGGCGACGACGCCGAGGATGATGCCGAAGACGTTGGGCGCGGTGGCCGCGAGCACGGCCGCGACCGCGGTGGTGGCGCCGCAGCCGATCATCAGGCCGGTCATGTAGTCGTGCGCGACCGCGGTGCGCTGCTCGATCGCCTGGTAGTCGGGGAAACCGGAGTCTTCCTTGAGTTCCTCGGCGGTACCCGGCACGTGCGGCAGCGGCAGCTTCGCGAGCCAGATGGTGGCGCGCGGCAGGAACGAGATGCAGGCGAGGGCGACCGCGACGGCACCGGCCGCGACCGAGGCGGTGGAGGCGTTCGTGACCAGCGTGGCCACCAGGAAGGCGATCGCGCCGAACACGCCCGCGGTGGCGGTGGCGATGAACACCCGGATTCCCGCGCCCATGATGAGGATGCAGACCGCCGAGACGATCAGCACGAGCACTGCGCCGAGCAGCAGGTTCGCCCGGACGGACAGCCCGGGGACGATGTAGAAGCCGCTCACGAAGGCCAGTGGCAGGCCGCCCGCCGCGGCGATCAGCACGCCGGTGGCCTCCGCCTGGTACGCCTTGGCGAGCGTGGCGCCGACCGCGACGCAGGCGATTGCGCCGAGGCCGCCCGCGATGGCCGGGCCGAGCGCCGAACCGCCGTAGAGGGAACCGCTGAAGAACAGGGCCAGCGCCGAGAAGAAGAGCGCGAGCCCGCCTGCGACGTGCCCGAAGCGGCGCGCGGTTTCCTTGGTCCACGGGCGGAAGGTGTCCGGATCGGCTTCCGCGATGGCGTCGACCACGTCGTCGTACAGCGGGGGCGGCGGGTTCTCGTTGCGCTTGCGCAGCTGCAGGAGCTCGCCGTCGACCACGCCGAGGGAGGCGAGCGTGCGGCTCGGGTCGAGCGGGGCGTCGCCGAGCTTGGCCAGCGCCCATCCGCCGTGCCGGGCACCGCCGTCCGGGGTGACCTCCTTGGCCATCTCCAGGAGCATGGGCAGCAGGTCGGCGACCGCGACGTCGGCCGGAAGTGCGACGTCGATGCGTGTGGTCGGTGCGACCACCGTCACCCTGCTGAATACCGTCGTGCCCGTTGCCACTCGATGCCCCCGCTCTGCTGAGTCAACTCCCCGGGAACTTATACCGAACCTGGTGACAGGTTTCAGGGCGTGTCCGTAAATCGTCGGCGAAAATACCCGTCCAGGCCGGTTCGGAGCGCTTTTCTCCTGCGGGTTCGTCCGCCGGGGCCGTTTACTGTCGGTGGTGGTCCCTACACTCGGGCGCACTGTGAGGACGGGTCCCGCCGGGGCCCGGGGAGGGGAGTGCGCGGTGCCGATCCAGGAGTTGGCCGGATTTCCGGGGCGACGTTCGATAGGTTGTCCCGCGCACCCGGGTGCAGGCGTCGAGCAGGAATAGAGGGGTCCCTTCGATGAGCACGCTGCAGTTCAAGAAGTCGCCGCGGCTGGCCGCGCCGCGCCCGCCCGGCGGCGAGGTGCACCTGGAACCCCCACCCGAGGTACCCCGCACGATCCCGGGCAACATCGTCGCGAAGGCCATTCCGGGCGTCATGATCTTCGCGTCGCTCGGGATGATGGTCTTCATGTTCACGGCCGGCGGCCGCAACCCCACCACGATCATGATGAGCGGCATGATGCTGATGGGCACCGTCGGCATGCTGGCAGGCGGTGGCGGCAAGGGCGGTGGTCAGAAGCGCGCCGAGATGGACGAGGACCGCAAGGACTACCTGCGGTATCTCGGCCAGATGCGAGACCGCGCCCGCGAGGCGATGGTCGACCAGCGGGCCGCGCTCGAATGGGTGCATCCCGATCCGCAGTCGCTGTGGTCGCTCGCGGCCAGCCGCCGGATGTGGGAACGAAGGCAGAACGACCAGGACTTCCTGCACCTGCGCGTCGGCCGCAGCTCGCACCGCCTCGCCACCCGGCTGGTCCCGCCCCAGACCGGCCCGGTCGACGAGCTCGAGCCCATTGCCACCCTCGCGCTGCGCCGGTTCGTGCGCGCGCATTCGATCGTGCCCGACCTGCCCACCCAGATCACGCTGCGCGGGTTCGCCGCGGTCAGCATGCAGGGCGAACGCGTGCTCACCCGTGCGCTGGCCCGCGCGATGGTCGCCCAGCTGGTCACCTTCCACAGCCCGGACGACGTGATGATCGCGGTCGCCACCGCGGGCCGGGCGAAGGAGGAGTGGGAGTGGGCGAAGTGGCTCCCGCACGTCCAGCACCCCACGCTGGCCGACGGCATCGGCCAGCTGCGCATGATGGCCGGGTCGCTCAAGCAGATCGAGACGTGGCTGGACGACGACCTGCGGGACCGGCAGCGGTTCTCCCGCAACGCCACGCCCGCGCCCGACCAGCCGCACGTCGTGATCATCATCGACGACGCGGAGGTCACCCGCGAGGAGCAGATCATCCTCGAGGAGGGGCTGGTCGGCGTCACGCTGATCGATCTGTCCGACTCCATCGGCAACCTCGCCGCCCGCCGCGGCCTGCGGCTCGTGGTGGAGGAGGAGCGGCTCGGCGCGCGCAGTGCGGGCGGGGTCGAATGGTTCGGCCGTCCGGACTGGTTGTCGGTGGTCGAGGTCGAGGCGCTGTCCCGGCTGATCGCGCCGTACCGCGTCGGCGGTGGCGGCGGGCAGGACGTCAGCGAGGAAGAACCGCTGCTGTCCAATCCCTCGCTGCTCGAGCTGCTCGGGATCCCGGGCGACCCGATGACGTTCGACGTGCAGGGGGCGTGGCGGCCGCGGCCGATCCGCGACCGCTACCGCGTCCCGTTCGGTGTCGGCGAATACGGCCAGCCGGTGGAGCTCGACATCAAGGAGGCCGCGGCCGAGGGCATGGGCCCGCACGGGCTGTGCATCGGCGCCACCGGTTCCGGCAAGTCGGAGTTCCTGCGCACGCTGGTGCTGGGCATGCTGGCCACGCACTCGTCGAGCACGCTCAACTTCGTGCTGGTCGACTTCAAGGGTGGCGCGACGTTCCTGGGGCTGGACAAGGCGCCGCACGTGTCCGCGGTCATCACCAACCTCGCGGACGAGGTCACGCTGGTCGACCGGATGAAGGACGCGCTGGCCGGCGAGATGAACCGGCGGCAGGAAGCGCTCAAGAACGGCGGCAACTTCAAGAACGTCTGGGAGTACGAGAAGGCCCGGGAGAACGGGGCCGACCTCGACCCGCTGCCCGCGCTCTTCATCGTCTGTGACGAGTTCTCCGAGCTGCTGGCCGCGAAGCCGGACTTCATCGACCTGTTCGTCGCCATCGGACGGCTGGGCCGGTCGCTGCAGATGCACATGCTGCTCGCGTCGCAGCGGCTGGAAGAAGGCAAGCTGCGTGGTCTCGACTCGCACCTGTCGTACCGGATCGGCCTCAAGACGTTCTCCGCGGCGGAGTCCCGCGCGGCGATCGGCGTGCCGGACGCGTTCGAGCTGCCGTCGGTGCCCGGTGGTGGCTATCTGAAGTACGACACGTCCACGCTGGTGCGGTTCAAGGCGTCTTACGTGTCGGGCCCGTACCGGCCCGCGGGCATCAAGGCGGCCGGTCCCGCGGCCACCGTGGTGCGGGCGGACAAGCGGCCGCAGCTGTTCGTCCCCGATTTCGTGGAGCTGCCCCGGGAACCCGAGCCGGAGCAGAGCGAAGAGGAAGCGCCGAAGCAGGAGGCGCCGCAGCAGCCCGAGGAGGCGGTGGAGCCCAGCGAGCTGGACGTCATCGTCAGCCGCCTGATCGGCCAGGGCCCTCCCGCGCACGAGGTCTGGCTGCCCCCGCTCAACGAGCCCAACTCGCTCGACACGATGCTGCCCAACCTCAACCCCACCGACGACCGCGGGCTGTCCCCGGTCGGGTTCTTCGGGAACGGGCGGCTGCAGGTGCCGATGGGCATCGTCGACCGGCCGTACGAGCAGCGGCGTGACCTGCTGTGGGCGGACTTCGCCGGGGCGGCAGGGCACGGTGTCATCGCCGGTGGGCCGCAGTCGGGCAAGTCCACCATGCTGCGCACGCTGATCATGTCGATGGCGCTCACCCACACGCCAGAGGAAGCGCAGTTCTACTGTCTCGACCTCGGTGGTGGCACGCTCGCCGGGCTGTCCGACCTGCCGCACGTCGGCGGGGTCGCGGTGGCCAGGCGCGAGCCGGACAAGGCCCGCCGGATCGTCGCGGAACTCACCACGCTCATGACCGAGCGCGAAGGCCGGTTCGGGGCGATGGGCATCGACTCGATGACCGAGTTCCGCAACCGCAAGCGCCGTGGCGAGATACCGCCGGAGCAGGACCCGTTCGGCGACGCGTTCCTGGTCGTGGACAACTGGCGGGCGCTGCGCGACGACTTCGAGGAACTCGAAATCTCGATCACGCGGCTGGCCACGCAGGGTCTTGCCTACGGCGTGCACGTGATCATCTCGGCCAACCGGTGGGCGGACCTCCGCCCGGCGATCAAGGACATGATCGGCACGCGGTTCGAGCTGCGCCTCGGTGACCCGACGGAGTCCGAAATGGACCGCCGGATCGCGGTCAACGTGCCTGCCGGGCGGCCGGGCCGCGGGCTCACCCGCGACAAGCTGCACATGCTCACCGGGCTGCCGCGGATCGACGGGTCGAGCGATCCGGAGACGGTCGCCGCCGGGGTCGCGGACGCGGTGGCGAAGATCCGCGGGGCATGGCGGGGCCGGGTGGCTCCGCAGGTGCGGCTGCTGCCGGAGATGGTCACCTACGACGAGGTGCTGCAGATCGACGGCAGGCGGGACACGAAGCTGGTCCCGATCGGGGTCAACGAGGAGGACCTGGCACCGATCTACCTCGATTTCGACGCGGATCCGCACTTCTTCGCGTTCGCCGACGGCGAGTCCGGCAAGACGAATCTGCTGCGGCAGATCGCGCGCGGCATCTCCGAGCGCTACACGCCGCAGGAGGCCGTGATCCTGCTGGTCGACTACCGGCGCACGATGCTCGGGTTCCTGGAGGGCGATTCGCTGCTCGGGTACGCGGTTTCGTCGGCGCAGCTGGAGAGCATGGTCACCGACGTGTTCGGGTCGATGACGCGGCGGCTGCCGGGTCCGGACGTCACGCAGGAGCAGCTCAAGAACCGGTCGTGGTGGACCGGGCCGGAGCTCTTCGTGCTGGTCGACGACTACGACCTGGTGGCAACGCAGACGTCCAACCCGCTCAAGCCGCTGTCGGAGTTCCTTGCCCAGGCGAAGGACGTCGGGCTGCACCTGATCGTCGTGCGGCGCAGCGGTGGTGCGTCGCGGTCCACGTACGACCCGGTCATCGGCAAGCTCAAGGAGCTCGCGGCTCCCGGCATGGTGATGAACGGCTCGAAGGACGAGGGCGTGCTGATCGGCAACATCCGCCCTGGCCCGATGCCGCCGGGCCGGGGCAACCTGCTCACGCGCAAGGCGGGCAAGCAGCTCGTGCAGGTGTCGTGGATCCAGCCCGACTGACCGGCGTCCGCGCGCCCGGCGGCGGGGGTGCGTGGTGACGGTGCGGGTCGCGGTGGACTTCGGGACGTCGAGCACGTGTGTCGTCGCCTCGGTCAACGGCCGCGAGCCGCAGGTCGTGGTGGTCGACGGGCAGCCGCTGATGTCCTCGGCGGTGTACGCGGCGGCCGACGGCACCCTGTTCGTCGGCCAGGAGGCCGAACGGCAGGCGGCTGTCGACCCGTCGCGCTACGAGCCGAACCCGAAGCGGCGCATCGACGAGGGCGAGCTGCTGCTGGGTGAGGCCGTCCTGCGGGTCACCGACGTCGTGCACGCGGTGCTGGAGCGGGCCGTCACGGAGGCCCGGCACATCGCCGGCGACGCCGAGGTCGACCTGCTGGTGCTCACGCACCCGGCCGACTGGGGCGCGATCCGCACCCGCCTGCTGCGGCAAGCAGCGGGACGGCTGGCGCGGGAAGTCGCGCTCGTCCCGGAGCCGGTGGCCGCGGCGGTGTATCACGCGGCCACGTTCGCCCCGGTGGCCACGCCGGACGGGCGCACGGTCGAATTCTCCGGCAGCCCCGGTGACGCGCTGGCCGTACTCGATCTCGGTGGCGGCACGGTGGACGTGAGCGTGGTCCGCCGCTCGCCGGAAGCCGCCCGCGCGGCGCGGGTGCCAGGCAGCCCACCGCAACGCGGCGGATTCCAGGTACTGGCCACCCGCGGCGACCCGAGCTTCGGCGGTGCCGACATCGACCAGGCCCTGCTGGACCACGTCGGCTCCCTGGTGTCGGGCACGGACCCGGAGGCATGGCAGCAGCTCGTCGAAGGCCGGGAACTGGCCGACCGGCGCCGCCGCCGGGTGCTGCGGCAGGACGTCCGCGGCGCGAAGGAAACGCTGTCCCGGCACGTGTACACGGACGTCCCGCTACCCCCGCCGTTCGCCGACGCACACGTCACGCGCGAGGACCTGGAACGCCTGATCGGCACGCCGCTGGGCCGCGTGGTCGAACTGACGGTCGCCGCCATCACTGACGCAGGTCTGCGCCCAAGGCAGCTCACCGCGATCTTCCTGGTCGGCGGCTCGAGCCGGATCCCGATGATCTCCCGCTTGGTCCACGAACGCACCAGCGTGGTCCCGACGAGCCTGGACCAGCCGGAGACGGTGGTCGCCCGAGGCGCCCTCCGGGCAGTCCAGCTGGACCCGGACCGCACCGGCGCCCTCCCAGGCACCCGAGGAGACCACCGAACGGAAATCGTCCAGGGCGATGGGCCCGGCGGTGATCCACGCTTCCGCCGCGGTGCGCCTTCCCCGTCGAGCGCCCCGCTGCCCGCACAGCCGCATGGCGGGCTGCTGAACTCGGGATTGCCGAATGCCGGGCGCTCGAACATTGGACCTTCGAACGCTGGGCCGTCGAACGCTGGGCCGTCGAATATTGCAACGCCGAACGCCGGGCCGCGGAACGCTGCGATGCCGAACGCTGGGCCGCCACACGCTGCCTCACCGACTGCCGGGCCACCGACTGCCGGGCCGCTGAATGCCGGGTCCGCGGGCACGGCCTCGCCGAACGCCGGGCCGCCGAATGCCGGCACCCTGAACCCCGCGTCGCCGAACGCCGGGCAGTTGAACGCTGCACCGCCGAGCGGCCCCTTGTCAGGCGGCGGGCAGGCGCCGAACGCCTTGTCCCCGAATGCTTCGCCATCGAGCGGTCCGCTGCCCCACTTCCCGCCCGGCGCTGCCCGGCCACCATCCGGCCAGCCGCCGCACTCACCGCGACCGCACACCCCGCCGCCGAATGGTCCGCGGGCGAATATCCCGCAAACCCCATCACCCGGCCGATTCTCGCCCGCCCCATCCGGCGGCGACGCTCAGAACGCGAGCTCCGGCAAGGGCGGGTCCTCGAATAAGCGGCGCTGGTGGATCACCGGAGCGGCGGTAGCGCTCGTCGCGGTGATCGCGGCCGGGGTCGTCTTCTTCCTGAACCGCGACCGCGAACCCGAAGGCCGCACGTTCGCGCAGTACGACTTCAGCCTCGTCGCCCCGGTCGACTGGGTGCAGACCACCGACCAGGTCGCCGACCGGCAGGTCATCCTGCACCCGCCGGACGCGCTCGCGGGCAACGATCTCGTGCTGGCGCAGGAGTTCGTCATGGACTACGACGCCACCGCCGATCGGCAGCGGATCGTCACGGATCTGCAGTCCAGGACAAGCAAAAGTGCGGATTACACTGCGTTCCAGGCGAACCTGACCTACGGTGGCCGGAGTGTGATCGGCTACCACGAGCGCAAACCGGACGGGATCAACGTCCGCTGGTATGTGCTGGTGCAGGGGCGGATCAGGGTGCACGTCGGGTGCCAGTTCCAGGTTCCGGCGTTGCAGCAGCGTGTCGACGCCGCATGTGAACAGGTCGTGCGGACGTTGAAGATCACCAGCTGAAGGAGTGCCGCGTGCCGCCCGAACCGGAGTCCGCCCCGGCGGCGTTCACCCGAGCGGGGCAGGACGCGGTCACGTTCTCCCGTCGCGTCGCCGGCAGCGCTCTCGCCCGAACGGAACGGCACCGCAGCGAGAACCGGGAACTGCTGAAGGAATTCGGCCGCCGCCGGCTCTCCGGTGCCGCGGAACCGCCGCCGTCGGCACTGCGCGGGGCGGCCCGCCGGTTCCGGGCAGCCCGCGGGTTGCCGATCCCGGCAGTGCCGAGCACCCCCGAAGCGGTTCCCGTTCCGCCCCCGGTTCCGTCCCCTTCGGCACGAACGGGTGACGAGGACGAGGACTTTTCGCAGTCGCGAATCATGCGCCGGGAAGCGTGAAATCGCCCTGTGCGTGTGCTAACCGCACTGGTGGACAACGTTTTTCCGGATTCCGCGAATACCGGAGCGAGCGGGTCGCGGCGCGCGGTTCCCTGATCCGGCGTTCCCGCAAGCAACTACTTGCGGATAAATCGCGACAACCGTGAACCGAGCTGGCACTGTCAGCGTCGTAGCTTGCGTACCGGAGAGACAGAGCCGGTGCGCACAACCACTTGACGAAGGGGGCAATCCCATGACTACGGGCTTCACCGGGACTCCGGAACAGTTCACCGCGGCAGAGGGCCGCGTGGTCGACGTCCGCACGCAGATGGACCAGCAGCTCGGCAAGCTCGAGGGCGAGATCGAGGCCACGCGAGCCGGCTGGGAAGGCGACGCGCAGCGCGCATTCGACAACGTGATGCGCCGCTTCGACGAAACCGGCAAGGGTCTGAACCAGGCGCTCGCGGACATCGGCCACCTTCTTCAGGAAGCCGGTTCGAAGTACCAGCGCAGTGAGGCGCAGAACAACGAGATGGTGCAGGCGTTGAACAAGGGTTTCAACGTACTCGGCTGATCCGGTTCTTTCCGTTCACTTCACCACTTTTCAGTTCTTCGATGGGAGTAAGCCATGCCTGACGGCCGTATTGTTGTCGATCCGGGAACCATCCACCGCGCGGCAGACGACTGCACCGCCACCACCAAGCAGCTGCAGGTCCTGTTCGACCGCCTCAAGGACGACCTGAACCCGCTGGTCCACGACTGGACCGGTGAGGCGAAGGACCAGTACATGCAGAAGCAGGCCGCGTGGGACCAGAAGTTCGCCGACCTGAAGCAGCTTCTCGCGCAGATTGCCTCCGCCCTGCCGCAAATCGCCGACGGCTACCAGTCGACCGACCGCTCGGTGCAGAACCTGTTCTGAGCAAGCTCCGAACCACGGCGGGCACGCACCGGGAAACCGGTGCAGGCCCGCCGTTTTCGTGCTCTGGGCACCGGTGCGGACCTGCCGTTTTCGTGCTGGGGGAACTGGTGCGGGCCAGCCGTTTCGTGCTGGGGGAACTGGTATCGCTGGCCGTTTTCGGGGCGGGAACCAGTGCCTGGCTCGCCGTTTTTCGCGGGCGGGGAATTGGTGTAGGTCCGCCCCTTTTTGCGCATGACGAACCGGTGCTGGGCCGCCGATTTCGTGGTGCGGGGGGCAGGCGTCACCGATTTCATGCCCGGGGAGTTGGTGCTGGCCCGCCGTTTCCGGGCTCGTCGTCGTTGATGTTCCGCGCGCGGGGCCGTTTGCATGCATGCTGCCCCGAATGTGATGCAGGTGCCGAGCCGTGATTCGGGCAACCAGTGGGTCGCCGGGTCAGTGCGGCGCGCCGACCGAGTATTCCGGCTTGTCGTTGAGCACCCGGACCGTCACTTTTTTCGGCTGGCCACCGACCTGGACCGTGCAGTCGAAAGTCGTCCCGTTCGTGATCGGCTGGCCTGTTGGGCAGGAGACATTCTTCACGTCCGGTTCGCCGTAGTTCTCACCGAGGACACGGGAAACGCCGTCCTGTAACGACTTCTGCTCCAACGTATCCCCGCTGAAAGCGCCGAACCACCACGCCGCCCCGACCCCCAGTGCCGCTACGAGAACCCCGGCCCCGGCGATCAGGAACGGCTTCTTCGACCGGGGTTTCTTCGCGTCGGCACCGGAAAACGCGCCGAGGCCGCCGTAGTGGGACGGTTGAAACCCGCCACCGTAAGGAGTTTCCTGCCCGTGCGGGGGAGTGCCGGGCTGGTGCGGAGGCTGGGTGCCGGTCCACTGCGAGGGTCCGGCGGGTTGCCAGGAGGAACCGTCCATTCCGGACTGCTGCGTCGGCTGCCACCCGCCGGGGTTCTGCTGACTGCCCCAGCCGGTGTGCGCAGGTGTCGCTTGTGGACTCGACGCAGGGGGAAGCGGCGTCGGCTGCGAGCTGGGTGCGCCGGGGTTCTGCCGGACATCCCAGCCCGGCGGGACCTGCTGCGCCTGGGGCTGCCACCACTGCGGCTGTCCAGGATGGACTCCGGGCTGCGGAACCTGCGGCGAGACCGGTTGCGCGCCGGACTGGGGTTGCGGCGAGCCAAGCGGCTGGGATAGCTGCGAGCCGGACTGCGGAACCGGTGGCGAGCTGGGTTGCGGGACCGGTTGCGCGCCTGGGTGTGGAACTGGCGGAGAGCCAGGCTGGTGGGGGTGCGGTGCGCCGGGCTGCAGAAACGGCGGCGAGCCTGGGGCTTGGGCGTGCTGCCAGCCGGGCTGTCCCGGCGTCGACGCTTCCGGTCCCGGTTGACCGGGCGTCCACGCAGGCGGCCCCGGCTGTGCGGCCTGTGGCCACGACTGACCGGCCACCCCGGGCTGCTCCGGTGGAGTCCCCTCCTCAGACGGTCCGCTCACCACTCATCCCCCAACCGCTCGTTCACCGCACCCTGCACCGTCCCGGCAAGCATCGCCGTCACCAGCACCGTCACCGCCCCTGCAGGTCGCCAAGGCGGCGGTAGAAGTCCTGTTTTGCCTCGTTGTCCGGGAGGACCGTCACCTGGGCCGCGTCCGGGACCTTCGGCAGATCCTGTGCCGTCGCTTGGCCCGTGAACCGGAAGTTGTACTTGAGTTCGATCTTGTGTCCATCACCCTCGAACTGGGCTGCCATCACGAACTCCGACAGGGACCCGTCCGGTTTCAGCGTGATCGTCGTCGGTACGACGGCCTTGCGCAGTTCCGGGCCCACCTTCGACAGCAGGCTGTCCGGCAGCACCTCCACCCGCTGCTCCAGGAACCGCGAGAACGCCACGTTCACCGTGAGCTCCTCGCTCCCGTCCGCGGAGCTCTTCGCGCCTCGGACTGCCTTCTTGTCCGCCTCGTACGAGCTGCTCGCCGCGTCGGCCATCTTGCACGCCACCTGGACTCCGCCCCACGCGCACGGCTGGACCAGTCCGCCCTCCGGCTTCGGCATCGACACCCATGGCGTCGGCGCCAGTGACTTGTACGCCGGGCCCAGGTACAGGTACTCGACCGTGCCGTCGGCGGGCGTGAACGAGTCGATGATCTCGTCCGGGTTCTTCTGTGACCGGTTGTGCACCACGCGGCTCTCCGGGCTCCCCGTGCGGGCCGACGTGATCGTGTGGTGGACCCACTTGTCGTCGAAGCGGAAGTACGCGTCTGCCGAATTCGTCACATTCCTGGCGTCGAGGATGGAGTCCCCGAGCTTGGACATGGCCTTCTCGAACTTCGCGCCGACGTACGCGGCCGCCTGGTCGCCGTCCGGCAGCGCGGTGCCGGCGCGGGCTTGGCCGCACGCTGTCGCCAGCGCCAGTACTGCGACGGCGGCGCAGGCGCGCGTCGTCCTCGATCGTGTCTTCACCTGCGTGTCCCCAGTGGTCGTCGTGCCCGGTGTCCGATCGTCTCATCCCGGCGGGGTGCGCGCGGCTTGATCCCGGGCCGCTACACTCCTCACCGGACCGGTGCGGTGGCTACCCACCCCCGCTGCACACCAGCGGGAACCACAGGGGTATCTTCATATGTCGTTGTGCGTTGCGGCGCGTCAGCGCTCGGCCCGCACAGAACCCACACGCAATGTTGACGACGAGGTAGACCCTTGCCCACGTACAGCCCCAAGCCCGGCGACGTCACTCGTGCCTGGCACGTGATCGACGCCGAGGATGTCGTGCTCGGACGGCTCGCGACCGAGGTCGCCACGCTGCTGCGCGGCAAGCACAAGCCGACCTACGCCCCGCACGTGGACACCGGTGACTTCGTCATCATCGTCAACGCCGAGAAGGTCGCTCTCACCGGGAACAAGCGCGAGCAGAAGTTCGCGTACCGGCACAGCGGCTACCCCGGCGGCCTGCGGAAGCGCTCCTTCGGCGAGCTGCTCGACACCAAGCCAGAGCACCTCGTGGAGAAGGTGGTCAAGGGCATGCTGCCGAAGAACAAGCTCGGCCGCGCCATGGCCAAGAAACTGAAGGTGTACGCCGGCCCGCAGCACCCGCACGCCGCGCAGCAACCGCAGGCGCGCGAGATCACCAAGATCGCGCAGGTCGCGCAGTGAGTGAGGAACAGTTGACCAGCACCGAGACCGACGCCGAGGCTCCCGCGGCCACCGAGGTTTCCGAGGCCCCCGAGGCGGTTGCCTCGACCGAGACTCCGGAGACCCCGGAGACCCCGGCCGAGACTTCGGAGGCCCCGGCCGCCACGGACACCGCCGCCGCCACCGAGCCCGCCGCCGCCCCTGAGCCCGCCGCCGCCCCTGAGTCCTCTGAGGCCGTCGCGACCAGCGAGTCTCCCGCCGCGCCGCGTCCGTCGCGGGCTGCGGGCGGCAACGCCCAGACCGTCGGCCGCCGCAAGGAGGCCGTGGTCCGCGTCCGCGTCGTGCCCGGTACCGGTGAGTTCAAGCTCAACGGCCGCACCCTCGAGGAGTACTTCCCGAACAAGGTGCACCAGCAGCTCATCCGCGAGCCGCTGGTCACCGTCGAGAAGCCGGACTCCTTCGACATCTTCGCCAACCTCCACGGCGGCGGGATCTCGGGCCAGGCGGGCGCGCTGCGTCTGGCCATCGCCCGTGCACTGGTCGAGGTCGACGCCGACGACCGCCCGGCGCTGAAGAAGGCCGGCTTCCTCACCCGTGACGCCCGCGCCACGGAGCGGAAGAAGTACGGCCTCAAGAAGGCCCGCAAGGCTCCGCAGTACAGCAAGCGCTGATTCCACGCTCAGGCGCAACCTCGGAAGCGCCCATCCGTCCATCGGATGGGCGCTTCCGTCGTTTTCCGGACCGGGCTGATGCGTTTTGCCCGTCCCGCGCGACTCTCTGGGGTGGGGACCGGCTCACCTGCCGGCGCCATTAGGTTGACGGGCGCCGTCACGACTCGACGTTAAGGACCAAGGAGGTCGAGAGATGGCTCGACTGTTCGGCACCGACGGGGTACGCGGTCTGGCCAACGCCGACCTCAGCCCGGAGCTGGCACTGTCGGTCGCTGCGAGTGCCGCTCGGGTGCTCGCCGCGCACGATCGCTCGCACCGTCCGGTGGCCGTGGTCGGCCGTGACCCGCGCGCCAGCGGCGAGATGCTGGAGGCCGCCGTGGTGGCCGGCCTCGCGTCCGCCGGCGCCGACGTGCTGCGGCTCGGCGTCCTGCCCACGCCTGCCGTCGCGTACCTCGTGGGCGCGCTCGAAGCCGACCTCGGCGTGATGATCTCCGCCTCGCACAACCCCATGCCGGACAACGGCATCAAGCTCTTCGCCGCGGGCGGGCACAAGCTGCCGGACAGCATCGAGGACGAGATCGAGGCCGGTCTCGCCGCGGCAGGCGTCACCCGCCCGACCGGGTCCGGCGTCGGCCGGGTCACCGACGTCACCGACGCCCTCGACCAGTACGTCGACCACCTCGTCACGGCCACGCCGCATCCGCTCACCGGCCTCAAGGTCGTCGTGGACTGCGCGAACGGTGCGTCGTCGGTGGCCGCGCCGGAGGCGTACCGCAAGGCCGGGGCCGAGGTCGTGGCCCTGCACGCGGAGCCGGACGGCATCAACATCAACGAGAACTGCGGGTCGAACCACCCTGACCTGCTGCGGGCGGCAGTCGTCGAACACGGCGCTGACCTGGGCATCGGCCACGACGGTGACGCCGACCGCTGCGTGGCCGTCGACGCCTCGGGCGAGCTCGTGGACGGTGACCAGATCATGGCCGTCCTCGCGCTGGCGCTCGCCGAAGAGGGCGAGCTGGTCAAAGACACCCTGGTCGCGACGGTGATGAGCAACCTCGGTCTGCACCTGGCGATGAAGGCGCACGGCATCACGGTGGTCACCACGGCGGTCGGTGACCGTTACGTGCTCGAGGAGCTGCGCGCGTCCGGGCTGGCCCTCGGTGGCGAGCAGTCCGGCCACGTCGTCCTCCCGGCACACGCCACCACCGGCGACGGCCTGCTCACCGCCCTGCGCCTGATGGCCCGGATGGCCGCCACGGGCAAGCCGCTGGCCGAGCTGTCAGCGGTGATGAACCGGCTCCCGCAGGTGCTGGTCAACGTTCCGGTCGCGGACAAAGCCGCGGTCGCCGGGTCGGCCGAAGTCCGCGACGCGGTGGGCGAGGTCGAAGCCGAGCTCGGCGAGGAAGGCCGGGTCCTGCTGCGTCCGTCGGGTACCGAGCAGCTCGTGCGGGTGATGGTGGAAGCCCCGGCGCATTCCACGGCACAGGCCGCGGCCGACCGCCTGGCCGGAGTGGTGTCCGCGGTCTCCTGACCGAACTGCCCCGAACCGCCCCGAACTGCCTGAATCGCTGCGCCCCTCGTCACGCTCCGGGTACATTCCGTTGGCGGGTACTCGGAGGAGGGGCGGAGCGATCGTGGCGAAGCGACAGGACGTCGATCCGCAGATGCTGGAGTCCGCGGGCGGGTTCGTCCGGGACGTGGCCAAGGACAAGCTGCAGACCACCCTGGCCGCGCTGAAGCAGCTGCAGATCACCGAGGCGGACTTCGGCCGCAAGCACCACGGGTCCTTCCAGCTGTACAAGACGGGCGTCGAGAAGGTCGGCAAGTGCGTCGACAGCTACGTGAAGGCGTCCGAGGACTTCGGGACCAACCTCGGGTCGGCGAGCAAGAAGTACTCGGCCAACGAGGCGGGCAGCGCGGACGCCGTGCGGCGAAGCGGTAACCGCTGATGGCCGAGCGCAACGGGACCATCCCGTCCTTCCAAGAGTTCCAGCAGTTGATGAACGACCCGAGCATCGACCCCAACACCAAACGGGGGCTGGCGCTTCGCTACTTCGACTACGTCGAGGACGAGGAAGAAGAGGGCGACGCACAGAGTTACGGCTTCCAGAGCGACGAAGACCGCAACCACTGGCGGGACTTCTACAAGCAGCAGCTGTCCATTTCCGAAGGGGACATGGACTGGGAGACGTCCAGCGCGGGCGACGTCTACAAGTGGTACGGCATGGCCAAGGACAAGGCCGACCAGGGCGCCAAGGACCGGGCCGCGAGCCAGCAGCAGGCCGTCGACGGCGACCGGCAGAAGCTGAAGGACCAGGGCGCCAAGAACAGCGATACCGACCCGGGTGTCGCGAACTCGAACGAGATCCTCGACCTCGGGGTCTCCGGCCTGCAGCCGTTCCGGAACCTGCTGCCGCTGTACAACCGGGCCCGCGGGCTGGTCGCGCAGAACCTGCCCGAGCATCCGTTCCAGCAGGACGTCGGCGACCCGTTCGACGAGCAGCGCGACATCCCGTTCGCCAAGTTCAAGGCAGCCGCGCACGAGTTCACCGACGTCAACGCCTCGATCGTGGACGCCGCCGCCGACCAGGACAACCGCATGGCGACGGTGCTCGCCAACTGGTCGGGCAACGCGAAGGATTCGGCTCAGCAGTCGTGGAAAGGGATCACCGACGGCACGAAGAACGTCGAGGGGACCCTCAAGGGCGCGGCGGACGCGGTCGACCGCGCCATCGCCTCGATCGCCAAGCTGTGCCGCGCGAAATGCCAGTGGCTGCAGGAGTACTACCTCACCGAGTACCCCAAGAAGGGCGACCTCTCGCCCGGCGACATCGACCGCCTCATCCGGGTCGCCGAGATGGGCCGCAACGCCAGCGACGACGACTTCAAGCACTTCGTCCGGTTCATGCCGGAGGACGTGAAGAACCAGGTCAGCAGTGACAAATGCGACCTCGGCGACGACACCAAGGACGCCGGGCAGGACTGGGCCAAGAAGTGGCTGGCCGGGTTCTGCGGGTTCATGGACAAGCACGTCACCAACTGGAAGCAGGTCTGCGAGAACACGCGGACCGGGGTCGACCAGGTGTGGAACGGGCTCGGCGCCACGTTGAACGGGGCTCGCGAGGATCTGTTCACTACGGCTTCGAAGCCTGCCGAACCGGTTGCGCACCAGCAGACCCGTGCGTCGTCTGCGGGCGGTGGTTCGCATTCGGCACCTGCTGCACCACCGGCTTCGGCTTCGGCTCCCGCTGCTCCGGCTCCGGCTTCGGCTCCGGCTGCGGTGAAGGCTCCCGAAGTGCCGCCGCCGACTGCTGAGGGGCTCAACCCAGCGAAGGCGGGTACGGCGCCCAAGGCGGAGGAGCCGGACGCGGTGACCGTCGAGCACGGCGGGCGGCGGATCTCCCTGTCCGAGCCGGGTACCGACGGGCGGATGGGCGTGCACGTCGACGACGGCAACGGCCAGCCGAAGAAGTACGACCTCGACTTCGGTGACCAGTCCCACGGCAAGATCCACATCGAGGACGGCAAGCTCTCGATCGTCGCCGAGCGGCCCGGCGGTGCAGACGGTCCGACGGTCGTGACCATCGACGACGGTTCCGGCCAGCCGACGAAGTACACCCTCGGCGAGGACAGCGCCCCGACTCCCGGCGGCCAGGGTGGTGGACAGGGCGGTGGCGGACAGAGCGGTGGTGGACAGCCGGTCTCCGGACTGCCGCCGACCGGGGCGGCAGAGCAAGCCATCTCACCTCCCGGCCAAGCCGTTCCGGAGCACTCGGTGCCCCAAGCTGTGCCGGATCACTCTCCGCCCCAGGCCGTGCCGGAGCACTCCGGGTCCGAGCAGGCGATTTCCCCTGCCCGCCAAGGGATTCCGGAGCAACACGAGCTGCCCGTCACCCACAGCGAGGCACCGGACGATTCGACGACAGCCCAGTCCGTGGTCGATCCCTTCGACACCAACGACGGGTTCGACAGCACGCCCGACGGCGGCGACCCGATGGCCGCGTCGCCCAGCACACCGCACGACGACACCGCGGAACTCGGGACCACGCCGGTTCATCCGACGCCGGGCACCGACACCCCGTCGATGATGGGGGGCGGCATGATGGGTGGTCTCGGCAACGCGCCCGGAGGAGCGCAGGAGCGCATGGCGAGCGGGTACCGTCCGGATGGCGGTCTCTTCGGTGCCATGGCCGGGGCGGACCGGATCAGCGGGTCGCTCTTCGACGAAGACGATCAGCCGGGCCGCTAGCGAACGGGGGAGGACGCGGTGACCGAAGACCTCGCGGCGGGTTTCCGCAGCAAGCTGGCCGACATCGAGCGCGAGAACTCGGAGCGGCTGGCGTTGATCGGCAGCCGGGTCACCAAGGAACTCGACGCCGGCAAAGAAGCCAGTGACAAGCAGCTGCGCACTGTCGGCGAGGTGATCGTCCGCGTTCAGGAGAACGCGCGGCGGGCGCAGAAGGCCGGTGGCTGGGTCATGGAGTCCACTGTGGGCGACAAGGCCGACGGCGAGGTCAACTTCGTGTTCGACGACGAGGAAGCAGGCACGGAACGGGCCGAGCACCCGGCACCGGAGCCTAAGGGGCGGCATCGCCGCGCTGCCCACGATGACGACAACTTCGCCGACACCGACTGGCTGGCGACCTGATCGCTCAGGCGGCTTCCTCGTCCGGTACCTCGATGGGCGCGCGTTTCACGTCCGAGTCCAGGAGCGGCAGGTACTTGTCCGTGCCGGTCAGGTGGGTCAGGAAGAACGCCGTGAACAGGGCTTTCGTGAGCTGCTGAGTCGCGCGTTGCGGTTTGCCCTGCAACAGGAGCTGGCTCCAGTGCCGTCCTTCGGTCACCGCGAGGTGTGTCGACTTCGACAGCGTGCGCAGCTGCACCGGCCCCGCCCAGGCGTGCGCGATGGCCTCGGCGTGGCCGACGGCCGGGGCGACCAGGTCGCCGTCCACGGCCAGGTGCAGGCCGGGGGCGCTGATCAGCTGGGCAGCGTTCGTGGCGGGCGGGAAGGTCTGGGCGGCGGCCACTGTCGCGACCGCGCGGACCCGCGGGCGTGCGTCGTCACCGGCTCGCGCGGACTGGGCCGCGGCCAGCACCGCCGCGCCGCCGCCGGTGGAGTGACCGGCGAGACCGAGTTTGTCCGGGTCGACGCTGATGCCGTCCGGGCCGAGCCGGACCGTGGTGATCACGTCGAGCGTGGTCAGCAGGTCCCCGGCCAGCAGGCGGTGCGACGGCAATGGGCCGAGCTGCGTTGCGGGGGCGGCGGCGACCACACCCCAGCTCGCGAGGTGGTGCAGCAGCTGGCGGTACCGGGTGGCCGGCTGCAGCCAGCCGTGCCCGAAGGCGAGGGCGGGCAGGCCGAGGCCGCGGCGCGGGGTGAACACGACGCCGGGCAGCCCGACCAGGGCGAGGTTGCCGCGCAGGACCTCGTGCGGACCCGGGTGGGACAGCTCCGTGAGCAGCTGCTTGGGCTTGCTGGCCATGCGCGTGACCTTACTGCCCGTGCCCGGCCGTGGCCCGGTGCGCCACCCCGAGCGGGACGGCGGCATGCCACCACACTGCCGCCGGACCCGGTAAACCGTTGCCCGGCGCGGTCCCCGCCCAGGTCAGAGCCGGTGAAAACCTCGCCGAAGGGACCGGAGCAGGGGACTGGACATCCCTCGTTACGCTAGTTCGCGTGTGTGGAATCGTGGGATACGTCGGACACCGCCCGGCCCTGGACGTCGTGCTCGGTGGACTGCGCCGGATGGAGTACCGCGGCTACGACTCGGCCGGGGTGGCGGTGCTGGACGGCGCCGGGGCGCTGAACGTCGAGCGCAAGGCGGGCCGGCTGGCGAACCTGGAGGCCCGGCTCGACGAGGTCGGCCGCGGCAGCTTCACCGGTACCGCAGGCATGGGTCACACGCGCTGGGCCACGCACGGCGCGCCGGTCGACCGCAACTCGCACCCGCACCGGGACACCACGGGACGGGTCGCGGTGGTGCACAACGGCATCATCGAGAACTTCGCCGCGCTGCGGGCCGAGCTCGAGGCCAGTGGCGTCGAGATGGCCAGCGACACCGACACCGAAACCGCCGCCCACCTGGTCGCTCGTGCGTACACCGACGGCGACACGAAGGGTGACCTGGCGGCCAGCGTCGCCGCGGTGTGCCGTCGCCTCGAAGGCGCGTTCACGCTGGTCGTGACGCATGCCGACGAGCCGGACACGATCGTCGCGGCGCGCCGGTCGTCGCCGCTGGTGGTCGGGGTCGGCGAGGGGGAGCACTTCGTGGCCTCCGACGTCGCGGCGTTCATCGAGCACACCCGCGAGGCCGTGGAGCTGGGCCAGGACCAGCTCGTCGTGATCACCCGCGACGGCTACGAGGTCACCGACTTCCACGGCGACGCCGCGCAGGCCAAGCCGTTCACCGTCGACTGGGACCTGTCGGCCGCCGAAAAGGGCGGCCACGAGTACTTCATGCTCAAGGAGATCGAGGAGCAGCCGGAGGCGCTCGCGAACACGCTGCGCGGGCACTTCGAGGCAGGTCGGATCATCCTCGACGAGCAGCGCATTTCCGACCAGGACCTGCGTGACGTCGACAAGGTCTTCGTAATCGCCTGTGGTTCGGCGTACCACTCGGGTCTCGTCGCGAAGTACGCCATCGAACACTGGTGCCGGTTGCCGGTGGAGGTCGAGCTGGCGTCGGAGTTCCGCTACCGCGACCCGGTCCTCGACCGCGACACGCTCGTGGTCGCCGTTTCCCAGTCCGGCGAGACTGCGGACACCCTCGAAGCCGTGCGGCACGCGCGGGAGCAGAAGGCGCGTGTGCTGGCGGTGTGCAACACCAACGGCGCACAGATCCCGCGTGAGTCCGATGCGGTGCTGTACACGCATGCCGGGCCGGAGATCGGCGTCGCGTCCACGAAGGCGTTCCTTGCCCAGATCGCGGCGAACTACCTCGTCGGCCTCGCGCTGGCGCAGGCGCGCGGCACGAAGTACCCGGACGAGGTCGCGCGCGAGTTCGCCGAGCTGGAAGCCATGCCGGCGGCGGTGCAGAAGGTACTGTCCACTGTGGACCAGACCCGCGACCTGGCCCGGCGGATCTCGGATTCGCGCGCGGTGCTGTTCCTCGGCAGGCACGTCGGGTTCCCGGTGGCGCTGGAAGGTGCGTTGAAGCTCAAGGAACTCGCGTACATGCATGCCGAAGGCTTTGCCGCCGGTGAGCTGAAGCACGGTCCGATCGCGCTGATCGAGGAGGGCCTGCCGGTCGTCGTCGTGATGCCTTCGCCGAAGGGCCGCGCGGTGCTGCATTCGAAGCTGGTGTCGAACATCAGTGAGATCCAGGCCCGTGGTGCGCGCACGATCGTGATCGCCGAGGAGGGCGACGAGACCGTGCGCCCGTTCGCCGACGAGCTGATCGAGGTGCCTGCGGTACCCACACTGCTGCAGCCGCTGGTGTCCACGGTTCCGTTGCAGGTGCTGGCCGCGGAGATCGCGCGCTCCCGCGGGTACGACGTGGACAAGCCGCGTAACCTGGCGAAGTCCGTCACTGTCGAATAGCTGCGGAGGTCGCCGCCGTGCAGGGAATCTGGACCACGGAACGGATTCGCGCGGCGGAAGACCAGCTGCTCGCGCGCACGCCCGACGGCGAGCTGATGCGCCGGGCGTCGTTCGGCCTGGCCACGCAGGTGGCCGGATTGCTGGCGGAAGACACCGGAGGCGTGTCCGGACGGCGGGTCGTGCTGCTGGTCGGTTCGGGCAACAACGGCGGGGATTCCTTGTGGGCCGGTGCTTTCCTGCGTCGGCGCGGAGTTGCCGTCACCGCCGTGTTGTTGAACCCGGACAAGGCGCATCCGGCGGGATTGGCTGCGTTGAAGCGTTCCGGCGGGCGCGTGGTGTCCGCAGTGGACAGTCCACAGTGGATTGAGCGGGCGGACGTGGTGGTCGACGGCATCGTCGGCATTTCGGCCCGTGGCCCATTGCGACCGGAGGCGGCGCGGCTGGTCGAGCTGATCGACGCGCCTGTGGTCGCGGTCGACCTGCCCAGCGGCGTGGACCCGGACACCGGCGCGGTTGATGGCCCGCACGTCACTGCCGCGCGCACGGTCACCTTCGGCGCGCTCAAACCCGTGCATGCCTTGGCCCCACAGGAATGCGGCGAGGTCGTGCTGGTGGACATCGGCCTGCGGCCGGAGCTGGGCGACCCGGATCTGTCCCGCCTCGAACTGGCCGATATCGCTGCGGTGTGGCCGATTCCGGGTCCGGAGGACGACAAGTACACCCAGGGCGTGGTCGGCATCGCGGCCGGTTCGGCGACGTATCCTGGCGCGGCCGTGCTCGCGTCGGGATCGGCGGTTCACGCGACTGCGGGCATGGTCCGCTACGCCGGGCACGCGGCGGACGTCGTGCGCTCGCGCTGGCCGGAGATCGTCGCAACGGGTTCGGTGACCGATGCTGGACGGGTGCAGGCGTGGGTGGTCGGCCCTGGCATCGGCACCGGCGGGGACGGCCGCGAGGTGCTGCGGCACATCCTCGGCCAGGGCGTCCCGGTGTGCGCGGACGCCGACGCCACCACGATCATCGCGCACACCCCCGAAGTTCTCGACGCCCGCGACCCGGACACGCCGCTCGTGCTCACTCCGCACGCCGGTGAGTACGAACGCCTGATGGGCCGCCGCCCGGGCGCGGACCGGGTCGCCGCCGCACGAGAGGCGGCGAAGAAGTACGACGCGGTAATGCTTTTGAAGGGCCACTGCACGGTGATCGCCGCCCCGGACGGCCGTGTCGCGGTGAACCAGCCACACGGTTCGTGGCTGGCCACCGCAGGTTCCGGCGATGTCTTGACCGGTCTGGTCGGCTCGCTGCTCGCGGCGGGCATCGACCCGTGGCTCGCCGCCGCAGCCGCCGCCCAGGTGCATTCGCTGGCCGGCGCCCTCGCGGCCGAGGATGTCCCGACGTCCGCCTCGGGTTTGGTCGACGCGATCCCCGCTGCCCTCCGCCTGATCCGCGCGGTCGCCTCCAGACCACCCCAATGTGGCATTCGCTGCATCTGACGCACCCAATGTGGCGTTGGGTGCATGTGACGCACCCAATGTGGCGTTGGGTGCATGTGACGCACCCAATGCCACATTGGGGTGATGTGGCTCAGGCAGCGGCGGTGGCCAGTTCCGGTTCCGGTGCCGCGCGGCGCTTCGTGCGCACCAGAAGTACTACCAGCAAAGCGAATCCGGTGATCACGGCGGCGACCAGGTTCGTCAGCTGCATGGCGTCCAGGAAGGACGGACCGGCGGCGCTGACCGCGGCCGGGTCGCCCGTGGCCAGAGCCGCGTTGAGCGACTTCGTAGCCGTCTGCCGGACGGCGTCGGGAGCAGCGGCGAGCTTGTCGGTCATCGTGGAGCCGTAGCTCGACCACAACACCGAACCCAGCACTGCGACCCCGAGCGCACCGCCGATCTGGCGCAGCGTGTTCAGCAGCGCCGACCCGGCACCGGAGCGTTCGGTGGGCACTGTGGACGTCGCCAGGGTGGTGCCCGGCGTCAGAACGAGTGCGAAGCCCAGCAGGAGCAAGAAGCAGTCGGCCATGAACCACGCGATGTGAGTGTCTGCACCAAGGGGCATTGCGGCGAGGAAGGCCGCGGTCATCGCCAGTAGCCCGGTCGCCATCGTTGCGCGGTCGCCGATCTTCGCCGCGACCCAGCGCGACAACGGGGCGCCGAAGGCCGAGCCGATCGTCGGCGGGAGCAGGACCAGACCGGCTTGCAGTGGTGAGAAGCCGAGCTCCGTCTGCAGGTAGAACACCGTGTAGTACAGGTAGCCGTAGAGGACGACCGAGACCACGGTCAGCGCCACGGTCGCCATGGTGAACGAGCCGTGCCGGAAAAGCTGCACGTCCACGAGCGGCTCGCGGTGCCGGACTTCCGTGGCGAGCAACGCGGCCAGCACTAGAATTCCGGCGGCAATCGGCAGCCAGGTACCCGGTGAGCCCCAGCCGCCGTTGTTGACGTGCACCACGCCGAGCACCAGCAGGCCGATCCCGGCCAGCGAGCCGAGTACCGGCATCATCCGCAGCTTTCCGGTGCCACTGCCGGGAATTTCCGGGATCCACCGCAGTGCCGCGACGAGACCGAGCACGGTGAGCACGGCAATGAGCTCGAGCACCGATCCCCACCACAGGCCCGAGCTGAGCATGGCTCCGGCCAGTACCGGGCCGAATGCGGTGGCCACCGCGGACGACGCGGCCCAGGTCGCGATGGCGCGGGCGCGCTTTTCGGCAGGGAAGGTCCGCAGGATGATCGCGAGGCTCGTCGGCATGATCGTCGCCGCGGCAATTCCGGAAAGTGCCCGCAGCACGATGACGGCCGTCGGGGAGCCGAGGAAACCGGTGATCGCCGAGGTGAGCGCGAAAGCGGCAAGGCCCCAGACGAGCAGGCGCTTCAGCCCGAACCGGTCGCCCGCGGTTCCCGAGACGAGCAGGAACCCGGCGAAGGTGAGCGAGTAGGCGTTCAGGATCCACTGCTGTTCGGTGGTGCTCGCGCCGAGGCTCTTCTGGATCGTCGGCAGCGCGACATTGAGGATCGTGGTCCCCAGCAAGACCACGACCACCGCGAGGGTGACCGCGGCGAGCACCCGGCCGGGCCGGGGCGTGGGTGGAGTTTCGATGCGCATGGCCCGCCCTCATTCTCTATCAGTGATCAAGTAAGTCCTCCTCTGGTATACTTGGTCGGTGACCAAGAGACAACCGATCAAGGCGGGGATCACACTCGGCCAGGTGGTCGCGGCCGCCTTCGCCGTGCTCGATCGCGGCGGCCTGGACAAGCTGTCCACCAGGGCGATTGCCGCCGATCTCGGGGTCAGCATGAACACTGTGATGTGGCATATCCGCACCAAGGCGCGGCTGCTGGACCTGCTGGCCGAGGCGATCTTCGTCGAGGTCGACGTGGACGGTCTGCCGAGCCGGTGGGACGAGCGGGTCGCCGAACTGCATCAGCGGCTGCGCGTTGCGATGCTCGGACATCGCGACGGCGCCCGGGTTGTGGCGGGGACCTTCGTCAACGGGCCCGGCACGCTCGGCGTCACTGAGCGGGTGGTGGACGCGCTGCTGGAGGGGTGTCCCACTCGCCGGACCGCCGTCTGGACGAGCTGGAGCCTGTTCTACTTCACCCTCGGTCTCGTCCAGGAGGAACAGGCCGCGGCGGAGATCGACCTGTCCGGGACCTACCAGGTGCCGGAGGAGTTTCCGGTGCTCAACTCGGTGCTGGACGAGTTCCGGTCGGTCGACTTCGACAACCGCTTCCGCTTCGGCCTCGAACAGATCCTGCGGTCCGCGCCGGTGCTCGAAGCGCCGTAAATTATCGAGTTATGTGTTAACTCGGGGCGAGATATCTGGTAAGAACTGAGCATGCCCAGGACGCGCCCGTCCGATGCTGCGGTCGAGCAGCGCCGTCAGGAGATCCTCGACCACGTCATCGAGCTGGGCGAGGTCCGGATCGACGACCTCACCGCGCGGTTCCGGGTCAGCCTCATGACGATGCACCGCGACCTCGACGACCTCGCCGAACGGCGGCTGCTGCGGAAGCTGCGCGGCAAGGTCGCGGCGTACCCGGCGCTCACCATGGAAACCGCGAGCCGGTTCACGCGGCACTCGGCCGAAAAGGACGCGCTCGCCGAGGCCGCGATCCGGCAGGTCGAGCCGGGTCAGACGGTGTTCGTCGACGACTCGACCACCCTGTTTCCGCTGGTCGAGCGGCTGGCCGGGGTCGAGGGGCTCACCGTGATCACCAACTCGCTGCAGGCGGCCCGGCTGCTCGGCGAGGGCGTCGAGGTGGTCGTTGCCGGTGGCCGCTACCACCCGGAGTACGACTCCTGCTCCGGCCCGGATGTGCTTGCCCTGCTTGAGAGAACCCGCGCGGACGTCGCGTTCGTCTCGGTCAGCGCGGTCGCCGTCGGCCGGTTGTTCCATCCCGTGCAGGACTACGCCGAGCTCAAGAAAGCCGTGCTGCGCGCGGCAAATCGCAATGTCCTGGTGCTCGACCACTCGAAGTTCGGCCGCACCGCCACGTACGCACACGGCACGGTCGGCGACTACGACCTGCTCATCACCAGCGAAGTCACGCCCACCGAGGAGATCGAGGCCGCGCTCAATGCGGGTACGGCCGTCGAGACCGTGGAGCACGTCGAGGAGGGGCAGCCGTATGACAGCTGAGCTGGTGGCCGGGGTCGATTCGTCGACCCAGTCGACGAAGGTGGTGGTCTGCGACGCGCGCACGGGCGAGATCGTGCGCACCGGCCGCGCACCGCATCCCGACGGCACCGAGGTCGATCCGGCGGCGTGGGGACAGGCCTTCGACGCGGCCACCCGCGACGTCCTCGACGGAGTCCAGGCCATCGGCATCGGCGGTCAGCAGCACGGGATGGTCACCCTCGACGAGCGTGGCGAGGTGGTCCGTCCGGCATTGCTGTGGAACGACACGCGCTCCGCGCAGGCGGCCAAGGACCTCGTCGACGAGCTGGGCGGACCCGGGGTGTGGGCGAAGTCGGTCGGGCTCGTGCCGGTGGCCAGCTTCACCGTGACCAAGCTCCGCTGGCTCGCCGAGCACGAGCCGGAGAATGCGGATCGCGTTGCCCAAGTCCTGCTGCCGCACGATTGGCTCACCTGGCGACTGCTCGGGGGTCCGGAAACCGCTTTCACCGACCGCGGCGATGCCTCGGGTACGGGGTACTTCTCGCCGACTGAAAACGCGTACCGGCCGGACGTTCTCGCGCATGCGTTCGGCGGCCGTACCCCGGATCTGCCGACCGTGCTTGGCCCGGCCGAGGCGGCCGGGCACACCGCCGGCGGGATGCTGGTTTCGGCAGGCACCGGCGACAACATGGCGGCCGCGCTCGCGTTGGAACTGGAGCCCGGCGACGCGGTGATCTCGATCGGCACCAGCGGCACGGTTTTCGGGGTCACCGAGACCGGCGCGGCCGACGCGAGCGGCCTGGTCGCCGGATTCGCCGACGCCACCGGCCGGTTCCTGCCGCTCACCGCCGCCCTCAACGCCGCGCGCGTGCTCACCGCGGGAGCCGCGATGCTCGGCGTCGACCTGCCGGAGTTCGATCGGCTCGCGCTCGCCGCGGAACCGGGCGCGGGCGGGCTCACGCTGCTGCCGTACCTCGACGGCGAACGTACCCCGAACCTGCCCGGCGCGACCGGGTCGATCCATGGCCTGACCAGGGCGAACATGACGCCGGAGAACCTCGCGCGGGCGACCGTCGAGGGCCTGCTCTGCGGTCTGGCCGCCGGGCTGGACGCGGTGCGCGCGCAGGGCATGGCCGTGCGGCGGGTGCTGCTGATCGGCGGCGGCGCGCAGTCCGCTGCGATACGGGCGGTCGCGCCGATCGTGCTCGGGCTGCCCGTGGTGCTCCCGCAAGTCGGCGAGTACGTCGCGCTGGGGGCCGCTCGACAGGCTGCCTGGGCGCTCGCCGGAACTGCCGAACCGCCCGCGTGGCAAGGAATCGAAAACCGGCTCGTGCTGGACGAGCCTGCCGGGGCGTTGCGCGCCACGGGCATCGAGATCCAGCGCCGCCACCTCGAGGCGCGCGAGGCCGCGCACGGGGTCCCCGCGAAATCCGGAAAGGACTGACCCGATGGCCACCATCACCTACGACAAGGCGACCCGGCGCTATGCCGGTACCGAGCGGCCCGCCGTGGACGCGCTGGAGCTGGAGATCGCCGACGGCGAGTTCCTGGTGCTCGTCGGGCCGTCCGGGTCCGGAAAGTCCACCGCGCTGCGGATGCTCGCGGGGCTGGAGGACATCGATGACGGCGCGGTCTGGATCGGCGACCGCGACGTCACGCATCTGCCGCCGCGCTCGCGTGACATCGCCATGGTGTTCCAGAACTACGCGCTGTACCCGCACATGACGGTGGCGCAGAACATGGGCTTCGCGCTGAAGATCGCCGGGCGGCCGGCGTCGGAAATCAAGCAGAAGGTGCTCGACGCGGCGAAGCTGCTGGACATCGAGCAGTACCTGGACCGCAAGCCGAAGGCGCTGTCGGGCGGACAGCGGCAGCGCGTCGCGATGGGGCGCGCGATCGTGCGTGAGCCGCAGGTGTTCCTCATGGACGAGCCGCTGTCGAACCTCGACGCGAAGCTGCGCGTGTCCACGCGTACGCAGATTGCCGCGCTGCAGCGGCGACTGGGCGTCACCACGGTGTACGTCACCCACGACCAGGTCGAGGCCATGACGATGGGCGACCGGGTGGCCGTGCTGTCGGACGGCCTGCTGCAGCAGTGCGACACCCCGCGCGCGCTGTACGACCGGCCCGCAAACGTTTTCGTCGCGGGTTTCATCGGTTCCCCGGCGATGAACCTGGTCTCCGCGAAGCTGACCGCGGACGGCGCCGAGGTCGGTGGCGTCGGTGGTGTCCGTGTGCCGCTGACGCCAGCGGTCCGGTCCGCGGCCGACGGCGACACGGTCACGCTGGGTTTCCGTCCGGAGTCGCTGGAGGTCACCACGGACTCCGCCGGCACCCTGCCGATCAAGGTCGAGCTGGTGGAGGAGCTGGGCTCGGACGCGTACGTGTACGGCAAGCTCGGCGCCGGGGTCGAGGAGACCGCCGAAGGGTCGTCACGCAACGTGGTCGCCCGGGTCGACCCGCGTACGCCGCCGGGCATGGGCGACACCCTGCACCTGCGGATCCGTCCCGACGAACTGCACGTGTTCTCCGGTACTTCCGGGCAGCGTCTGTCCTGAAGCCATGACGTGGGAAACTGGCACTCGCTATGATTGCCAGTTTCCCGCATGCCGAGACCGTGATCGACCTCGGCGCAGTGCGCCACAACGTGTCCCTGCTGGCCGCCAAGGCGGCTGGTGCCGAAGTCATGGGCGTGGTCAAGGGCGACGCCTACGGCCATGGCGCAGTGCCGGTGGCACGGGCAGCAGCGGAAGCAGGCGCAACCTGGCTGGGCACCTGCTCGCTGCAGGAGGCCTTCGACCTGCGGGCGGCCGGGCTCACCGGGCGGTTGTTCAGCTGGCTGGACGTGCCGGAGGTCGATTTCGCCCCCGGCATCGAAGCGGACATCGACCTCGGCGTCAGCTCCGTCAGCGAGCTGGCGCGGATCGCCGAGGCCGCCGTGCGGGTGGGGAAACCGGCTCGCGTGCACCTCAAGATCGACACCGGGCTGTCGCGCAACGGCTGTCCGCCCGCCGACTGGCCCCAGCTGGTCGAGGCGGCGGCTCGGGCGCGGAACGTCGAGGTGGTGGCCGTGTGGTCGCATCTGGCGCGCGCGGACGAGCCCGGGCACGAATCGATCGACGCGCAGGCGAAACTCTTCGCCGAGGCGTACGACACCGCCCGCGCCGCCGGTCTCGATCCGATGCGGCACCTGGCGAACTCCGCGGCCACGCTCACCCGGCCCGACCTGCACTTCGACGTGGTCCGCCCGGGGATTGCGATGTACGGCCTCAACCCGGTGCCCACCGAAGACGACCTGCGTCCGGCGATGTCGTTCCGCTCCAGCGTGGTGCTCACGAAGCGGGTGGCGGCGGGCGAATCCGTGTCGTACGGGCACACCTGGACCGCGCCGCAGGACACCACGCTGGCGCTCGTGCCTGCCGGATATGCCGACGGCGTGCCGCGTTCGCTGTCCGGGCAGATGGACGTCCTGCTCGGTGGGCAGCGGCGGCCGGTGGCCGGGCGGATCTGCATGGACCAGCTGGTGGTCGACTGCGGGGACGACGCGGTTCGGGTCGGCGACGAGGTCGTGCTTTTCGGCAACGGCCGCTCCGGTGAGCCGACTGCGCGCGAGTGGGCGGATAAGCTGGGCACCATCGACTACGAGATCGTCACTTCGATGTACCGGCCGCGGGTCCGCCGCCGGTACGTGGGGGAGCAGGTGTGACACCTTCGGCGCGGCTGTGGGCGATCGTCGGCGGGGTCGGAGCGGTGGTGACGGGTGCGGCAGCGGCCGTTGTCGCGGCGCAGCAACGCAAACCGGTCGAGGACCCGTTTGCCGACGAGCCATTGGGCGAGCTGAAGCCGGACCGTACGTCCACTGTCGCCGCCGAAGACGGCACGCCGCTGTCAGTCGAGGAGATCGACCCTGACGACGGTGAAGCACCGGAGCTGACTCTCGTCGGCGTACACGGCTTCGCGCTTTCGCGGCGCTCGTGGCACTTCCAGCGCAGCGCGGTCGCTTCGCTGCGACTGCCGCGCGTACGGCAGGTGTACTACGACCATCGTGGCCACGGCCTGTCCGGGGAAGCGTCCACGGAGACGTCCACTATCGAGCAGCTCGCGCGCGACCTCGACGGCGTACTGCGCGCGATGGTGCCCGAAGGACCGATTGTGCTCATGGGACATTCCATGGGCGGCATGGTGCTCATGGAGCTCGCCGCGCAACGGCCAGACCTCTTCGACGAGCGCGTGTGCGGTGTCGTGTTCGTCGCGACCGCGGCGGGCGAAGTGGGGGCGCGCGGGTTGCCGCGGTCGTTGCTGTCGAAGTACAACCCGCTCACGCGCGGGGTCGGCGAGCTGGCCGGATGGCAGCCGGGTCTCGTCGAGTTCGTCCGTGCGGCGGGCGGACAGCTCACGCGACAGGCCGTACGGCGGCTCGCGTTCGGCAGTAGGGATGTCTCGCCGCGACTGGTCGACTTCATGCTGGAGATGCTTGCGGTGACGCCGGTGCGGGGGTTGGTCAACTTCGTCGGCACCCTCGGCAGCCACAACCGCTACGCTGCGCTGGCCGGGTTGAAGCATGCGCAGGTGCTGGTGATCGGCGGTGATTCGGATCGGTTCACGCCGTTCGCGCATGCGGAGCGGATCGCGGCCGAGCTGCCGGACGCCGAGCTGGTGCGGGTGCGGGGGGCCGGGCATCTGGTGCAGCTCGAGCAACCTGAGCTGGTGAACAGCGCGCTCATCGATTTGCTGCAGCGGTGCGGAGGCAGTGCCGCGCCGAACCGGCGGAACTGGTGGTGGACAAGGTGATTCTGGAGACTCCCGAGGACACGATGGCGTTCGGGCGGGCGCTGGGGGCGGTGTTGCGGGCGGGGGATCTGGTGTTGCTGGACGGTCCGCTCGGTGCCGGGAAGACGACGCTCACCCGGGGGATTGCGGATGGGATGGGGGTGGGTGGCCGGGTGAGTTCGCCGACGTTTGTGCTTGCCCGGGTCCATTCCGCGGGTGCTGGTGGGGTGCCGCTGGTTCATGTGGATGCGTATCGGCTCGGCGGGGATTTGACGTTGCTGGACGATCTTGATCTGGATACGGATTTGGAACGCTCCGCGGTGGTCGTCGAATGGGGCGAGGGGAGCGCGGAGCGGCTTTCCGAGGACCACCTGGTGGTCCGGCTGGAGCGGCGGGAGGATGACACGCGGGTCATGCGCCTTGAGCCCCACGGCACCTGGACCGAGCGGGTCGGCCTGGTCCCAAGTCCGTGAAGGGAACCATGAGGGAATCAGATTCCCTGATGGTTCCCTTCACGGACTTTCAGCGGGGCTGGGTGGCAGCTTCCTCACTGGAGAGCGAAGGGGTGGACCCCGGCAGTGGTTTGCCCGAGTTTTCCTTCAACCGCAGCAAAGTGATTACGCCGACGAACCCGGCTGCCATCAAGTAATAGCCGGGCCATTTCAGGTCTCCCGTGGCCAGTACCAGTGCACTCATCACCAGCGATACGGTGCCGGCGAAGGCGGACACGAAGATGTTGAACGAGATCGACAAGCCGCCGTAGCGGACTTCCGTGGGGAACAGGGCCGGGAGGGTGGACGGGCAGGTGGACGAGAAGCAGATCAGCAGCAGTCCCATCAGGATCAAGCCCAGCAGCACCGCCGCCATCGAGCCGCTCTTCAGCAGTAGCACCATGGGGATGCCCAGCACGATCAAGCCACCCGCGCCGACCCACAGGATGGGTTTGCGGCCGATCTTGTCGCTCAGCCTGCCGAGGAACGGGATCAGCAGCACGCCCAGCCACAACACCGCAATCTGCAGCCACTCGGCCGCCGTGGACGAGATTGCGTGGCCGCCGTTCGCGGCCATGGTGTCGGTGTCCTTGAGGTAGGTCGGCATATAGCTGGTGAGCATGTAGTTCGTGACGTTCCAGGTGACCACCAGGCCACCGGCCAGCAGCATCGTCGGCCAGTATTTCGCGAAGATCGTGCGGACGACGTGAGTGTTCTCGCGTTCGCCCGATTCGTCCAGCAGTTGTTGGAACGCAGGCGTTTCCTCGAGCCGCATCCGCAGGTACACCCCGACGATGCCGAGCGGGAGCGCGACCATGAACGGGATCCGCCAGCCCCACGAATCCATGAACGCCGGCGTCGACACCAGCGGCAGTACCGAAGACACGGTCGCGCCCAAGGCGTACCCGATGAACGTGCCGAATTCCAGGAAGCTGCCGAAGTAACCGCGGCGGCGGTCCGGGCTGTACTCGGCGATGAACGTCATCGCGCCCGCGTATTCGCCGCCGGTGGAGAAGCCCTGCAGGATTCGCGCGCACACCAGCAGGATCGGTGCGGCGAGACCGATCGAGGAGTACGACGGGATCAGCCCGATCAGGAATGTGCCGGTTGCCATCAGGATCACCGTCACGGCCAGCACTTTCGTCCGGCCGATCCGGTCGCCGAGCGGCCCGAAGAAGAGCCCGCCGAGCGGGCGCACGAGGAAGGCGACGGCGAAGGTGGCGAACGTCGCGAGCTGGGCCAGCGCGGGGTGGTCCGGCGGGAAGAACTGGGCCTCGATAGTGGTGGTGAGATAGCCGTAGACGCCGAAGTCGAACCACTCGGTGATGTTGCCGACCGCGGCCGCGCCGACTGCCCGGCGCATCGTCGCGCTGTCTGTGACGGTGCTGCCGCCCGACGGCCCTGCGTGTGTCACATCGCTCCCTTCGCGTCCCAGGCTCACCTCGCAGAGCCCGATCACCACTTACCGCAAGCGACCGGCAGCCTAACGTGACACGTCTCACCCCCGCATCGGGGTGGCGGCGGTAACGCACGCCGGGGACCATGCGCTGTAGCAGGTGAATACCCATGCACCGGGTGAGGAGGAGCCGCAATGACGGCAGTGTTCGTGGCCATCGCAAGCTGTGCAATCGCGGGAGTCGCCGTGGCGGCCACCCTGGCGACCTATGCCCAGCGCAAGTGGCGGGTCCGCGCCTGAGCTACGGCTCCACGATGCCGCGGGCCAGGCCTAGGGTGACTAGGTCTTGCGGGCGCAACAGCAGCTGGTCGGCTACGGCCGGTACCTCGGTGAGCGGGCGTTTCAGAATCGCCGCTGCGGCTTCTGGCGAGGTCACGGAGAAGTAGGCGTCTGGCGCGATCCACGTTGCGTCGGGGGTGGTTGCGAAGGCTAGTGCGCCGCCGGAGCCGCCTTCGCCGATTACTAGTGTGGTGACCGGTACTGCGGCGGTGGCGATCGCTTCGAAGAGTTCTGCGATTGCTGGGCCTACGCCGCCTTCTTCGGCTTCGGCGTCGTTTGCTGCGCCTGGGGTGTCTACCAGGGTCAGCACTGGGATCCCTAGGCGTGACGCTAGCCGTACTAGGCGTGCGGCGGTGCGGAAGCCTGCTGGACGCGTTGCGGTGCCGCACTGTGTTGCGTACGCGAGCGCGCGTCCTTCGCGCCAGCCGAAGCCGCATTGCACGCCTTCGTCGACGTGACCGGCTCGGTCGCCTTGTACGTTCTCTCGCCAGTCGAAGTACGCGTCGAGGTACTCCGGTGCGCGCGCTCGCGAAGACGCGCGCGCGGTTCGTACTGCGTCCCAACCGGTTTCGGGGGGCGTGACGGCGCGAAGGGCCGAAGGCGGCGGAGCGGCTTCGGTCGATCGGGACGTCAACAGCTGCAGCCAGCGGGTCAGTACGTCGCGCAGTTCCTCCGGCTCGACGACACGGTCGACCTGTCCCCACTCCAGTTTCGCTTCGACGCTGTACGCCTCCGCGGGTGACGTCCTCGGGCGTACGCGCGAGCCGGCGAAACCTACCTGTGCCAACGGAAGTCCGAGCACGACGTCGGAACCGGCGCCGAGTGTTGCCCAGCCGCCGCCGGTGGTTGGGTCGCGTAGTACGGAGATCTGTGCGACGCCTGCCGCGCGCGCGTCTGCGGAGAGCCGCGCGATCCGCTGTAGCTGCGAAAGCGCGCGCATTCCGTGCTGCATCCGGCTGCCGCCGGTCGCGAGCAACGACACCACCGGTAGTCCGCGGTCTTTCGCGCGGGCGAAGGCGGCTTCGATCCGGTCGCCGGTCTGCTGGCCGATGGAGCCGCCGAGAAATCCGAACTCCCACGCGACAACGACCGTGGGTACCTCGCCGATCCGGGCCTCGCCGACAATCACCGATTCGGTTTCGGCGGTGCGGTTTGCCGCCTTCGTGCGCGACTCCGGGTAGCCCGGCCAGCCGATCGGGTCGTCCGCCTCGGTGTCCGCCAGGGACAGTTCGGTGAAGCCCGTGGTGAGGCCGGCCAGCAGCTCGCGCGCGGTGGTCATCCCAGCGCTCGTTTCATGATCTTGCCCATGTCGTTGCGGGGCAACGCGTCCAGGTACCGTACGACGCGCGGGCGCTTGTGCGGGGCGAGCAGTTTCGCCACGTGGTCGGCCAGTTCCTCGGCGGTCGGCTGGGTACCCTCGGGCACGACCCAGGCCACGATCCGCTCGCCGAGGTCGTCGTCCGGCTCGCCGGTCACCGCCACCTCGGCCACCCCGGGGTGCTCCAGCAGGGCGTTCTCGATCTCGCCCGCGCCGATCTTGTACCCGCCGCTCTTGATCAGGTCGGTGGCCTTGCGGCCGACGATCCGCACGTAGCCGTCCGGGTCGCGGGTCGCCATGTCGCCGGTGCGGAACCAGCCGCCGTCGAGGGCGGCCGCCGTCGCGTCGGGACGATTGAGGTACTCGGTGAACAGGTTCGGCCCGCGGACCTGGATTTCCCCGACGGTGTCCGGCTCGGTGAGCTCGCCGCCGGACTCGTCGACCAGCCGCAGGTCGACCCCGGCCAGCGGCACGCCGACCGACCCGGGTTTCCGCTCACCATCGGCGCGGACGCTCGTGTTCATCAGCGTCTCGGACATCCCGTAGCGCTCCACGACCTGCTGTCCGGTCGCCGCCGCGATCCGCTGGTGGTCGTGCACCGGCAGCGCGGCCGAGCCGGACACGAGCAGCCGCGCACCGCGCAGGGCGTCCGCCAGCGGCCGGTCGGTGGCGACGGCCTCGGCGATCCGGTGGTACATCGTCGGGACGCCGAACAGCATCGTCGCGCCTGCGGAGAGCTCCCGGGTGACGCCCTCGGTCGAGAACCGGCCGAGGTGCCGCACCGAACCGCCGCGGCGCAGCGGGCCGAGGATGCCGAGGATCAGGCCGTGCACGTGGAAGAGCGGCAGCCCGTGCACGAGCACGTCGTCGGCGGTCCACTGCCAGGCGTCCTCGAGCGCGTCGAGGGTGGCCGCGATCGCGCGGCGAGGCAGCACGACGCCCTTGGGCGGGCCGGTGGTGCCGGAGGTGTAGACGATGAACGCCGGAGCCTCCTCGTCAGGTTCGGTGGCCGGCGGCGTACCGGTGCCGTCCAGCGAGATGTCGCGCCGGGGCAGGCCGGCCAGCCCGGCAGGCAGCTCGGCACCCGGTTCGGCGAGCACCAGCGCGGGGGCGCTGTCGGCGAGGATGTGCGTGATTTCGCGCTCGCCGATCTTGGGGTTGAGCGGCACCACGGGAGCCCCGGCGAGCAGCGCGGCGACCACGGCGACGCTGGTGTGCATCGTCGGCGTCGCCCACACCGCGACCCGGCCGGCAGGCAGCTCGGCGGCCAGCGCGCCGGCGACCGCGCCAAGGTCGGCGTAGGTGAGGGACCGGTCGCCGAAGCGCAGTGCTTCCTTGGCGGAACCGGCGGCGACTGCGGGAAACAGCGGATCGGGCACTTCGCGGACCTCCTGCGTCACCGGCACCTGGATTCGCACCGTACCGCGACTCGCCGGTACCCACCTGAGACACGATTCACATCCGGCAGGGGTTGCCTCAGCGGAGGCGATCCAGCAGGTCGCGCAGTTGGCCGGCCAGCGTTTCCGGGCGAGCCGGGGCGACGTTCACGTGGCGGTCGCAGCCTGGTTCGCCGCTGAACCAGAACAGGTAACGGCCTTGCGGAGTGTCGTAGTAGGTGCAGACGTCGTTGCCGCTGGATCGGCGGCCACTCAGCCAGTGGCGGGTGTTCGCGGTGATCTGACCGGCTCCGGTGCGGGGCCGCATCACCACGTCCATCACCCGTCGCACGTCACGCCGTGCCGCTCCGCCGTTCGCGGCCAGGCTCAGGTCGCCTTCCGGCACCGACATCGCCGGCCCGGTTGCCGCAGGCACGGCAGGCAGTTCGCTGATCATCTCTTCGGCCAGTGCCTCCGGCCGCGCGGGGCGGACCAACACTTGCCCGGACGCAGGCACGTGGCAGGCCAAGACCCCGTCCACCCCGGCAGCCGATACCACCAGCCGGTAACGGCGTGCGGGCTGGGATTCGACGGTCGCGGACAGTTCGATGTCGCCACGGCACAACACAGTCATCGTGCGGACGAAGGCCTCACGCAGACCGCCGCCAACCCACAGCCCTCGTTCGGTCAGGCTCTGCACTGCGACGTCGCGGTACTCGCCGGCTTCCCCCGGCTCCCGCCACCGCGGGGTGGGCGCGAGCGCCGCCGGAAGGGACACGCCGGCCAGCTCGGCCGCCAGCGGCAGGCAGTCGACCGGCAGCAGCAGTTCGCGATTGAGCACGAGCACGGACTACAGGCCGATCACCGGCGGAACTGCTTTCGGCAGCTTGCCCACCAACGCGTCGTCGGGGTCGGCCTCGATCAGGTAGTCAGCCCTCTTGTGCTCCTTGTCCTCATCGTTCTTGCCACCGCCGCGACCCATCCCGGCCATCCCGGGTGAGCCTGGTCGTCCGTTCGCTGCGGCCGTGCCCGCGCCACCTCGCGGGGCGGACTGACCGCCGCCCGGCGTGCCGGAACCGGTCCCGGCGCCCCGGCCGAGGTTGTTGCTACCACCGGCTCCGCGGCCGCCACTGCCACTGCCACTGCCACTGCCCGAGCCGGTGGCCCCGCCGGAGCCGAACCCATTGCCAGGGGCGAACCCATTGCCGGGGGCGAACCCACTGCCGGGGGCGAACCCACTGCCGGGTCCGACCGAGCCCGGCCCGAAGGTCGTGCCGCTGCCCGGGTAGCTGCCGGTGGCCGGGTTCGATGCGGTTGGCGGCAGCGTGGCGCCGGAGGTGGTCGTCGTATTGCCTGGGACTGTCCGGTCGACCTGCGGTGCACCCGGCTCGAGCCAGTTCTGCGAGCCGGGGTTGTGTCCGTCGCCGGTGGAAACGCTGTGGTCGCCTGGGCCGGTCCCAGTCCCGCCGCTGTCGTGGCCCGGGCGGCTGCCGGTCTGACCGTGATGCCCGTCGGAATAGCGCGACGGCAGGTGCCCGGTCCCGGTCTCACCGGGCGGCGTGATGGAGAAATCTCCGCCTGCCGACGGCAACGCCAGCTCCCCGTACTGCGACGGATCCGCCCATCGGCTGGAGTTGTCCGTGGATTGACCGTGGTAGCTGCCGTAGCTCTCGGTGACGATCTTGGCCTTCTGGTCCCATGCATCGATCTCGTCGGCCCGGTTGGACAGGAACGACAACGGGGTGTCGCTGACCCAGTCGTCGGCAGGCCGGTCACCGAGGTTGCCGACGGATTTGATCTTGCCGTTCAGGTCGGCGAACGAGCTGCCCTGGCCGGTGTAGAGCTGCTGGGCCTGCGCGAGGTGCCGGCCGCTGACCTTGGAGGCCTGGACGAGCGGGCCGGCACCGGCATAGGCCTGGCCTGCGGCGTCCCCTTCCCAGTACTGGCTCATCTTGCCTTGCAGCTGCAGCATCCGGTCGGCGATGTCGTTGTGTCGCTGGGACAGCCCGTTCGCAACGTGCGCGCCGTCGTACATCCCGGCCGGCCCTTTGCCGCGGTTGATCAGGTCGATGATCTGTTGCGGAGTGAGTCCCATCAGGCACCTGCCTTGATCGTGGCCAGCGCGGCTTCGGCAACCTTGGTCACCAGTGCGCACGGATCGCGGTAGGAACTCGAACTCGGGCGGAGATTGGACGAAACCGAGAACGTTTCCTCGTTGGTGACGCCGACGAACACCTGGCATCCTCCGCTCTGGCGGTCGTCGTGAACGCCGGAGAATGCAGCTGGATGGTCAGAGATGGCCGGAGATGGTTCGAAGTATCCGCCACCTGCATCGATGCTGTTCTTGTAGACAGTCTGCAGTCCTCCTTGCCCGGGGAGGAATCCGAGGTGAATGCTGCTGTTGTCGCTGTCGTTCCAGGCACAAGCGGGTGCGACGTTGCCCGGGGCTTTCCTGTTTCGCACTGCGCCGAATACCTCGGTGGCTTGCGCCTGAGTCAGGGCGGCGCAGGGGTCCTGTTCGTATTTGCCGACGTTGAGCGGGTTGGCTACCTGGGGGACTTGCGGGCCGGTGCTGGACGGCGGCGCGGTACTCGCAGGCGGTGTGCCGGGGGTGGACGAGCAAGCCGTGGCCGCGAGGAGCACGAGGCCGATCGCCGCGGCGCGGTTGATGGTTTTCGTCACCGGGTCATCCTCGCTTGTCCAGGCCGTGTGCGTTTGCCTGGTCTTGTTGCTCGTACTTGGCGATGGCTTGCTTCAACTGGTCTGCGTAGCCTTGTGCATAGGCTTGTTGCTGCTGGAGGCTCGCGACATAGGCATCGGCGTGGCTGTCGGCTGCCTTCTTCTGCAAAGTGCTCGCGGGGTCTTCGGCGGGTTTGGTGACGCCTCGCAGCTGCTGCCCGTCGTTGATCATGTCATTCAGTTCGTCTGCGATGCCCTGCCACTCCGGGAGCAGGGATTTCATCGCGTCGATGTCCATCGTGAACCCGCCGCCTGCCGCAGCGGCGTCGACCTTGGCGTCGTCGGCGGCGCGCTGCTGGTAGATGCGCGTGCCTGCCGTGCTCATGGCCTCGTTGAACCGCTTGTCCTGTGCGTCGCGTTTCGCCTGTTCTTCCGGGCTGAGATAGCCGGCCCGGTGGTGCCTCGCCCCGGAGGACTGGTCGTCGCTCACGATTGCGCTCCCCTTCGCCTCGTGATCGCAGTAGCACTGTCTGCAACTGCCGACAATGTGACCGAGGATAGCCAAATGTGGTTCCCCACGGCGGCGAATTCGCCCGATGTCGTGGTGCCGGTGCCGCCGGTTGCAGGGCGGGTGACCAGTGCGGGCGATGGGCAGGACTACGCTGGGACACCGTGCTGGTACTGGCGATCGACACGGCGACCCCGGCGGTGACCGCGGGCATTGTCGCCGTCGACGAGGCGGAACTCGTCACTCGGGCGGACCGCGTCACGGTGGATCCGCGGGCGCATGGTGAGCTCATCGCCCCGCATGCGCTCGCCGCGGCCGAGGAAGCCGGGGTCACGCTGCGAGAGCTCGACGCGATCGTCTGCGGGGTCGGCCCTGGGCCGTTCACCGGGCTGCGGGCCGGGATGGCCACTGCGGCGGCGTACGCGCACGCGCTCGGCATCCCCGCGTACCCGGTGTGCAGCCTCGACGCCATCGCCGCCGACGTCGTGCGTACGGACAAGCCGTTCCTCGTCTTCACCGACGCGCGCCGCCGCGAGGTCTACTGGGCTGCGTACGACGCTTCGGGCGCTCGGGTCGACGGTCCGCACGTCCAGCGTCCCGCTGAGGTCGACACCGGTGTACGCGTCGCTGCCGGTGACGGTGCGCTGCAGTATGCGGACGCGGTAGGCGTGGTCCCGATCGAGCCGCGGTTCCCTTCGCCGTCGGGGCTGGTGCGCGTCGCGCGTACGGCGCTTCTGTCGCGCGCGGAGCCGGAGCCGCTCACGCCGCTGTACCTACGTCGTCCGGACGCTGTCGAGCCCACAGCGCGCAAGAGGGTGACCGCGCCGTGAAACTCGACCAACTGCGCCGCGCTGACGTCGCGAAGTGTGCGGAGATCGAGAAGATCCTCTTCCCCGGCGACGACCCATGGAGTGCGCGCGCGTTCCACTCCGAACTCGACCAAGGCCACTACTACCTAGCCGCGCGTACGGACGACGGTACGCAGCTGCTCGGGTACGCGGGCCTCGCCGTCGTCGGCCATCGCGGCGACTACGAAGCGACCGTACACACCATCGGCGTTGTGCCGGAGGCGCAAGGACAAGGCGTCGGTAAGACGTTGCTTCGGGCGCTTCTGACACGCGCCGACGAGCTGCGCGCACAGGTGTTCCTCGAAGTGCGTACGGACAACGACACCGCTGTCGGCCTGTACGAGGCACACGGTTTCCAGAAGCTAGGTATCCGGAAGCGCTACTACCAGCCGTCCGGTGCAGACGCGTTCACCATGGCCCGCCCCGCGCAGGCCCCGGCACGAGACGAGGTGGCCGGCTGATGTCGCGCGTCATCATGGGAATCGAAAGCTCCTGCGACGAGACCGGCGTCGGCCTCGTCCGGCTGCACGACGACGGCGCGGTGGAACTGCTCGCCGACGAGGTCGCCTCCAGCGTCGAGCAGCACGCGCGCTTCGGCGGCGTCGTACCCGAGGTCGCCAGCCGGGCGCACCTCGAAGCGATGGTGCCCACCGTTGAGCGGGCGTTCGCCACGGCCGGGCTGAAACTGTCCGATGTGGACGCCATTGCCGTCACCGCCGGGCCGGGCCTGGCGGGCGCTTTGCTGGTGGGCGTTTCCGCCGCGAAGGCGTACGCGACCGCGCTGGACGTTCCGCTGTACGGCGTGAATCACCTCGCCGGGCACATCGCGGTGGACACGCTGCAGCACGGTCCGCTGCCGTCACCGGTGCTGGCGCTGCTGGTGTCCGGCGGGCACACGCAGCTGCTGCGCGTGGACGACATCGCGTTGAGCATCACCGAGCTGGGGTCCACTGTGGACGATGCAGCGGGGGAGGCGTACGACAAGGTCGCGCGCGTGCTGGCCCTGCCGTACCCGGGCGGCCCGCCGATCGACAAGGCAGCCAAACAGGGTAACCGCAAAGCGATCGCGTTCCCCCGCGGAATGACCGGCCCCCGCGACGCGAAGTTCGACTTTTCCTTCTCCGGCTTGAAAACCGCCGTGGCGCGATGGGTGGAGAACGCCGAACGCACCGGCGCCGAGGTCCCGGTGAACGACGTCGCCGCGTCGTTCCAGGAAGCAGTGGCGGACGTGCTGACGGCGAAAGCCATCCGCGCGGCCCGCGAGCAAGGCGTCGGCACGCTGGTGATTTCCGGTGGGGTGGCAGCGAATTCGCGCCTGTCCGAGCTGGCCGCGGAACGCTGCGCCGAGGCAGGCATCGAGCTGCGGGTCCCGCGGCCGCGGCTGTGCACGGACAACGGCGCGATGATCGCGGCGTTGGGTGCACACGTGGTGGCCGCGGGCCGGCCGGTGGCGCCGCTGGACTTCTCCGCGAATCCAGGCCTGCCGGTGGGTGTGGTGTCGCTCTAGCTGGTGGCCTGAAGCCCCGCGGCCGCGGAGATACCCAGCAACGCTTCGATCGCCACCACAGAACGCTCAGCCGCCGACCCGTCACCGTACGGATTGGCCGACGCCGCAGCGCAAAGATCCCCGCGGAGGATGCGCGCGGCCGTTTCCGTGATCAAGCCCTCGTCAGTCCCCACTAGCCACGCGCAACCTGCCTCGACGCCTTCCGGGCGTTCCGTCGTGTCGCGCAGTACCAGCACTGGCGTACCGAACGTCGGCGCTTCCTCCTGGATACCACCCGAATCCGTGAGCACCAGCGACGCCAGCCGCAGAGCGCGCACCAGATCCGGGTACTCCAGCGGCTCGGTGACAGTGACCCGCGGGACTCCGCCCAAAGCTTCCTCGACCTGCGTCCGCACCGCCGGATTCGGATGCACCGGGAACAACACCTGCACGCTCGGATGCGCATCGACGATCCGGCGGACCGCAGCGAGCGTGCGCGCCATCGGTTCGCCCCACGACTCTCGGCGATGCGACGTGACCAGCACCAACTGCTCGCCCGCCTCGGCAATCCCCATCTCCAGCAACGCAAGCGCTTGATCCCGCGCGGGCAGGTCGCGGGCGGCCACCGCCAGCACCGCGTCGACCACCGTGTTGCCGGTGCGCACGATCCGTTCCGCGGGCACGCCTTCGGCCCGCAGGGCAGCCGCCGCGGCGGGCGTGGGGACCAGGTGCAGGGCCGCGATCCGCGAGATCATCTGCCGGGTCCCCTCCTCGGGGAACGGCGACGTCAGGTCGTTCGTGCGCAGCCCGGCTTCGAGGTGTACCACCGGAATGCCGAGCCAGAACGCGGCGAGCGCGCCGGCCAGCCCGGTGGTGGTGTCGCCCTGTACGACGACCGCTGACGGCGCGTACCGGCGCAGCGTTTCGTCCAGCGCGGGTAGCAACCCGGACACCAGTTCGGCCTGCGTGCCGGACACCCGTGGCGGTACGTCCAGCCACGCGTCCACGGTCACCCCGAACGGTACGAGCGCCTGCTCGACCATGCCCTGATGCTGTCCGCTGTGGACGACGAGCGGCCGCAGCCCTGGCCGGGCGTCCAGCGCCAGCGCGAGCGGGGCGAGCTTCACCGCCTCCGGTCGCGTACCGGCCAGCAGCATCACATCCACTACGTTCACCCTTCCGAGTGTCCCCGAAAACCGGGCTGCCGGCGGGGGAACGCCGGCAGCCCGGGTGATTCAGCCGTCCGAGCGGGCGAACCGCCGGTTGCGGCGGTGGACGGCGATCAGCGCGGCGATCCCGAGGATCACCAGCAGTACGCCCATCGTGACCCACCAGCCGACGTCGGCACCGGTGGCGGCGAGGGTACCCACCCCGCCACCGGCGACGCCGACTCCGGCGCCAGGCATCTTGTACATCGATCCATCACCTCACGGGATCAGGCGGCCGAACGCCGCCGGGTGAAGCGAAGACCGACCGGTACGGCGATGGCGGCGAGCACGCCGAAGCCGACCCACATGCCTGCTCCCGAAGCGAGCGGCATCGGCGGCGCGGCCGGGCCGCAGGTCGCCGAGGACAGGATCACGTCACCCGAACCGATCGCGCCGAGCCCGGTGCCGCCGAGCAGCTTCAGGTGCAGCGCGTTGACGGTGAGGCTGCCGTCCTTGTTCTTGATCTGCTCGTTGAGGATCAGCGTCGCGATGTGCAGCGGGCCGATCGCCACCTTGAGCTGCGTGTTCGCCGCCGGGTTGGCGTCGATCTTGCCAAGGCTGCCCAGGTTCGCGTCGGCCAGCGTGCTGCTGCCCTTCACACCTTCCTGGGTCGCGGTGCACACGGCCTCGACGGCCTTCACGCCGACCTTGCCGAGCGCGGCCTGCAGCAGCGGCACGCCGACGTCGGCGACCGAGGCCTTCGACGTGACCGCACCGGAGTTGTCGTCGCGCACGGCGGACGTCTTGATCACGCCTGCGGTCAGGATTCCGGGCACGTTCGCGTTCACCGCGGTGTTGCTGGTCGGGCCGTTGGTGTTCGACGCGGCGATCGGGCCGAGCTTCACCGCGGGCTGCCCGAGCAGCTTCACGTCGACGTCGACGCCGTAGGCCGACCCGTCACCGGGAGCGGCGCTGGCCGGAACGGCTCCGGCCAGGGCGATGCTCGCCACGACAGCGGCGAGCAATCCGCCTCGTCGCACGAGGTGTCTCTTCACTGGTCCTCCGATTTTTTGTCAGGCCGAGCCGCTGCACGGACGAATCCCGCTGAGCAAGAGTCGGCACGCGAATCGAATATCGGTGCGGCATTGAAAAATGGCACGCTTTTTTCGCCGGATCACCGCATCGAGTGATAAATCTGCGGTTTCTCCCAGGTCGAGTGAATCTTCACCCGAACGGCCTAGCAAGGTTTTCTCTAAATGTGCCGAAGGCTGCTCGGACGTCCCCGGAAAGGGGACACCCGTCGAATGGGGGGACCGCCGTGTTCTAGGCTCGCACACGGGGTCCACATCGTTTCCACTGGGTTTCGACCGGAGAGGTTCGTCGTGACAACAGTCAACGCGCCGGTGTCGAGCGCATCCCGGTTTCCCCTGCGTATGGCGGTTTTCGGGGTGCTCGCCGCCGGGGTCGTGCTCGTGCTTCTCGAGCGCGGATACCGGGAACTCGAGGTGCAATTGGCCGGGCTCATCCTTCGGGTGATCACCTCATCGGGGGTCTATGTCGCTGGTGATCGGGAATCGGTCTACTTTGGGTTGTCCAGCGATACTCCATTCGGGTTGCGAATGACCCCGGAATGCTCCTCGGTATTCCTTCTTCTTCCGTTGCTATTGGTAACCGCGGTGATGCTCTGGTTCCGTCCGCAGAATGCACGCCGGCTCTTTTTTTCGCTGGGAATTTCCGTGATTGCGGTCATTCTGGTTAATCAGTTGCGAATTCTCACCATCGTCGGTCTCGTCAACGGTCTCGGCACCGACGAGGGCTATTACTGGGGCCACACGCTGCTCGGCTCGATGGTCAGCGTGCTCGGCGGCGCGGTGTCGCTGGTGCTCTTCGTGTGGCTCGCCACCCGCAGGTCGAAGGCCGAGAAGCAGGCCGCGTCGTGACGGGTTCCGGCCTCAAGATCCTGCTGTCCATCACGCAGGCGTTCGCGCTCACCATGAGCGTCGCGTTCATCGTGTACGTCGTCGTGATCGTGGTGCCGTACCTGCGCCGCAAGCCCGCCCCGCTCGGCGATCCGGACGACTTCTCCTGGCACTTCTTCGTCCCCTGCCGCGACGAGGAGGTGGTGATCCGCGAGACCGTGCGGTACCTGCGCACCACGTTCCGCCGCGCGCACGTGTGGGTCGTCGACGACGATTCCGACGACCGCACCGCCCGCGTCGTGCGCTCGGTGTGGCGCCGCAACGGCGGGTACGACCCGCATCTGCACCTGGTGGCCCGCCGCCGCCCGGAAGCGCGGACCGGCAAGGGAGACGCGCTCAACGCCGCGTACCGCGAGCTCGACGAGTGGCTGGAGCCGGACGTGGACCGCGACCGCGTGGTGGTCGTCGTGGTCGATGCCGACGGCCGACCCGCGCCCAACTGCCTCGAGGTGTGCGCGGCGGACCATCTCTTCGGCGACGAGACCGTCGGCGCCGTGCAGCTCGACGTCCGGATGAGCAACGCCCGCACCCGCCCGCCGGGGCGCACGTGGTTCTCCCGCGCGTTCGGGCTCAAGCTGGCGCAGCTGCAGGACCTGGAGTTCCGCACGGCGATCGCGGCGATCCAGACGTCCCGCGGCTTCACCGGCACGATTTCCATGGGCGGCAACGGGCAGTTCACCCGGCTGTCCGCCTTGGACTCCATCGCGGGCGAGGATCTCGAGCCGTGGCGCGGGTCGCTGCTGGAGGACTTCGAGCTCGGCGTGCACCTGCTCACCGCGGGCTGGCGCACCGGGTTCACCCCGGACTCGCACGTGGCGCAGGAGGGGCTCTACAGCCTCCGCCGGTTCCTCGTGCAGCGCACCCGCTGGGGGCAGGGGACCATGCAGTGCATGCGGTACCTGCGCCGGATCTGGGACTCGCCGCACGTGTCCACGCTGGGCGCTGCCGAGATGATGTACTACCTGGCGCAGCCGTGGATGCAGCTGCTCGGCTCGCTGCTGTACCCGGTGCCGTTCATCCTGCTGCTGGTGAGCACGGCAGGCGACCCCGGCCAGGTGTGGACGTGGTTCACCGGCGGCGCCTGGATCCTGTTCGCCATCTACGGGTCGTTCGGGCTGCTGCCGTTCATCGTGTGGGGCCCGATCTACCAGATGAAATGCCTGCGCAGCCGCAACATCTTCCGCGGTCTGGGCATGGGCCTGCTGTACGCGGGCTACATCTACACGTTCTACATCACGTCGTGGCGCGCGCTGTTCCGCCTGATCCGCGGGCGCAACGGCTGGGCCAAGACCCGGCGCAACACCGAGGCGTCCGCGGGCGTGAAGGTGGCGCTGGACTCGTGAGTGGCTGTGCCCGGTCCGGCACAGCCACCCACGAGACCGCTAGCGGAAGTCCACGTCGTCGCGGTTGACGTACGCGACGCGGTGGCCCAGCTGGATCTCCACGTACTCCGCCTCGCCCTCCACCACCTGGTTCTTGGTGGTGTCGAAGCCGGACGAGTAGTACTCCGAGCCGGTGGTCCCGCCCACGGTGTACTGCTGACCCGCGCCGAGCTGGTACGGCAGCGGCTTGAGCTCCTGCGCCGGGACGCCCTTGGGATAGGCGCTCGCCTCCGGGTACGCGCTCCCGTAGACCGCGACTTTTTCCTTGCCCGGCTTGGGAGTCACGACGTGCCCGCTGGCCGGATACGCCGTCGGCGCGTCGCCCGGGTTGCGGAACCAGCCCTTCTGACCGAGGTACCAGATCGCGGTCCAGTCGTCCTTCGTGTCCGCGACGACGTACTTCTGGCCGGTGGCCACCCGGCTGGCGACGTCCGCGACGTCCATTGTGGACGGGTTCGGGCCGTGCATGCCGACGTCGGGCAGCAGTGGCGCCGAGTCACTCGGCTCGGTGTGCAGCACGACCGCGCCGGAACCCCGCTCCGGACAAGGCTTCCCGGACCCGATCTTGTCACAGCCGGTGAAGGAGGGGCGGTTCACCGAGACGTCCGGATCGATCATGACCACGCGCGAGTGCGGCGAGCCGTAGTGCCGCAGCGGGGCGCCGAGCAGGTCGAAGTAGTGCGCCCAGTCCCAGTACGGACCCGGGTCCCAGTGCATGTCCTTGATCCGGTCCGCGGTGGGGCCGGGCACGTTGTCGTGGCCGAGGAGGTGCGCGCGGTCGAGCGGAACGCCGTAGCGGCGGGCGAGGTAGCCCACCAGCTTCGCCGACGACCGGTACATCGCCTCGGTGTACCAGGTGCCCAGCGCGGCGTAGCCTTCGTGCTCCACGCCGATGGACTTGGTGTTCACGTACCAGTTCCCGGCGTGCCAGCCGACGTCCTTGGTCGGGACGTGCTGGGCGACCATGCCGTCGGACGAGCGCACCGTGTAGTGCCACGCGAGCTGGCCAGGGGTCTTGGCCTGGTTCATGACCGCGTCCCAGGTGCCCTCGGTGTCGTGGATGACGATGTAGTCGATCTTCTGGCTGCTCGGCCGCTCCGCCTTGTCGTAGTTGCCGTAGCCGTTGCCGACCTTTTCGAACGGCGCGGGCACCGACTCGCACGACAGCGACCGCGGACACTCGGTGGCCGGCTTCGCGCCGACGCGCAGCCCGAGCCGGTCCGCCTGCGCGCGGTCCGGCGTGACCCCGGCCGCCGCCGCGAGCTTCAAGGACTGACCGTCGTCGGTCCGGCGGGCAATGCCGCTGGTAATGGTGCTGAAGACCTCATCGGCGAACGTACGCGCACCCGCCAGGTCTTCGGCACCGCTGTAGCGCGCGACAGCGCCGTACCAGTCCTTCGCGTTGTCGCTCTTTACGCCGAGCTGTTTCTGGTAGTCCGCGAGCAGGGCAGCGCCGCCGCGGATGTTCTGTACCGGGTCCGTACGCAGCGTCGCCACGTCTTTGTCGAGCAGTGCGGCTGCCTTGTCGATGGTCTGGCTACTGGGTGGCGGCGCGACCGGTTTGAGGGGTTTCAGCCGGAGGTTAGGCCGGGAATCGTCGCCACGGGGGTCTTCGTCGGGGTCGTCGAACTCAGTGCCGCTGAGGCCGGCCGTACGCACGTCGGTGAGGTGCATCGGCCCGTACCCGGCAGCAGTGCTGGGCGCGCCGGCGTGCGAGTCCCAGCGGGACTCGAGGTACGACACGCCGAGCAGCACGTCGAGCGGGACCCCGAACTCGCTGGCCGCGTCAGCGAACGCCCGCTGACGAGCTTCGTCGGCAGGCTGCGCGGTAGCCGGCACCGCCACCGCAACCGCGGCGAGGGCCAGTAACCCGGCAGTGACGGCGCCGAGCCGCCACGGGACAGATCGGGACATGGAATGGCTCCAGGTTGGGAAAGTGTTCCGCGCAAATCCAACCAGGTGGGGCCATATCGGGTGAGGTTTCGGCGCGCGGATGGCGCGAAGGGGCACCGGGCGTGCCTGTACAGGGGCTGTGCCGGTCCACCATCCCGGCACAGCCCCTCGAAGAGACGGTCAGCTCAGGTCGACGTCGTCCTGGTTGACGAAGGCCGTGCGGTACCCGATCTGGACCTGTACGTACTTCGTCTTGCCCTTCACCAGCTTGTTCGTTGCGCTGTCGAAGGAGGCCTTGTAGTACTCCGAGTCCACGATCGGGCCGGCCGCGTACTGCTGACCCGCGCTGAACTGGTACGGCAGCGGCGCCAGCTCCTGTGGCTTGATGTCCTTCGGATAGGCCTCCGCCTCCGGGTACGCCCGTCCGTAGACCGGCACGTTTTGCTTACCCGCCTTGGGCGTTGCGATCCGGCCGTTGGCCGGGTACGCGGTGGGCGCGTCGCCCGGGTTGCGGAACCAGCCCTTCTGGCCGAGGTACCAGATTGCCGTCCAGTCGCCCTTCGTCTCGGCGACCACGTACTTCTGGCCGGTCGTCACGCGGCTGGCCATGTCGTCGACGCGCATGGTGGACGGGTTCTTGCCGTGCATGCCGACGTCGGAAAGCAACGGTGCGGTGTCGTTCGGCTCGGTGCGCAGCACCACCGCCGAGGAACCCCTTTCGGGGCAAGGCTTTGTGTCGTTGTCCCCCTCGCATGAGGTGAAGGCGGGCTTGTTGATCGAGAAGTCCGGCGCGATCATGACCACCTTCGAGCCCGGCGTGCCGTAGTGCTGCAGCGGGGCGCCGAGCAGGTCGAAGTAGTGCGCCCAGTCCCAGTAGGGGCCCGGGTCCCAGTGCATCCCCGGGATGTGGGCCTTGTCCGGCCCCGGCACGGTGTCGTGGCCCAGAATGTGCTCGCGGTCCAGCGGAATCCCGAAGCGCTTGGCGAGGTAGCCGACGAGCTTCGCCGATGCTCGGTACATCGCCTCGGTGTACCACGTGCCCTTTCCTGCGAAGCCCTCGTGCTCCACGCCAACGGACTTCGAGTTCACGTAGAAGTTGCCTGCGTGCCAGCCGATGTCCTTGGTGGCCACGGCCTGGGCGACCAGCCCGTCCCTGGAACGCACCATGTAGTTCCACGCGGCCAGCTTTGGGCGCGGCGTCTGCACATCCTTGAGGGTGCCGTCCCAGGCGCCTTCGGTGTCGTGGATGACGATGTACTCGATCTTCTGGCTCTTCGGCCGGTCTGCCTTGTCGTAACCGACGTACGTGCCGTCGTCCAGCTTCTGGAACGGTGCAGGCTTCCACTCGCACGTCAGCGACTGCGGGCACTCGGCCGCGTTCGTCGCGTTCGTCGTGTCGGCGCGCAGACCGAGCCGGTCCGCCTGCGCACGGTCCGGAGCCGCGTCGGGCTTCGGAGCGAGCTTGACCGACTGGCCGTCGTCGGTCCGGTGCGCGATGCCGCTGCGGATGGTGTTGAAGACCTCGTCGGCGAAGGTGCGCGCACCATTGAGGTCGTCAGAACCGCTGTAGCGGGCGACCGCGCCATACCAGTCCTTCACGTTGGCGCTCTTGATACCCAGCTGGCGTTGGTAGTCCGCCAGCAGTGCAGCGCCGCCGCGGATGTTCTCGGCGGGGTCCTTGCGCAGGGTGTCCGCGTCGGTGCCGAGCAGTTCGGCAGCCTTGTCGATCGTCTGGCTGCCGGGAGGCGGAGCGCTCGGCTTCGGTGGTTTGCCCTGCTTGCGCGGTGCTACCTGCAGCATCGGGCGGGACGTGTCGCCGCGCGCATCGCCGTGGTCGTGCTCGGACTCGGTGGTGTCGTTGCCGACCGAGCGCAGATCGGTGAGGTGCATCGGCCCGTAACCGCCGGCTTTGCTGGCCGAACCGGGATGGGAATCCCAGCGGGACTCGAGGTAGGACACGCCGAGCAGCACGTCGAGCGGGACCCCGAATTCGCTGGCCGCGTCAGCGAACGCACGCTGACGGGCTTCGTCGGCGGGCTTCGCCTGTGCAGGCACCGTGACCGCGACCGCCGCGAGCGCCAGCAACCCGGCAGTGACGGCGCCTAATCGCCATGGAACAAAACGAGACATGAAAAAACTCCAGAATCGACAGGGAATCTGCGAAAATCAAACCAGATGTAGCAAAATCGGGCGGGATTTTCCGCGCATCGATATCCCCGGCGGGCATTGGACCTGCCTACCTGGTGAATCAGTTCAGTCCTATGGAATCGGCCACGGAGATGCGGCTGTCGGCTCGGGAGCCCGCAGCAGACGGTCCGGAGTGGACAGTCTCCAATCACCGTTGTGCTTCGGGAGCCTCGCGGGCGCGTCAGAGTTCGGCGAGCAACGCGCGCACCCGGCGGTCGATCTCGTCACGGATCGGGCGGATCTGTTCCACCGGCAGGCCTGCCGGGTCGTCCAGTTGCCAGTCCAGGTAACGCTTTCCGGGGAACACCGGGCATGCGTCACCGCAGCCCATGGTGATCACGACATCGGCGGCGTCGACCGCGTCGGTGGTCAGGCGCTTGGGGAATTCGCGGGAAACGTCGATCCCGAGTTCCGTCATGGCTGCGACCACCGCCGGGTTCACCTCGCTCGCCGGGGTCGATCCGGCCGAGCGGACCGCCACGCGACCGGCGGCGTGGTGGTGCAGCAGCGCGGCCGCCATCTGGGACCGCCCGGCGTTGTGGACGCAGACGAACAGGACTGTCTTCACGGCGTGACCTCCACTGGGGCCGAAGCGAAACGGCGACGCAGCGCGAGTGACACATACACCAGCGCCACCAGCACGGGAACCTCGATCAACGGCCCGACGACCCCGGCCAGCGCCTGTCCGCTGGTGGCGCCGAACGTGGCGATGGCAACGGCGATCGCGAGCTCGAAGTTGTTGCCCGCAGCGGTGAACGCCAGCGTCGTGGTGCGTTCGTACGACAACCCGGCCGCGCGGCCGAAGGCGTACGACCCGGCCCACATCAGTCCGAAGTAGACCAGCAACGGCACCGCGATCCGGACCACGTCCATCGGCCGCGCGGTGATCTGATCTCCTTGCAGGGCAAAGAGAATCACGATTGTGAACAGCAGCCCGTACAGCGCGGCCGGGCCGATTTTCGGCAGGAACTCCGATTCGTACCAGGCACGGCCGCGGGCGCGTTCGCCGAGACGGCGCGTCAGGTACCCGGCCACCAGCGGAATCCCGAGAAAGATCAGCACGCTCTTCGCGATCTGCCATCCGGACACGGCGAGGTCGGCCTGCGGGAGACCGAGCCAGCCGGGCAGGACGGTGAGGTAGAACCAGCCCAGCAGGCCGAACGCGACCACCTGGAACACCGAGTTCAGCGCGACCAGCACAGCGGCGGCTTCGCGGTCGCCGCACGCGAGGTCGTTCCAGATGATCACCATCGCGATGCACCGGGCGAGCCCGACGATGATCAACCCGGTGCGGTACTCCGGCAGGTCGGGCAGCAGCAGCCAGGCGAGCGCGAACATCAGCGCCGGGCCGACCAGCCAGTTCAGCACGAGCGACGGCCACAGCAGCCGCCGGTCGCGGGTGACCGTGCCGAGGCGGTCGTAGCGGACTTTCGCCAGCACCGGGTACATCATCACCAGCAGCCCGAGCGCGATCGGCAGGGAAATCCCGTCCACCTGCACCGCGGACAGCGCCGTGTCCAGCCCGGGAATCCAGCGCCCGGCGAGCAATCCGGCGACCATCGCGGCGGCGATCCACGCGGGCAGGAAACGGTCCAAAGTGGACAGTTTGCCGACGACCCCGTTCGCGGTGCCGGTCATGCCGGAACCGGGATGAGCACGGCCGAAAGCCGGGCCAGCACCTCGGGATGGACGCGGTAGTACACCCACGTACCGCGCCGTTCGCCGGTGATCAAGCCGGACTCGCGCAGGACCTTGAGGTGGTGGGAGATCGTCGGGCCGGTCAGCTCGAACGCGCCGGTCAGGTCGCACACGCACGCCTCGCCGCCGTCGTGGGACGCGATCAGCGACAGCAGCCGCAGCCGGACCGGGTCGGCCATCGCTTTGAACAGCCTGGCCAGCTCGGCGGCCTGCTCCTCGCCCAAGGGTTCGCGGACCAGCGGGGAGCAGCAGGCGTCCACCTGTTTCGACATGTGTCTATCTTGACAGACTTCTAAACAAGGAGCAATCATCATTCGGCTGCCGAAGGAGGCGGGGATGTCACGAATACAGCTCGCACTGCGGGTCGGGGATCTGGAAGGCTCGATCGCCTTCTACGCCAAGCTGTTCGGCACCGAACCGGCCAAGCTTCGCCCCGGTTACGCGAATTTCGCCATCGCCGAACCCGCGCTGAAGCTCGTCCTCCTTGAGGGCGAGCCAGGCCAGGCGACGGTGATGGACCATCTGGGCGTCGAGGTCGAGTCGACGGAGGAGGTGAGCGCGGCCAGTGCGCGCCTCACCGGGGAAGGCCTGGAAACCTTGCCCGAGAACGACACAACGTGCTGCTATGCGGTGCAGGACAAGGTGTGGGTGCACGGTCCTGGCCAGGAGCCGTGGGAGGTGTACACGGTGAAGGCCGACTCGCGGACCTTCGGGCCTGCTCAATCCGAAGGCTGCTGTTCCTGATCACCGTCCGGCAAGGTCAGCTGGGCACGGTGGAACTCGAAATGCCGGGCCGGGAACCGGTAGACGTCCGCCAAGGTCATGCGGTCCCGGAAAAACGGATCCCACCGGGTGGGATAGTGCATGCCCCGGTCGAGTTCGACGTCGGTTTCCCGGTCGAGACGGCGGTGCAGCGCCGCGATCGTCCGGTCGAACAACGTCAGCATCCACCGCCTCGGCAGCACCGCGCCACCGAGCCAGGACCCGGCGAAGTTGACCACGTCGAACGGCGCGGTGCCCGCGTTCAGCAGCCGCGAATACGCGCGACTCACCCCGTCCGGCAGGCGATCGAACAGCCGCACCAGCCGGAGCAGGGCGCGGATGATCAGGTAGCCGAGCAGCATGTGGAACAGCAGCTGACGGTTGTTCCACCGGGTGCCTGCACTCGGCCGCCGCAGGTCGCTCTCGCTCGCCCGGTCCAGCAGCTGGTGAAAGCTCCGGCGGGCCTGCTCCATCTCTTCGTGAACGGCCACTCTGTCCACCTGGTCAGTGTCCGCCGCCGGGGCTGAGAAGGCCAGTGCTGCTGCAGTGGCCGAACTTCACGCAGTACGGCCAGCCCTGCCAGCCCGCACGCGAGATAGCCGAACGCGACCTCGGGCCGCAGGCCGGCTGGCAACCAGGGCGTAGGACAACAGGAAGGCGACGACGCCGACGACCAGGAGTGGCCCGCGGTCGGAGATCTTTCCCGCCGGGAAGGAGACCACGGTGGCAGCTACGTGGTACGCCGGGTACCGGTGGACGATTTCCCGGCACGGAACAAACCCGCCGGTCAAACGCTCGCAGGCCAAGTTTCCCCAGCGTAAGCAGACCCTCCTTGCGAAGCTGGCACTCCCGTGGCTAGAGTGCTAATCGAACGGCCCGGACAGCCCCGGCACCCGCGACGGCGGGGGTGGTATGAGCCGTAACAAGTCATATTGCCGACGCTTTCGACGACCGTGGAGGTCAACCCGGTGAGCGTGAACATCAAGCCGCTCGAGGACAAGATCGTTGTCCAGACGAGCGAGGCCGAGGAGACGACCGCTTCCGGCCTCGTCATCCCCGACACTGCCAAGGAGAAGCCCCAGGAGGGCAAGGTTCTGGCCGTTGGCCCGGGCCGCATCGACGACAAGGGCAACCGCGTTCCGGTGGACGTGGCTGTCGGCGACGTCGTCATCTACTCCAAGTACGGCGGTACCGAGGTCAAGTACAACGGTGAGGACTACTTGATCCTCTCCGCCCGCGACGTGCTGGCCGTCATCAACTGACAGTCACTCGCAGCGCAAGGACGCCCCGGGCCCCGCACCAAGCCGGGGTGCGGGGCGTTCTTTGTGTCGCACGACAACCGAAAGGCAAGCGGAAAGCGTCATGCCCAAGCAGATCAGTTTCGACGAGGACGCTCGTCGCGCGCTCGAGCGCGGGGTGAACAAGCTCGCCGACGCGGTCAAGGTCACCCTCGGCCCGCGCGGTCGCCACGTCGTCCTCGACAAGAAGTTCGGCGGGCCCACGATCACGCTCGACGGCGTCACCGTCGCCCGCGAGATCGAGCTCGAGGACCCGTTCGAGAACCTCGGTGCGCAGCTCGCCAAGAGCGTCGCCACGAAGACCAACGACGTCGCCGGTGACGGCACCACCACCGCAACGGTGCTGGCCCAGTCGCTGGTGAAGCACGGCCTGCGCAACGTCGCCGCCGGTGCCAACCCGACCGCGGTCGGCAAGGGCATCGAGGCGGCCGCGGACAAGGTCGTCGAGATCCTCAAGGCCAAGGCCACCCCGGTCAAGGGCCGCGACAACATCGCCCAGGTCGGCACCGTCACCTCGCGCGACGCCACGATCGGCCAGCTGCTCGGCGAGGCCGTCGAGCGCGTCGGCGAAGACGGCGTGATCACCATCGAGGAGTCGTCCACCCTGGCGACCGAGCTCGTGATCACCGAGGGTGTCCAGTTCGACAAGGGCTTCCTGTCGGCGCACTTCGCCACCAGCCCCGAGGACCAGAAGGCGATCCTCGAGGACGCCTACATCCTGCTCCACCGCGAGAAGATCTCGGCGCTGGCCGACCTGCTCCCGGTGCTGGAGAAGGTCGTCGAGGCGAAGAAGCCGCTGCTCATCATCGCCGAGGACGTCGACGGCGAGGCGCTGTCCACCCTCGTGGTGAACTCGCTGCGCAAGACGATCACCGCGGTCGCGGTCAAGGCGCCGTTCTTCGGCGACCGCCGCAAGGCGTTCCTGGACGACCTTGCCGTCGTCACCGGTGGCGAGGTCATCTCCGCCGAGATCGGCCGCAAGCTGTCCGAAGTGGACCTCGGTTCGCTCGGCAAGGCGCGCCGGATCGTCGTCACCAAGGACGACACCACGATCGTCGACGGCGCGGGCACGAAGGACGCCATCGCCGGGCGGACCGCGCAGATCCGCAAGGAGATCGAGACCACCGACTCCGACTGGGACCGCGAGAAGCTGCAGGAGCGGCTCGCGAAGCTCGGCGGCGGCGTGGCCGTGATCAAGGTCGGCGCGGCCACCGAGACCGAGCTGAACGAGCGCAAGCACCGCATCGAGGACGCCGTGGCTTCCACCAAGGCGGCCGTCGAGGAGGGCATCCTGCCCGGCGGCGGGTCGGCGCTCGTGCACGCGGTGAAGGAGCTCGAGGGCGACCTCGGCCTCACCGGTGACGAGGCCACCGGCGTGGCGATCGTCCGCGACGCGCTCACCGCCCCGCTGTTCTGGATCGCGTCGAACGCGGGCCACGAGGGTGCGGTCATCGTGAACAAGGTCCAGGAGCAGAGCTGGGGCCATGGCTTCAACGCGGCCACCGGCGAGCTCACCGACCTGATCGCGGGCGGCATCGTCGACCCGGTCAAGGTCACCCGCTCGGCAGTCGCGAACGCGGCTTCCATCGCGCGGCTGGTGCTCACCACGGAAAGCTCCGTGGTCGAGAAGCCTGCCGACCAGGAGCCCGACGCAGGTCACGGCCACGGGCACGCGCACTGACGCAACCCGCGGCACCGGGGCGGCACTCGAGAGAGTGCCGCCCCACTGTCTTTTGCGGACTGTCCACATCGGGCAAGCGAAGGGGCGGTGTCCGATGTGGACACCGCCCCTTCCGCGCCGGGAGAAAATCAGCTGTGCGCCATGGTCAGCGCGCGTTTGTCCTGTTTGATGATGTGGTCCCGTTCCGATTCGGACAGTCCGCCCCAGATCCCGTACGGCTCGTGCACGGCCAGCGCGTGGCTTCGGCACAGGTCCAGCACCGGGCACGCCAGGCAGATCGCCTTGGCCCTCGCCTCACGCCGTGCCCTCGCCGGTCCCCGCTCTCCGTCCGGGTGGAAGAAAGACGCGCTGTCCATCCCCCGGCACGACCCCTCCAGCTGCCAGTCCCACATGTCCGCATTGGGTCCGGGGAGCCTGCGCGTGTCTGCCATCCTGACCGCCTCCGTCATCCGGTCGATGCCATTAGCTGCTCTGCTGTGGTGCCGATACTCCATTCGGTGCAACGGCGGTAACGTTAGAAGCGCGCCAATAGTTGTTCAATAGATCCGCGGCGATTCAGCCGTTAGGCATCCCCCGGATGTGTGAGCTGGGCTTTTGGCTCGGGTTGCCGTGACCGCGAGCGGGCAGGATATTGGCCGGGTGGGATCCGGATCGGGCGATGGAGAACCCACCCTGCCGGTGGCCTCGGTCGCCCGCCGGCTCGGGGTCGCGCCGTCCACCCTGCGTACCTGGGATCGGCGCTACGGTCTCGGCCCCAGCCGGCACACCGACGGCAGGCACCGGCGCTACGGAAGTTCCGACATCGGCCGTCTCGAGCTCATGCAGCGCGCGTTGCTTCGCGGAGCTTCGACAGCGGAAGCCGCGCGGTACGCGTTGGAGCAGATGCCGCGCGCGGACGCCGTACCGGCGCCGACAGAGCCCACAGCGGAATCAGCGGGTAATTCTGCCTCTGACGACGGCGAAGTCCCTTCGCGCCTCGCGCGCCGGTTGAGCACCGCGGCGTTGGCCATGGACGTCGGCGCGGTACAGCGCATGCTCGCCGAAGCGATAGCCGAGCTGGGCGTGCTGTCAGCGTGGTCCGGCGTCATCGACCCAGTTCTTACGGCACTGGGTGCGCGGTGGCGTGGTGTGCACGCGGGCGCCGAGGTCGAGTACCTGCTCGCCGAGTGCGTGTACGCGGCACTGGTGCGCGCGACACCCGTCCTAGACGAGCCGCGCAACCAGCGTCCGGTGCTACTCGCGTGCGTACCCGAGGAACGGGACACCATGTCCGTGTACGCGCTGGCTGCCGCCCTCGCGGGACGACGTATCGGCGCGCAGTTCTTCGGTGTGGCGCTGCCGCCGGAGGTGCTCGCGGTGGCCGTACGGCGAAGCGCGCCAGCCGCAGTGGTGCTGTGGGCACACCGCGCTGTCGCCGACCCACGCCTGTTCGCGCGCGTCTCCCGCGGACGGCAACGCAGCCGCCTCTTCGCCTGCGGCCCCGGCTGGGATCCGGCAATGCTGCCCCCGAAAGTCGAGCTGCTGGCCGATCTTCCGGCCGCTGCCGACCGCGTGGAGCACGTTCTTGTCGGTGCGCCGCGATAGAAAGGTCACGTGGACGAAGAAGCGCTGGCGACCCTCGCCTTCGGCACGTGCGCCGCGCCGCCCGGTCCGCTACCTCGGACGGGCACCCCGCGGCAACGCCTGCTGTCGGCCATCGTGCTGGGCGCGCGGGGGTGGTACGCCGCGGCGTCGGCACTGCTGGACCCACTGCGCCGGAACAGCGACCCGGTGATGGCTTCGCTGGCCGCCAGCACGCTCGCCTCGCACCGCCGCCAGCTGGGCGGGCACGTACTGGCGAGGAGATTGGACGGGGAGGCCCTGCTGGCGACCATCCGCGGCGCAGGCTCGTCCGATCCGCACGGTCTTGGCGTTCCCGGCTCGTGCGGTCTCGGCCTTCCCGGCGCGCCCGGCCTTGGCTTGCCCGATCCGCACGGTCTCGGCTTGCCCGATCCGCACGGTCCTGGCCTCCCCGGCCCACCCGGCCTCGGCCCACCCGACCCGCGCGGTCTCGGTCCGCCCGGCCCGCCCGGCCTCGGCCCATCCGGCCCGCACGGTCTCGGCCTTCCCAGTCCGCGCGGTCTCGGCCCACCCGGCGCGCACGGCCCTGACGTCCCTGACCCGCGCGGTCTCGGTTCCCCCGATCCACATGGCCTCGGCACGCCCGACCCGCGCAGCCTCGGCCCACCCGACCCGCACGGCCTCGACCTCCCCGGTGCCCAAGCCGACGCACTCCTCGGGCTCGCCGCGGACAACCTCGCCATCGGCCGCCTCCCCGCTGCCCGGCGGCTCGCGGCCCGGGCGGCGCAGGTCGACCGGCGATGGCGCGCCACCGTCCGGGGCGGCTGGGTCGGGGCCGAGATCGAGCTCGCCGCCGGACGGCCCGAAGCGGCCGTCGAGCCCGCTCGGCTGGCGTACGACACCGCCGTCGCCCACAAGGCGCAGCGGCATGCCGTCAAGTCCGCCATCGTGCTCGGCGTCGCCTTGCACGCGGCCGGGCAGGAGGGCGCCGCAAAGCTCGTCGTCGAAGCCGGAGAAACGGCCGAGAAATGCGAGCTCTATTCACTTATTTGGGTGGCTGCGCGGGTCGGGGCAGATCTGGTTCACGACCGGGCCGAGGAGTATCGATTCAGGAGCCGGGAAGTGTTGCACGCAGTGTTACGGCACGCGGATCCTTGCGTGATGCGCATCGCACGGGAATCGCCGTGGGTCCCCGCCGGACCCGGGTAGGCCTGCGGGAACGCCCGTTCCGGCATCCGGGCTAAGAAACTTCAAAAAAAGCCACCGGATCGTGTCAAGGTTCGGGCTAAAGCGTCCGATAGGGGAAGTGGAATGTCACCCGGCTGCAGGAAGGAAACCCCGTGACGACGGTCTTGATCTGCGACGACCGACGCAGTGTCCGCGAAGGGCTCACCCGTGTGATGTCCGCGGTCCCAGGGGTCAGTCGCATCGACTGCGTAGCGCACGGTGACGAGCTGCTGGCCCGGTACACCCGTCAGCCGGTCGACGTCGTACTGGTCGGGACGCAGCGCGCGGTCCCGACGGGCGTCGAGGCCACGCGCCGGCTCGTCTCCGCGAACCCCCAGGCGAACGTCATCGTCTTCGGTGCCCCGGACGACGCGGGCAGCATCGCCGCCGCGATTGCCGGCGGGGCCCGCGGTTACCTGCGCTGGGACGCTTCGCGGCCGGAGCTCGTCGCCGCGCTGGCGCACACGCTCGCCAGCACCTCGGTGCCCGCGCCGCGGCAGCCGTCCGACCCGGGCGTGCAGCTCACCGAGCGCGAGCTGCAGGTGCTGCGCGGCATGAGCCAGGGCAAGAGCAACGGCCAGATCGGCCGTGAGCTGTACCTCTCCGAGGACACGGTCAAGACGCACGCGCGGCGGCTCTTCCGCAAGCTCGGCGTCCGCGACCGCGCGCAGGCCGTCGCGCACGGCTTCCGCCGCGGTCTCGTCTCCTGAACCACCGCTCCACCAGCAGCACGGGACTTCCGATCCGATCATCACGGTGACGACGGGCCAGGGCCGCAAGCCCTGGCCCGTACCTGTGTGCTGCTGCCGAAATACCCGCCAGTACCCGCCGCCGCGTCCCCACCGGCTCTTCCCGCCCCGCCCACCTGCGACAATCGCCGGTGCCCCGCGCGCGAGCCCCCCTCGGCGCGCCGGTCACCACCTCTGGCGGTTGTCTGGTAGGACTCCGCCGGTACGGTAGCTGTGACCGGCGCACGGCGGTAACGACCACGCGCCGGATTCTTTGCACGCCTACACGTAACGCTGGGACTGTTGTCTGCGATGGCCACTGTGGGGGATGGACTGGACGAGCCGGTCGCCGCCGCTGTCGAGGGAGACCCTCAGGCAGTGGAGCGGTTGCTGGCGGCCATTCGTCCCCTTGTGGTGCGGTATTGCCGCGCCCGGGTTGGCAGGCAGGAGCGTTCGTTCGCTTCGGCAGACGACGTTGCGCAGGAGGTGTGTCTCGCGGTGCTCACGGCATTGCCTTCGTACCGTGACCAGGGCCGCCCTTTCCTGGCATTCGTTTACGGGATCGCCCAGCACAAGGTGGCCGATGCGCATCGAGCCGCCGCGCGCAACCGGGCGGAGCCGGTCGCCGAGATCCCCGACGAGGTCGAGAACGGCGTCGGCCCCGAGCAGCGTGCGCTGCAGGGTGAGCTGAACGAGCGGATGGCCCAGTTGTTGCAGGTACTGCCGGACAAGCAGCGGGAAATCGTCGTGCTGCGGGTCGTGGTGGGGCTGTCGGCGGAGGAGACGGCGGAGGCCGTCGGATCCACGCCGGGTGCCGTCCGCGTCGCCCAGCACCGGGCCCTTGCCCGCTTGCGTAAGGTGCTCGCCGCCGAGGAGGTGATCTGAGTGACCGACCGCGAAGACCGGGACCGCGACTTGTCGCCGTCCGCGCAGACGAGCGGAATGACCGGATACGACGCGGAGGCCGACGGGGACCTCACGGCCATCCAGGCCGACGACGCGCTGCTCGACGCGCTCGGCGGGACGGATCCGGCCGTCGCCGACGGACTCGGGGACCAGGAGCTCAATGCGCTCCTGCTGGCCTGGCGCCGAGACATCGACAGCGAGCCGCTGGCCGAGCTGGTCGACGTCGACACCGCTGTCAGCACGGTGAAAACCGCCACGCTGGCGCGCAAGTACTCCAGCCGCAGCCGCCGTCGCCGCATTCTCGTGCCGGTGGCCGCCGCGTGCGCCGCCGCAGCCATCGCCTTCACCGGCACCGGCCTCGCCGCGCGTGACGCCCAGCCCGGCGACACGCTGTGGGGCCTCGCCAAGGTCCTGTACGCCGACCACACGCGGTCCGTCGAGGCCGCCGCGGCCGCGAAGCTCGACCTGGAGAAGGCGAACCTGGCACTGGCCGACAACCGGCTCGCCGACGCCCGCCGCGCCCTCGACGACGCCAAGGCCGCGCTCAACCAGGTCGCCGATTCCGAGAACCGCGACCTGCTCCTGCAACAGCACCGGCAGCTGGCCGCGCAGCTCGGCACGCCAACGGCACCCCCGTCGGGCCAGACGCCCACCACGTCGCCCCCGGCGTCGGCGGCGCACGACCCGGCCAGCAGCACGGCACAGCAGTCCACCGGGCGGCCGACGTCGCTTCCGGGCACCGGCACCACGAGCCTGCCGCCCACCTCGGTCACGCAGCAGCCGCCACCGCCGACCACGTCCACCACGACCCCGCCGCCGGCCACCACCAGCGCCACGGCGAACGACCCGGGCGGCAGCCCGCGCAACGAGTCGTCGCAGGGCGCGCAGGTACCGAACGGCACCGGCGGGGCGTAACTTCAGCGAGCGCCCGGGTTTTCGTGGCACCGTGGTTCCTCCGAGATGAGGGAGGCACAGTGCTGGTATTCGGAGAGCCCTACGAGACTTCCGGCGGGACCGTGCTGGTCACCGTCACCAGGCAGGGTCGCCGCGGGGGACCTGGCCGCGCGGTCGGCCTGTACACGATCACCGCGGACGGCGTCACCTGGACACCGGCAACGGATGAGAGCCGGATCGCCCTGATCGGCGTTTGCACGGGCTTCGTGGCGGCAGCGTTCTCGACGCTCGCGCTGGTCCATCGTCCGCCGTGGCCCGCGCTCACCGAGCGCGTGATGACCGCGCAGGCGGAGGCCCGGATCGCGGAGGCCCGCCGCCGGTGACGCAAAACGAGGTCCTGGTGGCGAAACTCACCAGGACCTCGTCGTAAAACCGGCAAATCAGGGCAAAAACCCGGTCAGTAAGCGCTTTCGTTGGCCGTGACCCCGTCCGCGAAGCCGCGGCAGTAGTCCCAGCTCACGTAGTCGCCCGGGTTCGGGTCGAAGGCCGGCTCGTGCGGGCGCATCCGGCCGTCCGACAGCAGCTGCTCCAGGCTGGCCCGCAGCAGGTGCCAGTCGTGGTAGTGGGGTTCGTCGCATTCACCGCAGTCGACCACGATGCCGCGGACCCCGCGTGGCTCGAGAAGAGCCTGGTACACGGCGAGATCGGACAGGTCGGCCAGCAGCTCGGTGCGTTCGTCCGCGCTGATCGGCTCTTCGAGGTGGTCGTCGGGGTCGGGGATGGCCCGGGCCGGATCGTCCGGGTCGTCCGCGAACGGATCGGGGGGCAACACTTCGTGCGGCACGGCCTGCACGGTACCGGGCCGGGCCACCTGCCCGGGCCGGGGCCCCGGCCCGGATATCATGAGGGGAAGGCCCGACCACCCTCGGCCGTGTCAGGCAACGCCGCCCGCGACTTCCGCCCACTCCCGCCAGGAAGGCCCTTCGCCCGCAATGACCAGCGAAAGCATCACCACCGCCGTGCCCAGCAAGTTCGCGATGCTCGGCTTGACCTTCGATGACGTGCTGCTGCTGCCTGCCGAATCGGACGTGGTGCCGAGCGGGGTCGATACGAGTACCCGGCTCAGCCGCAACATCATGCTCAACGTGCCGCTGGTCTCCGCCGCGATGGACACCGTCACCGAGGGGCGGATGGCGATCGCCATGGCCCGACAGGGCGGGATCGGCGTGCTGCAGCGCAATCTGCCGATCGAGGAGCAGGCGGCGGCGGTCGAGGTCGTCAAGCGGTCCGAGGCGGGCATGGTCACCGACCCGGTCACCTGCGCTCCCGACGACACTCTCGCCGAGGTCGACGCGCTGTGTGCGCGCTTCCGCATTTCCGGCGTTCCGGTCACCGACGCCTCCGGCCAGCTGGTGGGCATCATCACCAACCGCGACATGCGGTTCGAGGTCGACCACACGCGCCCGGTGAGCGAGGTCATGACGAAGGCGCCGCTGGTCACCGCGCAGGTCGGGGTCACCGCGGAGGCCGCGCTCGGGCTGCTGCGCCGGCACAAGATCGAGAAGCTGCCGATCGTCGACGGCGCGGGCAAGCTGCGCGGGCTGATCACGGTCAAGGATTTCGTGAAGACCGAGCAGTATCCGCGGGCCAGCAAGGACCCGGACGGCCGGCTTATCGTCGGCGCCGCGGTCGGCGTAGGTCCGGACGGGCACAAGCGCGCGATGGCGCTGGCCGAAGCAGGCGTAGACGTGCTGATGGTCGACACCGCGCACGGCCACTCGCGCGCGGTCGTCGACACCGTGCGGCTGCTGAAGAAGGAACTCGGCGAAACCGTCGACATCGTGGGCGGCAACGTCGCCACGCGTGCTGGGGCGCAGGCGCTCGTCGACGCGGGCGTGGACGGCGTGAAGGTCGGCGTCGGCCCGGGTTCGATCTGCACCACGCGCATCGTCGCGGGCGTCGGCGTACCGCAGATCTCCGCGATCTACGAGGCCGACCAGGCGTGCCGTCCGGCGGGTGTCCCGGTGATCGGTGACGGCGGCATCCAGTACTCCGGCGACATCGCGAAGGCCATCGCGGCCGGTGCGTCCACGGTGATGCTGGGCAGCCTGCTGGCCGGTACTGCCGAATCGCCCGGTGACCTGATCCTGGTCGGCGGCAAGCAGTTCAAGGTCTACCGCGGCATGGGCTCGCTGGGGGCCATGCAGTCGCGCGGCGAGGCGAAGTCGTACTCCAAGGACCGCTACGCGCAGGACGACGTGCTCAACGAGGACAAGCTCGTGCCCGAGGGCATCGAAGGCCGCATCCCGTTCCGCGGTCCGCTCGCGAACGTGGTGCACCAGCTCGTCGGCGGCCTCCGCGCGGGAATGGGATACGCGGGCGCGGAGACGATTCCGCAGCTGCAGGAGGCGCAGCTGGTGCGGATCACCGCGGCCGGGCTCAAGGAGAGCCACCCGCACGACGTCACCATGACCGTCGAGGCGCCGAACTACACGACGCGGTGACGCCGTTCCGCCACACTGGCCCTCCAGCCACACGGGAGGGAATGGGCGGATGCGGGTTTCACGGCGGTTCGTGCTTGCAGTGACGACGGCGGCGGTGCTCGGCGCCGGGGGAGGGGCGGCGGTTTCCACGGCGACGGCAGCCGAGCCGGTCGCGGCGCCGGGGCAGGTGTGGAAACGCACCGAGCTGTACTTCGGCACCTCGAAGCCGAACGGCGGCGAGGTCACCGACAAGGAGTTCGCGGACTTCTCGGCGAAGGACATCACGCCGCGGTTCCCGGACGGCTTCACCCAGCTGGTCGGCACCGGTCAGTGGCGTTCCGGCGCGGGCACAGTCGTGCGGGAACGGTCGGTCGTGCTCGTGGTGCTGTACCCGTTCTCGAACCAGCACGCGAACGACGACCTCGAGCAGATCCGGACCGACTACAAGAACCTGTTCGATCAGGAATCCGTGCTGCGCACCGATTCCGTCGAGCGGGTTTCGTTCTGACGGTTCCATCCGGCCAGCAGCAGCGGGGTCACCAGCATCAGCGCGCCCGCGAGACCGAGCGCGCCGCGGGTGCCCAGCCACGCCGCCACCGCGCCCCAAGCCATGGTCAGGGCCGCGGTGGTGGCGCTGCTGCTGATCCGCCACGCCGACAGCATGCGGCTCACGTACCGGTCATCGGTCTGTTCGAGGCGGTAGGTCGCGAGGACAGTGTTGTACATCGCAGCGCAGATGATCAGCGCGAACTCGACGATCATCACCCAGGCCAGCCCGGCGGTCCCGTCCGGGACGAATGCGAGCAGCACCACCCAGCAGGTCCGGAGGGTGGCCAGGATCGGCAGCAGCCGGGCCTGGCCGTAACGGGGTACCAGGCGCCGGGCGAGCCGTGACCCGAGGAGACCGCCGAGACAGGGCACGCCGAACGCGAGCCCGTACTGCCACGTCGGGAAGCCGAGCTCGCCGAGCAGCAGTACGGCCAGGATCGGTGCGGTTGCCATGATCAGGGCGTTGACCAGGCAGGTGTTGAGGAACAACATCCGCAGCCGGGCGTGCCGGAAGAGGTAGCGCCAGCCTTCGGTGAGGTCGGCGGCCCGGAACGCGGCCGGGCGGTCGGCCGGTTTGCGCTCGGTGCCGCGGATCGTGCCGAGGGTGAGCGCGGACAGCAGGTAGCTCATCGCGTCCAGGACCACCGTGACCAGCGGGCCGAACAGCCCGATTGCCGCGCCACCGGCAGGTGGGCCGATGGCCGTCGCGGTCCACTGCGTGGTCTCGAAGCGGCCGTTGGCGACGAGCAGGTCCGGGCCGGACGCGAGTGACTTCAGGTACGCGCCGCTCGCCGCGGTGAAGGCGATGTTCGCCGCCGCCACGACCACCGAAACGGCCACGAGCTGGCCGAACGTCAGCGCGTCGAGCAGGTACGCCGGAAGCAGCGTCAGCAGGGCGAGGAAGCGGATCACGTCCATCGCGACCAGCACCGGCCGTTTCCGCCGGAACTCCACCCACGGCCCGAGCGGCAGCGCCACCAGTGCACCCACCGCGAGCCCGGCTCCGGCCAGCAGCGACACCTGCGCGGCGCTGCTGTGCAGGACGCGGACGGCGATCACGGAGAAGGCGTCGAAGGCGAGGAAGCTGCCCGAGGTGCTCACCGCGAAAGCCAGCCACAACCTCTGGAAGTCCTTGCCCAGAGCCAATTCCGTCCCCCTCGGTCCAGCGAAGCAGCCAACCATCCGGCGCCCGCGGTGGCAAACAACCACGCCCACCACCGGTGGTTGTGGCCCCCCGTGCGCAGGTCACCCACGTCCACTGGCGACAATGGACACTGTTCGACGTCAGGTGCGAGAAGGGACATCACGTGCGGGATCTGGTCGAGATCGGCATGGGCCGCACGGCGCGGCGGGCGTACGGCCTCGATGACGTGGAAATCGTCCCGTCACGGCGCACGCGGTCCTCGTCGGTGGTGTCCACGGCCTGGCAGATCGACGCGTACCGGTTCGACCTGCCGCTGGTCACGCACCCGACCGACGCGATCGTGTCGCCGGGCACCGCGGTGGCGATCGGCGAGCTGGGCGGGCTGGGCGTGCTCAACGCCGAAGGCCTGTGGGCCCGGCACGGAGGTGTCGAGGAAGCGATCTTCCGCCTCGTCCGCGCGGCCGAGGACAGCGAGGACCCGACGGCCGTCGTACGTGAGCTGCAGGAGCTGCACTCCGCACCGATCCGCCTCGACCTGCTGTCCGAGGCGATCAAGACCGTGCGGGAGTCCGGGGTCACGGTCGCCGCGCGGGTGAGCCCGCAGCACGCCTCCGAACTGACGCCGGACCTGCTCGCCGCAGGCGTCGAGATCCTGGTGGTGCAGGGCACGATCATCTCGGCCGAGCACGTCCAGCGCGACGCGGAACCGCTCAACCTCAAGGAATTCATCGGCCGCCTCGACGTCCCGGTCATCGCCGGCGGCGTGAGCGACTACCGCACCGCCATGCACCTGATGCGCACCGGCGCGGCAGGCGTGATCGTCGGCCACGGGTACACCGAGGGCGTCACGAGCACCGACCGCGTGCTGGGTATCGGAGTCCCGATGGCAACGGCAATCGTCGACGCAGCCGCTGCCCGCCGGGACTATCTGGACGAAACGGGCGGCCGCTACGTACATGTCCTGGCCGACGGCGGCATCACCACCTCCGGTGACATCGCCAAGGCCATCGCGTGCGGCGCAGACGCGGTAATGCTGGGCGCCCCCCTGGCGACGGCCTCGGACGCCCCCGGCCAGGGCCTGTACTGGACGGCGGCCGCCGCACACCCGTCGCTGCCGCGCTCGCGCGTGGTCGCAGGCCCGGACTCGGACTACGCAGCCGACCTGAAGACGCTGCTGTTCGGCCCGTCGTCGGACGCGGAGGGCGTGGTGAACCTCTTCGGTGCCCTCCGCCGGGCCATGGCCAAGACGGGCTACTCGGACCTGAAGGAATTCCAGCGAGTGGGCCTGGCCGTACGCGGCTGAACCCCCTTCAAGTCCGTGAAGGCCACCTTCAGGGAATCAGATTCCGTGAAGGTTCCCTTCACGGACTTTCCCCGCCCCGGCTGCGCGACCGAACTCGTCGGTAACTTACCCCTGGTCAGAAGAGCTGACCGGGGCTACCCTGCTATCTGTGACTGCCAGTAACACCACCACGCGAGTTGACCCGGACTACGACGTCCTCGTCGTCGGCTCCGGCTTCGGCGGCAGCGTCGCCGCCCTGCGACTGACCGAAAAGGGCTACCGCGTCGCCGTGGTCGAAGCAGGTAGGCGATTCGCCGACGACGAGTTCGCCAAGACCTCCTGGGACCTCAAGCGCTACCTCTGGGCCCCGCAACTCGGCTGTTACGGCATCCAGCGCATCCACCTGCTCAACGACGTCATGGTGCTGGCCGGCGCAGGCGTCGGCGGCGGATCACTCGTGTATGCGAACACGTTGTACCGCCCCCTCAAGCCGTTCTATCAAGATCGCCAATGGGCACACATCACCGACTGGGAAAGCGAACTGGCCCCGCATTACGACCAAGCCAGCCGGATGCTCGGGGTCGTCACGAACCCGACGATCACGCCGTCGGACGTGGTGATGCGCGAGGTCGCAAAAGACATGGGAGTGGCCGATTCCTTTCACCCGACGCCGGTCGGGGTGTATTTCGGCAAGCCAGGGGAGACCGCGGCTGACCCGTTTTTCGGTGGCGCCGGGCCGGATCGCGTCGGCTGCACGGAATGTGGGTCGTGTATGACCGGCTGCCGTGTCGGTGCGAAGAACACGCTGGTGAAGAATTACCTCTATCTCGCGGAAAAGAACGGCGCGAAGGTCATCCCGCTGACCACGGTAACGACAGTGCGCCCAACCGCTGACGGTTACGAAGTCACCCTGCAGAAGACAGGTAAACGCTTCCGTACCAAGGTGACCGCGTCGCAGGTCGTCTTCGCTGCCGGAACCTGGGGCACCCAAAACCTGTTGCACCGCATGAAAGAAACTGCCGCGTTGCCCAAGTTGTCGCGGCGGCTGGGCGAACTGACCAGGACCAACTCCGAAGCCATCATCGGCGCCGCCCGCGCCACCGTGGACGAAACCCGCGACTTCAGCCGTGGCGTCGCCATCACCTCATCAATTCACCCAGACGAAAACACCCACATCGAACCGGTGCGCTATGGCAAGGGCAGCAACGCAATGAGCCTGCTGCAAACCGTCGCGACGGATGGTTCGTCGAAGGTACCGCGCTGGCGCCAAGCAGCCACTTTCCTGCTGAAACACCCCATACAGTCGGCAAAACTGCTCAACGCATACCGCTGGAGCGAGCGCACCGTAATCCTCCTGGTGATGCAGAGCCTGGACAATTCCATCACCACCTACACTCGCCGCGGCCTTTTCGGGCGCCGGAAATTCACGTCGAAACAAGGCCACGGCGAACCGAACCCGAGCTTCATTCCGGCCGGGCACGAGGCGAATGTGCGCACCGCAGAACACATCGGCGGCATGCCGGGCGGTACCTGGGGCGAAGTCTTCGACATTCCGCTCACCGCGCATTTCATCGGCGGCGTCCCGATCGGGGACAGCCCGGAATCCGGCGTGATCGATCCGTACCACCGGGTGTACGGCTATCCCGGACTGTCCGTTGTGGACGGTTCGGCGATCACCGCGAACCTCGGCGTGAACCCGTCGCTCACGATCACCGCGCAGGCCGAGCGGGCATTCTCGTTCTGGCCCAACAAGGGCGAGGCCGATCAGCGGCCGGAGCAGGGCCGCGGGTACCTGCGGATGGAGCCGGTGGCGCCGAAGAACCCGGCCGTTCCGGCAAGCGCCCCTGCCGCATTGCGCCACTGACGCCTAGGATCGCCGGGTGACCACTACGGCGTTGGACCGCATCCGCGAACTGCACGACGAATGGGCGCGGGTCGCCCAAGGCCTGCCGGACGCGGCGTTCGGCGAGCCAAGCGCGCTGCCCGGCTGGACGCGAGCGCACCTGTTCACCCACGTCGCCCGCAACGCCGACGCCATCGGCAACCTGCTGACCTGGGCCGAAACCGGTGTCGAGCAGCCGATGTACGGGCCGGGCACGGCGCGGGACGATGCCATCGAGGCGGGCGCGACCAGGGCTCCGGCGGAAATCGTGGCCGACCTCGTGGCGTCCGGGCAGCGGCTGACCGAGCATGCCGCGCGGCTGTCGGAGGAGGCCTGGTCGGCGCCGGTCCGACACCGTAACGGCGCCGCGATGACCGGCGTGGACGCGCTCACCCTGCGGCTGTCGGAGACCACGATCCACCTCGCCGACCTCGACGCCGGGCACGATTTCGACAGCGCGACCGCCCTGCTCGGCGACCACCTCGACACCGTGATCGCGACCCTGATCCGGATCAGCCCGCGGCAGCTGCCGTCGTTCCGGCTCACCGACGGCGCGCACACCTGGACGTTCGGCGACGGCGGCGAACTGGTCACCGGCACCCCGGGCACCGTGCTGCCCTGGCTCACCGGCCGCGCCGACGGGTCCGCCTTGTCCGGTCCGGTGCCGGAAATGGAGTCGCTGCTGTGACAGCGTCCGAAGTGGACGCCACGAAACGCAACCCATGCCGGGCCCGGAACGTCTGATCGGTATGACTGTCGGGAGAAGGACGTTCCTGCGGGTGGCCGGGCTCACCGCATTCGGTGCGGTGGCCGCTGCGTGCAGCCCGGCTGCGCCGCCGTCGACACCGCAGTCCAGCTCGCCGGTGCCGCCGTCCACCAGCAGCAAGCCGTCCGGTCCGCCCGACTGGAAAGCGTTGCGGGACAAGCTGAGTGGCGACCTCGTCTTGCCTTCCGATGACGGATTCGGCACCGTGAAACGCGTGTTCAACCCGTTGTTCGACGGCCGCACCCCGGCCGCGGTCGCGAAATGCGAGAAGCCGGAGGATGTACAGGCGTGCGTCGACCTGGCCGGTGGCCGGGTGCCGATTGCGGCGCGCAGCGGGGGACACAGCTATGCCGGGTATTCGACGCCGGACGGCGGGCTGATCGTCGACGTCGGCGGGATGTCCACTGTGGACGTCCAAGGTGAACAGGTGGTGATCGGCGCCGGGGCGAAACTCGGCGCCGTCTATTCCGCGCTGGCCGAGGCCGGACGCTGCCTGCCCGCCGGATCGTGCCCGACGGTCGGCATTGCCGGGCTCACCCTCGGTGGCGGAATCGGGGTGCTGACCCGAAAATATGGTCTCACCTGCGATCGGCTCAAGTCGGCTCAGGTCGTCACGCCGGACGGCAAACTCCGCACGGTCAGCGCAGCATCCGACAGTGACCTGTTCTGGGCGCTGCGCGGAGGCGGTGGGGGAAACTTCGGCATCGTCACGTCTTTCACCTTCAACACCGCGGAAGCGCCGAGTATCACAGTGTTCTCACTGCGGTTCCCGTCCGGTTCAACGGGTGACGTGCTTGACGAGTGGCAGCGCTGGCTGCCCACCACGCCGCCTGAGCTGTGGTCGAACCTGGTGGTGTCCAATGGTTCGTGCCGAATCGGCGGAGCATTTGTCGGTAGCTCAACGGAATTGTCGTCCGTCCTCGATGGACTGGACGTTTCCCCGTCGAGCCGAACGATGAAGACCCTCGGCTACGGCGCGGCAATGAAGTACTTCTCCGGCAGTTCGGAACGGCAGACCTTCGTGGCGTCGTCGCGGATCATCACCAAGCCGGTGGACGGCGCGAAGGTCGCCGACCTCGCGTCCGGCCACAAAGGAATGGACCTGCTGATCGACGGCCTCGGCGGCGCGGTCGCCGACATCTCGCCGACCGGTACGGCGTTCTGGCACCGGAAGGCGCTGGCCAGCATCCAGGTCTACTCCCCGGCGACAGCGGCGAACCAGACGAGCGTGCGGAGTGCAGTGTCCACAGTGGTCACCGAGCTGGCCGGAGCGGGCGCGGGCGGCGGCTACGTCAACTACATCGACCCGGACCTCACCGACTGGAAAACGGCGTACTACGGCAACAACACCGCCCGTCTCGACCAGGTGGCGAAAGTGTACGACCCCAACGGAGTGTTCAAATTCGCCCAAGGGGTTTAGAGGTCCACTCCGGTGAACACTGTCACGCGTTCCTCGGTCAGATCGTGCATTGCCGATAGTACCCCTTCGCGTCCGACGCCCGAGCCTTTCACGCCGCCGTAAGGCATCTGGTCCGCGCGATAGGACGGTACGTCGCCGATGATCACGCCGCCGACCTCCAGCTCCGCCGATGCATGGAAGGCCAGCTGCACGTCGCTGGTGAACACCCCGGCCTGTAACCCGTACGCCGAATCGTTCACCGCAGCGAAAGCCTCGTCCACCCCGTCCACAATGGACACCGCGAGCACCGGTCCGAAGATCTCCTCCGACCACGCCTTGGCGTCCGCCGGGACGTCGGTGAGCAGGGTCGGCGCGACGGTCGCGCCCGAGCGCGTTCCGCCGGTTAGTACCCGTGCGCCGCCGGACACGGCTTGCTCGACCCACGCCACAATCCGTTCCGCGGCAGCCTCGTCGACCACCGGACCCACGTCGGTGTTGCGGTCGTATGGGTCACCGGTCTGCTGTGCCTCGACGGCCTCGGTGAGCGCGGGTACGAACTCGTCCGCGACTGCGGCGTCCACGATCACCCGCTGCACCGCGATGCACGACTGCCCGGCCTGGTAGTTCCCGAAGGTCGCGATGCGCTGCGCGGCGCCCTCGAGGTCCGGCCAGTCCCGCAGCACGACCGCCGCCGCGTTGCCACCCAGTTCCAGCACGACGTGCTTGCGGGCCGCCGCGTCCGCGAGCGACCAGCCGACCGGACCCGACCCGGTGAACGACACCACCGGCAGCCGCGGGTCCGCGACCAGCTTCTGCGTTTCCGGATTACCCAGCGGCAGCACGGAAAACGCACCTTCCGGCAGGTCCGTCTCGGCGAGCAGCTCACCGAGAATCAGCGACGACAACGGCGTGCGCGGCGCGGGTTTGACAATGATCGGCGCACCCACCGCGAGCGCCGGCGCGACCTTGTGGGCCACCAGGTTCAGCGGGAAGTTGAACGGCGCGATCCCGAGCACCGGCCCGCGCGGCACCCGGCGGACCAGCGCGAGGCGGGCGTCGCCGGACGGGTCGGAGTCGAGCCGCTGCACGTCGCCGCTGAACCGGCGGGCCTCCTCGGCCGCGATACGGAACACCGACACCGCACGTTTCACCTCGGCCTCGGCCCACTTCAGCGGCTTGCCGTTCTCCGCGGTGATCACCTCGGCGAGCTCCTCGGCGCGCAGCGCGATCCCGCGCGACACGTGCTCGAGCGCGTTCGCCCGCTGGTGTGCCGGACTGCGCCGGAACTCCTTCGCGACCGCGGCCGCCGCAGCCACCGCCCGTTCGACCTGTTCCGCACCGGGCACCGCGACGGTCGCGACCTCGCTGCCGTCGAACGGGTGGTGCACCACGAGCGTGCTCGCGCCCTGCTCGGCCCGACCGGCGATCCACGCGGCCCGCGGCTGTGGGGTGATCGTGTCCATGCGCACCAAGGTATTCGGGTACGCCGGACGGGGCACGCCGGGCTCGGCCCGACTGTCCCGCCGCCGAGATGTCATTTGTCGGGGGCGCCCGCGCCTTATCGTCGGACCCATGACCGATTCGGCCGCAGTTCGCAGGTCCGCCAACCCCGTGCGCGCGTTCTTCGCCCGTACCGGCACGGTGCGCCGTCCGGTACTCGCCGGGGTGGTGTTCCTGGCCGCCGCCGCCGCGCTGGTGGCTCAGCTGGTCGAGCCATCCCTGCTGGAGCGCGTGCAGCGGGGTGCCACGGCCATCGACGCCGGGCAATGGTGGCGGCTCGGCACCGGCATGTTCTTCCACGACGGCGGAATTTTCGGCGGCATCTTCAACCTGATCGCGCTGGCCGTGCTCGGCACCTTCGCGGAATGGTGCTTCAGCCGCGTCCAGTGGTTTGTCCTGTATTTCGGTTGTGGGCTGTTCGGGCAGTTCCTGAGTTACCTCTGGCTCAACCCGGTCGGGGCCGGAAACTCCATGTGCGTTGCCGGGCTGCTCGGCGCGCTCGCCGTGGTGGTGCTCCGGGACGCCGGACCGCTCTTCCGGGCCGCGTTGCTGGTCGCGCCGCTGGCGGTACTCATCGGTTTCGGTAGAGGTCGCGCAGCAGCAGGACTTCCGCGGAATGGTGAATCGTCTCGCGGCTGATGTGCAGGACGAGCGTCGCCATCGGCTCTTCGGCATACGGTCCCTCGGCCGGACCAACCGGACGCGTGAGCGTTTCCCCGGTCAGCGAGCGGACACCCGCGATCCAGTTTGCGTACGCGTCGTCGAGCTGTTTGAGCGCCTCGTCGGCCGTGCCCGCGTACGGGTAATCCTGGTACGTCATCGCCGGGCCGCCGAAGTGCGACGCCGCGCGCATGCCCAGCACGCCGACGATGATGTGCCCGAGCCGCCACGCGATCGTGGTGACCGGCGGCGGGGTCGGCTCGGGGAACGCGAAGTCGATGGTGAAGTCGCCGATGCCCGGTCCGTCGGGGTTCTCCGTGCGCGGACGCACCGTCCAGCAGTCCGGGACAGGCTGCCAGAAGTACTCGTCGTCGGTGAGCCCGTCCAGCCGGGAGCGCACGTGGTGCTGCCAGTGCCAGTCGAGCTGCTCGGTCAGTTGCTTGGTCCAGTCGACAGTCATGGAGGCACGGTAAGCCGGGTTGCGGACAGCCGCCGTCCGCATTCCGGGCCAGGTTTTCGGGGTCATGCCGACGTGACGGGGCCCACCTGGGACGATGGAGACAACAGCGCTCGCTCGACTGGAGGTCGTAGGTGGCCACTCCCACCGGTCCGGTACTCGTCATGGACTTCGGAGCGCAGTACGCGCAGCTGATCGCGCGCCGCGTGCGGGAGGCCCAGGTCTTCTCCGAGGTCGTGCCCTCCAGCGCGACCGCCGAGGAGCTGCTGGCCAAGAACCCGTCGGCGATCATCCTGTCCGGTGGCCCGTCGAGCGTGTACGCCGAGGGCGCCCCGGGAATGGACCCGAAACTGGTCGAGGCGGGCGTGCCGATCTTCGGCATCTGCTACGGCCACCAGCTGCTCGCGCGCGCGCTCGGCGGCGTGGTCGAGCCGACCGGCGTCCGCGAGTTCGGCCGCACGGATGTGCGAATGGTCGGCGACGGCGGCGTCCTGCACACCGGACTGCCCGGCCACCAGACGGCCTGGATGAGCCACAACGACAGCGTCACCAAGGCCCCCGAGGGCTCGGTCGTCACGGCCAGTTCCGACGGGGCCGAGGTCGCCGGCTTCGAGGACGTGACGCGGCGCTTCGCGGGCGTCCAGTACCACCCGGAGGTCGCGCATTCGCCGCACGGCCAGGAGGTACTGCGGCGGTTCCTGCACGACATCGCGGGCGTCCGGCCACAGTGGACCACAACGTCCATTGTGGACGAACAGGTCGGCAGGATCGCCGCACAGATCGGCGACGGACGAGCGATCTGCGGCCTGTCCGGTGGCGTCGACTCGGCTGTGGCGGCCGCGCTGGTACAGCGAGCCATCGGCGACCGGCTGACGTGTGTCTTCGTGGACCACGGCCTGCTGCGTGCAGGGGAGCGCACCCAGGTAGAGCGGGATTTCGTGGCCGCAACGGGCGTCAACCTGGTCACTGTGGACGCGCGGGAACGGTTCCTCAGCGCGCTTTCCGGCGTCACCGACCCGGAGCAGAAGCGCAAGATCATCGGCCGCGAGTTCATCCGGGTGTTCGAGCAAGCCGAACGGGACCTCAAGGCCAAGGGCGACTACCGATTCCTGGTGCAGGGAACGCTGTACCCGGACGTGGTCGAGTCCGGCGGCGGCGAAGGCACCGCGAACATCAAGAGCCACCACAACGTCGGCGGCCTGCCTGATGACCTGCAGTTCGAGCTGGTGGAACCGCTGCGCTTGCTGTTCAAGGACGAGGTCCGCCGGGTAGGACTGGAACTGGGCCTCCCGGAGACGATCGTGCAACGCCAGCCGTTCCCGGGCCCGGGCTTGGGTATCCGCATCATCGGCGAGGTGACCGCCGACCGCCTGGAAACCCTGCGTGCAGCCGACGCAATCGCCCGCGAGGAACTCACCGCAGCAGGCTTGGACCACGAAATCTGGCAGTGCCCGGTAGTGCTACTGGCAGACGTCCGAAGCGTCGGCGTCCAAGGCGACGGCCGCACGTACGGCCACCCCATCGTGCTGCGCCCGGTGTCCTCGGAAGACGCCATGACCGCCGACTGGACCCGCCTGCCCTACGAAACCCTGGAACGAATCTCCACCCGCATCACGAACGAGGTCGAGGAAGTCAACCGCGTAGTCCTCGACGTAACCAGCAAACCCCCAGGCACCATCGAGTGGGAGTAGTTCCGTGATGGTTCCCTTGGGTTTTAACGTGTTGGTGTGGTGGGTTTTGTGCCGCGTCTGCTGTTTTTGAGGTGTGTTGGGTGGTGGGGCCGGGGTGGG
>NZ_JNYZ01000013.1 GCF_000717335.1 Amycolatopsis jejuensis
AACACACCTCAAAAACAGCAGACGCGGCACAAAACCCACCACACCAACACGTTAAAACCCAAGGGAACCATCACGGAATCAGATTCCCTCATGGTTCCCTTCACGGACTTGCGCGGTCTGGGCGGGACTTCAGTCGGTGAGCGACTTCTCGGCGCGTTTGCCCAGTTTCTCGGCGCGCTTGCCCGCTTTTTTGGCGGCTCGGCGGGCGCGCCAGCCGAGCGAGGGTTTCCCGGCGGTGTCGCCTGCGGCCAGGAGGAGACCACCGGCCAGCGACGCGTTCTTGATGAATTGCACCTGCTGAGCCTGCTTCTCGGCCGGGTTCTCGAGTGCCCAGAAGCGGTGGGTGGCCAGCGTGGTCGGGACCAGTGAGCCGAGCAGGGCCACTGCCGCCAGCCGCGGGGCTTTGCCGCTCGCCAGTGCGAGGCCGGCGCCGATCTTGACAGCTGCGTCGATCCGGACGAGCGTGACCGGATCGCGCGGGACCTGGTCCGGTACCAGGCCCTCGACCTTGTCGAACGTGTCGGTGATGAACGGTTCGGCCGTCTTTGCGTGCCCTTGGGCGTCGCGCAGGGCGTTGATGCCGCCGGAGATGAAGATCGACGCGAGTAGTGGACGTGCCACCCGGCGCAGTATCACGGGTCTCGCCTCTCTGGTGTGGAAATCCCTGTGGAGAACCTACAACCGAGGATGCCCGCGTGGCTTCCCGCCGAACCGGGACTAGCGGTTCCTACCACAATATTGCACAACTACTAGATACCGCTAGAAAGATTTAGCGTTGACCTTGACGCGGCGTCAACCTTTACCGTCGAAGGCGTGGTCAGAACGGAGTGGTCGATCCAGGACATCGCGCGGTCCGCGGGCACGACGAGCCGGACCCTGCGGCACTACGACGCCGTGGGGCTCCTGCCGCCGACGCGGATCGGCGGCAACGGGTACCGCTACTACGACGAGCAGGCGCTCGTCCGGTTGCAGCGGATCCTGCTGTTGCGCGACCTGGGTCTCGGCCTGCCCGCGATCGCCGAGGTGCTGGACGGCCAGCACGACGGCGTCGCGGCGCTCGAAACGCACCTGGCGCTGCTGGAGCAGGAGCGGCAGCGGATCGGGCGGCAGATCGAGTCCGTGCGCACCACGCTGCGGAAACTGAAGGGAGGTGAACAACTGATGGTGGAGGAAGTTTTCGACGGCTTCGACCACACCCGTTACGAGGAGGAGGTCACCCAGCGCTGGGGCGCGGAGGCCTACCGCAAGGGGGACCGGTGGTGGAAGTCGCTGACCGAGGCTGACAAGAAGGCCTTTCAGCAGGAACAGCTCGACATCTCGGCCGCGTACGGGGCAACCCGCAAGGCTGGTCACGACGCTGCTTCGCAAGAGGCGCAGGCCGTCACCGCACGGCTGTACGCCTGGTTGCAACCGGCAGCCGGGAAGGTGTCGAAGGGCTACTTCGCCGGTCTCGGACAGCTGTACGTCGACGACCCGCGCTACGGCGCGTACGACGAGAAGCACGGGCCTGGCACCGCCGAGTACATCCGCGACGCGATGAAGATCTACGCGGAACGGAACCTGACGGACTAATGCGCCGTCGAAAGGGGTGCTGGGGGTAGGGATGGACGGGGCTGCAGACCCGGCCATCTTTCAGGGAGACACGAGACACCTCCGCCTTCCTCCCCTCCACCACCCTCAACGGAGTGGCTGCGCCACGCTGTGCTCTGTGCATGTATCCGCAAATATCGGGTCCACGCTAGATACCTCGATACGGTGACAGAGTGGACCCCATCCGCAACCCCTTCGCGCCTGGCGCCGGGCAGCGGCCGCCGGAACTGGCCGGCCGTGAACGGGAGCTGAAGGCGTTCGAGGTCGTGCTCGAGCGGGTCGCTCGCGGGCGGCCCGAGCGCAGCCTCGTGCTGACTGGCCTGCGCGGGGTCGGCAAGACCGTGCTGCTGGGGGAGCTGCGGTCGATGGCCGTCCGGCATCGGTGGGGGGCGGGGAAAATCGAGGCGCGGCCGGATGCCGAGCTGCGCCGTCCGCTTTCGGCCGCCCTGCATCGGGCGATCCGCGACCTGGCCGTGCGGCATCGCGCGCCGGACCGGGTCGAGGACGTCCTCGGCGTGCTGAAAGCGTTTGCGCTCAAGGCAAACAGGCCGGACGCGAAGCTGCGCGACCGCTGGCAGCCCGGCATCGACGTGCCCGCTGCGCAGGGCCGTGCGGATTCCGGCGACATCGAGATCGACCTGGTCGAGCTGTTCACCGACGTCGCCGAGCTGGCCGCGGACGTCGGCACCGGTGTCGCGCTGCTGATCGACGAAATCCAGGACCTGCAGCCGGACGACGTGTCGGCGCTGTGCGCGGCGTGCCATGAGCTGTCGCAGTCCGGCGCGCCGCTCGTGGTGGTCGGGGCCGGGTTGCCGCACGTACCGGCAGTGCTGTCGGCGTCGAAGTCCTACTCCGAGCGGCTTTTTCGCTACGCCCGCATCGACCGGCTCAGCCGCGAAGACGCCGACTACGCCGTGATGGCCCCGATCGAACGCGAGGAAGCCGGGATCGAACCGGAGGCGCTCGACGCGCTCTTCGACGCGTCCGGCGGCTATCCGTACTTCATCCAGGCCTACGGCAAAGCCGCCTGGGACGCCGCACCCGCCGACCCGATCACGGTCAAGGACGTGCAGGTCGCCGCGCCGGAGGCGGAATCCGAGCTGGCCGTCGGGTTCTTCGGGTCGCGCTACGAACGCGCGACGCCGGCCGAACGCGAGTACCTGCTCGCGATGGCCGAGCTGACCCAGGGCCGCGACGAGCCCGCGGGCACCGCCGATGTGGCCGTCTACCTGGGGCGGAAGCCGTCGTCGCTGTCGCCGGCGCGGGACAACCTCATGAAGAAGGGCCTGGTCTACTCCGCCGAGCGCGGGCAGATCGCCTTCACCGTGCCGCATTTCGGGCATTACCTGCTCGGCCGCGACTGACCATACGTCCGGCTAAACCTTTCTACCCGTTTTCCTAGAAAGCCATAGATATCGCTAGGGCGTTAGCGGCTTGTGACTGCCGACACCAATCTGTCCGGTGAAGATCAGGTCGTCGCCGATGATTATCCGGCCAGTGCCCCATGTCACCGTCGATTCATTGGAATCCTTGTGAAAAAAGGCGCATACTAGAGGCACAGCCACCGAAGAACTCCGAAGGGGATGCAGAACCCATGAGCAACATCGCCGCCAAGCTCCGTGCCCGTCGCGCCGAGGCTCGCACTCGCCGGGCGCTGAACCGGGCGATCGACACCGCGGCCACCTCCACGGTCCGGCAGGAGCTCATCGCCCTCGCGCAGGCGCGTCAGCCGTTCATGCGCTGACGGACACCACCCTGTTGGTAGGTCACTCACGAGAGTGACCTGAACCACAACCCATCCGAGATGTAACGCTGCGCGGAGCAGCGTCGATACCCCCTACGACCCCGTGATGCTGGCGGACCCCCGACCTGGCAGCATCACGGGGTTTCCACATGTCCGGACCACTTCCCCATCGGGGGAATTCGCTTGCCCGAAGCGGCCGCCGGGGCGATGCTTGACTCGGTCAACGATTCAAGCCGAGGTGGTTCCGTGTCCGATTCCGTGCTTGCCGAGCGTGTTGCGACGGTCCGCGCCTTCAACCGGCTCTACACCGGGGTGATCGGCGTCCTCGACGAGGGCCCTGCCGACGCCGAGTACTCCCTCAGCGAGGCGCGGGTGCTGTTCGAATTGGCCCAACAGGACCAGCTCCAGGTAAGTGACCTGCGTAAACGGCTCGGGCTCGATGGCGGGTACGCGAGCAGGCTGCTCGGCAGGCTGGAGAACCGCGGCCTCGTCGCGCGCGAACGCTGCACCACCGACGCCCGGCGCCAGCTCGTCACGCTCACCGCCGACGGGCACGACGCGTTCGCCGACCTCAACAACCGGTCCGCCCGCCAGATCGGCGGCCTGCTCGACAAGTTCCCCGACGCCGACCAGCGCCGTCTGCTCGGCGCGATGGGCACCATCACCGCGCTGGTCGGCGAGCCCTCGGCACAACCGCAGGTCACGCTGCGCGCGCCCGGGCCGGGTGACCTCGGCTGGGTGGTGCACCGGCACGGCGCGCTGTACGCCACGGAGTACGGCCTCGACGGACGTTTCGAAGCCGTGGTCGCGCGCGTGATCGCCGATTTCGCCGAACACCGCGGTGACCCGGGCCAGGCGGGCTGGATCGCCGAGGTCGACGGCGAACGCGTCGGCAGTGTCTTCTGCACCCCGGGCGACCACGAGGGGGTCGCGAAACTGCGGCTGCTCCTGCTGGAACCGGCCGCGCGCGGGCACGGCGTCGGCAAATGGCTGGTGCACGAGTGCGTCGAGTTCGCGAGAGCGGCGGGCTACCGCGAGATGGAGTTGTGGACGCTGTCGATGCTCACCGCCGCGCGCGGGATCTACCGCAGCGTCGGATTCGAGCTCGCCGGGCAGGAGGAGACCGACAGTTACGGGCCCCTCGTCACCAGCGAGACCTGGCGACGGGAGCTATAGATGTTCGCCGTCTACTGCGCGGTGTGCGACCGCCGCACGCTACTGGGGGTCGACGAGGTCGACTGGGTCGAAAACCTCACGCGCGGCGTGATTTCGGTGTCCGGGCGCTGCCCGCTCGGCCACGACGCGGTGCTGCTCACCGGCGACGCGTTCACCCCGCACGAGGACCCGCGGTACTTCGGTCCCGCGCCACGGATCTGGACGAAACCGGTCAACCGGCTGCGCAGCTGGCTGCGCGGACGGTTCGAGATGAGCCGGGACCTGCCCGGGCCGTTCTACCGGTTCTGACGGCCCATCAGGAAGAACTCCGGGTTCGGCTTCAACGCGGTCAGGTGCGCGAGCCGGTTGGACATCGCGAACAGCGCGGTGATCGAGCCGACGTCCCAGATCTCGTCCTCAGTGAGACCGGCCTCGCGCGCGGCCTCGAGGTCGGCCTCGCCGAACAGCGCGGAGTCCTGCGCGAGCGCGAGGGCGAGGTCCACGATCGCGCGGCCCCGTTCGTCCAGCTCCACCTGCCACGGGTTGGCGGCCACGCGGTCGGACAGCTCGGGGTCCTTCGCGCGGATCCGCAGGATCGCCCCGTGTGCCACGATGCAGTAGGTGCAGTGGTTGGCCGCGGACGTGGCCACCACCACCAGCTCGCGTTCGGCCTTGGTGAGGCCGCCCTCGCGTTCCATCAGCGCGTCGTGGTAGTCGAGAAACGCCCGCAGCTCGGCAGGCCGGTGCCCGAGCGCGCGGAAGATGTTGGGGGTGAAACCGGACTTCTCCGCGATGGCACCGATCCGCTCGCGCAGGTCGTCGGGCAGGTCTTCGAGTTCCGTCACCGGGAACCGGCTCACCGAGTCGCTCATGGGCTCCACGGTAACCCGCGTGCCTGACGTTCATCCGGAGGGAGTTTGCTTACCCCCGTGAACTGGACCGCATACGTGGACGGTTACTGCGAGCGCACGGCACCGGGGCTCTGGGGTGAGCCGCTCAACGACCTCGCCAACCTGGCGTTCCTCGTCGCCGCCGGAATGGTGTGGTGGCGTGCCGCCGGACAGCGCACCGGGCGCACGCTCGCCCTGCTGGTCGCGCTCGTGTTCGTGGCCAGTGGCGTGTTCCACCTGGTCGCGACGAGGTGGAGTGCGGTCGCCGATTCCGCTGCGATTCTCGTGTTTGTGCTGTACTACGCGGCGCGGTTTCCGCGGGTTTTCTTCCAGGTGCCCGCGAAATGGGCATGGTTGGGGGCACCGGCATTCGTGGTGTTGACCGTCGCGATGTCCGCGCTCGGTGGCGGGCTTTATCTGCCGGCGCTGGTCGGGCTCGCCGGGTTCGCCGTCGCGTTGCTGGTGGTGCGCAATCCGTACTGGCCGCATTTCGCCGTGGCTGCGGCTGTTTTCGCACTGTCGCTGGCCTTGCGCAGTATCGACGGCGTGGTGTGCGGTGATTTCCCCGCTGGTACGCACTTTCTGTGGCATCTGCTGAACGCCGTGGTGCTGTACGTGGTGTCCGCCGCGATGATCGCCCGTACGCGAGAGGCCCCCTCGCTGCGGTAGCGAGGGGCCGCTGTCCACTGTGGACCTCTAGTGCACGCCGATGGGGCGCAGGTTCTCGTCGTGCTCGTCGGCGTGGTAGTCCTCGGGTTCGGTCTCGTCGTTGCCCGCGTTCCACTTCAGCGCCCAGGCAATCGCCGAGACCACCGCGGCGACCAGGATGTTCGCGATCAGCGCGACGAACCCGGGGTAGATCTGCACGACGCTGAGCCCGGTGCCGGCGAACGGGTGCCAGCCGAAGATCGACAGGTTCCCCAGCGGCAGCGCGGAACCACCGAAGTGGAGTTTCTTGGTGGCCGGGTTGGGGATGCCGTACAGCATGATCAGGCCCCAGCCCATCCCGACGACCCAGCCCGCGATGAGCCCGGCCTTGTGGAACCACCGGGTGTACAACGCAATCGCGACCGCGGGGAGGGTCTGCAGGATCAGCACGCCGCCGATGAGCTGCAGGTCGATGGAGAACTGCGGGTCGATGAGGATGATCACCAGCACCGCACCCAGCTTGACCACCAGCGACGCGAGTTTGGCCTGTTTGGCCTCCTGGCTCGGCGTCGCGTCCTTGCGGATGTACTCCTTGTAGATGTTGCGGGTCCACAGGTTCGCCGCGGCAATCGACATGATCGCGGCGGGCACCAGCGCGCCGATGCCGATCGCGGCGAACGCGATCCCGGCGAACCAGCTCGTGAACTGCGAGCCGAAGAGCAGCGGGACGATGGTGTTGCCGTCCGCCTTGCCGGTGGCCGCGTTCGTGAGCGGCTTGACGCCCGCCGAGATCGCGACGTACCCGAGCAGCGCCAGCAGACCCAGCACGAACGAGTAAGCGGGCAGGGCCACCATGTTCCGCTTGATCACGTTACGGCCGCGCGAGGCGAGGACGCTCGTGAGCGAATGCGGGTAGAGGAACAGGGCGAGGGCCGAGCCGAGCGCGAGCGTCGCGTACTGTAGCTGGTTGGAGGACGTGAGGAGGAGGGAACCGGCGGGTTTGCCGGTGTTCGGGTTCGGTTTGGCGAGGGTGTCCTTGGCGGTGTTGAAGATGTGGTCCCAGCCGCCGAGTTTCGAGGGCAGGTAGATCACCGCGACGATGATCACCAGGTAGATCAGGATGTCCTTGACGAACGCGATCAGCGCGGGGGCACGCAGGCCGGACTGGTAGGTGTAGAGCGCCAGGATGACGAACGCCACCAGCAGCGGCAGGTGCCCGACGATGCCCGAGCCGTTGATACCCATGGTGCGCAGCACGGCTTCGAGGCCGACGAGCTGCAACGCGATGTACGGCATCGTCGCGACGATGCCGGTGATCGCGATGAGCAGCGCGAGCGTCGGCGAACCGAAGCGGCCGCGGACGAAGTCGGCCGGGGTCACGTAGCCGCGCGACCGGCTGACCGACCACATGCGCAGCGCCGGCAACAGGACGATCGGGTAGACGACGATGGTGTACGGCAGCGCGTACAGGCCGAGCGCGCCGGCGCTGAACACGAGCGCGGGCACGGCGACGAACGTGTACGCGGTGTAGAGGTCGCCGCCGAGCAGGAACCAGGTGATCCACGAGCCGAACTTGCGGCCGCCGAGTCCCCATTCGTCGAGGTGGTCGAGCGTGGCGCCGGCCTTCCAGCGCGACGCGACGAACCCGAGCACAGTGACGACGAGGAACAGGAAGGCGAAGACGATCAGCTCCACCCACTGGATGTTGTTCATCGGCCATCACCCTTGCCGCCGTTCCGCTTTTTCCTGGTGGCGAGGTAGACGATGCCGGTGCAGACCACCCCGGCGATGACGAACACCAGCTGGAACCAGTAGAAGAACGGCAAGCCGAAGAGGCGCGGTTCGTCGAAGTTGTAGAGCGGCGTGACCAGGATCAGCAACGGGATCAGCAACAGCAGGTTCCAAGCGCTGAACTGGAACCCGCGTACCCGCCCGCCCGGTTTGGCAGTGGACATCGGGACCTCACCTAACACGTACGTGACACGCGACCGCCTGACCCTAGACCCAGGTGGTCCGGACTTCACACGTCTTCGGTCTCGATTTGATCAGTCCTTAGGCCGGTCTGGCGGGTTGTGGACAACCCCGGGGACAACTCGCCCGCGGACGCCTCTGCCGCCCGATCGGTACCCCTATCGGCGGGGCATTCCCGGTCCGAATGCCCCCAGCACTTGTGCCGATCGGCGGTTGTCCACGGGGTTTGCAACCTTGTGCACAGAGTTATCCACAGGCAGTGGACAACTCTGTGACTAGACTGGGCGGCATGGTGCGCGTGCCCCTGACCGACGAAGAACGCTCCCGAGGCGAGCGGCTGGGCGTAGTGCTGCGCGCGGCCCGAGCCGGCCGCAGCATGGTCGACGTGGCCGCGGAAGCAGGCATTTCGGTCGAAACCCTGCGCAAGATCGAGACGGGCCGGATCCCGACCCCGGCGTTTTTCACGGTGGCCGCAATCGCGGACGCGGTGGGGATGCCGCTGGACCGGTTGCGACTGGCGTGCGATGGGGAGGCGGCGGCGTTTTCGCAGGCCAGTTGACGCTTGGCCGGTGGGTGGGATGTTTGGGTGGTGACCAGCTGGCCGCAACGCCGGTGCCGATAGCCGCTCAGGTGGCCGATTGCTGCGCCGGGTTCCGGGGACTGTGGCCGTCCAGCGCTGTTTCGCAAGCCAACCGCACTGGCCGCTCACCACGCCGGATTCGGCGACCGTCGCCTACCCGTGCCGCGTCACAGACCAACCGCGCCCGCCGCTTGCCGCACCAGGTTCCCGCGACCACCACACCAGTGCTGCTTCGCACACCAACCGCGCCAGCCGCTCGCCGCACTGGGTTCCGGCGACCTCCAGCGCCACCTCGCATGCCAACCACTAGCCGCGCCCGGTAGCGGCGACCACCAGCGCCGTCTCGCCAGCCGCTCGCCGCGTTGGGTTCCGGCGACCACCGACCTCCAGCGCCGCTTCGCAAACCAACCACGCCAGCCGCACGCCGCACCCGGTTCCGGCAACCACCACCCACCAGCGCCACCTCGCAAACCAACCACGCCAGCCGCACGCCGCACCCGGTTCCGGCAACCACCACCCACCAGCGCCACCTCGCAAACCAACCACCACGCAACCCGATTGCCACACCGGGTTCCGGCGATCACCGTCTAGGCGAGGCTGGTTGCCGCGCGCACCAGCGTTGCTACTTCTCGTGAGCGGCTGTTCGCTGGCCATGCGATCACGGTGGTCACTTCCGGGGCGTCGATCACCGGTACCGCAACGTGTTCCGGCCATTGCCAGGCTCTGCTGGACGCCGGGATCACCAGCAGGGTCCGGCCGAGGGCGACCAGTTGGGCTAGTTGTGCCTGGGTGTGGACTTCCGGTCCGGGGCCGTCCGGGTAGGTTCCGTCGAGCTGGGGCCAGCGGGCGATCGGCAGGCCAGGTACGTTGCGGACGTCGGCGAGGGTCAGCTGGGCCCGGGCGGCCAGTGGGTGGGCGGCGGGGACGATCGCGACCTGGCCTTCGGTGTGCAGGTCTTCCGTGTCGAAACCGGCGAGGTCGTCGAAGGGGCGGTGCATGAGTGCGGCGTCGGCGTGGCCGTTGCGCAGGAGTCCGGCCTGTTCGCCGACCTCGCACAGCAGGACGTCGACCGGGGTCACGGCGGGGTCGTTCGCTGCTGCGGTGAGGAGTTTTTGCAGGAGTTCGTGGGACGCGCCTGCTTTGGTGACGAGTACCAGCGGCCGTTCCGGATTGCCGGCTCGGCGGGTTCGGCGGGCGGCGGCATTGACCGCGTCGAGGGCCGTGGTTGCCTCGTGGAGCAGGACCTGACCGGCGGGGGTCAGCGCGACGCCGCGGCGGTTTCGGTCGAGGAGCTGGACCCCGAGCCGGCGCTCCAGCAGGCTGATCGCGCGGGAAAGTGGTGGCTGGGCAATGCCGAGGCGGGTGGCGGCGCGGCCGAAGTGCAGTTCCTCGGCCACTGCGACGAAGTACCGAAGTTCGCGGGTTTCGAGATCGTCCACGAAAACCAGCGTACGGATTGATACTCGGCGGGTATCACATGCGACCGAGGCGGTCTTGGCCACGAGGGCGGCCGGGAGCACAGCATGAAGGAGTGAACGACACGAAAACCGCGCTGGTTACCGGTGCGAACAAGGGAATCGGCTTTGCGATCGCGCAAGGTCTCGGGGCCGTCGGATTCACCGTCGCGGTCGGGGCCCGCGACGAACGAAGGCGCGCGGAGGCGGTCGGAAAGCTGCGGGCTGAAGGGGTCGACGCGTTCGGGGTCGCCCTTGACGTGACCTCGGACGACAGTGTGGCCGCGGCGGCCGCGGACCTCGGGCGGCTGGACGTGCTCGTCAACAACGCGGGCATCGCCGGTGCGGGCCCGCAGGATCCGACGACGCTCGACGTCGAGGTCGTCCGGACGGTGCTCGACACGAACGTATTCGGCGTCATCCGGGTGACCAACGCGATGCTGCCGCTGCTCTACCAGGCACCGGCGCCGCGGATCGTGAACATGTCCAGCAACATGGGGTCGCTGACCCTGCAGACCGGGCCGATCCTCGCCGCGTACGCGCCGTCGAAATCGATGCTCAACAGCCTGACCGCGCAGTACGCCCGCCGATTCGCCGAGACGAAGGTGATCGTGAACGCGGCCTGCCCTGGCTATGTCGCAACCGATTTCACCGGATTCGCCGGCCTACGGACACCTGAACAAGGTGCGGCCATCGCGATCCGCCTCGCGACGCTGCCCGATGACGGGCCTCGCGGTGGCTTCTTCGATGACGCGGGGGTCGTGCCCTGGTGAGTCAAGCGCGTAGGGACGTCAGGATTCGGTCTCGGCCGTTGAGGAATTCGCAGTCTCGGACGGGGAGGTCGAACGAGTTCAGCAGTTTTTCGAAATCCGCGTACTCGTCCGGGTTGAGCTGGAGGCCGGTGACCGCAAAGTGGGCGGCCAGGGTGTCAGCGAGTTCTTCCCATTCGCCGGACCACTGGAGGTCCCGGTAGTGCGCCAGGTCGTCCGCGGGGAGGCGGTCGGTGAGGAGGCGCAGGAGGCTGTCGGTGAAGTAGCTGATGCGGTTGCCTGCCCGGTCGGCGACCGTGGGGTTGGCCGGGTCACGGGCGGTGTCCGGGTTGCGGATCACGCCGGGGCCGGACAGCGGATAGCCGGTGTGCACCTGGCCATCGCCGTTGACCAGGACCACCACGTGCACCCCGAAGCGTTCGCCGGCACAGCGCCAGCGGCCGTTGTACTGCTGCCGGCGCGGTTCGCCCGGATCGTTCGCGACGTCCTTGACCACCGCGATGATCTGCTCGTCACTCCACTCGGGAGGGAACTCGCTGGTCGCCCTGCGTCCGGTGCCGGAAGCGTGTCCACCGCCCACGTCGGCTCCTCTCGTCGGCACGGAGCCTAACCCGCGCGCGCCCGTTCAGCCGACCAGCGCCAGCACCAGGATTCCGGCCACCAGCAAGTCGGGCCCGCGGAACAGCTGCCGCGCGAGGTTGGCGGGCATCGGACCGGCGGGGGTGTCGACGAAACCCGCGCTGCTGTAGTCCACCGGCGCGCGCGTGACCGTGCGCAACACCGACAGCACAGCGAGGGCGACCATCACCCAGGAGAGCGGCGAAACCGCTGTCCCCAAAGCAAAAAGTGCCACTGTGAGCAGCATCGACCAGCCGAGCGCGACCACGATGAGCACCACGCCGTGCGCGACGACCAGCTCCCCGGACGACGAACCCAGCCATCGCCGCCGTCCCGGATTTCGCCACAGCACGCCGAGCCCGGCGCCGAACGGCGTGAGCGCGATGTACGCGCCCAGCCCGACGAGCACCGGACCGGGCAGCGTCGGCACGGCCACGTGCCCCACCGCGACGGCCAGCGCGACCAGCAGGACGGTGCCCGCGTACCGGGACCGGCCGATCATCCCCGCCCAGGCCAGCCGGAACGCGGTGGGGTGCCGCACCGACCACGTACCCACCGGCGCGGACTCCGGCAGCATCATCATCGGGTCGAGGAACGTGACCGCGACCGACCGCAGGACCCGCGCGTTCCAGCCGTCGAGCAGCACCGCGCGTCCGCCTCGGCTGGCCGCCTCCCCGCCGAAGGCGAGCAGCAGACCGCACAACGCGAGCGCGGCGCCGACGTACTGCACGGCGGGAGCATCGAGCTTCGCCGCAGCGATGACCACTCCGGCCACCGCGATCAGCAGCGGACCGGCGGCTTCGCTGCGGAAACCCGTGCGCCGCGCGGTGGTGAACGCCAAAACCGTGCCACCGGCGACGATTGCGGCCGCCGCGCGCCACCATTCGAGCGAACCGCCGCCGACCGCCAGCATGAGCGCGGCGACGTATCCGATCACCACGAAGAACCCGGTGAGCGCGCCCGCCAGCCGGGTCGCCACGACTCGGCGGCGGTCCACCTGCGCGTAGTCCATCCAGGTGAGCTCCGCCGGTTCCGCCCACACGAAACCGCGGCGCAGCAGGCTTCGCCAGCCCACCGCACAGCACAGCAGGACGAGACCGAGCACCGCCGGGAAGTCCACAACGGACGGTCCAAAAAGGACTCGATGCCACGCGTCGGTGCGGAAGAACGCGGTGAACAGGAAGCCCACCCCGAACATCAGCACGAAGGTGGGGCTGTCCCCGCTGAAAATGCCGCCGAACCGCTTGCGGCCGGGTACGCGCAACCGCATCACCACAGTTCGAGCACACTGTCCGCAGTTTCCAGCAACGGCTGGTGATGCGTGGCCACGACCACCGCCGCCCCGGCTGCCGTGGACCGGCCGATGAGGTCGACCAGCCATTCCTTGCCTTCGGTGTCGAGCGCACGTTCGGGCTCGTCGAGCAGCAGGACCCGGTGCGGCCGCGCGGTGACACCGAGCAGCAGCAACCGCCGCCGCTGCCCGGCGGAGAAATGCCCTGCGGTGACGCGGGCGCGTTCGGCGAGCCCGGCGTCGGCCAGTAACGCACTGAAATCACCGAGGTCTTCGCCGAACGAACCGGCCAGCAGTTCCAGGTGCTGCACCGGCGTGAGCTCGGCGAAGAAGTCGGAATCGTCGAACAGCACGGATACCTTGCGGCGGAAGGCAACACTGCGCTCGTCCGGCTTCGCGCCGTCGACCAGCACCCGGCCCCGCTGCGGTTCCTGCATCCCGTACAAACATCGCAGCAGCGTGGATTTGCCGACCCCGTTCGGCCCGACGAGCACCGCGCATTCGCCCGGCTCGACGGAAAAATCGAGGTCCTCCAGCAGCCACAGGTCACCGGCTTTCACCCCGAGGCCGCGGGCGTCGATCACCGGCTGCACAACGACTCCACCACCGGCGCGAGAACCTCGGCATTCGGTTCCAGGACCGTGTAATAGCTGATGCCGAACCGATCCCGGTGTGCCCGCAGCTGTTCGGCGATTTCCGCGACCGTGCCGACCAACACCGTGGGCACCGTCGCCAGTTCGGCAGCCGGAAGCTCCAACCGTTCACCCAGTTTCCGCAGCGTGCCAAGCCGATCATCGGTGATCTGGACGAACTGCACGAGCAGGTTGAATTCGACCTCCCGCGAACCCACCCGCTCGGCAACGAACCGCGTGCGCTCCTCGAGCCCGTCGGCGGTGGCCAACGCGAGCGGTGCACCGTCACGCAACTTTGCCATGCCGTTGAACGCAATCACCGAAGCATGCTCGGCGGCCAGCGCCAACACCCGGTCCCCCCGGCCGCCGATCATCAACGGGGGACCGGCCGGTTGCGCAGGTTGCGGCGCATACGCCGGATCCGCGTACAACCGCGCGAGTTCCTTGACCGTGCGTTCGAGATGGTCGACCCGTTCGCCCGCACTGGGAAACGGCATTCCGGCGGCCTCGAACTCCGCCTTCACGTACCCGGCGCCGAGGCCGAGCTCCAGCCGCCCGGACACGAACTGATCGGTGCCCGCGACGTCACGCGCCAGCAACGTCGGATGGTAGAACGGCGCATTGAGCACGAAAGTGTTGAGCCGCACGCGTTCCGTGACTTCACCGGCCAGCACGAGCGCCGGAAACGGCGGCGCCATGCCGAGATGGTCGGCCACGCTCAGCACGTGGTAACCCATTTCCTCGACCCGGCGGCACTTCGCCACCCACTCCGCGCGCGTGCCCGGCAGCACCATGTTGACGCCGAACCGGAACGGCCTCTCCCCAGGGATCACCATGCGCTCACGCTACCGCGCCGCACCGACACTTTCCGCGCATGAAGAAGGGGACGTCCGCGCCCGGTGCGAACGTCCCCTTCGGACTGTGGGCTCAGCCGAGGCGCTGGGCCAGCGCGTCGAGCTCGTCGCGCAGCGACGAGGGGACCTCGCCGATCTTCGCGAACCACTCCTCGATGAGCGGCAGCTCCTCGCGCCACTCCTCGTTGCGCACCTCGAGCGCGGCCTGGATGTCCTCGACCGGCTCGGACAGGCCGTCGAGGTACAGGTCCTCGGCGTTCGGCACGTATCCGATCGGGGTCTCGGTGGCGTTGCCGCGGCCTTCGACGCGGTCGAGGACCCACTTGATCACGCGCGAGTTCTCGCTGAAGCCCGGCCACAGGAACCGGCCGTCGTCGCCGCGGCGGAACCAGTTGACGTAGAAGATCTTCGGCAGCTTGTTCGCGTCGGCGTTCTTGCCGAGCGTGAGCCAGTGCTTGAAGTAGTCACCGGCGTGGTAGCCGAGGAACGGCAGCATCGCCATCGGGTCGCGGCGCACGTTGCCGACCGCGCCGACCGCCGCCGCCGTGGTCTCCGACGACATGGTGGCGCCGAGGAACACGCCGTGCTGCCAGTCGCGGGCCTGGTTCACCAGCGGCACCGTGGTCTTGCGGCGGCCGCCGAACAGGATCGCCGAGATCGGCACGCCCTTCGGGTCGTCCCACTCCGGCGCGAGGATCGGGCACTGCGACATCGGCACGCAGTAACGCGAGTTCGGGTGGGCCGCCTTCTCCTCGGAGCCGGGCGTCCAGTCCTGGTGCTTCCACGACGTCGCGTGCGCGGGCGTGTTCTCCATGCCCTCCCACCACACGTCACCATCGTCGGTGAGCGCGACGTTCGTGTAGACCGTGTTGCCCTTTTCGAGCGTGCGCATGGCGTTCGGGTTGGTGTGGTTGTCCGTGCCCGGCGCGACCCCGAAGAAGCCGAACTCGGGGTTGACCGCGTAGAGCCGGCCGTCCTCGCCGAAGCGCATCCACGCGATGTCGTCGCCGAGGGTTTCCGCGCGCCAGCCCGGAATCGTCGGCTGCAGCATCGCGAGATTGGTCTTGCCGCAGGCGCTCGGGAAGGCCGCCGCGATGTAGTGCACCTTGTCCTCGGGCGAGATCAGCTTGAGGATCAGCATGTGCTCGGCGAGCCAGCCCTCGTCGCGGGCGAGCACCGAACCGATGCGCAGCGAGTAGCACTTCTTGCCCAGCAGCGAGTTCCCGCCGTACCCCGAGCCGTAGCTCCAGATCAGCCGCTCCTCCGGGAAGTGCGAGATGTACTTGGTGTCACTGCACGGCCAGGCGACGTCCTTCTCGCCCGGCTGCAGCGGCTTGCCGACCGAGTGCAGCGCGGGCACGAACTCGCGCTCGGAGCCGTCGGCCTTCACGAACTTGTCGAGCGCCGCCCGGCCCGCGCGGGTCATCACGCGCATCGACGCGACGACGTACGCGAAGTCGGTGATTTCGATGCCCAGCTTGGGGTTTTCGTCCCCGAGCGGGCCCATGCAGAACGGGATGACGTACATCGTGCGCCCGCGCATGCAGCCGCGGTACAGCTCCGTCATCGTGGCCTTCATCTCGGCCGGGTCGACCCAGTTGTTGGTGGGGCCCGCGTCCTTCTCCTCCGCCGAGCAGATGAAGGTGCGGTCCTCGACCCGCGCGACGTCGCCGGGGTCCGAGGTGGCCCAGTAGGAGTTCGGCTTCGCGTCCAGCTTCACGAAGGTGCCTGCCGCCACCAGCTCCTCGTTGATCAGGGCGGCTTCCTCGTCCGACCCGTCGATCCACACCACGCGGTCCGGGGTGGTCAGCTCGGCGACCTCCCGGACCCAGGACAGCACGCCACTGTGCGTCGTCGGCGCGTTGTCCAGTCCGGGGATGGCGACTGCGGTCATCTCTGCTCCTGACTTCCGAACTTCCGACGACAAAAGAGCCCACACCGCGAACATCCGTTGTTCGTCGGTGCGGGCTTCGTTGCCGGCGACCGAATGGCTTCGCACACCGGCGACGACCGGTGTGCGGGTTTTTGGGATTCCCCGACTGTAGCCGGATGACCGGCAGGTAACCGAGAGCTGACCTGTCGGTTCTCTCACAAGAACGATAAGGGAATCGATTCAGTTTCACTGGAACGGGCCAGCGCCGAAAATCTTTTCGTGCGGGCCGGGTCGCATTCGTGCCGGATGCGGAGATGCAGACGACAACGGGCCCGGCGCGAGGCCGGGCCCGTAGTGTGTGACAGGAGTTACAGCAGGGTCAGTTGGGGCTGATCCACTGCCCGGTGCCGGAGTCGATTTTCGCGACGCCGCTCAGCAGCTGCGCGCCCTCGCCACCCCAGGCCGCATCGCTCGCCGGGTCGATCGCGTGGTTCGCGCCGCCGGTCTCGGTCCATTCGCCGGAGCCGGTGTGCTCGTACGTGGTGGTGCTGCCGTCCGCGCCGATCTGCACCGCGACGTCGGCATCGCCGTCCTTGTCGGTGTCGGTGAACGCGATCGTGCCGCCGGACTTGGTCTCGACGACCGCGGTGTCGTTGTGCCCGTCGTGGTCCGTGTCGATCGTGGCGACCCCGGCGTCGACCTCGCCGCCGGGCAGGTCCGCGTGGATGTGGCCGGTGGTGGAGGAGTCCTGCGACGTCGACTCCGTACCGCCGGGGTGGCCCTGTCCGGACTCGACCCACGATCCGCTGGCCTCGTCGTACACCGCCTGGTCGACGACGTGCCCGGTGGAGTCGACCACCGCGTAGTGGTCGGCGACGCCGTCGTGGTCGGTGTCCCCGAACGCCTGCGCCGTGCCGTCGCCGTGCTCGACGATCGCGGTGTCGGCGACCCCGTCCTGGTCGGCGTCGTAGTTCACCTCGGCCTGGTAGTCCTGCCCCTCGACGTGGACGGTCATGGCCTCGGGCCCGCTCGCGTCGGTGCCGCCACTCTCGTCGACCCACATGGGTTGGTCCCCCTTATTACGGCCGGGTCTGCGCTGATTCATGCGTAAGACTCACGTTAGGCCGGTTCGGTTCCCGTCCACAAGCCGATCATCGGCGGGTCAGCCCGGCAGGTTGACCGGAAGACCGAGGCCGGTGAGCGGAACGCACCAGGTCCCGCCCTCCTCCTGGCTGAACTCCAGCCTGCCGATGGACGGCGGACGGCCGGTGCGGGTCACTTCGACCTCGTAGTACTGCCAGCCGGACGAGGCCTGCGCTTTCCGCCCGAGGCGCATCCGGACGCCGTCCGTGGCGAACCCGGCGACCGACCGGGTCGCGGGGTACTCGGTGGAGGGGTGGCAGTTGACGTTCTGCAGGCCGATCGGGTCCCGCTGGTTGACCGCATCGACGTACGCCTGGACGACGACCTCGGGGCCGCCTGCCGGACGGTGCACTTCCACACTGTCGTCGGTGACCACGACGAAGATCGTGATCCCGGCCGCGGCGAGGACCACGACGCCTGCCAGGCAGATGCCGATGATCAGCCCGGTACGGCGGCGTTTCGGCGGCGGCGCGCCGGTGGAGGCCCGGCCGCTGGGGTAACCCGGAGGCGGGCCCGGCCACTGCGGCGTGCCCCACTGTGGCGACACGGGCTGCGGCGGCGGCTGCTGGTGCGGTGGCGGGTAGCCGGGTCCGTACGTCACGAACCGATCATGCCCGATCACGCACCGTGCGAATGCGCGACAGGAGGGTTTCCGCGCGAGTGTGGCCGTCCGTGACGTCCTTCAGGCGTTTCGACACGATCGCGATCTTCTTGGCCCGTTCCTGCGCGCTCATCTTGATCGTCCGGTCGACGTCCTTCAGCTCGGCCTCGATCGCCTCGATGCGACGGCCAAGCGCCTCGTCCAGGGCGAGCGACAGCTGTTGTTCGGCCTCGATGAGCTGTTCCGCGATGAGCTGGTCGAGCGTCGAACGGGCGTCCGCGATGGCTTCGACCAGCCATTGCTTCAGGTGCTGTTTGTCCGCGGCGTGTTTGCGCGTACGGGCCATCCACCAGCCCGCGCCGAGGCCGATCACGATCGTCGCCGGGAGGACCACCGGGTTGAGGATCGCGACGCCCGCCAGCGGCAGCGCGGCGATCTTGCCCGCGCCCACGCCGCCGGAGATTCCCATGAACACCAACAGTTTGTCCTCGGCCGTCGGTGGCCGTTTGTCCGGCGGGCGCAAGACGACGGGCGGACCTCCGGCGCGCAGGAACTGGGCCCGCAGCACCGCCAGTTCCTCGGCGGAGAACAGCTCCGACAACGCCACGTTGGTCACCTGATTCAGCCGCTGTGACAACAACATCGACACCCGCTGCGACGCCGTCTGCAGCGCGATGTCCACTTCCTGCGGCAGCCCGGGCAGCTGGTCGCGCTTCGCGCCGTCGATGCGCTGGCGGAAATACGCTTGCGCCTCCCGCATTTCCCGGCTGCTCTCGTGCCCGACCTCGACCCGCGTGCGCTGGATCTCGCCGCGCAGCCGGAGCTGCCAGCCACGCGTGGACGTGCGGCGCTGGGCCTGGAGATCGTCGCGGCGGGCGCGCAGTTGCTCGGCTTCCGCTTCGCCGGCCGACAAAGCACGGCTTTCCGCCTGCAGTTTCGCCTTGATCCCGGCCAGCGCGCTCGACAGCGACCGCAGCGTGTTGGCTTCCGTCAACATCATCGACCGGCCGACCAGCAGCTCCTGCAACGCCACCTGCACCGCCGCGATCCCGGACTTCTCCCGCAGCATGGCCGCGACCTGCTCGTTCGGCGCCTTCGCCGCAGTTTCGAACACGCGCGCCGACACCGGGTGGAACACCGCTCCGGCAAACCGCGGCGCATGCTCGGCCAGCAGCTGCCGGTCGGCTTCGAGGATCTCGCGCCAGCCGCGGAACGCGTCGGTTTTGGCCAGTACGAACACGACCGTCTCCACGCGGTCGGCGACCTCGCGCAGGAACTGCAGCTCGCTGGACGTGAACGGCGCCGACGCGTCGACCACGAACACGAGCGCGGTCGCGCCCGCGGCGGCTTCCTTGGCCAGCTCGCCGTGCAGGGAATCGAGGCCGCCGACCCCCGGTGTGTCGACCAGGGTCAGCCGTTCCAGCAGCGGGACCGGGCCGGACACCTCGACGTAGCGTGGCGGCAGCTGTCCCGGCGGCAGCTCGTGCGCCGCGGACACCCAGTGGACCAGCTGCGTGAGGTCGATGGGCACGGACGCGAGCTGACCCGGGTAGCACGCCTGCGCGCCCCACTGCGGCGCGTGTTCGAAGACGAGGTACGTGGCGGTGGCGACGTCCGCGTCCACCGGGGACAGCCCTGGGGTCGCGAGGAGGGCGTTGACCAGCGAACTCTTGCCGCGGTTGGTCTCGCCGACCACGACCACCGACGGCTTCTCCGACCGCGCGCGGCGTACGTCGTCGACCCATTTGGCGGCCTGCGGATCGGCCTCGCGGACCACGGCGAGCAGCTGCTCACGAGCGTCCTGGACCTGGAGGGGGAGCGTGGTCACGGGGCCCGCTTCGCGTAGACGGTGACGATCGGCGCCCGCAACAGCCGGTCGTGATCGGCGAACCCGACGACCTCGGTTTCCGCGACGACGCCGTCGAGCTCGGGATCGTCCGTGGCCACGGCACCGCCTGCCTCGTGCCGCGCCGGGTCGAACCGTTCGCCCTCGGCCCGCAATGCGGTGACCCCGAGGTCGGCGAGGCCGTGCTCGAGCCGCTCGGCGACGCCGTTGCTGCGCGCGCGATCCAGCGCGTACAGGCACAGCTGGATGAGCGCCTGCCGGTCGGCCAGCGCGCGTTCGAGGTCACCGGGGGCAGCTACGACGTCCACATCGGGTTTCGACGCGGCCGCCGCGCCTTCGGTTCCCGCACTCCGGCGGAACCACCCCATCAGGGCCTCCCTCTGCCGGTCCCCGACGGGACGAGCATCCGTTCCAGCAGCGTTCGCAGTACCGCTTGTTCGTGTCCGGTGTCCAGGGCGGGGTCGAGACTCGCCCGGGACAGCAGCGCGTCCACCAGCGCCACGATCCAGTTTCCCGCATCGGCCGGCGACACGACGGGGGACAGGCGGCCGGACTCGACCCCGCGGGTGATCACGTCGGCCAGGCCGATGCGCATGCGGTCGTCGTTTTCGCGGATCAGGGTGGCGAACTCCGGGTCCCGCGCGGCTTGCGCGGCGGCTTCGAGGATCAGCCGGACGACGCCCGGTATCTGCAGCGGCGCAGTCAGATGCATGAGGACATGCCGGACGGCGTCCCACGCGTCATCGATTTTCGCCGCCGCAGCAAGGACTTCCTCGTTGTCGGCCGTGTCCGCTTCGAAAATGCCGACGAAAACCGCCCGTTTGGTGGGGAAGTAGTGGAACAGGCTGCCCGAGCTGATCCCCGCGGCGCGGCAGATGTCGGCGGTCGATGTTTTCTCGAAACCGTTGCGGGCAAAGCATTCTGCGGCCGCGTCGAGGATGGCGCGCCGCTTTGCCGCGTGCTTCGCCGGGTCGACGGTCCTCATCGTTCGGGTGGCGGTTCGTCGAGCCACGGGCGGCCGTGCGTGGTGAACGCGAGCGCCAGCTGACGGCGGTTCAGGTCGGTCTTCTCCCTGGCCAGTTCGCGGTCGCCTTCGCCGAGCAGGACGAGCTTGCCGTCGTCGACGAACACTGCGGTCAACGGCGTGTCGATGCGCCGTCGCCGCTCGCGTCGTTCGAGCGTGACGCGCGTGGCCGACACCGTGACCACCAGCCGGTCCCACGCCCACATCCACGCGAACGCCAGCCCCAGCAGCGCGCCCACGGCAACCGAAGCGAGCAACCGCCCCGGCTGGGGCACCGAGTGCAGCAGCCGGAACGGGCCCTGCACCGGGAACCAGGTCAGGGAGACGATCCAGCCGGACAGGGCCTGCACGCCCCAGCCGAGCGCCGCCCCGGCCGCCGGGCAGGCGACCCACGACCCGCGCCGCACCCAGGTCGGCTCGTCGACCACTGTCTCCATGGCGACCAATAATAGACCGCGTACTCGGTTTATCAATGCGCCCGGTCCGTTTTTGTCGTACCTGAGGTCTGTACTGGGGGAAGTTGTGTCGGCGGTGGAGGCGGGAATGACGGATGGTGGCGAGTTCACCCGGTTGGCGAGCGGGTTCCGGCCGGAGTTGCTCGGCTACTGCTATCGCATGCTCGGTTCGCTGGACGAGGCCGAGGACGTGGTGCAGGAGACCTACCTGCGCGCATGGCGGGCGTATGCCGGATTCGAGGGGCGCTCGTCGCTGCGCAGCTGGCTGTACCGGATTGCCGCGAACGCCTGCTGGACCGCGCTCGAGAAGCGGGGGCGGCGACCATTGCCGTCAGGGCTCGGCGGGCCGAGCACGAATCCGCAGGCGGTGCTTGCGAAGCCGGAGGTTTCGTGGCTGCAGCCGTTGCCCGAGGTCGTGCTGAACACGATGGACCCGGCCGCCATCGTCGCCGGGCGCGGCAGTCTGCGGCTGGCCTTGGTCGCCGCGTGGCAGCACCTGCCCGCGCGGCAGCGGGCGGTGCTGATCCTGCGAGACGTCATGGCCTGGCGCGCGGCGGAGGTCGCCGAGGCGCTCGAGATGACCCCCACTGCGGTGAAAAGCGCTCTGCAGCGCGCCCGCGAACACCTCAAGCAGGTCGCCCCGGCGGAACACAACCTCGTCGAACCGGCTGACGCCCGCGTCCGGACTCAGCTCGACGGGTTCATGACGGCCTTCGAGACGGCTGACGTCAACGCGTTGACCCGGCTGCTGCGCGAGGACGTCGAGCTGGAAATGCCCCCGTACTCGACGTGGTTTGCCGGGCGGACCGCGGTCGTGCAGTTCCTCGAGACGCGGGTGCTGGCCACCGGCGCCAAGCGGACGGTCGCGACGCGCGCCAATGGTCAACCCGCCATCGCCGTCTACGCCTGGGAAGACGGGGCCTATCGAGCTCACGCCATTCACGTCTTGACCTGCACCGACACCGGGATCGCGCGAATCGTCGCGTTCCTCGATCCGGCACTGTTCGGCGCGTTCGAGCTCCCGCTAGAGAGGAGGTGAGCGGTTCCTTTCCGATCCGCGGCCGGTCTGCCCTTCGTACGTCCTCTCGAACCTGCGAAGGAATGACGAATGGCACAACAGACGATCGCGCCCGGCCATGTCGGCGACCCACCCGTCCGGCGCGGCTGGACCCTTGTGCTCGCCGGGCTCGGCGCGTTCCTGTGCTCGCTGGACGTGGTGGTCGTGGCCACCGCGCTGCCGACGCTGCGCACGGACCTCGGCGCGAACCTGTCGGACCTGGAATGGACGATCAACGCGTACAACCTGGCGTTCGCCTGCCTGATGCTCACCGGCTCGGCGCTCGGCGACCGCTTCGGCAGGCGGCGGATGTACCTGGTGGGGCTTGCGGTGTTCAGCCTCGCCTCGGTCGCCTGCGCGCTGTCGACCAGCGCGACCGGGCTGATCGTCGCGCGCGTGGTCGAAGGGGCCGGCGCCGCCGTCGTCCTGCCGCTCACCCTCACGCTGATCAGCGACGCTTTCCCCACGGGCAACCGCGGGATGGCGATCGGGCTGTGGGGCGGGATCACCGGGCTCGGGGTGGCCGCCGGTCCGGTGCTCGGCGGCGCCATCGTGCAGGGCGTGGCCTGGCAGTGGATCTTCTGGATCAACGTGCCGGTCGGACTCGCCATGATCCCGGCTTCCGCCTTGCTGCTGCGGGAAAGCCGTGGTCCGCGGCCGAACCTCGACCTCGTCGGGGTCATGCTGGCCGCGGCCGGAATGTTCGCGCTGACCTTGGCGCCGGTGCGGGCGCCGTCGATCGGCTGGGACAGCGCCGAGGTGCTCGTCTCGCTCGTGGCCGGGGTGGTGCTCGTGGTTGCTTTCCTGCGTTGGGAGCGGCGGGCGGCCCATCCGATGCTGCCGCTGGCGTACTTCCGCCTGCGCGGATTCTCGACGGCGGGCGGGGTGATCTTCTTCCAGTTCCTTTCCCTGCTCGGCAGCCTGTTCATGATCACCCAGCTGTTCCAGATCGGGCTCGGCAACACCCCGCTGGAGGCCGGGCTGCGGATCCTGGTGTGGACCGGGATGCCCATGCTGGTCGCGCCGGTCGCCGGGGCGCTGGCCGACCGCGTCGGCGTGCGGCCGTTCCTGCTCGGCGGGCTTCTCCTTCAGGCCGCCGGCCTCGGCTGGCTGGCCATGGTGACCGAACCCGGCGTGAGTTACGCGCGCCTCGTCGGACCGCTGATCGTCGCCGGTGCGGGCATCGGGATGATCTTCGCGACCACTGCGGGCGCCGCGACCGCCGCCGTCCCGATCGACGACACCGGGGTCGCCGCCGGAGCCAACACCGCACTGCGGGAACTCGGCGGAGTATTCGGCGTCGCCATCCTCGCCGCCGTTTTCGCCCACTACGGCAGTTACGCGTCCCCAGAAGCATTCGTCGACGGATTCAAACCCGCGCTCTGGGTGGCTGCCGCCCTTGCCGCCGTCGGAATCATCGCCGCCGTCTTCGCCCCTGCTCGACCAGATGGAGTTACCCGATGACCACTGCACTCGTCACCGGCGCCACCCGGGGTTTCGGCCACGCCATCGCCACCGAACTGGCCGCAACCGGCGTCACCGTCGTCGGCGTGGGCCGCGACCAGCTCGCCGACGGCACGGAAGCCCACCGGCTCCTTGACCTCCACCGGCCGCAGATCCTGGTCCTCAACGCCGGGGCCACCCCGCCTGCCGAGCCGATCCATCGGCAAACGTGGGAAACCTTCAGCCGCAACTGGGACGTCGACGTCCGGCACGTCTTCACCTGGCTCCGCGAAAGCCTCCTGCTGCCACTGGCTCCCGGCAGCGTCGTGATCACCCTGTCCAGCGGAGCCGCGCTCGCCGGGTCCCCGCTCAGCGGTGGCTACGCCGGAGCCAAGGCCACCATCCGATTCATCACCGGGTACGCCGCCGAGGAGTCCGCGCGGGCGGGTCTCGGCATCCGGTTCGTGTCCGTACTGCCGAAGCTGACCCCGGCCACCGGCCTGGGCGCGAGCGCGGTGGCCGCCTACGCCGAGCGGCAAGGGGTCGACTTACCGACTTTCCTCGCGGGCCTCGGCCCGACGCTCACCACCGCCCAGGTCGGCAAGGCCATCACCGACCTGGCCACCGACCCCGCCCACGAACAGGGCGCCTACCTGCTCACCCCGGCCGGGCTGGCGCCGGCGCCCTAAGCCAGCTCGCGGATCAGGGTGCGCATGGCGTGGTCCAGCTCGGGAACGTCCGCCGCCAGCCGGGACGACACCAGCAGCCGGTGTTCCGTGCGCAGCCACACCCGGCCCGCCACCGGGACCTCCAGTACCGACAACCGGAACGGCCGGGCGCGGCGGCCGAGCTCCACCTCCGTCTCGCGCACCAGCCTGCCCAGCCGCTCACCGGCGAGGATCTGGCGGCGGTGGAAGCCGGACGCGACCGGCCGCCGGGCGGTGGCGAAGTGGTCGGCCGCGGCGGCGGCGAAGTGCTGGACCGCCAGGTCGAGCGCCGATCCGCTGACCCGCCGGGTTCGCGCCGGACCTCGCTCACGCGCGAGCAGCCCGTTCCACCACTGCGGCCACTGCGCCTGCACCGCCGCGCGGTCGAGCGCCGGGGGCACGTGCACCGGCACCGCCGGTTCGACCGGGGGCAGCAGCTGGCCGTCGGCGACCGAGAGCGCCAGGACGTCACGAAGGTAAAGCGCCACGTCGATCTCGGGCTCGCTCCCCCAGTACACCTGCCACGAGGTGGTGTTCTCCAGCCGCACAAATCCAGCCTACGCGTCACGCGGACCTGGTCACTGTGCGCGGATTTGTTGCCAGATCAGGAAATAGGCACGGTGTACGACGTGGGCCACGCGGCTTTGCGCGGGAGTTGCGCCGAATGACGCAAAGGACCGCCACCATCCGGCACGTTCCAAGGCATGCGCGGCGAGCTCCGGCCGCGCCGCGCCGGGCAGGCCGAGCTGCGCGCCGACGTCGGCGTTGCTGCCGACCCGCAGCACCTCCTCGGACAGGTCTTCCGGCATCTCGACCGCACCCGACGCGACCAGCGTCAACGCCTCCAGCAACCGCAGCTGGTGGGCCTCCGGACGGGCCAGCAGCACCTCGATCGCGTCGTGGACCTGCTGCCGCTCGGCCGGGTCGCCGGACGCGTGCGCCAGCGCCGTCACCGACGCCAGCGCGGCCGCCGCCTTGATCCCGTCGGCGCGCGCGGCGAAGACCACCGAAAGACGGCGGCGGACCGCGTCGAGGCCGGAAACGTCGAGCAGCTTCCGGCGCAACGCTCCCGCGGTGATCTCCGGTTCCGCGCGAATTGCCTCGACCGCACAGCGGATTCCGAAGAGATCCAGCTTCTCCAGCAACCGCAATCGGATTCCGGTCGGTACCTCGCATTCCCACGTCGTGAAGATGTCCGCCGCGATGAGCAAGGTCTCCAGGACGTCGTCGTCGAGGGCGGCCAGCTGACCCAGCGCCTCGGCGTCGGCGGAGGTGAACCCGCCCGCCTCGGCGGATTCGGCGATCAGGCCGATCACCGGCAGCACGTCCGCGACCCGCGGTTTCAGCGTCGCCGCCTGCTTTTCGGCGAGCAGCTGCGCAGCTTTCCACACGTCGCCGTCCGAACCCTCGACGGTCTCCGCGACGACCGTGTCCGCCTTGTTCAGCACCGCGATCGCGTTGACCGGACCGGCCTCGCGGCTCGCGGTGGCAGCGGTGAAGGCAGCCAACGCCTGTTGATCGTCGGCGCGTACGCCCTGCGTCACCACGTACAGGACAGCCTCCGCACCAGCGACGGCGTTGCGCGAAGTGTCGTCGAGATCGTCGGAGCCCTCGTCCTGTTCGGCGGCGCCCAGCAGCTGCTCGGTGCGTGACACCGACGCCGCGTCGAGGGAGCCCAACCCTGGGGTGTCGATCACCGTCATGTCCTGCAGCACCGCGTGCGTCAGGTACGCCTCGAGGTGTGAGACCTCGGCGATGTCGACGCCGAGCTCGGCCGGGATCGACCCGTCGGCGGCGAACGGCAGCACCTGCTTGCGGCCGTCGAGGAACACGACCTCGACCCGGTCGACCGTGCCGTACTGGAACCGCGTGACCAGCCGCGTGCACTCGCCGACGTCGGTGGGCGCGACCCGCCGCCCGATCAGCGCGTTGACCAGCGTCGACTTACCCGATTTGATCCGCCCGGCCACGGCCACCTGCAGGGGCGCGCCGAGCCGGCGCAGCACCTCGGTGAACCCGGCGGCGGTCCGCGGCGAGACCTGGGACCGGAGCCGGTGGCACAGGTCGGCGACCGACGTGGACAGCGGACCGGCGAGCCGCCCCTGTTCCGTCACCCCCGGGCCCCCTTCCGCGCCGTCCGCGCCCGAATCGTGCCATGCCGGTCATCCTCGGGTCGCATCGAAGGTCGTACCGGCGGGCGACGCGCCCGCCGCCGCGCCGACCTAATGTTGACCCGTGCGACGGTTCAGCCTCTGGATGCGTGCCCACCCGATGGCTGGGGACACGCTGCTCGCGGCGCTGCTCGCCCTCGTCGACCTGGTGATCTACGCCGGCGGGCTGGACAACGACATGCCCACCCCAGCCTGGTACATCGCGTTCCCGATCGACCTGGCGGTGGTGGCGCCGCTCGCCTTCCGCCGCAAACGGCCGCTGCTCGCCGCGTATCTCGTGTACGTCTTCGCGTATCTGCACGGCGCGCTGGAACTCGGGGTGTCCTCCGTCGCGGCGCTGGCGGTGAGCCTGTACTCGGTGCTGGTTTACGTCGGCCGCAAGCAGGGGCTGCTCTACGCCGGCGCGCTGGTGGTGATCTCCACCGTCAGCGCGATCGCGAAACCCGACCCGGCCTGGGCCCCCCAGGTCGCGTTCAGCGTGTTCATGATCGCGTTCTGCTGGATCCTCGGCGAGTTCATGTACGCCCGCCGCGCATACCAGCGGGAGCTGGAAGCCCGGCTGCACCTGCTGGAGACCGAACGCGACCAGGCCGCGCGCATCGCGGTGGCCGAGGAGCGTGGCCGGATCGCCCGCGAGCTGCACGACGTGGTGGCGCACTCGGTGAGCGTGATGGTCGTGCAGGCGGACGGGGCGGCGCTCGCCCTGTCGGCCAACCCGGAGCTGGCCGGGCGGGCGCTGAAGACGATTTCCGAGACCGGCCGCAGCGCGCTCGGCGAGCTGCGGCGGCTGCTCGACGTGCTGCGCGGCGACCGGGGCGACGGCGAACCCCGGGTACCGCAGCCGGACGCGACCGCGCTGGGCGACCTCGCCGAGCGGATGCGCGGCGCGGGCGTGCCGGTGGACCTGGAGCTGGGTACCGACCTCAAGGGCCTGCCCGCCGGGGTGTCGCTCGGGGTCTACCGGATCGTGCAGGAATCGCTCACGAACACGCTCAAGCACGCGGGCACCGGCGCGCGGGCGCACGTCCGGGTGCAGCGGGTCGGCGACGCGGTCGAGGTGCTCGTCCGCGACGACGGGGCCGGGCGGCGGCTGGAGCAGGTCGGCTCCAAGGCGCCCCGGCTGTCGGTCGCCGGGGGAAACGGGCTGATCGGCATGCGCGAACGGGCCAACGTCTACGGCGGAACACTGGAAGTCGGCCCCGCGACCGGCGGTGGCTGGCAGGTGCATGCGGTGATTCCGGCTAGGTTGAACTCGTGATCCGAGTGGTGGTCGTCGACGACCAGGAACTGATGCGCGTCGGGTTCCGGATGGTGCTGGGCGCGCAGGCCGACCTCGACGTGGTCGGCGAGGCCGGCGACGGCGCGCAGGCCGTGCGGATGGCCGCCGAGCTGCGGCCGGACGTCGTGCTCATGGACGTGCGGATGCCGGTGCTCGACGGCGTCGAGGCGACCAAGCAGATCGTCGCCGCGGGTACCGCACGGGTGCTCGTGATGACCACCTTCGACCTCGACGAGTACGTCTACGCGGCGCTGCAGGGTGGCGCGTCGGGCTTCCTGCTCAAGGACACCCAGCCGGACCATCTGGTGTCCGCGCTGCGCTCGGTCGCCGAGGGCGACGCGGTGATGTCGCCCTCGGTCACGCGACGGCTGCTCGACCGGTTCATCGGCTCCGGCGGTGCGCCGATGCGCGACGCGAGCGAGCTGGACGTGCTCACCGACCGCGAGCGCGAGGTGCTCGTGCTGATCGCGAAGGGCATGTCGAACGTCGAGATCGCCGAGGCGCTCTTCCTGTCCGAGGCCACGGTGAAGACCCACGTCGGGCGGATTCTCGCCAAGCTCGACCTGCGCGACCGCGTGCAGGCCGTGGTGCTCGCGTACGAAACCGGGCTCGCCCGCCCTGGCCTCGGCTGAGCTGTCCACTTCGGACACCAGCGGACTTCCCGGACACCTGCGCGAAAAAGTTCAGGGTCGGCTCAGGGGTTTCACCGATCGCGCTCCCTCTCGTGACCCGGTTGGGTACTACTCAGGTCGGGTGGCGAGTTCGAACCACAGGATGACGCGCGAACGGCCGGTGTTCCGTCAGGATGAATGCCGTTCGCAGGTGTCGTAGAGGGAGCAGGGGATGATCGAGGCAACAGGTCTCACCAAGCGTTACGGAAGCACGCTCGCGGTGAACAACCTGTCGTTCAGCGTGGCCGCCGGTACCGTCACCGGCTTCCTCGGCCCGAACGGCGCAGGCAAGTCCACCACGATGCGGATGATCCTCGGCCTGGACAACCCGACCGCGGGTCAGGTCCGGATCGGCGGGAAGCTGTACCACGATCTCAAGGAACCACTGCGCACCGTCGGCGCGCTGCTCGACGCGAAGTGGGTGCACCCCAACCGCTCGGCCCGCGCGCACCTGCAGTGGATGGCCCGGTCCAACCGGATCCCGGCCGCGCGGGTGGACGAGGTGCTCGACATCGTCGGCCTCACCAGTGTCGCGGGGAAGCGCGCGGGCGGGTTCTCGCTCGGCATGTCGCAGCGGCTCGGGATTGCCGCCGCGCTGCTCGGCGACCCGGAGGTGCTGCTGTTCGACGAGCCGGTGAACGGCCTCGACCCGGAGGGCATCCTCTGGATCCGCAAGTTCATGCACCGGCTGGCCGAAGAGGGCCGCACCGTGTTCGTGTCGAGCCACCTGCTGTCGGAGATGGCGCTGACCGCGAGCGACCTGGTGGTGATCGGCAAGGGCGAGCTCATCGCGCAGTCGTCCACCGAGGAGTTCGTGGCGCGGGCCGCGGAGAACACGGTGAAGGTGCGTTCGCCGCAGCTGCCCGCGCTGCGCGACCAGCTCGTCGCGGCCAGCGCGCAGGTCACCGATTCCGGCGAAGCACTCATTGTGTCCGGAGTGGACAGTGCGAAGATCGGCGAGATCGCCGCGGCAGCCGGAATCGTGCTGCACGAGCTGAGCCCGCAGACCGGCTCGCTCGAACAGGCCTTCATGCAGATCACCGGCGACGCCGTCGAGTACCACACCGGCTTGGACGCGGAAGCCCAGCAGACCGCGGCCGCCCTCCGCTGACCACCCACCACTTTCCCGGGAAGAGAAACCCATGACTTTGCTCGCGGTCGAACGCATCAAGCTTTTCACCACCAGGTCGCCGTGGTGGTGTGCGGCCATCGCCATCGCCCTCACCGCGGGGTTCGCCGGGCTCATGGCGTCCACCTCGGAAAGCGGCACCGAGCTCACCGTGTCCAGCACCCAGTTCGGCCACCAGTTCGGCATTGCCGTGATCATGGTGCTGGCCGCGCTGTCGGTCACCACCGAGTACCGGTTCGGCACGATCCGCACCACGTTCCAGGCAGTGCCGCACCGCGGTCCGGCGCTCGTCGCGAAGACCACCGTCGTGGCGTTGCTGTCGCTCGTGATCGGGGAGATCGGGGCCTTCGGCGCCTGGGCGCTGGGGTACGCGATCCGCCCGTCGGACTCGCTGGCGCTGACCACGTCCGCGGACTGGATCAACGTCGCCGGGGTCGGCGTGGTGTTCGCCTTCGCCGCGGTGATCGCGGTGGCCGTCGGAATCCTGATCCGGCACAGCGCGGGTGCGCTCTCGCTGCTGCTGATCTACGTGCTCGCGGTGGAAAGCCTGGTGCAGCTGATCCCGACGGTCGGCCCGAAGATCCACCAGTGGATGCCGTTCAACGTCGCGGAGAAGTTCCTCGGCGGCCAGGGCGGGCCGAGCAGGTCGGACGCGGTGCTGTCGCAAGGCTGGTCGCTCGCCTACTTCGCCGGGTTCGCCGTGGTGCTGCTGGCGATCGCGATCGGGGTCGCGAAGAAGCGCGACGCCTGAGAAAAGACCCACCACAGGGACGTTCGGACGGAGCCTGGCGGGGGCCGGCCCCGCGCCGAACACGGGGAAAAAGGGAAAAAGGGGAACAAGATCCGGGTCGCCATTCGGGGGGCGGCCCGGATCTTTCCGTCGCGGTAGAGTGCGGCACTCGGAGAAGGGGTGAGTGTGCTCGAAGCGACCGGACTCACGAAGTCCTACGGTGACACTGTCGCGGTGCGGGACCTGACGTTCACCGCGAATGCCGGCCGCGTCACCGGATTCCTCGGCCCGAACGGCGCGGGGAAGTCCACGACCATGCGGCTGCTGCTCGGCCTCGACGCACCAAGCGCAGGTACCGCGCACATCGAAGGCAGACCGTACCGGCAGCTGGCCGATCCGCTCCGGACAGTCGGCGCGCTGCTCGACGCGACGTGGCGGCATCCGGGGCGCACGGCCCGCTCGCATCTGCGTTTCCTCGCCGCCACGAACGGGTTGCCGGACCGCCGGTGCGACGAAGTCCTCGAGCTCGTCGGGCTGAGCGCGGTGGCAGGCAAACGGGCAGGCACGTTCTCGCTCGGCATGCTGCAGCGGCTCGGTATCGCGAGCGCGCTGCTGGGCGACCCGCGCGTGCTGCTGTTCGACGAACCGGTGAACGGCCTCGACCCGGAAGGCGTCCAGTGGGTGCGGCAGCTGCTGCACGGGCTCGCCGCGGAAGGCCGCACGGTATTCGTGTCCAGCCATCTGCTGCCGGAAATGGAGCAGACCGCGCAGGATCTCGTGCTGATCGGCCGCGGGCAGCTGATCTACCAAGGCACGATGGCCGATTTCGTGGCCCGCGCCGGTTCGCGCGGAGTCCGTGTGCGCACGCCGCACGCCGAGGCATTGCGCACTGCCCTCACCGAACAGGGCGCGGTGTTCACCGAAGATTCCGGCGCATTTCTCGTGTCCGAAATGGACAGTGACAGGGTCGGCGAACTCGCGTTCGCGGCCCGCGCCACGGTGCACGAACTGAGCCCGCTCGCCGGTTCGCTCGAACACGCGTATCTCGAATTGACCGGCCAGGCAAGCGAATTCACCAGTGGAGGTGCGCGGTGAATCTGCTGCGGGCGGAACGGATCAAGCTTTTCAGCACCCGTGCGCCGTGGTGGTGCGCATTGATCGCGGTGGCCGCGCCGATTGCCTTCACCGCGTTGTTCCTCGGTTTGTCCGGCGCCGAGGTGACCGCCGACGTCGGCAACACCCAGCTCGCCACCGCCACCGGCCGCACGGTCGCGCTCGTGCTGGCCGTGCTCGCCGCGACGGCCGACTTCAGCTGGGGCACGCTGCGGCTCACCTTCCAGGCGGTGCCCACCCGGGTACCCGCGCTGCTCGCCAAAGGCACCGTCGTGCTGGCCGTGTGCGCAGTGCTCGGCCTGCTCGCCGGCACCGGTTCATGGGGCCTCGCGCAGCTGGTCCGGCCGGACGCCGACCTCGCGCTGCACACCGGCGGCGACTGGCGGCTGGTGTTCGGCCAGGTCGTGACGTTCGCGCTCACCGGGCTGCTCGGCGTCGGCGTCGGACTGCTGCTGCGCAATTCGGCAGCGGCGCTGGCGATCGTGCTGGTGTGGACGCAGCTCGTGGAAGGTCTCGTGCTGCTGATCCCGAAGATCGGCGACGACCTCTACCAGTGGATGCCGTTCTACGCCGCTTCCCAGTTCGCCGGTGGAGATTTCACCAGGACGACCTTGAAACTGTCCGCGCCTTTCGGCCCGTGGGCATATCTCGCGTATTTCGCTGCGATCAGTGTGGCCTTGTTCACCGCGGGTGTTCTCACCGCGAATCGGCGTGACGCGTGAAACTGCACGTGCAGATTCCGCTTGTACCGCAGGCAAACGGATTAAGACCACGTTAAGCGGGTGTGGCTTCTCTCACAGGAAGCGGACATACTGTCGGAAACCCCAGGATATTCGAAAGCAGAGCCCCGTCTCAGCTCTCCGGAGGTGAACCTTGACGGTGGACGCTCACCAGGAAACTGTTTCCCGCGACGTTGCGGTCCCGACTCCCCGGCTCGAACCGATGCTCGACCTCGAATGGGCACAGGCCATCGAGCTGCCGCGATTTGCGCTGCCCGCCACCAGACCGGCGGACCTGCGCCAGTCGTGGGTGCATCGCGCGCCCGAGGACGCGGTGCTCGCGCTGTACCGGCGTTCCGGCGGCGTCGAGGATCCGCCGCCCGCGCCGTGGTGGCTGCGCGCGGTCGCGAGTGAACGGCTCGAATCGCGCGAGCTCGGCTTCCGCATCGAAGACCGGGTGGCACAGCTGCTCGGCAAGCGGATGGGCTGGGAGTTCGTGCCGTGGGCAGCCGACGGCGAATCCGGGTACTGGGAGTTCATGCCGTCCGAACGCGGGAAATCGGGCCATTCGATTCCCACGACCGTGCTGAACACCGACCGGCACGACGGCTGGATCGACGTGCTGCCCGCCCATTCCGGCGCCACGCCCGCCCCGGTCGCGGTGGCCGGGCTCGCCGGATTGCGCGCCCGGCTCGGGGAGTTCGAAGCGGTGCGCTGACCCGCCCGTATGTTGTCCGGGTGGAAAACGAGGACCAGCCACGGCTGCGCAGCGTGGTGAGCTACGTCAAACGCGGCGGGCGGATGACCGTCGGCCAGCAGCGGGCTTGGGAAGAGCACTGGCCGCAGCTCGGCCGTACGGTCGCCGACCTGCCCGCAGGACCGGTGGATTTCGGCGCGTGGTTCGGCCGCGAAGCGCCGGTGCTGCTGGAGATCGGCTCCGGAATGGGCGAGACCACGTCGCAGCTGGCAGTCGCGGCGCCGGAGCTGAACTACGTCGCGGTGGAGGTGTACGACCCCGGGCTCGGGCAGCTGATGCTGCGCGCGGAAAAGCTCGGCGTCGAGAACCTGCGGCTGATGCACGGCGATGCGGTGGTGCTGCTCACCGACCACATCGCGCCGGACACGCTGTCCGGCGTGCGGCTGTTCTTCCCGGACCCGTGGCCGAAGAAGCGCCACCACAAACGGCGGATCGTGCAGCCGGAGTTCGCCGCGCTCGTCGCGTCCCGGCTCGCCCCCGGCGGCACGTTCCACCTGGCCACCGACTGGGAGCACTACGCGGACCAGATGCTCGAGGTGTGTTCCGCGGAACCCGCACTGCGCAACCGGTACGACGGCTGGGCTCCGCGGCCGGAATGGCGTCCGGTTACGAAATTCGAACAACGAGCCGACCGCGAGGGCCGGATCTCGCGTGACCTGATCTTCGCACGCCGCTGATCGCCCAAACCACCCCAATGTGGCATTGGGTGCATCTGACGCACCCAATGTGGCGTTCGGTGCGTCAGATGCAGCGAATGCCACATTGGGGCGATGCGGAGCAGGCGGCGTGCGAAGGGCCGTTGCCGGGTTCCCATCCCCGGCAACGGCCCTTCGTCTCCTCACCCCCGGTCCCGGCCTCCCCCCGATCGGCAGGCCGGGCGCCGTCTCATTCGTCCGACAGCGGTTCCGCCTGGACGCGCTTCAGTGCGGGCGTGCAGACCGACGCGCCGAGCAGCGCGACGCCGACCCCCAGCACCACCGGTGCGACGATCCACGGGCTGAGCGCGATCCCGCCCTTGCCGCCGGTCACCACGAACAGGCCGATGCCCACGAGCACCCCGGTCACGCCCGCGCCGATAGTGGCCACCAGCGCAGGTAGCGCGGCCTCCATCCGCAACGCCCTGGCCAGCACCCGGACCGGCGTACCGGCCGCCATCAAGGCGCCGAACGTGCGCCGCCGGTCCATCACCGATCCGGCCGTCGCGACCGCGGCACTGCAACCGGCCAGGATGCCTGCCGCGACCAGTCCGATCACGGTGACCCGGCGCAGGTCCTCGAGCTGCACCTGCTGGCCGTACAGGTACTGCTCGCGGCTGCCGATCTCCTGGCCGCCCGCCTGCGGGACCAGCGCGGTCCGCACGATCTCGCGGCTGGCGTCGGTGGTCGGCACGACCACGGTGGTGACGCTCGACGGCACCCCTGCGGGTACCGCGGACGGGTCGAGGACGAAGGCGGGGTCGCGGTCCGTGGCCGAGTGGTACCTCCCCGTGGGCACCTGGCCGAGCGGTTTGCCCGGACCCCGCCAAGATCCGTACGGCGCGACGCTGTATCCGGCCGAATCCGGCTGGTATGACCCGTACAGCTTGACCTCGGGCTTGCAGTCCTGCTGGGTGATGCCGAGCCGGGTCAGCCGCGCGGCGTCGGCGCACGACATGACGTACGCGCGCTGCATGCTATGGCTGTTTTCGTCGCCTTGAACCAGGTAGACGCTGCTCACCGCGAGTGCACGCTCCGGACGGCCGACGCGGGCCAGCTCGGCGTTGGTCTTCTCGACGACCGTCGCCGCGCGTTCCGAGGCGACGTCGACGTACAGCGCCGAGTCGACGTATTGCCGTCCGCCACCGGCGAGTGCCTCGAACGACGGCAGCAACGTCAGTGCCATCGACCCGGTGAACACCGCGAGCACGATCCCCGCCGAAGCCCGGTAGGAACCCTTCGGGTCGTTCCGCAGGCGACGTCCGGCCAGCAGTGACGACGGCCGCCGCCAGGCCCGCACGAACGTGCCGCCGACCGCCGAGGTCACCCACGGCCCGATCACCATCGCCGACCCGACCACCAGGAGCAACCCGAGCAGCACGAACGACGCACTGCCGTTCCCTTCGCGCGTGCCGAGCACGGCGAAGAGGAAGAACAACCCCGCCGCGGGGAGCGCGAGCAATCGCCACCAGCGCAACGGTTTCACGGTGTGGCCGCCGGTCGCGAAGAGCGGGGTGCGCACCACCCGGCGCAATCCGAGTACCCCGGCGAGCACGACCAGCAGCGGAATCGCGACCACGATCAGCACGGTCAGGCCCACCGGCAAGGCGAAATCGGACGCGAGCCAGGTACCGCCGCCCCACGACACGAAGGAGGACAATCCGCGTAACGCTGGGCTCAGCAACAGACCGAGCACCGCCCCGACCCCCGCGGACAACCCGGTTTCCGCGGCGACCATCGCGGTCACCTGCCCCGGGGTCGCCCCGGCCAGCCGGATGGCGGCCAGCCGCTGTTCCCGGCGGGCGGCGGTGAGCCGGGCCGACGACGCGACCAGCACGAGACTGGGTACGAGCAGCACGATGATGCCGACCCCGGCGAGGAAGGTGAGCAGCCCGTCCGGCCGCCCCTCGCCGGTCGGGAAGTCACCGGCCGGGAAGGCGTCGGCACCGGCGCGCTCCTCGTGGCCGAAGCTGCGTAGTTCGTTCGGGCCGTGCCCGACCATCGCGACGAGCTGCTCCGGGAACCGCAGGGCCTGCTCGCCGAACGAGGCGACCGGTTTGCCGAAACGGTTCCCCAGCTGGTCGGGCGGGGTGTTGTTGAGCAGCCGCCCGAGCGCGGGCGACACGATCGTCTCGCCGGGGCCGGGCAGCCGCGGGATGCCCGCGGGCAGGTGCACGTCGCTCGCCGGCCCGGTCAGCGCGACGTCGACCCGGGTGATTTCCTTGCCGGAGAAGTAATCCTTGGAGGAGTTGACCAGCATCGTGGCCGGTTTGTCGGAGTCGTAGCGCCCGGCGTTCTGCCACAACGCCCGCTGCTCGCGTGCCTGCGTGGCGAACGGCAGGGTCGCAAGCAGCAGCACGAGCCCGGTCGCGACCGCGACGCCGACCGCGGTCAGGATCGCCGAGGTACGGGTCCGCCGGTCGGCGCGGAGCACCCGCAGCGCGAGCTGGAACGGGTTCATGCCGCGAGCCTCGTCGCGATCAACCCGTCGCGGATGGCCACGGTGCGCGGCAGCGATTCGGCGAGCTCACGGTCGTGGGTCACCACGAGCACCGCGGCGCCGGACGCCTGTGCCGCACCGAGCAGGGCGTCCATCGTCTCGCGTCCGGTGCGCGTGTCGAGTGCGCCGGTCGGCTCGTCGGCGAAGATCGCCTTCGGCCGGTGGGTGAGCGCGCGGGCGATCGCGACCCGCTGTGCCTCGCCGCCGGACAGCTCACCGGGACGGCGGTTTTCCTTGCCTGCCAAGCCGAGTTTCCCGAGCCAGTCCCGCGCGGCCGCAATCGATTCGGCCCGCGCGCCGCCCGCGAGCAGCGACGGGAGCGCGACGTTCTCCTCCGCGGTCAGCTCGGACACGAGCATCCCGGACTGGAAGACGAACCCGAATTCGGTCCGCCGCAGCTCGCTGCGCCGCTTCTCGCCGAACTGGTCGATCCGCTGTCCCTGCAACCAGATCTCGCCGCCGTCGGCACGCAGGATTCCGGCAAGCACATGCAGCAGCGACGTCTTGCCGGACCCGGACGGCCCGACGATCGCGACGGCCTCGCCCGGCTGGACGTCGATGTCGATCCCGGCCAGCGCATGCTGGTTCCCGTAGCGCTTCACCAGTCCGCGCCCCGACAGCACCGGCCCGGCGTTCCACTGTGGATTCGTCGGATTCGTCATCCGCCAGCTCTCTCCCTGTATCGGTCTTCGACTGCGACGGCGACGAGCTTCGCGGACCCGGGCGGGTGTCTGCTTCGGGCAGACGGCCGGTCCGCGGCGCCCGGTCATCGGCCGATCGGCCGAGGGGAGTGCAACCACGTGGCCAAGGTGCGGGTGCCCGCGAATCCTCTACCGTCACGGTGTGCCGCCATCTCTGCCGTCGAAGGACCTTGCCGCGCGCGCGATCGCCTTCGCGCGCCGCCTCGACATGTCCGTGCTCGTGCTGCTCGGCGCACTGGCCTTCGACCTGGCCTTCGTCACCATCGTCGCGCTCGACGACATCGGCCCGCGGTTCGTCGATCTGGGCCTGTTCCCGGGGATCTTCACGATGGCGGGGTGCGCGCTGTGGGCCCGCAAGCGCGCGGCGGTGGCGGGCATGGCCGGCGCGCTGGCGCTGATGGGGTTCACGTTCTTCATCCGGTACCTGGCGATCCCGCCGTACTCGAGCATCCTCGCCAACCTCTCGATCACCGAGGTCGTGGCCGGGGTCGAGCTGGTCTACTACGCCGCCCGCTACACCCGGCCCGGCGTCGCGTTCGCGGTGGTCAGCTCGCTGGTGGTCGGTGCGCTCACCGCGGTGTTCGGCCGCTACCCGTACGGCGAGCTGTCCGGCAGCACCGTGATACAGGCCATGCTCTTCGGCCTCCTCCTGCTCAGCGGGGCGGTGGCCACCGGCATGATCGGGCGGCCCCGCCGGGTCCGGGATCCGCAGAACGAGCAGCGGCGCCGCACGCTGTCCCGGATCAACGCACTGGTCCGCGGGCAGTGGCCGTTGATCGCCATGCTCGCCGTCAGCCTGCTGATCGAGTTCAGCTTCACCTACGAGAGCGGGTCACGCGGGTTCCCGGTCCTGTTCTGCTCGATCGGTGCCGCCGTCGTCGCCGCGCTTTCGCCGCGCCGCCCGCGGGACGCGATCCTCCTGGTGGCCGGGGTGCTCCTGCTGTCGGCGGTGGTGACGCCGTTCCTGCACCTCGGCTACGACTACCAGCTCGTCGGCGGGATCCCGCCGACCCAGGTCATCGCCGGTTTCGGGGTCGTCGTGAACCTGGTGCGGGCGATCCCGATCGTGCAGGCGTGGCCCCGGATCGCGGTGCTGTCGGGCGTGGTCGCGGTCGCGGCGATCCTGAACCTCAGCGTGCGGGGCTGGCGGGTGATCAAGGATCCGCAGGCCATCGGGTCGCTCGCCGTGTTCGCCGCGCTGCTGCTGGGTATTGCGATCGCGATCGGCCTATTCCTGCGGTCCCGCGATTCCGAACGCGCACAGGTGGTGCGGTCGGCGGTCAGCGATGCGCAGACGTCCGAGCGGATGGCGCTGGCGCGGGAGCTGCACGACGTCGTCGCGCACCATGTGACCGGGATCGTCGTGCAGGCACAGGCCGCGCGGATGATGGGCGAGAAAAACCCGCAGCTTGCGGTCGAGGCGATGGGCCGGATCGAGAACGCCGGGGTGGAAGCACTCGCGGCCATGCGCCGCCTGGTCCGCAGCATGCGTGGGGACGCCCCGGCCGGCGCGGGCGAGTTCGCCGAGCAGGCGACCACCGATCTGGCCGCGGACCTGCGGAAACTCGTCGACGCAGGTAACCACGGCATCCACACGGTCCTGCAGCTCGACCTGCCGCCGAACCTGCCGCACGAGGTCGGCCGGTCGGCGCTGCGGCTGGTGCAGGAGTCGCTCACCAACGTCGGCAAGCACGCCGCGGGGGCCACCCAGGCGCTGGTCGAGGCCGAGGTGACCGGCGGAGAGCTGCACCTCCGGGTGACCGACGACGGCCGGGACCGGACTCACCGTCCGGCCGGTGGCTCGGGCGGATACGGTCTGGTCGGCATGCGCGAACGCGTCGCGCTGCTGCACGGCAGGCTTTCGGCCGGGCGCGGGCCGGACGGCGGCTGGCGGGTCGAGGCGTGGCTGCCGCTCGAGGCGAACGGGGAGACAGACGGGTGATCCGGGTACTGATCGCGGACGACCAGGAGATGGTGCGGATGGGGTTCCGCATGATCCTGGACGCCCAGGACGACATCGAGGTGGTCGCGGACGTGCCGGACGGCGTGTCCGCCGTCGCCAAGGCGCGCGAGCTGCGCCCGGACGTCTGCCTGCTCGACATCCGCATGCCGGGGCTCGACGGGCTGGAGGTGACCCGGCAGCTGGCCGGGCCGGAGGTCACCGACCCGCTGAAGGTCGTCGTGGTCACGACCTTCGACCTCGACGAGTACGTGCACACCGCGCTGCGCAATGGCGCGAGCGGCTTCCTGTTGAAGGACGCCGGTCCCGCGTTGCTGATCGAAGCGGTGCGGGCGGCCGAACGCGGCGACGCGCTCGTGTCACCACAGATCACCGTGCGGCTGCTGAAGCATTTCGACGGCACCGCCACCAAACGCGAGGCCCCGGCGCCGTCGGAACCGCTGACCGCGCGCGAGATGGACGTGGTCAAGGCGGCTGCGCGCGGGCTGACGAACACCGAGATCGGCGCGGAGCTGTACCTGTCGCTGTCCACGGTGAAGACGCATCTGGCCTCGGTGCAGGGCAAAATCGGTGCGCGGAACCGGGTGGAGATCGCGGCCTGGGCTTGGCGCAGCGGGGTGGTGGACTGATCCCCGCGGGCCCGTACGATCTTGGTATGTCCCGCCGTTTTCACGCGCCCGTCGTCCTTCCCGCCGACCCAGCCTGCTCCCTGCTCCGCGACGCCGTCGTGGACGTCGACGACGACGGCCGGATCACGTACACCGGACCGGCGTCCGGCGCGCTGGAATTCGACGGCGAGGTGCACCGGCTCAGCGGAATCCTGTTGCCCGGCTTGGTGAACTCGCATGCGCACAGCCCGATGACGCTGCTGCGCGGCATGGGTGGCGACCTGCCGTTGCTGCGCTGGCTGCGGGAGATCATCTGGCCCACCGAGGCGAAGCTGAAACCGGCCGACGTGCGTACCGGCATGCTGCTCGGGTCGGTCGAAATGCTCCGGCACGGCGTCACCACCAGCGCGGAGATGTACTTCGAGGGCGAGCAGGTCGTGGAAGCGGTGCTGGCCACCGGCGGCCGGGCTCTCGTCGCGCCGCCGGTGATCGAGCTGCCCGGCATGGACTGGCGAGCCACGCTGAGCGCGATCGACCGCTGGATCGACGCGGACGGCCTGCGGTTCGGCCCGGGCGACCGGATCGAACTGGGGTACGGCCCGCATTCGGCGTACATGCTCAACCCGGACGGGCTGCGTGCCACTGCGGAATCCGCTGCCGCGCGGGGTGCCCTCGTGCAAATCCACATCGCCGAGGCCGCCGCGGAAGATCTGGTGCAGCGCAAGGAATACGGCTCGGTGCCGAAGCTCCTCGACTCGCTCGGCATGTTCCACGGCCGCACGATCGCCGCGCACGCCGTCCACCTGTCCGACGAGGACATCGCGCTGTTCGCCGCGCGCGGGGTCGGCATGGCGCACTGCCCGGGGTCGAACGCGAAGCTGGCGTCGGGCATCGCGCGGATCAAGGACCTGCGGGCGGCCGGGGTCGCGGTGGGTCTGGGTACCGACGGCCCGGCCTCGAACGACGACATCGACCTGTGGGAAGAACTTCAGCTCACCGCAATGCTGGCGCGGCTGGCGAACGAGGACTCCACCGTGGTGACCGCCGCGGACGTGTTCCTGATGGCCACCCGCGGCGGCGCCGAAGCGCTCGGCCGCAACGACATCGGGGTGCTGGAGGCGGGGCGCTGGGCAGATCTGGTGCACGTCGATCTCGACGACCCGGCGTTCGCGGCCGGTCTCGACGTTCCGGACGAGCAGCTACTGGCCAACCTGGTGTGGGCCGCCGGTTCGCGCCGAGTGCGCGATGTGTGGGTGGCGGGTGAGCAGGTAGTCGCCGAGACGGAGCCGACGCGCGTCGACCGAGGCGAGATCCAGGCGACGGTCGCCGAAACCGCCGCCCGGCTGCGCGCCTGACCCGTAGTCCGTGAAGGGAACCATGAGGGAATCTGATTCCGTGAAGGTGGCCTTCACGGAACTTGGTCCGGCAGCCCAAGGTGACGGTTGCTGCCTTGGCGCAGGTCCCGGGCGTTGGGCGGCTGCCGCGAGGTCACGCTGGGCATTACCGCAGGGTTTGCGCTGACCAGCAGGTTTCCGTGAACCTGCAATTCTCGTGCCTCGTCTGGCTCCTCACCCAGTATCACCGGCCCGTGTCCCCACGCGAGAGAACGCTGACCGCGGAGCCAGAGCCAGCCGACCATGGCCAGCAGCGCGGCCACACCTCAACCCACCCGAGGCGGTACCCCACGGTCAAACCCCAAGGGAACCTTCAGGCCAGCTGATTCCGTGAAGGTGGCCTTCACGGAATTGAAGCAGTTCAGTGCGGGCGGACCTGGATTTCCGTGAAGTGGGCGTCCGGGGTGGCGGTGACGGCGGTGACCACTGCGGTCGCCACGGAGTCCGGGCGCAGGTAGCGCGCCGAGTCGTACGTGCCGCCTTCCTGGGACACCACGTCGCGCTGCATTTCGGTGTCGGTGCGGCCCGGGAAGACGGACGTCACGCGCAGGTCCGGTTCCTCGAGCCGCAGGGAGTCGGCGAACGCGCGGGCGGCGAATTTGCTTGCCGCGTAAGGACCCCAGCCCGCGCGGGCGCGGTAACCGCCGCCGGAGTTGATCACCACGACGTGTCCGTGCGCGGCTCGCAGGGCGGGCAGCAGCAGCCGGGTCAGCTCGGCCACGGCGAGCACGTTCACCTCGAAGTTCACCCGCCATGCAGACGACGGCGCGGCGGCGACCGTGCCGAGCTGTGCGGTACCGGCGGAGTGCACGAGCACGTCCAGCTCGTCGATGCCCCGCACCGCTTCGGCGAGCGCGGCAGGATCGGTGAGGTCGACCGGCCATGGCTCGGCACCGGGCAGCTCGGCAGCGACCTTCGCGAGGGCGACCTCGTCGCGTCCGCCGAGCAGCAGCCGGTGTGTCGGGGACAGCTGATGCGCGACGGCCGCGCCGATGCCCCGGGAGGCACCGGTGATCAGGGCGAGCGGAAGGTCGGTCATACCGGCCACGGTAGGCGTCAGCAGGTCGACGCCGTCCACGGGTCCCGGGGGAACCGGATCTCCGTCCGGTGCACCGAGCCGGTGAAATTGTCGATAAATCGATCCAAAGTCAGCGGGGCCCTGGTCGAAGCGAGGATCTCCGGCACGTCGTGGCACTGCAGCGCGCGGCGGGCGGCGTCGATCTCGGCGGGTTTGAACATCCGGACCTGGCCGTCGGTCGCCAGGTCGCCGCGGCCGGCTTCGGCGATTTCCCAGGCCGCGACCAGCCACTTCGAGTGCCCGGGCCGTCCGTCGGGGATCGACGACGAGTGCGCGGCGAGGTCGCTTGCGAGGCCGTAGCCGTCGTGGATGCGGACGTCGAGCGACACCATGTTGCTGATCGCACCCATGCTGTCGGCGGCCATGGTCACGTACGGGCGGTCCGTCGGAAACCGGAACCACTGCTTGACCTCGCCGTAGCTGTACGCGAGCACGGCGGGCGCCCGCGTGTCGTCCACCGCCTCGGCGGCCCGGCGGACGACGTCATGGCTGAGGTAATCCGTCGCCAGCACCGGATGTTCGTTCCCGGTCGCCCACGACCAATACGCGCGCTCGTCGGTGACGCTCACCGCAAGATGCTTGTCCGCGTACGGCACCCGCAGCCAGCCACCGGCGATCACCGCCCACACCGCGACCCCGGCGACGAGCGCGACCGTCCGCCGCGTGAGGGGGACCGCCATCACCGGCAGCAGCACCACGAACAGCGCCGGCAACAGCATCCGGCCGTGCATGAAATCCCCGCCGACCCGCGTCACGTACCCGGCGAGCAGCAGCCCGGCCACCAGCGGCGCGAGCACGAGGAGCCGGGACAGGTGCGTCAGCGCGGCCACGATCACCAGCAGCAGCAACGGAATCCACAGCAGGTACGGGCTGAAGAGGTCGAGCAGGTACTCGAATCCGCGCGGCCAATCCGTGTCGGCGGCTTCCTTGGCGAGCGCGGTATTCGGCACGAGCAAGCCGTAAAAACCCATGCGGAACACCTGGTACCCGACCGGCAACGCGATCCCGGCGCCCAGCCAGCCCAGCCCGGCGCGCACCCGCGGCCGCCACAGCAGCACGAGCGCACCGAACCCGACGATGCTGAACAACGCCAGGTCGGGCCGCACCAACGGACCAAGGCCAAGCACCACCGCGGTCGCGACCGGCGCTTTCTCGCGCACCAGCAACCACCAGCACAGGCCCAGCCACAGCATCGCCAGTCCGCTCTCCAGCCCGGACGTCGCGAAGTCCCGGAACGGCGGCAGCGCGCACACGATCAGCGCACCCGCGGGCACGACCGGGGAGTCGTGCAGCCGGCGCGCGCCGTCGAGGCCGAAGAACAGCCCGCCGACCGCGCACAGCAGGCCGGTGATCACCGCAACCCACTCCAGCGGCGGCCCGGGAATCGTGCCGAGCCCGGCGAGCAGCCACGTCCACAGCGGGCTGGTGCTCGCCTCGACCCGCTCGCCGACGTTGAACACCGGCCCGTTCCCGGCCAGGATCTGCCGGACGGTGCGCAGCACGAGCAGCCCATCGTCGCTCATCCACCGGCGCTGCCACGCGAGGATCGCGTACAGCACGAGAACGGCCGCGCCTGCGGTCCACGTCCAGGTGAGCGGGCGGCGGTACCACGGGAGCGGCTCGACGACGGGTGCACCGACGGTCACTGCCGCGGTCATGACTGCTCCGGCCCTCCCCGAGACGTGATGTGCGGGCACCAGTCTCGCATCCGTTCTTCGAGGTCCGTGAAGGGAACCATGAGGGAATCTGATTCCGTGATGGTTCCCTTCACGGACTTCAGGCCGTCGGGGAAGGGGGCGCGGGTGACGGTGGCGGAGGTGGCGGGGGTGGCGGAGCGAGGCCGATGTCCAGGTCCATCCGTTCCCGGTCCTTGCCGCCGAGCGTGAACGGCGAGGTGCAGCCGGTGGCCGGGTCGACGGCCGACTCGAGACCGGGGACCCCGGCGGCGCGCTGGGTGACGGTGAGCCCGTCGGGCAGTGCGGACACGTCGAAGCAGACCTGGTACGTGCCGTCCTTGCGCTGGTCGAACTGGTAGCTGCCGTCGGAGCCGGTGCGGGTGGTGGCGACCGTGCCGCCCGCGCCGTCCTTGAGCGTCACGGGCAGATCCGCGTACCCGGGTTCGTCGTCGTCCTGCAGGCCGTTGCGGTTCAGGTCCTTCCACGCACGGTCGCCGATCTTGCCGACGGCAGGCTGCGGCGTGACGGTGACCGTCGCGGTCGCCTTCTGCTCGCCGAGCGGCCCGCCCGGCGCGGTGACCCCGCTGACCTTCACGGTGCTGACGTGCCCGGTGTCGTCCTCGGTGAGGTTCGGATGGTCGCAGGTGAGCTCGCGGGTGGCACCGGCGGCGAGGTCGAACGCTCCCGGCAGGCCGATGCACCACGGATCTTTCAGCAGCACCCAGGTGAGCGGTTGCGACCCGGTGTTGGCGACCGTGATCCGGAAGTGCGCCGGGTTCCCGGCCGGGATGGTGGCCGAGGGACCCCATTTCCCGTCCGCGGGGTTCTGCACCTCCATTTTCACCGTGTACGCGGCAAGATCGACGCGCACGCAGTCCCACAGCACCCAGTTGTGGTTGGTACTGGCGAAAAACGACACCGCGGTGGTCTCGTCCGGCGCGGTGACCGCCGGGACGACCTGCTGGGCGAGCCTGCCGTCGGACACGATGTCGTGCGTGACCGCGACCGGCTTCTCCAGCACCGTGCGGCCGCTGCGGTCGGCAAACCGCAGGCCGGTGGTCGTCGCCGCGCGAGACCCGAGCCCGGACGCCGCCGTCCCGGCCCACACCGACAGCGTGTACTGCCCGCCTGCCACGGCTTTCAGCTGCTGGCTCGCCGAGCTGACCCGTCCGTCGGGCGTCTGGATCTGTGCGTTGACGCGGCCGTCGACGGCGTTCGCGGTGACCGTGGCGAGCTTCGGCACGCGGTCCGGCGGGGTGCTGCGCGGCACCGGCGCGGCCGGGCTGAAGAGGTAGCCCTGCGGTGGCCCGCCGGGCGAACCGGCGTCCTCGACACTCGGGTTGGGGGCGATGCCCCCGCAATCCGGGGCACCCACCGCGGGTGCCGATCCGGGTAGACCGACGGCGAGCGCTCCGACCAGCACCGCAATGCCAGCCGTCGCGCCCGCCGCCCGTCCGATCGCGACTTTCCTTGCCCGCCTCACCCGGAGAAGCTAGACCCGGTAGGGGTTCAGCGCCGCGAGAAACACCCCAAAGAGTTACTGCCCCTCACGAACCGATGCGGCCGACGAAACCGAAGCGGCCCTTCTTCCACACCGACACGATGGCAGGCCGCGGCTGCGAGGTGCCGCCGTCCGGCCAGTGCGACGACGGGTTCGCCGAGCTCTGCGCGTTCTCGCCGGGGTGCTGCACGGCGACGAGGACGAGGTGATCGGTGACCACCGGACCGCACGTCTCGGCACCGACCGGCACCGAAAGGAACTGCTTGACGTGCCCGCGTTCCGGACCGCTCACCGGTACCGAGAACAGGCCGTCGTTCGCGCCGAGGGTGTTGCCGTCGGTGGAGATCCACAGGTTGCCGTGCGGGTCGAACGCCACGTTGTCCGGGCACGAGATCGGGCTGACCTGGTCCTTCGGGAAGCCGCCGAAGTAGGTGTCGGCCGTGGCCGGGTCACCGCAGACGAGCAGCAGCCGCCAGGAGAACCGGGTCGCCGCCGCGTCGCCGCGGTCCTCGTCCCACTCCAGGATGTGGCCGTTCTTGTTGCGGGTCCGCGGGTTCGCCTCGTCCGGAGCCGCCTTGCCGGTGGCGCCGCGGTCGGTATTGTTGGTGAGCGCGGCGTAGATCCGGCCGTTGACCGGGTTGGGCTCGATGTCCTCCGGACGGTCCATTTTGGTCGCCCCGGCGTGGTCGGCGGCCTGGCGGGTGAAGACGTAGACCTCCTCCGCGGTGAAACCGTCCACAAAGGACTTGTCGCCGCTGGCGAGGGGGATCCACTCGCCGGCGCCGTCGAACTCGCCGTCGGCGGGCAGCTTGCCGGAACCGTCGATCTCACCCGGGCTGTCGCCGGTGAACTTGGCGACGTACAGCGTCCCGTCGTCCAGCAGCGCGGAGTTGTGCCGCCGGGCGAACGCGGAATGCCCCTTCTTGTACTTGCCCTTCGACACGAACTTGTAGATGTACTCGAAGCGCTCGTCGTCGCCGGAGTACACCGCGACCCGTCCGTCGGCGGTGATCTTGACGTTCGCCGCCTCGTGCTTGAACCGGCCGAGCGCGGTGTGCTTCACCGGCGTCGAGTCCGGGTCGTTCGGATCGATCTCGACGACCCAGCCGAACCGGTTGGACTCGTTGGGCTCGCGCGGCACGTCCCAGCGCTGGTCGAAGCGCTCCCACTTGCGGGTGCTCTCGCCGGTGCCGATCGTGTACCGCTTGAGCCGCGCGGCCTGCGCCGGGTCGGTCACCTTGTCCGCGTTGGCGAAGTACTGGTTGAAGTTCTCCTCGCCGGACAGCACCGTGCCCCACGGCGTGACGCCGCCGGAGCAGTTGTTCTGCGTGCCGCGCACGCGCTTGCCGGACGGGTCGGCGGACGTCTTGAGGTACTTCGACCCCGCCGCCGGACCGCGTACCTCGAAGATCGTGTCGAGCGTGATCCGCCGGTTCAGCGGGCTCGGGACGGTGCGCAGTGCGCCGCCGATCGGGTCACGCAGGGTCTGCACCACCGACAGCCCGTGCGCCGCCTGCGCGATCTTGACCTGCTCCGCGGTGGGGTTGGCCGGGTCGTACTGGTCGGCCGGGAAGAGGTGCACCTCGGTGGTGTACTCGTGGTTGACCACCAGCAGGTTGCGCAGCCCGAGCGGGTCCTGCGGGATCAGGCCGACGAAGTCGTTGTTGTAGCCGAACTGCTTGGCCTGCGCGGCCGCGGTCTGGTTGCGGAAGTCGAACTTCGGCGCACCGGGGACCACCGCGTCGCCCCAGCGGATCACGACGTGCTGGTCGTAGCCCTCGGGGATGCTGACGCGGTCGAGCGTGTTGGGCGGGACCGGCTTGAAGTCGGTACCCGGGACCGGACGGCCCTTGGCAAGCGGGGCCGGAACAGCGGTGTTCTCAGCAGCGGCAGCTGTACCGGACAGCGCGGCGAAGCCACCGGCCGCGGCGGCCATCACCGCACCCGCCTTGAAGACCCCGCGCCGCGAGACGCCCTTGGCGACGTCGCCGAAGTACTCGTTGCCACTCGGGTTGGGTGCCTCGTGCGCGCATGCGTTGCCGCACCGGTACTCGCAAGTGATGGGGGAACGGCCGCCGGGATGGGCGGTGAACAGGGGCAGCAGTCGCCCGGGTTCCAGGGACACGAGGCCTCCAGGTCACTTCAGTAGGGGAACGAAGCGACCGTATGCGGCCAAAACCCACCTAACCGATCCAAAAGGTGAACAGCGGGTGTATTCGGCGCAAGAGGGACCGGACGCGCGACCGCGCCCGAACGGACAGTCCGGACGCGGTCGCCGAGCGTGGTTCAGAACTCCTCGTCGCCGACGAGCGCGGCTTCCTTCGGGACCACGTGCGGGTCGGCCTTCTTCTCCCGCTGCGCCAGCAGGATGGCGGCGATCAGGCACAGGACCGCGGCAGCAAGGAACGGGGCCTGCGCCCAGCCGAACCACTCGGCGACGTGGCCGACGAGCGTTGCCGCGATCGCGCCGCCGAACCAGCGGCAGAAGTTGTACCCGGCGCTCGCGACCGGGCGGGGCGCGTCACTGATCGACATCGCGGTGCCGGTGAAGAGCGTGTTCAGCAGGCCGGAAACCAGACCGGACACGATGATCCCGACGACCACCACCGGCTTGCTCGGGATCGCCATCACCAGCATCAGCACGGTGTAACCGACCACCGCGAGCGCGGCGGCGTGCCGTTCGCCGAAGCGGGCGGCCATCTTCGGGGCGAGCACCACGCCGGCGATCGCCACGCACAGCCCCCAGCCGCAGAAGATCAACCCGACGGCAATCGCGTTCCAGCCCAGCACGAACGGGGACCAGGCGAGTACCGCGAAGAACGCGGCGGTGTAGAGCGCGGAGGCGAGCGATGTCCGGAGCAGGCCGGGGTGCTTCAGCGCACGCAGCGGGTCGAGCAGCTTGACGCGTTCGCGGTTTTGCCGGGAATCGCTGGTCAGGAAGATCGAGCAGAGCAGAAGCGCGGCGACCATCAGCACCGCCGTACCGAGGAACGGGCCGCGCCACGAGATCGTGCCAAGGAGCGCGCCGAGCAGCGGCCCGACCGCGAGCCCGACCCCGAGCGCGGCCTCGTAAAGCAGAATCGCACCGGACTGCCCACCGGCCGCCGCGCCGACGATCACCGACAGCGCAGTGGCGATGAAGAACGCATTGCCGAGCCCCCACACCGCACGCAGCCCGACGAGCTGCTCGATCGACCCAGCCGCCGCACACAGCGCAGTCGCGGCGACGATCAACGTCAGCCCGACGAGCACGGTGCGCTTGGCGCCGAAACGCGCGGACATCGCACCGGTGAAGAGCATCGCGATCACCTGCACGCCGAGGTACGAGGTGAAGAGCAAGGTCACCTGCGACGGCGAAGCGTCCAGGCCCTTGGCGATCGACAGCAGGATCGGGTCGACCAGCCCGATCCCCATGAACGCGATGACCGCGGCAAACGCGGTGATCCACACCTGTTTCGGCTGGCCCTTGACCGCGTCCAGCAAGTTCCCATGGTCGCTCACCCGGCCAGGCTAACAAAAATACTTAGCATAGCGAAGTAATTCGTCTCACAGACTGGTCCAGGCCACGACGCCTAGGCTGGGCAGGTGGATGCGGTGATCTTCGACCTCGACGGCGTACTGGTGGATTCCGAGCGGACGTGGGACGAGGTGCGCCGCTCCGTGGTCGCGGCACACGGCGGCACCTGGCGACCGGAGGCGACGCGCGCGCAGCAGGGCATGAGCACGCCGGAATGGGCGCGGTACCTGGTGGAGACGCTCGGCGCACAGCTCACGCCGGACGAGATCGCGCGCATCGTGATCGACGAGATGGCCGCCCGCTACGCCGATCGGCCGCCGGTGATCGACGGCGCGGACGAGGTCGTGCGCGCAGTGGCGCGGCGCTGGCCGGTCGCGATCGCGAGCTCGTCGCCGCCGGTTTTGATCCACTCGTTCCTGACCGCGTGCGACCTGACGTCGCTGGTCCCGGTCGCGGTGTCGAGCGAGGAAGTGGCCGCGGGCAAACCGGCACCGGACGTGTACCTGCGCGCGGCAATGCTGCTGGGGGTAACGGCCGAACACTGCGCGGCGGTGGAGGACTCGACGAACGGCCTGCGGGCCGCACTGGCCGCGAACATGACCGTGTACGCGGTCCCGAACCCGCATTTCCCGCCGGATCCCGCGGTGCTGCGGGAGGTCAAGGTGCTTTCGTCGCTTGCCGAGCTTCCGGGCACCCTGGGCAAAGTCGCGTGACGCATCGGCTCACCGCACGCGATCGAAACGGCTTCGCCGGACGCGCTGACTCGAAGATCCGTACGCAGCGGAGTTCGTGCACGCGGCGGACCCGCCGCCGCCGATCCGCACTGACCGCGGTCCGTGAAGGGAACCATCACGGAATCTGATTCCGTGATGGTTCCCTTCACGGACTGGAAACTCAGCGCTCCAGTTCGCCGCGGATGAACTTGTCCACCGCGTCGCGGGCGGTCGAGTCGTCGTACTGTTCCGGCGGTGACTTCATGAAGTAGGACGACGCCGAGAGGATCGGGCCGCCGACGCCGCGGTCGAGCGCGATCTTCGCGGCCCGTACGGCGTCGATGATGATGCCTGCCGAGTTGGGCGAGTCCCACACCTCGAGTTTGTACTCCAGGTTCAGCGGCACGTCGCCGAATGCGCGGCCCTCCAGCCGGACGTAGGCCCACTTGCGGTCGTCGAGCCACTGCACGTAGTCCGACGGTCCGATGTGGACATTGCCCTTGCCGAGCTCGCGGTCGACCTGCGACGTGACCGACTGGGTCTTCGAGATCTTCTTCGACTCGAGCCGCTCCAGCTCCTTCATGTTCAGGAAGTCCATGTTCCCGCCCACGTTGAGCTGCATCGTGCGGTCGAGCTGCACGCCGCGGTCCTCGAAGAGCTTCGCCAGCACGCGGTGCGTGATAGTGGCGCCGACCTGCGACTTGATGTCGTCCCCGACGATCGGCACGCCTGCCTCGGTGAACTTCGCCGCCCACTCCGGGTCCGACGCGATGAACACCGGCAGCGCGTTGACGAACGCGACCTTCGCGTCGATCGCGGCCTGTGCGTAGAACTTGTCCGCGACCTCCGAACCGACCGGCAGGTACGACACCAGTACGTCGACCTTCGCCTCCCGCAGCGCGGCGACCACGTCGACCGGTGCCTCGTCGGACTCTTCGATGGTCTCGCGGTAGAACCGGCCGAGGCCGTCGTGGGTGTGCCCGCGTTGCACGGTGACCCCGAGCGGTGGCACGTCGGCGATCTTGATCGTGTTGTTCTCGCTCGCGAAAATGGCCTCCGAGAGGTCCCGGCCGACCTTCTTCGCGTCGACGTCGAACGCGGCGACGAACTCGACGTCCCGCACGTGGTAATCGCCGAACCGGACGTGCATCAGACCCGGGACGCGCGTGGCCGGATCCGCGTCGCGGTAGTACTGGACACCCTGGACCAGCGACGAGGCGCAGTTGCCGACGCCCACGATGGCCACCCGAACGCGGCGGTTCTCGCCCATGCCGGTTTCTCCTTCAATCCGTTCTCGTGCATCTGCAGGTCTGCCGCGCCGTTGCGGCACCGCTCAGCCCGGCCCCGGCTCCTCCGGTCCGCGCTGCTCGGCTTGTTCGTGCGCGATCAGCTCGTTGAGCCAGCGCACCTCCCGCTCACTCGACTCCAGTCCGAGCCGGTGCAGCTCGCGGGTGTAGCGGTCGATCCTCTCCTCGGCCCTGGCCAGCGCCTCGCGCAAACCTTCGCGCCGTTCCTCCACGCGCCGCCGCCGACCTTCCAGGATTCGCATCCTGACGTCGGCCGGTGTCCGCGAGAAGAACGCCAGGTGGACTCCGAACCCCTCGTCGTCCCACGTCTGCGGGCCCGCGTCGCCGAGCAGCTCGGCGAAGCGCTCCTTGCCCTCGGCGGTGAGCTTGTAGACGCGACGGCCGCGCCGGGACCAGGCCCGGTCGTCCGCCTCGTCCAGCTCCTCGACGAGGTAACCGGCCCGCAGCAGCCGACGCAGCGTCGGGTACAGCGAGCCGTACGAGAACGTCCGGAACATCCCGAGCGTCTCGTGCAAACGCTTGCGCAGCACGTACCCGTGCATGGGCGTCTCGTGCAGCAATCCGAGGATCGCGAATTCGAGCACACCGCACCCCATCCCGGGAATACACCACGACCGGCACCGTTAACCACACGGAACCGGCACGGCCAACCTACTCGCCGATTATATCGCGCCGATACATCGAAGTGGCGTAAGTAACCTCCGACCTGCAGCGCCACGGCAAGAAGTCACCAGAGTGTTATCGAAACCCCGGCGTGTCCGAACGGTCGCCGTGGGTGCGGGAAAGCAGGGGGCACTGCGCACACAGCAAGAGCCCGTACTCTGTCCTTCGTGCGAAACCAGCGGCAGGTCGTGGACTACGCGTTGCAGCGTCGTGCGCTGCTGGCCGGCGTCCGCTCCGGCCGGGTCGGGGACAACGAGGTCTGCGACGCGAGCCCGTACCTGCTCCGGGCGGCGAAGTTCCACGGCAGACCCGAGGACCGGGCCTGTCCGATGTGCCGCCGGGCGCCGCTGCACCTGGTGTCCTGGGTGTACGGCGACGAGCTCAAGCACGTCTCGGGATCGGCCCGCACCCCCGCCGAGCTCACCCGGATGTCCGGGATTTTCGGCGAGTTCACCGTCTACGACGTAGAGGTGTGCCGGACCTGTCACTGGAACCACCTGGTCTGTTCCTACGTGCTCGGCACGGGTGAGCCGCAGCCCACCCGCCCGCGAAGGACCGCAGGCCAGTGACGAGTACCACAACCGCTGCACAAAGCAGGGCGGCATGCCCCGGTCCATCCCGGACGCCGGGGCCGGCAGTGCAGCCCTCGGAGGCCCATCCGTGAACGACGATCGCAACCGCTCCTGGCCCAGCCAGGAGCCAGATGCACCTCGCCGTGCCCGCAGGCCCCAGGAGGACCCCGGTCCCGCCTGGCCTTCCGACGACGCTCCCCGGCGCCCCGCGCCGCCACGGCGTCCTCCCGCGGGTGGTCCGCGTCAGCCGGGAGCCGCCGCGCCCGCGTGGCCCGCTGGGGACGAGGGCGGACCGCAATGGCCTTCGGGGGACGAACCACGTCGTCAGCCGCGTCCGCCGCAGGGCCCACCGGGTCCGCCGCCGCGCGGGCCGCAGAACCGCGGTGCCACACGCACCTCGCAGATCCTGGACGGCCAGGGCATGCCGCCCCGCCGCCAGCCGCCGCCCGGCGCTCCCGGGCCGAACGGCAGTCCGCCGCAGGGGTTCCGGCAGCCGAACGGCAGTCCGCCCCAGGGCCGCCCGGTCCCGCCGCCTCCGCCGCCGGAGCGCGAGCCGGAGCTGATCACGCACGCCGCGCACAACGGCTACGACCCCTATGACGACCGGTACGACGATCGCTACGACGACGAGGAAACCCGTCTGGCGCAGTACTCCGGCGACAAGGACTTCGAAGACGGCGAGGACGACGGCAAGAAGGCCCCGCTCACCCCGCGGCAGCGCCGGAAACGCCGGTGGAAGATCGTCCGGCGGGTGCTGTACGCGATGTTCGGCCTCTTCATCGTGGTGCCCGCGATCGCGTTCGTGATCACCTACTTCGCGGTCGACGTGCCCTCGCCGCAAGACGTGAAGGCGTTGCAGAACCAGCCGATCACCTTCTACTACGGCAACAAAGAGGTGATGGGCCGGTCGGTGCCGCAGGGCGGCGACCGCGAGCTGCTGCAGCCCAACCAGGTACCCGAGGTCGTCAAGCACGCCGTGTACGCGGCCGAGGACGCCACTTTCGAGACCAACTCCGGCTTCAACGTGATGGCGATCCTGCGGTCGGTCTACAACCAGGCGACCGGTGGTACCGGCGGTGGTTCGACCATTTCGCAGCAGTACATCAAGCAGGCCACCGCAAATGACGCGCCGACGCTGAGCCGCAAGTGGACCGAGCTGGCGAAGTCGTTCAAGCTCAACAACGAGACGTCCAAGTCCGACATCATCACCGGTTACCTGAACATCGTCTTCTTCGGCCGCGGATCGAACGGCGTCGCCGCAGCGGCGAAGGCGTACTTCGGCAAGGACGTCGCGCAGCTCAACGCGTCGGAAGCGGCGTTGCTCGCCGGCATGATCCAGGGCCCGAGCCGCGACCGCGACACCGCGTACGTCGAGAAGCGCTGGAACTACGTGATGGACCAGATGGTGGCCAACCACTGGCTTTCGCCCGCCGACCGCGCCGCGGCGAAGCTCCCCACGATGATTCCGCGCAACGCGCAGAAGGCCAAGGACGCCGGCACCCTCGACTACTTCGTGCAGCAGCGCATCCTCGACGAGCTCAAGGACAAGGGTTACGACGAGGAGAAGCTGTACTCCACCGGCGCGAAGATCTACACGACGATCGACCCGGCCGCGCAGCAGGCCGCGGCGAAAGCCGTGCAGGACAACATGGAAGGCCAGGACGATCCCAACCTGCTGGGAGCGCTGGTCGCGGTCGATCCGAGAACCGGCGGCGTGCTCGCGTACTACGGCGGGCCGAACACGGTGAAGGACGGCAACGGCAAGGACCAGCTCGGGCACGACTGGGCGAACACGCCGCAGAACCCGGGCTCGTCGATGAAGGCCTACGACCTCACCGCCTGGCTCAAGATGGGCAAGGGACTCGGCGAGACGTTCGACGGCAGCAACAACCGCCAGCTCGGCGGGCGCGTGGTCCGCAACGCGGGACAAGGTTCGAGCTGTGGTACCGAATGTACCGTCGCGGAGGCGACGAAACGCTCGGTGAACACGGTCTTCTACGACATGGTGCTGAACTACACGAAGCCGTCGCGGGTCGCGGACGCCGCCAAAGAGGCAGGCGTGCAGACCGCGCCGAACGGCAAGGCCAAGCTCGGCACGAGCGACGCCAACATCTCGCTCGGCGGTGGTGCCACCGTCACCACCCCGGAGGACATGGCCGCCGGCTACGCCAGCTTCGCCTCCGGCGGGGTGCGCCGGGACCAGCACTTCGTCGCCAAGCTCACCAACTCACAAGACGAGGTCATCTTCGACGAAACCGCCAACCAGGGGAAACCGGCATTCGACGCGGATGCCGGGAAGAGCAAGCAGATCGCGGGGAATGTCACCACCGCGCTCGAACCGGTGATCAGTTTCTCCAAGCTGAAGTGCCCGGCGAACCACGAGTGTGCGGGCAAGACCGGTACCCAGCAGTACGACCCGCGCGACAACGACCCGGCCTCCTACCGCGACCGCAACGCCCAGACCTGGATGGTGGGCTACACGCCGTCGGTGTCGGTGGCGGCGTGGATCGGCGGCGACGGCAACAAACCGCTGCACGACAAGAACGGCAAGCCGATCTTCGGGTCCACCATCGCCGGTCCGACCTGGCAGGCCTTCATGGCGGACTACCTGAAGGACAAGCCCGCGGAGAAGTTCGACAAGGTCCAGCCGATCGGCAAGGACGCGGATGCGGTCACCCCGACCAGCCGCGTCAGCACGCCGCCGCCCGAGACCCCCACCTCGACCACGGCCGAGCCACCGCCGAGCACGCCGTCGACCAGCTCGAGCTCGAAGGCCCCGACGTCGTCGACCAGCCCCACCACGCCGACCAAGCCGAGCGGAATCTTCGGCGGGGAACCGGGCGGTGGGACAGGTCCGGGTGGCGGTCCCGTGGTGAACGGCGAACCACCGAGACGGACGGGCTGACCTGGTTCCTTCCGGTTGCTTCGGCGACCGGGCGAAAGGGCTCTTCTTCCCGGATTCGGGGAGGGGAGCCCTTTCGGCGTCTCCGCCAGGTCCGGGATGCGGTAGGTTCGCCGAGGTTACTTGTCCCCCGATAGGGGGATTGGCCGGGGGAGTGAACCTCGACCGGGCCTGGCGCGTCTGGTCAGCAGAGGGGGTCTGCAGCCGCAGCACGCCCGCGTCCGAGAAGAGGATCCGCACGTGAACGACGACCGCACCCGCTCCTGGCCCGACCGGGATCCCGACCCGCGGCGTCAACCACCTCCCGGACGCCCCGCGGGGCCGCCGCCGTGGGCCCGCGGGCCGCAGCGGCCTGCCGTGCCACCTGCCGGTTCGCCCCCGCCGGGGCGCCGCCCGCCGCCCGGCCGCCGCCCGGTTCCGCCGCCTCAGCCGGAACCGGAGCTGATGACGCACCGGCTCGCGGAGGACGACTTCCAGGCCGGTTTCCACGACGAGGTCCCACTCGGTGCGGACGACGGGTTCGCCGGCGGGGAGGATCTGGACAAGAAGGGCCGTACCCCGGCACAGCGGAAGAAACGGAGATGGAAGATCATCCGGCGGTGCGCGTACGCGTTCGTCGGCATCTTCTTCGTCATCCCGGCGATCGCGTTCGTGATCACCTATTTCGCCGTCGACGTGCCTTCGCCGCAGAGCATTGCGCAGGGCCAGAACCAGGCCGTCACGTATCTGTACGCCGACGGCAGCCCGATGGGCCGGGAGGTCCCGCCCGGCGGCAACCGGCAGATCCTCACCCCGCAGCAGATCCCCGACGTCGTGAAGCACGCGGTGATCGCCACCGAGGACTCCACCTTCGAAACCAACTCCGGCTTCGACATCACCGGCCTCCTGCGAGCCGGGTTCAACCAGCTCACCGGCGGTACCGGCGGCGGGTCGACGATCTCGCAGCAGTACATCAAGAAGGCCACCGACAACGACGCGCCAACGCTCACCCGCAAGTGGACCGAGCTGGCCAAGTCCTTCAAGATGAACCAGACGTACGAGAAGCAGGACATCATCACCGCGTACCTCAACATCATCTACTTCGGGCGCGGGGCGTACGGCGTCGGCGCGGCGTCGCAGGCGTTCTTCCACAAGGAAGTCGGGCAGCTGAACTACTCGGAGGCGGCGCTGCTCGCCGGGCTCATCCAGCAGCCGGGCCGCTCGGAGAACGACAAGGTGGCGCACAGCCGCTGGAACACCGCACTCGACCGGATGCTCGAGAACCACTACATCACGCCGCAGCAACGGCAGTCGGCGCAGTTCCCCGCGCTGATCTCGCTGTCGGAGTCCAAGGACGACGCGAGCGCGCCGTACCGGTTCATCAGCGAACAGGTGAAGGCCGAGCTGGCGCAGCACGGGATTCCCGAGGACAAGTACTACGCGGGCGGTTACACGGTCCAGACCACCATCGACAAGAACGCGCAGGAAATCGCCACCAAGACGGCCACCGACGCACTCAAGGACCAGCCGGACAACCGGCTGCTGGACGCACTGGTCGCGATCGATCCGAAGAACGGCGCCGTGCTCGCGTACTACGGCGGCCCTGGCACCATCGACGTCAACGGGCAGAAGCAGGCCGCGCGCGACTGGGCGAACACGCCGCAGAACCCCGGTTCGTCGATGAAGCCGTTCGACCTCACCGCGTTCCTCAAGATGGGCAAGGGAATCAACGAAACGTTCGACGGCAGCAACAACCGCACGTTCGACGGCCGGGTCGTGCGCAACGCCGGTCCCGGCTCGAGCTGTACCGGGCAGTGCACGGTCGCGGAGGCGATGAAGCGCTCGGTGAACACGGTGTTCTACGACATGGTCCTGAACCAGGTCCATCCGGGACCGGTCGGGCAGGCCGCGCAGGAAGCGGGCGTGAAGGTCAAGGACACCGGCGGTCAGTCGGAGATCTCCACGTCGGACGCGAACATCGCACTCGGCGGCGGGAACACCCGGATCACCCCGGCGGACATGGCAACGGCATACGCCACGTTCGCCGCGAACGGCGTACAGCGCGACCGGCATTTCGTGGTGAAGGTGACCAACTCGCAGAAGGAAGTCGCCTACGAAGCGCAGCCCAGCGCGGGTAAGTCGGTGTTCGCGAGCGGCAAGCCGGAGCTGAGCAAGCAGATCGCGGGCAACGTCACCACGTCACTGCAGCCGGTGGTCGAGTTTTCGCACCTGCAATGCCCGAGCGGGCACCAATGCGCAGGCAAGACCGGAACGCAGCAGCACACGAAGCGCGCCGGCGAACCGTCGTGGGCCTCGAACGCGAACGCGCAGACCTGGATGGTCGGCTACACGCCGTCGGTGTCGGTGGCAGCGTGGGTCGGCGCGGACGGTGACCAGGCACTGCACGGCCCCGGCACGTCCCCGATCTACGGTTCCACGATCGCGGGTCCGATGTGGCAGAAGTTCCTGCAGGAGTACCTGAAGGGCAAACCGGGCGAGAAGTTCGACCAGGTACCGCTGATCGGCGCCGCAGCCCCACCGTCGCAACCCCCCGCCGACGACCGCGACACCCCGATCACCCCCACCCACGAACCCGACCCCGGCGACGGCGGCCCGATCGACCCAGGCGGCCCCGGCAACGGCGGCCCCCGCTGGCCGACGAGTGGCCCATCATGGCCGGGCCACACCACCAAGCCGCCCAAACACACGACGAGTGACGGCCCATCGACTGGGGAGACACCACCGCAGCAGTAAGGGTTTTCGGCCGTCGGGTGGCCCTGGCGCGGGTGCTCGGCCGGGTCGATGCCAGTGATGTGCACGGCATGGCCCGTTCCGGTGCGGCCTGCTGTTTGAGGACCGGCCCGACGTTCGAGCCCGGTCCGACCTGACGTGACCAATCCGGGGCACGGCCTCCCCAGGCTCGGGAGGCCTGAGCGAGCGCGGATCCGGCGAAGAGTCCACACCGGCGGGCCAGTGCGTCCGCTGCCGGGCCGTGGCCATGCGCAACTCCAGACCCGGAGCGAACGCACACTGTCGATCAGGCGAACCGCGCAACTCTGGGCTGCCCCAGTCGCCCGGCCTCAAAGCCGCACGACGCCGGACTCCGGTCGCCGAAGTAAAGGCCGTGGCCGCAACGCTGGGGGGAGGTCGCCGCGGCCACGGCCGTCCAGGGGGCGGCTCAGTCGTCCGGGGACGGGGACACGGAGATCACGCGACCCTCCGTGCCCGAGCGGTGGGCGGCCTCGATCACCCGCAGCGCCGCCACCGCGCTCGCCGGGTCCACCGGGAACTCTGCCTCGCCGCGGAGGGCGTCGCGGACCTGGGCGTAGAACGTTTCGGACCGGCCGGTTTCGGTCGGCACCGGCTCGGTCCGGTCGTCCACGCCGAGGTGTCCGGTGTCCGACTCCGGTTCCACTCCCCAGCCGTCGGCGCCGGGGCGCAGGCCTGCCTTGATCTGCGGTTCCTGCACGTCCAGGCCGTACTTCGTGAACGTCGACGCGGTGCCGAGCAGCCGGAAGCGCGGGTTGCGCGTACCGGCCAGCGCCGACGACCACAGGTGCGACCGCACGCCGTTCGCGTGGTGCAGGGCCACAAACACGTCGTCGTCGACCTGTACGCCGGGGCGGCGGCGGTCGACCTCCGCGTAGACCTGGGTGACCGGGCCGAACAGCTGCAGTGCCTGGTCGACGATGTGTGCGCCGAGGTCGTACAGCAGCCCACCGGCCTCTGAGGGGTCGCCGAATTCGCGCCAGTTGTCCTTCACCTTCGGTACCCAGCGGTCGTAGCGGGATTCGAAGCGGAACACGTCGCCGAGCCGTCCCGAGTCGAGGACCTTGCGCACGGTCAGGAAATCCGAGTCCCACCGCCGGTTCTGGAACACCGTGAGCCCGACGCCCTTGTCTCGCGCGGCGGTGACCACCTGCTCCGCCTCGGCCGCGGTCGGCGCGAAGGGCTTGTCCACCACCACCGGCAGGCCCTCTTCGATCGCCCGCAGTGCAAGCGGCACGTGGGTTCGGTTCGGGGTGGTCACCACGACGAGGTCAAGTTCACTCGCCCGGGCGAAAAATGCATCCGCGTCCGGGACGACGTCAGCGTCCGGATGTTCTGCGCGTGCCTGCGCGACCCGCTCGGGATTCGCGGTCACCAGCAGGGCCGGGACCAGGCCCGGTGTCGCGGCGACCAGTGGCGCGTGGAAGATCCGGCCGCCGATCCCGTACCCCAGGATGCCGACCCGCGCGTCATCAGCCATGCCGCCATTAAACAACAGTGTTGCGTAACCAGCCAGCGGTTCGGGATGATCTCCCGATGGCGGATACCGGCGTCAACCTGCGCGGGCTGCGACGCCACAACCGGGCGCTGCTGCTCGGGCACATCCTGCGGGCAGGCGGGCTGAGCCGGGTCGAGCTCGCGGAGCGGTCCGGGCTCACCCAGCAGGCGGTGTCGAAAATCGTCTCCGACCTGCTGCCGGAGGGGTTGCTGGACGTCGAGCGGCAGGCCGCGGCCGGGGTCGGCAAACCCCGCACGCTGCTCCGCCTGCGAGCGGAAGCCCGGTGCGCCCTCGGTGCCCAGCTCGACCGCGACAGCTTCCTCGTGCTGCGTACCGGGCTCACCGGCGAGGTCGAGGAGATCGTGGAAGGCCCGCTGCCGATCGGGTTCAGCCCGTCGACCGCCGTCACCGCGGTGACCGACGGGGTACGCACACTGCTCACCGACGTCGATCCGGCGCGGGTGCTCGGCCTCGGCGTCGGCGCGGTGGGTCCCCTCGACCGGCACGCGGGCCGGGTCCGCGACGCCACGAACATGCCCGGCTGGCACGACGTCCCACTGCGCGACCTGCTCGCCCGCCGTACCGGATTGCCCGTCACGCTGGACAAGAACACCAACTCCGCCGCCTTCGCCCACGCGTGGCCGGAGGAGAACCCGGCCGCCACCGCGGTGGTGCTCGTGGGTACCGGCATCGGCGTCGGGCTGCTCATCGACGGGCGGGTCTACCGCGGTCCGCGCACCAACGCCGGTGAGTTCGGCCACACCACGATCGCCTACGCCGGACCGCGTTGCGCGTGCGGACGGCGCGGCTGCGTCGAGGTGATGCACCGCGCCGCCGGGACCCCGCACGACGCGGCCCGGCTGCTCGGCATCGGGCTCGCCGACCTGGTGCAGGTGCTCGACCTCGAGCGGATCGTCCTGTTCGGACGGACCGTACGCGCCACTCCCGAGGTGTACCGCGAAACGGTGGCCGAGCAACTGCGCGACCTGCTGCCGGTGCCGTACTGGCAGCGGATCGACGTCGAGGTGAGCGACCTCGACGAGGAAGCCGTCGCCCTCGGTGCCGCTTTCGAGGTACTTGCCGGGTTTTACGAGGATCCGAAATGACCGGCAGCCCACCGGCGGACCGATAGCATCTCCAGCCGTGCCCCGCACCAGGAATCACGCCACCGCCGACGAGGCGGATTCGGCACCCCGCACGCTCACCCCCGCGGAGCGGATCGCCCCCAGCCGACAGGACCCGCTGGTGGGCGCGGCGACGAGACCGGTCGGCGGCCCGGTCGGCGAGCACGCCGCGGTGGGCAGGCAGTGGTTCTGGTCGCCGCAGCGGGTCGGGCTCGCGATGGCGGTGCTCGCGCTGGTGGTGTGCTGGTTCGGCAAGGCGTCCTGCATCCAGCAGTACACCGACTCGAACGGCGTGAACCAGCTCGACTGGCGTTCGGGCCGCCCGTTCGTCGCGATGTGCTACTCCGACATCGTCCCGCTGTACAGCTCGGAAAAGCTCGACAATCCGCAGACCTTCCCGTATGCCACGTCCTGGCAGGAGGACTCGCAGACCCGGTACATGGAGTACCCGGTGGTCACCGGCCTGTTCCAGTGGGTCAACGCGAAACTCGCGGCAGGCTGGACGACGGTCGCGAACGCAGGCTGGCTACCCGGCGCGCTACCGGTGGCGATCTACTTCAACATCTCCGCATTCTGGCTCGCGCTGGCGTGGCTGGTCACCGTGTGGGCGACCGGCCGCACCACGAAACGCCGCCCGTGGGACGCGGTGCTCGTCGCGATCTCCCCACTGGTGCTGGTACACACGTTCACGAACTTCGACGCCCTCGCCACCGCCTGCACGGCGGCCGGAATCCTGGCGTGGTCCCGAAAACGCCCGGAAGTCGCGGGTGTCCTGTTCGGACTCGGCGTCGCGACGAAGCTGTACCCGTTGCTGTTGCTGGGAGTGCTGTTCCTGCTGTGCCTGAGAGCGGGAAAACTGCGCGAGTGGAGCCGTACCGCGCTCTTCACCGTGCTCGCCTGGGCAGTGGTGAACGTCCCGTTCATGATCATGGCGACCCGCGGCTGGTGGGAATTCTTCCGCCTGAACACCCTGCGCCCGATGGACCCGGATTCGCTCTACAACGTGGTCGCCCACACCACCGGCTGGGCAGGCTTCGACGGCATGCTCCAAAAAGGACAGTCACCGACCGCCCTCAACATCGTGGTGGCGCTACTGTTCCTGATCTGCTTCGCCGGAATCGCGTACATCGCCCTCACCGCCCCGCGCCGCCCGCGATTCGGGCAGCTGGCCTTCCTGGTGGTGGCGGCATTCCTGCTGACGAACAAGGTCTGGAGCCCGCAGTACTCGCTCTGGCTGGTCCCGCTGGCAGTACTGGCAATCCCGCGCTGGCGGCTGCTACTGGGCTGGATGGTCCTGGACGCACTCGTCTGGGTGCCACGAATGTTCTACTACCTTGGCGTCGACCACAAAGGACTCCCGGAGAGCTGGTTCCTGGGCACAGTCGTGGTACGCGACCTGGCCGTAGCCGCCCTGTGCGTACTGGTGATCCGCGAAATCTACCGCCCCCACACCGACCTGGTCCGCCTAACCGGCGACGACGATCCCACCGGCGGCGCACTGGACCGCACCCGCGACCACCTCAAACTCCCAAACTTCCGCCGCCGTCACCCCACCCCCACCCCAGCAAGTCCGTGAAGGGAACCTTCACGGAATCTGATTCCCTCATGGTTCCCTTCACAGCCTTCCCCCGGCACCCCACCCAAGCCGCACCCGCGCACCCACCGGGACCCAGGCACCCAGACCCGGCCCTGCACCCCGATACGAAGCCAAAAACACGTGCGGAGGGTGGTTGTCAAGGCATCTTTCCCGCCTTGACAACCACCCTCCGCACGTAGTCACAATCCAGCTTCGGGGTGCCCCCACGCAACAGTTCCCTCAAGCAACCTCAAGCAACACTCTTGCGTAAAAACGCGATATCCCCAGCCTGCCCCTCCGAAGGCGTCTCCACCACCACCGGCGCCCCAGCCGCCCGGACCACCTCCGCCAGCAACTCCGGCTCAATCGTCCCGTCCCCATCGACCACCGACGCATGCCGATCCCGATTGGACCCGAACTCGTCCCGAGAGTTGTTGCAGTGCACCAAATCGATCCGCCCGGTGATGGCCAAGACCTTCTCCACCGCAGTACCGAGATCCCACCCGGCCGCATACGCATGACACGTATCAAGGCAGAACCCGGCCCCGAACTCACCGACCTTGTCCCACAACCGGGCGATCACCTCGAGCTCACGGGTCATCGCATTGTCCCCACCCGCGGTGTTCTCGATCAGAATCGGAACCGCAAACCCGCCCTTCTCCGCCTCCCGCTCGAAGAGCTTGCGCCAGTTGGCCAATCCCTCCTCGACGTCGTCGGTCGCACCGACGTGCCCGCCGTGCACGATGAGGCCTTTCGCCCCGATCGCGGCCGCACCGTCGGCGTGCTGGGTGACGTTCTTGCGGGACGGAATACGGATGCGGTTGTTCTTCGACGCGACATTGATCAGGTACGGCGCATGGATGAACACGTCCACCGGCGCGGCGGCGATCTCCGCGCCGTGCGGATGCGGTTTCGGAGCCTTCCACCCCTGCGGGTCGGACAGGAAGAACTGGACGACGTCGGCTTCTCGCTCGGCGACGGCGGCCAGCGGATCGTCGTCGCGGACATGGGCGCCAATCTGCATGCCCTGACGCTACCCCCGGCGCAACCGCCCCCTTCCGCCCGAGCTGGTGACGCTCGTGGAGTACCGTGAGCGCGTTCCGTGATCCAGTCGGGCCTGGGAGGGGCGAATGCGGAAACACGCTGGCCGGATGACCGCACTCGCAGCTGCGCTCGCAGCACCCGTGCTGTCGGCAGCCCTCGCGTTCCCGGGTACGGCACAGGCCGACCCGAGCCCCACGCTCAACGGCGACTGCGCGGCGACCCTGCAGAACGGCAAGTCCGGGCAGGGCCTAGCGCTCGACGCCGGTGCCCCGCTCAACGCGCCGAACCGGCTCACCGTCGGCCTCGATTCCAAGGCACAGCAGACCGACGGCAAGAGCCCGCTCTTCACGCTCCCGGTCGGCGACACTGCCCGCACGCTGGGCGTCGGCGAGACCCCGGTGGTCGGCGACGCAGCCGCGAACACCGTGTGCCCGGTCGCGCAGAACACCGCGAACGGCGTCGGCAACACCACGCAGCAGCTGGTCGGCGACGCGGCGAAGGTCGTACCCCCGCCGGACAACCCTGCCCCGAAGCCGAACCCGCCGTCGCCCGGTCCCGGACCGGGTGGGCCCGGCGGGCCGGGACGGCCTGGGCAGCCGGGTCCGGGCGGCATCATCCTCGAGCCGGTGACCTCGGGCGGCTCCGTCGGCGGACTGTCCGGCCTCGACTCGATCTCCGGCATCTTCACCGGTGCTGCCATGCTGCCGGCGAGCTTCGTGCAGGCGCCGGTGGTCACCACGATCATCCCGGGCCAGCTGCCGCAGGACCAGCCGCCCACGGTCGACGCGAAGAAGTCCGGTACCGCGGAAGCGCTGCCCACCGCGAACCCGCCCGCGCGGCTGCCGCTGCTCATTGCGGTGCTCGCGCTCGCCATTGTCGCCGCGGCGCTGGTCCGCGCGTGGCTGCGGCGCAACCCCGCCTGACCCTGACTCTGCGTGACGCCCGCTTCCACCCGAATGCCTGACCTCGGGAACGAGGCGGGCGTCACTCGTCTTCGTTACCGTCGTTGTCCTTGAGAGCAGCGGGAGCGGCGGAAGGGTCGACGGCCATGCAGCATCGGACACGGAGGGCAACTGCGGTCAGCGCAGCGGCCTTCGTCTTGGCCGGTTCGGCCGCCCTCGCCGCACCCGGCACCGCCGCCGCGGACACGCTCACCACGCCGTGCGGCTCCACGATCACCGCCAAACCGGGCGACCACGTCAAAGGCACCACGCCGCTGCTCGGCCTGCCGCTTGACCTCGGCGTGGTCGGCCAGGTTTCCGGCGTGCTCACCGGCACCATCAACGCGCTGCTCGGCACGGTCTGCAAGGTCACGGTGAACGTGGTGAACACCGCCGTTTCCCCGGTCCCGGTGGTCGGTGCGCCGGTGGCGAGCGCGGTCAACGGCGTTGTCGAAGGCGGCACGAGCGCAGTGCAGCAGGGCGTCGGGGCGGCCGGTCAGGCACTCGGCGGCCCGGCGAAGGAAAGCCCGGCGCCGAACCCGCAGCAACCGCCGTCCGGAGGTTCGGGCGGCAGCCCGCAGCAGGGTGGCGACCCCGCCGGGCAGACCCCGATGCCGGGCTCCACCAGCCCGGTGCTCACCGGCGGCGGGGGCGGCGCGCCGTTCGCGGCGTTCCTGCCCAACTTCGGCAACCTGTCGTACGGCTTCGGCACCGGGTACGCGCCGATGCGCGACTACAGCGGCATCCCGATGGCGATGGCCGGTCTGTTCAGCCCGTCGCCCGCCTTGCGTTACGGCAGCCAGATCCCGGGTTACGCGCCGCAGTACGGCCTCGCGAACCCGGCCGGATCGGCCGGTGGCGATTCGACGATCCAGAATGCCGGGCAGGCGCAGGCGTTACCGAACTCCGGGGGTAACCACACGAACGGGTTGGACTGGCCCGTGCTGGTGGCAGTTTTAGCACTCTCCGGAGTCAGCGCGGGCCTGGTCCGCACCTGGGTACTCCGCCGAATGGCCGCTGCGACTTAGGCCAACTCACCAGTATCTTTGCCGGGGTCCACTCGTTATTCCTGTCGCAATGGCTCACGCCCGCGAACCCCGGAGGAATGTGCTCGTGCGGAAAATCCCCACCTGGAAGCGAACCCGTCGAGCACTCACCGTCACCACCCTCGCCGCCCTTGTCACCGGCGGCACGTTCCTCGGCACCGGCACCGCATCGGCGGCCACCACGCTGGCGAACACGTGCACCGGTTCGGTCAGCGGCGGCATGGGCGACACGGTCGCGGTGCCCGGATCGTCGGTGAAGGAAATGGTCCGCCAGGCCGCGCAGGAGCAGGTCAACCTCTTCAACTTCCTTACCGTGCAACCGAACCGGCTGGCCGACGCGATCACGGCCAAGCCGCCGCTCACCGTCGGCAAGATCCCGAGCTCGGCAGGCGGGAACATCGGCGGGGACCTGATCGGCGCGGTGGTCGCCGACAACCTGCGGGACGCGCCGGGCCTCGGCCTGCTGCCGGACACCCAGCAGCACGTGCTGAGCGCGATCCGCAACGAGGTCACCTCGTCGTGCGGGCTCACCACGCTGGCGAACAACTACGAGGCGCCCTCGTCGCCCTCGTCATCGTCGCCCACCAGCGGCGAAACACCCAGCTCCACGGCACCGACCAGTGGCAGCCCGCTCGGCAACTACCAGCCGGGCACCACCGGAACCGCGCCGCCGCGCGACTACAGCGGCATCCCGATGGCGAGCCCGGGCACGCCCGGCACCGCGATCGCGCCCGGCATCCGTTACCCGGCTGGTGGCGCACTGCCCGGCTCCGGCACGCTGCCGCAGGTTTCCGGACCGGACCCGCAGGGCGCCGGTCCGGACATCCGCAACGCGGGCAACGCCGAAGCGCTGGCCAGCCGGGGCAGCACCACGGACGTGCAATTGCCGATGCTGCTCGCGGTGATCGTGCTGGCCGGGGTCACCGCCGGACTGGTGCGCACCTGGGTGCTGCGCCGCGCGGCCTGACCCGCTGCACGGGGCTGTCGGCCCCGCCGGGTACGCTTACCTGGACAAACCCTCCTGTCACGGATCCGCCGTGGCCGCAGAGCCCATAGGAGGTGAGTGGTTGTGTCACGCCATTACGAGGTAATGGTCATCCTGGACCCCACGCTCGACGAGCGGACGGTCGCGCCCACGCTGGACAACTTCCTCAACGTGATCCGCACTTCGGGCGGAAGCGTCGAGAAGGTCGACGTCTGGGGCCGCCGCCGGCTTTCGTACGAGATCAAGAAGCACGCCGAGGGCATCTACGCGCTGCTGGACCTGAACTCGACGGCCGAGGCCGTCAAGGAGCTGGACCGTCAGCTGTCGCTGCAGGAAACCGTCCTGCGCACCAAGGTCATGCGCCGCGAGATCAAGCGCGCCGCGGCCAAGCCCCCCGCGCCCGCCAAGGCCTGATCCGAGCCCGATCCGAAGGGACGCCATCCGTGGCTGGAGACACCGTCATCACCGTGGTCGGGAACCTCACGTCCGACCCGGAGCTGCGCTTCACCCCGTCCGGTGCGGCGGTCGCGAACTTCACCGTCGCGTCCACCCCGCGCACGCTCGATCGCCAGAGCGGCGAGTGGAAGGACGGCGAGGCGCTCTTCCTGCGCTGCAACATCTGGCGGCAGGCGGCGGAAAACGTCGCCGAGTCGCTCACGCGGGGTGCCCGCGTGGTGGTGCAGGGCAGGCTGAAGCAGCGGTCGTTCGAGACCAAGGAAGGCGAGAAGCGCACCGTCGTCGAGCTCGAGGTCGACGAGATCGGCCCCTCGCTGCGGTACGCCACGGCCAAGGTCAACAAGGTCAGCCGCGGCAGCGGCGGCGGTGACTTCGGCGGCGGCGGCGGTTTCAGCGGCGGCGGCTCCGGTGGCGGAGGCGGCAACCGCGGTGGCGGCGCGCCTGCCGATGACCCCTGGGGCTCGGCCCCGCCCGCGGGCGGCGGCGGAGGCGGTTTCTCCGACGAGCCCCCGTTCTGATCTCAGTTTTTCTAGTATTCCAGGAGTAGCACTGTGGCCAAGCCACCCATTCGCAAGCCCAAGAAGAAGGTCTGCGTGTTCTGCAAGGCCGAGAAGAAGGGCCGTCCGGAACTGATCGACTACAAGGACACGAACCTGCTGCGGAAGTACATCTCCGACCGCGGCAAGATCCGTGCCCGTCGCGTCACCGGCAACTGCAGCCAGCACCAGCGCGACATCGCCATCGCGGTGAAGAACTCGCGCGAGATGGCGCTGCTGCCCTACACGTCCACCGCGCGCTGAGAGGAGTCCGAGTCATGGCGAAGATCATTCTCACCACGGACGTGGCGAACCTCGGCGGCCCCGGCGACATCGTCGAGGTCAAGGACGGCTACGCGCGCAACTACCTGCTGCCCCGCGGGTACGCGATCGTGGCCAGCAAGGGCGCGGAGAAGAACGTGCGCACGATCCAGCGCGCACAGGAGTCCCGCCGCATCCGCGACCTCGACCACGCCAAGGAAATCAAGGCGACGCTCGAGGGCCTCGGCGCAATCCAGCTGACGGGCAAAGCCGCAGCCGGCTCGAAGAAGCTGTTCGGCTCCATCACGGCCGCCGAGATCGTCGACGCGATCAAGGCACAGGGCGGCCCGCTGCTCGACAAGCGCATCCTCGACCTGCGCGACCACATCAAGACGGTCGGCAAGCACTCGGTCAAGGCCCGCCTGCACCCGGACGTGAAGGTGGACGTCCGCCTCGAGGTGAAGGCAACCGCCGTCTGAGGCTGTCGTTTCGAAGCATGTTTCGAAGCGCCCCTGGGGATTCCCGGGGGCGCTCCTTTCTGTGTGGAGCATTCGGCTGATGACCGTGCGTTACGATCTTGGCCGGTCTTGCTTAGCGGGGGAGCGTTCGATGCACGGAACCGTCCGGATCGCCGCCGGGGTAGCGGTCTTTGCCCTGGTCACCGGGTGCAGCGGAGGCGCTGCACAGCCTTCCCCTGCCGCTTGTTCCGGCCCGGCGAGCAGGCAGGATGCGGCTGGAAATCCTCCGGCAACTCGGTGAACTCCGTCGGCATCACCGTCGTACCGCAGAACACCGGCGGAATCAGCGACATCTACGCCCAAAAAGCACAACAGGCCTACTTCGAACCGGTCAGCATCAACGGCTACCCCGGCGTCTACTCCGCCAAAGCCGACCACCGCGCCGACGGCAACTGCCAGCTGTGGGTCGGCGTCACCGACCAGCTCGCCGTCGCCGTCACGCCCCTCATCAGCACCGGCCAGAACAAAAGCAATCCATGCGGCATCGCGGAGAAGTTCGCGGCCGTCATGATCAAGCACCTCAAGAACGCCTCGTGACCCTCACCTTCGGGAAGAGTGCGCAGCTCGGGAGCCCTCCGGAAGGAACTGAACAGCCAGCGGGAACCAACAGCCGTGCGTTACCATCCAACTTGCTGATCTCGCCGTTTGGGGAGCGAGAAGTAGCCTAAGGGGGTCAACCGGATGTCCGATGTGCCACCGCCCGCGCCGATCATGGTCGGCGGATACGGAACCGCAGGTGGGTACAAGTTCAGCGAGGACGAGGTCGACTCGGTCATCAAGCAGTGGGAAGACCTGCTCGCGAACCTGAACAAGGACCTCAAGGACGCGCGGAACATCGCCGACGTGAAGCGGCCCGCCGACGAGTTCGCCAGCAATGACTTCGTCGACAAGGGCGCGAACCCGTCCGGACAGACCTTGCTCGATCAGCACCAGCGCATGGTCGACTACGTGAACAACTTCATCACCGCACTCAGGGCCGCGAAGAACAAGATCACTGTCGCCGAGCAGGAAGCTCGCGACGCCGCGAACAAGTCTGGAGTCTGAGCAGCTCATGCCGCACCGCACCGTCCGGGTCGCCGCCGCAACCATCGCCGCACTCGGTTTGCTGACCGCGTGCAGTGGTGGCTCGGGTGGTTCAGGTGGCACCAGCCAAACTCCCGCGCCTGCCGCTTCGAGCGGTGCGCCGAGCACCGGATCCGGTCCGAAGGTCCCGGCGCCACTGCCGACCCAGGTCTTGCTCAACGACCCATGCAACGTGCTCACCGCGGCCGAAGCCACAGAGATCGGCCTGGCCTCGCCCGGAGAGAAGACCACCGGCAGCGGCCTGATCGGGTGTCAATGGACTTCGTCTGGCAGCAGGCAGAATTTTGTGGGGATCACGCCGCTTCCGCAGAACACCGGCGGCATCGGGGACATCTACGCCCAGAAGGCGCGGCAGGCCTACTTCCAGCCGACCGCCATCGACGGCTACCCAGGTCTCTTCGCCGACACCCAGGACGGCCGCCCCTCAGGCACCTGCACCCTCTGGGTCGGCGTCACCGACCAGCTGGCCGTGTCGGTCATCCCGGCAATCGGCACCGGCGCGAACAAAAGCAATCCATGCGGCATCGCGGAGAAGTTCGCGGCCGTCATGATCAAGCATCTCAAGGGTGCGGCATGACCGGCAGGCTGCCGGTACCCGGCTCGGAAGGAGTGGCTCATCATGGGGAATGACGCCAACACCGTCGGCAAGGAACTCAAGTACGCGGCCATCGGTGCCGGTACCGGGGCGGCCGTCGGGTCGGTCGTGCCGGTCATCGGGACCGCGGTCGGGGCCGGGGTGGGTGCGGTCGTCGGCGGGCTCGTCGGGTTGTTCAGTGGGGGGCCCGACGCGAAGCTCGCCGAGGCGGACCTCGGGGGGCGCTCGATCGATGCGCGGACCATCTGGGAGAAGATCCACGTCGGCGACAGCTCGTCGCTGCAGGGCGGGGTCACCGCGGCCAACTCGCTCAAGGGCGTGCACGACTCGCGGATCACCGAGATCGACGGTCTCAACAAGAAGATGGACGCCGCCTGGCAGGGGGGTGGCGCCACCGCGGCGCAGGCCGGTGCGCATCCGCTCGGGATCTGGCTGCACGACTCGGTCGGCAACCTCGGCAAGAGCCACACGTACCTGAACACCCAGGTCGACTGCTTCAGCACGGTCAAGACCAAGGTCGCCGAGATCGCGAAGGACCCGCCGCACGCCGGGTTCTGGGACGGGGTCAACCCGCTCAGCGACAAAGACGACGAGATCAACCAGTACAACGAGACCGGCAAGGCGAACGTCCAGGCCTACACCAACTACTTCAACGCCAGCGGGCAGAACGCGAGCCAGCTGCCGCAGTACACCGCCTGGCAGGGCAACAACATCTCCGACCCCGGCGGTCCCGGCAAGTTCGGCGGCGGTCCCGGTGGCAACTTCGGCGGCGGACCAGGCGGCGGTCCCGGTGGCGGCGGCAGCTTCACGCCGCCCAAGACCGACATCCCCAAGTTCGACCCCAACGGGCCCAACACTCCGCCGCACACCAACCTGCCGAACGATCCCCGGCACGGGCTTCCCGACCCGAACACCCAGATCCCGGTCGGGCAGTACCCGAACGACACCACGTCGGCATCGAGCTACGTGCCGCCGTCGGTCGACCCGAGTGCGTTCAACCCGAGCGCCTTCGGACCCGGTGGCAGCGGCAGCGGGTTCGGTCCCGGTGGTGGCGCGGGTTCCGGTGCCGGCGCGGCGGGCTTCGGGCCGGGCGCGTTCGGCGGGGCCGGATTCGGTCCTGGCGGAGCGGGTTCCGGTGCGGCGGCAGGCGGCGCGGGTGCCGGGGCCGGTGGCATGGGCGGCATGCGCGGTGGCGCGGGCGGCGCAGGCGCGGGCAAGGCCGGGGCAGCCGGAATGGGCGGCATGGGCGGTGCCCGTGGCGGTGGCAAGGGCGAGGACGACCAGGAGCACACCACCAAGTACCTGGTGGAAGAGGACGCCAACGAGCTCTTCGGCTCCGACCAGCTGACCGTGCCCCCCGTGATCGGTGAATGAGGCCTTCCGACGTGATCACCCTTGATCGACCGACCAAGTTCACCCTCCCGACGCTGTACAACCTCATCCGGCGCCGGGGCGGGGAGCCCCACCAGGCCATCGCCGACACCCCGACGTTCTTCGACCCGGACGCCGAACGGCGGATGGACCAGCAGGTCAACGAGGCGCTCACCGAGTCCGGCCTGATGGGACCCCGCGGGATGGACCGCGACCTGCTCGCGCTGGTCGAATCCATCTCGCACCCGCAGCTCGAGTACTACGGCTGGTTCGACGGGACCTTCGACGACGGCAGCCCCGGCAACTACTCGGTGCTCGTCGGCAGTGGCAACGGCGGCGGTTTCGGCCTGCTCCGGATCATCGGCGAGAACACCGTCACGGTGTCGCGCCAGCGGCCGGACCTGCTGCTGCAGACGTTCCTCGACCTCATCCCGGCGGGACGGCCGGCGAGCGGGCAGCCGCTCGTCACCAGCCGGAGCGAGTACGAGAGCGGGCGGGCCGCGGGGTCGGAGGACGCGTCGCAGCGGTCGATCATGCAGAGCGGCCAGCGCAACGAACAGCTCTCGCCGCTCAAGGAGATCCAGCGGATCCTCAAGCTGCCGCGCACCGGCGCGGGGGCGCTGTACGTCGCGGCCCGGCCGAACGGCGGGCGACGGCGGCGGATCCCGAAGCCGGTCAACTTCATCGACACCAGCGAGGGCCGCTGGCTGATGGAGGAACGCCCCGGCCAGGACTCGCTGATCGTCTTCACCCCGGGCTCCCCGCAGACGATCTCCGAACGCCTGCGCACCGCTCAAAGCGCGCTCGGCTGAGCGCTCAAGCACTACTCCGGGTGGGGTTCCCGCCGGGCCACCGCGAGGTGACCGGCCGGTGAATCCCACCCGGTTTCGTGTTTGCACGCGGTTAACCTGCGCTTTCCCCGGTCCGGTCACGGAACGCAGTCCCCGGCGACCCGTCCGGCCGTGATTCTCCGTCGTTCAGCCCATCGGGTCGGCGCTCTACCGTCCGTAGCAACCATCCACAGGCAGCCGTGCACCGGCGCGCGCGACACGCCGAAGAACACGTCGGCTGCGACACGCCGGACGAGTTTCCGCGAAGTTCTCCACAGTCTCTACACAGGGTTTGACCTGCAATTTCCCTGAAGCCGATCAGCACTGTCCCCACCTTGTCCACAGGCTGACCGGCACCTGTGATTCGTTGCCCCCAGTCATCCACAGGTTGTCCACAGGACGGTCAACACCCGGAATTGCGCTCGTCCTTCCGGGGGATCTAGCGTGCCCTCTCGCCCAGTACTCACGGTGGCTCCCGGCGTGGCGCTCATCGGCGGCGGGGACGCCGGTCCATCATCGGGAGGGACCGGGCAGACGACTGGGAAAGCCGGGCCGAATCCGGCATACTCGAACAGGTGTTCGCACGAGGGAGGTGTCCGGGGCGGTGGCGGTGACCGACGACCGCGGTCCGATGTACGCGGAGTCCGATCCGGGTCCCAGCGATCCCGGGCCGGGCGGGTTCGACCGTCAGCCACCGCAGGACATCGCGGCGGAGCAGTCGGTGCTCGGCGGCATGCTGCTGTCGAAGGACGCCATCGCCGACGTCATCGAGGCGCTCGGACCCGGCGACTTCTACCGGCCCGCGCACCAGGCGGTGTACGACTGCATCCTCGATCTCTACGGCCGCGGCGAACCGGCCGACCCGATCACCGTGTCCGCCGAGCTGGAACGCCGCGGCGAGCTCGGCCGCGTCGGCGGGGCGCCGTACCTGCACACGCTCATCGCCACCGTGCCCACCGCGGCCAACGCGGGCTACTACGCGGAGATCGTGTCCGAGAAGGCCGTGCTGCGCCGCCTGGTGGAGGCCGGCACGCGCATCGTGCAGTACGGATACGGCGCGGCCGCGGCGGACGGCGCGAACATCGACGAGGTCGTGGACCGCGCACAGGCGGCGATCTACGACGTCACCGAGCGGCGTACGAGCGAGGACTACGTCGCGCTGGAGGACCTGCTCCAGCCGACCATGGACGAGATCGACGCGATCGCCTCGCGCGGCGGCCAGTCGCAGGGCATCCCCACCGGCTTCGCCGATTTCGACGAGCTCACCAACGGCCTGCACCCCGGGCAGATGATCATCGTCGCGGCCCGTCCCGGTGTCGGCAAGTCGACGCTCGGCCTGGACTTCGTCCGCTCCGCATCCATCAAGCACGGGCTCACCAGCGTCATCTTCTCGCTGGAAATGAGCCGCACCGAGATCGTCATGCGCATGCTGTCGGCCGAAGCGAAGATCCGCCTCGCCGACATGCGCGGCGGCAAGATGTCCGACGACGACTGGACGCGCCTCGCCCGCCGGATGAGCGAGGTGTCGGAGGCGCCGCTCTTCGTCGACGACTCGCCGAACATGACGATGATGGAAATCCGCGCGAAGGCCCGCCGGCTCAAGCAGCGGCACGACCTCAAGCTCGTGGTCGTCGACTACCTGCAGCTGATGACGTCCGGCAAGCGCGTCGAATCGCGGCAGCAGGAGGTCTCGGAGTTCTCGCGGCAGCTGAAGCTGCTGGCGAAGGAGATCGAGGTACCGGTGATCGCGATCTCCCAGCTGAACCGTGGTCCGGAACAGCGCACCGACAAGAAACCGATGCTCTCGGACCTGCGTGAATCGGGATCACTGGAGCAGGACGCGGACATCGTCATCTTGATCAACCGCCCGGACGCATGGGAACGCGACGACCCGCGCGCAGGCGAGGCCGACCTGATCCTGGCGAAGCACCGAGCCGGCCCCACGAGCACGATCGTGGTCGCGCACCAGCTGCACTACAGCCGGTTCGCCGACCTCGCCCACGACTAGACGCCCACGATCACGCCCCCCGGCATCGCGACCGAGGGGGCGCGCTTTCGTGCGCCCGGACAACGACGCGCGATTCGCCAGCCGCCCGAACCAGGCGTACTCTGGTAGTTGAACTTTCAAACACATGGAGGCAGCCATGGCGACCCGTACGCCGGTCCTGTACCTCAGCCACGGTGCGCCGCCCCTTGCGGATGATGCGACGTGGACAAGGCAGCTCGCGCGGTGGTCCGCCGGCCTGGCGGAACCGCGGGCGATCCTGGTCGTTTCGGCGCACTGGGAGGAGGCGCCGCTCACCCTCGGTGCCACCACCACGGTGCCGCTGGTCTACGACTTCTGGGGTTTCCCCGAGCACTACTACCAGGTGAAATACGCCGCTCCGGGCGCTCCCGAGCTGGCTGCGCAGGTACGCAAGCTGCTGCATTCCACCGGCACCCCGGTGCACGACGCGCCGGAGCGCGGGCTCGACCACGGCGCGTACGTCCCGCTGGTCGAGATGTATCCCGGCGCCGACATCCCGGTGCTGCAGATCTCCATGCCCTCGCTCGACCCGCAGCAGCTCTACGACCTCGGCCGCAAGCTCGCTCCGCTACGGGACGAGGGCGTGCTGATCATCGGCAGCGGTTTCTTCACCCACAACCTCAGCGCCATGCAGCAGGTCACCGGCACCGACGGCACGCCGCCGCAGTGGTCAGCGGAATTCGACCACTGGGGCGACGAGGTTCTGCAGGCCGGTGACCTCGACGCGCTGCTCGACTTCCAGCACAAGGCACCCGCCGCCGCGCTCGCGCATCCGCGGATCGAGCACTTCGCCCCGCTGTTCGTCTCCCTCGGCGCAAGCACCGCGGAAGGCAAGGGCCGCACGGTGATCGACGGATTCTGGTACGGCCTCGCGAAGCGATCGCTCGAATTCTCCTGACCACACAACGAAACGGGCCCGGAAGCACTTGGCTTCCGGGCCCGTTCGGGGTCACCCCCGGCACGCTTCAGGCGAAACGGCTCACTTCTGGAAGAAGCTGGTCACCTTCGCGGCCAGCTTCTGGAACGCACCCAGCGGCGCCGTCGCGTCGCCGACCGCCGGGACGGCCGGGGCCGCGGTGGGCAGGTCGGTGGGCAGCGTGGTCGGCGCACCCGGCACCGCGGGCAGCGCGGTGACGGCCGGCAGCTGCTGCAGCGTCGGCAGCGAGGTCTTCACCGGCAGCTGGGCAGGCAGAGCCGGAACGTCGGCACGCTCGGCACCCGCACCCGGCAGAGCCGGAACACCCGGCAGCGACGGCAGCGACGGGGCCGACGGCAGACGGACGCCGTCCTTGAGCCCGGACACCGACGGCAGCACCGTGCCACCCTGCAGCTGGTTCAGCTGGCCGAGCGCGTTCAGGCCGCTGACCTGCGGCACGTCGGCACGCTCAGCACCCGGCAGCGCCGGGGCGGGCAGCGTCGCGGCGGTGGGCAGGCCGCCACCCGGCAGCGCCGGGAGAGCAGCGGCGTCGGCCGGGAGGGCCGGCATCGCGGGCAGCGCCGAGAAGGTCGGCAGCGCGGGCAGCTGGTCGGCCGCCATCTCGCCACCGATCGGCACGTTGATGCCCGGCTCGTCCACGATCTCGGTGGAGTTGGTGGCCTCGGCGGTCGCCCGCCCGACCAGCTCCAGCGGGATGCCGAAGATCTGCACCACGGCGCCGAGCGGGTGGTAGAAGTTGTAGCCGGACAGCGCGTCGCCCGGACCGTCGGTGGTGGGCTCACCACCGTTGGTCGCGGTCAGCTCGTTGTGCCCGACCGCGTGCGCGACGCCGCCCACGGCGACCGCGTCGCCGAAGACCTGCGCCACCGCGGTGGCCGGGATGTCGAGGATGTTGCCGGAGATCGCGCCCTCGAGACCCGAGGTGGTGTCGTCACCGGCGTTGGTCACGACCGTGGTGTTGTCGCCGTGGCCCGAGGACACGCCCGCCACCGACACCGCGTCGCCGAAGACCTGCGCCACCGGCAGAGCGTCCACGCCGATGATGTTGCCCGCGATCGCACCGAAGTCGCCGTTGGTCGTGGCGTCGCCACCGGAGGTGGAGGTGATGTCGTTGGTGCCACCGCCGTGACCAAGCGCGCCACCGGCGAGCCCGTCACCGAAGATCGTGGCCGCACCGGCGACCGGCGCCTTCACGATGTTGCCGGCGAGGCCGCCGTCCTTCCCGTTGGTGACGGCGTCGCCGCCCGCCTTCGAGTCGGTGAGGTTGTCCGCCCACCCGGTGCCGATGCCGGCAACCGCGCCGCCGACGCCGTGGCCCTGGACCGGCAGCGAGACCGGAGCCTCGACGATGTTGCCCGCGCCGGCGCCCTTGGGTCCGGTCGCGTGGACGTCGCCGCCCGCGGTCGAGGTGGTGTCGTTGGTGGCCTTGCCGTGGCCCTGTCCGACGAACGCGCCGCCGATGCCGAAGAGCTGCACCGGGGTCGACACCGGGACGGTGCCGAGGTTCGAGCTCAGGAAGCCGTTGTCGTCGTCGGTGCTGCCACCGCCGCCGCCGTGCACGACCTTGGTCTCGGTCGCCTTGCCCGAGCCCTGCCCGATGAACGAGCCGCCCACGCCGAAGACCTCGGCGGGCACGCCCACCGGGACCTGGACGATGTTGCCCGAGCCGGACGAGTCGTTGCCCTGGCTGCCGTCGTAGCCACCGGCGGTGACGGTCTTCGTCTCCTCCGAGGTGCCCGACGCGTTGCCGATGTGGCTGCCGCCGATGCCGTGGACCTCGGGCGCACCCGCGACCTGGCTGTTGACGATGTTGCCGCCGAGCATCGACTCGTTGCCGCGGGTGTAGCTGCCGTTGCCGGCGTTCGCGGTGGTGTCGTTGACGCACTTGGCGTGCGCGTTGCCGATGTACGTGCCGCCGACGCCGCACGCCTCGACCGGGAGGGCCACGGCCGGGTCGACCACGTTGCCCGCACCGGCGGCCTTCTGGCCGCTGGTCTTGACGAAGCCGCCCGAGTCCGCGTTGGTCGAGTGGCTGGAGGACGACCCACCGTCGAGTGCCTTGCCGGTGGTGGCGTTGCCGATCCACGAGCCGGCCACCGACGCGACGTTCGCGATCGGGCTCAGCTGCGCGGCCCCGGCGTTGCCGCTCAGGAACGAGCCGTCACCGTCGGTCTCGACGTAGGTCGGGGTGCCCTTGAGGCTGCCCGGACGGGTGTCCCCCGCCTTGGCGTCGGTCGAGGAGCTCGAGTCCGCATCCGCGTCCGAGCCCCACACGCCACCGGCGTTGCCGTTGAACTTGACCGGGAGGGCGATGGGCGCGCCCACCACGTTGCCGCTGCCCGCGGCGCCCTTGCCGTTGGTCAGGATCGACCCGCCGGAGGTGGCGGAGCTGTCGGCGGAGTACTCGCTGTAGCCGTTGCCGAGGATCCAGGACGCCGCGTTGCCGGTCACCTGGACCGGGGTGGCGAACTGGCCCGCGACGACGTTGCCGGACAGGCCGGAGCCCTTGCCGGAGGTGTCGATGTTGCCGGTCTCGGTGGCGCTCTGGTGCGCCGAGCCGCCGTGCACCGCGCCGCTGCCGCCGGCCAGGCCGACGCCGTTGCCGGCGATCTGCACCGGCAGCGCCCAGTCGAGCGCGACGACGTTGCCGGCGAGGCCGGAGTTCTTGCCGTCCGTCGCGATGTCCTGGTTGTGGCTGTACGTCTGGTCGTGCGAGGTGCCGTTGACGTGTGCGTCCCCGAGGACACCCACCGCGTTGTCCACGATCTGGATCGGCACGACCACGTCACCGACGACCTTGTTGCCCTTGAAGGCGTCGTGGGTCGGCGTGAGCTGCCGCGGCGCCTCGGTCTTGGGGAGGCTGTCGGTCAGGCTGGCTCCGCCGGGCGTCTTCGCCGAGGCGAGCGCGTCCTTGACGGCCGAGGTGACGGGCTTGGTGCTGACCTCGCTGTGGTGGGCCGGGATGTCGACCTGCCCGAGCGGGGTGCCCACGGCGTTGTTGGCGACGTCCACCGGAACGGTGACGTTGAGGTCGAGCGGGGAGGCCGGGGTGTCCGGGTTGACGTTCTCGTCGGCCGAGGCGATGCCGGTACCCAGCATCAGCAACCCACCCGTGACCAACGCGGTCTGGAGTCCGCGCTTTGCCCAGGTCTGCATGGGGTTTTTCTCCTTCATTTCGGGTTCCCTTGCGGGTTCGTGGCGGTGCCTGAATGCACCGGGGAATTGCGAGCGGAAAATGCGCGTCGCACGAAAAAACCCGCGGGTTGTGCCGGTGACTGCGGGAGCACGGAAAAGTGCTCGAGGCAGTCAGCGACCCCGCGGGTGCAGTGGATCAGTCAGGAGTGACGCCGGGCTGCTCGCCCGGGGTGCGCAGCGTGTGCTGCAGGCCGGCGCGGGTCGAACCCGCGACGGCGTTGTCGACGGCGGCGATGACCCACGCGGGGACACCCATGTTGAGACCGTCGAGGTGGCCGCCGGGAGCGGTGGTGCCCCCGGTCGGCGGAGTGGGGACGGAAGGCGGCGCAAGGGGAAGCTGCGCCGGGGAGAACGGGACGCCGGGCAGGTTGCGGTCGCCGTGGTGCTGCGACGGCAGGTCGCTGCCGGACGGGAGGTCGGCGCGCGAGGCGTCGACCGCGGGAAAGACCGACTGCAGTGCGTCGGAGGTGGACATCGCCGCATCGCCGAGATCCTGACCGGCTTCGGCAGGCTGCTCGGGGATGCCAGGGGCGGACCCCTCACCGGCGGCCGGAGCGGCGGGCAGCGAGGGCAGGTCGACCAGGCGGCCGGGGGCGGCCGGGTCGAGCAGGTCCCAGAGCTGGCGGCCGAAGTCCTGCGCGGCAGGCGGCGGCGTGGTCGCGTCGGCGATCACCTGACGGGCGTCCTCCGGCTTGCGCGCGATGTGCTCGAGCGAGCCGAGCGTGCGCTCCACCGGGCGGAGCACGGCACCTTCGCCGAGGTCGCTCACCGCGCCGCTGACCTGCCCGGCGACCTCCTGGCTCTGCGCCAGGTCGTCGCGGTGCGGGTTGCCGAAGCGGTCCAGCGAGCAGCCCGGACGCTCGGCGCCCGGCTCCGACCACGTGGTGGCGTTCTGCCCGCACGAGGTGAGGCTCTTCGCCGCACCGGCGACGTCGCCCGCGAACCGGGACACACCGTCGGTGACATCGCCGAGGCCGGCGACGGTGGCGTCGGTGACCGGCGTGACGCTGCCGGTGCTGGTACCGGTGTCGGCCGAAGCCGTGGCCGAGGAGACGGCCCACGCGGCGGCAGTTGCCGCGAGCGCCCCACCGACGACGAACAGCGCACGCGACGCGAGACGGCCGAAGCGCGTGGCGCCCCGCCTCTCGAGTGCGGCATCGTTCGACACTGGTGATTCTCCTCGGATAAAAAGCGAATTCGGTTATTCGGCGGGTTTCGGCGCGAACGTGGCGCAGTTCCCCGCGGTGTGCAAAACCGAGACAACCAAATTTCCGGTCCGCCGCGCATCCTCGACACGGCTTGATGCCACCATCGTGTGAACAACACAGAGTGTGGCCGGGTCTCACGATGCGTCATCCCCGGAGGAGACGGGCGGTTACTCCGGAGTCGGTTCACGCCGGGCTGTCAAGCCGCGATTCGAGCGAACCTCCGGGCGATCCGCCCGGTTTTGTCGGACCGTACCGATACGGTGATCCTCGTGAGCGAGCCACGGCGCGGACGGCGCGAACAACCGTCCTCATCCGAACCGGCACCCGACATCAGCGGGCTGATCCCGCGCGGGCTGCGGGTGTCCGCTGCGTTGTCGTGGCGATTCATCGTGGTGATCGCCGCGCTGTACGCGGTGGTGTTCCTGATGGGGTACCTCGCCGCGGTGGTGGTGCCGGTCTCGATCGCGCTGCTGCTGGCGGCGCTGATGGCACCTGCGGTGTCGCGGCTGGTGCGCGCCCGTTTCCCCCGCGGGCTGGCCACGGCGATCGTGCTGGTGGCCGGGCTCGCCGTGCTCGGCGGGCTGCTCACCTTCGTGATCACCCAGTTCTCCAGCGGCCTGCCGCAACTGCAGGTACAGCTCAGCAACAGCCTGAACCAGATCAAGGACTGGCTGAACAACGGCCCGCTGCACCTGCGCCAGGAACAGATCCAGGACTTCATCAACCAGGCGATCGGCTTCCTGCAGAGCAACATCACCACTACCGCGCTCACCACGGCGAGCACGGTCGGCGAGATCCTCACCGGGTTCGTGCTCACGCTGTTCGTCACGATCTTCTTCCTCGCCGGCGGCGACGGCATCTGGTCGTTCCTGGTGCGCGGCGCGCCGCAGACCATCCGCTCGCGGGTGGACGTGGCCGGGCGGCGCGGGTTCGCGTCGCTGGTCAGCTACATCCGCGCGACGGCGGCGGTGGCGGTGGTCGACGCGGTCGGCATCGGCATCGGGCTGTGGATCGTCGGCGTGCCACTGGTGATCCCGCTGGCGACGCTGGTGTTCCTCGGCGCGTTCATCCCGATCATCGGTGCGGTGATCGCGGGTGGCATCGCGGTGCTCATCGCGCTGGTCACCAAGGGCCTCATCGGCGCGGTGATCGTGCTCGCGATCGTGATCGGCGTGATGCAGCTGGAAAGCCATGTGCTGCAGCCGCTTCTGCTCGGCCGCGCGGTGCGGCTGCACCCGCTCGCGGTGGTACTCGCCATCGCCACCGGACTGGTCGCCGCGGGAATCGCGGGTGCGTTGCTGGCCGTGCCGCTGCTGGCGGTGCTCAACTCCGGCATCCGTTCCCTGCTGCACGAACACGATCCCGACCCGGCCGCGGTCGACGTGCTGCACAGTCAAGCAGCCAAACCCAACGACGATCCCGGTGAAGATCCCGGTGAAGACGGTGGCGACGAGAAGAAGTGAGTGCTCCGACCACCCGTGATCCGGCGACGCCGCTGTGGCGCGGTGTCGTGGTGCTGCGCGTCGTCACCTGGTTGTTCGCGCTTGCCGTGGTGATCGCCCATCGCTCGGATTTCCAGCGGCCATGGCTGGCGTGGCTGATCGTCGGCGTGATGGGCGCGTGGACGCTCGGGTCGAGCCTCGCGTACGCGCGCGAGAACGGCAGGCACCGCTGGCTGGTGATTCTCGACGTCGTCCTCACCACGGCGCTCATGCTCACGTCGCCGTGGATTCTCACGGACGCGCAGTACGCGGCCGCGGCGCCGTTGATCACCACGGTGTGGGCAGCCGTCGGACCGCTTGCGGCGGCGACGCGTTTCGGCGCGCGCGGCGGCGTGGTAGCTGGTCTGGTGGTAGCTGTGGGTACTGCGGTGGCGCGCGAGACCGTCGACCTGGACGTGGTCCGCGACGGGGTGCTGTTGTGCGCGAGTGGCCTCCTGGTCGGCATGGCGGCCACGCTCGCGCGAAGCTCGGCCGAAGCGCTCGCGCGCGCACTGCGCACCGAAGCAGCGACGGCGGAGCGGGAACGGCTTGCGCGCTCGATCCACGACAGCGTGCTGCAAGTGCTTGCGCGTGTACGGCGGCGCGGGCTCGAGGTCGGCGGCGAAGCAGCGGAGCTGGCCCGGATGGCCGGGGAGCAGGAGATCGCGTTGCGGGCGCTGGTGAGCAGCGAACCCACGCGGCCCGGGGACACGGCTGACCTCCGCTCGGCGTTGCAGCTGCTGGCCACCACGTCGGTGCAGGTGTCGACGCCGGCCGGCACGGTCGCCCTGTCCGCGCACGTCACCGAGGAGCTGGTCGCCATCACCCGCGAGGCACTGTCCAATGTGGAGAAACACGCCGGTCCCGGCGCCCACGCCTGGGTGCTGCTGGAGGATCTCGGCGGTGAGGTGGTGGTGAGCATCCGGGACGACGGGCCGGGGATCGAAGGCGGACGGCTGGAACGAGCGGCGGCCGAGGGCCGGCTGGGGGTGGTGAAGTCGATTCGCGGCCGGGCGGCCGACCTCGGCGGCACCGCGGTGCTGGACAGCGCACCCGGCCGCGGAACGGAGTGGGAGGTCCGGGTGCCGGCCACGACAAGGGACGGGCGATGACGGAACGGGCGATCTCGGTGATGGTGGTCGACGACCACCCGATCTGGCGGGATGGGGTGGCGCGCGACCTCACCGAAAACGGGTTCGAGGTCGCCGCGACGGCACCGGATGCGCCCGCGGCCATCCGGATCGCGCGGGCAGTGCGGCCGGACGTGGTGCTGATGGACCTGAACCTCGGCGGCACGTCCGGGGTCGACGCGACCCGCGAGATCACCGCGGCGGTCCCGGACACGCGCGTGCTCGTGCTCTCGGCGAGCGGCGAACACAACGACGTGCTGGAAGCGGTGAAGGCGGGAGCGTCGGGCTACCTGGTGAAATCGGCCTCGGCGGCGGAACTGGTGGACGCGGTACGCCGCACGGCCGAGGGGGACCCGGTGTTCACGGCCGGTCTGGCGGGCCTGGTGCTCGGCGAGTACCGCCGGATGGCCGACACGCCGTCGGGAACGCCGGAGCCGCCGCGCCTCACCGACCGGGAGACGGACGTACTCCGCTTGGTCGCGAAAGGCCTCACGGCGCGGCAGATCGCGGAGCGGCTGGTGCTCTCGCATCGCACGGTGGAGAACCACGTGCAGTCCACGCTGCGGAAGCTCCAGCTGCACAACCGGGTCGAGCTGGCCAGGTACGCGATCGAACACGGACTGGACGAGGACTGAGGTCTCGGACCGCGCGGCGAAGGGCACCATTCGAAGGTTTCGCGGGCAAGATCGCGTTCACGCGGGATTTCATTGCGCAGTAATTCTCCTATTTTCGGCAGCGCCGGAAATAGACCGGCAGAAACATTTCCGTGAATCGCCGGATCGAAGAATGGATACGCAATGAACAGAAAAGTTTCCGGATTGGTGACCGCTGCGGTCACGCTCGGATCGATGCTCCTGCCCGCCTCGGTGGCCTCGGCGAACCCGGTGCCGTGCAACAACAAGGACTTCGTCCGCGTCGTCTATCATTTCAAGTCCTTCGGGCAGACCTCGTACGACGAGGCGTGCTTTGCGAATGGCGGCTGGAACAGGTTCACCGGGCACGCGAGTGCCACCAGCTGGATGGACCGGCTTTACACCGGCAACAACAACACCGCCTTCCGTGACTGCAATGGGACCGTGCTCCGATTCGCGGCGCACACCGCGAATATGTTCTCGAAAGCCCGGTGCATCAGTGAAATCGGGATCGGCGTCTAGGAGTCCCTAGGAAGTCACCACGCCGGGAGCCTGCAGTGCGCCGGTGAGTTTCGCCTTGCCCAGTCGCCACGCGGGTTCTCCCGGGTGCCAGGCCGCGACCACGCCGTCGTCCAGCACCAGGTCACCTGCTTCGGTCCAGTCGAGGCCGGACTGTTTCAGGTTTTCCGTCGTGAACGGCATCGACGGGGCTTGCTGCCAGGTGCGGTCGCCGAGGTTCAGCAGCCACAGGTCGCGGGTCTGGGTGCCGGTGCCGTGCCACGACGGGGTGCCGAAGTCGACCGCGGCGACCGTCGCGTCGCGGCTCGGCACGATCAGCGGGGTGGTCTGGGCTACCGGCAGCGGCACCTGTTTGCGGGTGCCGTCGCGCAGGTCCAGCACGGTCAGATCGGCCAGCCCGGCGAGGACGAGCCGGTCACCAGCCGCGGAGAGGATGCGTGGCGCCTGCTGCACGGTGCGTCCGGTGGCCGGGTCGATCAGCACGTCGACGGTGTCCGCGGTGCCGGTGCCGACCGTGATGAGCAGGCCGTACGAGGTCTCCTGGCGGACCATCGTGCTGCACGCCGCCACGGTGCCCTGGCCGAACGAGGTGCCGGTGAGCGCGACGTGTTCGAGCCGGCAGTTGTCCGGGCTGTCCTGGCGGATCAGCCACACGCTGGTGCCGTCCGCGCCCGGCGCCGCGCTCACCGCCTTGCCGAGCGAGCGGGGAGCGGAAATGCCCAGGTAGACATACACGTCAGCCGGATCGCACGTGATCCGCTGGCACTTCGGCCCGGTGAGCACCACCGGGGTCCGGCCGACGCGCAGCACCGAAACCAGCCGGTCGCCACCCGGTACGCCGGGGAGCGTGGCGCGGGTGCCGGAGTCGGCGTCGAAAATGGTCGGCGGGGACGTCGCCAGCAGCAGTTCCACCCCGATCCCGCCGGTCGCGACCCCGCCGTAGAGGCCGGTCGGGGGAGGGGTGGTCGGCTCCGGCAGTGGCGGCGAGGAGGGGGCAGGCGGCGGGGCGGGCGGCTCGCCCGTACACGCGCTCAGCAGGCAGCAGGCCACGACCAGCGCGGCCATCGCGCGGAATACGGGACCGTTCAGGGTTTTTCCCCGATCTGCCTGCGGAAATCGAGTTCTACCATCGACGGCATGGCCGAGGAAGAGACGACCGCCGCGGAGACCGCGACCGAGACCAAGCCGTTGACCGAGCGCGACATCCGGGTGTCCGACGACGAACGCGAGCACGTCGTCGGCGTGCTGCAGAAGGCCATCGGCCAGGGGATGCTCACGCTGGACGAGTTCACCGAGCGCACCGACCAGGCGCTCGCCGCCAAGACCCGCGGCGACCTCAACACGGTCCTCGCCGACCTGCCCGGCCTGGTGCACCCGGCCGCCGCGCCGTCGTACGTCCCGCCGAGCGAACCCAGCCCGTCGTACCCGTCTTCTTACGCGCCGGGGCAGCGGCTCGAGCTCAACGCCAAGTACTCGTCACTGCAGCGCCGTGGCCCGTGGCAGGTGCCGGCGGCGATGGTGGTGCGCAACAAGTACGGCAGCACGAAACTCGACTTCACCGAGGCCCGCGTCGCCACGCCGGTGGTGGAGATCGAGCTCGACTCGAAGTGGGGATCGGTCGAGCTGGTGATCCCGCAGCACGCGGCGGTGGACTACAACGCCATCACCGAGATCAAGTTCGGGTCCCTCGACGACAAAACCGGCAGCAACGGCCACGCGGGCAGCCCGCGGTACGTGCTCACCGGCCGCATCCACGGAGGCTCGCTGGTCATCCGTCACCCTCGGCGGGGCATCTTCGGCTGACCAGCGCCCGGCGCCGGACCTGGTCCCCCCGGGTCCGGCGTCTTGCTACCCGGCCACCGCTTTGCGCGCCGCCGCCGGATCGCTCGTGGCCAGCGCGGCTTCGGCCAGCTCGCGAGCCTGCTCCAGCGACACCGACGCCAGGCTCGCGCCCACTCCCCGTACCGCCGGGGCGTTCATCGACAAGCTGGTCAGCCCGAGCCCGGCCAGCACCAGCGCGAGCCGCGGGTCGGCCGCTGCCTCGCCGCACACGCCGGCCGGTTTGCCGGTCGCCGCTGCCGCGTCGCCGATCAGCTTCAGCAGCCGCAGCAACCCGGGTTGCCACGGGTCGTTCAGTTTCGCGACTGCGCCGAGCTGCCGGTCGGCCGCGAAGGTGTATTGGGCCAGGTCATTGGTGCCGACGGACACGAAATCGACCGCGTCCAGAATCTCCCGCGCGGACAATGCGGCGGCCGGGATCTCGATCATCACCCCGGCCCGCGCGATCCCAGCCGCACGGACGCGTCCGGCAAACCAGGCGGCTTCCTCGACGGTGGCGACCATCGGCGCCATCACCGAAACCTCCGCGCCCGAGTCCTGCGCGGCACCGGCAATGGCCTCGAGCTGCCGGTCGAGCACCTCCGGCCGATCGAACGCCACCCGCAGGCCGCGGACCCCGAGCGCCGGGTTGGGCTCGGTCTCCGGCGACAGGAACGCGAGCGGCTTGTCCGCACCCGCGTCCAGCGTCCGGACGATGACCGGCTTGCCGCGGAACGGCGAAAGTACTGCGGTGTAAGCCTTTCGCTGCTCTTCGACGGACGGCTCGGCCGGCGCGTCGAGGTAGCAGAACTCCGTGCGGAACAGTCCGACGCCCTCGGCACCCGCGTCCGCGGCGGCCTGCGCGTCGGCCGGGGAGCCGACGTTGCCGTACACCTTCACCCGGTGCCCGTCGGCCATCGCGCCGACGCCGTTCCACTCGGCCGGGCCGGACGCGGTGGCCGTGACGATCGGTGCATCCGGGTCGGCGGGCTCGACCAGGCCGGTGTCGCCGTCGACGGACAACGCCTTCGCGTCCAGTGCGAGCAACCCGCGGACTGCGACGATGGCCGGAATTCCCAGCGCCCGCGCCAGAATCGCGGTGTGGCTCGTGGGCCCGCCCTCCTCGGTGACCAGCGCGAGCACCTTCGCCGGGTCAAGACCCGCGGTGTCGGCCGGCGCGAGATCCCGCGCGACGAGCACGCTCGGCGACGTCAGCTCGGGCACCCCGGGCGGGGCGACGCCGAGCAGTTCGGCCACCAGGCGATCGCGCACGTCACGGACGTCGCGGACCCGCTCGGCCATGTACCCACCGGCCGCCGCGAGCGCTTCGGCGAAGCCCTCGGCGGCCTGGTAGACGGCGCGGGCCGCGGGTAGGTTCCGCGCCGTCACCAGCTGTTTTGCCTGAGCGGCGAGCGCCGGGTCGGCGGCCATCGCGGCGGTGGTGATGAGGATCGCCGCGGCATCGCCGGTCGCCGCTTCGGCCTGCGCTTCCAACCGCGCGGCGACGACCTGCGCGGCGGGTTCGATCCGGGCCGCCTCGGCCTCGGGATCGGCCGGTTCGGGCGTGCTCGCGGGTTCACCGAGCGGTTCGGCGACCCGCACGACGGGACCACTCGCGCGGCCCGGGCTCACCGCGACCCCGGTCAGCGGCGTACGGGACTCGGCAGCACTCTCAGACATGGTCTAGACCATAGCTCACATAGACGGCGATTACCCGGGGTGGCGCATCACTCACCCGGTTCCGCACCCGTTCCACCACCGGACGCACCTCCTCGTGCCACCACGCACCGGCCAGTTCCGCGCGGTCGCGGAGCGTCCGGCCCCGCAAAGTCTGCCGGAAACCCCATGCCTCCGCCGAGTCCGCGAGCCGGAACCAGTCGGCCGGATCGTCGAGCCACAGACCGGCCCGATCGGCGTCGGCCAGCGGGACGCGTTCCAGGAACATCCGCTCCGCCTTCTTCGACGGCAGGTCCGCCAGGGTCAGGCAGCGCAGCGCCCACGCGACGGTGCACACCGACCGCACCTCGGCCCGGATCGTCGCCGCTCCGCGGGCTCTGGCCAGCGCAATCCGGTGGTGGCCGTCCTCGACGAAGTACATCTCACCCAGCCGCACGAGCCGTACCGGCGGGAGCTCGCCGCCGGTCGCCGCGAGCGCGCACCAGCGGTCCCGCAGCGCTCGGTTGCGCGGCCGGAACAGCCGGTCGAAGTCGTCGCCCCGCGCGAGGGTCCCCACCACTCCGTCGACCGGAACGGTGCGCAACCCCTCGTCCGTCTCGGCCGTTCTGCCCAGAGCAGCAAGCGTTTCGTCGAGCGGCATCAACGCCAGCGGACCGCCGCGGCGCGCCAACCGGGTCGCGTACCCCTGCCACCAGGCCGAATCGAACGAATCACCCACGTGATCCCCAACACAGCCCGGCGGCAGGTCATTCCAGTTCGGCCGCGGTCGGGTACGACGGCTGGGCGCCATGCCGCGTCACGCTCACCGCAGCGACCTTGACCGCGCGCTCGGCCGCTGCCACCAAGGGCGCTCCTTCGGCAAGGGACGCTGCCAGCGCTCCGGCGAACGCATCCCCGGCACCGGTGGTGTCGACCGCCTGAACCTGAGGCGAGTCGACCGTTGTCGACTTGTCGCTCTCGACCACCACCGCGCCCTTCGCGCCGAGCGTGACCACGGCGGCGCGCGGCCCCAGGTCGAGCAGCTTGCGCGGGTCGGCTCCCTCGGCCTCCTCAGCGCCGAGGAGGTACGCCGCCTCGTGCTCGTTGACCAGCAGGACGTCCAGCGCCGACAACGTTTCCGGCGAAATCTCCGCCGCGGGGGACAGGTTCAGCAGCACCAGCGCACCCGTCGCTCGCTGTACCGCGCGCTCGACCGTCTTCAGCGGCACTTCCAGCGAAGCGACCAGCACGCGGACACCGTCGAGCACCTCGTCGGTGACGTCCTCGGGCTCCAGCGCGGAATTGGCGCCGGGGGACACGAGAATCGAGTTCTCGCCGTCCGGGGTCACCGTGATGTAAGCGATTCCGGTGGGTCGCTCGACCGTCTTCACGAATTGCGTACCGACACCCGCGCCGGACAGCGAATCGCGTAGCAGCCGACCGTACGGATCGTCGCCGACCGCGCCGAGCAACGCCACGTCCGCACCCAGTTTTCCGGCCGCCACCGCGGTATTCGCACCCTTGCCACCGGGGGACAGCACGGTGTCGCCGCCCAGTACCGTCTCGCCCCCTCCGGGCCGACGATCGACCGGAACGACGAGGTCGGCGTTCGCGGATCCGACCACCAGTACCGCTGCACACATGGCCGCCACTCTGCCACGGCCCGTCCTGCCCGCCAGGTGTGCCCAAAAGTGAAAGTCTTTGTAACTTTACCCGCGGCGAGTGCGACAATCAGGCAGAACAGCGAGCGCTCGTCACTCGATCGGGGGATCCAACTCCCCCACGCGTCACTTCTGACACGGGCTTCGCTCTTCTGGAGCGTCACTGGCCTCGAGCCGATGACGTTGCCCCGACCGGAAGCGCACCGGAGAGGGCATCGGGTCGCCGGCGCCGATCACGTAGCCCCCCGAGTGATCGGCGTCGGCGGCGCCCCGCCGCCGTGCTTACGCGAAAAAGAGTGTCCGGACCACCTAGAATGTCCGGATGAGCAGCCCCACGCGGAGGGGTCGCGCGCGAGCGGCTACCGAACAGGACATCCGGTCGACCGCCCGGCGGCTGCTGGTCGAGCACGGACCGGAGGCGGTCACGCTGCGGGCGATCGCCCGGGAGCTGGGGATCACCGCCCCCGCCCTGTACCGCTACTACGAATCGCGGGACGACCTGCTCGAGAACCTCCGCCTAGACGTCTGCGCCGATCTCGCCGCCGGTCTGGCCGAGGACATCGCCGACCTCCAGGACGAGGGCCTGCTGCAGTTGTTCGCAATCTGCAAGGGTTTCCGTCGCTGGGCACTCACCCACACCAAGGAGTTCACGCTGGTGTTCGCGTCGCCGACGGGTGGCACCGGCACCGCGACCGGCAGCGCGTTGCACCGCCTCGACGAGCCGTTCGGCCGGATCTTCCTCGCCAGCGCCGGGCACGTGCTCGCGCAGCACGACCTGGTGATGCCACCGAACGACGTGGTCCCGCCCGAACTCCGCGACGACCTCACCGCCTTCCAGCAGGACCTGCTCACGGTGCTCGCCGAGTCCGGGCGGGAAATCCCGCCGGAGAAGCTGGACCTCGGGCTCACGTACCTGATGATCACCTTCTGGGCACGGCTCTACGGCCACGTGACCCTCGAGGTCTTCGGCAACTACCCGATCCCGGTGTCCAAACCGGACGTCCTGTTCGACGCCATGCTCACCGACCTCGCCCGCGACGTCGGCCTCTACTCCGGCTAGGGCGTGTGCCCGCCGTCCACCGAAACGGTCGCGGCGGTGACGTACGAACTGGCCGGATCGGCAAGGAAGGCCACGGTCTCCACCACCTCGTCCGGCGAGCCGTAGCGCCCGACCGCGGTCATCGCGGACTTGCTCACCGCGTACAACATTCCCGGCCCGGGCACGCGATCGGTGACGCAACTGCCGACCCGATTCCGCGGCTGCTGCCGGTCACCAGAGCTCGTGACGCTTACAGGACGATGTTGACCAGCCGCCCCGGTACCACGATCACCTTGCGCGGCGTCTTGTCCCCGACCAGCGCGGCGATCTTCTCGTCGGCCAGCGCCGCGGCCTGCACCGCGTCGTTCGCGGCGTCGGCGGCCACCGTGACTCGCGAGCGGACCTTGCCGTTGACCTGGATCGGGTACTCCACCGAGTCCTCGACCAGGTACTTCTCGTCCACCACCGGGAACGGCCCGTGCACCAGCGAGTCGGCGTGGCCCATCCGGTGCCACAGCTCCTCGGCGATGTGCGGGGCCAGCGGGGCCAGCAGCAGCACCAGCGGTTCGGCCAGCTCGCGCGGGGTCTCCGCGGTCGCGCCGTACGCCTTGGTCAGGTGGTTGTTCAGCTCGATCAGCTTCGCGCCCGCGGTGTTGAACCGCATTTCCGCGTAGTCCTCGCGCACGCCGGCAATGGTGCGGTGCACCAGTTTCCGGTCGGCCTCGGTTGCCTCGTCCGCGGAAACCCGCAGCTCGCCGGTCTGCTCGTCGATCAGCAACCGCCACAGCCGCTGCAGGAACCGGTGCGCGCCGACGACGTCCTTGGTCGCCCACGGCCGCGACATGTCCAGCGGGCCCATGGACATCTCGTACAGCCGGAAGGTGTCCGCGCCGTACGTCTCGGACATCTCGTCCGGCGTCACGACGTTCTTCAGGCTCTTGCCCATTTTCCCGTACTCCTGGCTGACTTCCTCGTCACCCAGGTAGAACTTGCCGTCGCGCTCGACGACGTCCTCCGCAGGCACGTACACGCCGCGCTGGTCGGTGTAGGCGAACGCCTCGATGTAGCCCTGGTTGAACAGCCGCCGGTACGGCTCCTTCGACGACACGTGGCCCAAGTCGTACAACACCTTGTGCCAGAACCGCGAATACAGCAGGTGCAGCACCGCATGCTCGACACCGCCGACGTACAGGTCGACGCCGCCCGGGTCATCCACGCCGTGCTCGGCCGGGCGCGGGCCCAGCCAGTACGCCTCGTTTTCCGGCGCACAGAACACATCCTGGCTCGCCGGGTCGACGTACCGCAGCTGGTACCAGCAGGATCCGGCCCACTGCGGCATCACGTTGGTGTCGCGGCGGTACTTCTTCGGCCCGTCACCCAGATCCAGCGTGACCTCGACCCAGTCACCCGCGCGCGACAACGGCGGCGAGGGCTCGGAATCGGCGTCGTCCGGGTCGAAGGTCCTCGGCGAGTAGTCGTCGATTTCCGGCAGTACCACGGGCAGCTGGTCTTCCGGCAGCGCGATCGGCAGGCCGGACTCGTCGTACACGATCGGGAACGGCTCGCCCCAGTACCGCTGGCGGGCGAACAGCCAGTCGCGCAGCTTGTACTGCACGGTGCCTTCGCCGTGGCCGTTTTCCTCCAGCCAGGAGATGATCGTCTTCTTCGCGTCGGCGACGCCCATGCCGTTCAGGCTCACCGTGTCGTTGGCGGAGTTGATCGCCGGACCGTCGCCGGTGAACGCCTCGCCCTCGAACCCCTCGCCGGGGTCGACCGTGCGGACGATGTCCAGCTCGAACTTCTTCGCGAAGTCGTAGTCACGCTGGTCCTGCGCGGGCACCGCCATGATCGCGCCGGTGCCGTAGCCCATCAGCACGTAGTCGCCGACGAAGACCGGGATTTCCTTGCCGTTCACCGGGTTCACCGCGAAAGTGCCGGTGAAGACGCCGGTCTTGTCCTTGTTCTCCTGACGGTCCAAATCGGACTTGCGCGCCGCCGCCGCGCGGTAGGCCGCGATGGCCTCGGCAGGCGTGGCGGCACCGCCGGTCCAGCTTTCCGGGTGCTCGCCCGGCCACTTCGCCGCGGTCAGCTTCTCCACCAGCGGGTGCTCCGGCGCGATCACCATGTACGTTGCGCCGAACAGCGTGTCCGGCCGCGTCGTGAAGACCTCGATCTTCTCGTCCCCGGCGGCAAACGCCACGCGCGCGCCCTGCGAGCGGCCGACCCAGTTGCGCTGCATGGACTTGACCTTCTCCGGCCAGTCCAGCAGGTCCAGGTCGTCGACCAGGCGGTCGGCGTACGCGGTGATCCGCATCATCCATTGCCGCAGGCTCTTGCGGAACACCGGGAAGTTGCCGCGATCGCTGCGGCCGTCCGCGGTCACCTCCTCGTTCGCGACGACGGTGCCCAAGCCGGGCGCCCAGTTCACCGGCGCCTCGGAGATGTAGACCAGCCGGTGGTCGTCGATGACCTTGCGCTGCTCGACGTTGCTCAGCTCGGCCCACGGGCGGCCGTCGGGCGTCTCGCGCTCACCCGCGGCGTACGCCTTCTCCAGTTCCTCGATCGGGCGCGCCTTGCGGGCGTCCTCGTCGTAGTAGGAGTTGAAGATCTGCAGGAAGATCCACTGGGTCCACTTGTAGTAGTCCGGATCGATCGTCTCGACCGACCGGCGCTCGTCGTGGCCCAGCCCCAGCCGCCGCAGCTGGCGGCGCATGGTGGCGATGTTCTGCTCGGTGGTGGTGCGCGGATGCGTGCCGGTCTGCACCGCGTACTGCTCGGCGGGCAGGCCGAACGCGTCGTAGCCCAGCGTGTGCAGCACGTTGCGGCCGATCATCCGGTGGTAGCGGGCGTACACGTCGGTGCCGATGTAGCCCAGCGGGTGCCCGACGTGCAGCCCGGACCCCGACGGGTACGGGAACATGTCCTGCACGAACAGCTTGTCCGACGGCACCGGCTCACCCTCGTCGGCGAGCGGCCCGACCGGGTTCGGCGCGTGGTAGGTGCCGTGGTCGGACCAGTGGTCCTGCCAGCGCTGCTCGATCTGCCCGGCCAGCTCCGCGGTGTAACGGAACGGCGGCAGCTGCTCGCCGTCCGCCGCGCTGTGCGCCGTGGCACCAGTGTCGGTGGACCCTGTCATCGCCGTCTTCCTCCGTGTCGAGCCACTCCAGAAACAACTCGACCCCCCAAGCCCGAGGGCATGAGGGGTCGCCGCGCCGGCCCGGTCATCCGACCAGGTCAGCGCGGCAGGCCAAGGAGCAGCCGAGCCATGTTCATGACGTCATCGTAACGCCCTGGTCAAAGCCGTTCCGACGGGACCGCCAAAGCGACGACCTGGGTCACCTGCGCCGCGGAGAAGTTGTTGTCGCTCACGAGCACGAGACTGCGCTCACCGCGGGGCAGCCGCGGACCCCAGGTCATCCCCTCGATGTTGTCCACAGTGGACAGTCCGAGGCTCGAAAGGTCCACGAGCAGCTTCTTTTTCACCGGCTTGACGTGCTTCGCGTTCAACAGCGACGGAGTGTTCAGCACATTGGTGGCCCCGCTGGTGTCGATCTCGAAAATCCGCACCTTGTTGCCGACGCCCGCGACGAACGAGCGCTCCATCATCAGGAATTTCGTCGGGTCGGCCTGGTTCAGGGCGAGCATCGACGAGACGCCGGTGTCGGCGAACGCGCCGGGCGCCGGGGTGGTGAAGAGCTTTTCCTGCGGGTACGCGTACTGCGCGAGCAAGTGCCCACCGCGGGTCTGCAGCGTGATCCGCGACAGCGCACCCGACGTCGGGGTGGGCGGCGGACCGTCCTGCAGCAGCGGAGCCTCGACCTCGCTGGCCAGCAGCGTGCCGAAGCCGGTGTAGGTGAGGCCTTCGAGGACGTAATTACGGCGTGGGCCGGCGTCGGGGGTCATCCGCTCGTTGGCGGGAAGCGGCAGGTCACGGACGTAGTGGCCATCGCGGGTGGCCTCGCGGATCGAGGGCTGGATGAGGTGGCCGGCGAGCCGGTCGCCTTCCTGTGACCAGGTGTAGTGCCCGGTCCACGGGTCGACGCGCAGCTCCTCCGGGTCGACGGTCTGCGCGTTCTGCGGCGCGGCCGGGTCGTTCTTGGCGAGCGGCGGGTACGGCGTGCCGTCCGGACGGAGCAGCGGGCTGGTGCCGGTGAAGGTGACCGGGCCGATGCCGTGTGCGTCGATCGGGAACTCGGCGGTGTAAAAGCGGGCCGGGTTGATGGCGGAGCGGTCGTCGCAGATGAGGGCGTACCCGCCGGTGCGCGGGTCGAAGTCGATCGACGACAGCCCGCCGACGGTCGTGCCCTGGAACTGCAGGTTGTGCGGCACGATCTGCTCGCCGAGGAGCCGGACCGGACGTGGTGCGGCGTCAGCGGTGCTTGGGACGAGCAATGACAGCGTGACGATTCCGGCGGCAGCGAGCAGCCGGGGTCTCGTGGACGAAGACATGGCCCGTAGCACAGCGGACGAGGGTATCCGGGACATGGCCGCGAGGTCACGCTTATCCTCATGCGGTGTTCGTTATCGCGCTCGTCCCGATCGTGCTCGGTGCCGTCGTCGGCTGGGGTGGTTTCCTCGGTTTGCGCGAACGGCTGACCCGGGCAAGCGGTACCGGAGTCCGTACAGCGGCTTCGCTGCGCAGCGAAGCGGCGTTCAAGCTGGCCAACCACGTGGCCGGAATCCCGACGCTGGCCGGCGGCGCCGTCGCGGTGGTCGCCGGACTCGCCGGGCTCGCCATGCCCACGACGGCGGGTCTCGTGGCAGCCGCGGTGGTGGGAGTGCTGGGACTGGCGGTGATGGTGCTGGCCGGTGCCCGGCTCGGCGCCCGCGCCGCGCTCACCGTGCCCGCGCCCGCACCCGCTGGTTGCAGTGGCTGCGCGTGCGGCGCCGGCGGCTGCGGAGTACTGCAGAAGGCCGACGAGGCCTAGTTGCGCTGCAGGTCGCCCGGATGGGTGGCCAGCAACGCAAGCGGTACCCCCTGACGGCGCAGCACCTGACCCCACAGGTCACGGCTGGGCGGCGCGAGAATGTCACTCGGCAACGCGGGGACGATCACCCAGTCCTCACGCTCGATCTCGCCCGCAAGCTGCCCGGAGTCCCACCCGGCGTACCCGGCGAACACGCGTACGCCGCGGACTTTCGGCACCAGCACCTCGGGATCGCTGTCCAGATCGACCAGCGCAACCGGCCCCCGCACGGCCACGACGCCCGGCACACTCGCCGCGGTCTCGCCGGTCCGGAGCGCCGCGAGACACAGCGCAGTCTTCTTGTCGACCGGCCCGCCGACGAACACCGACTGCGGCTCCGCGACATGCCCACCCCAGCCGGGTAAGACGTCGTGCACGGGAACGTCACTGGGCCGGTTGAGCACCACCCCGAGCGTGCCCTCCGCCCGATGGTCGATCACGAACACCACGGTCCGCTTGAAGTTCGGGTCGAACATCGTGGGTGCGGCGACCAGGAGCGTTCCCGGTTCAACCTCGGCGTCCGCTGGCACGCCGACAATGATCCCATCACCCGCGGAGGGAAATCCGCCCGGCACGGGAACACCAGCCACAGGAGCCCCGTTGGGAACAGTAGGCCGGTGCACTCGTGTCCCCCGGGCTCACTGAAGAACCGCCTTTGTGGAATACCGTACGGCCGGAGCCACACTGCGCCAAGCCGCCGAGAGGCGACCCGAGTGCACCGGTTGGGGGTCTGTGTTCGGCGCTTTTGGCGCCTTCCCTCCGCAACCGGTGCCTTTCTCCCGGGGGGCCGAGCCCCCCGGACCCCCGCGGTGCTTATCGTTCCGGTTTTCGGGTTGGCGGGGCTGGCGCCCCTTTGGCTCGGGTCGGTGACGTCCTTTTTCTCTGTTGTGCGCGTCTGTCGGTTTGGGTCGTCCCAGTTCGATCCACGTCGCGGACCCCAACCGCTGGCGCCCCGCCGACTCAGGTCGATCCACCTGGCGGGATGGACTCCGTTCCCGCGACTGCGGCGCCAGCGTTCGCTGTGGCCGTCGGAGGGTTCTCAAGCCAGCTGGCTCAGCTGGCCAACTCTGGTCCCGCGACCGCCACACACCACCACCAACCTCAGGCGCCCGACGGAATCCGACCTGCCGGGCCCCGCCAGCGAGCCCCGGTCTAGTCAGGGCTGGGGTCTCGGGGCGGCTTCGTTGCATGCGGGGCTGGCGTCGGCGGTAGTCAGTGTGCTGGGTTCGGCCGACTTTCGTTCCGCGGCCGTCGCCTGCCTGGGCTTCTTGTCCGGTGGGTCTCGATAGGGTTGGGGGCGTGGCTCGGGTGGTGGGGGAGCGGGGCGGGGCTCGGGGGCTGGTTCGTGATCCGCAGTTTCGGCGGTTGTTGTTCACTCGCTTCGCGGCGCAGTGGGGCGACGGGGTTTACCGGGCCGGGCTCGCCGGGGCCGTGTTGTTCAATCCCGAGCGGGCGGCTGACCCGCTGGCCATTGCGGAAGGGTTTGCGGCTCTTCTGCTGCCCTATTCGCTCGTCGGGCCGTTTGCCGGGGCGCTGCTCGACCGGTGGGATCGGCGGCGGGTGCTCGTGTTCGCCAACGTCGTGCGGGTGGGGGCGATCGTGGCGTCCGCGGTGGCGGTCGGGACCGGGGCCGGGGGGATCGGGTTGTTTTCGCTTGCGCTCCTTGCCGAGGGGGTTACCCGGTTCATCGGGTCCGGGTTGTCCGCCGCGTTGCCGCACGTGGTCGCGCCCGAGAGGGTGGTCTCCGGGAATGCGCTGGCGGCCACGCTCGGGTCGGCGATTGCGGTCGTCGGGGGTGGGTGTGCGATCGGGTTGCGGGCGGTTTTCGGGTCCGGGGACGTCGGTTCGGCCGAGACCACCGCGTTTGCCGCGGCCGGAGCACTGCTGTCGGCGTTCCTGGCGCACCGGTTCGCGAAAGGTGTGCTCGGGCCGACGGTCGTCGACGAACCGACCAACCCGGTGCTCGCCGTTGCGCGTGGGCTCGCGGACGGGGCTCGGCATGCGTGGCGTGCGCCCAGTGTCACGGCCGGGTTCATCGCGCTCTTCGCGCATCGGGCGGCGTACGGGATATCGCTGCTGGTCAGCGTCCTGCTGATGCGCAACTACTTCGCCGACGACGGTCTCCTCCGCGCCGGGTTACCCGGGCTCGGGCAGATGGTCGGGTTCGCCGGGATCGGGATTCTCCTGGCCGGCGTCTTCACCGCGCGGCTGATCCGCGCGTTCGGCCGCCTCCGCACGGTCCTCGGGGCGCTTCTTCTCGCCGCTCTCGCGCAGGCCGGGCTCGGGCTGCCGATGCTGCTGCCACCGGCACTCGTCGCTTCCTTCCTGATCACCGGTGCCGGGCAGGTGCTGAAACTGTGCGTCGACTCGTCGGTACAGCTCGACGTCGCCGACGAAGCCCGTGGCCGCGTCTTCGCGTTGTACGACACCCTCTTCAACATCACCCAGGTCGCGGCGGTCGCGGTTGCGGCGATTTTCGTCCCGGACAACGGACATTCGCGCGGCCTGATGATCGCGGCAACCGTGCTCTACCTGCTGGGTGGCGCCGGATACGTGCTGGCCCGGCGGCGGCACGCCGATTCGCTGCCGCAAACCGTTGAGCCTCAAGCGGGGTCGTAACTCCCTGTTGGGCACTAGGGTGACGGCTGACCCGGTCGAGTTAATCTCGGCCCGCGCAACCACCACGGGGGGCCACCGTGAGCACTATCGGCGACGACCGTGCCCGTCTTGACGCCGTCCTGACCTCGCCCGACGGCCTCGTCCGGGCGACCCCGGGCACCGCTGGCACGCTCGGCCGGCTCGAGTTCGCCCCGGACACCTTCGAGCGGACGACTCCCGCCCAGCTGGCCGTCATCGTCCAGGCGCTCGTGCAGCAGCTCACCGACGTGCCGGACGCCGCGTTGTCGCAAATGCCCGCCCCGCGGCCGACCCCGCGGCGCGTCCGTCCGCGTGGACCCGTTCCGCAGAACCGCCGCCGCGGTTCCTGAGGCCGTCCTCGCCGGACGGGATGATTCACGTGGAACCAGCGCTCACCAGGCCAGAGCAGCACGCGCCGGGTGACCTTGCCCGCACGCTGCCGCACAACCGGAGACTCACCCGGTTGGTGGACGGTACCGTCGTGATGCGATGCGGTGAAGAGCCCGCCAACCTGGTTCATCACCGCGAGGTACGGTTCGCCACGACGCCTCGGCCACTCGAACGGGAGCGAGTGACCCGCAGTTTTCGTCCCCGGAGATCACTCTGCGTGATCATCGGCGACGCAGTGGCGTACGTACTGCCCAAGCCGATCGCGGAGCACGAGTCCGACGGAAGCCTGGAGAGGACCTGAGTAGGTGGAAGCGGCGGAAGCGGTGGACAAGGTCGGGAAGTGGTTGCGCGCCGTGCACGGCCCCGAGGTCTCCGGCCCGGGTGGCCTCCGGGTCGACCACGACCGCGTGCTGCGGGTCCCCGAGGGCTGGTCGATCCCCTACAACACGGTCGCGTTCCTCGACGACGGCCGCCCGGAGAAAGAGCTGTTCCCACCGCCGTCGGTGGTCGTCCGCGAGCCCGACGGCGAGCTGCGCCAAGCCCATCCGCAGCCCGGCGGGCTCAGCACGCCGGTGGCCTACCCCGGGCAGGAAAGCTGGCGCGAGGTCGTCGACCCGGAGTACGCCAAGGCCGGGCTCGGCGAGCTGGGCGTGCCGCTGCCTGCCGTCGCGGGCTGGGTGAAGGTCGACAACGACGGGCACCAGACCGGCGACGAACGCGAGAACCCGGAGTACAAGGCGGGCCCGATCCGCCGGGGCTACCCGCGGCCGGAGAACCCGCTCGAAACCCTGCTGGCGTTCGCGAGTGTCGGCTGGCTGTCACGCGAGCAGCTGCTGATCGGCCTGCTGCGCTGCGAGGTCTTCGTGCCGCTCGACCGCCAGACCGGCGCCACCGACGATTTCTACTTCTCCGAGGAACGCAACGAGCTGCGCGTTTTCAGCTCGACCCGGCATTTCCCGGCCCGCGAGCACGCCTGGTGGCGCGTGGACCTGGCGACGCTGGCCGAATTCGAGCATCCGCCGAACCTCGTGATCAACGGCGGACCGGCCACCTTCGAGGACGTCTCCGGCACCGAGCTCACCGCGACCGCGAAGCGGTTTCCCCGGCACGAGCCGCGCGTCGACGAGCACGGCAGCTGCCCGGAAATCGAGGAGGACCTGGAGAAACTCGCCGTCGACACCGCCGCGCGGATGGGCTTCGACCAGCCGGTGGACGTACCCAGGATGGCCGCCGAACGAGCGCGCCGGCACGGTTTCGAGCTCACCGCCGACGAATGCCGCAAGACCGTGCTCGGCCGGTCCTGGCTGCGCCGCCTCGAACAGCCGGAGCCGGTCCGGACGCGGCCGAACGACTTGCGTGCCAACGGTCTCGTGCCCTCCTGGGACAACGACGGCCGGATCGTCCCGCGGCTCGACACCTTCGGCAAGTACCCCGAGACGAACCTGGAGAACTTCCGTTTCGGCTGGCAGCGCGTGGTCGGCGCGTGGGTCGGGTTCGCGCTCGGCGAGGCACTCGGGGCGGCCGTCGACCGGATGCGGCTCGACGAGATCGTGTCGGCCTACGGTCCGGACGGCGTCCGCGAGCTGCCCCTCGCCTTCGACCAGCCGGGCCGGATCGGCTCGTTCACGCAACGGCTGCTGTTCCTCACCGAAGCCGTGATCCGCAGCCCGCACCGGGAACAGCCGGAGTCGCGGGACGTCGAAAAACTCTTCCCCGGCGTCGTCCGCAGCGCGCTCGGCCGGTGGCTGCACACGCAGGGCGCGCCGATGGACAGCGCCGACGGCTGGCTTGTGAAGGTGCCCGAGCTGCACGTCCGCCGCACGGCCGACGAGGCCGAGCTCAACGGGTACCACGCGCTGGTCACCGGTGATCCCCAGGCGGCCCCGCTGTCCGGTCCGGCCGCGCTGATCGCCGCGCTGCCGGCGGTGCTCACCGAGGCGGGTCCGGGTACCGGGTTCAGCGGCGGCATCCAGCAGGTCGTGCGCGACCTCGCGGGTGTCACGCACCAGCCGGACGACGTGGCCGCGGCGACGTACCTGGCGTGGGTGTTCGAGAAGGCGCTCACCAAGGATTCGTTCAGCTACCCGGTGTGGAATCTGTCGCGGGAAGTGCTGGAGGAGCACGACGACGAGACGATCCGCGCGCTGGTGGCGGAATCCGTACCGTTCTTCGGCGAACACGGACTGCCGGACCTGCGGATGCCCGAGCTGATCGGCGACGGACAGAGCACGTTGTCGGTGCTCGGCCGCGCGTTCGCGGCGCTGTCCGGCTTCGAAAACTACCCCGAACAGGCGCTCTTGCGCGCCATCAACCACTCCGGCCGCAGCGCGCTCACCGGTGCGCTGGCCGGTGCTCTGCTCGGCGCCCGCGCAGGGGTGCCCGGACTGCCGTGGAAGTGGGTCGAGCAGCTCGAACTGCATCACCTGATCGAACAGCTCGCGACCGACGCGCTCTGGCATTTCGACCGGCATTCGGCGCGTGCCGCGCTCGGGGACGCCTGGGTGCAGCGCTACCCACGGCACTGACAAGCACTGAGCGTCACCCGAGCGGGTATCGGTGACCGATGATCCCGCGACGCCCCGGTCGGCTAAGTTCGGTGCCGGGCACACGGGGGATTCGGGGAGGAACCAGACGTGCGGTACCGGGTGGAATCGGGAGAACGCCCAGACGGCCGGTACGCCACGCTGGACGGCCGCACTTTTACCGCCCAGCGCTCCACCACCGACGGCACCCTGCTGCTCAGGGTGCTGCCCGGCGAGGAAGCACCCGAGGGTTTCGACCGGATCCACGAAGGCCGACCGGCCCGCGTCATACTCGCCAACGAGGTCCCGGCGACCTTCGACCTGCGCACGTACGCCGAATACGAGGCCGAGCTGTTCGAGGTCGCCCCGGGTGACCAGGCGAATCTCACGCTCCGCTGGACCCGGCACGATCCGGTCCGCGCCACGCAGCTCGGGCTCACCGATTTCTCCGCCACCGTCCCGGGAAAGCAGCTCACCGGCTTGTGGCTGACCCGCCACGACCACGGCGAGCCGCAGGCCGAGAGCGGTGACCAGGGAAAACTGCTGCGCGCGATCGGCCGCACGCTGCGTGCGGTACCCGGCGGCTGGACCCGCGTCGCCGCGCAGTTCCGGCAGGTCGGCGACTACGCCGAGCTGGAAGTCCGGGCCGTCGGCGACGAAAACGGCCCGGTTTCCGTGTCCCTGCCCGGGTCTCCGCAGCTGAGCACGCTCTTCGCCCAGTTGCGCGCCGCGATGTACCACCCGGAGAGCGGCACCTGGTTCCAAGGCACCTTCACCCTCGACTCGGCGTCCCAGTTCGACTTCGATTTCGACGCCGACCACGAGCCTGGCTGGCGGCTGCCCCCCAACGACGGCGGCCGCCCGGCCCGCGAGTCCTACGCGGTCGAGCTGACCCGGTTTCCCCGTCCGGACAAGCATTTGCCCGACTGGCTCGCCGCGAAAGCCGGGCTGCCGCTCGACGTCGTCTTCCGCCAGGCCAGCCCGGTCGACGCACACCGTGAGGGCGAACGGCCGATGGTCAACCGCCCGCCCGTGCCGCCGGAGCAGGTCCGCGGGGTGCTCGACTACCTGTTCCGCGCGCCCGTCGTGCTGCACCGCCCGACCCCGCAGCCGGACGTGTTCGCGCCCGGCTCCCCGCCCGACGTACCGCAGGCCTTCCACACCGATGGCACCTGGCTCTGGCCCGCCGCCGTGCCGCATTACCTGCGTAAATACGGTGTACCGCCGGAGCCCGAACTGGTCGAGCACATCCGCGCCGCCGGTTTTCGCCCGCCGCTGGTGCCCGAACTGGTGCGCGCGACCGCCGAGGCCGTCGTGCTCGGCACCCCGCGTCCGCCGCGCACCGAAGCCGAGCTGCCGGACGACAGCGCGCTCGCCCAAGCCGTCCGCGGTGGCAGCGAACCGGACCGTCCGCTGCGCGGCGCCGACACGTTGACCCTGTTGCAGCAACGGCTCACCGAGCACGGCGTGCCGTCGACGGCGTACCGGATCGGCGCGAACGAGATGCCCGCCGAGGGCGTATGGACGTTGCGCCGCGCGGAAAACGGCTGGGAAGTGTCGCGTCCGCCCGCCGTGGAACCGGTGGCTTTCGCCGCCCTCGCCGACGCCGCCCGGTTCCTCCTCGGCACCCTGCTGATGCTGCCGCCGCACCAGGAATCCGATCAGCCCGCGGACTGGCCGATCGTGCCGATGCGCGGCGAACCACCGCTGTCGTTCTTCCGCGGCAAGCGAATCGTGGCGCTGCCCGCAGGTACGACGGTCGCCCGGTTCGGCCCCGAATCCGGCAACCTCGTGCACCCGGTTTCGGTGCGGTTCCCGGAAACCTCGCTGCCCCCGGACCGCGAACGCGACCGGCACGAGTACCGCGTGCAGCGCACCATCCGGGTCCTGACCGGAATCACCGCGCCGTGGGGCCCGTTCCCCGGCGGAGCGACCGCGTTCCTGCTGCCGCGGCCGATCGCGCACCACCTGGAGTCGGGCGCGCTTTCCCGGCCGTGAGCGAGGTTCCACGTGGAACCATCCGGCTGAATGGGGGCAGCAACCAGAACAGGTCAATGCACTGCACACCGTTATCAAGCGGCGGCCAGGCCCGTAACCGGACTGACCGCACCACTACCAGTTCACCCGCGGCAGAGTTCCTTCCGTCTGGCAGCCCCCCACCATGGTCAGCAGCGCTTACGCGATTGCCCTTTAGGCACGCTACGCTGGCAGTATGCTCACTCGACTCGAAGTCCAGGGTTTCAAGAACCTGCTGGACGTACAGGTCGATTTCGGGCCGTTCACCTGCATTGCGGGCGCGAACGGCATCGGAAAATCGAACGTGTTCGATGTGATCGACTTTTTGGCACACCTCGCGTCGGGAACGTTGATGGAGGCCACCCAACTCGTTCGTGGGTCTGCGGCAGGACGAACCGGCGATCCACGCGATCTCTTCTGGGATGGATACCGCGACCACGAGCGGAAGATCAGCTTGGCCGCCGAAATGATCGTACCGGCTGAGATCGAGGATGATCTAGGCTCACCAGCCCAGGCCACTACGACTTTCCTGCGCTACGAAGTCAGCATCGGGTACGTACGCGCAGATGGCGAGGCCAGCGTCGGGCGCCTCTCGCTCCTTGCAGAAAGGCTCGTTCATATCACCCGCGGTGATGCGCCCAACCGTCTGCGCTTCAAGCACAGCGCCAAGTACTTTCGCAATAATGTGGTCCTGGGGAAACGGAGCGGGGGCCCATTTCTGTCGACCGAAAATCATGAGAATGGCCTCGTCATTAATGTCCATGGTGATGGCGGAAGCTTCGGGCGCCCACAACCCCGCGCAGCGGATCGGGCAGGACGAACTGTTCTCAGTACCATTTCGACAAATGATCACCCGACGGTACTCGCCGCGAGGCGGGAGATGCAAAGCTGGAGGCGGCTCGCGCTTGAACCGTCTGCGCTACGGACCCCCGACGGTTTTGCCGAACCAAGAACACTGAGTTCGGACGGTCGGCATCTTGCCGGCACGCTATTCCGCATTGCACACGATAGTGTGCGGCATCAAACCGCGCCTGACCCGGATGCCGTTTACGCCAGAGTAGCGGGACGACTAGCAGATCTCGGAGACCTGGGCGTCAAAAGTATCGATGTGCAGTCAGATCAAGTGCGTGAAGTCCTTACTCTGTACCTGAACGAACGGGGCGGTCTTCGACTCGCCGCCCGCGGGTTATCTGAAGGCACACTTCGATTCCTGGCACTCTGTGTCATCCTTGAAGATCCCACCATTACCGGTGTCATCTGCATGGAAGAACCAGAGAATGGGATACACCCGGCAAACCTTGAGACGATGCTGCACCTCGTTCAAGATCTCGCAGTCGACCCGAGTATGGCACCAGACACAGACAACCCATTCCGTCAGGTCATCATCAATACACATTCACCCGGCGTTGTACAACTGTGCGATCGTAACGATATCTTAGTAGCTGACAGCCGACTTCAATCAGCCCCTGATGGAAGTACCGTGCGCGCACTTTCGCTTCGTCCGTTAACGGGAACATGGCGGGCAAAAGATTCTAGCGATACGGCGACCGATGCGGACCTAGTCGTGTACATCACCGCGCCTGCCGGAGCCCAGAATAAGCTTCCCCTGGATCTGGTCGGCTGATGCCGAGAGTACTACAAGGGTTGTTCATCGCTGAAGGAACTTCCGACCAGCCGCTAGCCAATACGGTTGAGGTCTTATTCCGGGAAAGCGGTATCGAGCTTCGCCTGACTGTTCCGCCATACGAACAGCTTCCCAAGGTTGCCAAGACCATCAAAGATCGAACTGAAGCCGGTCAACGCTTGATGGAGTGCATCGACGTAGTCGTAGTTCATCGGGACAGTGACAATGTCGGCCACGACGTACGCCGTGAAGAAATCGATTCAGCCATGCACTCTGCTGGGATCGGTGTTTGGTGCCCGATTGTTCCCGTCAGAATGACGGAAGCTTGGTTACTTTTGGACGAAAAAGAAATTCGAAGAGTCGCCGGAAACCCCAAGGGCAGGGCATCCTTGGGTCTTCCCAAGCGACACGAGGTAGAACGAGTCGCTGATCCTAAAGAGGTTCTCCGAAAAGCCTTGCTGGATGCGTCAGCGGCAACCGGGCGGCGGCGCGAACGAGAAGCAAAACGATTCAACTCGCAGAGGCGGCAACTGCTCGAGGGCATCGACCGAGAGGGCCCGCTCAAGGAACTCTCCAGCTGGCAGCAGCTACTGGAGGATGTCGCGAGGTCAAGCCGCCTGCTTAGGCCTTGAACCATCCGTCACTCGCCCGAGCCGAGGCCTTCCGCCGCCGCCCATTTCTTCAGCTCCGCAACGGCGTCGTCGTGGTCGAGCGGACCGCGGTCCAGCCGCAGTTCCTTCAGGAACTTCCAAGCCCGGCCGACCTGCGGGCCTGGCGGAAGGCCGAGCAGCCGCATGATCTCGTTGCCGTCGAGGTCGGGCCGGACGCGATCGAGGTCCTCCTGCTCCTTGATCCGCGCGATGCGAGCCTCGAGATCGTCGTACGTCGCCTGCAGGGCAGCCGCTTTGCGCTTGTTGCGCGTGGTCGAGTCGGCTCGGACGAGCTTGTGCAGCCGGGTCAGCAGGTCACCGGCGTCGGTGACATAGCGGCGTACCGCGGAATCGGTCCACTCGCCGCTGCCGTACCCGTGGAACCGCAGGTGCAGGAACACCAGCTGCGACACCTGCTCGATGATCTCCTTCGAGTACTTCAGCGCCCGCAAACGCTTGCGCGCCATCCGGGCGCCGACCACCTCGTGGTGGTGGAAGCTCACGCCGCCGCCCGGCTGGAACTCGCGCGTGGCCGGTTTGCCGACGTCGTGCAGCAGCGCGGCCAGCCGCAGCACCAGGTCCGGCTCGCACGCCGGCTCGTGCCGGGTCTCCAGCTCGATCGCCTGCGCGAGCACGGTGAGCGAATGCTCGTAGACGTCCTTGTGCTGGTGGTGCTCGTCGATCGCCAGCCGCATGCCGGGCAGCTCGGGCAGCACGTGGTCGGCCAGCCCGGTGTCCACGAGCAGTTCGAGACCCGGCCGCGGGTCCGGCGCCAGCATCAGCTTCGACAGCTCCGCCTGTACCCGCTCGGCGGTGATCCGCTCGATCTCGCCCGCCATCGACGTCATCGCCTCGACCACGCGCGGCGCGGCGGTGAAGCCCAGCTGCGCCGAGAACCGCGCGGCGCGCATCATCCGGAGCGGGTCGTCGGCGAACGACTCCTGTGGGCGCGCCGGGGTGTCGAGCACCTTGAGCCGCAACGCATCCATGCCGTCGTGCGGGTCGATGAACGTCTTCGACACCAGGTCGATCGCCATCGCGTTCACGGTGAAATCGCGCCGCCGCAGGTCGCCCTCGATCGTGTCGCCGAAGGTGACCTCGGGGTTTCGGCCGACGCGGTCGTAGCTGTCCGCGCGGAACGTGGTGATCTCGAGGGTCTTGCCGTTCTTCGTGACCCCGACGGTGCCGAACGCGATCCCGACGTCCCAGACCGCGTCGGCCCATTCGCCCACGATCTGCAGCACCCGGTCGGGCCGGGCGTCGGTGGTGAAGTCGAGATCGCTCGACAACCGGCCGAGCAGCGCATCCCGCACGCTGCCGCCGACCAGGTACAAGCTGTGGCCGGCGCGCTCGAACCGCTCGGCGAGCTCGTCGGCCAGAGGGGACACACGCATCAGTTCCGTCACCGCGTTCTGCTGGGCGACCAGGTTGTTCACTCGAATCCCACCACGAAAATGGCACCCTCGCTGCGGGTACCGCCGGACACGGACACGGAGAGCCAGAGTACCCGGGCAACCGTTTGCTCTAGCATCGCAGCATGTCTGGATCAGCCGGCCGCGCCGGAGGGCCGAAGCCGCGCCGGCGGCGACGGCGGCACCGCGGCAGGCGGCTGACCACGGTCGACGAGACCTCGGCAGGCGGGCTCGTGGTCGACCCGGACCGGGAACGTGCGGTGCTGATCGGCAGGCTCGACCGGCACGGCAGACTGCTGTGGTCGTTGCCGAAGGGCCACATCGAGGACGGGGAAACGGTGGAGCAGACCGCAGTGCGCGAGGTGAAGGAGGAAACCGGCATCTCCGCCCGCGTGCTTCAGCCGCTCGGCACCATCGACTACTGGTTCGTCGCGCAGCAGCGCCGGGTGCACAAGACCGTGCACCACTTCCTGCTCGAATCCACCGGTGGCGAGCTCTCCGACGAGGACGTCGAGGTCACCGAGGTCGCCTGGGTCCCGCTGGCCGAGCTGGAGACCACCCTCGCCTACGCGGACGAGCGCAAGCTGGTCCGCGGGGCAGCAGAACTTTTCGCGCCCGACGAGCGCGGCTGAGAGGGAGCACCCGAGTGAAGCGGCCCGCCGCCTTCTTGCTGTCTTTGCTGGTCCTCGGTGCCACGGCGCTGTTCGGCATACCGGCGAGCGCGCAAGAGGAACCAGCCCGGCTGCGGCTCGACCTCGCCCAGCTGTCCCCGCGGATCGTCACCAGCTCGACGCAGGCGATCACGGTGTCCGGCACGGTCACCAACACGGGAGCCCGGCGGATCGCGAAACCACTCGTCCGGCTGCAGGTCGGGGAGCGGATCGCCAATCCGCGCGCGATGAACTCGGTGCTCGCGGGCGACCCGGTACAGGACACTCCGCTCACTGATTTCACCCCACTGGCTGAAGCACTCGAACCGGGGCAGAGCGCCCGGCTGGACATCACGGTGTCGCTCACCGGACCGCGCGGCGCGCTGCTGCCGCGGCCCGGCGTGTACCCGCTGCTGGTCAACGTGAACGGCACGCCGGAGTTCAGCGGCCCGGCCCGGCTCGCCGCGGTGAGCCTGCTCATGCCGGTGCTGTCCGCGCCCGGCCGCACCGGGCAGCCGACGCAGCGGCACACGAATCTCACCGTGCTCTGGCCGATCACCGACAGCGCGCCGCACGTGCTGTCCGCCCCGTTCGGCGTGCCGCTCACGCTCACCGACGACACCCTCGCCGACGAGCTGTCCCCGGGCGGACGGCTGTACGCCCTGGTCTCGGCCGCGCGCGCGGCGCAGGACTCGAACCAGAAGGTGGGCAGCTCGCTGTGCTTCGCGATCGACCCCGACCTGCTGCGCATCGTCGACGCCATGCGGAACGGGTACCGCGTCAACGGCGCGGCCGGGAAGGGGTCCGACGCCGCGGGCAACTGGCTGGCGTCGCTGCGCGTGCTGGTCAACGGCAAATGCGTGCTCCCGCTGCCGTTCGCCGATGCGGACTTGACGACGCTCGGCAAGGTCCGCGGCGCCGACGGCAACCCGGACACCGCGCTGATGACCACCGCGCTGAACGGCGCCGCGACGATCCGCCAGATCCTCGGCAGCGAACCGCGGACCGGGGTGCTGTGGCCTGGCGGAACACCCGATGAGCAGGCACTTTCGGCGATTTCCGGCGGCGGGTTCCAGACCGTGATCGCCGACGGCACGAAACTCCACGCGGGCGGAGACGGCGAGACGGTTTCCGGTGCCGTGACCCTGCCCGGCGGCCTGCGCGCACAGCCCACGAACGGGACCATCGCGCACGGTCTCGCCGGATTCAGCCCGAACCCGTCGACTCCGACGACGTACAGCGGCGCCTCGCAGCGCGCGGTCGCCACGCAGAACGGGCTGGCCGCGATCGCGTTCGAAGCGGGTCTCGGCCGCACCGAAGCAGCAGGCAACCTGCTGGTCGCGCCGCCCCGGCGATGGAACGCGAGCACCGACGAGCTCAACGCCTTCCTCGCCGGAATCGGCCAGCTCACCACCGCGGGCATCACGAACGGGTCGTCGCTCGACAGCCTGCTGCAGAACGCCGCGACCGGCTCCGCCACGCTCACCTCGGGCACCCGCACCGACAGCGCGGTCGCCGACCAGCTCTCCGACCTCGACCGGAACACCGCCGGCCTGCTGTCGGCCATGCGCATCGACGCCACCCGGCGGGTGGAACCACAGGCGGTCATCGCGCCGGTGCGCGACGCGATCGTGCGCGGCAGCTCGACCGCGTTCGGGGTCCCGTCGCCGCTGTCGGCGTCGGCGAACGCGAACGCCGAGCTCGGCGCGATCCGCGACCAGGTCACCGTGGAACAGCCGCGGCAGACGATCGCGCTCGCCTCCGGTTCGTCGCCGCTGCCGGTGTTCGTGAGCAACGACCTCCCGGTCGGCATCACCGCGCAGATCTCGCTGAAGAACAACCTCGGGATCCGGCCGGAGAAGGCACAGAACTGGTTCTTCCCGGCCAAGGGCGGCAAGAACGAGTACCTGCAGATCGAAGCGCTGCGGGCCGGACGGCTGTCGGTCGATGTGTCCTTGACCACCCCGGCGGGCACTCCGCTCGGCACCACCGCCCGCTTCGAGCTGACGTCCACCGAATACGGCCCGATCACCATCATCGTCACGGTCGTGGCTGGTTGCGCGCTGCTTCTCCTGGCGTCCCGGCGGATCTACCGGCGGCTGAAGGAAGGGCGGAACGGCACGCCCTGACTTCGCGACGGACCAAGTGCGTCCGCCCGTTCCCGATTACCCTGGGTCGGCGCTGCCACAATGGCAGGGACCAGGGGAAGCCGAGGATTGGGCACTGTTGGACAAAGAGCCGGGTCAGCCACCCGAGCGTGCGGGCCGTCCCCGGCGGGACGGTGCCCCACCGCGGCGGGACGAGCGCGCCGAACCGCGGCGTCCGGTCCGTCGCCAGCCCCCGCCGCAGAACCCGCCTGCCGACCGCCGCCAGCCCCCGCCCAACGGCACCCGCCGGCTGCCCCTTCCGGACGGCCCGCCGCCCGAACGCGCCCAGCCGCGCCGGGTCGAACCCCGTGATCGGGGCGAACCCCGTGGCGACTCCCGAGGTCGTACCGATCGCGGCGAACCCCGTGCCGTGCCCCGGGAACGAGGCGAACCCCGCCGCCGGGTCCCCCCGCCGAACAGCCAGCCGGGCCCCACCCGGGCCGCGATGCCACCGGTACGCCGCCCGCCCCCGAACCAGCCATCCGGCCAGCACCCGAGCGGCCCGCCGTCGGGCCGCAACCAGCTGCCGCAACCGAACGCCGCACCGCCAGGCCCGCAGCCGCCGGTGCACCGCGGCCGTACCCCGCGCCCGGCGGCGCCGATCCGGCCGTGGCAGGAAGAGGCGATGCGGGACCCGGACGCCACCCGGTTCATCCCGCGCACCTCCGGGGTCCCGATCGCCGCCTCGCGATGGCCGACCGCCGACCCGGACGTGCTGCGCCCGTACGACGCCCTGGCCACCCAGGTCATGCCGCGGCTCAAGGACGCGCCGCTCGCGCGTCCGGTCGAACCGAGCGCGCCGGAGCAGCCGCCGCCGGACAAGACGCCGTCGCTCGCCAAGGCGAGCGGCCGGATGGCGATCGCGTCGCTGATCAGCCGGATCACCGGGTTTCTCTGGAAGCTGCTGCTGGTGGCGGCGATCGGCGCGAGCGTGGCGAACGACTCGTTCAACGTCGCCAACACGATGCCGAACATCATCTTCGAGCTGCTGCTCGGCGGCGTGCTGACCAGTGTGGTGGTGCCGCTGCTGGTGCGGTCGCAGGACGATCCGGACCAGGGCGCGGAGTACGCGCAACGGCTCGTCACGGTCGGGGTCACGGTGCTGTTCGTCGGCACCGTGGCCGCGGTGATCGCCGCACCCGCGTTCACGTCGCTGTACATCGACTCGTCCGGACAGGCCAGCGCCGGCCTCACCACCGCATTCGCGTACCTGCTGCTGCCCGAGATCTTCTTCTACGGCGTGTTCGCACTGCTCTCGGCAATGCTCAACGCGAAGCACATCTTCGGGCCGACGGCGTGGGCACCGGTGATCAACAACATGGTCGTGATCTTCACGATCCTCGTCGTCTGGCTCATGCCGGGCTCGATCGACGTCGACCATCCCTCGATCACCGACCCGAAGGTGCTCACTCTCGGCCTCGGCGTCACCGGCGGCATCGTGGCGCAGGCGCTGATCCTGGTGCCGCCGCTGCTGCGGTCCGGGTTCCGGCCGCGCTGGGTGTGGGGCCTCGACCGGCGGATGAAGGAGTTCGGCGGCCTCGCGCTGTGGGTCGTCGGGTACGTCGGCGTCAGCCAAATCGGGTACACGATCACCACCCGCGTGCTGACCACGGGCACCCCCGGCGGTGTCACGGTGTACAGCAACGCCTGGCTGCTTTTCCAGCTCCCGTACGGCGTCATCGGCGTTTCGCTGCTCACCGCGATCATGCCGCGGCTCAGCCGCGCGGCCGCCGACGGCGACACCCGGAAGCTGATCGGCGACCTGTCGTACGCGTCGCGGATCTCCACCGTCACGCTCGTGCCGATCTCCGCGGTGATGACGATCGTCGGGTCGTCGATCGGCGTCGCGCTGTTCACCTTCGGCAAGGGCTCGCTCGAAAGTGCCGAGCGGCTGGGCGACGCGCTGGCGATCTCGTCGTTCGCGCTGCTGCCGTATGCGCTGGTCATGCTGCAGATGCGGGTGTTCTACGCAATGAAGGACGCCCGCACGCCCACGTTGATCATGATCGTGATGACCGTGGTCAAGGTGCCGATGCTGTTCCTGTGCCCGGTACTGCTGTCCCCGGACAGCGTCGTGATCGGCGTGATGATGGTGAACGCGCTCACCTACGTCGTCGGCGCGATGCTCGGCCAGGTGTGGCTGTGGGTGACGCTCGGCAACCTGCGCAGCAAACGGGTGATTGGCGTGATCCTCTTCACGGTCGTCGCGAGTGTGCTCGGCGTTGCCGCGGCGTGGCTGGCCGGGCTGATCGTGCCGTCGTCACTCGGGGTGACTTTGGGCGCCTGGGTGAAACTTGTCTTGCAGGGCATCGTCGGCATCGGGGTTTCGTTCGGGGTGCTCATGGCGCTGAAGGTCGAGGAGCTGAAGCCGGCCACGTCCAGAATCACCCGTTTGATCAAGCGTGGGTAACGATTGATTCACGACTCGCGACGCCTCCTCCGTGGGTGATCCGGGTACCCTCGGTGCCGGGAGCGCGACGACGGAGAGAAGCGGTGGATACGAGACGAAGCGAGCAGGCGGCCGACGCCGACCGCGCGGGCATCCGTGCCCGGGGCGGGTCGCTGGCCCCGGGACGGGTCGTGGGGGACGGCCGATACCGGTTGCTCGCGCAGTTCGGGGTGGACGAACGGGCAGCCGCGCATTTGTGGCGGGCCCGCGACGGCCAGCTCAAGCGCGACGTCGCGCTCACCCTCCTGGTCGGCGACCCGGCCGACCCGGAGGCGGCCCGGCTCGCCCGGCGCACGCTGGAACGGGCCGCGCACGCGTCCAAGTTCGGGCACGGCGGCGTGGCCCGCGTGCTCGACGTGCTGAGCCTGGGCAGCGGCGTCACCTCGAGTGAGGGCCTGCTCGGCGTCGTCGTGGCGGAGTGGACCAAGGGCAGCGATCTGGTGGACCTGGTCGCGCAGCGGCCGGTGGCCCCCGCCGCTGCCGCGCGCATGGTCCAGGCGCTCGCCGAGGCGGTCGACCACGCGCACCAGAACGGGCTCGTCCTCGGTCTGGACCACCCGCAGCGGCTGCGGCTCACCCCGGGCGGCGCGCTCAAGCTCGCGTTCCCCGGCCCGCTGCCGGAAGCCACGCTGCGCGACGACGTCAAGGCGCTCGGCGCGGTGCTGTACCTGCTGCTCACCGGCCGCTGGGCGCTGCCGGGCGGCCCGCCCGCGATCCCCGCGGCACCCCTCACGCCGCAGGGGCACGTGGTGCCGCCGCGGTCGCTCGTCCCGGCGGTGCCGCCGGAGCTGTCGTCGCTGGCCGTCCGCACGATCGAGGACGGTGGCAGCGGCGGAATCCGTACCAGCTCGGCGATCCTGCGTGTCCTCGACCAGGTGGCCGAGGAGGAGGAGCGCACCCAGCTCATCAACGCGGTGGGCGACCAGAACACCGAGGCCGACGGCACGATCTGGACCACGAAGAAGCCGGTCAAGGATGTCGCCCGGCGGCGGAAGTTGGCCTTCGGCGTCACCGTGCTGGTGGTCGCCACCGTGGTGATCCTCGCGTGGGGCGGGCTGATGCTGATCAACCTGTTCCAGGGCGATGGCAAGGCCGCCGGTCCCACGCTGAACGTCGCGGCGCCGTCGAGCTCGGCCGCGCCACCGCCGGCCAACCCGGCCGCCCCGCCACCGGCGAACAACCAGCCGCCGGCCGCGCCGAAGGTCGGCGAGCCGGTGAAGCCCAAGTCCGCTTCGGTGTACAACCCGAAGGGCGAGGGCGACAACGCCGGGCGCGCGAAGAACACCATCGACGGCAACCCGGACACGGTGTGGCGCACCGACCAGTACCAGCAGCAGCTGCCCGCGCTGAAGCCCGGCGTCGGCATCATGGTGTCGTTCGACGACAAGGTGAACCTGGCGCAGGTCAAGATCGCCGCGGACAGCCCGGGTACGAAGGTCGAAATCCGGTCGGCGGACAGCAAGAACCCGCAGCTCGACGACACCAAGGTGGTCGCATCCGGCGACCTCAACGCCGCGGAAACCACGCTCACGTTGCAGCAGCCGGCCTCGAGCCAGTACTTCATCGTCTGGATCAGCCAGCTCGGCGGCAACGAAGGCGACGGGTTCCTGAGCCAGATCGGCGACCTGACCTTCCTGCCTGCGCAGTGATCGCCGGTCCCACTCAGTAGGCTCTGGCGGGTGACGGCTGCAGCTCCCACGGATGCCGATCTCATCGCGGCCCATGCCGCCGGGGATCCGCATGCGTTCAGCGAACTGGTCCGGCGGCACCGGGACCGCATGTGGGCGGTCGCGCTGCGCACGCTGCGTGATCCCGAAGAAGCCGCGGACGCGCTGCAGGAGGCGTTCATCTCGGCCTTCCGGGCGGCAGGCAAGTTCCGGGCGGAGTCACAGGTCACCACGTGGCTGCACCGGATCGTGGTCAACGCGTGCCTCGACCGGATCCGGCGGAGACAGGCCCGGCCCACCGTGCCGCTGCCGGAAACCGGGCTGAACGAACCCGCCGCACCCGGCGATTCGATGTCCCAGAAGGAAACCAGCCTGCTGGTCCGCCAGGCGCTCGACGAGCTGCCCGAGGACCAGCGCGCGCCGATCGTGCTCGTCGACGTCGAGGGCTATTCGGTGGCCGAGACGGCGAAGATGCTCGGCATCGCCGAGGGCACGGTGAAGAGCCGGTGTGCCCGCGGGCGGGGAAAACTCGCGAAGGTTCTCGGGCATCTGCGGAACCCGGACGCCCCTGATCACGTCCCAACTCACGAAAGCAAACGCAAGCACGCCACTTCGGAGGGGTCCCGGAGTGCCGGGCGAGCCCAGCGCTCGCCGGGGAACGGGGAGGGACGATGACGGACGAGAGCCGGGGGGCGGGCGGGACCATCGGGCCGCCCTGGTCTGTCGACCTGCTCGCCGACCTCCACGCCGGGGTCCTCGACGACCACGAGGCCGCGCAGCTGTGGCCGCGGGTCAACGCGGATCCCGAGGCCCGCGCGATCATCGAGGCCCTCGAAGCGACCACGGCGGACCTGTCCGCGCTGGCCACGGAACCGGCGCCGCCGATGCCCGCCGAATTCGCGGCGAGAATCGACGCGGCGATCGCTGCCGAGTCCACTGCGCGGCAGGCAGCCACGTTTCCGGCCGCTGAGCCGGCCGCGCCTGTTCTGCAGCCGGTCGCGCCGGTGGTGGACCTGTCGGCGGCGCGGCGGAGGCGGAACCGGCAGCTCGGCTGGGGCGCGGGGATCCTGACCGCCGCCGCGGCCGCGGTCGTGGCTGTCACGCTGGTGGTTCCGGGTACGTCCACGAACGACGGCACGCCGAATGTCGCCGCGCCCGCGCCCGCTGGTCCTTCGGTGGGCGGCGACGGCAGTGGCGCTGAGGCGCTGCTGGGCGGTGGCCTCGGCGTACGCGACTACGGTCCGCTGAAAGACCAGGAGCGGCTTGACGCGTGCGTCACGGCCGCCGGAATGGATGCGAATGTGCGACCGGAGGGCGTGCGGCCGGTGAATGTGGCGGGCAAGGCCGGGGTGGTGGCGATCTACACCACGGGCAAGCTCGCGCAGTTCCGGCTCGTCGCATTCGGCGCGGACTGCGGCCCGGGGAACGCGGACAAGCTGTTCGACAAGGTAGTCGGCGGGTAGTAGTACCCGTCACCACCGGGAACACCGCCACCTACGATCGTGTTGAGCCAGATGCACTGGTCGCTACGAGCGGAGGGTTGACGGGTGGCTGCCGAGGAAATCAGGAACCTGATCATCGTAGGGTCGGGTCCTGCCGGGTACACCGCCGCGGTCTACGCGGCGCGGGCACAGCTCGACCCGCTGGTGTTCGAGGGCACGCAGTTCGGCGGTGCGCTCATGACCACCACTGAGGTCGAGAACTTCCCGGGCTTCCGCGACGGGATCCAGGGCCCTGACCTGATGGAAGAGATGCGCAAACAGGCCGAGCGGTTCGGCGCCGAGCTGCGGTCGGAGGACGTCGAGTCGGTGGAGCTCACCGGCGACGTCAAGTACGTCGTCGCGAACGGCAAGCGCTACGCGGCCCGCGCCGTCGTCCTCGCCATGGGTGCCGCCGCGCGGTACCTGAAGGTGCCGGGCGAGCAGGAACTCCTGGGCCGCGGCGTGTCCGCCTGTGCGACGTGCGACGGATTCTTCTTCCGGGACCACGACATCGCCGTCGCCGGGGGTGGCGACTCGGCGATGGAGGAGGCGACGTTCCTCACGAAGTTCGCGAAGTCGGTCACCATCGTGCACCGCCGTGACGAGTTCCGGGCGTCGAAGATCATGCTCGAGCGCGCCCGCGCGAACGACAAGATCAAGTGGCAGCTGAACTCGCAGATCACCGGGGTCGAGGGCGACGGCAAGGTGTCCGGCCTGAAGGTGGCCGACACGAACACCGGCGAGGAGAAGACGCTGGACGTCACCGGGTTCTTCGTCGCGATCGGCCACGACCCGCGCAGCGAGCTGGTGCGCGGCCAGGTCGACGTCGACGAGGACGGGTACGTGATCACGCAGGGCCGCACGTCGTACACGAACCTGCCGGGCGTGTTCGCCGCCGGTGACCTCGTGGACCGCACGTACCGGCAGGCCATCACCGCCGCGGGGTCCGGCTGCAGCGCGGCCATCGACGCCGAACGATGGCTGGCGGAGCACGGCGAGGAGCACGCGCACGAGACGCCGGAACTGGTCGGCGGCGGTTACGGCGCCGGCGAGCACTGACTTTTCCCACCGAGTTGAAGGAGCAAGGATGGCCAACACCGTGAAGGTGACCGACAAGTCGTTCGCGGACGACGTGCTGACCAGCGAGAAGCCGGTACTGGTCGACTTCTGGGCGACCTGGTGCGGTCCGTGCAAGATGGTCGCGCCGGTGCTGGAGGAGATCGCGGCGGAGAACGGCGAGAAGCTGACCGTCGCGAAGCTCGACATCGACGAGAACCCGAACACGGCGCGTGACTACCAGGTGATGTCGATCCCGACGCTGATCCTGTTCCAGGGCGGCAAGCCGGTGAAGCAGATCGTGGGCGCGAAGCCGAAGGCGGCACTGCTGTCCGACCTCGCCGACGTACTCTGAATCCGTCCACCCGCTGAGAACCCGGGCCTGCGGTGATGGCATCGCAGACTCGGGTTTTCGCGCGTTCGGGTGGCAGTGGTCACGCAGACGTACTTGGGGCACCTCCCCCATCGGGGCTCACCCACCGTGCGGCGCACCGACCGGGCCTGCGTCCTCACCGAGAGTTCACAGGGCACAATAGGTGCCTGGGCTTACTCCCTGTCCGGGTTTCTGTTTCGCATCGAGCCGTTTTCGGTGCCCGAGGAAGAGCGAGGAGTGCATGCGGGTACTCCGCCGCGGTGACGCCGGTCCCGACGTCGCCGAGATCAGGTCGATCCTTGCCGGGATGGATCTGCTCCCGCCGGTGGCGGGGACCGAGCGGTACAACACGTTCGACGGTGCGGTGGAGCAGGCCGTACGGGCGTTCCAGCAGCGGCGTGGGCTCATCACCGACGGGGTGGTGGGCCCGGCGACGTATCAGTCGCTGAAGGCCGCGAGCTATCACTTGGGGAGCCGCCCGCTGCAGTACCTTTTGTCGTCGCCGGTCAGCGGCGACGACGTTTTCACCCTCCAGGAACGGCTCACCGAGCTCGGCTTCGACGCCGGCCGCCCGGACGGCTACTTCGGCCCGCAGACGGAACGCGCCCTGCGCACGTTCCAGCGCGACATGCGCCTGAACGCCGACGGCATCTGCGGCCCGGCCACGATCCGCGAGCTGCACCGCCTGTCCTCCCCGAGAGCCCGCGGCGGCCGCCCGGTGTTCCTCCGCGAGCAGGAACAGGTACGTCAAGCAGGCCCCCGCCTGCGCGGCAAGCGCATCGTGATCGATCCAGGTCATGGCGGCGAGGACCTCGGTGTCGTGGCCGGCGGCCTGCGCGAGGCGGATATCGCGTGGGACCTGGCGCGCCGCCTGGAAGGCCGGATGCAGGCAACCGGCATGGAAGCGCTGATTTCACGCGGCCCGAACCACAGCCCCACGGACTTCGAACGCGCCCGCTTCGCCAACGACGCGGGCGCAGACTTGTTCTTGTCGCTGCACAACGACGGCAACCCATCGCCGCGCGCGCAGGGGGTGGCGAGCTTCCATTTCGGCACGGGCAACGGCACGACGTCGACTGTGGGCGAGCTGCTGGCAGGCTTCATCCAGCGGGAAGTCGCAGCCCGCACGGGCCTGCTCGACTGCCGCACGCACTACAAGACGTGGGAAATCTTCACCCGCACGCGCTGCCCGGCAGTCCGAGTGGAAATCGGCTACCTGACCAACCCGGACGACGCCCGCCGCCTAGGGGATCCGGCCTTCCGCGACGTGGTGGCGGAAGGCATCCTGATCGCGGTGAAACGCCTGTACCTGCTGGGAGAGGGCGACCAGCCGACGGGGACGTTCACGTTTGCGGATGTCCTGGCACACGAGCTGGCCAAGGCTGAGTAGGTTCTGGGGCTTTTTTCGGGGGCCTGACCTCTCTTGTTGGCTTGACCCGGTTTTGGCCACCTCCGACTCGTCGCTGGCCGGGGCCTGGCTGCATTGCCCGGTGCCCCTCTGGCGTTGCAGGGTTGCCCGACGTCGATCCGAGCCGACTTCGCGACGGCGCGACCTCCGCTAGGCCTGGCTCGCGCTGGCTCTGGTCGCGCTCAGCCAACTCGCGGTGGCGCGGGGTCGATTCACGCCAGTCGAACCTCGCTGCGCCGACTCGCGCCGATGCGATCTCACTGCGCCGACTCGTACCGGTGCGATCTCACTGGTTTGCCCGGCCGCTCCACGCTGGCCACCAGCAGTCCAGCGAGCCCCGATTGCCGAGTCGACGCCCCTTCTTCCCGGCTGATCACCCTCGAGGCCTTCGCCAGCCGACGAACCTCGCTGAGCCTTCCCCGCCCCCGACCTCGCCGCACCGGCTTCGTTGATTCCCCACCAACACCCACTCCACGTCGTCCCGGACCTCGAAACGCCTCGCTCACGGGCCCAGCACGCCTACATCCCACCGACACACGCCCCTCGCCCCCTAAGCCCGGAGCCGCCCGTATCGCCCCCACTCAGCACCGACGCCCCCACAACGACGACCCACTCCCATCACGCGGCCCCCACACCCGCCCTAGGCCCGACCCCCGCCACATCCCCGGGCCCGCACGGCCACTACTGAACGTAACCAAGATCCCGCACCCACCGGCCCACCACACCCGCACCGCCGACGAGCCCACCCCTCGCCCCCACCCAAACCCGATCACCGGCAGCCGAGCGCCCACTCCACCCACCACACCCCCAACAACCGGAGCCACCACACCGCTTGACCGCAGCCACAACAACTTGCGCCCCACCGCGCCAGCACCCACCACACCTGGGGGCAGCCTCCGCCCTCCCAGGGGGGCGTCCCCAAATCCAGTCTACCCATCCACAGGTTTTCCACTGCCTCTATCTGCAATCTGTGGATAACTTCGGGACTCTTCCACAGTTGTGCACAGGTACCAGGAGTGGGTGTTTTGCTGGCGGCGAGAAGGTGGTATGGGAGGTTTCCCGGAGGCGGCGCCAGCGTCGGCGGCGGTAGTTCGCAGCAGGAAGAAGTGCGGCGGGTGGCCCCGGGCTGACCTCGGTTGATGCGGTTCGTTCGGCGATCGGGACGGCGGAACGAGATTCTTTGGCGAGTCGGGAGCGGCGCCGGAGGTGCGGGGAAATCGACGGGGAGGCACGGACGACGAATACAGACAGTGACCGTCAATGAGGGGTGGCCGCCGGGACGGGCGGTGCGTCGGCGGTGCGGGCAATACCGTCCGGATCGGGGCGAGCGACAGCGACAAAGCCGCGGGCGAAACTCGCGGTCCACGAACTCCAGCAACAAGGAGCGAAGGGACCCCTCAAGCCCTGCCGAGGCTTGGTTCTGCGGTTGTGATCGTCACCTGGCCCAGTAGCCGTTCGAGGGCGGCCTCGACGTCTTCCTTCCACGTGATCGCCGAGCGCAGTTCCAGTCGTAGCCGCGGGTACTTCGGGTGCGGGCGCACCGTCTTGAAGCCCACGCTCTGCAGGAACGCCGACGGCAGCACGCACGCGTGCTGGCCGAGCGGGTCCTCCTCGTCCGGCATGGCGTCGCCGAAGGATTCGATGGCTCGGACGCCTCGTTTGGTCAGGTCTTTCGCCACGGCTTGCACCAGCATGCGGCCGAGGCCGCCGCCGCGGAATTCCGGCAGGATCTGGAATGCGGTGAGCAGGACGGCGTCGGCGCTGGGTGGTGACGTCGGGAACGCCGCCGAGCGCGGGACCGCGTTCGGCGGGGCATACAGCACGAAACCGACCGGCAGTGTGTCGCTGTAGACGATGCGGCCGCACGAGCCCCACTCCAGCAGCACGCTCGACACCCAGGCTTCCTTTTCGACCTCGGTGGAGCCGTACTCCTCGGCCTGCGCCTTCAGGTGCGGGGCAAGCTCCCAGTACACACACTGCCGACAGTTTTTGGGCAGATGCTCGAGGTTGTCCAGTGTGACGCCAACCACGCGACGCGACACCCGTGACCTCCCTGGACCCCGTGACTCCGGCTTCAAGACCCGCAAGAGCGCAGGCAGCACCGGAAGAACCACCCCGAGGATAGGCCGATGTGACAAGCGCCGGAAGAGCGGGAAGCCGGAAGAGGCCCCGGTTACACTCGATGGATCTACCCGCAGGTACCTACCGAACCCTCAGGTGTCCGATGACCGAGAACCGTCCCGCCAAGCCGCAGAGCGGCCGCCATAATCTCGACCCTCATCTCGACCGGTACGCAGCACGTACCGCAGGGATGACCGCATCCGAGATTCGCGCGCTTTTCGCAGTGGCTAGCCGGCCGGAGGTCGTTTCGCTCGCCGGGGGGATGCCGAACCTCGCCGCGTTGCCGCTCGACACGCTGTCGGCACAGGTCGGCGAGATCATCGCGACCGAGGGGCTTGTCGCGCTGCAGTACGGGTCCGCGCACGGCGTTCCTGCGCTGCGCGACCAGATCTGCGAAATCATGTCCCTCGAAGGGATCAAGGCGCACCCCGACGACGTCGTGGTCACGGTCGGTTCCCAGATGGGCCTCGACATGGTCACCCGGCTTTTCTGCGACCCGGGTGACGTCGTGATCGCCGAAGGACCGTCGTACGTCGGCGCGCTCGGCTCGTTTTCCGCGTACCAGGCGAATGTCGTGCACGTCGCGATGGACGAGCACGGGCTCGTGCCCGAAGGGCTGCGCGAAGCGTTGCGGCAGACGGAAAAGGCCGGTAAACGCGCCAAATTCCTTTACACCATCCCGAATTTCCACAACCCGGCCGGTGTCACGCTGGCGCTCGACCGGCGCGCGGAGATCGTGGAGATCTGCCGCGAGTACGGCGTGCTCATCGTCGAGGACAACCCGTACGGCCTGCTCGGTTTCGACGGCCAGACGTACCCGGCGCTGCGCTCGCTCGACCCGGACAACGTCGTGTACCTCGGCTCGTTCTCGAAGACGTTCGCCTCCGGCCTCCGGGTCGGCTGGGTGCTCGCGCCGCACGCGGTGCGCGAAAAGCTGGTGCTGGCAGCGGAATCCGCGACGCTGTGCCCGCCGACGTTCAACCAGATGATCGTCTCGCGGTACCTCGCGACGCACGATTGGAAGGGCCAGGTCAAGAAGTTCCGGGAGAACTACCGCGAGCGCCGCGACGCGATGTTGTCGGCGCTGCAACAGTATCTGCCTCCCGGCTGCTCGTGGACGAACCCCGACGGCGGCTTCTACGTGTGGGTGACAGTGCCGGAAGGCGTTGACACCAAAGCAATGTTGCCCCGCGCGGTCACCGCGCGCGTGGCGTATGCGTCGGGTACCGGCTTCTACGCCGACGGTTTCGGCTCCCGCCAGATGCGGTTGTCGTACTGCTATCCGACGCCGGAGCGCATCCGCGAGGGCGTGCGGCGGCTCGCCGCCGTGCTGGAGTCCGAAATGGACCTCAGCCGCACTTTCGGTAGCGTGAAGGCACGCACCATCCCGGGGCCAGAGACCCCGTCTCCGGACACGGTCTGACCGGCCCCCCAGCAACACTAAGGAGTTCCCACGGTGGTCGACCGTACCGTTGCCGTGCTCGCCGGCGGGCTTTCCCACGAACGTGACGTCTCGCTGCGGTCCGGGCGACGGCTGTCCGCCGCGCTGCGGGCCGAGGGGCTCACGGTGGAGGAGTGGGACACCGACGCCGGTCTGCTGGAACGGCTGCGCAACCAGCGGCCGGACGCGGTGGTCGTCGCGCTGCACGGCGGCGAGGGCGAGAACGGGTCGGTGCAGACCGTGCTCGAGATGCTCGACGTACCGTTCGTCGGCACCCACTCCCAGGGCTGCCGTCGCGCGTGGGACAAGCCGTCCGCGAAGGCGTTCATCCAGCAGGCCGGATTCGCGACGCCGGACTGGATTGTGTTGCCGCACAGCACTTTCCGCGAGCTGGGCGCGCAGTCGGTGCTCGACGCGATGGTCGACCGGCTCGGGCTCCCGATGATCCTGAAGCCGGACCAGGGCGGGTCCGCGCTGGGTACCCAGGTGGTGCGGGAGGCGGCGGAACTACCCGCGGCGATGGTCGGCTGCTTCGCGTACGGCGACACGGTGCTCGCGGAACGGTTCGTGGACGGCGTCGAGGTGGCCGTCACGGTCATCGAAGGGGAGAACGGGGCTGAGGCCCTGCCTGCGGTCGAGATCGTGCCGGAGAGCGGCGTCTACGACTATGCCGCGCGCTACACCGCAGGTCTCACCGATTTCTTCACCCCCGCGCGAATCTCCGCGGAAGCGGAGAAGGCGGTCGGCGAGCTGGCCGTCGCCGCACACAAGTGGCTCGGGCTGCGCGACATCTCCCGCACCGACGCGGTCATCACGCCGGACGGGGGAGTGCACTTCCTCGAGGTGAACCTGTCGCCGGGGCTGACCGAAACCTCGACGGTGCCGATGGCCGTCGAAGCTGCCGGGAAGACGCTCGGTTCGGTGTTCGCGGATCTCGTCGCCCGCGCGGTCGCTCGAGCGAACTGAAGCGGTGCGGGGTGGGCGGCGGCCCTCCCCGCACCGGCGTTTCCGGCAGGCACTCAGTGTGATTGCCGCTGACCGTGTGCGCAATCATCACCGTGACGAAACGACCGTGGGTCGATCCCTAGTCGGTTTCGCTGTCCGAATTCGCCGGTTTTTCGCCCGAGTTCGCGTCGATGATCGAGACGATCCGCTCGAGGTCGTCGACCGACCCGAACTCGAGAACGATGCGTCCCTTGCGCCGTCCGAGGTCGACTTTCACCCGGGTGTCGAAGCGATCGGAGAGCCGGTTCGCGAGTTCCTGCAACCCGGGCGCCTGGATCGGCTTGCGCGGCGCGGCCTTCGGCTTGGCCGGTTTCTCACTCTTCTTCAGCGTGACGGCTTCCTCGGTGGCGCGCACCGACATGCCTTCCGCGACGATCCGCGCCGCCAGTTCTTCCTGGCTTTCCGGATCTTCCAGCGACAGCAGCGCGCGGGCGTGCCCGGCGGACAGCACTCCGGCGGCGACCCGGCGCTGCACGGGGAGGGGGAGTTTGAGCAGCCGGATGGTGTTCGTGATGACCGGACGGCTCCGGCCGATGCGACCGGCGAGCTCCTCGTGCGTCACCGCGAACTCGTCGAGCAACTGTTGGTACGCCGCCGCTTCTTCGAGCGGGTTCAGCTGGACGCGGTGGATGTTCTCCAGCAACGCGTCACGCAACATCGACTCGTCGGCGGTCTGCCGCACGATCGCCGGGATCGCCTCGAGCTCGGCCTGCTGCGACGCCCGCAGCCGGCGCTCGCCCATGACGAGCTCGTACTCGTCGTTGCCGAGTTCCCGCACGACGATCGGCTGCATGAGCCCGAACTCGCGGATGGAGTGCTCGAGTTCGGCGAGCGCTTCCTCGTCGAATACCTGCCGAGGCTGCTTCGGGTTGGGCTTGATCGCGCTGACCGGAATCTCGCGGTAAACCGCACCGGCGACCTCGCCGCTGACCGGATTCGCCGCACCGTTCGCCGCGAACCAGCCCTTGTCTTCGCGCACCACCTTCTCCGCAGGCGTACCGCCATCGCCTGCCGGAGGCGCGGTCGGCCCGGTCGGGATCAGGGCCGCGAGCCCGCGGCCGAGCCCTCCTCTGCGCTCAGTCATGTGGTGCTGCTCCTCTCATCGTTCGCGCCCCGCTCGGCGATCTCCTTCGCCGCGTCGAGGTAGCTCATCGCTCCGCGCGAACCGGGGTCGTAGGCGAGCACCGTCTGGCCGTAGCCGGGCGCCTCGGACACCTTGACGCTGCGCGGGATCACGGTTTTCAGCACCGTGTCGCCGAAGTGGTTCCGGACCTCGTTGGTCACCTGGTCGGCCAGCTTCGTGCGGCCGTCGTACATGGTGAGCAGGATCGTCGACACGCGGAGCTCGCGGTTGAGGTGCTGCTGCACGAGCTCGATGTTGCTCAGCAGCTGCCCGAGACCCTCGAGTGCGTAGTACTCGCACTGGATCGGGATCAGCACCTCCTGCGCCGCCACCATCGCGTTGACGGTGAGGAGACCTAGCGACGGCGGGCAGTCGATGAAGACGTAGTCGACGCCGAGCTGGTCCAGCATCTCGGACGACAGCGCCTCCTTGAGCCGCGTCTCGCGGTTCGCCATGGAGACCAGCTCGATCTCCGCGCCCGCGAGGTCGATCGTGGCGGGCACGCAGAAGAGGTTCGGCGACTGCTCGCTGTTGGCGGCGGCGTCGACAATCGAGACCTCACCGATGAGGACCTCGTAGATCGACGGTGTCCCGGACCGGTGGTCGATGTCGAGCGCGGTGCTCGCGTTGCCCTGCGGGTCGAGGTCGATCACCAGCGTCTTCAACCCATGCACGGCGAGCGCCGCCGCCAGGTTGACGGTGCTCGTCGTCTTGCCGACGCCACCCTTCTGGTTCGCAACGGTCAGCACGCGGCGCCGCGTCGGACGGGGGAGTTCCCCTTCCTTCGGATGCAACACGCTCGCGGCCCGGACGGCTTCTTCGGCGATCGGCGTCCAGCCCATCTCCTGGCTGGCCTGTGCGGAGTCGGACGGTGGGGGATTCACCGGTCTCGACACCTCCTCCTGATAGACGATTCGTGGGCGTTCGCACCGCGATGTTTCACGTGGAACGACGCGGTCGTTGTCGTTCGTTAGCTCCGCCTGCCGCGTGGCCGGGTCGGCTTAGACGGTAGGCGACGGATCAGGACCACCGTGCTGGGGACTTCGAGTACAGCCTTTCCACATTCGGCGATCACCGGGTCGGCCCCGCCGGCCTTGCGGACCGCGTCGCGGTCGCGGGAGATCTCCTCGGCCGCACTGGCACCTTTGAGGGCAACCAGCCGACCTTCGGGACGAACCAGGGGAAGGCACCAGCCCGCGAGCCGAGCGAGGGGAGCGACCGCACGAGCGGTGACGACATCGGCGCCACCCAGCTGCTCGCGCACGGACCGCTCTTCCGCGCGTCCACGGACGATGGTGATCGGGAGTTCCAGCTTCTCGGCGACCTCGGCCAGCCAGTCGACCCGGCGAGCCATGGGTTCCAGGAGAACGATAGCGAGGTCCGGTCGAGCGATCGCCAGCGGTACACCCGGAAGCCCGGCACCCGACCCGACATCGACCACCCGCACCCCGGACGGGATCTGCTCCCCGATCACCGCGGAGTTCAGCACGTGCCGCTCCCACAGCCGATCCACCTCGCGCGGCCCGATCAACCCCCGCTCGACCCCGTGGGTCGCCAGCAGCTCCACGTACCCAGCGGCTTGATCGACGCGCTCCCCGAACACCTCCACCGCCGCGGTCCGGAACGTCCCGGTGGCGCCGTCCAAGCTCACTACTTCCACTCCTCGCTCCGCGCGTTTCACGTGAAACGCGCTCCTTCGATTGTCCCTGATGCGGACGCCAAATCGAGCCGACAGACCGCAACTGTGGACAACTCCACTCGAGTCGCCGAGTGATCCACAGGGTGGTTTCACGTGAAACGGGGACGCGGGTGGGAGTCGCGCGGTTTCACGTGAAACGCCATGGTTGTAATTCGATCGACGGTGGGGTGGTTGATCGCGCCGGGTGTCGAGCGCGGCAAGAGGAGGGGATGGGAGCCGGGAAGACGAAGGTGACGGCAGAAGTGGGACTTCCGCGGCGTGGCATGGCGAGGGGTGGGGGACATGCCGTCGCAAGGCAGTGCGGAGCATCCGGTCGCCGACGCAACGCGGTCGGCATGGCGGCGTGGCGACAGCGGGACGTCGAGCGGGAGGAGCGGACGGGCAGGGCCGGGGCGGACGGGATGGCTGGCCAGTCGGAGAGAAGGCGAACCCCGACAGGTGCGCCGCGCCCCTCAAGCAACCAACAGTCCACCGCACTGACCCCGCCCGGTCCAACCCCGTGTCAGAGAGCCACAGCACACAAAAGCGCAAAAGAAAGCGGCCCACCGGAATCACCGGTGGACCGCCTCTGCTCAGTACTCCCGAAAACCCTTACTCCTCCGGGAAGATCACCACCCGGCGCTTCGGGTCCTCGCCCTCGCTCTCGCTCGTGACGCCCTTCACGGTTGCCACTGCGTCGTGGACGACCTTGCGCTCGAACGGGCTCATCGGCTGCAGCCGGACGCGCTCGCCGTTCGACAGCACCGACTCGGCCGTCGAGCGGCCCAGTTCGCGGAGCTCCTCGCGGCGGTCGGCTCGCCAGCCCGCGATGTCCAGCATCAGGCGGCTGCGCGAGCCCGTCTCCTGCTGGACTGCCAGGCGGGTGAGCTCCTGCAGCGCTTCGAGCACCGTGCCACGGGTGCCGACCAGCTTCTCCAGGTCCTCTCCGCCGTCGATGCTCACGATGGCGCGGCCTGCTTCGACGTCCAGGTCGATGTCGCCGTCGTAGTCGAGCAGGTCCAGCAGGCGCTCGAGATAGTCGCCGGCGATGTCACCTTCCCGCACGAGGGTGTCGTCGTCACCGCCCTGCTTCGGTTCGGCCAGTGCGCTTGTTTCGTCCTGATCGGCGTCGATCGTGTCGACCGTCTCCGACATCTTTCGTCTCCTCTCCGAACCGGTTCGCGTCAGCGACGCTTCCGGCCCGACTTCCTGTTCGAGTCCTTGAGGAGTCCGGGCACCCCGGTGCCGTTCTCCTTCGATCCGTTCGGGGACTGCTTCGGCGCGCTGTCCGTGCCGTCGCCAGAGTCGGCGGCCTTCTTCTCCGAGGACGCGACACCACCGTCAGAAGAACCCGACGACGTCTGCGCGAACCCGTGCGCCGAACCGGCCTTGGTCACCTTGCGCTGCTGCCCCTGCTGCTGGTTCTTCTTCTGCTGCACCGGCTTCTGCCCGACCCGCGGCGCGGTCGGCTTCTGGCCCGGCTTCGGTCCGAGCGACGCGCGCTTCTCGGCGGCTTCTTCCTTGCGGGCGGTCTCTTCCTTGTCGATCCTGGTGTAGACGATGCGCTGCTGCATCAGCGTCCAGCCGTTGTTCGCGAGCCAGTAGAAGAGCAGGCCCAGCGGGAAGAACGCACCGAACACGAGCACGCCGAGCGGGAAGATGTACATCGTCAGCTTGTTCATGATCGCGGTCTGCTGGCTGCCCGCCGCGGCCGCGTTCTGCCGGGACACCGAGTGCCGCGCGGTGAGGTGCGTGGCGATCGCCGCGACGATCATCAGCGGCAGCGCCACCGGGAGCACGTTCCAGTGCCAGCCGCCGTTCGCGACGTTACCGGCGACCGCGCCGACGCCGTTGTTGACCGCCTCGCCCAGGTTGACGCCGAACAGCTTGGCGCTCGTGTAGGACACGACGTCGTGCTCGGTGAAGAAGTAGTTCTCGGTCTTCGGGCCGCCGCCGGGCGGCGGGAAGGTGAACGCACGGAGCACGTGGTTCAGGCCGATGAAGACCGGGATCTGCAGGATCATCGGAAGACAGCTGCCGAGCGGGTTGACGCCGTGTTCGCGCTGGAGCTTCTGCATCTCCTGCGCCTGGCGCTGCCGGTCGTTCGCGTACTTCTTCTGGATCTTCTTCATCTCCGGCGCGAAGTCCTGCATCTTCTTCATCGACCGGACCTGGTTCACGAACGGCTTGAACATGATGCCGCGCACGGTGAACGTGAGGAAGATGATGCCGAGGATCCAGGAGATAGCCGTGGCTTCCCCGAAGGCGAACCCGAAGACCTTGTGCCAACACCACAAGATGAAGGACACGGGGTAGTAGATGAAATCGAGCACTGAGCTACTCCTCGATCGGTGTTTCAGGCATGCGGTGTCGCCACGAGAACTTCTCGGGCACGGGGTCGCGGCCGGGCAGGGTCCACGGGCCGCAGCGAAGCAGCCGGCGCAGCGCGAGGTAGGAGCCGCGAGCCGCGCCGTGGCGGGTCAGGGCTTCGACCGCGTACGCGCTGCAGCTCGGGTAGAACCGGCAAGCCGGCGGGAGAAAGGGCGAGATCGCCTTGCGGTAGAACCGCACGGGAAGGAGCAGTACCCACGCGACCGGGCCCGGCCGGGGTGGCTTCTCTTCCACGGGTGGAACATCCTGCTCGGGGGTGGCTTCCATGGCCGTTTACACCGCTGATCCGTGATCGGGGGCCGTGCCCTGCTGGCGCGGCTGCCGGGGAGCATCGGACCCCGGCGCCGGAAGACCGAGCCGGCGCAGTGCGGCGTCGAGATCGGCGCCGAGCTCCGCGCTCGAGGCAGCCGCCGCCGGAGGCAATGCCCGTACCACCAACGAGCTGCCCGCGGGCAGTGTTCCGAGCCGGGCGGAAACGAGGTGCCGCAGCTGCCGGGTGACCCGGTGGCGCACCACCGAGTTGCCGACGGCCTTGCTCACCACAAAACCCGCCCTGGCCGTCGCGGGGACGGCCACGGACGGGTCCGTGGTCAACGCGTGGACGACGAGCCGGCGCCTGCCTGCCCGGGACCCCCGCCGGAGGACGACCCGGAAGTCCTCACTCCGCCGCAGACGTGCAGCAGCGGGCAGCACGAGAGGCTCGATACGGCCGGATCAGGCGGACAGCTCGGCGCGGCCCTTGCGACGGCGCGCCGACAGGATGGCGCGGCCCGCACGGGTGCGCATGCGCAGGCGGAAACCGTGGACCCGTGCGCGGCGGCGGTTGTTCGGCTGGAAGGTGCGCTTGCCCTTGCTCACTGCTTCTCCTGTGTCTCGGCCGTCGGGCGACGGCGGATTCCCCGGCGCCCGGCTGTCGTACGGGTCGCACGGAAGGCGTGCGTGTCTCCTACCAACGTGTGGCCTCGTCACGACGAGCGACGACATACCTGGGCACGCGAAACGCACCCGTCGCTTACGGGAGACCTTACGAGGGTACGCACCCCGGTCGGGAGACCTGCAGCCACCCCCTCCGCCACGCACCGCGACCGGACGGGGGTCACCCGGCCCGGTACACCGCGGCACCGAATGGCAACACGCCGTACACCATGAAATGCTTGCGCGACACCACGTCTTGTGGCATCGACCGGGGCTTGTTAGCGTGCCTCTCTCGGGCTGCCGGGCGGGGTGGACGCCAGGTCATCGCCGCCGCTCGGTGCCGGTGGGTGTGGAGGCACCCCGGGGAGAACGCCGAGCCCGCAGGTGGCGTGGCTGCGGACCGCCGTACATTAGTGCACAGCTGTGGACAACTATGTGGATATCGCTGTGCCGTGGTGCGGGTGAGTCCGGCCATGCGCTCTGGGGGAGCGGTCCGGGACGTGCTCGGGGTGGTTGCGCGCGTCCACGCCGACGAGGGGAGGGGAGTCAGACCGGTGTCCGAGCACCAGCACAATCTGGGCGTCATCTGGGAGCAGGTGGTGCGGGAGCTGTCCGACGGCACCCTGTCCCCGCAGCAACGAGCCTGGATGCGGGTGACCCGGCCGATCGGGCTTCTCGACGGCACCGCGCTGCTGGCCGCTCCGAGCGACTTCGCGAAGGAAGCCATCGAACGCGCGCTGCGCACCTCGATCACCGACGCCCTGTCGCGTCGCCTCGGCCGTCCGGTCTCGCTCGCGGTGAAGGTGGACAGCACCGAGCACGTGGCACCCGCACCCCGCTATGTGCCGTCACCCTCACGGGTGGAAAACGACGGCGCCCGCGCCGACCAGGTGCGTCCAGAGGGCGCGCGCCCGGAGAACGGCCGCGCCGACCACGTCCGCCCGGAGAGCCCGCCCCCGCCGATGCCGCCGTCGCGTCCGCCGGTCGAGGCGGCCGTGCGCACTGAAGCGCCGCAGCCGCTCCGCGAAGACACTGACGACACCGACGACGCAGACGAAGAGGTCGACGAAGTGGGCGAAGCGCTCGCCGCCGCCAACGAGATCTGGCCCACGTTCTCCGGACAGCCGATCGCCGGGCAGCCGTACACCGCACCCGCGCAGCCGCAGACGTCGAAGACGAAGCTGAACGAGAAGTACAACTTCGACACCTTCGTCATCGGCGCGTCCAACCGCTTCGCGCACGCAGCCGCCGTCGCAGTCGCCGAAGCGCCGGCGCGCGCGTACAACCCACTGTTCATCTGGGGTGAATCCGGGCTCGGCAAGACGCACCTGCTGCACGCGGTCGGGCACTACGCGCAACGGCTGTTCCCCGGGATGCGCGTGCGCTACGTGTCCACCGAGGAGTTCACCAACGACTTCATCAACTCCCTGCGTGACGACCGCAAGGTCGCCTTCCAGCGCCGGTACCGCGACATCGACATCCTGCTCGTGGACGACATCCAGTTCCTGGAGGGCAAGGAAGGTACGCAGGAGGAGTTCTTCCACACCTTCAACACGCTGCACAACGCGAACAAGCAGATCGTGGTCAGCTCCGACCGGCCGCCCAAGCGGCTGGAGACGCTGGAGGACCGGCTGCGCACGCGGTTCGAATGGGGCCTGATCACCGACATCCAGCCGCCCGAGCTCGAGACGCGGATCGCGATCCTGCGGAAAAAAGCGGCGCAGGACCGGCTGGCGGTGCCCGGTGAGGTGCTGGAGTTCATCGCGTCGCGCGTCGAGGCGAACATCCGGGAGCTCGAGGGCGCGCTCATCCGCGTCACCGCGTTCGCGTCGCTGAACCAGCAGCCGGTGGAGGTCGGGCTCGCGGAGATCGTGCTGCGCGACCTGATCCCGGATTCGCACACGCCGGAGATCACCGCGCCGACCATCATGGGCGTCACCGCCGAGTTCTTCGACGTGACGCTCGACGACCTGTGCGGGCCCGGCAAGACGAAGGCGCTCGCCACGGCCCGCCAGATCGCGATGTACCTCTGCCGCGAGCTCACCGAGATGTCGCTCCCGAAGATCGGGCAGACGTTCGGCGGCCGCGACCACACCACCGTCATGCACGCGGACAAGAAGATCCGCAAGGAGATGGCCGAACGCCGGCGCATCTACGACCAGGTGCAGGAATTGACGTCGCGGATCAAGCAGCGAGCACGCCAGTAACCCGAATACCTGCGAAGGGCGCCACGGACCACCGTGGCGCCTTTTTGTTGGCCTACAACGCTTCGCGCGCGAAGCTGCGTACACGCGCGTACGCGGCTGTACGCAGAATTTCCCGAACTCATTGATACACAAGGGGTTTTCCCCAGGGTGTGGGTAGTTTGCCCACAGTGCCAACGAATCCGGGACCTGCGACGACCCGAAATCGATCCACATCCCGTTCACACTGAATCCACAGGTTGTCCCCAGGGTTGTCCACGTGGATTCCCCAGGTTGCCCACAATTGATCCACAGTTGTGGGTCGTCACCCATCAGGGCGATCGCGAGCCCGTCGAGTACCCCCAGAACCTGGGTACAACTCGGCCCGAAGCTGGGGACAACCCTGGGGACAACTGAGTCTTCCTGTGGACGAATCGGCCCGGGCCCGAAACCATCCACCGATCGGCCGATTCATCCACCGATCCACCACCAGGGCTCTCCACAGGGGTGCTTCAGTCACGACCAGGCACAACGAGCTCTGTCCACACAATCCACACCCCTTATTACTGCTACTGCTTTTAAATCTCTTCTTAGAGAGAACAAAACAAAAACAGGCGGAGGACGAAACTGGGGACAAGCTCCGAAGGCTGTCGGCTTGTCGACAAAGTCAAGGGGAGGCCGAGGTGACGGCGACCCCGGCGACGGCCTAACGTGGATGCCTGCACCTGGTCCGTTTCTGCGCAGGGACGGACCGGACCGGCGGGGACCCGGTCGCACGCGGTACTCACGACGGGTACCCGGCGGCCCCTTCACGAGCCGAGGGGCTCGGCTGTCGAAAGGATGCGCGCATGAAGATCCGCGTCGAGCGCGACGGGCTCGCCGACGCCGTCGCGTGGGTGGCCAGAAGCCTCCCCTCCCGGCCTCCCGTGCCGGTCCTTGGCGGCGTCCTCCTCGACGCGGGCGCGGACGGCGAGTCCGACGCGCTCACCGTCTCCGGGTTCGACTACGAGGTCTCCGCCACCGTCGGGGTCCCCGCGACCATCGCCGACGGCGGCCGCCTGCTCGTCTCCGGCCGTCTCCTCGCCGACATCACCAAGGCACTGCCCGCACAGCCGGTGGAGATCTCCGTCGACGGCTCCCGCGCCACCATCACGTGCGGCAGCGCCCGGTTCAGCCTCCCGACCATGCCGGTCGAGGACTACCCGCAGCTGCCGTCCCAGCCCGCCCGCGCGGGCGAGCTCACCGGCGACGTCTTCGGGCAGGCGGTCACCCAGGTCGCCACCGCGGCTGGCAAGGACGACACGCTCCCGATGCTCACCGGCATGCGGCTCGAGATCTCCGGCGAGACGCTCACGCTCGTCGCCACCGACCGGTTCCGGCTCGCCATGCGCGAGTTCACCTGGAAGCCGGCCGAGGGCCTCGCCGACGCCGCGGTGCTCGTCCCCGCCCGCACCCTCGCCGAAGCCGCCAAGACCCTCGGCGGCGCCGGCACCACCGTGCAGCTCGCGCTCGCCAGCGGCGAAGGCCTGCTCGGCCTTTCCGGTGCCGGTCGCTACACCACCACCCGCCTGCTCGACGCCGAGTTCCCGCCGTACCGCCAACTGCTGCCCGCGAACCACACGTCACGCGCGGTCATCGAGGTCGGAGCGCTCACCGAGTCGATCAAGCGCGTGTCGCTGGTCGCCGAGCGCGGCACCCAGGTGCGGCTCGAGTTCGGCGACGGCAGCCTCCGGCTCTCCGCGGGCGGCGACGACGAGGGCAGCGCCGAGGAAGAACTGCAGGTCGACTACGAGGGCGAGCCGGTCACCATCGCGTTCAACCCCGGCTACCTCGTCGACGGGCTCGGCGCGCTGCACAGCGACCGCGCGGAGCTCACCTTCACCACCCCCAACCGGCCGGCGCTCATCAAGCCCGCCGACGCCGAGGGCAACGTCGTCCCCGGGTACCTGTACCTGCTCATGCCGGTCCGCCTGCCAGGCTGACCGGCCGGTCACCCACCGAGGATTTTCGTTCTGACGTAAGGGGATCTCATGGTTCAGCTGGGTCTCGTCGGCCTGGGCAAAATGGGTTTCAACATGCGCGAGCGGCTGCGCGCCGCCGGGCACGAGGTGGTCGGCTACGACCGCAACCCGGATGTGACCGACTCGACGTCTCTGGCCGACCTGGTCAGCCAGCTGACCGGGCCGCGGATCGTGTGGATCATGGTCCCGGCCGGAGACCCGACCCGGCAGACCGTCACCGAGCTCGGGGAGCTGCTGTCCGAGGGCGACCTGGTGATCGACGGCGGCAACTCGAAGTTCACCGACGACAAGCTGAACGCCGACCTGCTCGCCACGCACGGCGTCGGCTACCTCGACTGCGGCGTGTCCGGCGGGGTGTGGGGCAAGGACAACGGGTACGGCCTGATGGTCGGCGGTGCGGCGGCCGACGTCGAGCGGGCCATGCCGATCTTCGACACGCTTCGTCCCGAAGGTCCGCGCGAAGAAGGCTTCTCGCACGCGGGCTCGGTCGGCGCCGGGCACTACGCGAAGATGATCCACAACGGCATCGAGTACGGCGTGATGCAGGCGTACGCCGAAGGCTTCGAACTGCTCGAAGCGTCGAAGGTGGTCGACGACGTACCCGCGGTGATCAAGGGCTGGCAGCGTGGCACCGTGGTGCGCTCGTGGCTGCTCGACCTGCTGGTGCGCGCGCTCGACGAAGACCCGGAGCTGGACGATCTCGAGGGGTACGTCGAGGACTCCGGCGAAGGCCGCTGGACGCTGGAGGAGGCGGTGAACCACGCGGTGCCCGCGCCGGTGCTGTCGGCGGCGCTGTTCGCGCGGTTCTCCTCGCGGCAGAAGGATTCCGCCGCGATGCGCGCGGTGGCCGCACTGCGCAACCAGTTCGGCGGGCACTCCGTGAAGAAGGCCGGGAGCTAGCTCCCGCGGGTCCCCGCTCGTGTATCTGCGACATCTCCAGGTCACCGACTTCCGGTCCTGGCCACAGGCCGACCTCGCCCTCGAACCGGGGCCGGTCGTCCTCGTCGGCCAGAACGGCCGGGGGAAGACGAACCTGCTCGAAGCAATCGGTTACGTGGCGACCCTCGGCTCGCACCGGGTCGCCACGGACGCGCCCCTCGTGCGGCACGGTTGCGAACGCGCGCTCGTCCGGGTCGCCGTGGTCAACGAAGACCGCGAGATGACGGTCGAGCTCGAGATCACGCCCGGGCGCGCCAATCGCGCTCGCGTGAACCGGGGCGCCGTCGGCAAACCCCGTGACGTGCTCGGCATTCTGCGTACGGTGCTGTTCTCTCCCGAGGACCTCGCGCTCGTCCGCGGCGACCCAAGTGAACGCCGTCGGTTCATGGACGAGCTGCTCGTGCTTCGCGCGCCGCGGTACGCCGGGGTGCGCGCGGACTACGAGAAGGTGCTGAAGCAACGCAACGCGCTTCTCAAGACGGCGGGCAAACGCCGTACGGGGCGCGAAGATCCGTACGCGCTGTCGACGCTCGATGTGTGGGACGACCATCTCTCGGTGGCTGGTGCGCAACTCCTCGCAGCACGGTTGAACCTCATCGCCGACCTTGCGCCGTACGCGGCCGACGCGTACATGGGCGTCGCGCCCGACTCGCGCCCGGCGAAGATCTCGTACAAGTCTTCGCTCGGTGAAGGGCTTACGCCGGTTGAAGGCGAGCGCGCGGACCCGGAGCAGCTTCGCGAGCTGATGCTGAAGGCGTTGGCCGGCACGCGACGGCAGGAACTGGAGCGCGGCATCAGCCTGGTCGGCCCGCATCGGGACGAACTGGAGCTGGTTCTCGGCGAGGCGCCCGCGAAGGGGTACGCGAGTCACGGCGAATCGTGGTCGTTCGCGCTGGCGCTTCGGCTCGGCAGTTACGAGCTCCTGCGTGCCGAAGCGGGCGAACCGGTGCTGTTGCTGGACGATGTCTTTGCGGAGCTCGACCGCAAGCGGCGGGCGCGGCTGGCCGAGGTCGCGGCGGGGGCCGAGCAGGTGCTCATCACCGCCGCGGTGGACGAGGACGTACCGGCCGAACTGGCCGGGGCCAAGTTCACGGTGGCCGACGGGGAGGTGAAACGTGCCTGAACAGTCCGGACGACCACGCCCGGTGACCGGCGTCACACGAGTTACCCACCGATCTGGGGACAAACCTGTGGACAGTGTGGATAAACCCGGAGCAGCGTCATCGCCGCGCGTGACGAATCGGCCCGATGGCGGTCTTGACAGTGCCCGGGCCGCTGACTCCGCGCGGGATTCCGCGCGTGCCGCGACCGAGCGTGATGGCGCCGCTGGGCCGAACGAGACGGCGCCGTCCGGCCGCGATCTGGCCCATGCGGCGCTCGAAGCAGCCAAGGCGAAGGCCCGTGAACGGGGGGCGCCGCCGAACCTGCGCCGCGGCCGGATCACCGGGGGCGGCGGCCAGAATCCCCGGCGGCGGCGCTGGTCCGGCCCCGGTGCCGACGCACGCGACCCGCAGCCGCTCGGCCGCCTGGTGTCGCGGCTGATCTCGGACAGCGGCTGGCAGGACACGATGACCAACGCGCGCGTGTTCGGGCAGTGGGCCCGGCTCGTGGGGGAGGACGTCGCCGAACACGCCCAGCCGGTGACGCTCAAGGACGGCGAGCTGACCGTGCGCGCGACCTCCACCGCGTGGGCCACGCAGCTGCGGCTGCTGCAGGGGAAGCTGCTCGCGAAGATCGCCGCGGGCGTCGGGCACGGCGTCGTCAAGCGGATGCGGATCCAGGGTCCGACCGCCCCGAGCTGGCGGAAAGGGCCCCGGCACGTGCCCGGTCGCGGGCCGCGTGACACGTACGGCTGACCCGGGTTGCGCGCAAGCGGGTGAGTTCCCCGAGAACCGGGTCACGCCGGTGCGGACACGAAAGGACTCGCCCGAGGGTGATTTCGCGCCTCTGTGACCGACTGAGGGGTGTCCTTGCCGCATGTGAGCGAGCGCGGCCAAGTACACTGTTGTAGTAGCGAGCGTCCGCTCGGGCGAGACGAGGAGAAACAACGCCGGTGACCGAGAACAATAGCGAGTACAACGCGTCGTCCATCACCGTGCTCGAAGGCCTCGAAGCAGTCCGCAAGCGCCCCGGCATGTACATCGGTTCCACCGGTGAGCGCGGCCTCCACCACCTCGTACAGGAAGTGGTGGACAACTCCGTCGACGAGGCGATGGCGGGGTACGCCACCAAGGTCGAGGTTACCTTGCTCGCCGACGGCGGGGTGCGCGTCGTGGACGACGGCCGCGGGATCCCGGTCGACATGCACCCCAAGGAGCAGAAGCCGACGCTCGAGGTCGTGCTCACCATCCTGCACGCGGGCGGCAAGTTCGACAGCGACTCCTACGCGGTGTCCGGCGGTCTGCACGGCGTCGGCGTCTCGGTGGTGAACGCGCTGTCCACGACGCTGCTCGCCGAGGTCAAGTACGCCGGGCGCAGCTGGCGGCAGGAGTACACCGACCAGGTCCCGGGTCCGCTCGAGGACCTCGGCCCGGCCACCGAAACCGGCACCACCATCACGTTCTGGGCCGACGACAACATCTTCGAGACCACCACGTACAACTTCGAGACCATCTCGCGCCGCCTGCAGGAAATGGCGTTCCTCAACAAGGGCCTCACGTTGTCACTGCGCGACGAGCGCGTGTCCGACGAGGAGACCGAGGAAGACGCCGAGGGCAAGCAGGCCAGGGTCAAGGAGAAGGTCTACTGCTACCCGGGCGGGCTCGAGGACTTCGTCAAGCACATCAACGGCAGCAAGGACCCGATCCACGCGAGCGTGATCTCCTTCGACGCCAAGGGGACCGGCCTCGAGGTCGAGGTCGCGATGCAGTGGAACACCGGGTTCACGCCGTCGGTGTACACGTTCGCCAACACCATCAACACGCACGAGGGCGGTACCCACGAGGAGGGCTTCCGCGCGGCGCTCACGCGCGTGGTCAACGCGTACGCGCGCGAGAAGAAGCTGCTCAAGGAGAAGGACGCCAACCTCACCGGTGACGACGTCCGCGAGGGTCTCGCCGCGATCGTGTCGATCAAGCTGGCCGAACCGCAGTTCGAGGGCCAGACGAAGACGAAGCTCGGCAACAGCGAGGCCAAGACGTTCGTGCAGCAGCAGTCGAACGAATGGCTCGGCGACTGGTTCGAGCGCAACCCGAGCGAAGCCAAGACGATCATCAACAAGTCGATCTCCTCGGCGCAGGCCCGGCTCGCCGCCCGCAAGGCGCGGGACCTGGTACGCCGCAAGGGTGCGCTGGAGATCGGCGGGCTGCCGGGCAAGCTCAAGGACTGCCGCTCGAACGACCCCGGCGAATGCGAGCTGTACATCGTGGAGGGCGACTCGGCCGGTGGCTCGGCCAAGGAAGGCCGCGACTCGATGTACCAGGCGATCCTGCCGATCCGCGGCAAGATCATCAACGTCGAGAAGGCCCGCATCGACCGCGTGCTGAAGAACACCGAGGTCCAGTCGCTGATCACCGCGCTCGGCACCGGGATCCACGACGACTTCGACCTGTCGAAGCTGCGGTACCACAAGATCGTGCTGATGGCCGACGCCGACGTCGACGGCCAGCACATCACCACGCTGCTGCTCACCCTGCTCTTCCGCTTCATGACGCCGCTGATCGAGCACGGGCACGTGTTCCTCTCGCGGCCGCCGCTGTACAAGATCAAGTGGCCGCGGCAGGAGCCGGAGTACGCGTATTCGGACAAGGAACGCGACGCGGTCATCCAGGCCGGGGTCGAGGCGGGCCGCCGGCTGCCGAAGGACGACGCGATCCAGCGCTACAAGGGTCTCGGCGAGATGAACGCCGAGGAGCTGTGGGAGACCACGATGGACCCGGCCAACCGCTTGCTCGGGCAGGTCACCCTCGACGACGCGGCGCAGGCCGACGATCTCTTCTCGGTCCTGATGGGCGAGGACGTCGAGGCCCGCCGGTCGTTCATCACGCGCAACGCCAAGGACGTGCGCTTCCTGGACGTGTAGGCGTCCCCCGTAACCCGCTTCCCCAGGACTGCTCACCGAGAAGGACCCCATGACGGAAACCTTGCCGCCGGAACACGACCGGATCGAACCGGTCGACATCCAGCAGGAGATGCAGCGCTCCTACATCGACTACGCGATGAGCGTCATCGTGTCGCGGGCGCTGCCGGACGTGCGGGACGGCCTCAAGCCGGTCGCGCGCCGGATCCTGTACTCGATGTTCGACTCCGGGTTCCGCCCGGACCGCGGGTACAACAAGTGCTCGCGCGTCGTCGGCGACGTCATGGGCAACTACCACCCGCACGGCGACTCGGCGATCTACGACGCGCTCGTGCGGCTCGCCCAGCCGTGGTCGCTGCGGTACCCGCTGATCGACGGGCAGGGCAACTTCGGCTCGTCCGGCAACGACCCGGCCGCCGCCATGCGGTACACCGAATCGCGTCTCGCGCCGCTGGCCATGCAGATGCTGGCGGACATCGAAGAAGACACCGTCGACTTCTCCGACAACTACGACGGCCGCACGCAGGAACCCGACGTGCTGCCGTCGCGGTTCCCGAACCTGCTGGTCAACGGCGGTTCCGGGATTGCGGTCGGGATGGCCACCAACATCCCGCCGCACAACCTGCGCGAGGTGTCCGCAGGCGTCGTCTGGGCGCTGGAGAACCCCGAGGCGACCGACGACGAGCTGCTGGCCGCGCTGCTCGTGCGGGTCAAGGGCCCGGACTTCCCGACCAAGGCGATGATCCTTGGCACGTCCGGCATCGAGGACGCGTACCGCACCGGCCGCGGGTCGATCCGGATGCGCGCGGTGGTCGAGGTCGAGGAGGACGCGAAGGGGCGCACCACGCTCGTCGTGTCCGAGCTGCCGTACCAGGTCAACCCGGACAACCTGGTCGAGAACATCGCGCACCTGGTGCGCGACGGCAAGGTCACCGGGATCGCCGACATCGCCGACGAGTCCAACAGCCGGTCCGGCATGCGGATCGTGGTCACGCTCAAGCGCGACGCGGTGGCGAAGGTGGTGCTGAACAACCTCTTCAAGCACACCCAGCTGCAGCAGAACTTCGGCGTCAACATGCTGGCGCTGGTCGACGACGTACCGCGCACGCTGCGGCTCGACCAGATCATCCGGCACTACGTCAAGCACCAGATGGACGTCATCGTCCGGCGGACCCGGTACCGGCTGCGCAAGGCCGAGGAACGGGCCCACATCCTGCGTGGCCTGGTCAAGGCGCTCGACATGCTCGACGAGGTGATCGCCCTGATCCGGCGGTCGCCCTCGGCCGACGAGGCGCGGCCGGGCCTGATGGAACTGCTCGAGATCGACGAGATCCAGGCCACCGCGATCCTCGACATGCAGCTGCGCCGGCTGGCGGCACTGGAGCGGCAGCGGATCATCGACACCCTCGCCGAGATCGAGCTCGAGATCGCCGACCTCAAGGACATCCTCGCGCGGCCCGAGCGGCAGCGGTCGATCATCCGCGACGAGCTGATGGAGATCGTCGACAAGTACGGCGACGACCGGCGGACGCAGATCATCCCGTTCGACGGCGAGGTGTCGGTCGAGGACCTGATCGCGGTCGAGGACGTCGTGGTCACCATCACCCGCACGGGGTACGCCAAGCGGACGAAAACGGATCTGTACCGGTCGCAGAAGCGCGGCGGCAAGGGCGTGCAGGGCGCCACGCTGAAGCAGGACGACATCGTCCAGCACTTCTTCGTGTGCTCCACACACGACTGGATCCTGTTCTTCACGAACAAGGGCCGCGTGTACCGGGCGAAGGCGTACGACCTGCCCGAGGCCAACCGCAACGCGCGCGGCCAGCACGTGGCGAACCTGCTCGCGTTCCAGCCGGACGAGCGGATCGCCCAGGTCATCGAGATCCCGAACTACGAGGTCGCGCCGTATCTGGTGCTGGCCACGCAGAAGGGCCTGGTCAAGAAGACGAAGCTCACCGACTTCGACTCCAACCGGGCGGGCGGGCTCATCGCGATCAACCTGCGCGAGGGCGACGAGCTGATGGGTGCGGTGCTGGCCGCGGCCGAGGACGACCTGCTGCTCGTGTCCGCGGGTGGCCAGTCGATCCGCTTCCACGCGACCGACGAGGCACTGCGGCCGATGGGCCGTCCGACGTCCGGTGTGCTCGGCATGCGGTTCAACGACGGTGACGAGCTGCTCGGCATCAGCGTGGTCAAACCGGACAAGTTCCTGCTCGTCGCCACGGACGGGGCGTACGCGAAGCGGACCCCGATCGAGGACTACCCGGTGCAGGGCCGGGGTGGCAAGGGCGTGCTCACCATCCAGCACGACAGCAAACGTGGCAGGCTGGTGGGGGCACTGATCGTCGACGAGGACGATGAGCTGTTCGCCATCACGTCCAGCGGCGGGGTGATCCGCACGCCGGCGCGGGACGTGCGCAAGGCGGGACGGCAGACCAAGGGGGTGCGGCTGATGAATCTCGGGGAGGGCACCACTCTTCTCGCGGTCGCACGCAACGCGGACGAGGGTTCGGACGTCGCCAATGGTGACGTGGACTCCGAGGATTCCGGGCAGGTTCCGGACGGCTCGGTGGCGGATGCGGACCAGGCTTTGGTTGACTCGGAATCGGCCTCGGGTTCGGGTTCGGACGGTGCTTCCGTTGCGGACCCGGGTTCGGACTCCGGCTCGGACTCCGGCTCGGCTTCGGAGCCCACGGCAGAAGAAGACGGCACGGCGCCGGAGCAGTGAGCGGCGCCCCACGCACGGGTAAGGACTGACTCAACGTGGCACCATCCGACAAGGCCGACGGCGACACCGCGGCCAACCCTCCCTGGCAACGCACCGCCAAGGACGGCGGCGGCGACCCCGAGGCCATGGCCACGGCCCGGATCGCGACCGAGGATGTGGTCCACCAGGGGCACGAACAGGGTCCGGCGGGCTTCGGGGAGCAGCACGACTACCCGGTGAGCGGCACGGCGGCGCCCCGGCTCTTCGGAGCCGAGGTCCCGCCTGCCGCCACCTCGGCCGAGGTCCCGGCGGCCGGGCGCACCCGGCCCACCCCGAGCGCGCTGCGCCGCCCTGGCCGCGGCCCACGGCGCGCGAGCCTGCAGATCAAGCGGTTCGACCCGTGGTCGGTGCTGAAACTGGCGCTGGTGCTGGGGGTCGCGATGTTTTTCGTGTGGCTGGTCGCGGTCGGCGTGCTGTACACGGTGCTCGACGGCATGGGCGTTTGGGACAAACTGAACGGCACATACTCGTCCCTGGTCGGCGGCGAGGGCGCGAACGCGTCCCCGGAACCGCTGATCAGCGCGGGCCGGGTGTTCGGCATCGCGGCCATTCTCGGGGCGATCAACATCGTGCTGGTGTCCGCGCTGGCGACGGTGAGCGCGTTCATCTACAACGTGTCCGCCGACCTGGCGGGTGGGCTGGAAGTCACGCTGTCGGAACGGGAGTAACCCGGTTGCGGGTGCGGGAGCGGGGTCCGGTAGAGTTCTTCTCGTTCGACGGGCCCATAGCTCAGGCGGTTAGAGCGCTTCGCTGATAACGAAGAGGTCCCAGGTTCAAGTCCTGGTGGGCCCACACAGGAAAAAGCCCGGTTCATCTGGTTGATGAGCCGGGCTTTTTCCTGTCTGAGTGACTAACTGAGTGACTGCGCCCCGGCTTCCATGGCGGCTTCGGCGCGTTCGACCAGGTCGGGCAGCTGGGCGGCGACCTCCTCCGGGCTCGGCATACCCGAGATTTCCGCCTGGATCTCGCCGATGCGGGTGCGGTAGGAGCCGTCGGCGAGGATTCGGGTGGCCAGTTCGGCCAGTGCGTCCGCGGTTACCTGCTCGGGGAGCAGCTGCGGGGCGACCCCGGCCTTGTCCAGGGCTCGGCCGTTGGTCAGCTGGTCAGCGCCCTGCGGGACGAGCAACTGCTGTACGCCTGCGGACAGGGCGCCGAGGACTGTGCCGCTGCCGCCGTGGTGGACGGCCAGGTCCACGTGTGGCAAGAGGAGAGCCTGCGGGACCCAGCGGTGTACCGACACCGAGGCGGGTAGTTCGTCCGTCTCGACGGTGGGGCCGGTGGCGACCAGTACCGGCAAGCCCGCGCTCGTGAGGCCGTCGACAATGGTGCGGAGTGTGCCCGCCTTTCCGAATACTGTGCCCAAGGTGACATAAACCAGAGGCCTTCCGGCGGGTAATTCCGGCAGCTCGGCCGGTTCGGAATAGGCGACCGGACGCAGTGCGATGCGATTTCCGCCGGTGAGCAGTTTCGAATGTTGCAAGGAGGGCGGGAAAATGTCGAGCATCGGATTTCCCACGGTCGCCGGATAATCGTCCGGAAGGGCAATGCCGAGTTCGCCGGCCAGTGCGCGCACGTGGTACTCGGTGGTCGAGGCGACGCGTCCGGTCGTTGCGCGGCCGAAGCCGTGGCACAACGCGGGGACGCCGGCGGCCCGTGCCGCGAGCGCGCCGCCGGGGTTGAAAGCGTCGTGGATGACCAGTCCTGGTGCGAAGTCCTGGATGACGGGGCCGAGTTCGGCGTGGATGTCGCGGGCCGCGTCCGAGCCGAAGACGCGGCCGAAAAGCCACAGCGCTTGTTCGGGGGTCAGGTCGTCGCCGTCGATGCGGGTGCCGTACGCCGTGGTGCGCGTTGCATTGAGCGGCTTCGCGACGGAGATATGCCGGAGACCGGCTCTGCTCAATACCGGACCGAAATCGGCCGACGTGGCGAAAAGGATTTCATGGCCTTGGGCAACCAATGCGCGGGCAAAAGGAATCATCGGAAAGATGTGCCCGTACGCGCCGATTGCGGAGAACAATACCCGCATGCCGTTCAGTGTCGGGACGCTGCGGAGGTTTGTCAATTCACCCCGGATGCGCGTCAGCCCTGCCGGGAAGAGAAGACCGGCAGGGCCTCACGGCCGTCGTGGCCATCCGGTGCAACGGCACACCCACCCCGGGTATTCCCGTTGTTCCACGTGGAACCGCCGGACCCGCCGCGCGGGCAGTGCAGTAGCATCGTGGGGTAGCTCAAGCACTCAGAAGGGGGCTTCAGGTGAAGAAGCTGTTGGCACTCGCGGTCGTCGCGGGCGGCGTCCTGTTCGTCGTCAAGCGCAACAAGGCGGCCAAGGCCGAGGCCGACCTGTGGCGCGAAGCCACCGCCCCGAACGCGCCGGTCTCGGCGAACGGCAGCACGCCGGCCAAGGCCACCGACGCGTCGCGCAACTGACCCGTTTTACGTACTCGCGGACTTCGGTCCGCACCGGGCCTGTAGCTCAATTGGTAGAGCACCGCCTTTGCAAGGCGGGGGTCAGGGGTTCGATTCCCCTCAGGTCCACTCGTTGACCAGCGTGTTTACCGCAACTTTTGCTCCTGAAGTTGATCAATGGGAGCCATGGTGGGTGCGGGTACTATCGGATCATGGCCAGGACGTCGGCTAACAAACGCTCTCGCCGCGAGATCGAGTGCGAGCCCTTGAGATCGAGCCAGGCGACGACGCGTACCTCTTTACCTACTCGCCAACGTTTGATCGGCCGTGCAACCGCTCAGCCATCACGCACCGATACGGGCGTATGTGCACGTCGGTTGGGATCGACAGCCACCTCCATGCGCTAAGGCACTATTCGGCAACGGAACTCATCCTCGCCGGCGTGGACATTCGCACCGTCGCAGGCCGACTGGGCCATGCCGACGGTGGTAACACCACCCTGCGCGTGTAGGCCGCATGGGTTGCCGAAGCTGATCGTCGGGCCGCGAGCGTGGTCAGCAGCAAGTTCTCGCGGCCTCCGCGAAGGAACGCGGCTGGGAAGTAGGCCAATGGCCGACGCACCACGTAGTCCGTTGCTGCCAGCAACCGTCGCGCGCGCCGTGCGCGCGCTGGCCGGATCGCGCACAAGCGTGGGAACTCGCTGTTCCAGAGGAGTTCGCGCAGCTGTGTCGCAAGTACAAAGCGCGCCAGCATCGCGTTTTCAACGCCCGCTTTGGTTTTGTTGCGTCCGTTGTGATTGCAGGCGGCCGCTTGGTTCTGAAGTCGACTCCGGACCCGGCAGGGCCACTGCAAGCGGCGGTCGCGCCGGAGCTTGCGCAGCTAGGCGTTGGCCCGGCAGTCCACGAGGTCATCCGGTCGGGATCGGGCGCCTGGACGGTGATGGACGAGGTCCTGCCGGGCCGCCGTGAGCTGCAGTTCGCAACCGTTCCCCAGCTTGCAGCCGCTCTGGCTCCACTCGCCACCGTCGAGCGAAGCCGAGCGACGGACCGCATCGTGGTTGCTTGAGCAGTTGGCGCCGAACGAGAGATCATCGCTTTGTCACGGCGACCTGTCCGCCGGGAACGTGCTGCTAGGTGAGCCGGGGTTTCGGTTGATCGATCCCCGCGCTGTGTCGGGTGACCTCGAATACGACGTCGCCGTGGTCACGTGGAAATCGGGGCGCACGGTCAATGACCTGGTCGCGCGTCTAGAACTTGACCTGGAGCGCGCGGAGGCTTGGCGATCCGTGGCGGTCGCGGCTCGCGTCTGAGTTGTCAGTCTGCCCCAATCGGCAAGAGTTCCGACATTCGCTCGATGATGGCACTTACGCCTAGTGCTTTGAAAAGCTCGCGCTTGCCAGGCTTGTTCGCATAGCTGAGCGCGGCCGCGCCAGCGGCGTGAGCTGCCCTCATGTCGGTGACCGAGTCGCCGATCATCACGCAATCGCCGATCGGCACGCTGACCAGTTCCGCGCCGCGGTTCAAGAGGTGCGGATGCGGCTTCAGCAGGGCGGGATCGGGCGACGTGCGCGAGGACACGCCGGCAACCAGCTGCTGGAGCTGATGGCGTTCGAGGTACGCGTCGACTGCCGTCGATCAGTTGTTGCTGACTATGACTACTGGGCGGCCTGCCAAGTGGAACTCTCGGAGCAGATCGTCTGCACCTGGCGTCGGCTCGGCTTCTGCAACGGCAGCACGTTCCAGCCGAGCGAGTTCCACTTCGGCATCCGACGCAACTGCAGGGACGGATCCAGCGACGTAACTCAGCAGCTCAAACGGCTCGCCGGTTTCGGGTGTGTTGGATAAGCACAAGGCCGCTCGAAGATCGCTCGCGACCTCGGCCGGCGTGAAAGAGCTGAAGACGGAACACACCGGACCGTCGAAATCGAGGAGGACAGCGGACGTCGACGAAAGGACTGCGGCGACGGTACTTGCAGTCATCGGTACTCCCGGCCGACCGAGTCCCACAGCGAGTCGAACCACATCCCTGACTGCCGGACGAATTCCGCTCCGAGGCTGTCCTGGTCCTCTTCAGCCGAGTGGCGAAAGAGTGTCGCGTCCTTGCCCATCAGGTCCCAGATCGCCGTTCGCTCACCGTTGAGCAACACCTGGTGTTCTTGGATGGGGTAGTAGCAGCCGAGAACGCCTCTGCGTTGTTCAGCAGGTTGAATCTCGGTCGGGTTGAACCGACTCTACTTTTTCTTGACGTTGTGTTTAACGATTGAAATTCCCTTGACTGCCAACGACTTATTCCCCTTTGCCGTTGGCAATCTCGTTGCGGCGGCTGCCGCTGCGGCTCTGGTTGTGGTGACCATTCCACGTGTTGCGCCGTGTCGCTGAGTGCCGGCTCGACGGAGCGGCCGAACCGCGGCTGCCGATCGATTCGACCGCGAGCTCTCCTGCGCAGGGATGTTGCGAATGTCCGCTATCGCCGCTTCGAGGTGGGACACTCTGGCTTCGAGATCGGTTCGATCTGCTGTCGCAGCTTCCTTTTCCGAGAACTTCCTCTCCACCAGTTGGCGAATCCACGCGGTCGGCTTGACGCCGTCATCGTCGGCGGCTTGCCGGACGCGGTCCATCAGGGACTTCGGGAGCCTGATGGACGTTGAGATCATGGGGTCCTCGACGACGTCCGTCTCCCATGTGCCTTGCTCCATCTCCTCCGCAAAGTCATGGGTTGCTGCGTATTCGGCGATTTCGTCGATCTTGTTCATCATGCTCACCTCGCTTTCTTGTCGAACGTGCGACGTTCCGCAGTGGTCATATCGCGCGCAGTCACGACGTACTCGCGTCCGTCGGCTGCATCCGAGAGCACTACGAGCAGGTGCCGCCCGCTCGCCGTGCTGCCGAAGACCAGCGTCGTCTCTTCGCGGCCGCGGGTCGTCAGCCGCGGGCGTGTGTAGATGACCTCCTCGACCTCCTCCGGTCGAACTTGGTGCCGCGCGATGTGCTCTTCGCTTTGCTCGGTCCAGTGGATCTCCCGCACATACCAATGTAGCACAAAGTGGCACAATGTGGCACATCGCGAACCGGCGAGATGCCGCACTGGAGCATGGCTACGCTGACCTGACGCTATTGGCGACTGGCGGGGCCCGCCTAAGTTGATCAATGGGAGCCACGATGGGTGCGAAACCTCGTCGTACGGATCCACTTCAGCCACTGCAGGCACGGGCTAGGTCACTGCGATCAGTGGCGGACGCGTCAGGTGGTAGAGCACCGCCTTTGCAAGGCGGGGGTCAGGGGTTCGATTCCCCTCAGGTCCACCACAACGAACGCCAGGTCAGAATCCCTGTCGATGATCAGGGTCGGCCGGCCATCTCGGGCCAGGCTCAGCTCTGAACAGAGAGCGTGACGATCCGTGCCGCTCAACGGAATCGGCGGGGTGGTGCTCGTCGACGGCGCGCATCATCGTGATGTCGACATCGGACGCTGCACACTGCCGATGTGGGCTCACCGTGACCGATGCACGTGGCCGGATTCGTGCCTGCATGCGAAGGGCGTTCCACGTTGGAGCTGCGCAATGTCGGAAGGTCCGGTCTGCGGGTTTCCGCGGTCGGGCTGGGCTGTAACAACTTCGGCCATTCGCTGGACCAGGCGGAGTCGTCGAAGGTGATCAACGTGGCCCTGGATCTCGGGGTCACCGTGTTCGACACCGCACCCGTCTACGGTGCTTCGTACGGTGCGTCGGAAGAGGTTCTGGGGCGCGGGCTTGGCAGGCGGCGGGACGAAGCGGTCGTCGTGACGAAGTTCGGGGTCCCGGCTGACCGGGCGAACGGCTTCAACACGTCGCGCGCTGCCGTCCTCCGTGAGATCGAGGCGAGCTTGACGCGGCTCGGTACCGATCATGTCGATCTCTACCTGTTGCACTGGCCGGACTGGACGACGCCGGTGGAAGAGACGCTGCGCGCGCTGGACGACATCGTCACCTCCGGCAAAGCGCGCTATCTCGGGGCCTGCAACCTCTCGTCCTGGCGGTTCGTCGAGGCGCACTGGATTGCCAGAACCCGCCGGCTGCACGAGTTCCTCGTTGCGCAGAACGAATACTCGCTGGCGCAGCGCACTGCGGACACGGACCTGCTTCCCGCGCTGGAAGAGTACGGCGCCGCCTTGATGCCCTACGCTCCGCTTGCGAACGGGCTGCTCACCGGCAAGTACTCGACTGCTTCGGCGGCGCCGCGGGACAGCCGGCTCGGCAGGAACCTGTGGAAGACCGGTGATCGGCACCTGACCAGCGGCAGTCTCCACCTCGCGGATGCGCTTGCGCGGTTCGCCGCCGAACGCGGCCACACCCTGCTCGAACTCGCGATGTCTTGGCTGTTGTCCAACCCGCACGTCTGCACGGTCATCGGCGGCGCGACCAATCCCGGTCAGGTCGAGGCGAATGTCTCGGCCGGCCGAGGCTGGCGACTCGACGCCGAGGAGTTCGCCGAGGTGGACCGCATCTGCCGCGCGGCGGAGGGGGCCGGGCGATGATCAACGGAATACACCACATCGGGTTCGCGACGGCCGATCTGGACCGCTTCCTGCACTTCTACCGTGACGTGCTGGGCCTGAAGCAGACCGCCGACCGGCGGCTGGAACCGGGTGACCGGGCCTTCGAGACCATCGTCGGCCTCGCCGAAACCCGAGTGCGGGTCGCGATCCTGCGCGCGGGCAACGTCCAGCTCGAAGTGTTCGCCTACGAGCAGCCCGAGCCGAAACCCGGGGAGGCGCTTCGCGCGTGCGACGTCGGGATCCGGCACATCGCCCTCGACGTCACCGATATCGACGTCGAATACCGGCGACTCACCGCCCTCGGTGTCGAGTGCTTCTCCCCGCCGCAGGAAATCACCTTCGCCAGGCTCACCTCGGTCTACTTGCGCGACCCCGACGGGAACATCGTCGAGCTCCAGGAGGTCTTCCCGGGCAGCATCGTCGATCGCTCCCACGTCGTGGGCGGTAGCGACGAAACCTGCCGTCGGATCGCCCGCGAATTCTTCGACGGCGTGTCGAGGGGAGTTGTGCCGAAGGGGCTGTTCGCGCCGGACTTCTCGGTGTGGACCACGTCGTCGGGCGACTCCCTGCCGGGGTCGGACTACCTGACCCAAGTGGGGCTGCTGAAGTCGGTCTTCGCCGACGGGCCCCACTTCACCATCGATTCCCTGACGGCAGGCGAGGGCCGCATTGCGGTGGAATGCCGGAGCGCCGGCACCTTGGTCAACGGCGAAGACTTCCGCCAGACCTACGCCTTCGTCTTCCGCATCCGAAACGGTCAGATCACCTCGTTGGCGGAGCATTTCAACCCGGACGTGGCTGTCAACCAGCTCCGGCCGCTCATCCGGTCAGCTGCGGTTCCGAAGGGCACGTCGCATCGCCAACGCGAGCTGTAGGCGTAACCGCCCCCGTGGGTCTCGCACATTCCAGCCGAGCAGGGATTCCGCTCGGGTCAACCGGTCGTGCAACGTCGAGTGGTGGATGTGCAGAGCGCGGGCGGCATCGCGCAGGCTGGCGGCGTCGGCGACCGTCGCCAGGGTGACCAGCGTCCACTGTCCTGCGTCGGCTGCGTGCTGTAGTGCTGCGACATCCGGGATGGGCCCGCGGGCCGCGTCGGCGGCGGTGACGACCAGCCCCAGTGCGCCCAGCGACTCGGCTTCCACTACCTGCGGGCCGGGGTCGGCGTCGGTTCCCTCCGCGGTCAGGCGGAGTGCCACGCGGGCCGCTGCCCAGGATTGCGGGAGGCGCTCGGCAGGTACGGCCGGTCCGATACCCGCGCGCTGACCAGCTGGTGGTGCGGCGTTCGCGTCGATGACGATGGCGCTCCCATCGGCCAGCGCGACTGCCCGGCCGGTTGGGGGCAGACGGAGGCGGCGCGAGGCGGCGAGCCGGTCTGCGACGTCCGCCTTGGCGTCGAGGACCAGCTCGAGCGAGGCGGGGTCGTCCTCGGCACGCCGGGCGCGGACGCGTTCGATCACCATCCGCGCGGCGGTCGCGGCGCGTTCGAGGACGACCGACTGGAGCGTGCCGACCGGGGCAGCGGTCTCCAGCCACAACAGCGCGCCGTCGGAGGTCACCGGAGCGGATGGCCAGGTCGGCTCGGGCGGTGAGCCGGCCGGGGTCGCCACTCCGTCGGGGCTCATCCGCACGTCGAGGCTTCTGCCGGGGTCGACGAGCCGGGCCGCGCATCCGGCCAGTTCGGCGGCGCCGCCGACAATCGACTGCAGCCCGGCTCGGGAGGCCACCAGCACGTCGAAGTACCCGATCACGTTGACTGCAGCGCCGGCCTCGGGATCGAGCTCGGACAGCCGGATGGCCAGTTCCTTCATCACCACATTGTCACCCGTCGGACTCGGGCGGCGGCCACCCGGAAATCCGCCACCGTGCGGGAGAAGGCTGTCGGATGGCGGGTGCCGGTGCCTCACGCGAGCGCCGACAATCATTCGACAGGTTCACCGTTGCGAGGAGTGTCGCCCATGAGCGTCAGCGAGGCCGCACGCAAGTTTCTTCAGCACCCGCGCCGGATCATGACTTTCCCGCCGCGGGACGACGTCGCAGGCTGGCTGCGCCTGGTCGAGGAACAGGACGCCTACATCATGGAGTCCTTCGCCGGGGTCACGCTCCCGGTCACCGCCGACGACACCGAGGTCGCCGGGGTGCGCACCTACGTGGTGCGCGGGCCCGGCATCCCCGACAGCGACCAGACGCCGATCTACCTCGACCTGCACGGCGGCGGCCTGTTCCTGTGCGGTGGCGATCTGTGCCGGCTACTTGCCTCCGGGATGGCGATGGTGAACGGGATGATCACCTGGAGCCCCGACTACCGTATGCCGCCGCACCACGTGTACCCGGCGGCGCTCGACGACTGCCTTGCGGTCTACCGCGCGTTGCTCGAGGTCCGGGACCCGGTGGACATCTTCGTCGGGGGCGGGTCGGCCGGTGGCAATCTCGCCGCCGCGCTGCTGGTCCGGGTGAAGGAGGAGGGACTGCCGATGCCGGCGGCGCTGGTGCTGCAGACCCCCGAGGTGGACCTCACCGAATCCGGCGATTCGTTCCTCACCAACCGCGACTTCGACAACGTCTGCGGCACTCTGCGCGAGGCGAACGAGCTCTACGCCGGTGGGTACGACCTCGCCGACCCGCGTCTCTCACCCCTTTTCGCCGACCTGCGGGGATTTCCGCCCACCCTCCTGCAGGCCGGGACCCGGGACCTGTACCTGTCCAACACCGTCCGGATGCACCGGGCACTGCGGGCCGCCGGTGTCGATGCCGAACTGCACGTGTTCGAGGCCATGCCACACGGCGGTTTCGGCGGCGGGACCCCGGAGGACCTGGAACTCACCGCCGAGGTCCGCCGATTCCTCGACCGCCACCGCCGAAGCTGACCAGCCATTCCGGCAGCCAAGTCTTTCGCGCACGATTGCTGCCCGGATTACCGCCTTTCGGACGCCCTGTCCCGCGGCTAAGTTCAATTCCATGGAAATCGCACGCCCGTCCTGGGACAATATCGCCGCCGCGACCGAGATTATCGACCCGGTGTTCCTCGGTTCACCGGTCGTGCGCAGTGCGACACTCGACGAGGTACTGGGTTGTCACCTGGTCGCCAAGGTCGAGACCCTGAACCCGATCCGCTCCTTCAAAGGCCGCGGGACCAGCTATTTCGTCCGGACCGGGGCGTACGGAACCGCGGCCGGCCTGGTGACGGCGTCGGCGGGCAATTTCGGGCAAGGGCTCGCGTATGCCGCCGCGGATGCCGGAATCGGGCTCACCGTGTATTCGGCGACCACCGCCAATCCCGGAAAGATCGATTCGATGCGCCGGTTCGGTGCCACCGTCGTGCTCGAAGGTGACGATTTTGACGCAGCCAAGATTGCGGCCACCGCATTCGTCGAAAAAACCGGCGCGTATTTCGTCGTCGACGGCAATGAGCCCGCAATTGCCGAAGGCGCCGGTACCGCCGCGTTGGAGCTGCTGCAGGACGGTCCGCTCGACGCCGTCCTCGTTTCCCTGGGAAACGGTGCGCTGGCCACCGGCGTCGGCACCTGGGTGAAGCATGCGGCGCCGGGTGCCGAGGTCGTCGCGATCGGTGCAACGGGGGCACCGTCGATGGCGATTTCCTGGCGTACGCACCAGACGACCGAAACGCCGTCGGTGAACACGATCGCCGACGGCATCGCGATCCGGGTCCCCGTGCCGTATGCGCTGGACACCATGCACGGCACGGTCGACGACGTCGCCGAGGTCGACGACGGGCACCTGATCACCGCAATGCGCTTGATCCACCAGCATTTCGGCCTGGTGGTGGAACCCGCCGGGGTGGCCGGCGTCGCCGCCGTACTGGCCGACCCGCAGCGGTGGGCGGGCCGCACCGTCGGGACGATTCTCTGCGGGGCGAACATCGACCGCGTACGGGCGCCGGAGTGGCTGTTCGAGCAGGGCACGTAACCAACCTCACCGCGGCCACCACGAGGTCTGCTCTCGGAAGGTGTTCGTTCCACAGTGGACCTCGCCGCCGCGGGTGTGGTGGCTGTCCCAGTCGTCGACATCGTGCACGGTGAACCCGGCCTTGCCGTACGCCGTATTCACCGCTTCGGTGAAGATGTCCTTGCCGCCGATCATCGGACCCCATTGCCGGGCGGAGAGGTAGTGCTGCGAGTTCAGCACGACTCCGTTGACGGCATTCGGAACGTAGGCGACGAGGCCCTCGGGCATCTGGTCGGGTGGCACCTTCGGCTTGCCCCTGGACTGGTCGATGTCGGACGGTTCGAAGTCGCGGAACAGCACCGGTACCTTCACGATTTCCCCGTCGGTGACGCCGGTTTCCCGTTGCAGCAGCTCGAGATTGGCCTTGATCCGGCGTTGCGCCAGCGCGTTGCCGTCCAGCACCTTCCGGTTGGCGAGCACCTGGTCGACGGTCTCGTTCCGGGTGCTGCCGGGACGCGAGAACATCCGCACCGAGCCGTGTCCCTGCCGCTGCGCATCACGCAGCACCTTCAGCCCGGACTCAGGGTCGGCGACGGCGATCGTCCAGCCCCGTCCGCCCGCACGGGGGAGGAACTGCACGAACTCGTCGACGTGCCCGACGGCCAGCCAGGACGTGTCCAGCACCAAGGGAGACTGCAACCCCTGTGACCGCAGGAAAGTCAGCATTTCCGGGCTCGGCGTCTCCTCCGGCTTGCCCTGCGTGCCGATGATGATCCGCCCGGCCGGGAACCCGTGGTGCGGCGGGATCGTTTCGAGGTTGCCGGTGGAGTTCACGCTGTTGTCGGACCCACCGGCGATCTGCACCGCGCCGATTCCGGGGCCGCGCAGCTTCGTGAACACCTGCCTGCCCGCTTCCCGCTCGGCCTGCGCCGATCGGATCGCAATGCGCAGTCCCTTCGGCTTCCCGTCCGGCCCCGGCATGGTCACGTACCCGGGTTCCACGAAGTCCTGTGCCCACCGGTCGTCCCCGTCGAAGCGGCGCAGCGGCGCGGTCAGCCCGGCCGCGCGGACCTGTTCGGCGAGCTCCTTCACGAACCGCTGCTGTTCCGGGCGGTCGTTGTCGGTCACCAGGACCTCTTGCGCCTGCTGCAGGTGATGGTGGGTCAGCACCGGGGCGACCCGGAGCACCACGGAGTCCGAAGTGGACCGGCCGCCGTGCGCCACGGTGAACTGCACGGTTGCCGAACCGTCCCACACCGCGGTGTCGCGGATGACGTCCTTGGCGTCGATGCCCAGCGTCGCACCGCCGCGGAGTTCCGCCGGAGTGAGCGGACCAGTCAGCTTGACCCACTTGCCGTCGCGGTGGACGAACAGCCGCGTTTTTTCCTTGCCCGCACCGGTCACCGCGACCTGCGCGACCGCGTCCTGCGGGGCATGTGGAATCGGGACGGTCTTCACCGGGGCCAGGTTTTCCGTAGCACGGGCGACGTCGTCGGAAGCGTCGTTGCAGGCGGCCAGTTTGTCGTCGGGGAGTGGCTTGCCCGCGGAATCAGTGCTGGGGCACCGGCGTTCCGAATCCCCGATGTTCGGCAGGAAGATTGCGCCGCGCTGGGTCGTCCAGGTCTTCTTGCCGACGCTGTCGGAGGGGCCGGCGAGATCGACGACACCGTCACGGTTCACGTCGGCTCGGACGTCAGCGGTCAGCGGGCGCGGGTCGGCGGCTGCCGGGGTGGCGAGGCCGGATGCGGTCGTGATCACGAGGAGCGGAACGAGAGCCGTCTTCTTCACCCGGTGAACGATGGCGGATCGCCGTCCGCCCGCACCCCCGCCGAGCGGCTGCGGATGCCCCGCCACCCGTCGGTGATCGGGGCGCGGCGCAGGGTCACGAACTGCCAGCTGAGGAAGCCCACCGCCAGCAGCAGATAACTGTTACCCACGACGTGTTCGAACGGTCCCCACGTCAGTTCGCGGAAATTGTTGTTCGGCAGCAGCGAATGCGGGGCGACGACGAACACCACCGCGGTCGCGGCCAGCCCGGCCACCGCGGGCCGGGTCGTCGCGCGGGCGGCCAGCAGGATGGTCGCCGGGACGATCCATACCCAGTGGTGTGACCAGGAAATCGGCGAGCAGACCAGAATTGCCGTGGCGTTGAGCAGGAACGCCATCGGCGGGTCGGCGCGCAGCATGGCCGGCACGGTGAGGAGCAGGGCACCGAGGGTCGCGACCGCAACCAGCACCAACGTCAGCGTGTCCGGCAAGGCGAACCGGTGGAGCGCGCCCTGGATGGTCTGGTTCGTGGCGAAGATCGACCCGCTCATCCCGGACGCACCGGTCAGCCCGCCGCCGAACCAGTACTTCGTCGACGCTTCCGGCGCGATCGCGAACCCGGCCAGCCCGGCCGCCGCGAAGGTCACGAGGGTGGTCACGACCGTCCGGAAGTCCCGCTTCACCAGGAAGAACAACAGGAATCCGGCGGGCGTGATCTTCACCGCCGCGGCCAGGCCCAGCAGCACCCCGCGGGGGAGCCGGGTTTTCGGGCCGAGGCAGTCGAGCACCACGAGCGCCATGAGCAGCAGGTTGATCTGCCCGAACCACAGCGTCTCGCGGACCGGCTCGAAGGCCAGCGCCGCCGCACCGGCCAGCAGCGACGCGAGCAGCGCGGTCCGCTGTGTAGTACGCGGCCGGACCACGACGTACACCGTCCCGCACAGCGCGGTCAGCGACAGGGCGAGCATCACCACCGCGCCGACCGGCAGCGGAACCGGCGTGAACACCAGGAACAGCAGCGCGGCGAACGGCGGGTAGATGAACGGCAGGACCAGGCCGTTCCGCGTCGGCGGCAGCGGCCCGTAGAGGTCCTGTCCCCGGACGAGCGCCTGCGCACCCATCCGGTAGATCTCCAGGTCGAGCGGCCACATCGTGCACACGGCCACCACGATCAGCGCAGCGCCCGCCAATGCCGCCGTGACCAGCGCGAACACCGTCCAGCGGCGGCTTCCGGCACCTTCGAGCCAGTGCCGCAGCACGGCAGCGAGGGTCGGGGTCACCCTGCGATCATGCCGGGAAGATCACCCGTTCGCGCAGCGGGGCCCCTCACGAGGCGACATACGCCGCCAGGTGTTCGCCGGTCAAGGTCGATCGCTTTTTCACCAGTTCCGCTGGCGTGCCTTCGAAGACGACCTGGCCGCCGTCATGGCCCGCACCAGGGCCGAGGTCGACGATCCAGTCCGCATGCGCCATCACCGCCTGGTGGTGCTCGATCACGATCACCGACTTGCCCGCGTCGACGAGGTGGTCCAGCAGCCCGAGCAGCTGCTCGACGTCGGCGAGGTGCAGGCCGGTGGTCGGCTCGTCGAGGATGTACACGTCACCGCCGGAACCCATGTGCGTGGCCAGTTTCAGCCGCTGGCGCTCGCCACCGGACAACGTCGTGAGCGGCTGCCCGAGCGTCAGGTAGCCGAGGCCGACCTGCTCCATCCGCTCGAGGATCTTGTGCGCGGCCGGCGTGCGGGCCTCGCCGTCGCCGAAGAAGTCCTCGGCCTGCGCGACCGACATCGCGAGCACCTCGCTGATGTCGCGGCCGCCGAGGTGGTAGTCGAGCACCGACGGTTCGAACCGCTTGCCCTCGCACACCTCGCAGGTGACCGCGACCCCCGCGATCATCGCCAGGTCCGTGTAGATCACGCCGGTGCCGTTGCAGTTCGGGCACGCGCCCTCGGAGTTGGCCGAGAACAGCGCCGGTTTCACGTTGTTGACCTTGGCGAACGCCTTGCGGATCGGTTCGAGCAGCCCGGTGTACGTCGCCGGGTTGCTGCGCCGCGACCCGCGGATCGGCGTCTGGTCCACCGACACGACCTCGCCCGACGCCGGGATCGACCCGTGGATCAGCGAGCTCTTGCCCGACCCCGCGACCCCGGTGATCACACACAGCACGCCGAGCGGGATGTCGACGTCGACGTCCTGCAGGTTGTGCGTGTTCGCGCCGCGGATTTCCAGCACCCCGGTCCGTTCCCGCACCGACGGCTTGAGCGACGCGCGGTCGTCGAGATGCTTGCCGGTGATCGTCTTGCTGGCACGCAGATCCTCCAGCGGACCCTCGAAGCACACCGTGCCGCCGTTCGTGCCCGCGCCGGGCCCGAGGTCGACGACATGGTCGGCAATCGCGATCGCCTCCGGTTTGTGCTCCACGACCAATACGGTGTTTCCCTTGTCCCGCAAGCGAAGCAGGAGACTGTTCATGCGCTGGATGTCGTGCGGGTGCAGGCCGATGGTGGGCTCGTCGAAGACATACGTGACGTCGGTGAGCGCCGAGCCGAGGTGGCGCACCATCTTCACCCGCTGCGCCTCACCGCCGGACAGCGTGCCCGACGGCCGCTCCAGCGACAGGTACCCCAGCCCGATCTCCACAAAGGAATCGAGCGTGTCGTGCAAGGACGTCACCAGCGGCGCGACCGATGGTTCGTCCAGCTTCCCGACCCATTCGGCCAGGTCGCTGACCTGCATCGAGCACGCGTCGGCAATGCTGATGCCGTCGATCTTCGACGACCTGGCCAGCTCGCTCAGCCGCGTGCCCTCGCACTCCGGGCAGGTGGCGAACGTGATCGCCCGGTCCACGAACGCGCGGATGTGCGGCTGCAGCGCCTCCCGGTCCTTCGACAGCATCGACCGCTGGATCCGCGGGATCAGCCCCTCGTACCACACGTTGACGCCGTTGACCTTGATCCGCGTCTGCTCCTTGTAGAGCAGGTCGTTGAGCTCGCGTTTGGTGTACTTGCGGATCGGCTTGTCCGGATCGTGGAAGCCGGACTCCCGGAAAATCGTGCCGTACCAGCTGGTTCCGGTGTAGTTCGGGATCATCAGCGCGCCGTCGTTGAGGGATTTGCTGTCGTCGTACAGCTGGGTCAGGTCGAAGTCGGACACGCGGCCCATACCTTCACACCGCGGGCACTGGCCACCGGTGATGCTGAAGCTGCGCCGCTCCTTGACCTGCTTCCCGCCGCGCTGCAGGGTGACCGCGCCTGCTCCGCTGAGCGAGGCCACGTTGAACGAAAACGCTTGCGACGAACCGATGTGCGGTTTGCCGATGCGGCTGAACAGGATGCGCAGCATGGCGTTGGCGTCGGTCGCGGTGCCGACCGTCGACCGCGGGTCCGCGCCCATCCGCTGCTGGTCCACGATGATCGCGGTGGTGAGCCCGTCGAGCACGTCGACCTCGGGCCGCGCCAGCGTGGGCATGAAGCCCTGTACGAAACTGCTGTACGTCTCGTTGATCATCCGCTGTGATTCAGCCGCGATCGTGCTGAACACCAGCGAGCTCTTGCCCGAGCCGGACACCCCGGTGAACACCGTCAACCGGCGCTTCGGGAGCTCGACGCTCACGTCCTTGAGGTTGTTCACGCGGGCGCCCTGCACGCGGATCAGGTCGTGGCTGTCGGCGGCGTGCGGCGCGGGTGTGGTCTTCCCCTTGGCCTTGGTCATCGTCTCTCCCTCTTCGTTCCCGGAGTGTCCGGCCCCAGTGGTTCAGCTCAGCTCTTGAATACGGAGGAGGTTGCCCGCCGGGTCGCGGAACGCGCAGTCGCGCACCCCGTACGGCTGGTCGGTGGGCTCCTGCACGACCTCGGCATCGCCTGCCTGCAGCCGTTCGAAGGTGGCGTCGACGTCCTTGGTGGCGAGGTTCACCGCGGCGTAGGTGCCCTTGGCCATCATCTCGGTGATGGCGCGGCGTTCGTCGTCGGTGAGCCCGGGGAACGCGGCGACCGGCTGCAGCACGATCGACGTGTCCGGCTGTCCCGGCGGGCCGACGGTGATCCAGGCCAGATCGCCGTACTTGACGTTGTTGCGCACCTCGAAGCCGAGGGTGTCGCGGTAGAAGGCCAGCATGGCGTCGGGGTCGGTGTGCGGAAGGAAGCTTGCGTGAATGGTGATGTCCATGTCGGTCACACTAGGTGCGCGCGGACGACGATGCTTCTCGATTCCTGATCGGTCGCGTGACCTGTTTCGCGACGCACGGCGCCATGCCCTCGGTGGCGCCGGTCTCCTCCTCGCGGTAGACGCTCGGCGGCTTCCCGACCAGCTCGGTAAACCTCGTACTGAACGTGCCGAGCGACGAGAACCCGACGGCGAAACACACCTCGGTGACGCTCATTCCGCCCCGCCGCAGCAGGGCCATCGCCCGTTCGATGCGCCGGGTCACCAGATACCCGTACGGTGACTCTCCGTAGGCGGCGCGGAACTGGCGGCTGAGGTGCCCGGCGGACATGTTCGCGCCTCGCGCGAGCGCCTCGACGTCGAGCGGCTGCGCGTACTCGCGGTCGATCCGGTCGCGCACCCGGCGCAACCGCGCGAGGTCGGCCCATCGCTGCGCGTCATCGGCTCTGCTGGTCACTCCGAAATCGTGCCACGGCTCGCCGCGGCGACCCAGTATTCGCCCCCGTTCGGGCCGGTGGCCGATCCGTTCAAGACGGCCGCGGCGAGATCGTGCGACGGTGGCCGGGTGACTGTGAAACTGGATGCCGTCGCCCCGTTCCTCGCCGGGCACGGCCGGGTGCTGGACCGGCGGCGGTTCGAACTGATGCAGGGAAGCGGGCGGGCCGAGGAGGTACTCGCGGCCGTCGCGGCCTACCGCAATCCCGACGGCGGGTACGGCTGGGGCCTGGAGCCGGACCTGCGGGCACCGGAGAGCCAGCCCGGCGGCGCACTGCACGCGTTCGAGGTGTTCGCCGAGCTCGGACCGGTGACCACGCCACACGCGACGCAGCTGTGCGACTGGCTCGAATCGGTCTCGCTACCCGGCGGCGGGCTGCCGTTCGCGTTCCCGGTGGCCGACCCCGTCGCGTCCGCCCCGTTCTGGACCGGCGCCGACCCGGCGGTGTTCTCGTTGCAGAGCACGGCGTTCGCGACGTCGGTGGCACTGCGGGTCGCCGAGCACGACCCGGCCGTCGCAGCGCATCCCTGGCTGGCCCGCGCGACCGAGGCCTGCCTGCGGGCAATCCGGTCCATCGAGGAAATGCCGCACGCGATCGAGCTGAACTTCGCAATCCACCTGCTTGACGCCGCGTACGACCGGTACCCGGAGGTGGACGAACTCCTCACGAAACTCGGGAAGTTCCTGCCGGACAACGGAATCGTCCCGGTGGCGGGCGGCTCCGAAGGGGAGGCGCTGCGGCCGTTGGACTTCAGTCCGACCCCGGGTCCGGCCCGGCGGCTTTTCACCGCGGACGCGATCGAGGCCGACCTGACCCGGCTCGAACAGGGTCAGCAGCCCGACGGCGCCTGGACGGTCGATTTCGCCAGCTACTCCCCGGCCGCCGCACTGGAATGGCGAGGGTACGCGACTGTCGGTGCGATTTCCGTGCTCCGGGCCAACTCCCGGCTCGGCTGAACACGTCCGGCCAAAGCACCCCAATGTGGCATTGGGTGCATGTGACGCACCCAATGTGGCATTGGTTGCGTCAGATGCAGCGAATGTGGCATTGGGGTCAGGGCCAGAGGCGTTCGCGGACCCAGGTCGCGCCGTCGCGGCGGTAGCGCAACCGGAGGTGCCGCCGGTCGTGCGCGGCCTGCCAGAACTCGACGGAATCCGGGCGTACCAGGTATCGCGTCCACGTTTCCGGTGCGGTGTCCGGGTTTTCGGCGACCCAGCGTTCAGCGGCCGCCGCGGCTTCCGGGAGCCGCGCGGGGTCGTCGAGGATCTCCGACTGGTGCCCGAGGTACGCCTCGGCGCGCGACGCGGGCGGACGGGCGAGGAAGTCCGCAGCGGACACCTCCGGCGCAGCCGGGGCGACCGTGCCCCGTACGCGCACCTGTCGTCCGCGCCCTGGCCAGAAGAACGTGAGCGCTGCTCGCGGATTCGCCTGCAGCTGCTGCCCCTTCGGGCTGTCCGAGCTGGTCGCGACGGCCCAGCCCGGCGCGCCGACGTCCTTGAGGATCACCACGCGAGCGTCCGGAGCGCCATCTTCGTCCACTGTGGACAGCGTGACGGCGTGCGGGGCCAGCACGTGCTCACCGGCTTCGGTCAGCCAGGCGAGAAACAGCTCCTCCGGTGTGTCCGGCGCGGCGGCCGGGTCGAACTCCGGTAGCTGCTCGGGAAACGACGGCCAGCCGCGCAACGAAACCATGTTCCGACCGTACGGCGGCCGCCCCGGCGGCGGGTAATGCGGTGGCTGGGGCACGGCGACCGGCGGGGGACCGGTCTGCGGTAACGGACCGGCCGGGCGCCAGCCGGGGAACTGCTGTGGTGCCTGCACGGCCGCGACCTCCCAGCTCGAGCGTGTCCACCGCCATCGTTGCACGCCTGCTTGACGCGGCATGGTTGACTGTGCGCGCCATGCGCCGATTCCTCGTTCTTGCCCCCGCCCTGGCCCTGCTCGCCGCCTGCGGTCCACCGGCCCCGGTCGCGGGGACGCCACAGCCGACGGCACCGGCGAGTTCGTCGTCCGCCGGGCTGCCGCCCGATCCGAAACCGGCGCGCACTGCGAAGTGTCCGTACCTGTCGAACGAGGAGGTGCAGGACGCGAACGGGCAGCACGTGACGAAGGTGAGCGTGTCGGCCGACCAACCGCATCCGACGTGCTTCTTCTATCGGCCGGACGACAGCCTGCAGCTCACCGTGCGCGTGTACGTGGGCACGAGCGAGGTGGCAACGGCGCTGGTCAACAAGGCGGCGCCGGTGGACACGTCGAACCCGGCAGCGGAGCCGGCCGGGTGGAAGGGCGGCTACCAGCCGTCCGGAGACGGCGTGGTGTACGCGGTCGCGAAGGGCGACGCGGCCGTGATCGTGACGAGCAACCAGAAGCAGAGCATCAAAGCACGCACAGTGGCGAAGAAGGCTATCGCTGCCCTGAAGCTGTGAGTAGTGGGCTCCGCACGGGTGAGTGAAGTTGATCTTGTATTACTCTGGGCAGCACGCGCAGGCCCCCGGCACTCGCGCGGGCGGGTGCCGGTCCGGCACCGAAAACTTGGTTACCCCCATCCGACGACAAGGACAGATTCGTGGCTGACACCCTCAAGGAAATCCTGCTCGACTCGAGCCGTCGCCCCAACGTGGTCACCGACCTCGGAGAGCTCGTGGACGCCGAGGTCTCCGACAAGGGCGGGGTCTCGGGCGCGGTCGTGAAGACCGGCTTCGCCGCCGTCAAGAAGATCAAGCCGGGCATCATCCCGTCCGCGGTCGACACGCTGCTGGACGACTTCGCCGGCGCGCTCGAGCCGTTCTACGGCGACTTCAGGGCCAGCGGCGGCGGTGACTTCGGCGCGTACCTCACGAGCCGCTCCGACGAGGCCTCGGACGCGCTGCTCAGCGTCACCGACAACCGCGCCGACCGCAGCAGCCGCGACAGCATCAAGAAGGTGTACTCGAAGCTGCGCCCGAACGGCAAGAAGAACGTCGAGGAGGCGCTGCCGCGGCTCGGCAAGCTGATCGACAAGCACGCCGCCACGGTCTGAACCGGCTGAGCGAGCACGAAAAAGGGCCCCGGGACACGCTTCCCGGGGCCCTTCTCGCGTTCAGTTCTTCTTCTCTGCAGCCGGCGTGCTCGGCGCCTTGCCGTTGGTCTTCGGCTCGGCCTCCTTGGCTTGGGGGGCTTCGGGGGCTTCGGGCTTCTCCGGAGCGGCCGGTTTCGCGGGCGGCGTCGCCTTCGGCGGTGCCGGGGCGACCGGCGGCTCCTGCTGGCGTGACTTCAACGCCACCGCGGTACCGACGGCGATCGCGCCGAGGCCGAGCAGCCATGGCCAGCGACGGCGCTTGCGGGTGCCCTTGGCGGCCACCTTGGCCTCCTCGAGCGCAGCGCGGAACTCCTTCTTCGCCGCCTTGAAGTCCTTCTTGCCCCGCCGCTTCGAGTCGCCGGCGGACGCCGCCGCCTTGATCGCGGCCCGCTTGGCCTTGCGGCCGGGCTTCTTCAGCTCGGCCAGCCGGGCCAGCGCCTCCTTGCGGGCTGCGGCCGAGCTCTTCTTGAGCTCCTTGCGGGTGAGCTCCGTCTTCTTCGCGAGCTTGCGCCGCGCGCGCCGGCTCTGCTTCCCCAGCTCTTCGGCTCCGGCCTCGGCGGCCTTAGCACCTGCCTTACCGGCCTCGACGGCCCGTTTGCGCAGGTCCGCCGCGCCGGACTTGACCGACTCGCCGACCGAATCCACGGCCCGGGTCATGGCCTTCACCTCATATCAATCGTTGTGAAATACCTCTGGTGCTTGTCATCCATCCTGCCCTTTTTCCGCGCGTACCGCTGCGGCTTCCCGCGCGTGGCGCAGCGCAAACCCCCGGAAAGGGCGCTCTTCCTGCGCAGATGCCCGCTGCCCCCGGACCGGGTCGCCCCCTGAACCCCCCATTTGTGCGACGGGGTGGCACGATGACCGCGTGACTGAAAGCGCCCGCAAGGCCACCCTGCACACCAACCAGGGTGACATCCACGTGAACCTGCTGCCCGACCACGCGCCGAAGACCGTGGCGAACTTCGTGGGGCTGGCCACCGGCTCCAAGGAGTACACCCAGCCGAACGCCGGCGGCAGCAACTCCGGCCCGTTCTACGACGGCTCGATCTTCCACCGGATCATCGACGGCTTCATGATCCAGGGCGGTGACCCCACGGGCACCGGCCGCGGCGGACCCGGCTACAAGTTCGGCGACGAGTTCCACCCGGAGCTGCAGTTCTCCAAGCCGTACCTGCTGGCCATGGCGAACGCCGGGCCGGGAACCAACGGCTCGCAGTTCTTCATCACCGTCGCGCCGACGGCCCACCTGAACTTCCGGCACACGATCTTCGGCGAGGTGGCCGACCAGGCCTCCCGCGACGTCGTCGACAAGATCGCGTCCGCCGCGACCGGCCCGGCGGACCGCCCGCTCGCCGACGTGGTCATCGAGAAGGTCACCGTCGAGGACTGACCCCGCGGGGCCCGGGTGGATTTCGGTAGGTTGGTGCCATCGTGAACCAACCGCCGAATCCCCCCGTACCCCCGGTACCGTCCGCACTTCCCGGTTGCTGGTGGCATCCCAACCGCCCGACCGGCCTGAGCTGTGCCCGCTGCGGACGTCCGGCGTGCCCGGACTGCCTGCGCGAGGCCCCGGTCGGCTTCCAGTGCACCGACTGCGTCCAGGCCGGCGCGCAGCAACAACAGCGGCAGCACCGGCAGTACCGCAACGCCGGGATGGGCACGCGCACGATCGCGGGCGCCCGGCCGTCGAACTCCTTCCCGGTCACGGTCACGCTCATCGCGGTCAACGTGGTGGTCTTCCTGATCACCGTGATCCAGGCGAAGAGCCTTTTCGACAACAGCAGCGCGCCGGTCGAGCAGCTCGGGGTGCTGTGGACGTCGGCAACGCTCGGCGGCGGCGAGTGGTGGCGGATCATCACCTCCGGCTTCCTGCACTACGGGCCCATCCACATCGCGGCGAACATGTTCTCGCTGTGGATGATGGGCCGCGCGCTGGAGCAGGTCTTCGGCAAGGGCCGGTACCTCGCGCTGTACTTCGTGTCGATGATCGGCGCGTCGGCGACGGTGCTGGTGTTCCAGGACGTCAACGGGGGCACCGCGGGCGCGTCCGGCGCGATTTTCGGGCTGCTCGGCAGCTACGCGGTGATCGTGCTGAAGCTCAAGCTCAACCCCACCGCGCTGCTGATCAACCTGGTGATCAACGCGTACGTCACTTTTGCGATCCCGGGGATTTCGATCTACGCGCACGTCGGCGGGCTCGTCGCCGGTGCGCTGGTCACCGTCGCGATGCTGTACGCGCCGGAGCGGAACCGGGTCCGCTGGCAGGCCATCGGCACGGCGATCGTCGCGGTCGCCATCGTGGGGCTGATCGGCTGGCGGGCCACCCAGGTCCCGCCTGCGCAGTGCACGTTCGCGGAGCTGCGGGGCGGCACCACGTATGTCTGCGGAACGTCACGCTCCGGTTGAGCGGGCCCGCAGCGCGGTGAGCACGTCCAGCACGTCGCGGGGGTCCTCACCGAGGTCGAGCTGCCCGAAGATGAACAGCCGGTCGTCGTGCTCCAGTTCGAGCGTCACGCCGTCGCGGCCGAGGCGGCGGGTGCTGCGCAGCCGCGTGCTGGTGCCTGCCCACGGAAGCCGGTGCGTGCCGCCGAGGGTGCGGGCGCGCAGGCCGTGCACGTCGGCGGCGAGCCGCGGCCGCACGAGGGTCCAGTGGCCCGCGAACGCGCCGACGGCGACCGTGGCGAGGCCCATCAGCACCGCACCCTTGCCGTCGCCGAAGACCGCGTCCACCACGGCTCCGGCCAGCAGCACCGTGGCAAGTCCCCAGGTCACTACCACAAGGTTCCACCGGGGCGCCCACGAGGTCGGCTGGTTATCCACAGGGGTTATCCACACTGGGGATGAGTCACACCGATGTGATTCGGTGTCAATCGGCCGTCCGGACGAATGGTCAGCGCCACCGCATCGTCATCAGCAGACCGGCGATCATCGCCGCGAACCCGATCGCGAAGTTCCAGTTGCCGAGCTCGGTGAGGAACGAAATCTTCGGACCGGCGATGTAGTTGAGGACCAGCCACAGCAGACCGAGCAACATGAGGCCGAACATGACGATCTTGTAGAACAGGTTCGACGGGCCTGCGGCCTTCACCTTCACCGGCGTCCGGCGATCGGCAGGCGGGGTGTACGCGGTCTTCTTCCGGACCTTGGACTTCGGCATCGTTTCCTCGCGTGCTCTCGGGCATTACTGGTGGCGCATCCTGGACGAGGTCCCGCTGTCGGGGTGCGCAACCAGCGCCACGTGCACACGTTAACGTAAAGGACGGCTCCGCAGCACCGGGCTGGAGCGGTCGGGTTCTCGGACTGTGACAATAGCGCCACGCGGAGCGCCGAATCGGCCTCCGACCGGCGCGGGAGGAGCTTGCGTGACGCCGCAGGATTGGCCGGGCGACGACCGTCACCCCGGCACGGGAGCCTCCCGCCGCCAGCCCCCGCCACCCCGCCGCCAGCCAGGCGAGACCCCACCGCGACGAAGAGCAGCGGGCGACCCGGGACGTAGATCACCCGAACAGCGCACGCCGATCGACCGGGGTGGCCAGGGTGGTTACCGCGACACCGACGCTCGCGACGGCGGGCCCGCCCGGCGGACCGGGGAGTTCCGCACCGGTCGAGCCGACGACCGCGGCGGCGCCGGGTCGCAGCGGGACCCTGGCGGCCGGGTAGGCGAGTTCCGCGGGGAAACCGGACCGGATCGGCGGACTGGCGACCTTCGCGCGGCTGATGGGCGGACCGGGGAGTTCCGCCCCGAAGCAGGACCGGATCGGCGGGCCGGTGACCTTCGCGGCGAGGCCGGGTCGGATCGGCCGCATCGCGACTCCGGCGCCCGGACCGGCGACCTTCGCGCCGAAGCCGGGTCCGATCGGCCCCAGCGCGGTCCACGCGGCGAAAACCCAGGTCAACGCGCCAACCAACCCAACCGCGACCCCCGCCGCAGGGCCGAGGACACGCGGCAGATGCCTCGCCGGGTCGGTGAAACCGGCCCGCCCCGGCGGCGGATGACCGGTCCCGAATTTGCCGAGCAGCCCACCGAGGTCTTCTCCGCGGTCGCCGTATCGGACGAAAAAGACAAAAAACCCAAGCCGCCGCTCGGTAAGGGGGGCGTCGCGATCCGGACCGCCGGGGAAATCTTCATCACCCTCGGCGTGGTCGTGCTGCTGTTCATGGTCTACGAGGTCTGGGTCACCGACCTCTTCTCCGCCGAAAAACAGCACACCGCGAGCGACCAGCTCGACGGCGACTGGGCCAAGGACCGCACGCTGCATCCCGAGCTGGTCGACGGGAAGGCGTTCGCCCGCATCCACATTCCGTCGTTCGGCGCGGACTTCAACTTCACCATCCAGGAAGGCACCGGCGAGAACGCACTCGCCGTCGGGCCGGGGCACTACAAGGGCACCGCGCTGCCCGGCGAGCCCGGCAACTTCGGCATTGCCGGGCACCGGGTCGGCAAGGGCGCGCCGTTCAACGATCTGGACAACCTCGGCTCGTGCGACCAGATCGTCATCGAGACGCACACCGATTTCTTCATCTACCAGGTCCTGCCCTACGAGGACGAGATCAAGGGCTGGGCCGCGGGCAAGGGCGCGCAGCCGGAGTGCAAGAACGTGCCGACGCTGCGCAATACGAGCATTCCGGGCGGCGGCGCGTACGACGAGACGTTCGGCCGCAAGGTCGTGCTGCCGAGTCAGGGCGACGCGGTGAACCCGGTGCCATACAAGCCGGCCGGGATCCTGCCGAAGGCGCAGCAGGCGTCGCTGCTCACGCTCACCACCTGCCACCCGCAGTTCTCCGCGAAGGAGCGGCTGATCATCACCTCGGTGCTCACCCGCCAGGTCCCGAAGACGCAGGTCAAGGACTACACCACGTTGCTGTCGAAGATCGGCGGTGCCTCCTGATGTACGGCTGGATCTGGCGGCATCTGCCCGGGCCGTTCGCGGTGAAGATCGCGACCGCGGTCGTGCTGGTGCTCGGCGTCGTGGCGTTGCTGATGTTCGTGGTGTTCCCGTGGCTCGACCCGTTGCTGTGGTTCAACAACGTGTCGGTGGACAACTGATCCGGTTCGGCGTCTTCCTCGTCTCCGCACGCTTCCCCGGCCAGGACGACGCCGACGTCCTGCGGCGTACCGTCCGCGCCGCCGAGGCAGCCGAGGCCGCGGGCTTCGACGACGTCTGGCTCGCCGAACACCACTTCATGCCCTACGGCGTCTGCCCGTCGGCGATCACGCTCGCCGCACACGTGCTGGGACGGACGGAGCGGATCGGCGTGGGCACCGCGGTGAGCGTGCTGTCCACGACGCATCCGGTCGCGCTGGCAGAACAGTGGTCGATGCTCGACGCACTGTCCGGCGGACGCCTGCACCTTGGCGTCGGCCGCGGTGGGCCGTGGCAGGACCTGGAGGTGTTCGGCACCGGATTACCGCGCTACGAAAGCGGTTTCGCGGAGTCCCTCGGCCTGTTCCTCACCGCGACCACCGGCCGGGTCTCCGCCGCCGGTGAACATTTCGCCTTCCGCGAGGTACCGCTGACCCCCGTGCCACACCGCCCGCCACGGGTGGTCGTCGCCTGCGGCGGTCCGACGTCGGCCGCCGTCCGGCTGGCAGCGGACCGCGGTTTACCGATGCTGCTAGGCCTACACGCCGACGATTCCGAAAAAGCCGCAACCGTTGCCGCGTACGGCAAACCGGCCGCGCACGTGTCAACCGTGCTGTGCCAAGTCGGCGACAACGCGACGACCCTGGTCCGCCGAACCCTGCCCGGCTGGCTGAAGGACGGCCTCGGCGCACACGTCACGGTCGACGGCCGCCCCGGCCCGTCCCGCGATCCGGGCGAGTACACCGAACGCCTGTGCGCCATCCACCCAGTCGGCCCGGCCGCCCACTGCGTCGACACCCTGGCCACGAGCCTCCGACGCACCGGGATCTCCCACGTGATCATGTTCGTGGAAGCCTCCGGCACGACGGAGGGCACGGTGGACAATATCGCCCGCATCGGCGCGGAAATCCTCCCCGAACTCCGCGGCCAGAGAACGAGGTAAGCCCCTAGCGCTGGCTCTCCTCGCGACGCAGGCCGATCGCCCCGGCCCACAGCCGGGTCAGGTGATCGATCACCTCGTCCTCGTCGAAGTTCTCCCCGAGGTACAGCCACACGTGCACCGTTTGCTCGACCATCGCCCCAAGGGCGATCGCGGTCAGCCGGGGCTGCAACGACGGGTCGGCGAGGCCTGCTTTCTGCAGCCTGCGGATGCCCTCCGCCCCGCGGCTCACGAAGAGCTCGCGCAGCTCGATCATCAGCTTCCGGTACTGCTCGCTCGTGGCGGACATGTGGTCGATGAGCCGCATGATCTTCGCCCCCTTGCGCCACGCCGCCAGGTAACGGCGGTTCGCCGCCTCGATCCGCGCATAGGGGTCGCCAGGAGCGTCGGCACCGATCAGGTTGGCCGCGAACACCTCCCCGATGACGGTGTGCGCGATCTCGCGCAGCAGCGAATCCTTGGAGTCGAAGTAGACGTAGAAGGTCCCGTGCGAGACCTTCGCGCGTTTGACGACCTCGTCGATGCTCGTTTCGGCGAAGCCCCGCTCTTCGAGCAGCTCCCGGCCCGCCTGTACGAGCATCGCCCTGGTTCGCTTGCCGCGGGCCGTGGTCGGGGTGGTCACCGAGGGCCTGCGTGTGGGCGTAGCCATGAATCCGGTCCTAACATCGCGGTGCTGCACGTCTTGACCCGACGGCGCAGTCACCTAGGGTAGACCATTCCAGCCTGGCATTCGATGCGGCACGACCCCCTGGACTTGACGTCATCGTCACCACGGTGTGGTCATCTGCCGGTGAACCGGGGAGAGCGTTTGGCGAGGAATGCATCGATCGCCTCGACGTGGTCCTCGCTCAGGAACGTGGAGATCTCGTATCCGGTCGAGGCGTCGAATGCCGAGTTCAGGCTGTCCTTGACGAGCTTGTTGACGGCGAGCTTGGTGAACCGGGTGGCCAGCGGGGCGCCGGCGGCGAGCCGGCGCGCGAAGGCCAGTGCGGCATCGGGCAGAGCGTCGTCCGGCACGACGTGGTTGACGAGGCCGAGGCGCTCGGCGTCGGCCGCGGTCAGCGGATCGCCGGTCATCAAGTACTCCTTGGCCCGGGCGGGACCGACGGCGAGGGGCCACGCGACCACGCCGCCGTCGCCGGCCACGATGCCCGCTCGGACGTGCGGGTCGCCGATCGTGGCGCTCTCGGCCATGAAGATCACGTCGGAGAAGAGCGCGATACTGGCACCGAGACCGAGGGCGTGCCCGTTGACCGCGGTCACGATCGGCAGCTCGACGTCGAGCAGGTCCCAGATGAGCTGCCGGGCGTCCCGGCTGAGCTCGGCCAGCCGGTGTGGCGTCCGGAGTGTCTTGAACCAGCGGTAGTCGCCCCCGGCGGAGAACGCCCGACCGCGGCCGGTTAGCAGGACCGCCCGCGCGTCGTTCTCCTGCTTGAGCTCCCGGAACAGCCGGGTCAGGTCGGAGTGGAGCAGGTCGTCGACGGTGTTGAGGGCACTGCCGGGATGGTCGACGGTGATGCGGAGGACGTCGTCGTCGTAGGTGACGTCGAGGCACGTGAAGTCGTTGCGCACGAAGGGGAACTCCCTGCTTCCGGGACGAAATGCATGGTCGGTTGACGGCCCGCGCCCGGCTCGCCTGCGAAGGCCTGCGCGAGGCTCATCCACTCCGCCGCTCCCGGTCCGGTGAGCACCAGGTCCAGGTCGGCGAGGTGGCGGCGCTGGGTGACGGCGAAGCAGAAGTCGAGCGCGGGTCCGGTGACCCGGCCGGGAGCGTCCGGCGGTCCCCACGTCCACGGGCCGGCCGGTCCGGTGAGCTCGACCCGGACCGGAGTGTCCGGGGCGGGCCGCCCGTTGATCAGGAAGCTGAACTTGCGGGCGCCGACGCCGAGGTGCGCGACGTGCCGCAGCCGTTCGGTCGCCCGGATCGGTACCCCGAGCGTGTCCGCGATGTCCACGCCGTGGGCCCAAGTCTCCATGAGGCGGGCGGTGGCGCACGAGCCGATGCTCATCTCCTGGCTGAACCACGGCACCCGCGATCCCGGGTCGGCGCCGGTGAACGCGCTGATGAGCTCGGCGCGGCCGGAAGTGAACCAGGACAACAGTTCCGAGCCGCGCCACGAGCGGTAGCGTCCGGCGATCTGGTCCGGGTCGATGCCGTGTTCCTCGATCGTGGCCCGGCCGGCGGCGAACGCGTCCGGATCGACGAGCGCGAGCCGAGCCTGGTCGTCGAAGAACGCGAGGTGCGAGATCTGGTCGGCAATCGACCAGCCCGGGCTGGGAGTCCCGGCCTGCCAGCCGGTCTCGGGCAGGTCCTCGACGAGCTCGCGCACAGTTTCGGTCTCCGCGGCGAGATCGTCGAGGAGCACCGGCATCGTCACCGCCATGTCAGTGCGAGCTGCTTGTCGTGGACCGGCGGCAGCTCGCGCAGCGAGACCTCGGTTTCGAGCCGGCAACCGCAACCCGGGCAAACGAACTCGCGGAACACCAGGCTCGTCTCGTCGACATACAGTGCCGGGTCCCGCCAGACGCGGTCGGTGGCCGACAGCGGGGTTTCGACCACGTGGGTACCGAGCTTGTAGTTGGCCTGCGGGTCCGCCAGCCGGTGGCGGCACCGGCCGCACGCGGAGGTGCCGTCCTCGGCGATCACGATGTTCTCGTCCAGCCACCGATGGCCGTCGGGCAGTGCGGGGGCCGGTGGTTCGGGCATCGGTTCGCGGCCTAGCCGATCGCCTCGCAGCTGCGCCCGCAACCGGGTCGACTGCTCGTGGTCGACGGCGCCGTCGAGGACCACTGCGCCATAAGTGGTGCGCGCGTGCGCCACGCTCACCAGCCCTTCCGCGACGTCTTCCTCGACGGCGGAGAGATCGCGTTCGAGCGGGTCGCCGTATCCGCCACCGCCGAACCATCCGAGCGCGTAGACGTCGTTCAGCCCGATCGGCAGCAGCACGGTCTTCGAGTGCGGCCATTCGGTCGTCCCCGCGAGCTCGTCCTCGTCGACCGGCACCGCCGAGGTGGCGTACCGGTCCCAGACGTCGGAGTCGCGGACGACCTTGTAGTAACCCGCTTTCGCCGGCGACCCGCCGCACAGCCCCGCGCCGTTCGGGGTGGCGAGGCCGGAAGCAATGCACATCGCGTACATCGGCTCGGCGGTGTCGTGCGGGACGACAGCGGACTGCGCACCCGTGCCGCCGCGGAACCGCCCGGCGCCTCCGCTGTCGACGGTTTCCGTGCGGTACAACCACAACAGGGGCTGGTACCACTCCTGGGACTCGACGTTCGCGATCCGGCACGCCGGGCTGAGCGGCATGCCCGCGGCGTCGTCACCGTCGCCCCAGGAACGGGCGCCGATCCCGCCGGCTGCCTGGTCGAGGGAGAGGGCCAGGGTCGGCAGCCCGTCGCGGTCGAGTCCGCCGAGGAGCTGGGCGAGCCAGCTCGAGTTCGAGACGGCCAGCAGGTGCTGCTTGTGCTCCGCCGGGCCTGCCGCGAGCATTTTCGAAATCAACGTCGTCGCGGAGTTGATGTTGGTCCAGCTGGTCTGCGTGACCCCGCCGCCCGAAGCGGCCGGGAACTACGAGGCGATGATCGTGCCCGGCGTGACCCGGCATTCCAGCACCCGCAGCACGGCTCCCGGCGCCCACGGCATGTCGTGGCACAGCAACGGAAGGACCGCGGCGACGATCGACGCTTCGGTCAGCGTCCGCGTGCAGTTGAAGAAGCCGGTCTGCGGATCGGCCTCGGTGAGGTCGAAGACGAGCCGGTCGCCGTGCTTCTCCATCGTCATCGGAAGGGAGTAGAGGCCGCGGTCGCCGTCCTTGGCGCACTCGGCGAAGTGCAGGTGCCGCCAGACCCCGTCCGGAAGGTCCGCCAGCCTGCTGCGCAGCCGGGTCTCGGTGGAATCCAGGATCCGTGCCATGACAAGGGCTACCTCGTCGGCGCCGTACGCCGCCGCCATCTCGGTGATGCGGGTCGCCGCCACGTGCGTGCCGCCTACCAGCGCACGCAGGTCCAGTCCGGCGGACAGCGGCATCCGGCTGCGCCGCAGGAACATGTCCTCGACGTCCGCCCGGATCACCCCGCCCTCGACGTACTTGATCGGCGGCAATGGCAGGCTCTCGCTGAAAACGTCGTCGGCGTCCACGACGAAGCTCGACGGATGCCGCCCGCCGAGGTCGACGAAGTGCAGGGTCGCCGCGACCCACGCGAAGAGCTTCCCGTCGACGAATACCGGCCGGAGCAGGGCGGTGTCGTTCTGGTGTGCGGCGCCGACCCACGGGTCGTTCACCAGAAATGCGTCGCCTTCCCGGATACCCGGGTTGGCGCTGCGATGTTCGAGCGTCCACTGGATCATCCGCTGGACGACGCCGCCGTGGACGCTGATGTGCGAGCCGAGCGCGACGAGATCGCCGCGCGGATCACCGACTGCGGTGTTGAAGTCGTAGGCCTCGGTGACGATGATCGAGCCCGACATTTTCCGGATCGTGGCGCCGGCCTCGTCGTTGACCTGCGTGAGCTTGTGCGACAGGACGGCGTAGGTGACCGGGTCGACGACGCAGTCCGCCGCCGGGACGAATAGCGCGAGGCTCGGGTCGATCTGCAGGGCGGACGCGGGTTTGGCCACCGACTCGAACTTGTCCGAGCCCGCGATGGGGTAGCTGGTCATGGTGGGACTCCGATCGATCAAGCCGGGGTGATGACGTAGTTCGCGAATTCGTCGACGCGCAGCCGCTGTCCCGGACGGACCGCCACGGTCGTCGTGGTGAGCTCGACGACGGCAGGCCCGTCGATCCGGGTGCCCGGCTGCAATCCGGCCGAGGTGAACACCGGGGTGGGCCGGGACTCCTTCAGCTCGTACCAGTAGACCGACCTTTTCGCGGACGGCTGCGCGGTTCCCGTCGACAGCGGATGGCGGGCGATGGCCGGTTTGCGCCGGACGCCGTAGGCCTGCACCCGGAAGTTGATGCACTCGACGCCCGCTTCGCGGAAAGCGCTGCCCTCCCCGTAAAGGCGTTCGTACTGTTGCTCGAACGCATCGACGACCCCCTCGATGGCCGCCGCATCCAGACGCCCGCCTGGTACCGGAACCACGACGACATTCGTCTGGGTCGCATACCGCAGCTCGGCGTAGCGTTCGACAACTCGGGCGTCCTCGGCGACGCCGTCCCCGTCGAAGCGCTCACGGGCCCTGCCTTCGAGTGTGCCGAACACCTCGGCGAGGGCATCGGTGTCGAACGGCGCCTTCATCGGGCTGGACAGTTCGTGAGTGTGGTGTACGTCGGAGCCGGCGATGCCCCACGCGGAGAAGACCGACGCCAGCTCGCCGCCGGGAACGACCATGGAGGTGATGCCGAGCTTCGGCGCGTAGGCGGTGCCGTGGAGCGGGCCGCCGCCACCGTAAAGGAATGCGGTGAAGTCCCGGGGGTCGTGCCCGCGCTCCACTGTCTGCTGGCGCATGGTGTCGGCCATGTGGTTGTCGGCGATCTCGACGATTGCCGCCGCGGCCTCCTCGACCGACAGGCCGAGCGGCTTGCCGACCTTCTCCTCGATGGCACGGGGGGCCCCCGCCACGTCGAGCCGCATGCTTCCGCCGAGGAAGAAGTCAGGGTCGATGAAGCCGAGGACGAGGTCGGCGTCGGTGACGGTGGGGTACTCGCCGCCCTTGCCGTAACAGACCGGGCCGGGGACCGCGCCCGCGCTTTCCGGGCCGACGCTGAGCAGCCCGGCCACCTCGTCGACGCGCGCGATACTGCCGCCGCCGGCGCCGATCGAGACCACGTCGACGATCGGAAGGTAGAGCTGATGCTGGTGGACGACCGCGGTCGGGGTGAGCACGGGTTTGCCGTTCACCAGCAGGCCCATGTCGAACGTCGTGCCGCCGACGTCGGTGCAGATGACGTTCGAGAGGCCCATCGCTTCGGCGAGCACCTTCGCCCCGAGCACGCCGCCCGCCGGACCCGACCCGATGAGGTTCACCGGCCGCGACGTGACGTGGACGGAACGGTCCAGCCCGCCGTTGCCCTGCATGACCAGAACGCGATCCGGGGCGAGCCCGCCGGCAGACAGGCGGTCCTCGAGCCGGTCGAGGTGAGAGCTGGCGACCGGGGCCATCGCCGCGTTGTAGGCCGAGGTCGTCATCCGTTCGTACTCACCCATCTTGGGCGCGAGCTCGCTGGACAGCGTCACCGGCAGGCCGGGCGCGACCTCGGCCGCGATCTCCCGGACGCGCTGCTCGTGGGCGTCATTCCGGAACGACCACAGCAGACACACCGCCAGCGACTCGGCGCCGGCGTCGACCAGTTCCGCGACGGTGGCGCGGACCTGGTCCTCGTCGAGCGGAGCCAGCACCTGGCCCTTCCAGTCGACTCGCTCGCGCAGTTCCTTGACCATCCGGCGGTTACGCGGGATCAGCGGGGTGGGCTTACGGCGTTCGGCGAACCGCCGGAGGCTCTCGGTGCCCAAGCCGTTGGTCCGGCTCGCCGCCCGCGCGATGAACATCGTGCTGGCGAATCCCTGTGTCGTGATGATCCCGGTGTTCGCCGCCTGCCCGGTGGCGATCGCGTTGACGACAATCGTTGTCCCGTAAAGGAAAGCGTCGGTGTCGGACAGCAACCGGTCGTCGATGCCGAGCTTGCCTGCCGCATCGGCCACGCTGTCGAGGACACCCCCGACGAACTCCGGCGGCGTCGAGGAGCGCTTCCCGATCGTGACCCTGCCGTCCTGGTCCATCACGACGGTGTCGGTGAAGGTACCGCCGGTGTCGGTGCCGATGACGTACGACATCTTCAGTCCTGCTTCCTCGTGGAGTGCGGAATCGCCGGGGCGATCGGATCGGGGTGGCCGGTGCCGGCCAGCTCGCGCAGGACGCCCTTGCGGATCTTTCCTGCGGGCGTGAGCGGCAGTTCGTCGACGACGACGATTTCCTCCGGCACCTTGTAATCGGCCAGCTGGCTCCGGCAGCGCGCGATCAGGTCGGCCGGATCGACCCGACGGCCCGGCTCGGCAACGACGTACACCCGGCCGACCTCGCCGAACATCGGATGCGGGATGCCGATCACCGCACACATCGCCACCGATTCCTGACCGGCCAGGAAGTTCTCGATCTCGGCGGGGTAGACGTTGTACCCGCCGCGGACGTACATCTCTTTCCGCCGCCCGCGCAGTTCGACGTGGCCATCGGGCCGGATGACAGCCATGTCGCCGGTGGCGAGCCACCCGCCGGGCCGGAACACCGCGTCGTTTTCCTCGGGGAGGGCAAGGTAGCCCGCGGCAAGGCACTCGCCGGACACCTGCAGCTCGCCTTCGGCACCGGCGGCAAGGATGGCCCCGGAGTCGTCCACGACGCGCACGGCGAACTCGCCGATCGGAACGCCGACCGTCTCGGCGAGAGTGCGCGGATCGTCGTCCGGCGCCGAGATGACGCACGCGCCGGAGGTCTCCGACAGACCGTAGAGATTCGCCAGCCGGACCCCGGGAAAACTGCCGGTGATGCGGTCGGCCAGCGCTGGTTCGAGGTTGGCACCGCCGACCACGCACAGCCGCACCGACGACGTGTCCGTTTCGGCGAACTCGGGCAGCCCGAGCATCATCGCGTACATCGTCGGGACTCCCGTGAAGACCGAAACCCGGCGCTCGGTGATGATCCGCGCCGCGACCTTCGGGTGGAAGCTCGGGATCACGGCGACCGCACTGCCGGCGAGCATCGCGGCGGTCAGCGTGCAGGTCACGCCCCCGACGTGGTTGAACGGCAGCTGCCCCATCGCGACGTCGTCCGAGGTCAGCCCGAAGTTGGCCACCTGGGCGGTCGCCGACGCGAGGATGCTCGCCTGCGTGAGGAGCGCGCCTTTCGGGTGCCCGGTGGTGCCGGAGGTGTAGAGGATGACCACGGGGTCGGCCGGGCGGATCAGCTCGCCGGCCCGGCGCAGCGCGGCCTGGTCCGCGGGCCCCGCCGACACGTCGTCCCAGGTACGGCTCCCGGCGAACCCCGCACCGCCGAGAAAAACGAACTCCCGCACCGACGGCAGCCGGTTGCGCAGCCCGTCCAGCATCGCGACGAAGTCGAACCCGCCGTGCTCGGCCGCGCAGATCACGATGCGCGCTCCGGACTGGTTGATCATGTACTCGAACTCGCGCTCCCGGTACACGACGTTCAGCGCGACGACCGGAGCGCCGATTTTCGCTGCCGCAAGCCAAGTCACGGCCCACTCCGCCGAGTTCGGCGCCGCGATGGCGATCGGGTCGCCGCGGCCGGCCCCGGCTGCCAGGAGGGTGGTGGCCAACCGGTCGCTTGCCTCGTGCACGGCGGCGTAAGTCCAGTCCCGTGCGTCCGTCAGCAGGAACGGTGCGCCCGGCCGCGCCCGGCTCTGGGCGTCGATGGCCGCAGCCAGGGTCGTGGCCGGGTAGCCGGATGGCGAATGGTCCACGCACAACTCGGTCATCGTCATCTCCTTTGAGGTGGCCGCCGCGCAGGCGCCTGCCCCCCAGCCGGCGCGGCTCATCATGACCCAACATGACTGGACTGTCAATTAAAAGAAGAGGGGTCGACCTGGAGCTGAGGATGGACTTGAGCCTTGGCGGAAACCAACGAGGGAAATGATGTTGACTACTTCGTCATGAATGGTGCTGCGTCGGAAACAGCGATGCCCCAGGTCGAGATCACTCGACCTGGGGCATCGTGCTGGTTGCTACGGAGCTAGCAGTCCCGCAGTTCCGGGCTCTGGTTCAGCAACTGCCCACGCGGGGAGACGAACGCGCGGTACCGCTGACCGTCCACTTCGGACTTGCGGAACACCGCGATCCGGTGGCAGTTCTGGAAAGCCAGCTTCACGCCGAAGTGCCGCTCCAGTCCGCCGCGGATGGCGTCGGAGGCCAGGGCTCGCAGGAGCTGGCCGCGGGCGGCCTCGTCCGGTGGTGGGGTCTCGTTGTCGGCGAAGCCGTCCGGCGCGCCGTCGGCCTCGGCGATGACGCCGGTGATGACCTCCCATGCGTACGGCAGCGACTCCCGTACGCAGGCCACGAACTCGGCGTCGGAGACCTCCCCGCGCTCGGCCTTCTCCAGCAGCGCGGGCGATACGTCCAGAGACAAGACAACCTCCATGGTGAGTGGTTCCCCTCCTGGCTACCGGCGCCCGGACCGGCCGACAAGAGAAAACGAGTTTCATCACCACTTCGGTGGATCACTCCCACCGGAACAGCCGTACCCGGCCGAAGTCCGTGAAGGGAACCATGAGGGAATCTGATTCCGTGAAGGTGGCCTTCACGGACCGCGGGGGCAGCGGGGTCTAGGAGCGCGAGATGCGCACCATGTCTTCCCGTTCCACGACCTTGATCCGCTCCCGGCCGTGCGGCTCGCCGAGGGACTTCTCGTGCGCGTCGAGCTTGCCCCAGCCTGCCCACGTCGTGAACTCGATACCGCGGGCATCCAGGAACTCGAGAATGGCGTCCGGGGACGCGTGTTGCGGCGCGGCCAGCGTGTCCGCGTCGGCCAGCAGGTTTGCCACCGTCTCCGCCGCGTCGCCCTTCGTGTGGCCGATCAGGCCGACCGGGCCGCGCTTGATCCAGCCGGTCACGTACACCCCGGGGACCTGGTTCTCGTCGATGTCCAGCACCCGGCCGCCCTGGTTCGGGATCACGCCCGACGTGTGGTCGAACGGGATTTCCGCCAGATGCGAAGACAGGTAACCCACCGCGCGGTACACCGCCTGCACGTCCCAGTCGTGGAATTCGCCGGTACCCACCACGCTGCCGTCGCGGTATTCGGTGCGTTCCGTGCGCAACCCGGCCACCCGGCCGTCCTCACCGAGCACCTCGACCGGGGAATGGAAGAAGTGCAGGTGGAGCCGCCGCGGTCGGGTACCCTCGTCGCGGATTGCCCACTCCTGCAACGTTTTCACGACCATGTCGGTCTGCTTCGACGACCGCAGCTGCGCGACACTCGCCTCGTCGAACTCCATGTCCTCGGGGTGCACGATCACCTCGACGTTCGGCGAATGGTCCAGTTCGCGCAGTTCCAGCGGCGAGAACTTCGCCTGCGCCGGACCGCGGCGGCCGAATACGTGCACGTCGGTGACCGGGCTGGCCCGCAGACCCTCGTACACGTTCGCCGGGATGTCCGTGGGCAGCAGCTCGTCGGCCGTCTTCGCCAGCACGCGTGCCACGTCCAGCGCGACATTCCCGACCCCGAGCACCGCGACCGACGACGCATTCAGCGGCCAGGTCCGCGGCACGTCCGGATGGCCGTCGTACCAGGACACGAAGTCGGCGGCGCCGTGGCTGCCGTCGAGGTCGATGCCGGGGAGGTCGAGCGCGCGGTCGGCCATTGCGCCGGTGGCGAAGATGACCGCGTCGTAGAACTCGCGCAGGTCGTCGAGCTTGAGGTCGGTCCCGTAGTCGACGTTGCCGAGCAGCCGGATGTTCGGCCGGTCCAGCACCTTGTGCAGGGCGGTCACGATGCCCTTGATCCGGGGGTGGTCGGGCGCGACGCCGTAGCGGATCAGCCCGAACGGCGCAGGCATGCGCTCGAACAGGTCGACCTCGACGGGGGCATCGGACTTGTCCAGCAGATCGGCAGCGTAGATGCCGGCGGGACCGGCGCCGACCACGGCGACTCGAAGGGTTCGGCTCACCGGACCCACGGTAAGTTAGGTGATCCTAACTTTCACTGTGATCTGGCGTACGGTCCACCAGGTGGGAGCGGCTAAGCTGACCGCATGCGCGTTCTCGTCGTCGACAACTACGACAGCTTCGTCTACAACCTCGTCCAGTACCTGGCGCAGCTCGGCGCCGACTGCACGGTGTGGCGCAACGACGTCGTGGACCTCGAGCGCGTACCGGAATTCGACGCGGTGCTCGTCTCTCCCGGTCCCGGCACGCCGGAACGTGCAGGTCAGAGCATTGACGTGATCGCGAAGTGTGCCGAAACCCGCACGCCGATGCTCGGGGTCTGTCTCGGTCACCAGGCGCTGGGCGTGCACTTCGGCGCCACCGTCGACCGCGCGCCCGAGCTGCTGCACGGCAAGACCAGCCAGGTGCAGCACACCGGTGCTGGGGTCCTCGCCGGGCTGCCGGACGAGTTCACCGCCACCCGTTACCACTCGCTCACCGTGCTGCCCGAAACCATCGATGCGGCGGTCTTCGAGGTCACCGGTACCACCGGGACCGGCATCGTGATGGGTATGCGCCACCGCGAACTTCCGCTGGAAGGCGTGCAGTTCCACCCGGAGTCGGTGCTCACCGAGGGCGGGCACCGGATGCTGGCGAACTGGATGGCCTCGGCCGGGCATCCGGTCGCCCCCGCGGTGGTCGACGAGCTGGAACGGGCCACCCGCGCACTGCAGAAGGCCGCCGCTGCGTGACGCCGCTGCTGCGGCTCACCGGGGTCGGCAAGCGGTACGGCAGCGGGGAACCGGTGCTGGCGCACGTGGATCTCGCGGTGCCCGCCGGACGGGTCATCGGCGTCCTCGGCACGAACGGGTCCGGCAAGTCCACGCTGCTGCGGATCATGGCCGGGGTGTCGCGGGCGTCGTACGGCGAGGTCGCCGGGCGCCCGGCGGTCGGGTACCTGCCGGACCGGTTTCCCGGCGGCCAGCGGCTGAGCGCACGGGCGTACCTGCGGCATCTCGCCCGGATCCGCGGAATCCGCGACCTTTCGGTGATCGATCCGCTGCTCGAACGGCTCGCGCTGGTCGGCGGTCCGGACGCGCCGCTGCGCACGCTGTCGAAGGGCAACGCGCAGAAAATCGGCCTGGCACAAGCGGTTCTGGCCGCGCCGGACCTGCTGGTCCTGGACGAACCGTGGTCCGGCCTCGACGTCGGCGCGCATGCGGTACTCGGCGAACTCGTCGCGGAGACCCGGGCACGCGGCGCGAGCGTCGTGTTCACCGATCACCGCGCGGCCGTCGTACGCGAGCATGCCGACGACGTCCACCGTCTCGAGTCCGGACGGCTTGCCCTGCTGGACGTCCAGCCCGAGCACACGCGCATCACGCTGCTGCCGCTGTCCGCCGAATTCGGTGACTGGACGGCAGAACCCGGCGTACACACGGCTGTCGACGAGGGTGATTGCGTTGTGCTGACAGTCGACGCGAAGCACGCCGACGCAGTTCTGCTGCGCGCGCTTTCCGGCGGCTGGTCAGTGCGGGAGGTGACGCCGTGCTCGCCGTAAGCCGGTATTACTTGGCTCTGCTCGGGCATTCGCAGCGGTATCTACCGGCAGTGCTCGCGTACCTCACGCTGTGCGCAATCCTTTACGCCGACCCGAGTTCCCCCGCGCTCCCGCTGTACGGCGTGAGTGGCGCTGGTGTCCTCGTCGTCGGCTGCTGGCTCACGATCGCCTTGCTGGACATCGAAGATCCCGTACAGCGTCTGATCACCCTCAACCACGCCGGCGCCCGCCAGAAGACCATCGGCGGCGCCGTGCTGGCAGTGTTCGGCTGCACTCTCGTGTGCACGCTGGCGACGGTCGCGTGGGCGGTGTCCCGGCCGGGACAGCTGCGCTGGCAGATCGCGGGCACCGGGCTGGCCACGCACCTCGCATGCGCCCTGCTGGGCATCGCGATCGGCCTGCCGTGCTCGCGGCTGCTGGTGTCACGGATCGGCTGGACGGTGCTCGCCGCGGTACTGATCCTCGGCGCGGTGCTGCTCGGCAAGTGGGTCCCGCTCGTGCACCCGCTTCTGGAAGCCCTCACGAGCGGCACCCCGTACGGCGGCCCGCTCGCCTTAGCCGCGATCACGTCGGTGCTGGCCCTGGCACTGAGCGCGACTGCGGTCGGGGTCCTGTCGGCACGCCGGTCCTGAGCGATCCCGGGCTGCATTCTGCAGCATGCAATCTGCGCGCTAGAATATCCGCTCTGATCTGGGGCGGACCCGAGATTCCTTGCCCCATGGGCAATGGGAGGTCTTGTGGTGTCTGGCACCATCCTGCTCGCAGTGCCGGGAGCTGCCGATGACGAGCTCCGGCAGCTCGCTGCTTGGCTGCGAGACGAGGACGAATTGCGTGGCCGGGTCCGGGCGCCGGATTCACCTCCTCGGCCAGGCGAGATGGGTGGCGTGCTCGAGACCATCGAAGTGGTCGTGACCAGTGGCGCAGCAACCACGCTGTGCCGGTCGTTGTTCGATTGGCTGGCTCGTCGACGGGACGCACGCAAGGTATCTCTCAAGCTGGTCCGGGGAGAGGAGACCCTTGAGCTGAGCTGTGGCTCCGAAGACGACGCCACGCGGGTGATTTCGGCTGCGCGGGACTTCTTCGGGCAGGATTCCTGATCGCCGTGTCCGCGCTTCCTGACCCAGGTAGATCGCGAGCAATTCTCATCGGCACGAGCGACTTCGAATCCGATCTGCTCGAAAACCTGCCGTCGGTGCACAACAACCTGTCGGATCTGCGCTCGGCGCTCAGCGATCCGCAGACCGGTGTCCTCGGCTGGGACCAGTGCCATGTCGTGGACAACGCTGATTCACCGGCGAGCCTGACCAAACGATTGCGGCGGTTTTCGCGTCAAGCCGAGGACTTGCTGCTCGTCTACTATGCCGGTCACGGGATCCGGGACGAACGCCACGATCGGCTCTACCTGACCACTCGAGAGACCGACCCGGACGAACCGGAGACGACCGGGGTTTCCTTCGATACTCTGCGCGGCGCGATGGAGAGCAGCTTTGCCGAGACGCGTTTGCTCATCCTGGACTGTTGCTACTCCGGTATGGCCATCGGAGCGATGTCCGATTCGCGGCTTGATCCCCGGCAGATCCGGATCCGGGGAACGACCGTGATTGCTTCTTCGCCGAAGAATCGAGTGTCGCTTTCCCCACCAGGGGAACGGAACACCGCATTCACCGGTGAGTTGCTCTCGCTGCTCACGAGCCGCTCGCACGGGCGCCCGCTCGATGTCAATCGCCTGTATGGCGCCCCTCGATGTAGCTCTCGAGCGCCGGGGAATGCCCCGGCCGAAGATGCAAGCCACGGATACGAGCAGCAGCCTCTTGTTGCGTAGGGAGCCGTCCACGCCGGAAGGGCCCGTGGTGCCTCAGCCGCCGAGGCGGCGCGTCACGGTGGCTGCTCCGGAGCCAATTGGCGGCACCCCCGGCATCGACAAGATTCCAGCCGTACCCGCACCGGCCGACCGGACCTCACCGGATCCCTCTCTGCTCGCCGAATCACCTGGTCAAAGGGGGAAGTGGGCCAGGAATACGGTGGTGGCATCGTTGCAATGGATCGGTCTTTGTCTCGGCATCGGCTTCGGAGTCGGTGGACTGGTCGGCGCGGTGGCCGGGAAGGTCCCGTCGGGGACGACCTCAGTGGATCTCGGAGCTGGCTTGCTCATGACCTTTGTCGCTGGGCTATCCGGAAGCCTTCTTTACCGCCGGCTCGTCAAGCGTCGTGGTCAACGCGTCGCCTTCGCGGAGGTGTTTCCGAGGTTTGGCAAGCGTTCCGCAAGAGCACAGGCGGCCCTGCTGTGGGTACTGCTGGTGTTCTGCGTGCTGATGGTGGTAAGCGGAGTTTTCGCGCCGCTGGGAACTTCGACCGCCACCAACGGATCAGCTCTGTCCGCTCTGTCGGTGACCGTGGCACTGTTGATCATGTTTTCGCTTGGCGCGACCGCGTGCGTGATCGCGCTGGTCAGGATGCATCAGCGACGAGCCCTCGTGATGTGAACTGCAAATTGCATTCAGCAAATGCCTGAATGGGGGTTCCTCCGGCTGGATCAGGTCGGCTACCCTCTCGCCGTCTGTTCGGCCCTTGAGGGGAGCGCTCGTGACGGCAGGGATCGCCGCGATCACCGTTGACGGATCGGCGGACGAGCTGCAGCACCTGGCGTCCTGGCTCGGGGCCGAGGACGAGCTGGCCGGGCGGGTTCGGCTCGCGGGGCCGGAGTCCGGGGTCGTGGTGATGGTGAGCAGCCGGTCGGCGGGCACGTTCTGCCGGTCGCTCTTCGGCTGGCTGCGGCGCCGGTACGACGGGCCGCCGGTGTCGCTCACGGTGAAGCGGTCCGGGGCCGTGGAGGAGCTGGACGTCGACTGCGGGCGCGGCAGTGACGTCGACCAGGTGCTCGCCAGCGTGCGGGGCTTCCTCGACCAGGATTGACCTGGCCGAGGCGCGAAATAGGGCCCGCACGGTGCGAAGCCGTGCGGGCCCTTGCGCAGTTCCGGGTCAGGGATGCCGTGGTGGCCATCCGCCGCCGCCACCGCTGCCGGTGCTCGGCGCCGTCGGGATGATCCCGCCGTCCTCCTTGATCGTGAGCGTGACCGGCTGGGTCGGGCTGATCATCGTGCCCACCGTCGGGTTCTGCTTCACCACGGTGCTCGCCTGGCCGTTGCCGTTGCGGGTGGACTGGACCTGGATGCTGCCCTTCCAGCCGAGGTTCTGCAGGGTCTGGGTCGCCTGGTCCTCGGTCATCCCGGTGAGGTCCGGCATCGAGATCTGCTGCGGACCGGTGGACACGGTCACCGTCACCGTGCTGTTCGGGGGCAGGTTGCCGCCGTTCGGCTGCTGGTCGATGACCTGGTCCTTGGGCTTGTCCGACGCCTGGTCGGTGCGCTTGACCTTGAACCCGGCGCCTTCGATCATCTGCTTCGCCGTGGCGTAGTCCTTGCCGACGGTGTTGGGCACCGTCTTCTGCGAGACGCCCGACCCCACGGTGATGTCCACCGAGGTGCCCTCGGCGGCCGAGGAGTTGGCGGTCGGCGACTGCGAGACGACCTTGCCCACGTCGCTCTGGTTGTCCACCGTCTGCGAATTGGTGTTGCCGAGCTTCAGCTTGGCCTGCTCGAGCGCGCTCTTCGCCTCATCGGGGCTCTTGCCGTGCAGGTCCGGCACGGTGACCGACCCCGGCCGCACGCCGACGGTGAGCGTGATCTGGGTGGTGGTCGGCACGGTCTGCCCGGCGGCCGGGTCGATCGCGATGACCTTGTTGATCTGGTCCTCGGTGCAGGTCAGGCCACCCGGGTTGGTCGCCTCGGCGCCGCACACCACCTGCTTGTTCGGCGCGAACGCCGAGAAGCCCGCGTTCTGCAGCTGCGACTTCGCCTCCACGATCGGGGTGTTGACCACGGCCGGGATCTGGGCGTTCTTCTCGGTGGTCTTGAAAGCGTTGGACAGCCACATGATCAGCAGCACCACACCGGCGACGAGCAACGCGGCGATCACCGCGAAGATCACCCGGCGGCGGCGCTTGGCCCGCGGGTCCTCCTCCGGTTCCTCCGGGTAGTCGTCGTAGCGCTGCGGCTGCCGCCGGTCGGCGTTCATCACCTGGGTGCGCTCGTCCTCGGACATCACCATCGGCGCCGACGGCCGCTGCCCGGACAGCGTGCGCACCAGGTCCGACCGCATTTCCGCGGCCGACTGGTACCGGTTCGCCGGGCCCTTGGCCAGTGCCTTCAGCACGACCGCGTCCAGCTCCGGCGAGACCGCCGGGTTCACCGACGACGGCGCGTGCGGGTCTTCCCGGACGTGCTGGTACGCGACCGCGACCGGGGAATCGCCGGTGAACGGCGGCTCGCCGGTGATCAGCTCGTACAGCACGCAGCCTGCTGCGTACACGTCCGAACGCGCGTCCACCGATTCGCCGCGCGCCTGCTCCGGCGAAAGGTACTGCGCGGTGCCGATGACGGCGGCGGTCTGCGTCATCGCCGACTGGCCGTCGTGCATGGCGCGCGCGATGCCGAAGTCCATCACCTTGACGGCGCCGTTCTTCGTGATCATCACGTTCGCCGGCTTCACGTCGCGGTGCACGATGCCGTGCCGGTGCGAGAAGTCGAGCGCGGCGCAGACGTCGGCCATGACCTCCATCGCCCGCTTCTGCGACAGCGGACCCTCGGTCTTGACGATGTCGCGCAGGGTCCGGCCCTCGACGTACTCCATCACGATGTAGGGCAGCGGCCCGACATCGGTGTTGGCCTCGCCGGTGTCGTACACCGCCACGATCGCCGGATGGTTCAGCGCGGCGGCGTTCTGCGCCTCGCGGCGGAACCGCTCCTGGAACTGCGGGTCGCGGGCGAGGTCCGCACGCAGGACCTTGATCGCGACTTCCCGGCCCAGACGCACGTCGTGCCCGTGGTGGACCTCGGACATACCTCCGTAGCCGAGCGTGTCGCCCAGCTCGTACCGATTGGAGAGCAGTCTGGGTGTGGTCATCGCTTCGTGCCGTTCCATTCCGTCCAAGGTGTGGTCATCATGCCTTGCAGGCCCTGCGGCGCGCTCGTACCGGCCGGAGTGGCTGAGGTCGGTCCGCTCCCGTTGTTCACGCTGTCCACGCTTTCCGGCGGCTCGCCGTTGCCGGCCGCCGCCACCCTGGCGATCAGGAAGGTCGCCGCCACCAGGACCACGACCACGATCACGGCGAGCAGTACCCACCAGCCCCACTGGCTACGCCGCCGCGGTGGGGCCGGTGGCGCAGGCGGTACCGCGAGCGGGTGGAAGGCCGGGTTGGACGCCGGACCGACCGGAACGGCCGGGGCCCCGGCCGGGTACGCGGCCTTGACCAGCCCGAGTGGCGTGGGCAGGGGACGCCCGGCGCGTACCGCGGCCACCGCGCCGGCGAACTCGCCGCCGCTGGCGTAGCGCTGCCGGGGGTCCTTCACCAGCGTCGCCTCGATCACCGCCCGCGCGCCCGGCGGTACGTCCGGCGGCAGCGGCGGCGGGACGTCGCGGATGTGCATCATCGCGACGGTCACCGCGTTCTCGGACAGGAACGGCCTGCGCCCGGCTAGGCATTCGTATCCGCACACGGCGAGCGAGTACACGTCGCTGGCCGGTTCGGCGTCGTGCCCGAGCGCCTGCTCCGGCGCGATGTAATGCGCCGTGCCCATGACCATCCCGGACCGCGTGACCGGCGCCGCGTCGGCCGCCTTGGCCACGCCGAAATCGGTGATTTTCACCTTGCCCGACGGGGTGACCAGGATGTTGCCCGGCTTCACGTCGCGGTGCACCAGACCCTGCTCGTGCGCGGCCTGCAGGGCAGTCCCCGCCTGTTCGAGGAGATCGAGCGTGTAGTCCGCGGTGAGCCGCCCGTGCCGGGCGAGGATGCCGGCCAGCGGGTCGCCCTCCACGTACTCCATCACCAGGTACGCAATGGAAAGGTCCTCGCTCACCGTCTCGCCGTAGTCGTGCACCGCGGCGATTCCGGCGTGGTTGAGCGAAGCGGTCATCCGCGCCTCGGTGCGGAAGCGGTGCAGGAACTCGGCGTCACCGGACAGTTCGGCCTTGAGCACCTTGACGGCGACGACCCGGTCGAGCCGGGTGTCGCTCGCCTGCCAGACCTCGCCCATCCCGCCGACGGCAATCCGGTTCGTCAGCTTGTAGCGCTCGGCCAGCAGCTGACCCGAGGACAGCATCGGCTACCCACCCCCGAGCCGGGCGGCCATCGCGGCACGGCCGATCTCGGCGGCCACCGAGCCACCGGTCGCGGCGAGCCCGCGGTCGCCGCCGCTCTCGACGATGACCGACACCGCGATCTGCGGGTTGTCCGACGGCGCGAACCCGGTGTACCACGCGTGCGGCGGCGTGTTCTTCGAGTCGGTGCCGTGCTCGGCGGTACCGGTCTTCGACGCGATCTTCAGCGCCGGGTCCTTGCCGCCGCCCTTGGTGAAGCTCTCCGACGCGATCATCATGTCGGTGAGGATCCGGTCGTTCTCCGGCGACAGCGCGGGCTTTCCGGTGAGCTGCTCCGGGTCGACGTTGTCGATCGTCGACAGGTCCGGCGCGAGAATCGACTGGATGAGCTGCGGTTTCATCGCGGTGCCGCCGTTGGCGACGGTGGCCGAGAGCAGGCAGTCCTGCAGCGGCGTGAGCCGGACGTCGCGCTGGCCGATACCGCTCTGGAACAGCGCGCCCGGCGAGTCGAGCGGGCCGACGGTGGACGGGACGACCTTCATCGGCACCTTCAGGTCGGCCTGCCCGATGCCGAAGTTGGCCGCGGTCGCCTTCATCTTGTCCGCGCCGAGCTGCCCGGCGAAGGTCGCGAACGGGACGTTGCACGAGTGCGCGAGCGCGTCCTTGAACGTGTTGCCGGGGCAGACCTGGCCGCTGTAGTTCTCGAGCGTGGTGTTCGTACCCGGCAGCTGCACGTTCGGCGCGGTGCTCACCTGGGTGTCCGGGCCGATCCCGTTCTCCAGCGCGGCCGCAGCGGTGACCAGCTTGAACGTGGATCCCGGCGGGTAGTTCTCCGAGATCGCCCTGTTGATCATCGGGTTCTTCGGGTCCTTGGTGAAGCCGTTCCACGCGGTGTTCTGGTCGGCGCCGTGCGAGGCGAGCTTGTTCGGGTCGTACGACGGGGTGGACACCATCGCGAGGATGCGCCCGGTCTTCGGCTCCATCGCGACCACGGCGCCGGTGTAGCCGCGCTGGGTCATCAGGTCGTACGCCGCCTTCTGCACCTTGGGGTCGATGGTCAGCTTCACGTTCCCGCCCCGCGGGTCGCGGCCGGTGACCATGTCCGAGAGCCGGCGCACGAAAAGCCGCGGGTCCGAGCCGTTGAGCACGTCGTCCTCGGTGCGTTCGAGGCCGCCCGCGCCGTAGTTGATCGAGTAGTACCCGGTGACCGGGGCGTACATCGGGCCATCGGCGTACGTGCGGAAGAACTTGAACTTGTCGCTCGACGGTTTCACCCCGGCGAGCACCGTGCCGTCCGGCGCCACGATCTGACCGCGCTGGCGGGAGTACTCGTCGTAGAGCACGCGCTGGTTGCGTGAATCGGTGCGGTACGTGTCGGCCTTCACGACCTGGATGTAGGTGTCGTTGGCGAGCAGCAGCACGATCATGACGAGCATCGCCATGCCGACCTTGCGCAGCGGGGTGTTCACGCCGTCCTCCCGTTCGGATCGCCCGGTGCGGGCGGGCGCTGCACCATCACGGTGTGCGCCTCGGCGATCGGGGCCTGCGGCTGCTGGGGCTTCGGACGGCTGGTGGGCCTGCGCGCGGCGTCGGAAATGCGCAGCAGCAGCGCGACGAGAATGTAGTTCGCCAGCAGCGAAGAACCACCGTAGGACATGAACGGCGCGGTGACCCCGGTTTCCGGGATGAGCGCGGTGACGCCGCCGACGACCACGAAGATCTGGATCACGATGGTGAACGCGAGCCCGCCGCCGAGCAGCTTGCCGAACGTGTCGCGTACGGCCAGCGCACTGCGCATGCCGCGCATCGCGATCAGCAGGTACAGCATCAGCACCGCGGCCAGCCCGATGAAACCGAGCTCCTCACCGATTCCCGCGGTGATGAAGTCGGTGCTCGCGGCAGGCACGATGTCCGGCCGTCCGGCGCCGAGCCCGGTACCGCCGACCCCGCCGGTGCCGAGCCCGAAGAGCCCCTGGGCGAGCTGGTAGGAACCGCCGAGCGCGTCGTACCGCGGGCCGAGCGGATTGAGCCAGTTCTCCACGCGCTGCTGGACGTGCGTGAAGAGGTTGTAGGCGATGATGCAGCCGCCGATGAAGAACGTGAGCCCGACGACGACCCAGATCACGCGTTCGGTGGCGACGTACAGCATCACCAGGATGATGCTGAAGTACAGCAGTGACGTGCCGAGGTCCTTCTCGAACACGAGGATGCCGATGGCCGCGGCGGCGGCGATGAGGATCGGGCCGAGGTCACGCGCCCGCGGCAGCTCCACTCCGAGGAACTTCTTGCCCGCCACCATGAACAGGTCGCGTTTGGACACCAGGAACGACGCGAAGAAGATCATCAGCAGCAGCTTCGCGAACTCACCCGGCTGGATCGAGAAGAACGGCAGCTTCAGCCATACCTTCGCGCCGTTGACCTCGGACAGGCTCGACGGCAGCACCGCGGGCAGCGCCAGCGCGCCCAGCCCGACCAGCCCCGCGATGTAGCTGTAGCGGGTGAGCGTGCGGTGGTCGTTGACCACGATCAGCACCACGACGAAGAGCACCAGCGAGATCGCGGTGAACATGAGCTGCTTGGTGATCTCCGGCGAGTACTCGCGGCCGCGCTGCAGCGCCGTCTCGGCCTTCGCCAGGTCGAGCCGGTGGATCATCACCAGCCCGATCCCGTTGAGCAGCGCGACACACGGCAGCAGCACCGGATCGGCGTACGGCGCCCAGCGGCGCACCGCGAGGTGGGCGGCGGCGAGCACACCGAGGTAAGCGAGGCCGAGCCACAGGATCGAGAGCGTGAGCTCCTGCTCCTGGTTGGCCTCGACGATCACCAGGGCGAGCGTGACGAGCCCGGCCGCGAAGGCCAGCAAAAGCAGTTCGGTGCCGCGGCGGGTGGGCAGGTCCCGCGGCGGGTTGGTGGTGTACTGGGCGGACACCGGGTCGGCCATCGGCTGGCCCATCAGTTACCGCCCCCTGTCGGCGGCGTCGTACCCGCCGTCGAGCAGTCCCTCCCCGCAGGCTGGTTCGCCGACGAAGCCGTGCCGTTCGGGGGTGCACTGGTGGCCGGGGCACCCGGGGCGCGCGCCGGCTTGCAGTCCGAGAGCTGCTTGTTGAGGCGAAGGAAGTCGTCGATGTACTTGCGCGCGTCGTCGAGGCTTTCGCGCTTCACGCCGTTCTGCACGGCGATGCGCGCGTCCTCCTGCAGTGCGGAGACGCGGAGCTTGTCGGTGCACAACTGCCCGGGAGGGCACGAACCCTGCTCGAGTGAATGCAGTTCGATGCCGAGGATGCTGCCCGGGACCCCGCGGTAGATCACGACCTCCTGGTCGGGTCCCTCACCGACGTAGTACTGGCTGAGCACGAAGTAGCGAGTGGCGATCGCGGCGGCGCCCAGCACGATCAGCACCACGACCGCCCCGACGAGCCAGCGGAACCGTTTCCGCCGCTTCGCCTTCGGGTCCTCCTCGAACGCCGGTGGCTCCGGCCGCGGCGTCGGCGGCGGCTGGGTGAGCGCGCGGGCTCTCGCCGCGGGGGAGTCGCCCTGGTGCATCTCGTCGCTGCCGTCGCCCGCGGCGCCGCCCACGATCGGGGCGTCGTCGCCGAAATCGACGTCGACCACGTCGGCGATGATCACGGTCACGTTGTCCGTACCACCGCCCTTGAGGGCCAGCTCGATCATCCGGTCGGCGCAGTCCTGCGGGTCCGCGATCTGCACGGCCTCGGCGAGGGTCTCGTCGCTGACCATGCCGGACAACCCGTCGGAGCAGATCAGGTACCGGTCACCGGCACGCGCCTCGCGCACGGTCAGGCTCGGTTCGACCTCGTGCCCGGTGAGCGCCTTGAGTAGCAGCGACCGCTGCGGGTGCACAGCAGCTTCTTCGGGCGTGATGCGGCCCTGTTCCAGGAGTTCGTTGACGAAGCTGTCGTCGCGGGTGATCTGCGCGAACTGGCCGCCGCGCAGCAGGTACGCGCGCGAATCGCCGACGTGCACCAGCCCCAGCCTGCTGCCCGCGAAGAGCACCGCGGTGAGCGTGGTGCCCATGCCGTCGAGATCGGGGTCCTGCGACACCAGCTCGGCAATGGCCGCGTTGCCGTTCTGCACGGCCTCGCGCAGCTGGGCGAGGAGGTCGTCACCCGGTTCGTCGTCGTCGAGCGGGGCGAGCGAGGCGATGACGACCTTGCTGGCCACCTCGCCTGCCGCATGCCCGCCCATACCGTCGGCGAGCGCGAGAAGGCGGGGGCCGGCGTACACGGAGTCCTGGTTGTTCGAACGCACCAGGCCCCGGTCGCTGCGGGCTGCGTAGCGGAGGACGAGAGTCATGGGCGAAGCTCGATCACCGTCTTGCCGATTCGGATGGGGACTCCGAGCGGGACCCGGAGGGGTGCAGTGACCTTAGCCCGGTCGAGGTAGGTCCCGTTCGTCGAGCCCAGATCTTCCACGTACCAGTCCTCCCCGCGCAGGGCGATGCGGGCGTGCCGGGTCGACGCGTAGTCGTCGTCGAGCACCAGCGTCGAATCATCGGCACGGCCGATGAGGATCGGCCGCCCGTCGAGCGCGATGCGGGTACCGGCCAGCGCCCCGTGGGTCACGAGCAGCTGCTGCGGCGCCTTGCTGCCCCGCGGCTTCTTCTCCTTGCTGCGGCGGAAGGACGGCACCTGGACCCGCAGGCCCGAGGCAGCATAGAGGTCCGAGCGCACGACTCGCAGCGCGGCGAACACGAAGAGCCAGAGCAGCACGAGAAAGCCCACTCTGGTGAGTTGAACGACCAGCTCTGGCACTTGTTGTGTCCGCTCCCGCCTATGCCTGCAAGCCACGGCGCAACGCGCGCCGCGGTTCCCCCCGCACGCCAATTCTGCGGGAACCCGGTGAACGGCCGGTGATCAGCCCTGGGTTCGGAACACCAGTGACGAATGCCCCACCCGGATCACGTCGCCGTCGGCCAGCTGCCAGGTCTGCACCGGGGTGCCGTTGACCGTGGTCCCGTTGGTGGAACCGATGTCGGCGAGCGTGGCGCTCTGGCCGTCCCAGGTGATCTCCAGGTGCCGCCGCGACACGCCGGTGTCCGGGAGCCGGAAGTCGGCGTCCTGCCCACGGCCGACGACGTTGCCGCCCTGCTTGAGCGAGTACGTGCGGTTGGAGCCGTCGTCGAGCTGCAGGCTGGCCTGCAGAGCCCGGCCCGCCGCGGGCGCGCCCTGCTGCCCGTACTGGTCGTAGCCGCCCTGGCCGTACTGGTCATAGCCCTGCTGCGGCTGGCCGTAACCCTGGTCGTAGCCCTGCTGCGGCTGCGCGTAGCCCTGCTGGCCGTACTGGTCGTAGCCCTGCTGGGGCTGGCCGTAACCCTGGTCGTAGCCGCCCTGCGGGGCCTGGCCGCCGTAGCCCTGGTCGTAACCGCCCTGCGGCGGCTGCTGGGCGTAACCCTGGTCGTACCCGTCGGGCTGCGGCTGGTACCCGCCGCCGGGCTGGCCGTAGCCGCCCTGGCCCTGGTCGTAGCCGCCGCCCTGGCCGTAACCGGGCTGGCCGGGCTGACCTGGCTGGCCGGGCTGACCTGGCTGGCCCGGCTGACCTGGCTGGCCCGGCTGACCCGGCTGACCGCCGTACTGGTCGTATCCGCCCTGCTGCTGGCCGCCGTAACCCTGGTCGTACCCGGGCTGCTGGCCACCCTGCTGTCCGTAGCCGTACTGGCCCTGCTGGCCGTACGGGTCACCCTGGTCGTATTGGCCGTAGCCGGGGGACTGGCTCATTGGTGGGTCTCCTGCGTTGCTGGGTCGTGCCGACCGTGACGGCCCACCACCCGCATCGGCGCGGGCATCGGGATCGACGGACGAACGGGTCTTGAACTGTCCAGTATGCAGCGCCTCGTTGCGCTCGAGTGATACGACGACGTCACCATAGGTGTCCCAGCCCTGTGCGGCGAGGTGTTCCGCCACCGCCCTCGCCAGAACCCCGATGACCCGCTGCTCGTCGCCGGCCATGCGATCGTGGTCAGCCGTCCCCAAAGACACGATGTAGTGATTCGGGGCAAGCTGCCGGCCGCCTGCCAGCTCACGAACGTTCTCCTCGCCTTCCCTCTCGAGCGCAACCGCCACTTCCTGCGTGACGACGTTGCCACCGAACATGCGCGCGAAGGTGTTCCCCACGAGGTTCTCGAGTCGCCTGTCGAAGCGCTCAACGCGACCCACCGGGGACGACCTCCTCACACGTGTACTTCCGGACCGATCCTATCCGGGGGTGGAAGGGTTGGGCATGCCCCCGCTGAAACGGGGTAATTCCCCCTGGTACGCTTTGCTGGCTGCCTTGAGGAAGCACTCGCGCGAGTGGCGGAATGGCAGACGCGCACGGTTCAGGTCCGTGTGTCCGAAAGGACGTGAGGGTTCAACTCCCTCCTCGCGCACCGTGTTCAGGACCCCAGCCGCTGGCGCGACTGGGGTCCTTTCCCGTTGTCGGTCGTATCCATTCCCGGGGGCCGAGCCCCCGGACCCCCGCGATGTCTTGTGTGGCGGTTCGGGCTGTGGTGGCTGGTGGGGTGGGTTAGAGGGGGGTCGGCGGCGGGTATCGGGGCGGCCACAGACCGTGATGTTTCCGGTAGCCTGGACGGGACTAGCCGGGCGGGGGAGCGGTGGGCGACGAGAATTATTTCGACGGTCAAGCGGACATCGTCGTCCAGGCTCGGGACGTATACGGGGGTGTGCATTTTCACCCTCCGGAGCAGCCCGTTGTGCCCGCGTTGCAGGTGCAGGCGCCACCGGTGCACTACCGGAACAACGAGAGCCAGCTGAATGCGCTCACGAGGATTCACGACGAGGCCGCCGACCGGGTCGCGATGGCGATCGTGCGGGGTGCGCCGGGCAGTGGCCGCACCACGTTGTGCGAGACGTGGCTGCATCGCCACCTCGACCGGTTCGACCGGTTCTTCCCGGTGCGGCTCGGTCATCGGGCGGGCGCCGACGTGCTCGCCGAGCTGCTGGCCATGCTCGGGTATCGGCCGGACGAGATGCCGGGCAGCCTCGAGGCGCGGTCGGCGATGTGGCGGATCCGCACCGCGAAGTACCGGGTCGCGCTGCTGGTCGACGACGCGTTGAGCGCGGCCGAGGTGAAGGCGCTGCTGCCGACGCATGCCGGGTCGTATGTGCTGGTGGTCGGTTCGGGGCTCACCGGGTTGCAGACCCGGCATTCCGCTCGGGAAGTCGAGCTCGAGCCGTTGAGCCACGAGGCCGCCCTCGGCGTGCTGACCGAACTCGTCGGAGAGGACCGGCTTGCCGCGGAACCCGGGCAGCGGGACGAGCTGATCCGGATCTGTGCCGGGTCCGCTGCCGAGCTCACGGTCGCCGGTGCGCTGCTGGCGAAGTCCCCGAACCGGCCGCTGCAACGGCTGGTTGCGCGGATCCGCGAGAAGGGCGCGCTGGCCAGCCCGGTGTTCGACGTCGCTTACGAGCGGCTGACCGAGCCTGCCCAGGCGGCGTACCGGGTTTTCGGCGCACACCCGGGCGATGGCGACGTCCGGCTCGAAACCGTTGCCGCGGTGCTCGGCTTCGACGAGTTCGACACCGAAGACCTGGTGCAGGAACTGGTCGACGCGATGCTGGTCGAGGACATCGGCGGCCGGTACCGGATGTCCGCGCTGGCACGGCTGCACGCTGCGCCGCTGGCCGGTGAGCTGTCCGCGGCGGTGGTCGGGTACTACGCGAAGCAGAGCCTGGCGATCGCGGAGAACGCGTTGCCCCGCGGCTGGGCGGGGAAGGTGTGGCCGGGCTTCACCGCGGGTTCGCTTTCCGCCGAGGACGCTCGTACCTGGTTGTTCGCCGAACACGCGAATCTCGTGGCTGCGGCCGAGGCCGCGCTGCTCGACGGTACGCACGAGGATGTCATCCGGTTGGCGATGGCGTTGTGGCCGGTGTACAAGGACGGCGGCTATCCGGTCGAGCTGGCGGCCGTGAGCCAGGACGCGGTCCAAGCCGCGCAGGCCGGTTCGCTTCCGCTGGCCGAGGGGCTGGCGCGCACGCAGCTCGGATTCGCCCGGATGCAGCGGCGGGAATGGGCTGCGGCGCAGGAACAATTCTCCGCCGTGGTGGAACTGGCGGCGACGCCGGAGGAGTACGCGTCCGCGGTGGAGGCGCTGGGGCTGGCGTGCTTCGAGCCCGGTCTGCTTGCCCGCCGGCAGGGGCGGCCGGAGGAAGCAGACCGCATGCTGGCGCAGGCGGAACACCATCTCCGGCGCAATCTGGCACTGGCCGAGGAGATCGGTGTGCCGCGTCGGCTCGGTCTCGCCCGGATGCATCTGGCCAAGGTTGCGCCTCCGGCGGAAGCGGCCGCGTTGCTGGTGGCAGCCGAGGAAGCGCTGGGCGCCGAGCCGGACAACCGGGTCAAGATCCGGTTGTGGCGGGGCCGGAAACTGATCGAGGCGGGCTCGTTCGAGGAAGGCGCGGCCGAGCTGGCCGAACTCGGCCCCGTCGCCGAACGGCTCGGCATGCACCGCGAACGTATTGCCGCGCTGTGGTCTTGCGCGGAAGCGGCGCTCGCGCGGGGCTACCGCGACCAGGCGAAAGCCCACGTGGAGGACGCGTTGGGCATTGCCCGGCTGCGGGGCTATTCGGCCGAGGCCGCGGACCTGGTCCTCGTGCTCGATCAGCTCGGCTGACTATCCGTAGTGGACGGTCAACCGGGCCTCGTGTTTGCGGCCGCCCGCGGTGAACGCCAGCTGCTCTGGTACGTCCGGCCCGTTCCGGACGTACAGCAGCGACGGCACCACCGGTGGCAGGCTGGTGCAGGTGAACGACACGACCGGACCGTGGCGGCTGCCGGCCAGCCATCCCGGCCCGGCCGGGCACGCGGCCCATTCGCAACCAGGAAACTCGTTGAGGGTCATGGCAATCCAGCGTGCCGGGTCGGGGAACCGGTCGCCGAGCACGATGTCGGCGCGCCGCAGCAGCCGTGGGTCCGGGCCGTCGACGTGGACGACGAGGTGCGCGCCGGGTGGTCCGGTTGTCGACGTGGCGGCGAACCGGGTGATCTCGTCACCGCTGACCTGGACCCATTGCGCACCCGGTGCCGATCGCCGGATGCGCGGCAGCGGAAAGGCCGTGAACTCTGCCGGTCGTTCCGGCTGCGGGAGCCGGAGTGTGCGGTAGCCGAGTTCGGTCAGCAACTTGGCCGATTCCCCGGGAACGCTGGTGGCCAATGCCGTCGCGGCCACCAGTTCCGCGGACTGGGTGGCGGCGCGCAGCTGAAGGGCCAGGTTTTCCCCGGTCAGTTCGGGTGCCGCGCGGAGCAGCGCAGCGACCGGCGACATCGGGTCGACGGCTTCGTGCGGTGCGGCGGCAAGCAGAACCGGGGTGCCAAGGCATGCGGAGTAATAGGTGACCGAACCGTGGTCACCGATGGTGACGTCCGCGGCGACGGCGGCCGGCTGCCACAGATCTTCTTCCGGCAGGACGATCACGCCGGACCGCTCGCATTCCGCCAACCACATTTTCAGTTGCCACGGGTAATGGCCCTCGCTGATATTGGGGTGCAGAGCGAGGACGACGGCGAATTCGTCGAGCGGCAGCTGTTGTGCAATCAGCGCAGGCAGATCCGGGCGGGAGCCGTAGAGGGATCGCGGACCCCACGTGGACGACACGAGCACCAGCCGCTGCCCCTCGGTGACGCCGAGCGCCTGCCGGTACGACTCACGCAATCCGCCGGCGGCCTGCAGCCGGTCAAGACAGGAATCTCCGGCGATGACCGCGCGATCAGCGGCTTGCGGACAGTACTCGCGTAACCGGCCGAGCTGCTCGGGATGGGACAGCACGTGGTGCTCGGCGATCACCCGCCCGCGATGCATCAGCCACTGCTCGGACAACCCGAAAACTGGTTTCCGGTTTCCAAGAATTTATTGTAACCCATTCCGTGCGGCAACACCGTCAATGGCGCGCGCAATTCATGGAGATTTCCGCCATAACTCGCCGCCAATGCCCAGTCGAAGTCTTCCTTCACCGCCGCCGACCACGGCACCAGCGGAATCCCCCGCGCGGCGAGGTACTCCTCCGTTCCCCGCGTGAACGCGCTCGAACCCGGGCAGGTGAACACGATCTGTACCCGCGGGTCCCCCGCGAAGAGGGGCAGCACGTCCAGCAACCGGGTTGCTGCGGTGACGTTGTGCACCACCGCCAGGACGGTGCGTTCCGTTCGCACCGTGCGCCATTCCGGGGGCACGGGAAACAGCGAGGAAGGCACGAGGAGCGATCCTACCCAGTGCCCTCCCCGAACCCGTCAAAAGCTGATATCCCCGTGTACATCCCGAGCCTGTACCACCTTCCCGCCCTCCGCGACCGACCCCACGTGGTTCGTCACCCCGCCGCTGCGGGCGTCCTGGTGGACCTCGAACTCCGTGCGCAGTGCGGTCGCGAATTCCGGATCCGCGCGGCCGACCTCGTCGAGACGTTCGGCCAGCACCTGCACCGTCGCCGGGTCGTCGGACGTGGCCGCCTCCAGTTCCGCGGTTGCTTTGTGGTTGCCCGAGAACTTGCGCTTGACCAGCTCGTACAGGCCGGTCGCGGCCTTCGTGGCCAGTGCGGTGGCGACGGCGGTCAAGATCGGCTCGGGCATGCGGCGCTCCTCAGGGTCGACGGCCCTCCTACCGTACTCACTTCGTGTGCGTCGTGATCCAGTCCGCGATGAGGTCCACCCTGGACGTGGTTTCGGCGCCGGTGTGCGGGCAGTCCGGGCCGTTGTTCTCGATCGAGATCAGCTTGCCGTCCGCGAAATACGGCGCCCCGCTGTCGTACGCGCAGGCGCTGGTGGTGGCTGCGGGGGCCACGCCGCGGATGCCCACGGTGGTGCTCGCGACCGTCGAAATCTGCATCGTGCCCTGCTGCAGCTGCTTCGACGGCACCGGGTTCTGCGCGGTCCGGCTGCCCCATCCGGCGAGCGTCACCCGCTGGCCCACGCCCGGGACCAGGCGGTTCACCGCGAGCGGCGCGACCTCGGTGACCGGGCTGTCCAGCTGCGCGAGCGCGACGTCGTTCGGGCCTGCCTGCAGCACCTGCGTCACCTTGCGCTGGATGCCTTTTTCCTTCGTCTCGTCCACCAGGCCGAGGGAAACCGCCGTCGGGTACGGCACCGGGCCGGACACACGGTTGCGGTTCACGTCGTGGAAGCAGTGGCCGCTGGTGACGATCCACTGCGGCGCGATCAGCGTTCCCGAGCAGTAGCTGGAGTACGTGCTCCCGCTCGGCAGCGGGACCCCGGTCATGGTCAGCTTCGCGGTGAAGCCGAACTGGCCGGGCGGGACGTCGGACCCGTCGGCGACGGCCAGTGCCGGGCCGGCGGTGAGGATGGGCAGGAGGATGGCAGCGGATATCGCGGCGCGGACGCGCATTCTGTCCCTTCGTCCGGGTCACCGGCGGGCGCCGGTGGACTCGGCCTTCCACCCTAACCAGACCCGGACCACGGCGGAATTCCCTTGTCGGGCGAGGAAAAACCGGCCGATCGCGGGACTTGCGGTCACTGGGTGTGCGCAGTGATCCAGTCCGCGAGGAGGTCGGCGCGCGCGGTCGTTTCCGGCTGCGAGTGCGGGCACGACGGACCGTTCGATTCGACGGACACGAGCCGGGCGGCTTTGCCGAAGCCGACGAAGTACGGCGCCCCGGAGTCGTAATTGCAGGCGCTGGTGTTCTGCTGCGGGGCGAGCCCGACGACATGCGCGGTGGTGGCGGTGGTGCTGACGACCCGCATCACGCCCTGCTGCAGTTTCCTGGACGGCTTCGGGGCGACGTCGGTCAGGCTGCCCCAGCCGGCGAGCGTCACCGGCTGGCCGACGAAGGGCGCGGAGGTGGACACCTTCAGCGGCGCAATGCCGGTGACCGGCGCGTCGAGCTTGGCGAGCGCGACGTCGTTGACGCCCGACTGCAGCACCTCGGTGACGTTGCGGCGCGTGCCTTTGCCCGGCCGGTCGACGGTGGTGCCGAGCAGCACCGAAGTCGGGTACGGAACCGGCCCGGACACGGGCTCGTTGTCGGCGTTGACGAAGCAATGTCCGGAAGTGATGATCCACTGCGGCGCGATGAGCGAACCGGAACACCCTGGCGTGATGGTGCTGCCGTCGGGCAGGGTGAAGGTGGGCATCGACAACTTTGCCGCGAACGGATACGCGCCCGGTGGCACGTCGAGGCCGTTCGCGATCGCGGACGCCGGAGTGGCGGCAGCCAGAGCCGCGCCGGCAGCGAGAAAGGCAGCGGAAAGAACAGCACGCAATCGCACGACGAATCCTCCCAAAGACGACGAACTGCTCAAAACGGTAGCCGTCTTCGGGATGGTCTCGACAGGTTGATCAGCCGGTACTGCCCCGATTGCCTTCCCCGCTGCCCGTGGGTCAGCTCACGCCGACCAGGTCGACGACGAAGATCAGGGTCTCGTTCGGCTTGATCACGCCGCCCGCGCCGCGTTCGCCGTACGCCAGGTGCGGCGGGATCACGAGCTTGCGCCTGCCGCCGACCTTCATCCCGGCGACGCCCTGGTCCCAGCCGGGGATGACCTGTCCGGCGCCGAGCGAGAACTGCAGTGGCTCGCCGCGGTTGTAGGACGCGTCGAACTCCGCGCCGGTGGAGTGCGAAACCCCGACGTAATGGACGCTGACGGCAGTGCCCTCGGTGGCTTCGGGGCCGTCGCCGACGGTGAGGTCGGTGATCTCCAGCTCGGCGGGCGGTGGGCCGTCCGGCCGGTCGACTTGGGGTTTCTCCACGCTCATGGCGGATACCGTACCTACGCCGCCGCTGGTCCGCCGGATGGACTACTCCCAACGGAGGGTTAAACGCGAAAAGTCTTCACACTTGTCCTACCCGTCGGTAGCGTGCGCTGCGTCACCCTGGGCAATCCTTCGTGGACGGAGCTCCCGGCATGCGACGACGCATCCAGACCCTGGCCGTTGGCGCGGTCGCCGTGCTCACGGCAGGCCTCGTGCAGATCAGCCCGGCATCCGCCGCGGTGCCCGGCAACGACTACTGCGCCGGGCAGTGCAACGACATCCTGCCGCCGGGCGAGAACGGCAACGCGACCCTCGCGGAAATCCTCGCCAACAAGGCGTTCGGCACCCAGCCCGCGCATGCCGACGACCAGCTCGGCAAATACGCCGACCTCGCCGGTGGACACAAAACGCTGACCACGGACACGATCGGCAAGTTCTTCAACGACTCGTCCTTCGGCGTGCCTGCCGACCAGGTCGCGAGCACCGCGAAACCCCGCGACGACGTGACGATCACGCGCGACAAGGCCACCGGCGTCCCGCACATCCAAGGCACCACGCGGTCCGGCACGGAGTTCGGCGCCGGGTACGCCGCGGCGCAGGATCGCTTGTGGCTCATGGACATCATGCGCCGGGTCGGGCGCGGGCAGCTGACGTCGTACGCCGGTGGCGCGCCGGCGAACCGCGAGCTGGAACAGTCGTTCTTCGCCTCGGCGCCCTACACGGAAGCCGAGCTGCAGCAGCAGATCGACGCGGTGGCGGCGAGCGGCGCGCGTGGTAGGCAGGGGCTTGCCGACGCGCAGGCGTACATCGAGGGCATCAACAAATACATCACCGATTCCCTTAGAGTTCCTAACAAGTTGATCACTTGTGGTGCGTGAAGGTTCATGATCGTTGATCATGAACGGGTGAGGAAAGGTGAACAGCCACCGTGGAT
>NZ_JNYZ01000014.1 GCF_000717335.1 Amycolatopsis jejuensis
CGCAGCAAGGAAGGTGGGCGCAGCAAGGAATGTGGGCGAGGAAGGTGGGCGGGGCAGGGAAGGTCGGCGGGGCAAGGAATGTGGGCGCAGCAAGGAAGGTGGGCGCAGCAAGGAATGTGGGCGAGGAAGGTGGGCGGGGCAGGGAAGGTCGGCGGGGCAAGGAAAGTCGGCGGGGCAGGGGAGGTGGGCGAGGGTGGGTCAGGGCATGGCGGAGCAGCCGAGCGGGGGGAGTGAGGCGTTGCGGGGGGAAGTGAGGCGTTGCGAGGGGAAGTGAGGCGTTGCGAGGGGAAGTGAGGCGTTGCGAGGGAAGATGAAGCGTTGCGGGGGAAGATGAAGCGTTGCAAGGGAGGAAGGCGGAGCGGACGTCGGCGCACTAGGGGCAGGCCGGTCACGGGGGCAGGGTGAAGGCAGGGGAGGGCGAAGGCAGGGCAGGGCGAAGGCAGGGCAGGCAAAATCAGGGGTGGGCAAGAATTAGGGGTGCGCAAGGATGGGGCGGGGGCAGGCGCGCGGAGGACTATACCGAGTGAAACGGGCAGACAGGGCAGGTGAGCCAGAAAAACGGCAGGCCAACGAAACGCCGAAAGCGAAACCGAGGCAAATGCAAGGAAAAGCGATTCCCGCGCCACGAGCGGGCCCGATGCGCGGGCTACCTCAACACAACAGGGAAACCCACCTCAAGAAACCCGCCGCCGCAAGAAGTACGCGGTGGTGCCTACCGCCAGCACCAAGCAGCCACCGACGACGGACGACAGGGGCAGGCTGAACGCCAGCACCACGCACCCCACCAACCCCGTCACTGCCACGGCCTTCGGGGCGGCGTTCTCGGTCCGGCTGAGCGTCAACGCAGCAGCATTTGCCACCGCGTAGTACGCAAGGACCGCAAACGACGAGAACCCGATCGCGCCGCGGAGGTCGGTCGTTGTGGCCAGGATGGCGACCACTACCCCTACCGCCAGTTCCGCGCGGTGTGGCACCTCGAACCGCGGGTGTACGGCCGTGAGTGCGCGGGGGAGGTGACCGTCGCGGGCCATGGCCAAAGTAGTTCGCGAGACGCCCAATACCAGGGCCAGCAAGGAACCCAGCGCGGCCAGCGTCGCGCCTCCGCGCACGACCGGGGACAGCCACGGCGTCACTTCGGCAAGCGGGTCCGGGCTGGTGGCAAGGCGATCCGGCCCGAGGGTGACCAGCAGAACCACTGCGATGACGGCGTACACCACGAGCGTGAGGCTCAGCGCGAGCGGGATCGCCCGGGGGATGGTGCGGGCGGGGTCGCGGACTTCTTCGCCCAGGGTGGCGAGGCGGGCGTAACCGGCGAAGGCGAAGAAGAGCAGACCGGCTGCTTCGAGGATGCCGTTGCCGTGAAAGGGAGTCCAGGAAACAGCAAAGCCCGCAGAAAAACCGGAAAAGGAGACGAGTGCAAGTACTGCAAGCGTAACACAAACGATCACCCGCGTGGCAAGGGCTGATCGTTGCACGCCGAGGTAGTTCACGCCGGTGACGACAGCGATGACGCCGACTGCGAGCACGCTCCGCCAAGGCTGGCCGAGTCCGGGAGCGGCGTAGGCGACGACGGTCAACGTCATGGCTGCGCAGCTTGCCGTCTTGCCGGTGATGAAACCCCAACCCGCCAAGTATCCCCAGAATTCACCTAGCCGTGCGCGTCCGTACACGTAGGTGCCACCGGATTCCGGATACTGCGCCGCGAGCCGGGCGGACGACGTCGCGTTGCAGTAGGCGACCAGTGCGGCCACGGCGAGCGCTGGCAGCAGTCCGGACCCGGCTGCCTGCGCTGCCGGGGCGAAAGCGGCGAAGACGCCGGCGCCGATCATCGAGCCCAGGCCGATGAAAACGGCGTCGGTCAGGCCTAGTTTGCGGGCCAGTGGCATCGCGAGTCCTCCTGTAGTCCTGGGACAGCGAACCATGAGACGCGCATCTGGCATAGGGTCGAGTCTCGTGCCCACGTTTTCACGACTGTCCGCCGACGGACCCGTCCGCGACGGCATTCCCGACCACGGCCGTGTACCGCGCTACTACGCCGTGAAGGTCGAGCTGTTGACCGTGATCGCCGAGCTGGGCGAAGGCAGCGCCTTACCCACCGAACGCGAGCTGTGCGAGCGCTTCGAGGTGTCGCGCGCGACAGTGCGGCAGGCGGTGAGCGAGTTGGTCCTCGAAGGCAGGTTGTCGCGTCGGCAGGGCAGTGGTACGTACGTCGCCGCGCCTAAGCTCGTACAGCCTCTCGCGCTCGTCAGCTACACCGAAGGCCTACGCAGGCAAGGTATCCGTCCTGGCCGCACGCTCATCACCCTCGAGCGCCGCGCAGCGGGTCCCGCGTTGGCTGTCGACCTCCAGATCGACCAGTCCGCCGAGGTGATCCACCTCGAACGCGTGCTGCACGCCGACGATGAACGCGTCGGCCTCGAATCGACGTACCTGCGTGCCGACCAATTCCCGACGCTCCCCGAGGCGTTCGACCCGGAGCAGTCGCTGTACGCCTACCTGCGCGACGAGCTGGGCGTGGTGTTCGACGGCGCCGAGGAACGCGTCGAAACAGTGCTCGCGACACCCCGCGAAGCGCTGCTCATCGGTACGAATCCGGCGTTGCCGATGCTGCTCATGCACCGGGTTTCGTGGGGTCCGGACGGCAAGCCGTTCGAACGCGTCCGCTCGCTCTTCCGCGGGGACCGGCTGAGCTTCGTCACGCGCCTGGGGCGGACAGAGCAAGAGATAACAGAACGGTAACTCATCCGGTCCAATATTCCAGGCCGATTCACCGGGCGTTCCCGGTCCGGACAGGCTCCGTTGACGGCAAACAGCGACCGTTGCGGCCGTGCGAATCCTCATCGTGGGCGGCGGCGTGCTCGGCACCCTGCACGCCTGGCAAGCTGTGGAACGGGGACACGACGTCCTCCAGCTGGAACGCGAACCCGAAGCGCGCGGAGCGTCTGTACGCAACTTCGGGCTCGTCTGGGTCAGCGGGCGCGCTGCTGGGCCGGAGCTGGCGACGGCCGTGCGCGCGCGGCAACTGTGGGAGCAGATCGGGAAACGCGTGCCTGCGCTGGGTTTTCGACCCAACGGCTCGCTCACTGTGGTCCGTACGGACGCGGAACTGGCTGTCGCGCACGAAGTCGTCGCAGCTGCCGATGAACGCGGCTTCAAACTCCTCGACGCCCACGAGACCCGCAAGCTGAACCCGGCGCTTCGCGGTGACTTCGCCGGAGCGCTGTGGTGTGAACGCGACGCGGCGGTCGAGCCACGTACCGCCCAGCCCGCGTTACGCGAAGTCCTTGCCACGACTGGACGTTACCGCTGGCTGCCCGGCCGCGAGGTGCGAAACCTGACCGCGACCGGGGTCGTCGACGATCACGGCGAACGGCACGAGGGTGACGTCGTGCTGGTCTGCACGGGGGCTTGGCTCGGCGGGCTCGTCCGCGAGATCGCGGGGGAGATTCCGGTACGGCGGGTCCGGCTGCAGATGGCGCAGACCGAACCGCTCGGCGAACCGTTGCCCACCAGCGTTGCGGACGGCGACAGTTTCCGGTATTACCCGGCTTACCGCGGCGCCGCCCTCGATGCGCTCAACGAAAGCCAGCCACAGAGCGAAATCGCTGCGCAGAACGCCATGCAACTGCTGATGGTCCAACGCAAAGACGGTTCACTCACTATCGGCGACACACACGAGTATACCCAGCCGTTTCCCTTTGACGTCAACGAAGACCCGTATGAGCACCTCAAGAAGGTCGCAACAGCATTGCTCGGCCGTCCGCTGCCACGGATCCGGCGGCGCTGGGCAGGCGTGTACGCGCAGGCGACCGACCCGGCGGCAATTGTGCACCGAGAACGCTTGTCCGACAACGCTTTCCTCATCACCGGCCCAGGCGGCCGAGGCATGACCTGCTCGCCCGCGATCGCCGAGGACACCGTCAAGGAGCTGGGATTATGACCACCGAACTCGTCGTACTCGACATGGCCGGCACCACCGTCGCGGACGATGGCCTGGTCGAACGGGCTTTCACCGAAGCCATCGGAGGAGGAGTGTCCGAAGAGGACCTGCCCAAGATGCTCGACTACGTCCGGGAAACCATGGGCCAGTCGAAAATCACTGTGTTCCGCGCCCTGCTACCCGAAGACCGCGCCCAGCGTGCAAACGCCGAATTCGAAAGCGCGTACGGACGTCTCGTCGTCGCAGGGGAGTGCACGCCGATCCCCGGCGCCGAAGAAACGATCCGCAGCCTGCGTGACCAAGGCGCACGCGTCGCGTTCACCACCGGCTTCGCCCCGACAACCCAGCGCGCGCTGCTCGAAGCGCTCGGCTGGGAAGACCTCGCCGACCTCGCGCTCGCGCCCGGCGAAGGCGTGCGCGGCCGTCCGTACCCCGACCTCGTGCTGGCCGCTGCGCTTCAACTGCAAGTCAGCGACGTACGCAACATCGCCGTCGTAGGTGACACACCGTCCGACGTACGCACTGGTCTCGCCGCCGGTGCCGGGTTCGTCGCGGGCGTGCTCACCGGCGCGGGCAGCCGGGCCGACCTCGAAGGCGCCGGTGCCACCCACGTGCTTGATTCCGTCCGCGACCTCGAAGGAGCCATCCAGTCATGAAGATTTGGAAAGCGACCGTCCTCGCCACCCTCGCGCTCCTGCTGTCCGCATGCGGCGGTACGGCGGGCGGTTCGTCCGGCGACCAGACCGTCACCGTGTACACCGCGGACGGCCTCGAAGACTGGTACACCGCCCGCTTCGCCGAGTTCAAACAGCAGACCGGGATCACCGTGCAGGCGGTGACAGCCGGGTCCGCGGAGGTCGTTTCGCGCGTCAGCAAGGAAAAAGCCAACACTCAGGCTGACGTCCTGGTCACGCTGCCGCCCTTCGTGCAGCAGGCGGCAAAGGAAGGCCTGCTCACGGCGTCCACCCCGAAGGGCGCCGACCAGGTACCCGCAGCGCAGAAAGACCCGCAGGGCCGCTATTTCGCGCTGATGAACAACTATCTCAGCTTCATCCACAACGCCGCCCAACCTGCGCCGAAGACGTGGAACGACCTGCTCGACCCGCGCTACCGCGGCCGTCTCCAGTACTCCACGCCGGGCGAGGCAGGCGACGGTACCGCGGTGCTGCTGCAGGCCCAGCACGTGCTCGGCGACCAGGGCGCGCTCGACTACCTGGGCAAACTGCAGGCGAACAACGTCGGCCCGTCGTCGTCCACCGGGAAGCTGCAGCCGAAGGTCGCCAAGGGCGAGTTGCTCGTGGCCAACGGCGACCTGCAGATGAACCTCGCCGAGATCGACAAGAGCGGCGGGTTCTCGGTGTTCTTCCCGGCCGACGCGCAGGGTCGCCGGTCCACCTTCGCGCTGCCGTACTACGCCGGTCTCGTCGCGAACGCACCGCACTCCGGCAACGGACGAAAGCTGCTAGACTTCTTGTTCTCCCCGGAAACCCAAACCAAGACCAGCGACGCGTACGGCATCCCGGCCCGTTCGGACGTAAAACCGCAAGGTCCGAAGGCGGAAAAGCTCACCGCGGCGATGTCCGGCGTCGACGTCTGGAACCCCGACTGGAACGCGGTTCTCGCTCGGCTCGACGCCGACCTCGCCGCCTACCGGAAAGCCACCGGACAATGACCCCGGCCGTCGAATTCCGGGGTGTCTCCGTCCACTTCGGACCGACCCAGGCGCTGGCGCCGCTCGATCTCACCGTCGCCCGCGGCGAAACTCTGGCCCTGCTGGGTCCGTCCGGCTCCGGCAAGTCGACCGCGCTCAAGGCACTCGCCGGGTTCGTCCGGCCGAGCGCCGGGCGCGTGCTGCTCGACGGCCAGGACGTCACCGACCTGCCGCCGCACCGCCGCGGACTTGGCGTGGTGGTGCAGAGTTATGCGCTGTTCCCGCACCAGCGCGTGGCGGACAACGTCGCGTTCGGCCTGCGAGCGCGCCGGATGCGCCGCGCGGACGTGACGCGGCGGGTCGGTGAGGTGCTGGACCTGGTCGACATGAGTGCGTACGCGCGACGGTTTCCGCGCGAGCTGTCCGGCGGGCAGCAGCAGCGGGTCGCGCTGGCACGCGCGCTGGCGATCCGTCCGTCCGTGCTGCTGCTCGACGAGCCACTGTCCGCATTGGACGCTTCGTTGCGCGAGGACATGGTCGCCGAACTGCTGCGATTGCGCGCCGAACTGCCGGACACGACGCTGATCTACGTCACCCACGACCAGGGCGAAGCCCTCGCGCTCGCCGACCGGATCGGCGTCCTGCGCGACTCCCGGCTGGTCGAAATCGGTCCGTGCGAACAGCTTTACCGCCGTCCGGCCAGCGAGTTCACCGCGAGCTTCCTCGGTGCGGCCAACCTGATCCCGGTCGAGCTCGTGCGCGCGAACGGGACAGTCGCGACGGTCCGGCTGGCCGGACGGGAGCTGGCCGCCGAACCGTCCGGACCGCTCGAACCGGAGCGGCCGGTGGCGCTCGGCGTGCGGCCGCACCGGATTTCGGTCGGCGAACCGGGGCCGGAGACCTTCCCGGCGCTCGTGCGCGGGGTACAGTGGCGAGGTACCGGATACCGGCTCGACCTGCGGCTCACCGACGGTGCCTTCGACATTCGCGCTGAAGTGCCGGACACTGCCGGGCTGCCCGCGGTCGGCGATCGCGTCGGAGTGTCCATTCCGGACGGTTGCCCGCTGGTGGGAGTCGGATGACCAGCCTCGCCGCCGGTACCGTTTCCCCGGCCCGCCACTACCGGATCGGCTGGCTGCTGCCACCCGCCATCGTGGTGGCCGGATTCTTCGGCTACCCGCTGGTACTGGTGGTCATGCAGTCCTTCACCGCGCCGGACGGCAGGTTCGGGCTGTCCGTGTGGACGGACGTGCTGTTGTCCCCGGAATTCGGCCGTGCGGTGTGGCAGACTGTGTTGCTGGCCTTGGGTTCTACCGTCGGCTGTGTGCTGCTCGGTGGTTTCCTCGCGCTGGTCGTCGCATTCGTCCCGTTCCCTGGCGCGACGCTGCTGGCCCGCTTGGTGGACACGGTCCTCGCGTTCCCGTCGTTCCTGATCGCCCTGGCATTCACGTTCCTCTACGGCGGCGCGGGCGTGTTCGGCACGGCCGGGTTCCTGTACTCGCCGTGGGGCGTGCTGCTGGCCGAAATCACGTTCTACACGCCATTCGTGATGCGACCGGCACTCGCCGCGTTCGGCCAGGTCCCGGCGGCGCAGCTGGAGGTGGCCGCGAGCCTTGGCGCCCGTCCGGGACGCGTGTGGTGGCGGGTCCTGCTGCCGGAAGCGTGGCCGTCGCTCGCGTCCGGGGCGTGCCTGGTGCTGCTGCTGACGATGAACGAGTTCGGCATCGTGCTTTTCCTTGGTGCCAAAGGGGTTTCGACGTTGCCGATGCTGGTGTACGGCAAGGGCATCGTCACCTTTGATTTCCCGTCCGCGTCCGTGGTCGCGGTGGTGAACGTGGTGCTGTCGCTGGCGCTCTACACGGTGTACCGGCGCGTGGCCGGGGGAGGAGGACGGCGTGCTGCTGTGGACCAGACGTAGCCGGATGCTGGTGTGGCTGGTGTTCGGCGTGGTGTTCCTGGGGGTGGTGGCCGCGCCGCTGGTGATGATCGTGCTGGCGTCGTTCGCCGGGCACTGGACGGGCGTGCTGCCCGGCGGGCTGACCGGGGCGAACTACGTGCAGGCGCTGTCCGGCGAGACGTTCGCGAGCCTGTCGGTGAGCGTGCAGACCGGCGTGATCACCTCGCTGGCCGCGGTGCTGCTCGGGACCTGGGCTGCGCTGGCTGTCGACCATGCGCCGCCGCGGGTGCGCCGGATTGCGGATTCGGTGTTCCACCTGCCGATCGCGGTGCCATCGGTGGTGCTGGGGCTGGCGTTGCTCGTGGCGTTCAGCCGTCCGCCGCTGGCGTTCAACGGAACTCGCTGGATTGTGCTCGCTGGACACCTGATGATTCTGCTGCCCTTCGCGTACAGAACGGTTTCCGCTGCGCTGCACCGCGTTGACCCGCTGCTGGCGCAGGCCGCGGCGAGCCTCGGCGCTCGCCCGCTGCGGGTACTGCTGCGAGTCCGGTTGCCGGTGTTGCTGCCCGCAATGTCGGCTTCGGCCGGTTTGGCGCTGGCGATGTCGATGGGCGAGCTGGGCGCGACGATGATGCTGTACCCACCGGACTGGCGCACGCTCCCGGCGACCATTTTCTCCCTGACCGACCGTGGACAGGTTTTCCTCGCCTCGGCCAGTACGGTGCTGTTGCTGGTGGTGACGTTGGCAGGAGTGGTGCTGCTGGGGCTGGTGCGGGGCCGGGCTTCCGTGCGGTGAAATTCCCGCCGGGTCCGCATGCAACCTCCGGCGCGTCGATTCCGTCCGCGAGGTATGCGGACAACAGGGAAAATCCTGGGAGCGAGCGCGCTGCTGCTGGCGGTGGCGGCGTGCGGGGCGAAGGGGACGCCGGTTTCGTCCTCCCCGTCAACAACGCCGACAACGCCGACAACGCCCACGTCGGTCTCGGCGCCCCCGCCGGTGGCTTCTGCGCCACCGAAATCCCGGCCGACACAAGGGGTACCGCCGGGCGACACCGCGCCTGCGGCAGGTCAGATCGACGCTTCGGCGATGCCCGCGGGATATCCGCACGACGTCACGCTCGCCGAAGGTGGTGCAGTGGTGGTGATCCAGGCGGAGGAAGGCGGATGCGACCACCTCAGCGCGAAGGCCGGGACGCAGACGGCGAAGGAGGTCGTCGTTCTCGTGACGCTCACCAAGGCACCCCACGGCCAGATGTGCCCGATGCACATCCGCGAGGTTTCGCTGCCCGTACGGCTTTCCGAACCGCTCGGCGGACGCCAGCTCATGCTGCGGCCGGGTCCGTGAAGATCGCGTGCAACCCGGTGGCGCGGTCGTTCCGTCGTAGGGGCATGAGGTATTCGACGAAGCTGATCGGAACGGCGCTCGTCCTCGCCGCGGTGACCGCGTGCGGCAATCCGGCGGGGATGGCGGCGGCACCGGCGTCCGGAGGCCCGTCCACGGCACCCGCCTCCCCCACCTCTTCACCGGCTAAACCGCAGTTCACCGCCCCGCCGGGCAGTACCCCGGTGCCGTTCGCGCAGGTCGATTCCACGGCGCTGCCGAAGACGTTCCCGCGTGAGGTGTATTCGGACAAGGGCGGCACCGTGCTGTGGGTGCGCGCCGAGGAGGGCGGCTGCGGGCACGCACTCGGCGCGGCAGCTGTGCAGGACTCGCAGCGCGTGGTGGTGGACCTGAGTGAAACCAAGGCGCAGACGGGTCAGATGTGCACGATGGACCTGCGGCACCCGGTGATTTCGGTGCCGCTCGCCGCGCCGCTCGGGGAGCGGACGGTGGTACTGAAGCAGTCACCGCCGCGGTGACTGCTTCCCCCGGTTGGCCGGGCGACTTCGTCGGGGGGCCGCCCGGCCAACCGGTACCGCCAGTCAGAAGGCTCTAGGCTCGGCCGCATGGGTACTCGCCAGGTTTCGCGCAGCACCGTCGTCGCCGCGCCGCCCGAGCAGATTTTCGCGCTGCTCGCCGATCCCGCGCAGCATCCGCTGATCGACGGGTCCGGCACCGTGCGTGCGAGCCGTGGGTCCGCGCCCGCGAAGCTATCGCTCGGCGCGACTTTCGGGATGGACATGCGGATGGGCGCGCCGTACCGGATCCAGAACACCGTGGTCGAGTTCGAGGAGAACCGGCTGATCGCCTGGCGGCATTTCTCCGGACACCGCTGGCGCTGGCTGCTCGAACCGGCCGGTGACGCGCACACTTCGGTCACCGAGACCTTCGACTGGTCCACCGCGCATTCGCCGCTTGCGATCCGGCTGCTCGGCTTCCCGAAGCGCAACGCCGAGGCCATCGAGAAAACCCTCGCCCGGCTGGACGGGATGTTCCCCGGCTGACCCCGGCGTCGGTACTCAGCGGAAACTGATCTGCAGCACGGGTTCGCTGGTGGCTTCGAAGAAGTCGTTGCCCTTGTCGTCGATCACGATGAACGCGGGGAAGTCCTCGACCTCGATCTTCCACACGGCTTCCATGCCGAGCTCGGCGTACTCGAGGACGTCGACCTTCTTGATGCAGTCCTTGGCCAGCCGCGCGGCCGGGCCGCCGATCGACCCGAGGTAGAACCCGCCGTGCTCCTGGCAGGCCGCGGTGACCTGCTTCGAGCGGTTGCCCTTCGCGAGCATCACGAGTGAGCCACCGGCGGCCTGGAACTGGGCGACGTACGAGTCCATGCGGCCCGCGGTGGTGGGCCCGAACGACCCGGACGCGTACCCGTCGGGCGTCTTGGCCGGGCCCGCGTAGTACACCGGGTGGTCGCGGAGGTACTGCGGCATCTCCTCACCGGCGTCGAGGCGCTCGGCGATTTTGGCGTGTGCGATGTCGCGGGCCACGACCAGCGGACCGGTGAGCGACAGCCGCGTTTTGACCGGCAGCTGCGCGAGCTGCGCACGGATGGCGTCCATCGGCTGGTTCAGGTCGACGGAGACGACCTCGTCGGACAGGTCGTCCTCGGTGACGTCGGGGAGGAAGCGAGCCGGGTCGCGTTCAAGCTGCTCAATGAACACGCCGTCGGCGGTGATCTTGGCCTTGGCCTGCCGGTCGGCCGAACACGAGACGGCGATGCCGACCGGGCAGCTCGCGCCGTGCCGCGGCAGCCGGATCACGCGGACGTCGTGGCAGAAGTACTTCCCGCCGAACTGCGCGCCGATGCCGAACTGGCGCGTCATCTCCAGGACCTGCTGCTCGAGGTCCGGGTCGCGGAAGGCGTGGCCCAGTTCGGAACCCTCGGTGGGGAGGGTGTCGAGGTAGCGGGCGGAGGCGAGCTTGGCGACCTTGAGGTTGAACTCGGCCGACATCCCGCCGACGACGATCGCCAGGTGGTACGGCGGGCACGCGGCGGTGCCGAGGCTGCGCAGCTTTTCGTCGAGGAAACGGGCGAGGCGCTTCGGATTCAGGACGGCTTTGGTTTCCTGGTACAGGAACGTCTTGTTCGCGCTGCCGCCGCCCTTGGCCATGAAGAGGAACTCGTACGACGGGTCTTGGGCGTCGGTGTCTTTGTGATAGAGCTCGACCTGCGCGGGGAGGTTGGTGCCGGTGTTGCGCTCGTCCCAGAAGTTGACCGGGGCCATCTGCGAGTAGCGGAGGTTGAGCTGCTGGTAGGCGTCGAAGACCCCTTGGGAGAGGGCGCGCTCGTCGTCGCCGCCGGTGAGGACGCCCTCGGTCCGCTTGCCGATGACGATCGCGGTGCCGGTGTCCTGGCACATGGGCAGTACACCCCCGGCCGAGATGGCCGCGTTGCGCAGCAGGTCCATCGCGACGAACCGGTCGTTGCCACTGGCCTCGGGATCGTCGACGATCGCGCGGAGCTGCTGCAGGTGTGACGTACGCAACAGGTGCTGGATGTCGGTGATCGCGGTGCGGGCCAGCGTGGTCAGCGCCGTGGGCTCGACCTTGAGGAACTTCCGCCCGGCCGCCTCGACGACCTCGACGCCGTCGGCGGTGACCAGCCGGTACTCGGTGGTGGTGTCCTTGCCGAGCGGCAGGACTTCGGTGTGCTGAAACGTGGTGGACGGCACAGCCAGGCTCCTTTGCCCTGATCGGGATTGGCTCACGGTACTCAGGTGCCGTGGCGGAAGCGCAGGGACGCGGGGGCGCTGTGGGGTACAGCACGCTGGTTGGGGGTGGTTCTGCGTTTGGGGTGGTCGGCGGTTGGGTGGTTCTGGGGCTTGGGGTGGGTTCGGCGGCTTGTGGTGGGCTCTGCGGCGTGGGGTGGGTTCGGCGGTGTGGGTGGGTTCGGCGGTGTGGGGTGGTTCGGCGGTGTGGGTGCGTTCTGAGGTGCGGGCGCCTTCTTCGGTATGAGGTGCGTCCTGCGGTTTGGGATGGGTTCTGCGTTCGACCCTGCGACCGGCACGGTTGCGGCAGGCTGGGCATGCCGCGCGGCAAGCCAGGGCGTGCGGCAAGTCGGGATGTGTGGCGAGCCGGGATGTGCGGCAAGAGGTGCCGTGCGGATTCCGCGCAGGTTGTGGTCGGGAGGCCGGGCCCACCCCGACGGACCCGACCTCCCGGGGAAAGCGGGCCAGATGCGCACACATCCACCCGCGTGACTCGCGGAACCCCCGCCGGCGCGTTGACCGGACGCCGCCCGGCGGGGGTCGCGCCCGCTTGCTACCCACTCCTCCGGACCACCAAACGCGAACGTGACGCAGAAACCACGATCGGGCGCGCAGTGCGGTGGTGGGATTGCTCTGAGTAGTCGCGATCGGACTACGGGAAGGGGAGAAAAGGGACGGAACGGGCTTCTCAGCTGGGTCGAGCGGCGGGACGATCCCCAGTTGCTGGGGTTGCTGGGGTTGCTGGGGTTGCTGGGGTTGCTGGGGTTGCTGGGGTTGCTGGGGCGATGAACCTGCACCGACCTGACGATCTTCCGCGGAACGTGCGCAACCCTCGGCACCAAAGGCACCGAGGGTTGCGCGCAAACGAAATCAGCAATCCGGCAATGGATCCGGGCGCTCGTCGACGGGACGTGGCCCGCCGAGTGGATCGTGAGCCACCAGCGAAGCGACGCTTACCGCGCGGATCGCGAGGTACCACCCAGGCGACGCTTGTCAAAGGGTTCGCGAGTCACGGGTGACGCGGCGTTTGCCGAGCGGGTCGCGAGCTGTCGGCGGAGTGACGTTGATCGGGCCGGTTGCGGGTCACCGGTGACGCGGGGTTTGCCGAACGGGTCGCGAGGTACCGTCGAGGCGACGCTTGCCGAAGGGTTCGCAAGTCACCAGAACAGCGGCGTATGCCGAGCGGGTCACAAGTCACCGGAAAAGCGCCGCTTACCGGACAAATCGCCAGCCACCGAGCCACCCCCGCGAACACAGACGTCGCCATACCGCCCACCAAGCGACGGCCGACCCTCCCCGGAAACCCCGGCCCCGGGGAGGGGTCCGCAACGAAACTCGCAGTCTCAGCTGGCGTAAGCCCGCAGTCGATCCGCCCTCTCGCCCTGGCGCAGCTTTGCCATCACTTCCCGTTCGATCTGGCGGACTCGTTCCCTCGACAGGCCGAAGTGCTTGCCGATCTGGTCGAGGGTGCGGGGCTGGCCGTCGTCGAGGCCGTAGCGGAGGCGGATGACGTGCTGTTCGCGGTCGTCCAGCGTTGCCAGTACCCGGCGGAGGTCGTCTTGCAGCAGGCCCGAGATCACTGCACTCTCGGCGTCCGTCGCTTCCGAGTCCTCGATGAAGTCGCCCAGGGGGGCGTCTTCCTCGGTGCCTACCGGCATGTCGAGGCTCACCGGGTCGCGGGACTGGTCGAGCAGGTCCGAGATCTTGTGCACCGGGATGCCCGACTCGGCGCTCAGCTCGTCGTGCGTTGCGTCGCGGCCGAGTTGCTGGTGCAGGTCACGCCGGATCCTCGCCAGCTTGTTCACCTGTTCCACGAGGTGCACCGGCAGCCGGATGGTGCGGCCCTGATCCGCCATGCCCCGGGTGATCGCCTGGCGGATCCACCACGTCGCGTACGTCGAGAACTTGAACCCCTTGGAATAATCGAACTTCTCCACCGCGCGGATGAGACCCAGGTTCCCCTCCTGGATCAGGTCGAGCAGCGGCATTCCCCGGCCGGTGTAGCGCTTCGCCAGCGACACCACGAGCCGCAGGTTCGCCTCCAGCAGGTGGTTCTTCGCCGTGTGCCCGTCGCGCACCAGCGCGCTCAGCTCCTTGCGGCGCAGCGGCGTGAGGTCCGTGGCGGTGTCCAGCATGTGCTGGGCGAACACCCCCGCCTCGATCCGCTTCGCCAGCTCGACCTCGTCGGCCGCGGTGAGCAGCGCGGTCTTGCCGATGCCGTTCAGGTACACGCGCACCAGGTCGGCGGCAGGGCTCTGGGCGTCGAGGTCGGCGTCGGTGAGTGCCCCCACACCCGACGGCTCCTCGGTCTGCTGTGCTGGAATCCTGCGCTCGCGAATCCCGCGCGCTTCGCGTTCGAGAGTCTGGACTGACATTCTGCCTCCCCGGTCACGGGCTGAACGTGTCTCGCCGGCACCTGCGGAACGAGGCCTGTGGAATCCCGTGCCCGCGGGCCCAGCCGGCTTTGCTGGACATCCGTCTCAACGCTCCGGGTAAGTCAAACGTTCCCGGCTCGCCGAAATGAGGACGGACAGCTCCGTCCCGCGGTTGCTCCACCAAAACTGAGGTTTTGCTGAGAACCGCTTCGCGCCCGGGAAATGCGCGTCGATCGCGCGCCCCGCCGTCGATGTTACGCGCGTTTCGCGGTTGTGGTCTAGACCTCAATGAGAACGGTGAACGGGCCGTCGTTCACGCTTTCCACCGCCATCATCGCGCCGAACCGTCCGGTCGCCACGGTCGCGCCGCGTTCCCGCAGTTCCGTGACCACCGCATTCACCAGCGGCTCCGCGGTTTCCGGGCGGGCGGCGGCAGTCCACGACGGGCGACGTCCTTTCCGCGTATCGCCGTAGAGCGTGAACTGTGACACCACGAGCAATGGTGCATCGGTCGTCGCGCATGATTCTTCGTCGCGCAGCAATCGCAGTTCGTGCAGTTTGCGCGCCATCGGCACGGCTTTGCCGCGATCGTCGTCCCGGTGCACGCCGAGTAACACGAGCAGCCCCGGTCCGGTGATCTCGCCGACAATCTCCCCCTCGACGGTCACGCTCGCGCGGGTGACCCTTGCCACCACCGCCCTCATTGCGCCGAACCCGCAACGAGCATTCCGTGCCGGACCAGCTCGCGGACGATCGGCAACGCCGCCGCGGCCAGCTCACCCGGGTCGAGGCCCTCCGCGGCGGCCAGCAGCTCCAGCAGGTCCGACAGCGGCAGCGCGCCGCGGCATCCGGCCAGCAGCCGCGTGGTGAGCTCGTCGACCTCGTGCTGCCAGCCCGGCCCGTCGGTGCGGTGCAACCGGCGCACGGTCGTTTCCCATCCCTCGTCGCCGGGGGAGTCGACCCGTTCGAGCAGCACCGTTTCCGGGACCCGGAATGCGACGTCCAGTACCCCGTCGCCGTGTGTGCGCAGCCATTCGACGCGGTCGAGCCAGTTCGCGGCCTCCGGACCGAGCGGGTCGTCGTACGCCTGACGGAGGTCCTCGCACACGACTGCCGGCGTCCGGCTGTCCGCACGACGCAGCGTGACAAATCCGAATCCGATGCCCTGTACATCATTTGCGGCAAACCAATCCAGCCACGCCGCGGCCTTGGCCCGGCCCTCCGGTGACCGCGGATCGATGCCTTCGTCACGCAGCCAAGTCCCCACGTACAGCCCGGGATCGGCGACATCGCGCTGAACGAACCACGCGTCGGTCTCGGGCGGCAGCCATCGCGCCACCCGGTCGGCCCAGTCCTCGCCGCGCCGGTGCAGCCACGACGCGAGCAGTTGCCCGATCCCGCCGTCGGTGAGGAAACCCGGCAGCTGACGGACGACCAGCGCGCTCGCGTCGTCGCCGGCCAGCCCGGAATCGCGGTACGTGTAGTCCACCCGGGGCGGTCCGACCACGAACGGCGGATTGCACACCACCTGGTCGAACCGGCGCCGTGCGACTGGTGCGAACCATTCACCGCGCCGCAGTTCCACGTCCAGCTCGTTCAGCCGGAACGTGCCCGCGGCCAGTGCGAGCGCGCGGGCCGACACGTCGGTCGCGGTCACGCGCTGGGCGTGCCGCGTCGCGTGCAGGGCTTGGACGCCGTTGCCGGTGCCCAGGTCGAGGAGGCTGCCGACGGGACGACGGCTCGTCGCGCGGATCAGGCTCAGCGACGCGTGCCCGACGCCAAGGACGTGGTCCTCGGGGACGGTGTGCCCGAGGAGGTCGGCGTCGAGGTCGGAGACGACCCACCAGGAGCCTTCCTCGTCGCCGTGCGGGCGGATGTCGAGTGCGGCCCGGAATGCGTCGCCGTCGGCCCGCAGGATGCCTGCGGCGACTGCTTCGTCCGCTGACAGCGGCGAAAATGCGGATGAAACGGTCTTTTCCGGCTCTGCTTGGCCGAGCAGGAACAGCCGGATGAACGTGCCGAGGTCGCCGGCGTCGAGGCTGGCGCGACGGGCGGGTTCGGGCTCGCCGCGGCCGAGTGCCGCGTGTGCCGTGCCGCCGAGCGCGGCGACTACGCCGTCAGCGTCGTAGGCGGTGCGCTGGAACGCTTCGCGCAGCCGCGCGCAGACGTCGTCGGAAAGGTCGGGAAGAGGCGTGTTCGTGCTCACGGTGGGTAAGCCTGCCACGATGTGCATCGTGACCACCGAGACCACCGACCGTGTCCTGGCTCCACTCGACGCGGTATTACCCGAGCTCGAAGCTCTGTACGTCGATCTGCACCGACATCCCGAACTGTCGTTCGCCGAGACGCGTACGGCGGCGGAGCTGGCTCGACGGCTGACTGATGACGGCTACGAGGTGCACACGGGCGTCGGACGCACGGGGGTCGTCGGCGTCCTGCGAAACGGCGAAGGGCCGACCGTGCTGCTTCGCGCCGACATCGACGCGTTGCCGGTCGAGGAGCAGACAGGGCTGTCGTACGCGAGCACTGCGCGCGGTGTCGACAAGGACGGGCGCGAAGTGCCGCTCATGCACGCATGCGGACACGACATGCACGCAACGTGGCTTTCCGGCGCCGCGCACCTTCTCGCCGCTTCGCGCGACGCGTGGTCCGGCACACTCATCGCGCTGTTCCAACCGGGCGAAGAAGCCGGTGACGGCGCCGCTGGCATGGTCCGCGACGGTGTCTTCGACCTGACCGGCCGTCCCGACGTCGTCCTCGGACAGCACGTCGCGCCTGGTCCGGCCGGCTGGGTGCTTACCCGCCCTGGCGTGATCATGGCGGCCACCGACACACTGCGCATCACCCTGCACGGCCGCGGCGGTCACGGCTCGCGTCCCGAGACCACTGTCGACCCGGTGGTGCTCGCTGCGTCTGTCGTGCTCAAGCTGCAGACGATCGTGTCGCGCGAGACCTCCGCGACCGAACCGGCAGTGGTGACGGTCGGCTCACTGCACGCCGGTACCGCGGCGAACGTGATTACCGACAAGGCGGTGCTGGAGGTCAACACGCGCGCCTTCGACGACGCTGTGCTGCTTCGGCTGCGTAAGGCTGTCGAGCGCATCGTGAACGGTGAAGCAGCTACCGCGGGTGCGCCCCAGCCGCCGACCATCGAGGTGACGGCGTCGTACCCGGTCACCTCTAACGACGACACTGTCTCCGCGGAGCTGACCGAAGCGTTCCGTAGCCACTTCGGCACCGACGTCACCCAGCCCGCGCCGATGGTCACCGGCAGCGAGGACTTCAGTGAATTCGGTCGCGCGGCCGGTGTTCCATCGGTGTTCTGGCTGGTGGGCGGCTTCGACCCGCACGAGGTGATCACCGCGATGACCGAAGGCCGCTTCGAGCGCGACATCCCGTCGAACCATTCGCCGCGGTTCGCGCCGGTGCTGCACCCGACCCTGCGCACCGGCGTCGAGACGCTGGTCGTCGCCGCGTTGTCCCGATTTGCCCGCCCGGGTGTCGCGGACGGGCGGTGAGTGGGACGATGGAGAACGGAGGTGGTGCTGTGAACGCACCTGCCCACGGACCGGATCCCCGTCGGCCGGAACCGGTTCTGATCACCGGCGCCGAGCCGTCGCTCGACGATCAGCTCGCGGCGCGGAAGCGGAAGTACGTCATCATGATGGTCTGCCGCATCCCGTGTCTCGTCCTCGCGGGCCTGACGTACCACACGTGGTGGCTGGCGATGACGTTCCTCGTGATTTCCGTGCCGCTGCCGTGGATCGCCGTGCTGATCGCCAACGACCGCCCGCCGCGCAAGTCGGAGAACCCGAACCGCTACGCCCGCGACGCGAAGCAGATCGAACCCGCGAACCACCAGGTGATCGACGGCTGAGCACGGCCGGGCCCAAGTCCGTGAAGGGAACCATCACGGAACCAGATTCCCTCATGGTTCCCTTCACGGACCTACATTCTGTGAAGGTGGCCTTCACGGACTTCGGCTCACGGCTGCGGGCCCACGCGGCTCACGGCGAGTGCGCCGAGGCGGGTACCCGCGCGCAGAATGTCCACTGTGGACTTTCCGGCGAGCCACGTGGTGAGCACCCCTGCGTCGAAGGCGTCGCCCGCGCCCGTGGAGTCCACGCAGTCGGCCGTCACCGCGGGGACCGACGTCACGCCGCTGCCGTCGATCCAGCTCGCGCCGTCCAGGCCCGCGGTGACCACCACCGCGCCGACCGAGGCCAGCAGTTCCGCCGCGGACTCCGGGTCGGCGGACCCGGTGAGCGCCACGAGCTCCTCGGTGTTCGGCATGAGCAGATCGGTGCCGCGGACGTCGTCGAGGAACGCGGCCGGGTCGTGGATGTGCGCGGCTGCCTGCGGGTCCACCGACGTCGTCAGCCCGGCTTCCTTCGCCGCGGCGAGCGCCGCCAGCCCGGCCGGGCGGGACGACGGGTCGAGCAGCACGTAGCCGGACAGGTGCAGATGGCTGGAACCGGCGAGCGCCTCCGGCATGACGTCGGCCGGGCAGAAGCGCTTGTTCGCTCCGCGGTCGGCGAGCATGCTGCGTTGCCCCTCGCCGTCGACGAGCACTACGACACAACACGTGGCCGCCTCGGGGTCGACTGCGAACGCGCACCGGACGCCCGCCGCCTCCAGCTCGGAGCGGATCAGGCGACCTCCGGCGTCGTCGCCGATGCGGGCGACGAGCGTGGTGTCCGCGCCGAGGGAACGCAGCCACAGCGCGGTGTTCGCGCCCGAACCGCCGCCGGTGAAGCGGATGCCCGCCCGCGCGTCGCCGCCATGCGGGAGTGGCTGGTCGTGCCGCGCGACCACGTCCAGCCCGGCATCTCCGACCACCACGATGCCGGTCACGACAGCGCCACCGCGACCTCGGCCGCGACCTTCGCGTTCGACAGCACCAGCGCCTCGTTCGCGTCGATGCTCACGCCGCCGCTTTCGGTGTGGAAATGCTCCAGCAGCACCGGCGTCACCTCCGAGCCGTGTACCTCGCTGTCCGCCAGTTTCGCCAGCCCCTCGCGGAGCAGCCGGTCGTGCAGCCCACGGTCCATTTCGGACTCTTCCGGGATCGGATTCGCCAGCAGTACTCCGGAATTCGCGTACGTGCGGTGCGCGGCGATGACCGCGGCGGCCTGCTGCGCGTCGTCCACGCGCCAGCCGACCGGATGCCCGGACGAGCGGAGGTAGAAGGCCGGGAAATCGCCGGTGCGGTAACCGAGCACGGGTACCGAGTTCGTCTCCAGCACTTCGAGCGTCGCGGCGATGTCGAGCACCGACTTCACCCCGGAACACACGACGACGGTCGGCACTTTCGCGAGCACGCCGAGGTCGGCCGAGACGTCCCAGCTCTGCGCCGCGCCCAGGTGTACGCCGCCGAGCCCGCCGGTGGCGAACACGCCGATCCCGGCCGCGGCGGCCAGCGCGGAGGTACCGGCGACCGTGGTGGCGCCGGACTTGCCGAGGCCCACGGCGGGTCCGAGGTCGCGCAGGGACAGCTTGTCGAGACCGGCATCGGGCGCGCACACGCGTTCCAGCTCGGCAGGGGACAGGCCGATCACCGGCCGTCCGTCGAGCACCGCGATGGTGGCCGGTACGGCACCGCCGTCGCGGACGACCTGCTCGATCCGGCGGCCGACGTCGAGGTTCCGCCCGTACGGCAGACCGTGCGAAAGGATCGTGCTCTCCAGCGCGACGACGGGGTGGCCGTCATGCAACGCGGAGGCGACTTCTTCATGGACGAACAGCGGTGTGGTCACGGACGAACATCATCTGCGATCGGCCTGGGCACTGCGGCAGCGGGTCAGCTCGGCCTGCAGATTCGTGCGGGCCGCAGTTTCCCAGCGTGACCGCGCGCTCTCGGTGAGGTACAGCGAAATGGCGTAGCCACTCCGCGCCGTGCTGCTCGTCTTGACCGGGTACAGCGTCGTACACGACATCGTGCGCCGCTCGAGTTCGGACCACGGGGCTGTGCCCGCATCACGGTCGCCGCCGAGATGCATGAGCGTACGCAGCTTCGTGTGGCATGCCGCCTCCTGGTGGTCGGCGGGCTGGTCAGGGGAGCGTAGCCGGGCATTCCGGGAGGCGCATGGCTGAGGCATGATGGTGGGGTGAGCACCGAGACGCTGACCAAGCCGGAGACCGACAGCACCGAGTCGACCGACGACGACACCCCGAAGATGTTCCACTACGTGCGCAAGAACAAGATCGCCGAGAGCGCGGTCATGGGCACGCACGTGGTGGCGCTCTGCGGCGAGGTCTTCCCGGTCACGAAGTCGCCCAAGCCGGGGTCCCCGGTGTGCCCGAAGTGCAAGAAGATCTACGAGCGCATGCGTCCCGGCGGCGACGACTGACCGGTCTGTCCGGGAACAAGATCCGAACAAACGCGAAAATCCTTCACGTGGGGGCTGTGCATCCGGTGGGGAACTGGTAGACCTGCAGTCCGCCAGCTGTCTCCCCGCAGGAGGGTCCGCGTGCGCAAAACCGGGATCGTGCTCTCGCTCGTCGTGCTGCTCACCAGTCTGACCGGCGCTGTCACCACCGCCGTCGCGGGCGCGGTGACCGGATGGACCACCATCGGGTCCGACCGGGCCCGCCCGCTCGACGAGAGCCAGGGCCTCGCCACCGTCGTCCGGCCGTCGGGCACGTCGATCCGCTACACCGGCATCGGCACGGTCGACGCCGGGCTCGCCGCGCGCGGCTGGAAGCACATCGGCGACCCGGGGTCGGCGCAGGGCTGGTACGTCGAGCCCTACCAGCGGGAAGATCGCGGCGCGAAGCTCTTCCGCGTCGAAGCCCCCGACGGCACCCGTGCGGACTACCAGCACGCGCTGGAATCGTGGGAGGCGAACAACAATTCCTTCGCCGCCGTGTCCCCCGACGCACGCTGGCTCGTGTCCGGCGAGTGGGGCACGATGGACCGCCTGCTCGTGCTCCCGATGCCCGGCGTCGCGGCCACCGACCCGGCGAAGAACCTCCCGTACGCCTCCGCGATCCGCCTCGACCACCGGGTACGGGACATCCAGGGCTGCGATTTCGTGTCCCTCACGCGCTTGCTGTGCTCGTCCGACGATCCGGACGGCAGCCTCTTCGGCACCACCAAACCGTTGCTGCAGGTGGATCTCGCGGGGCCGGTGTCGGGCTCGGACGTCGCCGGGCACGTGACGTCGCTCGGCCAGCTGCCGCTGCGAAGCGGGTGCAGCGGCAACTTCGAGACCGAAGGCATCGACTACGACGAGCGCGACGGGACCCTTCGCGTCGTCGTGATGTCACCCGGCGCGTGCGTTGCGTTCGACAGCAAGACGTGGCGGTTCCGCCAGGAGTAGTTCAGCCGGACGACTGGTGCCGATCCGGTTCGTCACTCGGCTCGGCATCCTGCTCCGACTGCCGTTTCGGCCGTCGCAGCGGAATCGTCGTGCGGTCCCACAGCCGGCGCCCGTCCTCGGCCCGCATGCGTTCCGTCGCGCGTTCCATCTCCAGCCGCCGCCACCTGCGCCGCTGCCGCCGGGTCGCCTTGGCCGGCCAGAGCTCCTGGATCGCGCTGTTGAAATACGCGCCCCCGACCACCGCCAGGCCGATGAAGAACATCAGCAGCAGGAACGCGATCGGAGCGGCCAGCGCGCCGTAGGTGTACCCGGTCTTGGTGATCCAGTTCAGGTAGATCCGCAGGCCGACACTGGACACGAGGAACACCACGCCGGCCAGCATCGCGCCCGGCAGGCCGCGGTGCCACGGCAGCCGCCGCGGCAGCGCGAGCTTGTACAACGTCGTCAGCGCCAGCACGATCATCACGCCCAGCACCGGGTAGTACAGCGCGCCGACCCACGCCGACACGGTGCCGCGCCAGTCGACCGGGAAGAACTGCGTCAGCAGGTCCGGCCCGATCGCCAGCAGCGGCAGCCCGATCACGAGCCCGACCAGCGCGCCGAGGTACAGCAGCAGTGCGAAGATCCGCTGCCACACCTCGTTGCGGACGCCGTACTGGTCGTGCGCCACGGTGATCGCGTCGACGAACGACGACATCGCCGACGAACCCGCCCACAGCGAGATCAGGAACCCCACCGACACGATCTCGCCCTTGCCGACGGTGAGGATGCTGTTCACCGTCGGTTCGATGATCTCGCCGACTGCGTTGGTGCTGAAGATGGTGTGGCTGAAGGTGATGATGCGGTCGTGCACCGCGGTGACCACGCCCTGGCCGAACCACTCGCCGACGAACCCGAGGCTGCCGAGCAGTCCGAGGAGCAGCGGCGGCAGGGACAGCGTCTGCCAGAAGGCCGCCTCGGCCGCCTCGGAGAAGATGTTGCCGTCCCACGCTTTCGCGAGCGTGCGCGTGAACAGGCGCCACGGCCCCTTGCGGACTCGCTTCTCCGGCCGTCGCGTGTCCGGCTGCCGTTCGTCCGGCGCTGTCTCCGGCCGCCCGCCGTCCGGCTGCTCGTCCGGCCGCCTGTCCGGCCGCCTGTCCGGCACTGCCTTCTCCGGCCCGGCCTTCCCGGCGTCCGGCGTCACCTCACCCATGGTGTGTCACAGCATGGTCCATGCGCGCGGTTTTGGCTCGTCACCCCCACCGGGAAGGCGCGTGTCGGGCAACGTCACCCGTGGCGGTGCCGGGCACCCGCGGGTGCTGAAGGTAAGCTGACCGGCGTGCCCTCATCGCGGCGGCCGGCGTCGGAGCCGGTGCCACAGTGGGGGTTTTCGCACGTCACGGTCGCGCCGAGCGGCCCGAGGAGGGGGTGAACCGAGTCTTGTCCGAGACGATCCAGCCGGTACTCGGGGCACCGCCCGCGGAGAAGGACAGCACCGCCCGGCCGCTGCGGGCCTGGCAGCGCCGCGCGCTCACGAAGTACCTGGCCGGCAAGCCGAAGGACTTCCTCGCGGTCGCGACCCCCGGCGCGGGCAAGACCGTCTTCGGCCTCCGGATCGCCGCCGAGCTGCTGTCGGACCGCACGGTCGAGGCGATCACCATCGTCACGCCCACCGAGCACCTCAAGCACCAGTGGGCGGCCGCGGCCGCGGCGGCGGGGATCGCGATCGACTCGAACTTCCGCAACACCACCGGCGTCACGTCGCGGGACTACCAAGGCGTCGCCGTCACGTACGCGCAGGTCGCCGCGCATCCCACGCTGCACCGCGTGCGCACGGAGAACCGCAAGACCCTGGTGATCCTCGACGAGGTCCACCACGCGGGGGACGCCAAATCGTGGGGCGACGCCACCCGCGAAGCGTTCACCCCGGCAGTGCGGAGGCTTGCGCTGACCGGCACGCCGTTCCGCAGCGACGATTCGGCGATCCCGTTCATCACCTACGAACCGGACGCGGGCGGGTTCCAGCGCAGCAAGGCCGACCACTCGTACGGGTACGCCGACGCGCTCGCCGACGGCGTGGTCCGGCCCGTCGTGTTCCTCGCCTACTCGGGTGAGGCGTCGTGGCGCACCAGCGCGGGGGAGGAGTTCACCGCACGGCTGGGCGAACCGCTCACCGCCGAGCAGAACGCCCGTGCCTGGCGTACCGCGCTCGACCCGGCGGGCGAGTGGATCCCGTCGGTGCTGCAGGCCGCCGACACGCGGCTGTCGCAGGTCCGCCAGGGCGTGCCAGACGCGGGTGGCCTGGTCATCGCCACCGACCAGGAATCCGCCCGCGCGTACGCCAAGATCCTCGAACGGCTGTCGGGCGAACGGCCCACGCTGGTGCTGTCCGACGATCCCAAGGCGTCCGGCCGGATCAAGGAGTTCTCCGAGACGTCCGAACGCTGGATCGTCGCGGTCCGGATGGTGTCCGAGGGCGTCGACGTGCCGCGGCTGGCCGTCGGGGTGTACGCCACGAGTGCGTCCACGCCGCTGTTCTTCGCGCAGGCCATCGGCCGTTACGTGCGGGCCCGGCGCAAGGGCGAGACGGCGAGCGTGTTCCTGCCCAGCGTGCCGGTGCTGCTGGAGCTGGCCAGTGAGCTGGAAGCGCAGCGCGACCACGTGCTCGGCAAGCCGCACCGCGAGAAGGAAGGCTGGGAGGACGAGCTCCTCGCCCAGGCCAACCGTACCGAGGACGAGCCCGGCGAGGAGGAGAAGGCGTTCACGTCGCTGGGTGCCTCGGCCGAGCTCGACCAGGTGATCTACGACGGCAACTCGTTCGGCACCGCGGTCTTCTCCGGCTCCGACGAGGAGCAGGAGTACCTCGGCCTGCCCGGGCTGCTGGAGCCGGACCAGGTCCGCGCGCTGCTGCGCAAGCGGCAAGAGGAGCAGCTCGCCGACGACAAGCGGCGCAAGCCGAAGGAGGACGACGCGCCCGCGCCGGCCGCGCGCCCGCAGTCGGTCAGCGAGCGGCTCGGCACGCTGCGCAAGGAGCTCAACGCCCTGGTCGGGATGTATCACCACCGCACGAAGAAGCCGCACGGCGCGATCCACAACGAGCTACGCAGAGTGTGCGGCGGTCCGCCCACCGCCATGGCCACCGTGGAGCAGCTCGAGGAACGGATCGTCACGCTCCGGTCCTGGTAACCGCCGGTTTCGGGGGCTTCACCGGATCTGTCCGGGTGCACTTCCGGGCATACTTCGCGGCCGGACCGGACAAGACCGGACAGTCTTTCGCTACGCTGGGTGCGTGGCGCGGATCACTCTGTCAGCACAACCCTGCCTGACCCCCTGCGTTGCCGAACCGTGTCCAATTGGTGTCATTTAATCGATCCAGCCATCTTCCGCGGAGCCGCTCAGCGGCATATGTTGTCGGCCACAACATATCTGCGTCGGTGCGCCGGGCCCTCTTCCGGACCACCCCGCGAGCACGATCGGAGAAGGAACGAGGATGCGCAGCAGAACCCTTACCCTCCTCGCCGCGACGGTGAGCGCCGGACTGGCGCTGTCCGCATGCGGTGCCAACAGCTCGAACTCCGGGAGCTCGGGGAACAGCTCCTCGTCCGCGTCGGCCCCGGCCGGGGGCGGCGCCAGCGGCAAGGTCGGCGTGATCCTGCCGGAGACCGCCACCTCGGCCCGCTGGGAGGCCTTCGACAAGCCGATGCTGCAGGCCGCTCTCCAGCAGCAGGGCTTCACCGCGGACATCGAGAACGCACAGGGCGACAACCAGAAGTTCTCCACCCTCGCCGACGGCTTCATCAGCCAGGGCGTCAAGGTGCTGATCATCGCCCCGTCCGACCCGGCGGTCGGCGCGGCCATCGAGGCCAAGGCCAAGCAGGCCGGGATCCCGGTCATCGACTACGACCGCCCGAGCCTCGGCGGGTCGGCCGACTACTACGTGTCGTTCGACAACGAGAAGGTCGGCGAAATCCAGGGGCAGGGCCTGGCCGACGCGCTGAAGAGCAAGCAGGGCGCCGAAGTCGTGCAGATCGAGGGCGCGCCCACCGACAACAACGCGACGCTGTTCGCCGCGGGGCACGACAAGGTCCTCAAGCCGCTGTACGACTCGGGTGCGCTGAAGCTCGTGCAGAAGCAGGCCATCGACAACTGGGACGCCCAGGTCGGCGGCACCACGTTCGAGCAGATCTTCACGCGGGTCAACGGCAAGGTCGACGGCGTCGTCGCGGCCAACGACGAGCTGGCCGGCGCGGTGATCACCGTGCTGAAGAAGAACGGGCTCAACGGCAAGGTCCCGGTCACCGGCCAGGACGCGACGGCAGCCGGTCTGCAGGCGATCCTGCGCGGCGACCAGACGCTGACGATCTTCAAGCCGATCAAGCAGGAAGCCGAGAACACCGCGAAGCTCGCCGCCGCGCTGGCGAAGGGTGACAAGGCGGGCGCCGACGCGATCGCCACCGGCAAGCTGCACGACCCGAAGAACAACCGGGACCTGAAGTCGGTGCTGCTCACGCCGCAGCTGATCACGGTCAACGACGTCAAGATGGTGGTCCAGCAGGGCTACGTGAAGGCGTCCGACATCTGCGGTGGCGACCTCGCCGCCAAGTGCAGCCAGTACGGCATCTCCTGACGCCGTAACCCCGCCAGAGCAACCGGGCCGGGACGCGTCCCCCGACCGCGTCCCGGCCCGGTTCCCCACGCGAGAGACAGCGAATCCATGAGCGAGCCCATTCTCGACATCTCCGGCCTGAACAAGAGCTTCGGCCCGGTCCACGTCCTGCACGACGTGGACTTCGCCGTACGGGCGGGCGAAGTGACCGCGCTCGTCGGCGACAACGGAGCCGGCAAGTCCACTTTGGTCAAATGCATTGCCGGCATCCACCCGTACGACACCGGGGTCGTGCGGTTCGCGGGCGAGGACGCGCACATCCGCGGCCCGAAGGACGCCGCCGAGCTGGGGATCGAGGTCGTCTACCAGGACCTCGCCCTCGCCGACAACCTCGACATCGTGCAGAACATGTTCCTCGGCCGCGAACGCGGCAGCAGCTGGCTGCTCGACGAGGCCAGCATGGAGAAGGCCGCGCGCGAAACACTGGCGTCGCTCGGCGTGCGCACGGTGAAATCCGTCCGCACGCTCGTTTCCGCGCTGTCCGGCGGGCAGCGGCAGACCGTCGCGATCGCGAAATCGGTGCTGTGGAACAGCAAGGTCGTGATCCTCGACGAGCCGACCGCGGCGCTCGGCGTCGCGCAGACCCGGCAGGTGCTCGACCTCGTCCGCCGTCTCGCCGAGCAGGGCCTCGGCGTGGTGCTGATCAGCCACAACATGGCCGACGTGTTCGAGGTCGCCGACCGCATCGACGTGCTCTACCTCGGCCGGCTCGTCGCCGAGGTGCAGACGAAGGACGTCACGCACAGCCAGGTCGTCGAACTCATCACCGCAGGCCGGTCGGGCGACCTCGGCCTGGCCCGCCCCGAAGCCGTCGCGCTGTGAGCAGCGAGAAAGAACCCGCCATGACCGACACTTCCTCCCCGTCCGCGACCTCCGACAAACCGGACGCGCCGGCCGGGGCGATCACCGACTTCGGCATCGACACCACGTCGATGTCCACCGGCGAGGCGATCAAGGACTACTTCGCGCGGATGAAGGACGGCCAGCTCGGCTCGATCCCCGCCGTGCTCGGCGTGATCGTGCTGGCGATCCTGTTCAGCGCGCTGTCTGCCGACTTCTTCACCCTGCGCAACATCGCGAACCTGCTGGCGCAGGGCGCCGGGCAGACCATCATCGCGATGGGCATCGTGTTCGTGCTGCTGCTCGGTGAGATCGACCTGTCCGCCGGTACCGCGTCCGGCGTGTGCGCGTCGCTGATGGCGCTGCATTACGTCCACAATGGAAACCTGCTGGGCTCCATGGGCACCGGCGTGTTCATCACGTTCATCGCGGTGCTCGTGCTCGCGGTGGCGCTCGCGGTGCTGCAGCGGATCTGGGCCGGGGCGGCGATTTCGCTCGTCGGCATCGTGGTGATCCTGGTCGGCTCGCCGGTGAACGCGTGGGTCGAGATCCTCATCGCGATCTGCACCGGTACCGCGATCGGCTGCATCACCGGGTTCCTGGTGTCGAAGATCGGCATGCCGTCGTTCGTCGTCACGCTGGCGCTGTTCATCGTGTGGCAGGGCGTGATCCTGCAGTTCATCGGCGAGGGCGGCACGCTGCCGATCAGCACGAGCGACACGCTCAACGCGGTCGCCAACGGCAACCTGTCGGTGGCGGGCAGCTGGATCCTGTTCGTGGTCGCGGCGGGCGGGTACGCGCTTCTTGCGCTGGGCCAGCACTTCTCGCGGCAGCGGCGCGGGCTCGTGGTGCAGCCGACGCCGATCGTGCTGTTCAAGGTCGCCGCGGTCGCGGTGCTGTCGGCGATCGCGACGTACCTGCTCACGGTCAACCGCTCGTCGAATACTCTCGTGGTGATCGAAGGCGTGCCGTACGTGGTGCCGATCGTGCTGGTGCTGCTGGTCGCGGGCACGTACGTGCTCAACCGCACGCGCTACGGGCGGCACCTGTACGCGGTGGGCGGCAACAAGGAGGCCGCGCGGCGGGCCGGGATCAACGTGCCGAAGCTGCGGACGAGCGTGTTCGTGATCTGCTCGTCCTTCGCGGCGATCGGCGCGATCGTGTACTCGTCGAAGATCGGCGCGGTCAACCCGCAGGCCGGTGGCCTCAACACGCTGCTGTTCGCGGTCGGCGCCGCGGTCATCGGCGGTACGTCGCTGTTCGGCGGCAAGGGCCGGATCATCGACGCGGTCATCGGTGGTGCGGTGCTGGCGATCGTGAACAACGGGCTCGGCCTGCTGCAGCAGAAGCCCGCGGTGGTCAACATCGTCACCGGCCTGGTGCTGATGCTGGCCGCGACGGTCGACGCGTTGTCGCGACGGCGGGCTGAGGCATCGGCCCGCTGAGGGCGGATGGGAAGATGACCCGGTGAGCAGCTCGCCCGTTGCCCGCCCGGACGAGGTGCGCAGGCACAACCGCACCACTCTGCTGCGCCTGCTGCACGTCGGCGGGCCCAGCACCAGGGCGGCACTGGCCACCGAGCTGGGGCTGAACCGGAGCACCATCAAGACGCTGGTCGACGGGCTTGCCCAAGCCGGTGTCGTCGAGGAGAAGGTGCCGCGGCCGGGGCGGGGGGCGGGCCGCCCCTCGCTGCTGGTCCTGCCGCAGCCGCACGCGGCGGTCGTGCTCGCGGTCGACCTGCAGGTCGAGCACGTCGCGATCGCACTGGTCGGGCTGGGCGGCCAGATCCTCGGCCGCAACAGCTGGAACCTGCACTCCCGGACCCGGACGCCCGACGAGGTCATCACGCACGTCATCGAGTCGGCCCGGATGCTGGCCGGTGACCTCGGGGTCGAGCCGGTGGCGGCGGGGGTGTCGGTGCCGGGGGTCGTGCGGCGGGCGGACGGGCTGGTGCACGAGGCACCCAACCTCCGGTGGACGGATGTCGCACTCGGGGACCGGCTCACGGCGGTGCTGCGGGTACCCATTCTGGTCGGCAATGATGCCGAGCTGGGGGCGGTCGCGGAGCATCTGCGGGGAGCGGCCCGGGGATCGTCGGATGCGGTTTACGTGTCGGCGGATGTCGGCGTGGGGGGCGGGGTGATTGCGGAGGGGTCCTCGCTGCGCGGGGGAGCGGGGTACGTCGGGGAGATCGGGCACATGGTGATCCGGCCCGGCGGACGGCCCTGTTACTGCGGGAGCAGCGGATGCTGGGAGACGGAAATCGGCGAGGCTGCGCTGTGCCGCGCGCTGGGGCTGCCGGAGGACACGCCGCGCGGGGCGATTCTCGTGGAACTGCGTGAGCTGGGGCGGGATCCTGCTGCGGCGCTCGCTCGGTTGGGGGAGTTTTCGGAGTGGCTCACGCTGGGGTTGGTGAATGTGGTCAACCTGCTGGGCCCGCAGCTGGTGGTGCTGGGGGATCTGCTGACGGTGCTGCCGGAGTCGGTGGTGCATTCGGTGGGGGAGGAAGTCCGGCGGAGGAGCCTGGTTTCGCGGGCGGTCGGGGGGACGCGGATCGTGAGCTCGGCGCTGGGGGCGGATGTGAAGCTTTTGGGGGCGGCTGAGGTGGCTTTCGAGGTGGTGCTGGATACGGTGTGATCCGGTGGGTGCGTGGCCGGTGGGGCACCCCGAAGCTGGATTGTGACTACGTGCGGAGGGTGCTTGTCAAGGCGGGAAAGATGCCTTGACAAGCACCCTCCGCCCGTGTTTCTGGCTTCGTATCGGGGTGCAGGGCGCGGGCTGGGTGCCCGGTCTCGTGGGGTTCGTGCGTGCGGCCTGGGTGGTGGGGGAAGGGCCGTGAAGGGAACCATCACGGAATCAGATTCCCTCATGGTTCCCTTCACGGACTCGTGTTTCGTGAAGGGAACCCTTCGCGGACTTCGGCTGCGCCCTTTGGGGCGCCTGCCTGCGGCAGAGGCCTGTCTACGGGGACCGCTCCGGGGCGGCCGCTCACGGCAGCGGTTGCCTGCCCGTGACTTGGTCTGACCCCGGGCCTAGCCCTTGATCCCGGCGTGGCTCCCTGAACGTGGCCTGGCTTCACGGCTGGATGCCGCCACGGACCCGCGCCGGGGCTTGGTTGCAGGCGGTGGTTCCGTTCTCTGAGCCCGGGCGGCCGCACATCCCGGCCTGGCCTCATCACCCCGGCTTGGCCTCCTGACCCCAGCTTGGCCCCTGAGCCCGGCTCGGCCGCACATCGCGGCTTAGCCCCGCTGACCTCGGCCTGGCCCGTCGACCTCGGCCTGGCCCGCTGACCCCGGCCTGGCCCGTCGACCCTCGGCTCCTGGCTTGGCCCGTCGACCCCGGCTCGGTCTCGCGTCCGGGCCTGGTCCGCTAGTCCCGGCCTGGCCCCTGGCTCCGGCCTGGTCCCGCCAACCGGGCCTGACCCGGCCAACCCCTCCGAAACCCCCGCAAATAGCCGGAGGCGGCAAGCGCCAAATGCGCTGCCGCCTCCGGGACTGATGGTGGGTGGGCTACTTCTGGATCTCCGCGGCCAGTTCCTTGAGCTTGGCCTCGTGTTCGCGGGCGTGGTGCCCGCAGAAGAGGAGCTCGCCTCCGGAGTTGAGGACGGCGCGTACCTGTGCTGCTGCTCCGCACCGGTCACAACGGTCGGCGGCGGTCAGTTCGGGGCGGGTGAGCGTGGGTGATGTCATGGGGGTCTCCCTCCGTCCCGGTACCGGTTGCCCGGTACCTCGATCCAGCTACGCCCACTTCGGTGGTGATGCCGTCGGCGGGATGCTTCCGGCTCCGCTGTGTCGTGCTTCCACTCTTGCAGACGTTCGGCGGCCCGCAAGTGTTCCCGCGCCGGTGGGAGGTGCGTCACGCCGAATTAGCCCGGTTGCCGCAGCCGTGTCTCACCCCGTAGGACCAGACCACCCGCGTGCGAGCGTTTTCCGTGGTCAGGCACTATGCGGGGGTGGGCTCTGCACTCTCCGGGAAACGCTTCGGCGCCATTCCGGCTCCGGTCTTGTTCGTTCTCAGCGGAATTTCCATGTATGCCGGTGCGGCCATCGCAGTCGACCTTTTCGGGCACGCCAGTCCGTCCGGGGTTGCGTGGTTGCGATGTCTCGGGGCGGCGGTCGTCCTGCTGCTGTGGCGGCGGCCTCCGCGGGCGGCATGGCGCGGGAAGCGGCTGCTGCTCGCGGGCACTTTCGGCGTCGTCACCGCCGGGATGAACGTGGTCTTCTACGAGGCGATCGCGCGGCTGCCGCTGGGGACCGTCGTCGCGCTGGAGTTCGCCGGGCCCGTCGTCGTGGCGGCGATCGGGTCGCGGACCCGGCGGGACCTGATCGCGCTCGTGCTGGTGGCCGCGGGGGTGGTCGCGATTGCCGACGTCCGGCTGGCCGGCAGCCCCCTCGGCGTCGTGTTCGCGCTGGCCGCGGCGGCTGCCTGGGCGGGGTACATCGTGCTCGGCAAGCGGGTCGCGATCGGCGGTGACGGTCTCGATTCGCTTGCGGTCGGGTTCGTCGTGGCGACCGTCGTGCTGTCGCCGCTCGTCCTCGGTACGGCGCAAGTGTGGTCTTCGCCACGTATGTTGCTTCTTGGCATCGGAGTAGGCGTGCTGTCCACCGTCGTGCCGTATGCGCTCGACCAGGTGGTCCTGCGCCGGCTGGGCCAGGCGCGGTTCGCGGTCCTGCTCGCCCTCCTGCCGGTGACCGCGACCGTCGTCGGCTTCCTGGTGCTGGCGCAGGTACCGAGCATCGTCGAGGCCGTTGGGACGCTCGGCGTGGTTGCCGGGGTGGCGTTGCGCAGCCGGGACGACGGCCCGGTGCCCGAACCGCCCGGCTGAACGGATGGCCCGCGGCGCCTCGTCCCGCGATACTGATCCGGAGCCCGAGGAGGTTGCCATGACCAAGGCGGCGTCGGCGGCGGCGAAGGATCTGGCTGCGGCGGGGGTCGGGGGCGTCCACCTGGCCTGGGCGGACAACAACGGCATCCCGCGCTCGCGCGTGGTCCCGGTCGGCGGGCTGGCCGACGCGGCCGTCCGCGGCGTGGGCGCGACCTCCCTCTTCGCCGTCTTCGACAGCCACGACGCGATCACCTTCAGCCATCCCGGTCTCGGCACTCCGTCCGGCGACATCCGGCTCGTGCCCGTCATCGACCGGCTGCGGCGGCTCGCCGGGCAGCCCGCGCTGGCCTGGGCACCGGTGCACCAGCTGGCCGCGGACGGGTCGCCATGGCCGTACTGCCAGCGTTCCGTGCTGGAACGCCAGGTTGCCGAGGCGACCCAGCGGGGGCTGGAGTTCCGGGCCGGGTACGAGCTCGAGTTCACCGTCACCCCGGCCGGGAGCGAGGACGTCGTGGCCGCGCCCGGGCATCGCGGACCGGCGTACAGCCCGCATGCGCTGGTCGGTCTCGACGGGTTCGTCGGCGCACTGCTGCACGACTTCGCCGCCAACGGTCTCCAGATCGGCCAGCTGCACGCGGAATACGGCGTGGCACAGCTGGAACTTTCGCTGGCGGCCACCGATCCGGTGTCCGCGGCCGACGACCAGCTGCTCGCCCGCCAGACCATCCACGCGGCCGCGCACACGCACGGGCTTGCGGTGAGTTTCGCACCACTCGTCGGCCTCGGCACCGCCGGGAATGGCTGGCACCTGCACACTTCGGTACGTCGCAAGGGCCGAAACCTCTTGTCCGGCAACGGGGTTCCGGCCGACGAAGGGGCGAGCTACCTCGGCGGCCTGCTCCGGGACCTGCCTGCGCTGACCGCGATCACGGCGCCGAGCGTGCCGTCCACGATGCGGTTGCGGCCGGGGTTCTTCGCCGGTGCCTACGCGTTTTGGGGCGTGGAGAACCGCGAGGCGCCGCTGCGGTACGTCCCGGGGTCGGCGCTGCTCGGTGCCGACCACGCGAATGTCGAGCTGAAAACGTCGGACGCGTCGGCCAATCCGTATCTCGCCATGGCGGTCGTGCTCGCGGCCGGGATGGCCGGGATCGAGGACGCGGTGGTGCCACCGGACCCGATCGCGGAGGACCCGGGCGGCTGGAGCGAGGGGGAACGTGACACGCGGGGCGTGCTGCGGCTGCCGTCGAGTCCGTCCGAACAGGACAGTGCGCTGCTGGCGAATTCGCGCGTGGCCGGGGTTTTGGGGAACGAGCTGCTCGGCGCGTTCCGTGCGGTGCGTGCCTCGGACGCGGCGTGGGCCGCCGAACGGGCGCCCGAGGAGATCGTGGCGGCACACCTGTGGCGGTACTGAACACCGGCTTGTCCGACGTCCATTGGCTGCCCGGCGGTGCCCGGCTGGTGGCCGAGGCGCGGGCGGAACTTCCGCAGAAGGACGGTCTCGCTGCGGCGTTCTGTGCATTGGCGGTGTTACGGGCGGCCGGAATCGCGGTGGCCGACCAGGACGAGGTCGCGAAGGCTGCCGGCACAGTCCGCGCGCCCGACGTCCCGCCAAGGGGTGCGTTGTCCCGCAACGACTTCCGCCTCGAACTGCCGTACGACGCGGCAACCGCAGGCACGTCGGCGGCGGGGCTCGCGCAGGCGATCCGGACGTTGTCCGGCGGCAGGCTGGCGGTGGTCCCGGCGCGGGGAGACTGGCGGCCCGAGACGGTCTCGGACCTCTTGCTCGGCCTGTGGGAGCTGCCGCGCGTGGCGGTGCTGGCGCGGGTCGACCCGGCGGAGCTGGGCTCGCCGGACACCCCGGAACGTGCCTTGCTGGACTACCTCGACACCGGCATCCCTCCCTTGTGGACGAACCGGTGGCGCCCGCCCGCGCCGCACCACGTGCTGATCGCCGGGGTGCGGCTGGGTGCGGCGGGGACCCTGCTGTCCATTGTGGACACCTACCGCGAGCTGGGTGACGACGGCGTGCACGACCAGCCGGTGGAATGGGTGGCCGCCGGGCTGGAGTCGGTGCTGCTGGTGGCGGACGCCGAAGTCGGCCCGGTGCTGGCGCAGGCGGTCAGGTACGCTGGTCTGCAGTAGCGAAACGAGAATGCTTGCGGCCGTAGAGGAAATAGATCAGCAACCCCACGGCCAGCCATGCGGCGAAGCGGAGCCAGGTGAGCACGTCCAGGTTCAGCATCAGGTAGAAGCACGCCGCCGCGGCGATGATCGGCACGATCGGCGAGAACGGCACGGTGAACGGGCGCTGCAGGTCCGGACGGCGTCGGCGCAGCACCGGAACCGCCACCGCGACGATGATCATCGCCGACAGCGCGCCGATGCTGACCATGTCGGCCAGCGCCGAAATCGGGACGAACGCCGCGAGCGCGGCGATCAGGACGGCACCGCCGATGGTCATCCGGTGCGGCGTGCCCCATCGTGGGTGCACGGTGCCGATTGCCTTGGGCAGCAAGCCATCCCGGCCCATCGCGAAGCCGATCCGGCCGATCGTCACCAGCTCGACCATCATCACCGACGTCAGGCCGGTGACTGCGCCGAGCGAAATCAACGCGCCGACCCAGTGCTGGCCCACGCGGTCGAAAGCGTCGGCGAGCGGGGCGCCGGTGTCGATTTCGGTGTACGGGACCATCCCGGTGAGCACGATCGACACGCCCAGGTACAACACCGCGCACACGGCCAGCGCACCGAGAATCCCGACGCGCAAGTCCTTGCGCGGGTTGATGGTTTCCTCGCCGAGGTTCGCGAGCGCTTCGAAACCGGTGTACGCGAAGAAAACCACGGCCGCCGCGGTGACCACCCCGGCGATGCCGTACACGGACTGCTCGAGCCCCAGCGCCGCCTGCACCACGGGCTGGTGCAGCGCCGACGGGTTGTCCGCCGGCGGGCGCGCGGGCGGCACGAACGGCGTGAGGTTGGCGCCCTTCACGTAGAACACGCCCACCGCGAGGATCAGCACGCACACCGCGACCTTCACCAGCACCAGCACGTTCGTGAGCCACGCGGACTCCTTGATCCCCATCACCGCGACGACCGTCAGCACCGTGATGATCAGCACCGCGCCGACGTTCACCGTCGCTTCTTCGCCGAACCACGCCGGGGAGAGCCCGAGCAGGTTGGCGAGGTACCCGGACCAGCTGCGGGACACCACGGCGGCGCCGAGCGCGAACTCCAGCAGCAGGTCCCAGCCGATGATCCAGGCGAACAGCTCACCGAGCGTCGCGAAGGCGTACGTGTACGCGCTGCCCGCGGTCGGCACGCTCGACGCCAGCTCGGCGTAACAGAGCGCGGCGAGCCCGGCGACCACCGCGCCGATCACGAACGACAGCGTGACCGCCGGTCCGGCGTGCGTCTTCGCCTCGACCCCGGCGAGGGTGAAGATGCCGGTGCCGATGATGATGCCGACGCCGAACCCGACCAGGTCGCGTCCCCGGAGCCGCCGCTTCAGCTCGCCCGATTCCTGCCGCTTCAGGACCTCGTCGACGTCGAGAGTTCTCCGCTCACCCATGCGAGCACGTTAGAAGGTCACGGCCACCTGCGCAGGGTCAACCCGGTGGCTTGATGCCCTGGTCCTGGGCGAGGATGGCCGCTTGCACCCGCGAGCGCAGGTCGAGCTTGGCCAATACGCGCGAAACGTGCGTTTTCACCGTGGTCTCGCCGATGTGCAAACGGGCACCGATTTCGGCATTCGAGGCACCGGCGCCGAGGCAGCCGAGCACCTCGCGCTCGCGTTCGGTGAGCTCGGCGAGCCCGGACGGCGCCGGCACCGGCTCGGCCGACGTCCGGGCGAACGCGCTGATCAGCCGTTTCGTGACCTGCGGCGCCAGGACCCCTTCACCGGCGGCGACAAGCCGCACGGCCTCGATCAGCCGTGGTGCCTCGACCGACTTCAGCAGGAACCCGGCTGCTCCGGCACGCAGCGCGGCGTGCACGTACTCGTCGAGGTCGAACGTGGTGAGCACGAGGACCTCGGCCAGTCCCTCGGCGATCAGCGCCCGGGTGGCGGTGATCCCGTCGGTACCCGGCATGCGCACGTCCATCAGCACCACGTCCGGCCGCAGCGCGCGGGCCTGGCGCAGCGCGATCTCGCCGTCGGCCGCCTCGCCGACCACCTCGATGCCCTCGGCGTTACCCAGAATCAGCACCAGCCCGGCGCGGATGGCGCCGTGGTCGTCGGCGACCAGTACCCGGATGGTCATGTTCCTCCTCCGGCGAGCGGGAGTTCCGCGTGCACGAGCCAGCCCGGTCCGGACGGGCCTGCCTGCAGTGTCCCGCCGACGGCGTGCGCGCGCTCGCGCATGGTCAGCAACCCGTGCCCACCGCCGTCGGAGCGCGGGGCGCCGCGAAGCTCGTTGCCGATCTCGACGGTGAGCGCGCTGCCGGTCGCCTGCAGCTGCACCGTCACCCGGCCGCCGGGCGCGTGTTTCACCGCGTTGGTGAGGGCTTCCTGCGCGATCCGGTACGCGGTGAGGTCGACTGCCGCTGGTAGCGCTGTTTCGTCCACAGTGGAATCCACAGTGACCTCCATCCCGGCCGCCCGCGCGGATTCCACGAGTCGCGACAATTCCGCCAGCCGGGCCGGAGCCGTCACCTCTTCGCCGTCGGACTCCGCCCGCAGCAGGCCGATCATCGCGCGCATCTCGTCCAGCGCGCGCACGCTGTTCTCCCGGACCGCGGTGAGCACGGCCTGCGCGGTTTTCGGGTCACCGGCCATCGACAGCGCTGCTTCGGACTGGATCGCGATCGCGGACAGGTGCCCGGCGATGACGTCGTGCAGGTCCCGGGCCATCCGCGCGCGCTCCGCCGCGACGGCCGCCCGCTGGTCCAGCGCGGCGATGGTGGCGAGCTGCTCGGCATTCGCGCGTTCGGACTCCGCGATGTCGCGGTGCTGCCGGACGTTCGCGCCCCACCACACCGGTACCAGCACGACCGGTAGCACGCCCAGCGCACCGAGCAAGGCCATCCGCCAGTTCGCCGCACCCCAGAGGATCGCCAGGAACACGGTGAGCGAGGCGACGGCCGCGGTGCCGACCAGGACATGGGTCGCCCGCCGGGTGCCGTAAAGCGTTGCGGCGTAAAGGAAATCCGTGTAGATGGCGACAACCGGCAGTGACGGCCCGAGCGCGACGTCGACAACCAGGACCCCGGTGGCGACCAGCAGCCCCCACGGCACCTTCCGGCGCAGCATCAGGATGGCGCACATCGCGCCGAGCTCGGCGAAGCGGACCCAGACCCCGTACGGATCGCCGCCCGGCAGGAGCCGGTGGATGCCCACCAGGTAGAGCGCCGTGCCGCCGGCGAGGAAGACCAGCGCGACGAGGGCGTCTTGCTGCCGCGGCGGCAGCTCGCTCGGCCGGGGCAGGTCACGCAGGAGCACGTCACCATGACAGCACATCGGGCCGTCGCGGTCGTCCTACGAAGTGATGACCCCCCGATCGTGCTGTCAGCCGACGCGCGCGAGGGCCCGCAGCCGCGACAGTGAGGGCATGGACGTGATTCTGCACAGCCCGCTGACTTTCGCGATTGTGGCGTGCGAGATCGGCTTCTGGGTGCTCCTCGTGGGTGGTCTGGTGGTCCGCTACCCGTTGCGCCAACGGCGGGTCAGCACCGTGCTGCTCGCTGCGGTGCCGGTGGTCGACCTGGTGCTGCTCGTGGTGACCGTGATCGACCTGCTGAACGGCGCGGTCCCGAACATCACGCACGGACTCGCCGCGGCTTACCTCGGTTTCTCCGTCGTGTTCGGGCCGTCGATGGTGCGGTGGGCCGATGTCCGGTTCGCGCACCGGTTTGCCGGTGGACCGCCGCCGGTACGGCTGCACGGCCGGGAGAAGGCCCGCAAGGAGTGGCGGGACTGGGGTAAGTGCGTGCTGGCCTGCGCAATCAGCGCGGGACTGCTGCTGGCCGCCATTTTCGTCGTCGGACGGCCCGGCCAGGTCCAGCCGCTGTGGGACTGGCTCCCGCGGCTGGGCACGGTCACCGGCATCTGGTTCCTCGTCGGGCCGCTGTGGCAGGAGATCTTCAAGCCGTCGTCGAAAGCGCAGGTGCGGTGATGGTGGAGCTGTTCGGCATTCTGCTGGTGGTACAAGGCGCCGGCGGGCTGATCAACCGCCTGGCCGGATCGGCGAACCCGAGCTGGTTCGTGCAGCTGCACCTCTTGCCGCCGCAGCTGCACGTGATCGCGAGCGTCGTGCTGCTGGTGGCCGGGGCGGCGGTGCTGTTCAGGCATCAGGCGCGAAAACGGCGTTCGGGGAGCTAGACTCGGACGATGGCGGCCGGGCCTCTCGTGCTCTTCGCCGTGGTCAGCGTTGCTCCCTCGGCGTTGTTCTGGGCTGCCCTCAAGCTTCCGGCCGGATACCGATGGCTGCGCGGATTGCGTACGGCGCCGGTCCCGGCGGGGCCACCGCTGGAGCGGGTGGCCGCCGATCTGCGCCGGGTACGCCGCACGCTGGCGCAATTCCCGTCCGGCACGCCCGCCGCCCGCCGGATCGGCACCCGGCAGGCGTACGACGAGCTGCTCGTCACCGCGTGCCGTGAGGTCGGGGTCGTACATCGGCTGGACGGGCTGCCGGAGGGCGTCGAACGGGACCTGGAGCGGTTGCGGGTGGAGGACTCACTGAGCCGGGAGGGGCTCGTGCTTTCCTGAGCGGGTGGATTTTCAGCTGAGGTCCGTCGATGCATCGCTCCGACGACCCGTAGCTCCGGAATCGGCACGGGCAGACCCGGATCGAGCCCGAATTCATGCGTAACGAATACCTGTCCGCGCCGTATTTCGCACCGATTGCGCCGTTGCTGCCGCGCACGCTCGTCGCGGACTTCACGCATCAGGTGATCGGCCGGGACTACGTGCTGCAGGCCGTGCTGGCCGGGCAGCCCGGTCCGGAGGTCCTGCGCGGCTTCGCACCGGAGGCGCGCACGCCGTACTTCCACCGGCTCGGCGAGATCACGCGCGCCGTGCACGACGTGCGCGGTCCGGGGTTCGGCATCGTGGCCGGACCGCATTTCGCAACCTGGAGTGAAGCGTTGATCTCGTACTTCGCGGACAACGCGGCGGACGTCGAGGACGTCGGTCTCGATGCGACGGACCTGCGCGCGGTGGGCGCCCACGCCGAACGCGAAGCCGCGCTGCTCGACGAGATCACCGAACCACGGCTGATGCACGGGGACCTGTGGCACGCGAACGTGATGCTGTCGCCGGACCTGGACATCACCGGAGTCTTCGACCACGACCGCAGCTGGTGGGGCGACCCGGCGGCGGACTGGACGATCTATCTGGCGTCGGCGAAACCGGACAGGAACGCCTTCTGGGACACGTACGGCCACCTCGACGACTCCCCGGCCGCCCGCCGCCGCGCGTTGTACTACCGTGCCCGGCACATCGGCGCCGTGCGGTTGGAACGGCATCGGCTGGGTAAAGCGGGTCGGCTGGTGGAGTCGTATGCCGAGCTGGCCGAGGTCCTGAACGCGCTGGCTTTTCCGTCCTGACCCGCGGTCCAGACCGCCCCAATGTGGCATTGGGTGCATGCGACGCAACGAATGTGGCGTTGGGTGCGTCAGACGCAGCGAATGCCACATTGGGGTGGTTGGGTCAGGAGGGGTCGGAGCCGCGTAGGGCGGCCCACCAGAAGCCGAATGCGGCGATCAGGACGGTGACCGTGAGCCAGCCGGTGAAGCCGCTGCCGTCGACGAAGGCCCAGAACGCGCCGACCACGGGGGCGACCGCCAGCACCGGCAGGTCGGCGCGGAACTGTCGGCCCAGCGAGACCGGACGCACAGCGGCGAGGGAGCGGTCGTCGTCCGGCAGGGACGGGTTGTCTGTGCGGCGGCCCCGCGGCTCGCTCGTGCGTACCGCACCCGCTGGGTAAAGCACTTCGCCGTTGATGCGGACTGCCACGTGCCGGTTGGTGCGCACGTCGCCCAGTACCTCGACCGGCGTGGGGGACGGCAGGCTGATCAGCGTCGGCGAGAAGTACACCGGAATCCACCGTGGCGTCGCGGTTTCCGTCTCCAGCCACGACCGTGTGAGCAGACCGCGTTGCACCTTCACCCGCCGCATCGCAACCGACGGGCCCGAACGCCGCCGAGAAGGCTGCACGAACCTCGTAAAGAACAGAAACCCGTTCACCGCCAGCATGGCCAGCACGGCGACCACGGTGACCGTCGCGTACGTCGCCGCACGGTCCGCGGTTACCAGCGAAGTGGCGCCGCCGGTGATTGCGCGGGTTGGGGCGGCCGGGTCGTACCGCACAGGAACGCGCGTGCCGAGTGGCGGGGGAGTGGTGTCCAGCTCGATGGCGGCAGTGGCCTCGGGCTGGTCCGGCACCGGGAACCGCACGGTGACAGTGTTGTCGTCGCTGTCGTCGCTGTCGTCGACCCGCGCGACCACCCCGGTGGCACTCGCCGTGAGCCCCGCCAGCCGCGCCCGCGTGCTCTGGAAATCCAGCAGCTGCAACGAAAACACCACGGCGCACGCGACGAACACGGCCGCGCTCGTGGCCAGGACGTACCGCACCGGCCGCAGGGAACTCCGCACGGAAAACCACCCTAACTGTCCACAACGGAGAGAGCGGCGCAGGCCGGAGCCCACGCCGCTCTCCCGGGAAACGTCGCTACTTCACGAAACCGATCTTCGTGTAGTCGTACGGGTTGTTCGCGTACCCCGGCGAACCGAAGTTGCCGAGCGTCTTGCGCACCGCGAACGCGCCGGTGGACTGGAAGATCGGCAGCTGGTGGCCCAGTGCCCAGATCTCCTTGTCCGCGGCGTTGATGTCCGCGGCCCGCTTGGTGTCGTCCAGTTCCTGCGACGCGGCGTCGAGCAGCTGGTTCGCCTTGTCGCTGCCGATCCGCCCGTAGTTCTGGCTGATGTTCTTCGGGTCGAGGTAGTAGATGCCCTTGCTGCCGCCGATCGGGAACGAGTTCGAGATCCAGCGGAACAGCGTGAGGTCGAAGTTGCCGACGTTCACGAAGTTCTTGAAGAACTCGGTCGTGGGCACCGGCTGGATGTCGACCCCGACGCCGATCGCTTTGAGCTGCGACTGCAGGATCTGGCCGGTCTGCTGGCTGATCGGCGTGCCGGACGGGATCACCAGGCGCAGTTTCAGCTGCTTGCCGTCCTTGGCGCGCAGGTCACCGGACTGCTTCCAGCCCAGCTTGTCCAGCTCTGCCTTGGCCGCGTTCGCGTCGAACTGGTACGGGCCCGCGTTGTCCTCGTAGGTCTTCGCGCCCTTGAGGTACAGGTGGTTGCCCAGCGGCGAGGTGTCCTTCTGCATCTGGCCGAGGATCGACTTCGCGATGGTCACCCGGTCGACCCCGCGCAGCACGGCCAGCCGCAGGTCCTTGTCCCCGAGGATCGAGGACGACGCGCCGTTCAGCGTCAGGTGCGTGTAGTCCGGGTACGCGGACTGCCGCACCGCGGCGTTCGCGTCCGACTGTGCCCGCTTGAACGCGTTGATGTCGTTGTTCAGCGGGTAGTAGTCGATCTGCCCGTTGGCGAAGGCGTCCGCGAGCGCCGGCCGGTCGACGACCTTGTACGTCACCGTGTCGAGCTTCGGCTTGTCGCCCCACCAGTTCGGGTCACGCTCGAATACAGCGGTCTTGCCGGTGTAGTCCACGTTCTTGATCTTGAACGGACCCGCGGTGATCGGTGCGTTCTGCGCCCACGACTTGTTGAACGCGGTCGCGTCGGCGTTCAGCTCCTTCGGGTACAGCGGCGAGAAGAGCGACTTCCACTCCGCGAACTTCTTCCCGAAGGTGACCTTGACGTCGAGGTCGTCGGTGCCCTTCTCGACCTTCGCGATGTCCTCGTACCCGGTCGTGCTGGACACCTGGTACGCCGGGTCCTTGCCGTTCAGCACCTTGGCCTGCGCGGCGAAGTCCTCCCACGAGAACTGCCTGCCGTTGCTCCACTTGGCCTTCGGGTTGATCTTGTACTCGATGACCTGCGGGTCCTGGCTGACGATCTCGGCCGAGGTGAGGTAGTTCTTGTCCAGGCCGACCGTCGCGTCCGCGTTCTGCGGGAACGGGTACGGCAGGATCGCGCCGAACATGCTCGCGCCGTCCAGCACCGTGCCGTCGACCTGGTAGTAGTTCCAGTTGTCCGGCAGCTGGTCGACCGGCCACTTGAAGTCGCCGCCGTCCTTCAGCTTGTCCGGCGGCTGCTCGTTGATGTCCGCGGTCTTGACCGCCTGCGAACCGGCGTCCTGCAGGCCGTTGCCGCCGCTGGTGCCGCCGCCGCACGCGGCGAGCAAGAGCCCCAGTGCGGCAACGGGGGCCACGAGTGCGGCCATTCTCCGTCGCATGTGTGTACCTTTCTTCTCTGGTGTGCCAACGGAAATGTGGCTACACGACTTCGCGGGTCCGGGCGTAGTGGCACGCGACGTCGTGGTCGCTCGCGCGGGGTTCGCGCGGCGGCTCGACGTCGATGCACTTCCGGCGGTCCTCTTCGGACAGTCGGGAGAACACGAAACAGCGCGTGCGGAACCGGCAGCCGGACGGCGGGTCCGCCGGGCTCGGCAGGTCGCCGGTGAGGATGATCCGGCTGCGTTCACGCTCCTTGGCCGGGTCGGGGATGGGAATCGCCGACAGCAGCGCCTGCGTGTACGGATGCTGCGGGGCCTCGAAAACCGTGCGCACGTCACCGATTTCCACGATCTTGCCGAGGTACATCACGGCCACCCGGTCGGCGATGTGCCGTACCACCGACAGGTCGTGCGCCACGAAGAGATACGACAGGCCGAGCTTCGCCTTGAGCTCGTCGAGCAGGTTGATCACGCCCGCCTGGATCGACACGTCGAGCGCGGACACCGGCTCGTCCAGCACGATCAGCTTCGGCTCCAGCGCGAGCGCGCGGGCGATGCCGATGCGCTGGCGCTGCCCGCCGGAGAACTCCGCCGGATACCGCTCGGCGTGCTCGGCGCGCAGGCCGACCAGCCCGAGCAGCTCCGGTACCCGCTTCGCGATTTCCGCCTTGGCGAACCCGTGCGTGACCAGCGGTTCGGCGATGATGTCGCCGATCGGCAGCCGTGGGTCGAGCGCGGTCATCGGATCCTGGAACACCACCTGCAGGTCACGCCGGATCGCCGTGCGGTCCTTCCCGCCGAGCTTCGCGACGTCCTTGCCGAGCACCGCCACCGACCCCGCCGACGGCGCGGCCAGCTCGAGGATCTCCATCAGCGTGGTCGACTTGCCGCAACCGGATTCGCCGACCAGGCCCAGCGTTTCGCCTTCGACGATGTCGAAGCTGATCCCGTCGACCGCCTTGACCGTGCCGACCTTCCGCTTCAGCACCACCCCTTTCGTGACGTGGTAATGCTTCTGCAGGTCTTGCACGTCGAGCACGGTGGACCGGTTTTCCCGCGGCACGGACGCGACCTCGGCCTCCGCGATCACGTCGGCGCCGTACACCTCCGCGGCATCGGTGCCGCCGAGTTCCTCGGTGCGGATGCACGCGGCCCGGTGCGTGGTGTCCACCGGCGCGTTCGGATTGCCCGGCGTGATCGGGTACAGCTCCGGCTCGGCCTCGCGGCACGCGGCGATCGCGAGCGGGCAACGCGGCGCGAACGGACAGCCGGACGGCAGGTTCACCAGCGACGGCGGCTGCCCCTCGATCGGTACCAGCGGCTGCTTCTCCCGCGCGTCGACCCGCGGGATCGACCCGAGCAGACCCAGCGTGTACGGCATCCGCGGCTGCGCGTAGATCGTGTCCACCGGGCCCTGCTCCACCGCGCGCCCGGCGTACATCACCATCAGCCGGTCGGCGAACCCGGCGACCACGCCGAGGTCGTGCGTGATGATCACGATGCCCGCGCCGGTGACCTCCTGCGCGGTCTTCAGCACCTCCAGCACCTGCGCCTGCACCGTCACGTCGAGCGCGGTGGTCGGCTCGTCGGCGATGATCAGGTCCGGGTCGTTGGCGATCGCGATGGCGATCACCGCGCGCTGCCTCATCCCGCCGGAAAACTCGTGCGGGAAGGCCTTGGCCCGCGCCGCGGCATTCGGGATCCCGACCAGGTCGAGCAGCTCGACCGCGCGATTGCTGGCTTCCTGCTTGGACATCGCGCCCCGCGCATGCACGAGCAACGCCTCGGCGATCTGCGCGCCGACCGTGTACACCGGGGTCAGCGCGGACAGCGGGTCCTGGAAGACCATGGAGATCTTCTTGCCCCGGATCTTCGACAGGTCGGTGTCGGACTTCCCGATGAGCTCGGTGTCCTGGAACCGGATCGACCCGGACACCCGCGCCTGCGGCGGCAGCAACCCCATCACGGCGAGCGAGGACACGGATTTCCCGGACCCGGATTCGCCGACGATCCCGAGCACCTCACCGGCGGCGACCTGGTAGTTCAGCCCGCGCACGGCATGCACGCGGCCGGATTCCGACGGGAAGGACACTTCGAGATCCGAGACCTCCAGCACGGTATCGGTGGGTTTACCCGTTTCCGCGCTCAGTTCGAGTGCGGTGCTCATGCCGCCTCCGCGGTGAAAAGTACGTCGGCGGCGCTCATGCTTCTGCTCCCACGGTCTTCAAGGACTTGGTCTTCTCCGCGATCCGCTTGCGTTCCTTGCGCCGCGAACGGCTCGACGACGGGTCGAGCGCGTCGCGCAGGCCGTCCCCGGCGAAGTTCACCGCAAGCACGGTGAAGACGAGGAACCCGGCCGGAATGTAGAAGAGCCAAGGGAAAGTACGGACCGCTTCCGACCCGGTGGCGATCAGCGTGCCCAGCGAAACGTCCGGTGCCTGCACGCCGAAACCGAAGAACGACAGCGAGGTTTCCATGATGATCGCGACGCCGACGTTGATCGTCGCGTCGATGATCAGCAGCGACGCCATGTTCGGCACGATGTGCTTGAAGATGATCCGCCACGACGGCTGGCCCATGAAGCGCGCGGCTTTCACGAACTCGCGTTCGCGCAGCGTCAGCGTCATCCCGCGGACGATCCGCGCGGTGATCATCCACTGGAACAACGCGATCAGGCCGACCAGGATCAGCCACGTCTTGCCGCGGAAGGCGGGCGACAGGATCGAGATGATCAGGAACGGCGGCAGGATCAGCAGCAGGTCGACGAACCACATCGCGATCCGGTCGGTCCAGCCGCCGAAGTACCCGGCCGCGGCGCCGACGATCGACGCCACCCCGGTGGAGAACAGCGCGGCCAGCAGCCCGATCGTGAGCGACTTCTGCAGCCCGCGCATGGTCTGCGCGAACATGTCGCCGCCGATCTGGTTGGTGCCGAACCAATGCGTGCCGTCCGGCGGCATCAGGGTGGCGGCCGGGTCCAGCTGGTCGTAGGCCCATGGCGCGTACCAGGTGTAGGTGAACGCCGCGAGGTAGAAGAGCACGATCAGGGCCAGCCCGCCAACCGCGAGCTTGTTGCGGAAGAACCGCCGCGCGACGAGCTTGCCGCGGCCGGAGGAGCTGCCGCTCGTCTCGGTTTCGGCGACGGTGACGGTGTTGTCGGCGGTGTCGGCGAGGTCGGCCTCGTTCAGTGGCGTGGCCATCAGATCCTCACCCTCGGGTCGAGTGCGGCGTAGAGCACGTCGGCGAGCCAGCCCGCGAGCAGCACGCAGACCGCGATGAACAGCGTCACGGTGGCGACGATGTTGGTGTCCTGCTTCTGGATTCCGGTGACGAGCCAGTCGCCCATGCCGTACCAGCCGAAGATCTTTTCGGTGAAGATGCCGCCGGTGATCAGCAAGCCGAAGCCGAACGCGAACAGCGTCGCCATCGGGATCAGCGCAGTCCGCAGGCCGTGCTTGAAGAGCGCGCGCCGCCGGGTGAGCCCCTTTGCCTGTGCGGTGCGGAGGAAGTCCGAGCCGAGGACGTCGAGCATCGCCGAGCGCTGGTACCGGCTGTAGTAGGCGACCTGGGTGAGCACGATCGCCAGCGTGGGCACGATGATGTGCTGCAGCCGGTCGAGGACCACGTCGCCGAAACCGCCGTCGACACTGCCGGATTCGCCTTGCACGATGAAGAACTGGTACCCGCCGAGCAGGTTGTCGTTCACCGATTGCGCGCCCGCCTTGAGGATCGTGGCGATCACGAACACCGGCGTCGACAGGATCACGAACGAGAACGTGGTGGCGAGATAGTCGCTGATCTTGTACTGGCGGATCGCGCTGACCACGCCGACCAGGACGCCGATGATGATCCCGATCGTGATGCCGAGCAGGAAGAGCCGCAGGCTCACGCCGGCGCGGCGGAACAGCTCGTCGGTGATCGGCTGGTCGGCGACCGTGCGGCCGAAGTTGCCCTGCAGCACCCCGGTCAGCCAGGTGAAGAACCGTTGCGGGATCGGCTGGTTCAGGTACAGCTCGGCGGCCTTCGCGTCGATGGTCGCCTGCGGGGCGGGCGGGTTGCGCAGCTTGAGCGCGTCCAGCGGGCTGAACGACAGCGACGCAAGGGAAAACGCCGCGAACGTCGCGACGAGGCACAGGGCGAGGTAGTTGACGAGACGGCGGAGAAGGAAACCGATCACGGCCGCCTCTCTTCACCGGGGCCGGAGGATCCGCTCCGCGCCGCCGGGCTCGTGCGCAATGGAGTTTTCGCTGAAAACACTGGCGGGTTGCTGCCTTCCGAATACTGACGCTCGTTGCAGGCGCAGCATATTCTCGATCACCGGCGTGATCTTCGTTCCCAGGCAACCAAACAATCACGATTTACGCGGACAGGTCGTGAAGAACCGACTTTCGCATGTTGCGTTCGCCGCGGGTTCTCGGTCGGTGAAGGTCCGAGTACCGGCGATGAGTGTTCCGGAACGGTTCCACGTCGTTCCGGTGAACGCCTGTGAACGGGAAACGCAAGTCCGTGAAGGGAACCATCACGGACTCAGATTCCGTGATGGTTCCCTTCACGGACTTGCCGGACGCGGGGAGTGTCCACAGTGGCCGGAAGGGGCGGGAAACGAAAAACCCCGCCACCGCGGAATGCGGGGACGGGGTTTTCCGGAAAAGTGGTTCAGTCCAGATAATCGCGGAGGACCTGCGACCGCGACGGGTGCCGCAGCTTCGACATCGTCTTCGACTCGATCTGGCGGATGCGTTCCCGCGTGACGCCGTAGACCTGGCCGATCTCGTCGAGCGTGCGCGGCTGGCCGTCGGTGAGGCCGAAGCGCAGCCGGACCACGCCCGCCTCGCGCTCGGACAGCGTCTGCAGCACCGACTGCAGCTGGTCCTGCAGCAGCGTGAACGACACCGCGTCGACCGCGACGACCGCCTCGGAGTCCTCGATGAAGTCACCGAGCTGCGAATCGCCCTCGTCGCCGATGGTCTGGTCCAGCGAGATCGGCTCGCGCGCGTACTGCTGGATCTCGAGGACCTTCTCCGGCGAGATGTCCATCTCCTTCGCCAGCTCCTCCGGGGTGGGCTCGCGCCCGAGGTCCTGGAGCAGCTCGCGCTGGATCCGGCCCAGCTTGTTGATGACCTCGACCATGTGCACCGGGATGCGGATGGTGCGGGCCTGGTCGGCCATCGCGCGGGTGATCGCCTGGCGGATCCACCACGTGGCGTACGTGGAGAACTTGTAGCCCTTGGTGTAGTCGAACTTCTCGACCGCGCGGATCAGGCCGAGGTTGCCCTCCTGGATGAGGTCCAGGAACGCCATGCCGCGGCCGGTGTAGCGCTTGGCCAGCGACACCACGAGCCGGAGGTTGGCCTCCAGCAGGTGGTTCTTGGCCCGCTCGCCGTCGCGCACGATCCACTTGAGATCGCGGCGCATCTGGGTGACGAGCTTCTCGCCCTCCTCCTCGGCGGTGCGCACGCGCTCGGCGGCGTAGAGCCCCGCCTCGATCCGCTTGGCGAGCTCCACCTCCTCCTCGGCGTTCAGCAGTGCGACCTTGCCGATCTGCTTGAGGTAGGCCCGGACCGAGTCGGCCGACGCGGTGAGCTCGGCGTCCTTGCGCGCCTGGCGCAGTGCCTCGGACTCCTCCTCGTCCCAGACGAAGTCCGGGTTGTCCGAGGACTTGCCGCCCTTCTCCGCCGCGGCGGCACGGCGGCGCGCGGCCGTCGAGCCCTCGGCGGGCCCGGCCGTGCCGGACTCGGTGGATCCCGCGGCGGAGTCGTCGGAGTCGTCGTCTTCGTCGTCGGAGTCGGGCTCGTCGTTGACCGTCTCGTCGACGACGTCGACCTCGACCTCTTCGAGGTCCGACAGATCCGGGCTCTCGAGATCGGCTTCGTCGAGGTCCTCGGGACCGTCGGGATCGCCGTCTTCGGTCTTGGGACCCTTGGCCGCCGCCTTCTTGGCCGGTGCCTTCTTGGCCGCAGGTTTCTTCGGGCCGGCCGGCTTCGCCGGGGGCTTCGCCGCTCCGGTGGCTGCCTCGTCGGCTGGCTCGCCGGCTGCGGTCGCTGTCTTCGTCCCGCCTCGGGTTGCGGTTCTTGCGGCTGCCACTTACGCCCTTTCGCAGCGGTCGATCATGACGAGCCGAGATGTCGCCACCTCGGCTGCCTCACATTCGGGGAACACGCCTCGGCCTGCGGTTTTCCGTCCGCAGCTCCTGCGCCGTGTTCCATTGTAACGACGTCGGCCCGGTGCGTCGCGAAGCGATCACCCTCCGGCCTGCCGCCCGGTACCTCGCCGTGACCCTTCCGAGACCTGCGGGTCAGTGCCCGGCGCCGTCGACGGCGGCCGCCGCGGCACCCACGATGCCCGCGTTGTTCTGCAGCGACGCGACGAGCACCGGCGTGCGGATCTCCAGCAGCGGTACCCACTTCTCGGCCTTCTTACTCACGCCGCCGCCGACGATGAACAGGTCCGGCCAGATCAGGTTCTCCAGCACCGAGAGGTACCGGTGCACCCGCTTGGCCCATTGCGAGTACGACAGACCTTCGTTGTCCTTCACCGAAGCGGCGGCGCGCTTCTCCGCGTCGTGCCCGTCGACCTCCAGATGGCCGAATTCGGTGTTGGGCACGAGCTTGCCGTCGTGGAAGAGCGCGCTGCCGATGCCGGTACCGAAGGTGAGCAGCGCGGTGACGCCGGTGCGCGCGGCCGGGTCGCCGAACCGGATCTCGGCGAGGCCTGCCGCATCCGCGTCGTTCAGCATCGTGACTTCTTCGACGCCCTTGCCGAGCCGCTTGGCGAAGAGCGCTTCGGCGTCGGTGCCGATCCACTTGTGGTCGATGTTGGCCGCGGTGTGCGCGGTGCCCTTCTTGACGACCGCGGGCAGCGTGACGCCCACCGGGCCTTCCCATCCCGCCGTACGGACGATCTCGGCGACCACCTCCGCCACCGCGTCCGGGGTGGACGGCTGCGGCGTTTCGATCCGGTGGCGGTCGCCGATGAGCTGACCCCGTTCCAAATCGACCAGCGCGCCCTTGATTCCGCTGCCGCCGATGTCGATTCCGAAACCTCGGGTGGCCGTCACTGACGTGGTCCCTTCTCGCACGATTCAGAAGTCTGCTTCGGAGACTTTAACCGGATGTGGTGACATGGCGGGTGTGGGAGTGAAGCAGAACGAGCTCAAGGACATCGCCGAGCAAGTCGCGGTCGAGGCCGCGCACCTGGTGCGGTCGGCGTGGGTCCGGATGCAGTCCGGCGGTGCGGTCGCGGTGGACACGAAGTCGGCGGAGACCGACGTCGTCACCGCGGTGGACCGCGAATCGGAGGAGCTGGTGCGCGCGCGGCTGGCGCGGCTCCGGCCCGGTGAGGCGGTGCTCGGCGAGGAAGGCGGCGGTACCGCAGGCGGCGGGGTGACCTGGGTGGTCGATCCGATCGACGGGACGGTCAACTTCCTCTACGGCCTGCCGTCCTTCGCCGTTTCGGTCGCCGCGCAGGTCGACGGGGTCTCGGTGGCGGGAGCGGTCGTGGAACCGGTGAGCGGACGGCGCTGGACCGCGGTCCGCGGCGGCGGTTCGTGGCTCGACGGGCGGCGGCTGTCGGTGTCGGCACCGGCCCGGCTCGACCTCGCGCTCGTCGGCGTGGGGTTCTCCTACGCGCAGGAGCGCCGGGTCCGGCAGGGACGGCTGGCGGCGGACCTGGTGGGCCGGGTCCGCGACATCCGGCGGCGGGGCGCGGCGTCGCTGGACCTGTGCGCGGTGGGCGCGGGCTGGCTCGACGGGTACTTCGAGCACGGCCTGCACCGCTGGGACTGGGCCGCAGGCGCGCTGGTGGCCTCGGAGGCGGGCGCGACGGTACTGCTGCCGGGCGAAGCACCGGACCTGGGGGAGGACGCGACGTACGCGGCGTCTCCGGCCGTCGCAGCGGAACTCAGGGCCACGCTGGCCGGTGCGGGCGCGGCCGAGGTGTGACTAGCAGGTGACAGCGCGCGCCGAGGCCAGGAGCGTCTGGTCGATCACCGGCGCGCCCGTTCCGGCGGACTGCTCGTTGCTGCCGCCGCCCTGGTGCGCCTTGGACCACTCGGTGAGCTGCTTCAGCACCTGCACGGCCTCCGGGCGCGGCTGGATCGAGGTGAAGAGCGTGCCGGTGGTGAGGTCGACGCTGGCGTCCTTGCGGTTGTCGTGCACCAGCTCCGCGCACGGCGCGACCAGGCTGACCGTGCGGGCGGCGGCCGCGCCGTTGTCGCCGTAGCGGATCTGGCCGCGGCACCGGGCGTCGCCCTTGGGGTACGCGGCGTCGTTGCCCGGTTCGCCGATCGCGGTGAAGCCCAGGTCGCGCAGGGCAGTGGTGGCGATGCCGCCCTGCCCGCGCGTGGTGCTCGCGTTGAGCACCTTCATCGCGACCTTGTCCGGCGGCACCGGGGAGCGGTCGTCGAGGCCGTTGTGCGGCATGCGCGTGTACGTGACTCCGGCCGGTGCGGTGGGGTCCGGGCTGCAGCGCACAGCCTCGTCGACGTCGCCGCGGCCGACCACGGCGTTCACCCACACGAACACGGCGCCGAGCGCGAGGATGCCGATCACGATGAGCGCGGGCAGCGGACGGTGCTTGCGATACGGCCGCGCACCACGGTTCCCCGGCCCGTTCCCCGACGCCACCCTGCCCCGTCCCTTCCCCTCGCGGAACCCGTCCGCACCCCGGCTGCGTGTTCGCCGGTGTACTCACCGGCATCGTCGTAGCCGGTGAGCCTAGGCGTTACCACCGGAACCCGGTGGCGCGGGTCACCTTCACCCGTATTGCGTACGCGCCCTCCGTGTCGATCGCACCACGGAGGGCTCCGCGGGAGCAAGCGGACACGGCGTGCGGGTGACGTTCGCGACCTCCGGGCAACCCGGACGGAGGATGGGCGTCTCACCTGCGCGTTCCCCCTCTCGGGTGACACTGGCGGGGCATTGCCCGACTCGGTGTGGCACGCGCGCGCCGGTGAGCTACCCTTCCCGGGCTCCGGCCGCCGGACCAGGGCCGACCGGGCTGAGACCTGGGTCACTGGCACGCCGGGCACAAACAGGGGCGCTGGAACGTTGACCAGCGGCACGACCGATCCCGGGCGCCTCCGGGACCGGTGCACCACGACACGCTGAATCGCAGGGGTGAGGGACACCATGGCTACCGACTACGACGCTCCGCGCCGCAGCGAAGCCGACGAGCTGGCCGAAGACTCGTTGGAGGAGCTGAAGGCCCGGCGCAACGAGAACCAGTCCGGCGTCGTCGACGTCGACGAAGACGCGACCGCGGAGAACTTCGAGCTGCCCGGCGCGGACCTCTCGGGGCTCTCCGGGGAAGACATGACCGTGAAGGTCGTGCCGAAGCAGGCGGACGAGTTCACCTGCTCGGTCTGCTTCCTGGTGCACCACCGCAGCAGGCTCGCGGAGGACAACGGCGGACGCCTGATCTGCCGCGACTGCGCCTGAGCCGGGGATTTTCGCGGGGACACACGGGGAAATCGCGGACGCGGCAGCCGCCGCGAGCCGGGTACAAGGGGGTCGGCCTTCCGGGGCCGGCCCCCTTCCCTGTCTCCCGGCCGGGTCAGGCGCCGCGGAGCAGGTCCGCGATGCGACCCGGTTTGCGGGTGCTGAAGAGCCAGTACGGGGTCGGGTCGGCCGGGTCGGTGAGGCGGACCCGGACCGCCAGGCCCACCCAGCCGCGGTGCAGCACGAACGCGGCCGGGTCGCCGTCGCGGCCGAGGGCGTGCCGTTTGGCGTCCTTCTCGACGATCTCGACCTCGCCGACGTACCGCAGCGGCAGGTGCGCGTCGCCCACCCAGAGTTCCGGCTCGTCGCCGCCGGTGACCCGGATGCGGGCACGGCCGAGCGACAGCAGCAGCGCGGCCATCACCGGCACCGCCACGGCCAGCGGGATCCACATCGGGATCGACGGGTAGCCGAGGTGCAGCTCGACGCCGAGCAGGATCGCCCCGAGCATCGGCAGGGGCCAGCCCCACCACGGCAGGTAGAGCCGTTCGGAGTGTGCGACGGTGCCCGTCGCGGCGGTGTTCACGCGGTCAGCCACGGGACAAGGGTAGTCTCGCCGCCCGTGTCCAGCGTTCAGGTCCTCCTCCAGCGGCTCGACCCCGATGTCCCGCCGCCCGTCTACGCCCGGCCCGGTGATGCCGGGGCCGACCTCGTCACCACCTCGGATATCGTGCTCGGACCCGGCGAGCGCGGGGTCGTCGGCACCGGGGTCGCGATCGCGCTGCCGCCCGGGTACGCCGGGTTCGTGCACCCGCGGTCCGGGCTCGCGGCCCGGGTCGGGCTGTCGGTGGTGAACACCCCCGGCACGATCGACGCGGGCTACCGCGGCGAGATCAGGGTGTGCCTGATCAACCACGACCCGCGGGAGAAGATCGTGCTGTCCCGCGGCGACCGGATCGCGCAGCTCGTGGTGCAGCGGGTGGAGCACGCGGAGTTCGTCGAGGTCACCACGCTCGACGAGACCGAACGCGGCGCGGGCGGCTACGGCTCGACGGGCGGGCACGCCACACTGGTACCCGGCGCCGGAGACACCGGCGCGGGCACTGGGGAAGGAACGGAGAAGTAGTGGGGATTTTCGGACGCAAGCGCCGGTCCGGCGACGACGAGACCGGGGGCGTGACCTCCCAGAACTCCCAGTCCTCCGAGCACGACGGTGCTGCCGAAGAGGGCGTGGAGCCCGCCGACCAGCTGTCGGAGATGTCGGACGGCCCGTTCGACGCCACGGTCGCGGAGGAAGACGGCATCCCCCGCATCGACCTGGGCTCGGTGCGCGTGCCGGTGCCCGACGGGTCGCAGGTACAGGTGGAGATGGACCCCGAAGAGGGCGGCGTGCGCGCAGTGCACGTGGTGACCGAAGTGGGACAGATCACGGTCAGCGCCTACGCGGCCCCGAAATCGGGCGGCCTGTGGCGCGAAGTGAGCACCGAACTGGGCGACCAGCTCCGCGCAGACGGCGCAAAGGTGAACATCGGCAGAGGCGAATGGGGCATGGAACTGTCGGCAATCGTCGGCGACGTGGCCCTGCGCTTCGTCGGCGTGGACGGCCCCCGCTGGATGCTCCGCGGCGTCATCGCGGGCCCGCAGTCGACCGCCGCGCAGGCTCCTGAGGTACTGCGCGCAATCGTCCGCCGCACGATCGTCGACCGCGGTGCTTCGCCGATGCCCGTCCGCACCCCGCTACCGATCACCCTCCCGGACGCGGTCGCCCAGCACATCGCAGAACAACAGGGCTGACCCCGCCACGCAACAAGGCTGTGAAGGGAACCATCACGGAATCAGATTCCGTGATGGTTCCCTTCACGGAACTTGGTCCGGCAGCCCAAGGTGACGGTTGCTGCCTTGCGGCAGGTCCCGGGCGTCAACGCTGACCGCGGAGCCAGAGCCAGCCGACCATGGCCAGCAACGCGGCCACACCTCAGCCCACCCGAGGCGGTACCCCGCGGATAAAACCCAAGGTTCCCTTCACCGCCTTCACCGCCTTCACCGACCGAGGGCACGAAGAAACGCCAGCACGGCCGCCCGCCCGAGCGCTTCCCGGTCAGCCCCCACCGCAGCCAGCGAAGTTTCGACATATCGCCCCCTCGGCAACGCCTCCGCCCAAGCCCGCGCCGCCCCGGCCGGATGTACCGGATCGTCCCCGCACCCGGCGACCCCGGCCGGAACGTCCAGGCTTCGGAGAGCAGCCAGCGACGGCGCAGGCCTCGCGGCTGCCTCCCGCAACCCGGCCGCCAACCCGTCCCCGTGCCGCCCCCAGGCCCGTCTCAACTCGGCGGCAATCCACGGAGGGCTCCCCGCCTCGGCCCACCGGACCGCGGCCTCCACCCCCTCCGCAGCCACCAGATCCGCCGTGAGCGTCGCTGCAACCGCCGCGGGTGCTTTCCCCGGTTCGCCGTACCAAGCCGGGAGCGCCACCAGCAGCCCCTCGCATCGCCCCGGATTCGCCACCGCCCACTCCGCCGCCAGGTGGGCCCCGTACGAAATGCCCCCGACCAGCAGCGTCCCGTGCCGCCGGGCCAGCCGGTCCAGCTCCTCCAGGAACCCCTCCGCAACGTCGCCCCCGCCGGTGGGCGCAGGGGTGACCAGCGGCACCCCGAGTGCCGCCATCGGCCCTCCGAACACTGCCCGGACGAACACCTCGTCGGAGCCAGTTCCGGGCAGCAGCACTGCCGCCGGGTACCGGATTGCGGACGTCACGTTGCGATCTTGCCCCAAACCCGTTTCCCTGGCTGAGACCGAAGCTACGCTGGATACGCACGGGCCGAACGAAGTCGGGGGCCCCGGAGCACAGGAGCACACCATGTCCGCCAAGGACGGCGGCTACTTCAGCCGGTTGGTTCGCAAGCTGACCAGCGACGTCGAGGACCTCGACGCCGACGAGATGTCCGAGAGGTCCGGGGCCGAGGGCGCGCAGCGCGCCTGCGACTGCCGGTCCGGCGAAGAGGTGACCGTGCTCGGCAGGCTGCGCAGTGTCGAGCTGTCGCCGACCGACGGCCCGGCCTCCCTGCAGGCGGAGCTGTTCGACGGTACCCAGGGCGTGACGCTAATCTGGCTGGGCAGGCGCCGGATCCCCGGCATCGAGCCAGGCCGCACCGTCAAGGTCCGCGGCCGGATGGCCGAAAAGGACGGGCAGAAGGTGCTTTACAACCCGTATTACGAACTCCAGAGCCCGGTAGGATGATCAACGCTCGTGACTGAACCCGCTCCCCGCGACGCGAAAGACGGACCCGGCAGCGGGGACGACGACCAGCGCCAGCCCACGATGATGGAGCAGATGGGCGGGGTATCCGGCCTGTTCTACTCCTCGGTGCCGGTGATCGTGTTCGTGCTGCTCAACGCGTTCTTCGGGCTCACCGCCGCGATCTGGGGGTCGCTCGGCAGCGCCGTGGCCATCACCGTCCTGCGCGTGGTGCGCAAAGACCCGCTGCAACCGGCCATTTCGGGCTTTTTCGGCGTGGCGATCGCGGCGTTCATCGCTTTCCGCACCGGATCGGCGAAGGGGTTCTTCCTCTTCGGCATCTGGGCGAGCCTCGTGTACTGCGGCGTGTTCGTCGCGTCGGTGCTGGTCCGCTGGCCGCTGGCGGGGGTGGTGTGGAACGCGCTCAACGGCAAGGGCACGGCCTGGCGAGCGGACAAGCCGTCGCGCTACGGCTACGACATCGCCACGCTCGCCATGGCGGTCATCTTCGCCGCCCGCTTCGTGGTGCAGCGCTGGCTCTACGACGGCGACTACACCGGCTGGCTGGCGTTCGCGAAGATCGCGATGGGCTACCCGCTGTACGCGATCGGCCTGCTCGTGGTGGTGTGGGCGGTCCGCCGCTCGGACAAGCGCCTCAAGGCACTGGCCGAGTCCGCCCCGGAGCCGGAGACCGACGCCCAGGCAGAAGCCCGCCTGCGGCAGAAGTACGCGCAGGCGCCGACCACCGAAACCTGAAAGCCGTGAAGGGAACCATCACGGAATCAGATTCCGTGATGGTTCCCTTCACGGACCTTGGTCCGGCAGCCCAAGGTGACGGTTGCTGCCTTGGGGCAGGTCCCAGGGTGTTGGGCAGCTGCCGAGAGGGTCACGCTGGGCGTTGACGCAGGTTCGCGCTGGCCAGCAGGTTTCCGTGAACCTGCAGTAATTCTCGTGGCTCGTCTGGCTCGTCATCCACTATCACCGGCCCGTGGCCCCGCGCGAGGGAACGGGGACTGACCAGCGCCAACGCTGACCGAGGAGCCATGGCTAGCCGACCATGGCCAGCAACGCCGCCAGACCCCAGCCCGCCCAAGGCGGTACCCCACGGTCAAAACCCGAGGTTCCCTTCACGGACCTTCTCAGTAACCCAGGGCAGTGCGGATTTCCGGTTCCACGTCCGAGGTAGCCACGAACAGCAGCTCGTCGCCCGGCTCCAGTGGGTCCTCCGGCTGCGGCACGATCACCCGGTCGCCGCGCAGGATGGTCACCAGCGCCGCGTCGCGCGGCAGGGCCAGCTCGCTCACCGGCTTGCCCGCGAGCGGCGTCTCCTCCGGCAGCGTGAGCTCCACGAGGTTCGCCTGGCCCTGCCGGAACGTCATCAGCCGGACCAGGTCGCCGACGCTCACCGCCTCCTCGACCATCGCGGCGAGCATCCGCGGGGTCGACACGGCCACGTCGACGCCCCACGCGTCGGTGAACAGCCATTCGTTGGCCGGGTTGTTCACCCGCGCCACCACGCGGCGGACGGCGAACTCCGTCTTCGCGAGCAGCGACACCACCAGGTTGGCCTTGTCGTCGCCGGTCGCCGCGATGACCACGTCGCAGCGCTCGATGCCGGACTCCTCGAGGATCGACACCTCGCACGCGTCGCCGAGCACCCAGTCCGCCTGCGGGACGGCCTCCGGCTCGAACTGGTCGGACTCGCGCTCGATCAGCATCACCTGGTGCCGCGCGTCGATGAGCTCGGTGGCGATGGACTGCCCGACGGCGCCCGCGCCCGCGATCGCGACCCGCATCAGTTCTCCTCCTCCGGGGCGCGAGCGGCCACGCTCGTCACGTCTCCGACGGTGCCCGACACCGCCGCGACCCACACGTCGTCGTCGGCCTGCACCACGGTCTTCGTGTCCGGCAGCACGGCCGTGCCGAACCGCATCATGAACGCGACCCGCGCGCCGGTCGCCTCCTGCAGCTCGCGCACGCTGCGGCCGATCCAGTCCTCGTGCAGCGGCAGCTGGAGCAGCGCGACGTTGCCGGACGGGTCGCGCCACGCGGAGGCGACGCCGTCGGGCAGCAGGGTGCGCAGGAACCGGTCGGTGGTCCACGGGACCGTCGCGACGGTCGGGATGCCGAGCCGCTCGTACACCGCGGCCCGCTTGTGGTCGTAGATCCGCGCGACCACGTGCTCGATGCCGAAGTTCTCGCGCGCGACCCGCGCGGAGATGATGTTGGAGTTGTCGCCGCTCGACACGGCCGCGAAGGCGCCCGCGCGCTCGATCCCGGCCTCGATGAGCACCCGGCGGTCGAAGCCGACGCCGACGACCTGCTGTCCGTGGAAGTCGCTGCCGAGCCTGCGGAACGCCTGCTGGCTCTTGTCGATGACGGCCACTTCGTGGCCGAGCCGCTCCAGCGCCGCGGCCAGGGATGCGCCGACCCGGCCGCATCCCATGATCACCACGTGCACGCTTAGCCTCCTCGCAAGGGGGTGCCGATGACCCGTCCGTAGGTACCCGTGGGCACCCGCGCCGAACCTACCCTGCCGCCTCCCGGTGAGCTCCACCGTCCTCCCTGCCACGGCCCCCGGCGCAGCGGTGCCGCTCCGCTGTAGATTCGTGCAGGTGTCGAAGTTCCCGACCGTGCTGAAGCGGCTGGTCCTCGGGCGTCCGTTCCGCAGTGACCGGCTCTCCCACACTCTGCTGCCCAAGCGCATCGCGCTGCCGATCTTCGCCTCCGACGCGCTGTCCAGCGTGGCCTACGCGCCGGAGGAGATCTTCCTGACGCTGAGCGTCGCGGGCCTGTCCGCGTACGCCTTCGCGCCCTGGATCGGCGTCGCGGTCGCGCTGGTGATGCTCGTGGTCGTCGCCTCCTACCGGCAGAACGTGCACGCCTATCCGAGCGGCGGCGGCGACTACGAGGTCGCCACCACCAACCTGGGCGGCAAGTTCGGCCTCACCGTCGCGAGCGCCCTGCTCGTGGACTACGTGCTCACCGTCGCGGTGTCCACCTCGTCCGGGGTGGCGAACATCGGGTCGGCGATCCCGTGGGTGGCCGACCACAAGGTGATCACGGCCGTGGTGATCGTCTCGATCCTCACCGCGCTCAACCTGCGCGGAGTGCGCGAATCGGGCAAAGCGTTCGCCATTCCGACCTACGGCTTCATCGCCGGGATCCTGATCATGGTCGTCTGGGGGTTGTTCCAGACCGTCACCGGCACCGAGATGCGCGCCGAGAGCGCGGGCTTCACGCTGCACGAGGAGGGCAACTGGGCGGGGATCGCGTTCGTGTTCCTGATCCTCCGGTCGTTCTCCTCCGGCGCCGCGGCGCTGACCGGGGTCGAGGCGATCAGCAACGGGGTGCCCGCGTTCCGCAAGCCGAAGTCGAAGAACGCGGCCACCACGCTGCTGCTGATGGGCGTGCTCGCGGTGACCATGCTCGTCGGGATCATCACGCTCGCGGTCGTCACCAAGGTCAACTTCGCGGAGGACCCGGCGCGGCAGCTGGCCGGTGCGCCCGCGGGGTACGAGCAGAAGACGATCGTCGCGCAGATCGCGCATGCGGTGTTCGAGTCGTTCCCGCCCGCGTTCTACTACATCTCGTTCTCCACCGGCATCATCCTGCTGCTGGCCGCCAACACGGCGTTCAACGGCTTCCCGGTGCTCGGCTCGATCCTCGCGCAGGACCGGTACCTGCCGCGCCAGCTGCACACCCGCGGCGACCGGCTGGCATTCTCCAACGGCATCCTGTTCCTCGCGATCTTCGCGCTGGTGCTGATCATCGCGTTCGACGCGGAGGTCACCCGGCTGATCCAGCTGTACATCGTGGGCGTGTTCGTGTCGTTCACGGTGAGCCAGGCGGGCATGATCCGGCACTGGAACCGCTTGCTGGCCAAGGAAACCGACCCGGCGGTGCGGCGGCGGATGCGCCGTTCGCAGACGGTGAACGCGATCGGCCTCACGATGACCGGCACCGTGCTGGTGATCGTGCTCATCACCAAGTTCCTGCTCGGCGCATGGATCGCAATCGCCGCCATGGTCGCGATCTTCGTCCTGATGACGGCGATCCGGAGGCACTACGACCGGGTCTCCGAGGAGCTCAAGGACATGGGCGAGGCGCCGACCGTGCTGCCCTCGCGCAACCACGCGATCGTGCTGGTGTCCAAACTGCACCGGCCGACGCTGCGTGCGCTGGCGTACGCCAAGGCAATGCGGCCGGACGTGCTCGAGGCGGTCACGGTCAACGTGGACGATGCAGACACGCGTCAGCTCACCCAGGAATGGGAAGCGCACAAGTTCAAGGTGCCGCTGAAGGTCGTCGAATCGCCGTACCGGGAAATCACGAAGCCGGTGCTGGACTACGTGAAGCGCGTGCGCGGCGCCAACCCGCGCGACGTGGTCACGGTGTTCATCCCGGAGTACGTGGTGGGACACTGGTGGGAGCAGGTGCTGCACAACCAGAGTGCGTTGCGGCTCAAGGGAAGGCTGCTCTTCCAGCCGGGCGTGGTCGTGGCCAGTGTGCCGTGGCAGCTGGAGTCGTCGGCGAAAGCGGCCGCGCGGGAACGGAAAACCCGTCCGGCGGCCGGTGACGTGCGGCGTGGCTTCGCGGCCGGCTCCCCGCGTCCCGCGAACGGCGCGAAATCCGCTCAACCCTCCGAGACCACCAAGGAACCCGCTGAATGACGGAAAACTGGCTGGGCCGCACGCTGGAGCTGGAAGTCGGCCCGGTCGCGCACGGCGGACACTGTGTGTCCCGAGTGGACGGACGGGTGGTGTTCGTACGGCACGCGTTGCCGGGCGAACAGGTACGGGCGGAGGTCACCGAGGACAAGGGCGGATCGTTCTGCCGGGCCGATGCGGTCGAGGTACTCGATCCGTCGGAGTACCGGGTCCCGCCGCCGTGTCCGCTTGCTGCGCCGGGCGGCTGTGGTGGCTGCGATTGGCAGCACGCCGATCCGGGGTACCAGCGTGAGCTGAAGGCTGCGGTGGTCGCCGAGCAGCTGCAGCGGCTGGCCGGGATTTCCCGTGCGGTGGAGGTGGAAGCGCTGGACGGCGGTCCGCTCGGCTGGCGCAGCCGGGTGCGGCTGGTCGCCGGTCGGGACGGGCGCGCGGGGTTGCGTGCGCACCACAGCCACCGCGTGATCCCGCTCGACGACTGCCCGATCGCGGTGCCGGGGTCGCTCGAAACAGCGCTGGGCAAGCGCTGGCGGCCGGGGACGGAACTGGAGGTCACCAGCGACGGCGACGGGCACCTGCACCTGCGTGAGCTGGCGACGGTCCGCGGGCGGACCCAGGGTAAGCAGCTGTCCGGCGGTCTGGCGGTGCAGCACGCCGCGGGCCGCGACTGGCGGCTCGACGCGCACGGATTCTGGCAGGTGCACCCGCTCGCCGCGGACACCTTCGCGCAGCTCGTGGCTTCGTGGGCGGAAGCGCCACAGGGTGGGGTCGCATGGGATTTGTACGCCGGGGTCGGGCTTTTCGCTTCGGTGCTGGCGGAGCAGGTCGGCCCGTCGGGGCACGTGCTGGCGGTGGAATCCGGGCGCCGCGCGGTGTCCGACGGGGAACGCAACCTCGCCGACCTGCCGCAGGTGAGCTGGCAGGCGGGACGGGTCGAGCACCTCGTCGCGGACGCCCCGAAACCGGTCGACGTGGTGGTGCTCGACCCGCCGCGCAAGGGCGCCGGACGGGCGGTCGTCGAGGCGATCGCGGCGGGCGAGCCGGACCGGATCGTGTACGTCGCGTGTGATCCGGCCGCGTTGGCGCGGGACGTGGCTTTCTTTGCGGGGCACGGGTATTCGCTCACCGACCTGCGAGCGTTCGACGCGTTCCCGATGACGCATCACGTGGAGTGTGTCGCGCTGCTTCAGTGAAGCGCGGCGGCGATCTTGGGCACGCATTCCTTGAGCCCGTACGGCACGCTCAGCGCAGTCGGGAAGGCGAGCGCGATGGCGGTCGTCATGTCGAGCGGGATGTAGGAACCGCGCCGGACTGCGGGCAGCTGCTGGAAAAGCGGCTCGGCCTCGAGACGTTTGCGGCTGTCGGGGGTGGCGTAGGTCAGCACGAGGACGTCGGCGTCGAGGAGGTCGAGGCGCTCCGGGCTGATCTGCGAACGACCGGGGATCGACGTGTTCGGCAGCGACGTCACCTTCGGCGACAACACGAGCCCGAGCTGGGCGAGGAACAGCGCGGACGCGTCCTGCGGGCTGGAGATCGTGGTGACGGTTTCGCCGGTCACCGGCCCGATGGTGAACGTGCGGCCGGCGAACTTCGGGTTGGCTGATTTTGCTGCGGAGATCGCGGACTCGACCTCGCCGACCAGCCGTTCGGCCTCGGCGGACCGCCCGAGCGCGGAGCCGATCCGGCGCGTGGTGACCTGCCAGGTGTCCTTGTTGTAGCCGGTGTCGGGGGAGATGGTCGGCGCGATCCCGGTGAGGGTCGGATAGTCCTGGGCGAGCGCCGGACGATCGGTGCCGAGAATGAGGTCCGGCTTGGCGGCGGCGATGCGCTCGAAGGGGAGCTGGGCGTCGGCGTAGAGCTGGGGGAGACGGTCCCCGGCGCGGGCGCGCAGCCAGGGCGAGGTGCCGCCGGGAAGGAACTTGCTGAGATCCGGGGTGAGCAGAGGGACAACGCCGAGCGCGACGGCCGCATCGGTGTCCCGGTACTGCCCGACGGAGACGACCCGCTCCGGCTTGCGCGCGACTGTGGCGGTTCCCTGCACACCCCGGACTTCGACGGGGAAGCCCGGACCTGCTGGGGCGGTGGTTTCGCCGGAGGGGCTGCCGCAGGCCGCGAGGGCGGCGGTTGCGGAGAGGGCACCGGCGGCGCGGAGGAAGGTACGGCGGGAGGTTCCGGCGGGGAGGACGCCGCCCTTGGCAATGGGGGCGATGCCGGGGGTGGGTGTGGCGGCGGGGTGGGTTGCGTGGCTGTCTTTGGGGGTGTGAGGGATGGTGCGGTCGGGCGTGTCGGTGGGGGAGAAGCCGGTGGCGGGCGTGGCGGCCGGGTGGAAGGCACGGCTGTCCGTGGCGGCGCGGTTGGACATTGTGGAGGTGAGGATGCCGCGGCTCGGCGTGGCCGCGGGGCGGACGACGCGGCTGCCTGTGGCGACCGGAGGGATGGCGCGGTTGGGCACTGCAGAGGGGATGGTGCCGCGGCTCGGTGTGGCCGCGGGGCCGACGACGCGGCTGGGCGTGGCACTGGGGGAGATGCCGCGGCTCGGCGTGGCCGTGGGGCCGACGACGCGGCTGTCCTTGGCGGTTGGCCGGATAGGGCGGTCGGGTGTGGCGGTGGGGGAGTTGCCGGGGCCGGGCGTGACGGCACTGCTGCCCGTGGCGTTTGGTGCGACGGTGCGGCTGGACGTCACCGTGGGGAGGCTGCCAGGGCCTGGTGTTGCCGTGGAATGGGCGGCGCGGCTGGACGTCGCGGCAGGAGGGACGTCGCGGCCGGGCGTCGTGGAGGGGAGGGTGCCACGGCCGGGCGTGGTCATGCGGTGGGCCGAGGCGGAGTCGTGTGCGGGCATGCGCGGATATTAGGTTAGCTTTGCCTATTTTTCCAGAGACCGCCTCCGCTCAAGTGAGCGCCCATGACGGTTCTCACTGGCGCGCCACCGGCCATCACGGAGCTTTCGGGCGCTGCACAGCAGCGGCGGCGGCAAGCCCGGTCGCGGTCAGGACCAGGCCGGACGCCAGGAGGACCCACGTCCCGGCAGCGGGCCGGATCTCGGCGGCCGGGGCGAGGTCGCCGGCGCGGGGGAGGGTGATCAGGACGTACCGCAGCAGGACGCCGGCCACCGCGAGGCCCGCGAGGGTGGCGAAGGCCAGTGGTTCGTCGCGGCGTCGGCGGAGGGTCAGCAGGGCGAGCGCGAAAGCCAGGGCCAGTGCCGCGGCGCAGGCCAGCCGTAGGCCCAGGTCGAGGTCCGGTTCGGGGGTGCCGGACGGGAGCCGCGTGGTGAGGTAGTGCGCGGTCGGCAAGGCGAGTCCGGCTCCGCCACCCACCGCGGCGGCCACGCCTGCCCACGCGCGCACCCTGCGGAACGCCCGATCGCCTGCCACGAACCGGATTCTACGGGCCTGGGACCGGTTGCCCAGGGTGCTTCCGGAGTAGCGGCAGGCCGCCATTGAAGTGTGATGCTGATCACAAAATCGCGTCCAGAGAACCTGGACGATCTCCACCGCGACTGACCGGATGAGTACCGGCAAGGTGCTCATCCGGGTACTTCCGAGGGGTGGAACATGGTGGTGCGCAAGCTCGTGACCCTGGTGGTCGTGGTCATGGCGAGTGTGGTGGTGGTCGTCCAACCGGCCGCGGCGGAGGTGTCGTGGACACCCTGTACGAAGCTGGCTGCGTCGTGGCCGAAATCCGCTGGCACGAGCGCGGAATGCACCACGGTCACCGTGCCGGTCGATTACGCGCGGCCGGACGGGCGCACGGTCGCGATCGCGGTGGACCGGATTCCGGCGTCCGATCGCGCGCACCGGCGGGGCGTGCTGGTGCTGAATCCGGGCGGGCCGGGTGGCACCGGTGTCTCGATGCCGGAGCGGATCCGGCAGAGCAGGCTCGCGGAGCTGGGCAAGTACTACGACCTGGTCGGGTTCGATCCGCGCGGTACCGGGTACAGCGCGCAGATCTCGTGCCAGGCCATGGGCGGTGGGCCGGAACCGAAACCGGGCCAGTCCGCGAAAGACCAGACAGTGGCCCGGATTCTCTGGCGCGCCGACCAGTTCGGCGAGTGCGAGGCGAAGGATCCGGAGTTCGCGCGCACCCTCAGCGCGGACACGATCGCGCGCGACGTCGACCGCATCCGGCAGGCACTGGGCGAGGAAAAGATCAGCTATTACGGCATTTCGTGGGGGACCGGACTGGGCGCGGCGTACCGGAGCCGCTTCGACGAGCACGTCGACAAGATGGCTCTCGACTCTGCGCTGCCTGCCACCATGGACCTCGACCGTTTCGAATGGAGCCAATCCGAGGCGGGCGACGCGAACGTACGCCGGTTCGCCGATTGGATGGCTGCCCGCGACGCAGTCCTGCACCTGGGCCGGACAGGCGACGCGGTACTGGACACGGTCCGAGCCATCCGCGACGAGGCCGACGCCCATCCCCGGCAGATCGTGGAACACGACACGCCGGTCACCCTGAACGGAGCCTGGGTGATGAACCAGCTCTACGCGAGGTCGCCGGACTGGGGAACGGCAGCGTCCGCGCTGGCCGCGCTGCACGCCGGCAAAGACCCGGTGGTGGAACCCAGCAAGGCTCCGGCGACCGTATTCGGCTGGGACGAAAAGCGGCCGCTGGCGCTGAACCGGTACGTCCAGCACGCAGTCAACTGCAACGACTCCACCGGAACCCGCGACATGGACGAAATGTGGCGCAAACTCTCCGCCCTCAAGGCCGACTACCCGTTCGGCGCGTTGGGCGAGCCGGTCTACATGGGAAGCTGCATCAAGTGGCCATACGCCGGGGCAAACCCGGCTCTCCGCCCCGGCCGAAGCCCGCTGCAGCTCATCGGGCACCTCTACGAAACAGTCACGCCGTACCGCGATACGTTGAACATGCAACACCACATCGGCGGCAACATCCTCACCGTCCGCGACGACGTCCACGGCTCACTGGCGCAACTCCCCTGCGCGAGCAAGGTGGTGAAGTTCTTCGAAACCGGAGTCCCGTCCACGGACACCTGCGACGGCCAGCCATCCCAGGAACCGAAGCCGACGCCATGAGCCCGCCAACCATCGGAACGCCACGAGCGGTTCGGCCTCGCCGGACGCGGCCGCTGGCATCGACCCCCTCCTACTGCAGCCCACCGAGGGCCGCCGACCGCACCTCCACCACGACCCTCCCGGCCGCCGCCGGGATCCCGGGAGCACCGACGGCCGCCCGGCCCGGCACCCGGTCACCGCTTCGGACCGGTGTGTCGCCAGCGGCGGACCAGCCGAGCGCAGGTCCGCACCGGCGAGCCGCCGACGGTGGGCTGGCTGGTGTTTGGTTCAGGACTGGCCAGTTACCAGCGGTCGGCCGGTCGAGCTTGGCGTGGGAAGGGTGTGCTGCCAGCGTTGGCGTGGCTGGCGTTGGCGTGGGAGCGGTGTGCTGCCGGCGTTGGCGTGGCTGGCGTTGGCGTGGGAGCGGTGTGCTGGCGGTGGTGGCGTGGCGGGCGTTGGCCTGGGACGCGTGAGTTCCCAGCGGTAGGCCGGTCGAGCTTGGTGCGGGACGGGTGCGTTGCCAATGGTGGCGTGGCCGGAGTTTGGTCTGGGCCTGGCGAGTCGTCAGCGGTCGGATCGGTCGAGTGTCGGCCGAGGGCCGGTCGTTGCGGGGGCGGGCGTTGGCCCCCGGCTGCCGCGTCGCCAGTGGTGGGCCGGTCGGTTTTGGTCTGCGGCCGCTCGGTTCGCCGGTCGCCGGCCGGTCGGGCATTTCACCCGGAACCGGCGAGCCGACAGGCTCGGCCCCGACCGGCCAGGCCCGAGCCATGAACCGGCCCAGAACCGGTCACTCGCCAGCCACGGACAGGCAAACCATGCCCAAAGACCGACCGAAGCCCAGCCCCCACAACCACAACGTCAGCCGCGGTCCTCCTTCAGGAGATCCGCGCACTTCTCCCCGATTGCCATCGTCGTGATGCACGGGTTTACCGTCACCAGGAAAGGCATCACCGACGCGTCCGCCACGCGCAGGCCGTCCACCCCTCGTACGCGGAGGCGGGCGTCCAGCACTGCGTCCGGGTCGCCGTCTGCGCCCATGCGGGCCGTGCAGGCCGGGTGGTAGACCGTGTTGTGGGTCTTGCGGAGGTAGTCCGCGATTTCGTCGTCGGTGGTGCAGTCGCGGCCTGGCGCCAGTTCCACGCCTGCCCACTCGTCCAGGGCCGGCTGGGCGGCGATCTCCCTCGCCAGCTTCACGCCGTGGGTCATCACGCGCATGTCGTGCTCGTCGGTGAAATACCGGGGGTCCACGCGGGGCTTGTCGCGGAAGTCGCGCGTGCGGAGGCGGACTGTGCCGCGGGAGCGGCTGCGCGTCACGTTCGGCGTGAGGCAGAAGCCGTTCTCCGTCGTCGGGTAGCCGTGGCGCACTGTGTTCATGTCGAACGGCACCGAGCCGTAGTGGAACATCAAATCGGGGCGGTCCAGGCCGTTCTCGGTGGTCGTGAAGATGCCGATTTCCCACCACTGCGTGGATTCGGCGACCATCGGCTGCAGCGCGTCCCACATCACCAGGCCCTCGGGATGATCTTCGAGGTTCGAGCCGACGCCGGGGGAGTCCACGAGCACGTCCACGCCCACCTCGCGCAGGTGCGCCGCCGGTCCGATGCCGGACAGCATCAGCAGTTTCGGCGTGTCGATGGCGCCGGAGCTCACCACGACCTCGCGGCGTGCGGTGATCCGCGTGTGGTGGATCAGGTCCGGGTCCAAGACCTCGACGCCGGTGCAGCGGCGGCCGTCGAACAGGAGCTGCTTCGCTCGGGCGCCGGTGCGGATCTCCAGGTTCGGCCGTTTGCCGATGATCGGGTGCAGGTACGACACCGACGCCGACGACCGGGTGCCGTCCTCGCGGGCGTTGATCTGGAACCAGTTCGCGCCGCGGGTCACGGTGCGGCCGGAGTTGAACTCCGTCGTCGGGATACCCGCTTGCGCGCACGCCGCGAGCAGCGCGACGCCCGTCGGGTCCTTCGGCGGCACCGAGCGGATGGTGACCGGGCCGGAGCGGCCGTGGTGCTCGCCCGGTCCATCATTGGTCTCGAGCCGTTGGTACAACGGGAAAATGTCGGCGGCCGACCAGCCGGGCAAGCCCCAGTCGTCGAGATCCTCGGCCGGGGCCCAGAACGCAATGCACGAGTTGTGCGACGAGCAGCCGCCCAGTACCCGTGCGCGGGCCTGCCGCAGGTACGAGTTACCCGATTCCTGGGGCTCCACCAGGTAGTCCCAGTCGAAGCCCGACTCCAGCAGGCCCATCCAGCGGGTGAGCTCGAGCACCTCCGGAGTGTCCACATCGGACGGTCCGGCCTCGAGAAGGCACACCGTCACGTCCGGATCCTCCGACAGCCGCGCGGCCACCACCGATCCGGCCGTGCCTCCGCCGACCACCACGTAGTCGAACTCGCTCACTGCGCAACCTCCTCCGAAGCTTCGGCCCCACGAGCGGCGTGATCCGCCAGTACCCCGACCTTGTGCCGCTGCACGAACCAGTAGTACGCGAACCCGCCCGCCGCGAAGACGCCGACGAACAGCACCGAAATCCACTTGAGATACCAGTGGAACGGCTCGGTCGCGTTGTAGATCTCGTTGCGGGGCCAGGCCAGGTTGATCGTCATCGCGCCGCCCCACAGCACCGCGAGCACGTTCACCGGCAGGCCCCAGCGGCCGAGCGAGAACCGGCCGGACGGCGTGTCCTTCCGTGGCCAGCCACCGCGTACCCGGCGGACCAGCATCGGCACGGTGACCAGCAGGTACGCCAGATAGATCAGGATGATCGCGAGGCTGGTGACGGCGGAGAAGATCTGCGTGGAGTTGATGTTGAGCACCAGCAGGGCGATCGCGAGCACGCCGATCACGATCGCGGGCAGCACCGGCGTACCGGTGGTCTTGTTCACCCGCGCCAGCGCCTTGCCGCCGGGCAGCGCGTTGTCCCGCGCCATCGCGAACGCGATCCGGATCGCGGCGGTGTGCACCGCGAGCACGCACACGGTGATCGCGATGAACACGACGAACAGGAACACTCGCCCGATCGCCGGGCCGAGCGCGTCGGTGAGCACGAACTGCAAACCGACCGTACCCAGTTCCGGCGCCTGGATGTTGCCGACCGCCATCAGCGCGAACAGAATGATCAACCCGCCCAGCACGAACGACGCCACCAGCGCGCGCAGGATCGCCTTCGGCGCATTGCGGTGCGGGTTCAGCGATTCCTCACCGAGCGAGGCGGCGGTGTCAAAGCCGTACATCACGTACGACGAGGCAATCCCGGCGATGAGGAACGCGCCGAGGTACCCGGCGGAATGCCCGGCGCCGGTGTTGTTCGTCTCGGTGACCACCGACGGGCCGCGCACGAAGTGGAACGCCAGGAACACGATCAGCAGCACCGCGAACAGCAGCTCCACGAACACCCCGGCGCTGTTGATCCGGGCCATCAGCTTCACGCCGAACGCGTTGATCAGCGTGGTGAACACGATCAGCACGGTGGCCAGCAGCACGCCGTTGGCCGCGTCGCTGGTGCCGGTGCCGTCGCCGATGAACTGGAAGAACGACGTGATTTGCGGCAGCGTGCGCTGGTACGCGAGAGCGGTCGCGGAGATCGACACGATCGACGCCAGCAGCATCATCCAGCCGGCCATCCACGCGAGATGCGGGTTGCTGAGCTTCTTCGCCCAGTTGTAGACCGACCCGGCGACCGGGTACTGCGCGGCCAGTTCGGCGAAGCAGAGCGCCACCATGAGCTGCCCGATGAAGACTGCGGGCCAGGACCACCAGTAGGCCGGCCCGCCCTGGGCCAAGCCGAGGTAGGACAGCTGGAACACGCCGGTGAGCACGGAGATGTAGCTGATCCCGGCGGCGAAGGTGTGGAAGCTGCCGAGCGTTCTCTTGAGCTGGTTGGTGTAGCCGAATTCGCCGAGTTCGCGATCGCCGGTGTCGCTCAAGGGCGGGTTTCCTTTCGGTGGGGGTCCGCACCCGGGATCAGCCGGAGAACCAGCGCTGGGGACCGGGGCGCAGGTTCTGGTGGATGTGCTTGACCTCGGTGTATTCCGCCAGCCCTGCCGGGCCGAGCTCGCGCCCGAAGCCGGACTGCTTGTAGCCGCCCCATTCCGCCTGGGGCAGGTACGGGTGGTAGTCGTTGATCCACACTGTGCCGTGCCGAAGCCGGTTCGCCACGCGCTGGGCCCGTGCGGCGTCCTGGGTGAACACCCCGCCGGCGAGGCCGTAGTGGGTGTCGTTGGCGATGCGGACTGCGTCGTCCTCGTCGGTGAAGGTCTCCACGGTCAGCACCGGTCCGAACGACTCCTCGACGACGGCAGTGCTGCCTTGGCGCACGTCGTCGAGGATCGTCGGGAGGTAGTAGAAGCCGTCCTTGAGCGCCGGATCGTCCGGGCGCTTGCCGCCGGTGCGCAGGACGGCGCCTTCTTCGAGCGCGGTGGCGACGTAGCGTTCCACCTTCTCGCGGTGCGCGGCGGAGATGAGCGGACCGGTCTCGGCGTTCTCGTCGAACGGCCCGCCCAGCCGGATCCGCTCCGCGCGGCGCACCAGCTCGGCCACGAACTCGTCGTGCCATTCCCGCTGCACGATCAGCCGCGCACCGGCCGAGCAGACCTGGCCGGAGTGCAGGAACACCGCGGTGAGGGCGTAGTCGACGGCGGTTTCGAAATCCGCGTCGGCGAACACCACGTTCGGGTTCTTGCCGCCCAGTTCGAGGGCGACCTTCTTCACGGTGGCCGCCGCGTTCGCCGCAATCACCCGTCCGGTGGCCAGGCCGCCGGTGAACGACACGAGGTCGACGTCCGGGTGCTGCGACAGCGGGCCACCGGCAGCCGGACCCGCGCCCAGCACCAGGTTCGCGACGCCGCCGGGCAGCCCGGCCTCGGCGAGCAGCCGCATGAACAGGATCGACGTGTGCGGCGTCAGCTCGCTCGGTTTGAGCACGAACGTGTTGCCCGCGGCGAGCGCCGGTGCGATTTTCCAGACTGTCTGCAACAGCGGGTAGTTCCACGGGGTGATGAGGCCGCACACCCCCACCGGCTCGTGCACGATCCGGCTGAACGAGTCCGCGCTGCCGGTGTCCACGATCCGGCCCGCGTCGTTGCCCGCGAGCTTGCCGAAGTACCGCAGGCAGGCGGCGATGTCGGTCATGTCGTAGCGGCTTTCGACCAGGCGTTTGCCGGTGTCGAGCGATTCGGCGCGGGCGAACTCCTCGGCGTCGCGGTCGAGCAGGTCGGCCGATCGCAGCAGCAGGTTCCCGCGTTCGGCGGCCGGGGTCGCGGGCCACGGCCCGGTGTCGAACGCCCGGCGCGCGGCGGCGATGGCGGCCTCGGTGTCCTCGGCAGTGGCCTCTGCGACCTCGCCGACCAGCGATCCGTCGGCCGGACACCGGATCTCCCGCCGCCCGCCTGCGCGCGCGTCCACCCATTCGCCGCCGATGTACAAGTCCGCCATGGGGTCCTCTCGGGCTCGGGTCCGACCGCAGTATCCCGGCCACGGGGCGTGACCGCTACCTGACCGACCGGACAGATGATCTCCCCGGTCGTGGAATTGCCCTGCCGTCCCGGTTGTGATCCGGGACGCGGGTGGCCGGACCCCGGTGGCGCCCGTCCGTAGACTGGCCGGAGCGAAGGGCGAGGTGGAGGGGTGACGATGCTGGACTCGGTGCACGGACCGGCGGACCTGAAGCGCATGAGCGTCGAGGACCTCGGCGAGCTGGCGGCCGAGATCAGGGACTTCCTCGTCGACAAGGTGCGCCGCTCGGGCGGGCACCTCGGCCCGAACCTCGGCGTCGTGGAGCTCACGCTCGCGCTGCACCGCGTGTTCGACTCGCCGCGCGACGCGATCGTGTGGGACGTCGGGCACCAGGCATACGTGCACAAGATCGTCACCGGCCGGCACCCCGGCTTCGACCTGCTGCGCCAGCAGGGCGGGCCCACCGGGTACCCGTGCCGCGGCGAGAGCGAGCACGACCTGGTGGAGAACAGCCACGCGTCCACCGCACTGTCCTATGTGGACGGTCTGGCGAAGGCGTTCGAGCTGTCCGGCGGGCCGCGCCGGCACGCGGTGGCGGTGGTCGGCGACGGCGCGCTCACCGGCGGGATGTGCTGGGAGGCGCTCAACAACATCGCCGCGCGCAAGGACCGGCCGGTGGTGATCGTGGTCAACGACAACGGCCGGTCGTACTCGCCGACCATCGGCGGGATGGCCGACCACCTCGCGTCGCTGCGCTTGCAGCCCGGGTACGAGCGGCTGCTGGACGGTGGACGCGAGCTGCTGCGGGCCACCCCGGTGGTGGGCAAGCCGATCTACGCGGCCCTGCACGCGGCGAAGGCCGGGATCAAGGACGCGCTGAGCCCGCAGGAGATGTTCTCCGACCTTGGCCTGAAGTACCTCGGCCCGGTCGACGGGCACGACCTGGTGGCGTTGGAGAAGGCGTTCCAGAGCGCGCGGGCGTTCGGCGGCGCGGTGATCGTGCACGTGGTCACCGAGAAGGGCCACGGGTACGCGCCCGCGGTGAACCACCAGGCCGACCAGATGCACCAGACCGACCCGATCGACCCGGAGACCGGCCTGCCACCGGTGAAGGGCCCGAGCTGGACCGGCGTGTTCGGCGACGAGCTGGCGAAGATCGGCGCCGAGCGCGAGGACGTCGTCGCGATCACCGCGGCGATGCTGCGCTCGACCGGGCTGGAGAAGTTCGCGGAGAAGTTCCCGGACCGCTGGTTCGACGTCGGCATCGCCGAGCAGCACGCGGTCACGTCCGCGGCCGGGCTCGCGATGGGCGGCTGCCATCCGGTGGTCGCGGTGTACTCGACGTTCCTGAACCGCGCGTTCGACCAGCTGCTGATGGACGTCGCGCTACACCGCCAGCCGGTCACGCTGGTGCTGGACCGGGCGGGCATCACCGGCCCGGACGGCCCGAGCCACCACGGCATCTGGGACCTGTCGCTGCTGGGCATGGTGCCGGGCATGCGGGTGGCCGCGCCGCGCGACCCGGGCACGCTGCGCGAGGAACTGCGCGAGGCGGTGGCGGTGCAGGACGGCCCCACCGCGCTGCGGTTCTCGAAGGGCAGCGTCGGCCCGGACGTGCCGGCGGTGGAGCGGATCGGCACGGTCGACCTGCTGCGCCGCCCGTCGGCCTCTACTGATGTGCTGCTCGTCGCGGTGGGCCCGTTCGCGAAGCTGGCGCTGTCGGCCGCGGACCGGCTGGCGGACCAGGGCATCGGGGTGACGGTCGCGGACCCGCGCTGGGTGGTGCCGGTGCCTGCGGAGCTGGTCGCGCTGGCGGAGCAGCACAAGCTCGTGGTGACGGTGGAGGACAGCGGCCGCCATGGCGGGTTCGGGTCGGCGCTGGCAGCGGTTCTGCGTGATGCGGAGTGTGATGTGCCGCTGCGTGATCTGGCGGTGCCGCAGGCGTTCCACGACCACGGGACTCGGGACGAGGTACTGGATCGGGTGGGCTTGACGGCGCAGGATGTGGCCCGGCGGATCACGGAGTGGGCGGCGGGGCGGTTGGGGTCGGATGTGGCTCCGGCGGAGAACCGGCAATCCTGACGCGCTACTCCTCACTCCGGTCTGAAGCGCCCCAATGTGGCATTGGGTGCATGTGACGCAGCGAATGCCACATTGGGTGCGTGGGGTGCAGCGAATGCCACATTGGGTGCGCGGGATGCAGCGAATGTGGCATTGGGCCGCTGCGGGGTCTGAGCGTCACTCGAACCGGGTCATCACATGCTTCACCCGGGTGTATTCGGCGAACGAATACGCCGACAAATCCTTGCCGTGTCCCGAGTGGCCGTACCCGCCGTGGGGCATTTCCGCCGTCAGCGGGCCGTGGGTGTTGACCCAGACGCAGCCGAAATCCAGGTCGCGTGACACTCGGGCCGCGCGGGCCACGTCGGTGGTCCAGACCGACGACGCGAGGCCGTACGGGACGCCGTTTGCCAGGTCCAGCGCTTCCGTCTCGTCGGCGAACGGCTGTACCGTGATCACCGGCGCGAAGACCTCCTGCTGTACCAGCTCGTCGTCCTGGTGGAGGCCGGACACCACGGTCGGCGCGAGCTGGAAGCCTGGTCCCACAGCGGTGCCGCCGGTTTCGACCCGGGCGTGTGCCGGGAGGCGGTCCAGCAGGCCGAGTACGCGGTCCAGCTGGGCGCGGCTGTTGAGCGGGCCGTAGTCGACCCCCGGGCGCTGCGTGGCGGCGATCTTCGTCAAAGCGGCGACCAGCGAGTCGTGCACGCTCGCGTGGACCAGTACGCGACTGCCTGCGGTGCAGTCCTGACCGGCGTTGTAGAACGCGGCGCCCACGATCCGTTCGGCGGTGTCGGCATCGCTGTCCGGGAAGACCAGCAGGGGAGCGTTGCCGCCGAGTTCGAGGTGCGTGCGCTTGAGGTCGGCCGCGGCGACGGTCGCCACGTCGATTCCGGCGCGGGTCGAGCCGGTGATGGACACGAGATCGGTGGCCGGATGTGCGACCAGTGCGCGTCCGGTTGCCCGGTCGCCGCACAGCACGTTGAACACGCCGGGCGGCAGGAATTCCGCCGCGAGCTGTGCCAGCAGCACGGCGGTGGACGGCGTGGTCTCGGCCGGTTTGAGCACCACGGTGTTACCCGCGGCGAGGGCCGGGCCGATCTTCCACACGCCCATCATCAGCGGGTAGTTCCACGGCGCGATCTGCGCGCACACGCCGACCGGCTCGCGGCGGATCACCGACGTGTGCCCCTCCAGGTACTCGCCCGCGCCGGTGCCTTCGAGCTGACGCGCGGCGCCCGCGAAGAACCGCAGCGCGCTCACGCTCTCCGGGATTTCCTCCTCCAGCACCACGGCGCGGATCTTGCCGGTCTCGCGGACCTCCGCGTCGGCGAACTCCGCCGCGCGGGCCTCCAGCGCGTCGGCGATCTTGAGCAACGCGTGCTGGCGCTGGGCCGGGGTACTGCGCCGCCAGGTCCGGAACGCGCGGGCGGCTGCGGCCATCGCGGTGTCCACCTCGGACTGTCCGGAAAGGACACTCGTCCCGAAGGCTTCGCCGGACGCGGGGTCGGTCAGGTCGAGTTTTCCTTCGGCATCAAGGGAAGCGCCGTCGACTAAGTTCAGGACGTGGGTCACGAATGCTCCAAATGGGTCGGGGCGAACATCTTCAGCACCGCGGGCAGGACCACGACGGACGGACCTGGCGTGCGAAGGGCTTCGGCCAGGTCGGCGCGGATGGAGTCCACCGTGGACTGTCGAGCCGGAATGCCGAACGACTCCGCCAGCGCGACGAAATCCGGCCGGGGCAGCTCGGTCGCGGTGGTCTGGCCGAACGCGCCGGTGAGGTATTCGCGCAGGATGCCGTACCCGCCGTCGTCGATCACCAGCCAGGTCACGTCGAGGTCGTGCTGTACGGCGGTGGCCAGCTCGGCCAGGCCGTACATCGCGCCACCATCGCCGGACACTGCCAGCGCGCGCACGCCCGCCGCGGCGGCGCCCAGCGCGCCCGGAAGGCCGTAGCCGAGTCCGCCCGCGCCCTGTGCAGTGTGGATCGGCGCGCCGTCCGGATTCCACGCCGACCACGCCCAGTACGCGGCGATTGTCATGTCCCAGAACGTCTGCGTACCCTCGGGGAGCGCGGCCCGGACGTCCTCGATCAGTTTGCGCTCCACGTCGAGCGGCTGACTGTCCAATCGGGACGCCACGCGCGCGAGCAGGTCCTTCACCGCGGTTTCGGCGCGACCGTCGGCGGGCCGCGGCCGGAGCCGGTCCAGCAGCGCGCGGAGGGTGAGCCGGACGTCGGCGTGCAGCCCGAGCGCGGGGTAGTTCGACTCCAGTTTCCCGAGATCGGCTTCCACCTGCACGATCCGGCCGCGCGGCGCGAACTCGCGGTAGTTGCTGGACAGTTCGCCCAGTCCGGAGCCGAGCACCAGCAGCACGTCGGCGTCGGCGAGGAACTCCGTGGTGTACCAGTCTTCCAGCCACGACTGCGCGGACAGCTCGTGGTCCCACGCGAATACGCCCTTGCCGCCGAACGTCGACACCACCGGCGCACGCAGGGCCTCGGCCAGCCGTCGCAGTTCGTCGGAAGCACCCGATCGCAGTGCGCCGCCACCAGCGAGAATCACCGGATTCTCCGCGCTGCCAAGGAGTTCCGCCGCTTCCGCAACCAGCTCCGGCAGCGGTTCGAGCTGCTTGACCTCGGCGGGGACCACGGTCAGCGGCGGCAACGTCGTCGAAGCCAGCAGCACGTCCTGCGGGATTTCCACCCACACCGGCCCGTACGGCGCCGTCGCCGCGGAGGTCCACGCCTCGCACAGCGCCGTCGGGAGCTGGCTCACCGAGCGGACCACGTGCACCGACTTCACGATGTCGCGGAAGCTCGCCTGCTGGTCGGGCAGTTCGTGCAGGTACCCGTGCCGCCCGCCGCCGAGCCCGGCGACCGGGATCTGGCTGGAGATCCCGAGCACCGGCACCGACGCCGCCCGCGATTCCTGCAGCGACGCCAGCGTGAGCAGCGCACCGGGCCCGGTCGACACGATCATCGGTGTGACCGGCACCGGCCCGTGCGGATCGGCGGCGAGCCGGGCGCGGGCGTACCCGTCGGCGGCGAACGCGAGGTTGTTCTCCACCCGCGAGCTGACCACGCGCAGGTCACCGGCCCTGCGCAGCGCTTCGAACAGGCCAAGCGCGTGCTGTCCGGGCAAACCGAACACGGTGTCCGCGCCGAGCGCGCGCAGGGTCTCGACGACGACGTCACCGCCGATGCGGGTCATTCGCTCTTCCCCAAGGCCAGCAAGCTCACCAGGTCGTACGCGACATGCGAAGCGGCGACCGCGGTGATCTCAGCGTGGTCGTAGGCCGGGGCGAGCTCCACGACGTCCGCGCCGACCAGGTTGAGCCCGCGCAGGCCGCGCAGGATTTCCAGCAGTTCCCGGCTGGTCATGCCGCCCGCCTCGGGCGTCCCGGTGCCGGGGGCGTGCGCGGGGTCAAGCACGTCGATGTCCACGGACACGTACAGCGGACGGTCGCCGATGCGCTGCCGCAGCGCGTCCACCGTCTCGTCGACACCGCGGCGCAGCACGTCGCCGGACGTGACGATCCCGAAGCCGAGCCTGCGGTCGTCTTCGAGGTCGCGCTTGCCGTACAGGGGTCCGCGCGTACCCACGTGTGAGACCGCGCTGGTGTCGAGGATCCCTTCTTCGACCGCGCGGCGAAACGGCGTGCCGTGCGTGTATGGCTCGCCGAAGTAGGTGTCCCAGGTGTCAAGGTGTGCGTCGAAGTGCAGCAGTGCGACCGGACCGTGCTTCTTCGCCGCCGCGCGCAGCAGCGGCAGCGCGATGGTGTGGTCGCCGCCGACGGTCACCAGCCGCGTCGTACCCGCAGTGAGCGCTTCGGCTTCCTGCTGCAGCTTTTCGATCGCTTCGCCGATGTGGAATGGATTGACCGCGATGTCTCCGGCGTCGACGACCTGCTTCGCGGCGAACGGCGAAACGTCCAGACCCGGGTGGTACGGCCGCAGCAGCCGGCTCGCTTCGCGCACCGCGGCAGGCCCGAACCGCGCGCCGGGCCGGTAGGACACGCCGGAGTCGAACGGCACGCCGACCACTGCTACGTCCGCGCGCGGCACGTCGTCGATGCGCGGCAGCCGCGCGAACGTCGCGAAGCCCGCGAAGCGCGGAATTTGCGACGAGTCGAGCGGGCCGACCGGAGGCTGTTCACTCACTGGGGTAACTCCTGTCTTGACTCAGATGTACTGCGCTCTTCGAAGCCGTGTAAGCGTTGCGTCCACACGGAAAGAATGCTGTCCGGCGTACGCGGCGTCGAGAGGCTGACACCTACGTACACGACAAGGCTTACCCCTAGACCCCAATAGATCGGACTCTGCGCCGCAACCCCGTCGACAATCATGAAGGCGATCACGGACACCGTCCCGGCCACTATCGACGCGTACGCGCCCTGACGGGTCCCGCGCTTCCAGAAGAGCGCGCCGACAATCGTCACGAGCAGACCGCCCACGAGGATGTCGTACGCAATGGTGAGCGCGTTGACGACGTCGTCCACGAGCATGGCGATCCCGATGGCGCCGACGCCGAGCACGAGCGTCGTCACGCGGTTGCGAAGCAGTTCGCCACTCTTCAGGCCCACCTTGCGCAGAAGGTCTGACGTCGTCGTGGCGGCGCACGCGATCAGCGCGCCACTCGCGGTCGACATCAGGGCCGACAGCGCCGCTGCCAGCACGAGACCGCGTACGCCGGTAGGTAGCAACCGTTCGGCGATGGTGGCGAAGGCGTCCTGCGCGCTACCGAGGTCTGGGTACAGCGCCTTCGCCGCGGTACCGATCAACGCGCCTGCAACGCCGTAAACGAGGCAGTAGACGCCAGCGATAATGCCGCCGCCGGTTGCGACCCGCGGCGTGCGCGCGGTGAACACGCGCTGCCAGATGTCCTGTCCGATCAGCAGGCCGAAGGTGTAGACCAGGAAGTACGTCAGGATGGTCTCGCCGCCGATCGCGCTGAACTCGAAGTACGACGCATCGAGTTTCGCGGCCATTCCGCCGAACCCGCCCGCGGAGACGACCGCGACCGGCAGCAGCACGAAGAGGATGCCGACGGTCTTCACCACGAACTGGGCGATGTCGGTGAGCGTGATCGACCACATCCCGCCGAGCACCGAGTACAGCACCACGATGGACCCGCCCAGCGCGATCCCGGCCCAGCTCGGGATCGAGAACAGCACCTTGAAGATCGACGCGAACGCCAGCGTCGAGGTGACCGTGAGCATCAGCGTGTAGCCCCACATCACCACGCCGGACACCGCGCTCGTACGCCCGCCGTACCGCAGGTCGAGCATCTCGCCGACGGTGTACACACGCAGTTTCACCAGCCGCCGCGCGAAAACCGCATGCAGTACCAGGATTCCGACCCCGATGGTGATCACCAGCCAGGCGCCGGAGACCCCGTAGGTGTAGCCGAGCTTCACGCCGCCGACCGTGGACGCGCCGCCGAGCACGACGGCCGCCATCGTGCCCGAGTACATCGGCCAGCCCAGCCGCCGCCCGGCGACCAGGTAGTCGGACTTGGTCCTGGCCAGCCGCAGGCCGATCCAGCCGACCCCGATCATGCCCGCGATGTACAGCGTGATCACCGCGTAGTCGCCGCCCACGGTGGTCCTCCCTCGATGCCGGTGTGGGGGTCCTAGCGGACACCGTAGGGTCCGCGGGCCGCCGGTGGGCCGGGATGATCCGTCCAGGACTTCCCGGCGGACTGGAGGAAATGACCCGCCGCTGCCCTCGTTGGTAACCGGAAAGTTACCTGGAGTAATTGATCGTGCCTCTCAGGTGCTCTCAGGAACCTGTGGGATTGTGGTCTGGTGCGAGTTCTGGTAGTCGAAGACGAAGAGCCACTGGCCGACGCGATCGCCCGCGGGCTGCGGCGGGAGGGCATGGCCGTGGACGTCGCGCTCACCGGCGACGACGGGCACGAGAAGTCGTCCGTCACGCGGTACGACGTCGTGCTGCTCGACCGCGACCTGCCCGGCATGTCCGGCGATGACCTGTGCCGCGAGATCGTCACGTCCGGCGAGCTCACCCGCGTGCTCATGCTCACCGCGAGCAGTTCGGTGTCCGACCGGGTGGACGGGCTGTCCCTCGGCGCGGACGACTACCTGGCCAAGCCGTTCGCGTTCCCCGAGCTGGTGGCGCGCGTACGGGCGCTCGGCCGCCGTGCGACCCCGGCCGCGCCGCCGTTGCTCACCGCGGGCGACGTCGAGCTGGACCCGGCGAAGCGCACCGTCCGGCGGGCGAGCGGGCCGGTCGAGCTCACCCGCAAGGAGTTCGGGGTGCTCGAGGTGCTGCTGTCGGCCGCGGGATCCGTGGTGAGCAGCGAGGAACTGCTGGAACGGGTGTGGGACGAGAACGCCGACCCGTTCACCACCACCGTCCGCGTCACGGTGATGACCTTGCGCAAGAAGCTCGGCGAGCCCGGCATCATCGAGACCGTGGTCGGCTCGGGTTACCGGGTGCCGGTGGCCGGCGCGGAGTGAAGCTGCCCGGCACCCGCAGCCTGCGGGTGCGCGTCACCGTTCTGGCGACAGTGCTGGTCGCCGCCGCGGGTCTGCTGCTGTTGTGGCTCGCGTGGACGCTAGTCGGCGACGCGGTCGACGCGGTGCCGCACATGCCGCCGGGCACCGTCGTGCGGGTGGACGGCGTGGATGTCGACGCGTCCACGCTCGCGCAGCATCTGCGTACGCACGCGGTGAACCGGGTGCTGGTCTTCGGCTCGCTGGCGTTCCTCTTCGTGGTGGCCGCCGCGGCAATCCTGGCGTGGACGTTCACGTCTCGCGTGCTGCGGCCGCTGCGCGAGATCACCGGTACGGCGCAACGGCTTTCGGTGGAATCGCTGGGCGAGCGCATCGGCGAGATCCGCTCGCGCGACGAGCTGGCCGAGCTGGCGCGCACCTTCGACGACATGCTCGACCGGCTGCAGGACGCCTTCGATTCCCAGCGGCACTTCGTGGCCAACGCGAGCCATGAGCTGCGTACGCCGCTGTCGGTGATCCGGACCGAGCTGGACGTCACGCTGTCGGACGAGCACGCGGACGAGGCCGAGTTCCGCCGGATGGCCGGGGTGGTGCTGGACGCGACGGAACGCGCGGGTCAGCTGGTGAATTCGTTGCTGCTGCTGGCCCGCACCGACGGAGCGGGCCTCGCGATGCGCGAGCGCGTGGATCTGGCGGCGCTCGTGGACCGCGCGTGGCGCGCCGTCCGCGGGGAGGCCGAGCAGCGGGGCCTGCGTGCGGAATTCGCCCTGCAACCGGCCCCGGCGATCGGCGATCCTGCGCTGCTGGAACGGATTGCGGGCAACCTGGTCGAAAATGCGGTGCGGCACAACGTGGACGGCGGCTGGATCGAGGTCGGCACCGAACCGGGCGCGCAATGGTCGACCCTGCGGGTGCGCTCCTCGGGCGGCTTGCTCGACCCGGCGGCGGTCCCGGAGCTGTTCCAGCCGTTCCGCCGCGCGGGAGTCGCGCGAACGGCCCGCTCAGGCGCGGGGCTGGGGCTGTCGATCGTGCGCGCGGCGGTGCAGGCACACGGGGGAACGGTGTCGGCGGAACCGGTGGTGGGCGGGGGATTGACGGTCACGGTTCGCCTTCCGGCCGCGTAGCACCCCGGTCTACGATGGTTCTGGTGGGAGAAACGATCGACCGGCGGACGCTTCGTGACGACACCGCGGAGATCATGCGACGGGTGGCAGCAGGAGAGAGTCTTGTCGTGATGTCCGGCGGGCATCCGGTCGCTGATCTGGTGCCGCACCGGGCCCGCCGGACGCTCGCCGAGGTCCAGGAGGCGTTCCGTGCGCTGCCGCCGATGCACAGCTCGGAATGGCGCCGCGAGCGGGACGCCGATGACGTCGTCTTCGGACCGGATGATCCAGGGCGGCCCGGGCACCACCGGTGATCGCTCGGGCCTGGACGCAGCTTGGCCCGTCGAGTGTCCTCGGGCTCGAACGCCGCGGACCCGGTTCGAAACCGGCCGTTCGACCTCAAAGCGGCCAAGATGTACGGCACCGTTGCGGCGCTGGTCCGGCGGATCGGGCGGGATCCGCGTCCCCGCTTTCCTGGTATCCGGCGTCTGATCGGGGCGGCCCTGGTGACCAGGCCGCCCCGATCACTCAAGCCACCGGAACCGAAGCCACGCCCGGCGAGAGGAACGGCTTCCCGTTCACCCGTTCCGACACGCCTGCCCGGTCCAGGTACGGCGTGATGCCACCCAGCCAGAACGGCCATCCGGCGCCCAGGATCAGGCACAGGTCGATGTCCTGTGCTTCCGCGACCACGCCCTCGTCCAGCATGATCCGGATCTCCCCGGCGATGGCGTCCAGCGCGCGGTCCCGGACCTGCTCGGCGGTGGACGGCCGGGCGCCCTGGGTCCACAAAGCGGCGACCTCCGGGTCGACCGACGGGGTGCCCGTCGCGTCCCAGGTCCACACGCCCTTCTTGCCTGCCTTCACGAACTTGTCCAGGTTCTCGCTCACGGTGAAGCGGTCCGGGAACGAGCCGTGCAGTGTTTCGCCTACGTGCAAGGCAATTGCGGGTCCGACGAGCTGCATCAGGTTCAGCGGCGACATCGGCAGGCCGAGCGGTTCGAGCGCCGAGTCGGCCACCTCGAACGGCGTGCCCTCGTCGACGGCCACCAGCACCTCGCCGAGGAACCGCAGCAGCAGCCGGTTCACGACGAACGCCGTGGCGTCCTTCACCAGCACGCTCGACTTCTTCAGCTGCTTGCCCACCGCGAACGCCGTCGCCAGCGCGGCGTCGTCGGTCTTCTCGCCGCGCACGATCTCCAGCAGCGGCAGCACCGCGACCGGGTTGAAGAAGTGGAACCCGACCACGCGCTCCGGGTGCTGCAGCTTCGCCGCCATCGCGGTGATCGACAGCGACGACGTGTTCGTCGCCAGGATCGTCTCCGGCGACACGTGCTGCTCCAGCTCCGCGAACACCTGCTGCTTCACGCCGAGCTCCTCGAACACGGCCTCGATCACGAAGTCCGCGTCGGCGAAGGCGGCCTTGTCGAGCGACCCGGTGACCAGCGCCTTCAGCCGGTTCGCGCCGTCCGGGGACACGCGGTTGCGCGCCAGCAGCTTGTCGATCTCGTCGTGGACGTAGCCCACGCCCTTGTCGATCCGGTCCTGGTCGACGTCCGTGAGCACCACCGGCACCTTCAGCCGGCGGACGAACAGCAGCGCCAGCTGGCTCGCCATCAGCCCGGCGCCGACGATGCCGACCTTGTTCACCTTGCGCGCCAACGACTTGTCCGGCGCTCCGGCCGGTCGCTTGGCCCGCTTGTTGACCAGGTTGAACGAGTACAGCCCGGCCCGCAGCACGTCCGACATCAGCAGCTCGGCGAGCCCGTCGGTCTCCGCCGCGTAACCGCGGTCGAGATCATTGGACCGCGCCAGGTCCAGCAGCTCGACCGCCTTCGTGGCACCCGGGGACGCGCCGTGCGTCCGGCCGTCCACAATGGACTTGGCGCGCGCGATGGCGGCGTCCCACTCCGCTCCGCGATCGATCTCGCGCCGCGCCGGGGTGATTTCGCCACGGACCACTTTGGACAGCCACCGCAGCGACTGCTCCAGGTAGTCCGCCGAACCGAAGACCTCGTCGACGATCCCGAGCTCGGCGGCCTGGCGCACGTTCAGCATCTTGTTCTGCGCCAACGCGTTCTCGACGATCACGGTGACCGCGGCGTCCGGGCCGATCAGGTTCGGCAGCAGCTGCGTGCCGCCCCAGCCGGGGAAGAGGCCCAGGAAGACCTCGGGGAACGCGATGGCCGCGGTGTTCTCCGACAGCGTCCGGTAATGGCAGGACAGCGCGAGCTCGAGCCCGCCGCCCATCACCGCGCCGTTGATGAACCCGAACGTCGGGATCTTCGATTCGGTGAGACGGCGGAAAACGTCGTGTCCGGTCTGCGCGATCTCCCGCGCCAGCTGCGGGTCGCTCACCGCCTCGACGCCGGACAGGTCCGCGCCGACCGCGAAAATGAACGGCTTGCCGATGACCGCGATCGCGGCCGGTTCGGCGGCGAACGCCTTGTCGAGCGCGGCATTGAGCGATACGAGACCTTGCGGGCCGAAGGTGTTCGGCCGCGTGTGGTCGTGTCCGTTGTCCAAAGTGATCAGGGCGACCGGCTTGTCGAGACCGGGGACCTTGACCAGGTTCGTGACCGCGTTGGTCACCACCTCGTCCGGGAACGCGGCCTTCGCCGCTGCTTCGGTGAAAGTCATTACTTCGCCCCCTCGAACGCCGGGTTTTCCCAGATCACGGTGCCGCCCATACCGATACCGATGCACATCGTCGTCATGCCGTAACGCACGTCCGGCCGCTCGGCGAACTGGCGCGCGAGCTGTGTCATCAGCCGTACGCCGGACGAGGCCAGCGGATGCCCGCACGCGATCGCGCCGCCCCACTGGTTCACCCGCGGGTCGTCCTGCGAGATGCCGAAGTGGTCGAGGAAGGCGAGCACCTGTACCGCAAAGGCCTCGTTGATCTCGAACAACCCGATGTCGTCGACGGAAAGTCCGGTGCGTTTGAACAGTTTCTCGGTGGCCGGTACCGGCCCGATGCCCATCACCTCCGGCTCGACGCCCGCGAACGCGTACCCGACCAGCCGCATCGCGACCGGCAGGCCCAGCTCGCGCGCGGTGTCCTCGTCGGCGAGGAGCGCTGCCGTGGCCCCGTCGTTGAGGCCGGCCGCGTTGCCCGCGGTGATCCGGCCGTGCGGGCGGAACGGCGTCTTCAGTTTCGCCAGCTGCTCGACGGTGGTCCCCGGCCGCGGCGGCTCGTCCTCGGTGGCGAGACCCCAGCCGAGCTCGGGTGACCGCGTTGCCACCGGGACCAGCTCCGGGCCGATCTTGCCGGTCTTCACCGCCTCGGCGTACCGCTCCTGGCTGCGCGCGGCATACGCGTCGGTGCGCTCCTTGGTGATTTCCGGGAAGCGGTCGTGCAGGTTCTCCGCGGTCTGGCCCATCACGAGCGCAGTCGGGTCGACGAGCTTGTCCGCGATGATCCGCGGGTTCGGGTCGACGCCCTCGCCCATCGGATGGCGGCCCATGTGCTCGACGCCGCCCGCGATGGCGATGTCGTACGCGCCGAAACCGATGCCGCTCGCGGTGGTGGTGACCGCGGTCATCGCACCCGCGCACATCCGGTCGATCGCGAAACCGGGTACCGACTTCGGCAGCCCGGCCAGCAGCGCGGCGGTGCGGCCGATGGTGAGGCCCTGGTCGCCGATCTGCGTGGTCGCGGCGATCGCCACCTCGTCCACCCGCTCGGCAGGCAGTCCGGGATGCCGCCGCAGCAGCTCGCGGATGGCGTTGACGACGAGGTCGTCCGCGCGGGTCCCGGCGTAGATGCCCTTGTCGCCCGCCTTGCCGAAGGGAGTGCGCACCCCTTCCACGAAGACGACGTTGCGCACGCCTCGCGCACTGGGCGCGAGCGGCGGCGTAGCTGGTCCGGCCACGAATGCTCCTGAGGTCGACAGATTTCCTGCCCGCAGGGTAGCCCTTGTTACCCGCGGGTAACCAGGGGTGTGGCCCGGTCGAGTGGGGGACGGCACACTCCCGGGGCGCGTGGCGTACGGCACACTGGCCGGGAAGGACCAACCGGATGGGGGACGGCAATGGGGCTTTTCCGGGCGAACCCGGCGCGCAAACAGGCGGCCGAGATGGCGCGGCTGCGCAAGGCACTCGCGAAATCCGGCGACCCGGACAGCCCGCAAAGCCTGCAATTACGGCACCGGCTGGGCTTGCTGCTGGTCGAAACCGCCGATTGGCCTGCCGCCGAGGAGCACTACACCGAACTCGCCGACGCCCAGCTGCGCGTCGCCGGTGATCGGGACCCGGGCACGCTCGGCGCGTGGGCGAACCTGGCCGTCGCGCAGGCGGCGCAGGGCCGGGTGGACGACGGCGTGCACCTGCTGGAGTCCACTGTGGAGGTTTACGAGGACGCCATCGGGGCCGACGACCCGGCCACCCTGCAGGTACAGGTGATGCTGGCGGAAATGCTGTCACTGGCCGGGGATTACGACGGCGCGCTGGACGTGCTCGACCGGCACCGGGCAGCCTGCGAGCACCGGTTCGGTCCCGGGCACGAGCAGACCGTGGCAGCCGGGCACCGCATGGTGGCAGTGCTGCGGACGCTGGGCCGGTTCAAACAGGCCGAGGAGCTGCACGACGAGCTGTCGGCGGACCTGCACAGCGCGGAGGAACGCGACGCGGCCCGCGCGGTTTCGTTGCTCATCAAGGCGGAAAGCGGACGGGCGAACGGAGTCCGCACCGCGGCGAGGCTGCTCGTCGAACGCCGTCCGACGGCGGACTCGGTCGAAGCGCTCGCCTCGGTGCTGCGGCATGCGGGCGAACCGGCGGAGGCGGCCGAGCTGTATCGGCAGCTGGTCGCCGCACACGGCCCGGGATCGCCGCGGACCTGGGGCCTGGCGGCGGAACTGGCGCGGGCGTACCTGGAAAGCGGCCAGCTGGACGAGGCCGAGCAGCTGACCGGCGAACTCCTGGAATCCCGCGGGCTCCCGGACCTGCATCCGATCACGCTGGGCGTCCGCGCGACGTCCGCCCGGGTGGCCAGGGAGCGCGGCCGGAACGCAGACCGTGAGCTGGCCGCTGTGGTGGCCGGGTTCGAGGAGGTGTTCGGGCCGGAGCATCCGGATACCGTCGAAGCGGCGGGGTGGCTGAAGAAGGACTGAACCACGGGATCGGCCAGCCACCGACCTCGTCCCGGCGGTTCACGCCACGCTCGGCCCGCGGGCGCCGAACACCCTTGCCCCGTGGGGGAATCCGGCCCGCGGTCAGGTGGCGCGGGGCCGCCCGCCGGAGGCGATCCCGATCTTGGAACGCGCGGCGGAGCTGTTCGAGGAGACGCGCGGAGGCAGGGACCCGGCGGCTATTCCGCCATTGCGTGAACTGGTGGTGCGTCGGCCCGGCGCGTGGGTGCGGGAAGCTTGGGCCACGGCGCTCCTGCTGGAGCCGGGCCGACCGTGACTCTGCAGAATCCCGGTACCATGGCCCCTGATTACCTCATTACACCCATGCGAAGGGGCCCGATGAGCCTTCGGCAGTTCGAGTACGCACTGGCGGTCGCCGAGGCGGGCTCCGTCACCGCGGCGGCCGAGCGGTTGCACGTTGCCCAGCCGTCGGTGTCGCAGCAGATCCGGGCGCTGGAGCGCGAACTCGGCGTGACCTTGTTCGCCCGCACCCCGGCCGGGCTGGTGCCCACCGTCGTCGGTCGCGCGTTTCTCCAGGATGCCGAGGTTGCCGTGCGGGCGGCGCGGCGCGCACGGGCCACGGCGCGGGCCGGGGCCGACGAGCTGGTGGGGGAGCTCGTCGTGGCGGTGCAGATGGGGCTTGGCACGCGGCAGCTGCCGGGTGCGCTCGCGGCGTTGCGCCGCCGGTTCCCGCGGCTCGAGGTCACCGTTTTCGAGGAGCCGGACCCGGTCGAAATGGAGCGGCTGGCCCGCCGCGGCGCCCTCGACGTCGCCCTCATGGACGGGCCTTGCGAGGAAGGCCTCTACGACGGGCACCACCTCGGCGACGAGGAGTTCGTCGTGGTGCTCGGCGCCGGGCACCGGCAGCTCGCCGCCGAGCGCGTGCAGCTGAGCGAGCTGGCCCGCGAGCCGTGGATCAGGTTCGACCGCGGCAGCGCCCTCGACGGCGTCCTCGAGAAAGTGGTGCAGGACAACGGGCTTTCCCCCACCACGGTCGCCCGCGTGTCCCAGACCGCGACGGCCGTGCGCTGGGCCGCGCACGGTCTGGGAGTGACGCTCGTTCCGGCGTCCGCGGTGCCGCCGGGCCACGAGCACCTCACACGGCGGGTGTTCCCGGTGGTGGCTCAGTCCGTCGTCGCCGCGGTCCGGCCAGGGGCCGGCCGCGTGGAGGCGGCGCTGCTCGATTTCCTGCGGCAGGAAAAGTGGGACTCCACCGCGGAAATCGAGCTCAAAGCTGGGTGAACCCGCCGTCCACGGCCAGTTCGGCGCCGGTCGTGTAGGTGGCGTCGAAGGCAAGGAAGACCGCTGCCCGCGCGACCTCGGCGGGGGTGCCGAACCGCCGCATCGGGTTCTCCGCCGCCCGGTCCGCCTTGAACTGCTCGGCTTCCTCCTCGGACATCCCACTGGCCAGGATTCCGGTGTCGACCGGACCCGGGCTGATCGCGTTCACCCGGATTCCGCGCGGCAGCAGCTCACTCGCGAGGTTCCGGGCCAGCGAGCGCACCGCTGCCTTGCCTGCCGCGTAAACACTCGCCGTCGGCATGCCGCGGACATTCGCGACCGACGTCGTCAGCACCACCCCGGCGCCGTCGCTCAGCAGCGGCGCGAGCTTCTGCACGGTGAAGAAGGCGCCCTTCGTGTTGACCGCGAACAGCTCGTCGTACAGCTCCTCGGTCACCGATTCGAGCGGTGCGGTGCGGGCGGCTCCGGCATTGACGAACAGCGCCTCGACCGTCCCGAACTCGCCCTTCACCCGGTCAGCCAGGGCCTCCAGATCGGACAGCGAAGCAACATCGCCGCGTACACCCACCGCGTTCTCGCCGAGCTGCTCGACGGCGGCGTCGAGAGTGGCCTGGGAACGGCCGGTGATGGCCACGCGTCCGCCACCGTCCACCAGCAGCTGGGCCATCGCCAATCCCATACCGCTGCTGCCGCCGGTGATCACTGCATTCTTACCGCGATATGCATTCATTCTTTGCTCCCGATCGTTTTCGTCAGCGGTGGAATTCGCCACCGTCGACGACAAGACTGCTGCCGGTCAGCCATTGCGCTTTTCCGGATACGAGAAAAAGCACCGCATCGGCAATGTCGTCCGGCGCTCCGTCGCGGCCGAGCGGTACGGCGGGCGCTGCCGCGTCGCCGTGGACCTGCGCCCACAGCTCCCGCGTCGCTTCGCCGCCCGGCGTCGCGGTGCGGCCGGGGGACACCGTGTTGACCCGGATGCCGGACGGCGCCAGCTCCAGCGCCAGCCCCCGGCTGTAGTTCTCCAGCGCCGCCTTCGCGGCCGTGTAGTGCAGGAACGCCGAGACCGGCGTGGGTACCGCGGCGGACGAAACGTGCACGATCGCCCCCGAGCCCTGCTGCGCCATTCCCGGGGTCAGCAACGCATCCAGGCGCACCGACGACAGGAGGTTCAGGTTGAGCGCGTCCAGCCATTCGTCGTCCGGGATGGTCGCACTGCCCTGGTGCGGCCGCGCTCCGCCCGCGTTGTGGACCACGATGTCCACCCCGCCGAGCACCTCCTGGGCAGCCGCGGCGACCGCCTCCGCACCGGCCAGGGTCCGCACGTCGGCCTGCACGAACGACGCTCCGTCCGGCGCCTTGCTCTCCGCGGACCGGGCGGTGGTGAGCACCTCCGCGCCCGCCTTCAGGAATTGCCGGACAATGGCCGCGCCGATTCCGCGCGAACCGCCGGTGACCAATGCCCGCTTTCCGGTGAGTGCACGCTTTTCCGCGCCATTTTCGGTCGTGGTCATACCACTGGTCCTCTCGCTTTGATACAGAAGAAGAATCGCGTGCCGAACTCTTCAACCGTACTTTCGGAAAAGCGCGAGAAGCAAAGACGAAAAGGTGCGGGAACGCCATAGGGAAGTCCTATGGCGGGGTTTCAGGCGGCCGTGACCTGCAATGCCTCGGTCAGCGCGCGCACGGTGAGCTCCACCTGCCACGGCCGCGCGCCACCGGCTCGCAGCGTTTCCGCCACCGACTCCCCGGCCGGCGGGCGCCAGCAGGTGCGGCGGAGCAGGTCGGGCAGCAGGAGGTTTTCGACCGGCAGCCGGCGGTCCTCGGCGATCGCGGCCAGTGCGGTGCGGGCGGCGGCGAGGCGGGCGGCGGCGTCGGGGTCCTTGTCGGCCCAGCGGTTGACCGGAGGGGGACCGTCGTTCGGCTGGCTCGGGCTCGGCAGTTCGCTCGCGGGCAGCGTTTTCGCCGCCTGCAGATGTCTCAGCCAGCTGGCCGTGTACTTGCGTTGCACGCGCCCGCTGAACACCGGCAGCGCCTGCAGCTCCTCGACCGTCTTCGGGTCGGCCGTGACGGCGTTGATGATCGCGCTGTCGGGCAGGATGCGGCTCGGGGCGCGGTCGCGTTTGCGGGCCAGCTCGTCGCGGGCCTGCCACATCTCGCGCACCGCGGCGAGGCCACGCGGGCTGCGGACCTTGTGCACCCCGGACGTCCGGCGCCACGGTTCGGCGCGCGGCGCAGGCGGCGGCGCGGTGCGGACGGCTTCGAACTCCTGCTGCGCCCACTCCAGCTTGCCCTGTGCGGCGAGTTCGGCTTCGAGCTTCTCGCGCAGTTCGTTGAGCAGTTCGACGTCGAGGGCGGCGTAGTTGAGCCAGTCGACCGGCAGTGGCCGCTTCGACCAGTCCGCGGCGCTGTGCCCCTTCTCGAGGGTGTACCCGAGCAGCAGCTCGACGAGCGTGCCCAGCGCGACGCGTTCGTACCCGGTCAGCCGTCCGGCCAGTTCGGTGTCGAAGAGCGACCGCGGATGCAGGTCCAGTTCGGCGAGGCAGGGCAGGTCCTGCGAGGCCGCGTGCAGCACCCACTCGGTGTCGTTGAGGACCTCGCGCAGCAGGGCGAGGTCGCCGTCCAGGGCGATCGGGTCGACCAGCACGGTGCCGGAACCTTCGCGGCGCAGCTGGACGAGGTAGGCCTTGGGCCAGTAGCGGTAGCCGGACGCCCGTTCGGTGTCGACGGCCACGGCGCCGGTGCCGGCGGCGAGCCGCGCGCAGGCCTCGGCGAGAGCGGCGGGGTCGGCCACCACCGGTGGCGTGCCCTCCGCGGGTTCGCGGAGCAGCACCGGCGGCGGCGTTCCGGAGTCCTCGGTGGTGGCCTCTCCGGTCCGGGCTCCGTCCGCCTGTGCAGTTCCCATGTCCGACGACCCTACGGGACGGGCGGACCGCGCCTGGTCCGCCCGTCCCGCAGGGTCGTGGTCGGTCGTCGTCAGCGGATCACGCCGGCTCGCATCGCCAGCGCGACCATCTGTGCCCGGTCGCCCGTACCGAGCTTGCGCCCGATGCGGGACAGGTGGGACTTGACGGTGAGCGCGGAGAGGGAAAGCTCCTCCCCGATCTCTTTGTTCGACTGCCCGTCGGCGACGAGCTGCAGCACCTCGACCTCGCGCGCGGAAAGCTCGCGCGGGGTGTTGTCGGTGCCCGCCACCCGTGTACCGGTGGCGAGGACCGGGGCCACACTCGGGTCGGCGTACACGCCGCCCTCGAGGACCCGGCGCACGCCGTCGGTGACGACCACGGGCGAAGCCGACTTGAGCAGGTAAGCCTGAGCACCGGCCTGGAACGCGGAGCGCACCGCGTACGGGTCGTCGGAAGATGCCAGGACCACTACGCGCGGCCAGCCATGACTGCGGAGCTCGGTGACGAGCTCGATGCCGCTGCCGTCGGGCAGTCCGAGATCGAGGATCGCCAGGTCGCACGGGCCGGTGGCCTGTGCTCGCGCCCTCGCCTCGGCCACCGTGGCGGCTTCGTGAACGGTACCCGCACCCATCTGTGCGAGTCTTGCTGCGATTGCCTCCCTCAACAGCGGGTGGTCATCGACCACCAACACGGAAAACAGCTCTTCCCGCGGGTGCGGAACCATGCTCGCCGGCAAAGCACCGGCTGGCGTGGATCGGACGGCCTGAGATAAGCCGACGGTAGCCACGTCACTACCTCCCTGGAGTCGGTCGTGCCCCCCGACCGGCACCGGGACCTTCGGCCGTTCAGCCGCGCCAGCTTTAGACCGAAAGTGGTGTCGTCCCAGGCACTGTAGCCGCCCCGGCGCGGTTGCGGGGGGATCGAATGGGTATCTATCCGAAACAGTTCGTCACTCAGTGAGGTCGTTGTAACACGATCGGACTAACGATCGGCCACGTGTTAACGACTGGCGGTGCTACCGCGATGCACCTGAGTTACCGCCTCGAAAACGGGCGTGCAGATGGTCCGTGCACCTGCGGGTGCTGCCGGGCTCCGGCTACCGGGCCGCCCGCTCGGGTCCGGAAATGCCCCCCGGCCGGGGCAAGATCACTTTCTTTCACATTTGAGCGAGTTCGGGTCCCAGTGTGCGGGGCCGCCGGTGGCGGCCGGTGCGCGGGGTCCGGAACCGGTCCGGGGCGGTGACCTGGGGTTGACTGCCTGTGATCACGACCGGCCACGAACGGGCAGCATCCGGTGCAACGGTATGCGCGGTCCAGGATGGACGGACGACGGCCGCACCGCCGCGAAGGGGTGCGCCGCGGGCGGACACGGGTCCGGAAACGGCGTGGCGGCGGAAAGGTGCGCGTGCAGGGGCCCCGGACGGGCTGCCCGTCCGGGTGAACTTGGGGAAATCAGGAGCTCTGGCGCTGCTCGAACAGCGTGACGCCCACCGGCGGCAGGCCCACGACGCTCGCCATCACCTGGCAGAACGCGAGCCCGTGCGGGCCCAGCGCGCCGTCGGTGGGGGTCCAGGAGGCGCGCAGTTCGAGGTCGTCGGTGCGGGCCGGTCCGGCGATGTCGCCGAAGCGGGCCGAGGACGTCTCGGTGACCGTGCCGCCGAGCGCCTTCCACGCGGCGCCGGACGCCTCGAGCGCGTCGGTGAGCCACGACCAGCCGACGGCGGGCAGGAACGGGTCGGTGGCGAGCTCGCGGTCGAGCTCCGCGCGCACGTACATGACCAGCCGCAGGACGCCTTCCCAGCCTTCCTGGCCGTCCGGGTCGTGCAGGAGCACCAGCCTGCCGGACGCCATGACGTCCGCCGGACCGGAAACCTCGCAGCTCAGCGCATACGACCACGGCGCGAGCCGCTGCGGCGCGCGCATCGTCTCCAGCCGGATCTCCGGACGCGGCCGGACGGCTTGCAGCGCCGCGACGGCTTCGCGGAAGAGATCGGGCACTGGCGTCATCGCGGTCACGCAAAGACTGTAGGGCGGCAACGCCCGGTTGCGGACGCAGGCGCGCCGAGGGTGCGTGAAGCAGGCGGCCGCACGCTGGCGCCCCGGCTCCCGGGGCCGGTTTTTCAGACGTCCCGGATGCCGGGTTGGTTGCGCTGGGATCGCCCCAATGTGGCATTGGGTGCGCTGGACGCAACGAGCGCCACATTGGGTGCGTGGGGATCGCCCCAATGTGGCGTTGGGTGCATCTGACGCAGCGAACGCCACATTGGGTGCGTGGGATGCAGCGAATGTGGCATTGGGGTCATTCCTTGCGGCAAGAGTCCCGGCGGGGGCAGGGCGGAAGTGGGTGGCCCGGAGGTGGGGCCCGGCGGGGGCAGGGCGGAAGTGGGTGGCCCGGAGGTGGGGCCCGGCGGTGGGGCCCGGCGGGGGCAGGGCGGAGGTGGGTGGCCCGGAGGTGGGGCGGAGGTGGTGGGGCGGGGTCTGCGGCCGGGAGTGTCGGACCCGCGTGGGACCATGGGGTTCGTGCCTCAGGTTTCGTCAGCGTCAGCTTCGCTCGTCCGGTCCCGTCGCAGTCTGCCCGGTTCGCCGTTTCTCGCGGCCGCGCGCGGGGAGCGGCCTGCGCACGTGCCGGTGTGGTTCATGCGCCAGGCCGGGCGTTCGCTGCCGGAGTACCGCGCGCTGCGCGAGGGCGTGCCGATGCTCGATGCGTGCTTCGACCCGGAGATGCTCGCCGAGATCACCCTGCAGCCGGTCCGGCGGCACGGCGTCGATGCGGCGATCCTCTTCAGCGACATCGTCGTCCCGCTCAAGGCGGCCGGGGTCGACATCGACATCGTGCCCGGTACCGGGCCGGTGTTGGCCGAGCCGATCCGCGACGCGGCTGCCGTGCGGGCGTTGCCGGAGCTGGCGCCCGAGCAGGTCGGCAAGGTGGCCGAGGGCGTCGGGCTGCTGGTCGAGCGGCTCGGCGACACGCCGCTGATCGGGTTCGCCGGGGCGCCGTTCACGCTGGCCAGCTACCTCATCGAGGGCGGGCCCAGCCGCAACCACGAGCACACCAAAGCCCTCATGCACTCCGAGCCCGAGTTGTGGCACGCCCTCGCCGCGCGGCTCGCCGACATCGCCGCCACCTTCCTGCGCGCCCAGCTCGACGCGGGTGCCGACGCGGTCCAGCTGTTCGACTCCTGGGCCGGCGCGCTGTCCGAGCGCGACTACCGCGAGTTCGTGCTGCCACATTCGGCCCGCGTGCTCGCGGCTGCAGCGGGGTACGACGTGCCACGCATCCACTTCGGCGTCGGCACCGGCGAGCTGCTGGGCGCGATGCGCGAGGCGGGCGCGGACGTCGTGGGCGTCGACTGGCGGGTGCCTCTCGACGTGGCGGTGCAGCGGCTCGGCGGTGACGTCGATCCGGTCGTGGTGCAGGGCAACCTCGACCCGGCGCTGCTGCACGCGTCGTGGCCGGTGCTGGAGGCGGAGGTACGGAGGATCGTCGAGGAGGGCCGCGCCGCTCGCGGGCACGTCTTCAACCTCGGCCATGGCGTGCTGCCGGGGGTGGATCCGGAGGTGCTCACTCGCGTAGTCGAGCTGGTGCACTCCCTGTGAAGCAGGTCGCCGTCGTCGGCGGCGGGATTTCCGGGCTTACCACGGCGTATCGGCTGCGCAGGCTGCTCGGCGACCGGGTGGAGATCACGGTTTTCGAGAGCACACCCGCGATCGGCGGGAAACTGCGCACGGCCGAGGTCGGCGGGGTCGGTTACGACGTCGGTGCCGAAGCGTTCCTCGCGCGGCGGCCCGAAATGCTCGATCTGGTGGCGGAAGTCGGGCTCGCGGATCGGCTTGTCCACCCCACGAAGGCGCGCGCGAAGATCCACGCGGGCGGGTCCGTGCAGGGGCTGCCGCCGGGAACCGTGATGGGCGTGCCGGGGTCGGCGGACACCGTCGCCGGAGTGCTGTCCGACGACGGCCGCCGTGCGGTCGAGAAGGAACGTTCGCTCGGGCCGGTCGAGCTGGGTGAAGCAGATGTGCCGCTCGGGCCCTTGCTGCGTGCGCGATTCGGCGACGAGCTCGTGGACCGGCTGGTCGACCCGCTGCTGGGCGGCGTCTACGCGGGCGGTGCGGACGGGCTCGGTCTCCGTGCGACGATGCCTGGGCTGGCCGATGCGGTCGCGGCGGGAGCAGGTTCGCTCACCGAGGCGGCGTCGTCGCTGCTGCCCAAAACACCCGGCACCACACCGGTGTTCGGCACGCTCGCCGGTGGCCTGCAAGGACTTCTGCAGCGATTGCTGGACCTGTCCGGCGCGCGGCTGCGTACGTCGGCCACGGTCCGTTCGCTCACCCGGACCACCACCGGCTGGCGGCTCGACATCGGTGCGGCTGCCCCGGCGCACGCGCCTGCGGACAGCCCGATCGGGGTCGACGCGGTCGTCCTCGCCGTTCCCGCGCCCGCCGCGCGAAAGCTTCTCGATGGAGTGGCCCCGGCGGCGTCGGTCGCGTTCGGTGAGGTCGAGCTGGCGTCGATGGCCGTCGTCGCGCTCGCGTTGCCGCCGGGTACCGAACTGCCCGAGGCATCCGGAATCCTCATCGGCGCGGGGGAGCGGGATGCGGAAGGCGTGCTGTACGCGGCCAAGGCGTTCACGTTTTCGTCGAACAAATGGGCGCACTACGGCGGCCGACGGAACCACGGTCCGGTGCTGGTGCGGGGTTCCGTCGGCCGGTTCCGTGAGCCCGGTGCCCTGAACGGGGACGACGACGCGCTGGTCCTCGCGGTCCGTGACGATCTCGCGCGGCTCGCCGGCGTCACCGCGACGCCCATCGACACCCTGGTCACGCGCTGGGGCGGCGGCCTGCCGCAGTACGGCGCCGGGCACCTCGAGCGGGTCGCGCGGATCGAGGCCGCGGTCGCGGACGTGCCCGGGCTGGCCGTGGCGGGCGCGACGTTGCACGGCGTCGGGCTGCCCGCGTGCGTGGCCACCGCCGACGCCGCCGCCCGGCGCATCGCCGCGCAGCTCACGATGTGATGGAGCCCCTTGGCACGCCGGGCAGGTGCAGTGCCAGGATGGGGTCATGGCGCGGCTGAATTACAACGAGCTCAACGACACCATCCGCTACACCACGTGGTCGGTCTTCCGGATCGAACCGGGGAAGCTCGGGGACGATCGCGGCGCCGCGGGCCGGGAGACGGCCGAGTACCTCGACGGGCTCGAGGCCAAGGGCGTCGTCGTCCGCGGGGTCTACGACGTGTCCGGCCTCCGCGCCGACGCCGACTACCTGATCTGGTGGCACGCCGAGGAAATCGAGCAGGTCCAGGCCGCGTACACCGGATTCCGCCGCACGCCGCTGGGTCGCGCGTCCACCCCGGTGTGGAGCCAGACCGCGCTGCACCGGCCCGCCGAGTTCAACAAGAGCCACGTGCCCGCGTTCCTGGCCGGCGAGGAAGCGCGCAAGTACATCTGCGTGTACCCGTTCGTCCGCTCGTACGACTGGTACCTGCTGCCCGACGAGGAACGCCGCAAGATGCTGGCCGACCACGGCAAGGAAGCACGCGACTACCCGGACGTGCGCGCGAACACCGTCGCCTCCTTCGCACTCGGCGACTACGAGTGGATCCTCGCGTTCGAGGCCGACGAGCTGCACCGGATCGTCGACCTGATGCGGCACCTGCGCAACACCGAGGCGCGGCGGCACGTGCGCGTGGAAATCCCGTTCTACACCGGCACGAAGGTGCCGCCCGCCGAGCTCGTCGCGGCTCTGCCGTAACCGGTGCACGACGTACTGGCCGGGGCGTGGCAGGCGCTCACCGGTGAACCGCTGCCCGCGGTGTCGCTGACCGGCGGCGAAAACGTGCTGCCCGGGCATTTCCGGGTCGCCGCGATGGCCACCGCGAGCGTCGCCGCGGCCACCCTTGCGGCGGGTGAACTGCTGCGGGTGCGGGGAATCGAACCCGGCACGGTCGCGGTCGACACCCGGCATGCCGCGGCGGCGTTCCGGAGCGAGCAGCTGCTGCGGATCGACGGCGAACCCGCGCCGAGCCCGTGGGGCCGCATCGCAGGCGACTACCGGGCGGCTGACGGCTGGGTCAAGCTGCATTGCAACTACCCGCGGCACGAGGCGGCGGTGTGCTGGGCGCTCGGGGTCCCGTCCGTGCGCGAGGCGGTGACCAAGGCGGTGGCCGGGAAAACCACGGCGGAGGTCGAATCCGCCGTGGTCAGCGCGGGCGGCGCGGCGGCGCTGATGCGGTCGCGCGAAGACTGGCTGGCGCACCCGCAGGGGCAGGCTGTCGCAGGGTTGCCGCTCGTGGAGCTGAACCGGATCGGCGACGCCCCGAAGCGCCTGCTGTTCGATTCCGCGCGTCCGCTGGGCGGAGTCCGGGTACTGGAGCTGACGCACGTACTCGCCGGTCCGGTCGCGGGCCGGGTGCTGGCCGCACACGGCGCGAACGTGCTGCACGTCGGCGCCGCGCACCTGCCGCGGATTCCCGTGCTGACCATGGATACCGGACAGGGCAAGCGATCCGCGTTCGTCGCGCTCGACACCGAAGGCGGCCGCGCGAAACTGAAGAAGCTCATCGCCCGCGCTGATGTGCTGGTGCAGTCGTTCCGTCCCGGCGCGCTCGCGCGGATCGGGTTCGGCCCGGAGCAGCTGGCCGAACTACGTCCGGGCCTGGTGGTAGCGGACCTGTCGGCGTATGGCTGGCAGGGCCCATGGGCGCGGCGGCGGGGGTTCGACAGCCTGGTGCAGATGTCGTCGGGCATCGCGCAGGAGTACGCCACCGACGCCCCGGCGCCACTGCCCGCGCAGGCCCTGGACCACGCCACCGGCTGGCTCACCGCGGCGGCGATCATGACGGCCCTCCGCCACACGGTCACCGATGGCGGTACCTGGCAGGCGCGCCTTTCCCTGGCGGGTACCGGACGATGGCTGGATTCGTTGGGGCGCAAGGATCCTGAACCGTCCGAAGTGGACTATGTGGACCTGCTGGAGGACGTGGAGAGCGCCTTCGGCCGGATGACCAGGGTCCGCATGGCGGGGGAGTTACCGGGAGCCCCACCTCGCTGGGACAACGCAACCCACGAGCCGGGTGCCGATACGGCGGTGTGGTCCCCGGTCACGTGAACGAGACACGCGCCCCGGAAGCTAACCCCGGCGGAACCACCGGCGTCGTGGCTTGGGCAAGTCTCCCCGCGTGATCAGCCACTCCGCGAAAGCGTCCGCGTACTCCCGTGCCCGGACGGCGGTCGTCTTGGGGTTCTCCGACGCGTAGGTATCGAACAGCGCCCGGTACCTCTCGCCCAGGGCGTCCGGCAGATCGGGGCGCAGGTAAGTCACCAGCCGCCGCCGTTTGCTCAACAGGACGTCTGCCTCGATCTCCAGACGGGACGGGTCGAAGCCGGACGGAGCGGCCGCCCCCGTGAGCAGGCTGTTCAGCAACGCCGCCTGCCGCGCGGCCAGCTCCGCGCGGCTCACGACATCACCACGGCCCGCAGCGCAGCCAGCTCGGCGGCCAGTTCGCTGTCGGCCGGGTAGTCGTCGTCGCGTTCCAGGAGAACGCCTGGGGGGTCGGTGCGGCGGCGGAGTTCTGCCAGCAGGTCCAGGACTTCCGGCAGTACCGGGTGTGCATGCGTGTCGTGGTAGACGCCGTTGCGTTCGATGCCGCCTGCCATGTGCACGTACGCGAGCCGCTCCCACGGGATGCCGTCCAGGAACGCCGCCGGGTCGGTGCCCACGTTGCGGGCGTTCGCGTACAGGTTCGCCACGTCGATGATCAGCAGGCAGCCCGTCCGTTCGGTGAGCTCGGTGAGGAACTGCTCCTCGGTCAGCTCGCTGTCCGGCCATTCCAGCAGTGCGGCGATGTTCTCCAGCGCGAGCGGGACGTCCACAATGGACTGTGCCAGCCGGACGTTGTCCACCAGCACGTCCAGCGCCTCGCGGGTACGGGGCAGCGGCATCAGGTGCCCCGAGTCGAGCCCGCCTGCCCGGACGAAGCACACGTGGTCGCTGGCCAGCGGTGCGTCGAGGGCGCGGGCCAGCGACGCCAGATGCTCGACCCGCGCGGTGTCCAGCGGTTCGGCGCCGCCAAGGGACAGCGACACCGCGTGCGGCAGCACCGGCATTCCCCGTTCCCGCAGGGCCAGCAGGCTTTCCGGCAGGTGCGGGACGTGCAGGTTCTCCGCGACCACCTCGACCCAGTCGACGCCCGGCAGCCGCGCGATGGACAGGTCCAGCTCGGGCCGCCATCCGATGCCGATGCCCAGCCGTTCAGCCACCGCACCCTCCTCCGCCGCAGCCGCTTCCACCGCCGTCACCGCCCCCGTCGCCACCCGAGGACGAGCCCGCTCCGCTCTTCAGCGCCGCGCTCGTCGCATGATCCGGGTACAGCGCGATCCCGCCCAGCGCGACCAGCGACGCCGCACCCACGAACGCCACGCCGCCATACGCCTTCCGTGCCTTGGTGTCGGTGCGGGCGTAGGCGACGATGCCCCGTCCGGCCCTGGTGGGACGGGTTTTCGTGTTGCCGCGGAGAATCAAGGTGAACATCGCCAGCATCGCGGTGGCAATGAGCAGCCCGTTCAGGAACTCGTTCGGCCGATGCAAGGTCCCCCCGTTGATCGACCTGATCAGGCCGACCGCGAACAACGCCACGTACACCAGCACGAGCCGAGTGTAGAAGCGGTTGAACATCGACGACGGCAGTGTCAGGCCACGGCCTTCGAGGTCACGGCCGATCGCTTGCACCGCCGGCGCCACCGAACCCGACTTGCGCAGCTGGGCCGTCGTCTGGGCGGTACCCCGGCAGGCTTCGTGTACCGCCGATTCCACCCATCCGGCAGGCGAACCGGCGGCAATGGCGGTGAGCTGGCCCTTCGTGCTCACCCGCAGCAGGCCCCGTTCCAGCAGCGACGCGATCGCCGCGTCGACCGTGCGATGCGGGCCGCCCGCGAGGTACGCGAGCTGGTACACGTCGAGCGGGCTGCGCACGTCCGCGGGCGGCTGCTTCCGCACGGCCCGTGCAATCGGCGGCCAGGCGAGCTGCACGATGACCACCAACGCGAGCGCCGGCCCGTAGATCAGCAGGAACTGCGGTCCCGAGAGGCCCCAAGGTTGTTCCATGATCTCCCCCTTCTCGATCCGGTCGACCTCCGGACGTCCGAGGTGCCCGGTTCGTTGCGTCTCAGCCGCCGCATCCGCCCCCGCCGCCACAGCCACCGCCCCCGCCGCAGGAAGACCCGCTGCTGCACGAAGATCCCCCGCTGGAACCCCCGCCGCCGCCCCAAGTGCTGCTGCCGCTGGCCAGGGCCGCGCTCTTCGCCTCGTCCGGGTACAGCGCGATTCCGCCCAGCGCGACCGCTCCCGCTGCCCCGGCGAACAACGCCGCATTCCGGCCCGCCACCGTCGCATCTTCCCGCGCTTTCGTCACGACTGCGTAGCCTTCATCGGTCGGACGGGCAATCTTCGCGCCCTTGCGCGCCGCGTAGGCGATCCCAGCCAGCACGACGGTCAGCAGGAGCAGCAGCACCAACCCGGTGATCGGCCGGTCCAGCTGCGCGCCGTTGACCGCCCGGACTACGCCGATCACCAGCAGTACCAGGTAAACCAGCGCAATCCCGGTGCGGAACCTGCCGAGCTGGCCGGCCGACACCAGGCCGCGGCTGTCGAGGTCCTTGCGCAGCTTTTCCAACGCCGGTGCGACAAGCGGCGACCTGCGCAGGTCGCCCGTGGTCCGTGCGACGCTCTGCGTTGCCTCGTGTACCGAGCGTTCCAAACCTTGGCGCTTCGGTGTCTTACCGACCGCGCTGAGCTTGCCTTTGCTGCTCACGCGCAGAAGATCGTTCTCCAGCAACGTCGCGATGGCCGTGTCGACCGCGCGGTGTGCGCCGCCCGCGAGGTACGCGAGCTGGTAGACGTCGGGCTGCATCGTCGGCACGGCCCGCGGCGCGTTCCGGCGCCAGGCCCGCGAAATCGGCGGCCACGCCAGCTGCACTACGAACACCACCGCCAGTGCAAGTCCGTAACCCAGCAGGAACTGCGGACCGGAGATCCCCCAAGGCTCGCCCACGGCCGTCCCCTCTCTCGAACGAAACTTCGGCAGAACTGACGCGGCTGACACCGGATTCGTTCCGCCTCAGCTGCTGCCCCCACCACCGCAGCCGCCACCGCCACAACCGGAACCACAGCCGGCCCCGCATCCCGAGCCGCCGCAGCCGGCCCCGCAACCTGCCCCGGCCGCCCAATAGCCACCCCCGGCCAGCCCACCCGCGGCCCCGGCCACCGCGGCCCCTGTATGTCTGGTCGCCGGAAGACCACGAAGCAGCGCGACCCGCAGGTCACGGTCCGGATGGTTGACGAGCCCGCCGACGGTCACCTTCCCCGCGGCCCCGGCCAGCAGGCTCTGGTCCGGCCACGCGGATTCGAGCAGGTCACGTCCGGCGTCGGTCGGGCGGATGCGGGCGGCGGCGCGGCGACGGGACAGCGCGGCCAGCCCGCACCACACCGGTAGCAGCGCCGACACCACCACGAAACCGTTCAGCCCACCGGCCGCGAAAGCCGCCACCGCGACCGCCGCCAGCACCGCTTCTCCGGCCGCGACCCACTTCCACAGCCGCCGAAGTGCTTGCCCGTCCACGAGAAGTCCCTGCGCGGTGAGGTCGCCGACCAGCTCGCGCAGCGCCGGACCCCGGACGAGCCCGCCCAGCACGGTCGCGACACTGACCCCCGCACCGGCCAGCTCGGCGGCTTCCCGGCCCAGTTCGTCGGACGGCACGAGTGGCGTGCGGTAGATCCGGCCGGTGGTGTCGGCCCGCAGCTGCTCGCGTTCCAGCATCGCCGCGACCGTGGTTTCCGCGACCCGGATCGGTCCGTTGGCCAGCAACGCGACCTGTGCCGAGGTGGTCAATCCCTTGCCGCTGCGGCCTTTGCGCGCCCGCGCCGCGGCGCGCAGCCCGAGTCCCCAGCACACCAGCGCGAGCACCAGGATCAGCGCGGCAGGCAACGCGCGGCCGATCGTCCATTCCATCGAGGCCCCCTTCCCGATGAAGGGTTCACGCTACCTCAGCGGCCGGGGTTGCCCGGATGACAAAACTGCCCTCCCCGGACGATCCGGGGAGGGCAGCTCCGCGACCAGGTCAGCCGGATTCCGGGACGAGCTTCAGCGAGATCGAATTGATGCAGTACCGCTGGTCGGTGGGCGTGGCGTAACCCTCGCCCTCGAAGACGTGCCCGAGATGGCTGTGGCACGAAGCGCACAGCACCTCGATGCGCCGCATGCCCATCGTGCGGTCCTCGCGCAGCAGCACCGCGTCGGAGTCCGCCGGATCGAAGAACGACGGCCAGCCGCAGTGGCTTTCGAACTTCGTGTCACTGCGGAACAGTTCCGCGCCACAGGCCCGGCATTCGTAGACGCCGGTGGTTTTCGTGTCGGTGTACTCGCCGGTGAACGGCCGCTCGGTCCCTGCCTGCCGGAGCACCGCGTACTCCTCGGGGCCGAGCTGCTCCCGCCACTCCTGCTCGGACTTCACCACGCGCGGGGTGGTGCCGACCACGGGTTTCATACCTTTCACCCCGTCCACGTTACCTGGAGAGGAAAGCGATCGTGTGGTGTGCGATGTCCCAGGCCGTGACCAGCAGCCCGAACACGATCAGCACCGCGATCAGCGCGGACACCCAGTACCGCAGACCGCCGGTGCGGTTGCTCGACTCGGCGAAGTCCGCGACCTGGTCGAGGCACGCTTCGACGGTGTACGTGGGCCCGGTGCGCTCCATCCGGTCGAGGTGCGCGGCGAACGCGCGGGCCTCGGGGTCGCCGGGGTCCAGCCCGACCAGGTCCTCGTGGAACCGCGGATTCCAAGCTGCACTTTCGGCCATGGGTCAACGGTAAGCCATCGGCACCGCCCGACCCACCCTCATTGCGCAGGCGCGCCCGATCCGAGCCGCGGGTCGCTGTTGAGCTGCAACGTGCCGTCCGATCCGGTGATGACCTGCACGACCTTGGGCGCTGCCGAGCCGCCCTCCGGGGTGAGCGAGATCTGGATGTCGACCGAGCCGTCTTCGTTGTTCGCGTGCTTGTACGCGCTGGCGCCCTTGTAGCTGCCCAGCTTGTTCTGCGCCCAGTACGCGGCGAACGCGTCCTGGCTGCCGAAGCCGGCCTGCGCCGACGGCGACAGCATCGCCCAGGCCCCGGCCGGATTGGATCCGACCGCCTCGTAGAACGCCACGACCCGCTGACCCGCGGCGCCCCAGTCGACCTTCCCGGTGGACTTGGCGGGCGGCGGCGAGCTCGGCGAACTGGGTGGCGTGGCCGGCACGGACGAGTTCGCCGGAGGCGGCTGCGCGTTCGACGTGCCGCCGGAATCGCCGCGGCTGTTGCTCAGCACCAGGAACACCACCAGCGCCACCACGACCACCGCCGCGGCGCCGCCCGCGAGCAGGGCGATCCGGCGTTTGCGGGCGGCCGCGGGGGAGACCCGGGCACCCGAGCCCGCGCCGGAGTAGTTCGGGGCCGCGGCGGTCGGCGTGACGCGGGTCGCCGGTTGCGCGCGCGGCGGGGTGTTCGGCGCCTGCGGCGGACCCGCGGCAGGCGAGCGCATCGGCATGAACGCCGCGGTGGGCGTGCGGGGCGGGTTCGACGGGGCCTTCTGCACGGGGCCAGGTCGTTGCCACGGCGGGCGCGACCCGTTGCTCCCCGGGCCGCGGTTGCCCGACAGCAGCGGCGGCGACGCCGGTTCCCCGGTGGCCAGCGCGGCGAGCCGCTCGCGCGTCTCGGCCATGCTCGGCCGCTCGTTCGCCTCGCTCCGCAGCAGGCTCATCAGCAGCGCGGTGGCCGGACCGGCCTGGGTGGGCGGGTTGACCTGGCCGTTCGCCGCGGCGTAGAGCAGCGCGAGCTGGTTGGTGGTGTTGCCGTACGGCGTCTGGCCCTCGATCGCCTGGTACAGCGTGGCGCCGAGGGCGAAGACGTCCGAGCTGGGCACCGGGTCGGCGCCGCGGGCCAGCTCCGGCGCGAGGTACGCGGGGGTGCCGCCGATGAGGCCGGTCTGGGTGAGCGTCATGTCCCCGGCCGCGCGGGAGATGCCGAAGTCGGTGATCTTCGCGGTGCCGGTCTCGTCGATGAGGATGTTGCCGGGCTTGACGTCGCGGTGCACGATCCCGGCGCGGTGCGCGGCCACGAGCGCCGCGGCGACCTGCTCGCCGATCCGCGCGACCTGGCCCACCGGCAGCGTGCCCTGCTCGGCCAGCACCGCGGACAGGCTCGGGCCGTTCAGGAACTCCATCACCAGGCACGGGTCGCCGCTGTGCTCGGCGATGTCGAACACGACGATCGCGTTCGGATGCTGGAAGCGGGCGGCGTTCTTCGCCTCGCGCATGGCGCGCTGGCGCATGTTGTCGCGCTCGGCCTCGGACACGCCCGGCTGCGGCAGGATCTGCTTGATCGCCACGGACCGTTCCAGGCGCACGTCGACCGCGCGCCACACCACGCCCATGGCACCGCTACCAATGTGCTCGACGAGGCGGTAGTGCCCCGCGATCAGCTGCCCGGTGTCGATGACGACCGCTCCTGACGAAATCCCGGTGATCGGTGGTCTTGCGCAGCGCGGATACCCCTCGCGCACCCGAACGAGTGTAGCGGTCGGGAGTCCTTGCCCGCCGTCAGCCAGCCGCTGTCGACGGTACGGGTTCCTCCGCCGCGACCGCCGGGACGCGCTTCCGCAGTACCCGTACCAATCCCGCCACCCCGACGGCGGCGAAAACCGCGTAAGAAGCCAGTAAAGCGGGCGGCGTGTCGCCGGTGAGCGCGTCCGCGAAGACGACCACCGCGATCGTGCCGGGGATGCTGCCGAGCGCGGTACCGGCCAGGTACGGCAGCAGTTTCACCGACGAAACGCCGCACAGATAGCTCAACGGGGCGAACGGGACGAGCGGGATCAACCGCAGCGACGTGACGGCGAGCACGCCACCGCCGGACAGCCGCTCGTTCACTGCCCGTACCGGCGCGCGGTGCAGGTGCCGGAGGATCAGGTCGCGGCCGAGCAGCCGCGCCAGTCCGAACGAAAGCCCGGCCGCGATCGTGGTGGCGGCCAGCGCGATCACCACCCCCGCGACGCTGCCGACCAGCAGCCCGGCGGCGAGGTTGAACACGGTGCGCGGGATCGGGGCGACAGTGAGCAGGGAGTACGCCACGAGCAGCACCAGCGGCGTGGCCGGGCCGGTCGCTGCCGCCCATGCCCGCAGCTGCGCCGGGCCCGGGATCGGCAGCCACACCGCGGCCGCCGCGAGCAGGGCGAGCACGGCCATGGCGAGGATCAGCTTGGTTCTGCCGGACACGCCGCCACGGTACGGCACCCCGGGTTACGGTGAGCAGATGGCCAAAAACGGCGATCCGGTCGAATACCGGGTGGGGGAGCGCACGGTGCGGGTGTCGAGCCCGGACAAGGTCTACTTCCCCGAACGCGGCATCACGAAGCGGCAAGTGGTCGAGTACTACCTCGCGGTGGGGGACCCGTTGCTGCGCGCGATCGGCGAGCGGCCGACCACGCTGAAGCGGTACGTCGACGGCGTCACCGGCGAGTGGTTCTACGCCAAGCGCGTGCCCAAGGGCGCGCCGGACTGGGTCGAGACGGCGCGGATCACCTTCCCGTCCGGCCGTACCGCCGACGAGGTCTGCCCCACCGAGCCCGCCGTGTTCGCGTGGGCGGCCAATCTCGGCACCTTCGACTTCCACCCGTGGCCGGTGCGCCGGTCCGACGTCGACCGTCCGGACGAGCTGCGGATCGACGTCGACCCGCCGGAACGCGCCGGATTCGCGGACGCGGTGGAGGTCGCCGCCGTGGTCCGCGAGGTGCTCGCCGACGCCGGGCTCACCGGGTACCCGAAGACGTCCGGCGGCCGCGGGGTGCACGTGCTGGTGCGGATCCGGCCGGAATGGGACTTCATCGCGGTGCGGCACGCGGTGATCGCGCTCGGCCGCGAGGTGGAGCGGCGGATTCCGGACAAGGCCACCGTGTCGTGGTGGAAGGAGGAGCGCGGCGGACGCGTGTTCCTCGACTACAATCAGGCGGCGCGGGACCGCACGGTCGCGTCGTCGTGGTCGGTGCGCGGCACGCCGCGGGCGACCGTGTCGACGCCGTTGACCTGGGACCTGCTCGGCACCGTCGATCCGGACGACTTCGACGTACGCACCGTCCCGGATTTCCTCAACGAGCACGGCGACCTGCACGCGCCCATGGACGAAACGGCGTTCGGCCTGGAGACCCTGCTGGAGTGGTACGACCGCGACGACCGCGACCTTGGCGGCGCGGAGCTGCCGTATCCGCCGGACTATCCCAAGATGCCGGGAGAGCCGAAGCGCGTACAGCCGAGCAAGGCGCGTCCCGACCCCGCGTGACCGTTCGATCGCCGGCCGTGATCACTGTCAGTGATCATCTCCGACGGGTTTTCCGGTGATATTTCCGCTGGTCAGCGCTGTTTTCTTCGATGAGGTTACCCGCTGGTCGGGCACCGGGTGGTAACGCGCCGGGGTTGCGGTGCGACTATTGCCGGGGCTGGAGGGGGACTCTAGGGGGCTCTCGGGGGCTATCGGAGGGAGACCGGCGTGGACGACCTGATCGCGTTCCTCGCCGCGCGGGTTGGCCAGCGGCAGGCGCTGATCATGCAGGCGGTGCAGAAGCGGCAGGCCGGTGAGCAGCTCACCCGCGGGGAGACGAAGGTCGCGCTGGAGGAGCGGGTACGCACCCTCGGTGACCTCGAGCTCGACGTGGTGAACCAGATGATCAACGAGATCGAGGCGACGCGCCGGATCATGCTCGCGCACCGCACCACGGTGTCGGAAAAGGTGCCGGGCTTTCCGCTGTACGGCAGCGAGTACTGGTGCGAGACGTGTCACGTTCCGGCCGACGAGGCGGGGACGAACTGGTGCCCGACGCTGCGGTTGCTGGCACTGCCGTATGCGGACCACCCGGATTACAGCGAACGGTGGCGCCCCTGAGGGGTGCTCGCCGGGGAATCCGGGGCGTGGGAACCGTGTTGCGCTGAGGGTGGATGTTCCGATTTCCGTGCTCGACCGGTCGCCGGTGCGGCGTGGGCGGGGGACTGCCCAGGCGATCCGGGACACCGTCGCGTTCGCGCGGGAGATCGAGGCGCTCGGGTACCACCGCTTCTGGGTTTCCGAGCACCACGGCGTGCCCGGGGTCGCCGGGTCGGCGCCCGCGGTGCTGGCCTCGGCAGTGGCGTCGGCGACTTCGCGGATCAGGGTCGGGACCGGCGGAGTGATGCTGCCGAACCACCGGCCGCTGGTCGTCGCGGAGCAGTTCGGGGTGCTGGAGTCGTTGTTCCCGGGGCGGATCGATCTAGGGCTGGGCCGGTCGGTCGGGTTCACCGAAGGGGTCCGGCGCGCGCTCGGGCAGGGCAAGGACGCCGCCGGTGATTTCGGTGCGCAGGTGCGTGAACTGCTCGCGTTCTTCCGCGGCGAGTACCCGGGGATGCACGCCATTCCGGGGGAAGGGCTGTCCGTACCTGTGTTCCTGCTCGCGACCGGCGCGGGCGCCGGCCTCGCCGCCGAGCTCGGCCTGCCGCTCGTGATCGCCCCGGCGCACGGCGAGCGGGCGATGGTCGAGGCGATCACGCGATACCGGTCCATTGTGGACGATCCCTATGTCGTCGTGTCGGCAACCGTTGCCGTGGCGGATACCGCGGAACAGGCGCGCCGCCTGCTGGTCCCCGAGGCATGGTCCACTGTGTACTCGCGCAGCCACGGCGTCTTCCCGCCACTGTCGCCCGCGGAGGAGATCCTGGCCCTGCCGATGACCGACCGCGAACGGCGTCGTCTCGAAGACACCCTGGCCGGTCAGATCGGTGGTACGCCGGACGAGGTCGGCGACCGGCTGGCGGACCTCGTCGCCACCACCGGCGCCGACGAACTCCTCATCAGCACCAGCACGTACGACCCGGCAGCGCGCGTGGACTCCTTCGCGGCACTCGCCCGGCTCGCCGATTTGCCTGTCGCGGAACGGGTTCCGGGTGCTAGGGTGAGTGCATGACTGCCGGGTCGGCCGAGAGCCGTGAGCAGACGGGTCACCCGGCTGTGCCGTGACCTCCGGGCGGGCGCGTGGCCCGCCGCCTCCCGCACGTACTCGCGTTTTCGTGGACGTGCACGGGGAAGGAGGTGAAGAATGTCCACTTCGGAATCTGGCGCTTCGGCTGAGTGGCGGGAGTTCCTGTCTGCCAACGCTTCCGGCGGAGTCCTCGACGGGATCGTGGTACAGCAGCTGCCGTTCGGCGCGTTCGTCGAGGTCGCACCCGGCGTGCAGGGGCTCCTGGTGACCGACCGCGGTGCCGCCCCAGCGGAAGGGGAACGGCTCCGGGTCCGCATCGAACAAGTCGACGTCCAGCGGCGGCGGTTCAGCGTGGTACCCGCGTGAGCTGAGGTGGTGCGGGTGAAGCAGAGCGCTCTGCTTCACCCCCGCTGCCGGGTTTATCCCAGCACGACCAGCAGTTTCGCGGCCAGCGGGCCCAGCGCGGCCGTCTCCACCTCGGTCGGGGAACGGCGTCCGGTTGCCACCAGGACTGCTGCCTGGTCGGCCAAGGACGGAGGCAGTGGTGCGCCCAGCACGTCCTCGATGATCTGTCTCGTCATGGCCAGCGGCGCTGCGTCCGGACCGTCCACTCCGGACAGATGGGCGATCAGGTCGAGGTGGTGCAGGGTGGCTTCCACGACGTAGGTCGCGAAGTAGTCCTCGACGGTCAGGACCTGGTCGCGGGTCTCCACCCGCGACGTCGGGTCGGCGGCTGCTGCGGCGCGTCCGGCAGCGGCGGCGAGGTCGTCGAAGTGGTGGGCCAGCCATGCAGTGGTGCCGTAGCTCGCTGCCGCGCGGCGGGTGAACGCGCTGTCCTCGTCGATGCCGGTCGGCAGGTCGCCGCCCAGTTCCCAGTAGCCGGACGCGGTGCGGGTCGGCTCGGCGCTGGTGGGGGTGGCCAGCGTGATCAGGATGTCCTGCGCGTCGATGACCAGGTGGAACACCAGGTCCTGCACCAACCATCCGGTACAGCCCGACGGTGCCACCCACTGCCCGCCCGCCAGCGAGCCGACGGCCTTCTGCAGGGAATTCCACGCGTGCGAGAAGAGATCCACTCCGGCAGCTTATCGCCGACACCATCGAGCGCACCTGGTTTTACCGGGGCAGGAGACCGCCGTCGAGGGTGATGACCTTGTTCGTGAGATACCCGTTGGTCAGCATGGCGAACGCCAGGTCGGCGACCTCGCCGGGCTCGCCGAGCCGTCCGGCGGGGATCGGCGCCGGGAGCTCGGCGGCGTCCGGGCCGGTGGGCAGGATGCGGGTTCCGCCGACGAGGGCCGGTGCGAGGGCGTTCACCGTGACGCCCTGGCCCGCGACCCGTGGTGCGAGATGGTGCACGACACCGTGCAGTGCGGCTTTGCTTGCCGCGTAATGAGGCCCGACGAGTCCACCGGTGATCGCCGCGATCGACGAGACCATCAGGATCCGTCCCCAGTTCCGGTCGAGCATCCCGGGTAGCGCGGCTTGCGCCAGCAGGAACGGGGCGCGCGCGTTCACCGCCATGGTGGTGTCCCAGATGCCGGCGTCGACTTCGTCCCACGGCAGCTGCCGTCCGGTGCCTGCGTTGGCGACGACGATGTCGAGCCTGCCGAACTCGGCACCGGTTTCCTGGACCCACCGGCCGGGCACCGTGGGGTCCGCGAGGTCACCGTGCAGGAGGAGGGTGCGGACCCCGTGGTCCCGGGCGGAGGAGGCGGCGCGTTCGGCGTCGTCGCGGTGGCTGGTGTAGGTGAGGGCGAGGTCGGCCCCGGCGCGGGCGAGCCGGACGGCAAGTGCGCTGCCGATGCCGCCGGACGCTCCGGTGACGAGCGCGACCCGTCCGGCGACTGGACTGTCCAGAGTGGACACGGGCGTTTCCTTCCGGCCGGACCGGAATCCGGCACTAGAAATGCCGGATTCCGGTCATCAGGGTGCGGGCCCAGGGAGCGTCGATGCGTTCGACGCTCATCGCGATCAGTGCGTTGCAGAGCAGCCCTTGGGCGAAGAAGCTCTGGATGTCTTCCTCCTCCGCTCCGGACACTGCGCGCACGTACTCGACTTCGCGAGCGTAGGTGCTGCGGATCGCCGCACCGATCGCCGGTTCGGCCGCCGCGCAGACGGCTTGGTTGAGCACCAGCAGCAGGTCCTTGTCGGCGATCAGTTCTGCGTACCCCTGACCGAGTGCGCCGAGGACGGCCTTCGGCTCACTGCTGGTCGCTTTGGCCGCGGCTCCCGCGAAGCACTCTCGCAACCGCGCCGAGCAATGCTCGATCACGGCCACGAAGAGTGCTTCCTTGTCGGGAAACAGCCGGTAGACGTACGCCTGCGAGATTCCGGCCGCCTTCGCCACTTCGGTTGTCGTCGTCCCGTAGTAGCCACGGGCGGCGAACGCGCCGACAGCAGTCCGCAGTACGGTCTCGCGACGCTCGTCTGCCGTCGAAAGCTGACGGCCCACCGCTGATCCGGTCATTTGACTAATCAACCACTCACTCGTCGGGTACGCAAGTCGATCAGGGAGCGCACACGGTGCCCGGAGCAGGCAGGACGCGCTCGGTCAGGTAGCGGTCGACGTGCTCGCGGACGCAGGCGGAGAAGATGTACATCGAGTACTCGTCACCGTCTCGCGTCAGCACCCTGCTGCCGGGCAGCGACGCGGCGAACCCGAATCCCGACGAATACGCGGCAGACGCCTGGTGCGTGGACTGGACCACGAGGGCCGCGGGCGCCTGGCGGACCGGCTTCGGCCCGCTCAGGTCCGGCTGCACCGGCCAGCCCTGGCAACCGGCGAGCGCGGTCCAGCCCTGCACAGCCCCGCCGAGATGCGGCGACAGCTGCTTGGCCATCCGCGCGAGCTGGGTCATCCCGGCCAGGTCGGTGGCCGGCTGCGGACCTTCGGCACACGCGCGGACCTGCGCCTGGATCGGGTCGAGAGTCTTGTCCTGCGGCGCGAATGCGCTGCCGTCCCCGGCGATTGCCTTCTTGAGCGCCGCGGCGGTCGCCGGCCAGTACGGGCTCATGTTGAGCATGCCCTGCATGCGTGAGCGGATCTCCTGGCCGTCGAGCGGCCGGCCGTTCCGGCCCGGGATCGGCGTCTGGTCGGCCTTGGCGACGAGCTGGTCGAACACCGCGCCGACGTCCTGCCCGTGCAGCGCGCACTTCGCGTTGTCCCGGCACCACTGCGTGAACCGGTTGAACGAATCCTCCGCCGCGCTGATCTCGGCGGCCAGCCGCGCGACCGGCGGCTGCGTGAAATCGGGGGTGCTGTCGGCGACCAGGCTGCGCAGGCGGCCGGGGAACAGCTGCGCGTACGTCTTGCCGAGCTCGCTGCTCCACCCGATGCCGTACCAGGTGATCTGCCGTTCGCCCAGCCCGGCGCGGACGAGGTCCAGGTCGCGCGCGGTGGTCCCGAGGTCGAGGTTGGTCAGCGGCGCGCTCTTTGCGCAGGCCGCGGCGAGCTTCCGGTTGTTGTCGACGAGCGCTTGGTACTGCTCGCCGGTGGACGGGAAGAACGTCACTCCCGGCGCACGTTGCGGCTGGTCGGCGCAGGTGACCGGGGTGCTGTGGCCGACCCCGCGCGGGTCGACGGCCACCAGGTCGAACCGCTTGGCCAGGCCGGTGCCCGGGATGGCTTTGGACTCGAGGCCGTAGCGCAGCTGTTCGATGCTGGAGGCGCCTTCGACGTTGTTGAGCAGCAGGCTGCCCACTCGTCCGGCGGAGTCTTCGGCTTTTCGGCGGACGAGCGAGAGGGTGGTTTCGCCTGCCCAGGGTCGGGCGTAGTCGGCGGGGGCTTTCAGCGTGCCGCAGTCCAGGCCCTGGAAGTACGGCTCGGTACAGGCTTGCCAGGAGATTTTCGCCGAGCGGGTTTCCGGGGGCTGGGCCTGGGCCGGGGCGGCGAGGGGGAACAGTGCCGCGGTCGCCAGGCCCGCAACGGCCAGCTTCTTCGTGAAGGTCATCGTGGCTCCTGTGATTGGTCGATCGCACACTTTCCCGTCGTGGAAGCCCAGTCGCGGCGTGTGCGGTGGATATTGAGTAATAAACCACTCACACTTTGCCGGTGTCAAGTCCCGCGCCGGGTAGTGCCCGTTTCTACAGGCGCAGCTGTAGTTCGGTCAGGAGGCGCTGGGCCGGGTCGGTGAGGTCGAGGCCGGAGACCTCGGCGGCCCGGCGTACCCGGTAGCGGACGGTGTTGGGGTGGATGTTCAGTTCCCGTGCTGCGGCGCGGACGTCGCCGAAAGCGTTCAGGTACGCGAGCACTGCGGGGACCAGGATTTCGCCGTGGTCGGCGTCGTAGGCGAGCAGGTCGGACAGGCGTGGGTCGCGCAGGCGGGGCTGGTCGGCCAGGTAGGCCAGCACTTCCGACAGCAGAACGTCGGCGCGTACGTCGGCCAGCGACGCGACATCCGACGGCCAATGGCCACGGGTCATGGCGGCCAGGACTCGGTCCGCGTCATTCCTCGAAGCTGCCGCTTCGGAGAGCCGCGGGACGATTCCGCCCAGCGCCGCGCGTACCGGTGCGTCGAGGTGTTTTCGGGCTGCGCCAACGATTTCCTTCGCCAGGGCGAGTACCGCGGCGTCGGAATTCTCCGGCAGGTCGGGCAAAAGCGCGTACACCCGCCCGCCCAAGACGCTCACCAGCGCGGTTCGCCGGTACGCCGCCGTGTGGACTGCGATCAGGTGGACCAGTTCGGCTCGGCGCAGCAGGCGGGCGGCCGGTTGCTGCAGGGCGAGGGTGAACGCCAGTACCTGCGCGGGCCGGGCCGGGTCGGCGCCGATGTCGTCGGCGACCGACTCCGCATCGACGCGGTCTTCCAGCAGCCCGGCCAGGAGGTCCTCGCGCAGGCGTAGCTGCGGGTCGGGCAGCGTGCGGGCGCGGATCAGCTGCGGGGCCAGCGTGCGGCTTGCGCCGAGCAGGGCGATCTCGGCCTGCTCGGTGAGCGGTTGTGCGCCCTCCTGGACCCAGATCGTGCCGAGTGGCTGCGAGCCCGCGTGGATGCCCGCCGCGATCCGGCGGCGGATGCCCAGCTCCGGCCGCTCGTCCACGCGCACGATGCCCTCCCCGGCCCGTAACCGCTGGTAGACGCCCCATTCGCGGAGCATCGCCAGGTATCGCTCCGGCCCCTCCCGGCCGAGGATCGACAGCCGCCGCAGCTCGTCGACCTCGTCTCCGGCGCGCGAGTACGCCAGCACGCGGCTGGCGGTGTCCTCGATGCTGACGAGGCCGCCGGTGAGCGTCGCGACCGTCTGGGCCAGCGCGAACAGGTCACCCAGCACCTCACCGGTTTCCGCCTCGCCGCCCGCGCGAGCTGCGTCGACCACGCCCCGCGCCAGCGCCTCGACCTGCTCCCACCGCGCTTCCGTTCCGACCGTGAGCAGCGCGACGCCCGCGTCGGCCGCGATGTCGGTGCCGCCTTCGCCCTTGACCGCCACCGCAGCGGCCCCGCCCCGCCCGGCGGCCCGGATCGCCGCGGCGGCCGCCCGGCCCCGCGCGCCGATGACCAGCACCAGGTCGCCGGGATGCGTTTCGGGCGGGTCCTCCGGGTCGAGGATCACCACGTCCTGCACCGGGACCCCGAGCCCGCGCGGGGCGACGAGGACCCGGACGAGCGGCTCGCCGAGCGTGGCAAGGACGTGCCGCAGCGAGGTACCGGCGAGAGGGTCGGTGGCCGTCACTGCGTAGGCCGATCGGACAAAACCATACGGGCGATTCTAGTCGGTCGGACAAACCTGTGAACCGCTCGCGGAGTTACCGTTCGGGCAGACGACAAAGAAGCCGACGAGGAGCCGCCGTGGACGCCGTGACCCAGACCCCCGCCCCGAAGAACGAGCCGGTGCGGACGTACGCGCCGGGCAGCGCCGAGCGCGCCGAGCTGGAGGGTGCGCTGAAGAAACTGGGTCAGGCCGGTCCCGTCGACCTGACCGTGACCGTCGGCGGAGAGCAGCGCCCAGGCGGCGGCGAAAAGATCGACGTTGTCGAGCCGCACAACCACCGCCACGTCCTCGGCACCATCCAGAGCGCTTCGCAGCAGGACGCGACTGACGCGATCGCTGCCGCCGCGAAGGCCGCGCCGGAGTGGCGCGCGCTGTCCTACGACGACCGCGCGGCCATTCTGCTGCGCGCCGCCGACCTGCTGAGCGGCCCGTGGCGCGCCACGCTGAACGCCGCCACCATGCTCGGCCAGTCGAAGACCGCCACCCAGGCCGAGATCGACTCCGCGTGCGAGCTCGCCGACTTCTGGCGGTTCAACGTCGAGTTCGGCCGTCGCGTCCTCGCGGAGCAGCCGGTGAGCTCGCCGGGCGTGTGGAACCGCATGGAGCACCGTCCGCTCGAAGGCTTCGTTTACGCGATCACGCCGTTCAACTTCACCGCCATCGCCGGCAACCTGCCGACCGCGCCCGCGTTGATGGGCAACACCGTGCTGTGGAAGCCGTCGCCGACGCAGAGCTTCGCCGCGCACCTGACCATGCGGCTGCTCGAAGAGGCCGGTCTGCCGCCGGGCGTGATCAACCTGCTGCCGGGCGACGGCAAGGCCGTGTCCGAGGTCGCGCTGAAGCACCGTGACCTGGCCGGGATTCACTTCACCGGCTCCACTGCGACCTTCCAGCACCTGTGGAGCACTGTCGGTGCCAACATCTCCGGCTACCGCAGCTACCCGCGGCTCGTCGGCGAGACCGGCGGTAAGGACTTCATCCTCGCGCACCCGTCCGCTGACATCGATGTGCTGCGTACGGCGCTCGTACGCGGTGCTTTCGAGTACCAGGGCCAGAAGTGCTCCGCTGCTTCGCGCGCGTACGTCCCGCGCAGCATCTGGGCGCAGCTTAAGGACAGCCTGGCCGCCGAGACCGAGGCGATCAGCTACGGCGACGTCACCGACCTCAGCCACTTCGGCGGCGCAGTGATCGACCGGCGTGCATTCGACAAGCACGCGGCGCTGTTCGACCGCGTCAAGGGCGACAGCGAGGTCGAGATCCTCGCTGGTGGCACGGCCGACGACAGCGTCGGCTACTTCGTGCAGCCGACCGTTCTCGTGTCCTCGAACCCGAAGCACGAGATCTTCAGCACTGAGTACTTCGGTCCGATCCTTGCCGTGCACGTGTACGAGGACGCGGACTTCGACAGTCTCCTGAAGGTGATCGACGAGACCGCTGCCTACGCCCTGACCGGCGCTGTGATCGCGAACGACCGCACGGCGGTTGCGAAGGCGTCGGAAGCGCTTCGCTTCACCGCGGGCAACTTCTACGTCAACGACAAGCCGACCGGCGCCGTCGTCGGACAGCAGCCGTTCGGCGGAGCGCGTGCCTCGGGGACCAACGACAAGGCAGGCTCGATCTTCAACCTGCTCCGCTGGACGAGCCCGCGCTCGATCAAGGAGACGTTCGTGGCGCCGACGTCCGTGCCTTACCCGCACCAGGGCTGAGAAGGAGAGGTCGCAATGTTGCGTGCCCCGTTGCTCGCCGCCGCCCGCTCCCGGCGGATGCGCGCGCTGGTGGAAGCCGTGCCGGTGACCCGTTCCGTGGTACAGCGGTTCGTGTCCGGGTCCAAGACCGCCGACGCCGTACGCGTCGCGCGGGAACTGGCCGCCGACGGCAGGCAGATCACCATCGACCATCTCGGCGAAGACACCACTGACGCGTCGCAGGCCACGGCCACCGTGCAGGCGTACGAGGAGTTGCTGTCGGCGCTGGCCGAACAAGGGCTCGCCAACGGCGCCGACGTTTCGGTGAAGCTGTCCGCGGTCGGCCAGTTCCTGCCGGGCGACGGCGAAGGCGTGGCGCTGGAGAACGCGCGGAAGATCTGTGCCGCCGCGGAAGCCGTCGGCGCAACAGTGACGCTCGACATGGAGGACCACACCACCACGGATTCCACGCTCGGCATCCTGCGCAAGCTGCGCGGCGAGTACCCGTGGGTCGGCGCGGTGCTGCAGGCCTACCTGCGGCGTACCGAGCAGGACTGCCGCGACCTGTCCGGTGCCGGTTCGCGGGTCCGGTTGTGCAAAGGTGCTTATGCCGAACCGGAAACCGTGGCGTTCCAGGAGAAGTCCGAAGTGGACAAGTCCTACGTGCGCTGCCTGCGGGTGCTGATGGCAGGCGACGGTTATCCGATGGTGGCCTCGCACGACCCGCGGATGATCGCGATCGCGGGCAAGCTCGCCGCCGACGCCGGCCGCACCCCGGCCGACCACGAGTACCAGATGCTGTACGGCATCCGGCCCGAGGAGCAGAAGCGGCTCGTGGGCGAGGGTGCGACGGTGCGGGTGTACGTGCCGTGCGGCGACGAATGGTACGGCTACTTCATGCGGCGGCTGGCCGAACGCCCGGCGAACCTGGCGTTCTTCCTGCGTGGTCTCGTGACGCGGTCCTGACCTCGGGCAAAGGCCCCGGCACCCCCCTTTTTTTTCGCGGGGATGCCGGGGCCTTCTGTTCCCCGGTTCCTGTGGTGGGTCAGGCCTGCTCTGCCTGCTCGGCAGCGGCTTTGCGGACCTCGTCCATGTCGACCTCGCGGGCCTGGCGGATGAGATCCTCGAGCGCCGGCTCGGGCAGCGCACCGGGCTGGGAGTAGATCAGGGTCTTGTCGCGGATCACGGCGAGCGTGGGAATCGAACGGATGTCGAAGGCGGCGGCGAGCTGCTGCTCGGCTTCGGTGTCGACCTTGGTGAACACGATGTCGTCGTGCTTGTCCGAAGCCTTTTCGAACACCGGCGCGAACTGGCGGCACGGGCCGCACCAGCTCGCCCAGAAATCGATCAGCACGAAGTCGTTGTCGGTGACAGTCTGGTCGAAGTTGGCCGCGGTCAGCTCCACTGTGCTCATGGTGTGGTCAACGAAGCAGGGCGGCGGGGAATTCCCGGGGGAGGCGTAGCGTCGCTGCTTCCTGGACAGCTTTGGAGGAGAGCATGGCAGACGACGGGATCCTCGGCCGGATCGACGAACTGATCGCGGAAGAGAAGGAGCTGCGCGCCCGCGCAGTGGGAGTCGGGTTGTCGGGGGACGACTCCGCCCGCCTCCGCCGGGCCGAGGAGGAACTCGACCAGTGCTGGGACCTGCTCCGGCAGCGGCGCGCGCGGGCGGAGTTCGACGAGGACCCGGAGGGGGCCGAGGTCCGGCCGGTCCAGGAGGTGGAGGGGTATCGGCAGTGAGCTCGCCCCGGCGCCGGTCAAGCGGGGCAGAGGGTGCCGTTGTCCGGGATCTTCCCGTCGGCAAGGAACGCCTGCACGGCGGTCGTGATGCACGGGTTCTGGCCGACCGCGCCGTGAGCGGCGCCTTGCCAGGTGATCGTGACGGCGCTGGGCATCTGGTCGGCGGCTCGCGTCGTGCCGATTTCCGGGGTGACCGGGTCGGTGGCGGTGGCGGCGACCAGGATCGGCGGGGCACCCGGGGCACCGGCGGGCGGTAGCGCTTCGCGGCGGACCGGCCAGGCGCTGCACCACGCCAGCTCCTGTGCGATGGCCGCGCCGAACTGCGGGTATTTCGCGCGCATCCCGGCTTCCGTGCGGTCCAGCTGGTCGGCCGGGAGGCGGGTCGTCGAGTCGTTGCAGCGGGTGGCGATGGTGCCGCCGATCCTGGACGTTTTGCCCCGGACATCCGCCAGGATCGGGGTGGCGAAGGAAGCCAGCGCGGTGAGGTCACCGTTGCGTGCCGAGGTGAGGGCGTCGGCGAGGGACGGCCAGCGGGTGCGGTCGGTGAGGGCCAGGTAGACCGCGTAGGTGGCGACCCCGGGGCTCATGGTGACGCCGTCGGCGGTGTCCACGGGGGTGGTGCGCAGGCGGTCGGTCACTGCCTTCAGCGCCGCCTTCGCGTCGCCCATGGGGCAGTTGCGGGCGGCGCAATCCTGGGCGAAGGCGTCGAACGTCGACTGCGCGCCTGCGGCCACGGCGTCCAGGACGGCGGCTCGGTCGGCGCCCGGGTCCGGAATGCCGTCCAGGACCATGCGGCCGACCTGCGCCGGGTACCTAACGGCGTATTCCGACAGGACCTTGGAGCCGTCGCCGCGACCCAGTGCGTTGAGGCGGTCCAGGCCCAGTTGCTTGCGGAGCTGGTCGAGGTCGCCTGCGGTGCGCCAGCTGTCGAGCGCGGTCTGTGCGGTGTCGAGGTCGATGGCGCATTGCTGACCGGCTCGGCGGGCGGCGTCGAGGACCTCGCCCAAGCCGCCCTGTGCGGGATCTGCGCCCAGCAGGTCCGAGCGCACCTCGAGCGGCACGCACTGCACGCCGCCGGACAGGCCGGTGCCGCGGCGGTCCATGCCGATCAGCGAGAACTTCTTCAGGAACTCCGGCGGCAGCTGCGTGGCCAGCCGCGCGGCGAGGAGCGAACCCGGCTCGCCGCCGACGTCGTTCACCACCACCAGCGGAATCGGGCCCTCGCCTGCCTTCAGGACCAGGATGCGCGCGAGCAGGCGTTGCGTGTCGTCGGGCGCGTCGAGCGGCGCGGTCATCCGCGCGCAGCTGACGTGCAGGGAATCGGGCAGGGTGGCGGGTGCCATGCGTTGCCGGGTGTCGCCGTCGCAGTTGGCCCAGCGCAACGTGGCCGGCCGCGGTTCCGCCAGCGGCGGCAGGGGGACCGGCGCCGCACTCGGCGGCCGGGCAGCCGTGGTACGGCCGTCGTTGTCGACCACTGCGGGCCGCACTGACGGGCCGGTGGTGCATCCGGCCAGCGCCAGCGTCAAAACCCCCAGCGCCAGGGCACGCAGGCGGAAGCGGCTGGCGGATCGGCAGTGCACGGGCAGGTCCTCACGTCATACTGAGCTCTCGCACGAGCTTGACACGCGCGATGTGGGAAGGCAGTTAGCGGGTCCGTACGACCTCGCCCCGGAAGACCGCCGCCAAGTCGTACCGGGCGGGCTCGTCGAGCTGGTCGTACCCGCACGACGAAGGTTCGCGGTCCGGGCGCCAGCGGGCGAACTGCGCGGTGTGCCGGAAGCGCGACGGGTACCCGCCCTCGGTGTGCTCGTACGAGACCTCCACCACGCGCTCCACGCGAAGCGGGACCCACGGCTGCTCCTTCGACCGCCAGCGCGTGATGCCACCCGGGATGCGCTGACCCTCGCGGACGGCGTCGCCCAGCCAGGGATGTCCGGCGCCGTCGCTGATGAGCGGGGCGAGCTCCGCCGCCAGTTCCCGGCGGCGGGCGACGGGAAACGAGCCGACCACGCCGACGTGGTGCAGCAGCCCGGATTCGTCGTACAGGCCCAGCAGGAACGAGCCGACCGCCTCGCCCGGTTCGCCGTCGACGTGCCAGCGCAGGCCCGCCAGCACGCAGTCCGCAGTGCGGGAATGCTTGTACTTGAACAAAACCCGCTTACCCGGCGAATACGGTTCGTCGAGCGGTTTGCCGATCACGCCGTCCAGACCGGCGCCCTCGAACAGCTCGAACCAGTGCCGCGCGGTCTCCGGATCGGTGGTGGCGGGCGTCAGCGCGAGGCCCGGCAGCGCTTCGAGCCGCGCGCGACGGGACGACGTCGGTTCGTCCACAAAAGACTCGTCACCCAGGGCGAGCACGTCGAAAGCCACGAACTGCGCAGGGCTCTGCTCGGCGAGCAGCTGTACGCGGCTGTCGGCGGGGTGGATTCGTTCGGTCAGCGCGTCGAAATCGAGTTTTCCACCCCGCGCGACCACGAGTTCCCCGTCGAGCACCACCCGGTCCGGCAGCGTTTCCCGCAGTGCGGCGAGTACTTCCGGGAAGTACCGGTTGAGCGGCTTCTCCGCGCGCGACTGCAGCGTGATCTCGTCCCCGTCGCGGAAAACCAGGCAGCGGAAGCCGTCCCACTTCGGCTCGAACAGCAGGCCGCCGGAGTCGGGGATGGCTTTCGCGGGCTTCGCGAGCATGGGCTTGATCGGTGCCTGCACTGGGAGGGCCATACCAGGCATTCTGGGTGAAACGCGCGGTCAGCGCACGCGTGCCGGGCCGGTAGTGTCGAGTTCGAGCCGCACCGCGGCCGGCAGCGTGCCGACCCCGAGCGACTCCCTTGCCCGGGTGAGGACGTACCCGTCGAGGTCCTCCCACACGCGCCGGACGTCCGTGCCCTCGGCCAGCCACACGGTGATCCGCAGCGCTGGCTCAGCCGCTGTTCCCACCGCTCGGGCCCTGGCACGCGTAACGCCGTCGACGCTCTCCGCATCCGTTTGCACGGCCCCGGCCAGCGCCCCGGAGGTGACCGTGAGCGTGTCGTCGAGCTGCAGGTCCGGCCGTCGTTCCGGGCGCAGCGAACGGAAAAACCACCACCACCCGAGGACCAGCAGGACGACCCCGAGCACGACCGCCCCGATCCGGGCATACAGCGCATGGTCCCCGACCCAGCCGACGACCAGCGGGTCCAGCACCGGACGATGGCTGCGGAACCGGCCGAGCCAGCCCGTCCCGACCACCAGCGCCCCGGCCCCGCCGAGCACGGCCGCGATGCCGGCCAGCGAGGTCAGCGTGCGTTCGGCGCCGTGTGAACGACCTTGCGCGCGGCGGGCTGGGGTAGCGCTCATCGGTGGTCCTTGGGGGAGTCGACGACGACGGAGACCTTGGGCTGGCGTTGCAGCGGCAGTTCGTCGAGCACCCCGGCAACCGTTTCCAGCAGCCGTGGCCGCAGCTGCGCCTCGTCGGCCAATCGGCTCGTAGCGCGGACCCGTACCCGGCGCGCGCTGGCCGTGACTGACGCACCGCGCACGTTGTCCTGTGCCCGCACTGCCATCCCGACCATCCGGGCGAGCGCCCGCGGCGACGTGCTGACGCTGATGCCGTCGGCCGGATCGGTCATCCGCACTGCGCGATCGCCCGCGCCGAGCGCCAGCAGCAGGAGCAGGATTCCCGCGGCCACCGCGATTCCGGCGGCGATCCGTACCGGCGTGCTGGTCCAGTCCAGTGCGGCCAGCTCGGTTTTCCACTCCGGCCACGGCACGAGCAGCGGCGCCTTGCCCGGCTGCCACCAGGCCCATCCGGCTTCCAGCGCCAGCAACGCCCCACCCGCCGCGACGGCCAGACCGAGCAGCGTGGACAGCAAACGGACGAGAAGGCGCATCATCGCACCCTCGGCGGCACATCCGGCAGCAGCGCGCTCACCCGCACGGCAACGGACCGCACGTGGTACGCCGTGATCCGCTCGACCTCTTCGACGACCTTCGCGCGCACCCGCCCGGTCACCTCGCGCACCGGTGCCGGATAGCGCAGCGCGAGGTCGAGGACCAGGTCGACGTCGTTGTCCTCGCCGCCGACTTTCGCGCTCGCGCCCGACGTTCCGGTGCTGACCCCGGCGACGCGGCGTTCGGTCGCCATGGTGCCGGGCACCAGGTCCGCGGCATGTTGCGCGACCTTCCGGACGACGGCGGGCGCGATGGTGAGCGACCCGCGCTCGGCGGCTTCCGGGAGACTGCGCTCGGCCGCCCGCGTCACTTGTCCCGGCCTTTTCCGAACATGTCGCCGAGGTCGAGTTCGCCGTCGAGGACCCGGCCGACGACCAGCCCGATGATGCCGACCGCGAAGGTCACCAGGAAAGCGGTGAAACCCTGCGTGGCGGCGAGGCCGAGGATCAGCCCGGCGAGGATCCCGGTCTGCGTGGCGTTCAACGTTTCTCCTCCTGGATGTCGGGATTGGTCACTCGACCCGCGTGGACTCGGGTTCGTCTTCCTCGCCGGGCAGGTGGATGTCGTTCACCGCGATGTTGACCTCGGTCACCTCGAGGGCGGTGATCTGCTCGACGGCGGTGATCACGTTGCGGCGCACGGCGCGCGCGACGTCCGCGATCCGGGCGCCGTACTCGACGACGACGTCGAGGTCGATCGCGGCCTGCTTCTCGCCGACCTCCACCGAAACGCCCGCGGTGGAGGTGCTGCCCGACCCGGGGATCCGGTCCCGCAGCGCGCCGATCGCCCGCGACACCCCGCCGCCCAGCGCGTGCACCCCGGGTACCTCACGCGTGGCGAGGGCGGCGATTTTCTGTACCACCAGCGGGGAAATCGTGGTGCGCCCGGCCGACGCGTCCTCGTTCAGCGGGGCGGCGGGCAGGTCGGGCCGGTTCGGGGTCGGCATCGGTTCTCGCTCCCTGTAGCGGTCATGACACGTCCAGTGTCGCCGCGACGGGCTCGCAGTGCCGGAGACGTGCCTGCCGGAACGACCTCCCGACCGGGCGAAAACTCACGCGGGGTCACTCGGATGGGGGAGCTTCGACGTCGATGACGTGCACGTCGACCGCGGGCGGCCGTACGCCGAGCTGACCGGCCAGCGCCGCGGCGAGCCGTTCCCGCAGCAGGTCCGCCGCCTCGTCCGCGAGCACGCCGAACTGCACGGTCGCCAGTAGCTGCAGCCGCCCGCCGACCAGCGCGACCGTCGACACGTGCAGCCCGGGTACCCGCGCCGTCTCCGCCGCCTCGCGCGCGATCCGCAGGAACTCCGGCTCGGTCATCGTGACGCCGCCGAACCGCACCGAGCGCCCGCGGACCCCGTCGAGCGAGCGCAGGACCCGGTCCACCAGCCCGGGTGGCGTCGGTACCGGATGCCGCCCCGCCGCGCGCACGGCGGCCCAGCGCGGGTCCTGCTCGGGGTCCGTCATGGCCGCTCCCTCAACTGCCTGAGCAGCGCCACCCTGGCCCGGTGCAGCCGGGAACGCAAGGCCGGGACGCCGACCTCGAGGATTTCGGCGACCTCCTCGTAGCTCAGCCCCTCCAGTTCGCGCAGCACGAGCGGCACCCGCTGCGCGACGTCGAGCCGGGCGATCGCGCGCAGCACCGCGTCGATCCGCTCGGCGTCCACCACCTGTCGTTCCGGGGTGCTTCGCGTCACCGGGCCGGTCGCCTCGTCCAGGGGCACGGTCGGCCGTTGCCGCCGCACCACCCGGAGCGCGCCGTTCGTGACCACGCGGTACAGCCAGGTGGACACGGCGGACTCCTGCCGGAACGACGGCAGCGCCCGCCATGCGCACAGCCAGGCGTCCTGTACGACGTCCTCGGCCTCGGCGGAAGTGCCGGTGATCCGCAGTGCGACGCGGAACATCATCGGGGTGTGCCGTCGGACGAGCGCGTCGAAGGCAGCGTGGTCGCCGAGAGCGGCCGCCGCGACTAGCTCGCGGTCGCAGTCCATCAGCCGCACCGCGGACGCGGACGCCCGCCCGGTGATGGTGCCCACATACTCCGCACGCCGACCATCCTCCCGCGGCGCCGTAACCGCCCTCGACCGGGGGATCTGCGGTACGCGGGCGTGCTCGGCAGGCCACCCCGGCCCGGTTAGGCTCTCCGACCATGCCCGCAGCTGCCCTGACGGACCGGTTTCCCGAGCTCGGGGCCGACGAGCTGATCGCGTCCCTCGTGCCGCCGCCGCGGTTCGGCGAGGCGCGGTTCTCGACGTACCTGCCCAATCCCGACGAGCCGAGCCAGGCCGCCGCGGTCGAGGGATGTTCCGCGTTCGCCGCGCGGATCAGCGCGGTCCCGGCGAAGAAGTCGCGGCTGCGTTCGCTGTTCGGCGGCGGGTCCGCGGCCCCGGACGGCCCGATGGGGCTCTACCTCGACGGCGGGTTCGGGGTCGGCAAGACCCACCTGCTCGCGTCGGCCTGGCACGCGACCCCGGGCCCCAAGGCGTACGGCACCTTCGTGGAGCTGACCCACCTCGTCGGCGCGCTCGGTTTCCGGAATGCGGTGCAGCGGCTGTCGGAGCACCGGCTGCTCGCGATCGACGAGTTCGAGCTCGACGATCCCGGCGACACCACGCTGGTCAGCAGGCTGCTGCAGGAGCTGACCGACGCGGGCGTCCGCGTGGCCGCGACGTCCAACACCCTGCCGGACAAACTGGGGGAAGGCCGGTTCGCCGCCGAGGACTTCCTGCGCGAGATCCAGGCGCTGTCCCGGCGTTTCGGCGTGGTCCGCGTCGACGGCCCCGACTACCGCCACCGCGGCCTGCCCGACGCGCCGCCGCCGGTCACGGACGAGGAGCTGGCAGCGTCCGCGGCAACGCACGAAGGGTCCACTGTGGACGAATTCGGCGCACTGGTGGCCCATCTGGAGCGGCTGCACCCGTCGCGGTACGGCAAGCTCCTCGACGGCGTGCAGCGGGTGCACCTGAAGCACGTGACCACAGCGCCCGACCAGAACGTCGGCCTGCGCCTGGTCGCGTTCGCCGACCGGCTGTACGACCGGGCGATCCCGGTGGTCGTGTCCGGTGTGCCGCTGCCCGAACTGTTCGGCGAGGAGATGCTGAACGGCGGCTACCGCAAGAAGTACCTGCGTGCGATCAGCCGGTTGACAGCTCTGGCCCGGGACGCGGTGACAGCGCCGCCTGCAACCCGGTGACCACGGCGGCGGCGAAGCACGCGCCGCCCACGATGTCGGTGAGGTAGTGGTAGCCGAGGCCGATCATGCCGACGGTCGCGCACGCGAGCAGCACCGCGCCGATCACGAACGCGAGCACCTTCGGGCGCACCACCAGCACGACCACGACGAGCACGGTCACCAGCGTCACGGTGTGGCCGCTCGGATACGCGAGCGAGCCACCTTTCCATCGGCCGAACGCAGGCTTCAGCACCCAGGTGTTGAGCACGGCCGCGACCAGCGGCGCCGCCACCGCGAGCAGCGCGTCCCGGCGGCGGCGCAGGTACCAGAGCACCCCGGCGATCAGCGCGATCGCGGGCACGAGCACGTACGGCTCGGTGGGCAGGACCAGTGCGTCGAGCAAACGGGTGCTGAGATCGGTGGTGGCGTGGGTGGCGCGCAGGTCCAGCGAGCCGGGCGCGCGGGCGGACACGAGCAGCCCCAGCACGAGCGCAGCCAGCGCGCAGAGCGCGGCGAAAAGGGCAAGCGCCCGCCTGGCGGTCACGGAATCGAGCCTACGCGAAAGTGACCGCCAGCCTGGGCCTGCTCAGCCGCGGACGACCTGGGCGATCGCGTCGATCCCGCGGTCCAGCTCGGCTTCGGTGATCACCAGCGGCGGCGCCACCCGCAGTGTGTGGTCGTGCGTTTCCTTGCACAGCACGCCCAATCCGGCCAGCGCCTCGGACGCCTCGCGCCCGGACGGCCCGCCCGGCGCGATGTCGACCCCGGCCCACAGACCGCGGCCGCGGACCTCCGACACACCGTCGCCGACCAGCTTGGCGAGCCGTTCGTGCAGGTGCGCGCCGAGTTCGGTGGACCGCTTCTGGAACTCGCCGGTGTTCAGCAGCCGCACCACCGCGCGGCCCACGGCGCAGGCCAGCGGGTTGCCGCCGAAGGTCGAACCGTGCTCGCCCGGCTTGAGCATGCCGAGCACGTCCCGCCGCCCGACCACCGCCGACACCGGGAGAATCCCGCCGCCGAGCGCCTTGCCGAGGGTGGACAGGTCGGCCCGGACACCTTCGTGTTCGAGCGCCAGCGTGGTGCCGGTGCGGGCGAGACCGGACTGGATCTCGTCGGCGATCATCAGCACGTCGTTCTCGTCGCAGAGCCGCCGGACCTCGGCGAAGAAGCCCGCCGGAGGCACGATCACCCCCGCTTCGCCCTGGATCGGCTCCATCAGCACGGCTGCGGTGCTCGGCGTGATGGCGGCCTTCAGCGCTGCCGCGTCGCCGTAGGGCACGCGCACGAAGCCCGGGGTGAACGGGCCGTAGTCGGCGCGGGCGGTCTCGTCGTCGGAGAACGACACGATGGTGGTGGTACGGCCGTGGAAGTTCGACCCGGCGACCACGATCTCCGCGGTCCCTTCCGGCACGCCCTTGACCTGGTACGCCCACTTGCGCGCGACCTTCACCGCGGACTCCACGGCCTCGGCGCCGGAGTTCATCGGCAGCACCATCTCGGTGCCGGTGAGCTCGGCCAGTTCCTGGCAGAACAGGCCCATCTGGTCGTGGTGGAAGGCACGCGAGGTGAGCGTGACCCGGCCGAGCTGCGCGGTCGCGGCGGCGATCAGCTCGGGGTTGCGGTGGCCGAAGTTGAGCGCGGAGTAGCCGGCCAGGAAGTCGAGGTAGGACTTCCCGTCGACGTCGGTCACCGAGGCGCCTTCGGCTTCGGCGATGACGACCGGGAGCGGATGGTAGTTGTGCGTGCTCCAGTGCTCGTCGAGCGCGATGAAGCCGGAGGTGGCGGCGGGCCGGGCAGACGCAGTCATGCGTTCAGGCTAGAGGCCGCCCGCGGGGAGTTCAGCCGGGAATCGTTGCTTTTTCCCGTCGTTCATTGCGCAGTTACGGGGTTTGACCGGCGAAATGCTGCGTCGCCCGACCGGATGACACCCGGCCCGGGTCCGCGGCATCGGCGGCCCCCGCGGTTATCGTCGCCGGATGGCGAAGAAAGCGAACGGGAACCGGGTCCGCGACGCGTTCCGGGCGAACGGCGAGCTGCCGCACCCGGCTTCGTCGCCGGTGGGTCCGGAGAAGAAGGACAAGGGCGGCAAGAAACTCGTGTCGGCGGGGGAGCGGCTCGCCGGGCTGCAGGAAGCGCTGTACGCCGAGGGGATCGGCGGCGGCGAGCGCAGCGTCCTGCTGGTGCTGCAGGGCATGGACACCTCCGGCAAGGGCGGCACCGTCGGGCACGTGCTCGGCCTGGTGAACCCGATGGGCGTGCAGTACGCCGGGTTCAAGAAGCCCACGGCCGCCGAGCGACGGCACGATTTCCTGTGGCGCATCCGCCGCCGTCTTCCGGCGCCGGGCCACCTCGGGGTGTTCGACCGTTCGCATTATGAGGACATCCTCGTGCCGCGGGTCCTCGGCGAGCTCGACGCGGCCGAGCGGCGGCAGAGGTACACGCAGATCAACGCCTTCGAGAAAGAGCTTGCCGAAAGCGGGACCACGGTGGTGAAGGTGTTCCTGCACATCTCGCCCGAGGAACAGCTGCGGCGGCTCACCGCGCGGCTGGACCGGCCGGAGAAGCGGTGGAAGTTCGACCCGTCGGACATCGAAGCGCGCCGGGCTTGGCCGTCCTACCAAGCCGCGTACGCCGACGTGTTCAAGCGGACCTCGACCACGCACGCGCCCTGGTACGTCGTGCCTGCCGACCGCAAGTGGTACCGCAACTGGGCGGTCGCCGAGTTGCTCGTGGAGACCTTGACCGAGCTCGGCCCGCAGTTCCCGGAACCCACCTACGACGTGGCCGAGCAGCGCGTCGCGCTGAAGGGTGTTGGCGCCGGCGGCTGATCGTCTGAAAGAGTGCCGGACGTGACCGACTCCGCACTCGACGACCTCCCGTTCCTCCGCCGGCAGGCCCGCACCCAGCGGTTCACGCTCGGCGCGCCCAAGCAGTTCCGGGTCGCGCCGGACGGTTCACGGGTGTTGTTCCTGCGCAGCGCCACCGGCACCGACCCGCGGCACAGCCTGTGGTCGTTCGATCTCGCCACCGGCGAGGAGACGAAGCTCGTGGACGCGGCGGAGCTGCTTGGCGACTTTGGTGACGAGGACCTGCCGCCGGAGGAACGAGCCCGGCGTGAGCGGGCCCGGGAGACCGGCGGCGGTGTGGTGGCGTTCGGCGTGGATGACGCGTTCACGGTGGTCACCTTCACGTTGTCGGGCAAGCTGTACACGCTCGACCTCGCTTCCGGCGAGACGCGGATCTTGGTCGACGGTTCGGTGGTCGATCCGCGGCCGAACCCGACCGGTACGCATGTCGCGTACGTGCGGGATCGGCGGTTGCGCGTGATCGAGCTGGCCACCGGGGAGGATCGCGCGCTCGTCGAGGAGGACGGCGACGACATCTCGTGGGGGCTTGCGGAGTTCATCGCGGCGGAGGAGATGGACCGGACGCGCGGGTACTGGTGGGCGCCGGACGGGCACAGTCTCATCGTGGAGCGGTCGGACCGCGGGCCGGTGCCGCGCTGGACGATCGGCGACCCGGCGAACCCGCAGCAGGCGGCGAATGTCGTCGCGTATCCGTCGGCGGGGTCGGCCAATGCCGAGGTTTCGCTCGCGGTGCTGGGGCTGGACGGCAGCCGGGTCGACGTGGCTCGCGGGGAGTGGGAGTACCTGGTCACCGTGCATTGGTCGGCGGGCGGGGCGCCGTTGCTGGCGGTGCAGCCGCGGGACCAGCGGCGGCTCACCGTGCTGGCGCTGGATCCGGCTGACGGGTCCGTCACCGGACTGCACACCGAGACCGACGAGCATTGGGTGGAGATCGTCCAGGGGGTGCCCGCGTGGACGTCGGACGGGAAGCTGGTGGTGGAGAGCGCCACCGACGGCGACCACCGGCTCGTGGTGGACGGTCAGGCGGTCACCCCGGCCGGAATGCAGCTGCGTTCGGTGTTGCACGTCGGGGCGGAGGTGCTGTTCACCGCATCGGAGGACGACCCGACGCAGGTGCATCTGTACCGGACTTCGCGCGACGGGGTACGTCGTCTGTCTACTGTGGACGGCGTACACGGTGGCTCGGGCAATGCTGCGCTGACGGTGCTCACGTCGTGGAGTTTGGACCACAGTGGACCTACGGTGACCGTGCTCCGGGACGGGGTCCCGGCGGGGTCGATCGGTTCGTCCACTGTGGACCCGGAGATCGTGCCGAACCTGACCTGGCTCACGCTTGGCGACCGCGCGCTGCGGGCGGCTTTGGTGCTGCCACGGGGATACGAGCCGAGCGAGGGCAAGCTGCCGGTGCTGCTCGACCCGTACGGCGGCCCGCATGCGCAGCGGGTTTTGCAGAGCCGCAACGCTTTCCTGACTCCGCAGTGGCTGGCCGACCAGGGCTTCGCCGTGCTGGTGGTGGACGGCCGCGGGTCACCCGGTCGCGGTCCGGCTTGGGAGAAGGAGATCGCCGGTAAGCTGGCTGATGTCACGTTGGCCGACCAGGTCGACGCGCTGCAGGCGGCCGCGGCTTTGCGGCCGGAGCTGGATCTGGAGCGGGTTGCGATCCGGGGTTGGTCGTATGGCGGGTACCTGTCCGCGCTGGCGGTGCTGCGCCGTCCGGACGTGTTCCACGCTGCCGTCGCGGGCGCGCCGGTCACGGACTGGTCGTCGTACGATACCCATTACACTGAAAGGTATCTGGGCACGCCGCAGGACGAACCCGAGAGCTACGAACACAATTCGCTGATCGCGGACGCAGGATCCCTTGCGCGGGCGCTGCTGATCGTGCACGGATTGGCCGACGACAACGTATTCCCGGCCCACTCGCTGCGGCTGTCGTCGGCGTTGCTGGCGAAGGGCCGTCCGCATGTGTTCCTGCCGCTCGCGGGCGCGACGCACATGACGCCGCAGGCCGAAGAGGTCGCGGAAAACCTGATGCGCACACAGGTCGATTGGCTTCATCGGGAACTGGCCGCGGTCGCGGGCGGGAAGGAAGACGGATGAGCCGCTGGGGCTTGACGATCCCGTTCACCGGCGTGCCGCTCGCCGAGCACCGGGCGCTGGTCGAGGAGCTGCCGGATCTCGGGTACACCGATGTGTGGACCGCCGAAACCGCAGGTACGGACGCCTTCGCGCCGCTGGTGCTGGCTTCCCAATGGGCACCGCAACTCCGCTTGGGCACCGCGATCGTGCCGGTGTACACGCGTGGTCCGGGCTTGCTGGCGATGAGCGCGTCAACGCTCGCGGAACTCGCGCCGGGCCGCTTCGTGCTGGGCATCGGAACCTCGTCACCGGTCATCGTGCGCGACTGGAATGCGGGCGCCTTTACCGAGCCGTTTCAGCGATCGCGCGACACGCTGCGGTTCCTCCGCTCGGCGCTGGCGGGGGAGAAGGTGACCGAGGAATACCCGACGTTCGCGGTCTCGCGGTTCCGCCTGGAGCGCGCCCCGGACCCGGCGCCGTCGATCATGCTGGCCGCACTACGCCCCGGCATGCTGCGCCTGGCGGCGGCGGAAGCGGACGGCGCGATCACGAACTGGCTCGCCGCTTCCGACGTACCCCGGGTGCGCGCGGTGGTCGGCCCCGACGTCGAGCTGGTCGCGCGGATTTTCGTGTGCCCCACGGAGGATGCTTCGGTCGCGCGAGGCCTCGGCCGGATGTTGATCTCTTCGTACCTCACAGTACCCGCCTACGCAGCCTTCCACGACTGGCTCGGCCGCGGTGACGCGCTCCGCCCCATGCACGAGGCGTGGGCAGCGGGAGAGCGAAAGCGAGCGAACGAGGTCATCCCGGACGAAGTCGTGGACGCCCTGGTGATCCACGGCAACGCCGACGCGTGCCGCGAGCAGGTGCAGTCCTATGTGGACAACGGGCTGACCACGCCGGTGATCCAGGTACTACCCACGGGAGGCGACGTATTCGCCGAGGTAAGGGGGTTGGCTCCGGCGAGGGGGTGACTTCGGGCTTTTTCTCGCCCTGAGCCGGGTCCTTCGGATCGGCTTTGTCCTGCCTGGCTTGGGTCCCCGGGGCTGGCGGCTCGCCCTTTGTCCTGCCCGGCTTGGGTCTCGCGACCCCCTTGTCCTGCCCGGCGGTGTCCCGGGCCTGGGCCTCCCGGGCCGTCTCGTCTTGCCTTGCCCGGTTGCGGTGCCGGGTCTGGTCTCTCGGATGTCCTCTTCCCGCCTGGCTGGGTGTCGGGCGTGGGTTTCGCGAGGCCGTCTTGTCCGGCCCGGCTTCGTGCCAGGTCTGGTCTCCCGCCCCGCCCCGCCCCGCCCGGCTGCCTGCCGGACCTGGTTTCGCGGACCGCATTGTCCCGCCCAGTTGCGTGCCGGTCAGGTGTCCCGGGCCGCTCCGTCCCGCCCACCTGCGTACCGGGCCGGGGATTCGCAGATCGCCCAGTCCTGCCCCGGTTCGGGCACCGGCCGTTCCCGGTGCGTGGCGTTCGGGTGAAGCGTGGTCTCCCGAATGGCGGACGCGTCGACCGGCGTCCGCACTCCATGCTGGGCACGGGTGCCCACCCGGTCGCAGGCTGTCGGTGGGTGTCCGTATTGTTGCGTAGGGTAGGCAAGGTTACCCTAAGAAAGGCGGTTCGATGGAGGATGCGCCCTCAGCCTGGCTGGCCGGCGGCCCCGGTGGCGCGGAACGGCTGGCCCGCCTGATCCCGGTCGCACTCCGCGGAATGGCGGCAGGCACAGCGGAGCGAGGCGGCCCGGTTCCGTCCGGCGGCCCGGCAGCGGTCGCGGCAACCCTGGCCGCAGGCTCGCCCCGGACGACGGACACCACAAGCGGCGGGACATTGCCGGAACCTGCGTCGCCCGGGGACGCCCACGGCGATGCACCTACGCGGAGTGGCAGTCTTCCCGGCTCGGCCATTCCCGCGGACATCCTCGCCGATGCACCCACGCCGACGGGGGCTCTTTCCGGCCCAGCTCTTCCCGTCGATGTCCTCGGTGAGGCACCCGCGCCGAGTGGCGGTCTTCTCAGCCCAGCCCTTCCCTCCGACGTCCTCGGTCAGCCACCCGCGCCGGCACGTGGTCTTCCCCACCAAGCCCTCCTCACCGATGCACCCGCACCGACCGGCCCTCTTCCCACCCCGGCTTGCCCCACCGACCACCCAAGTCACGCCCACGACTTCCTCCCCCGGGCAGGTGTCGGGGCCGAGCAAGCCCTCGAAGAGCTCACCACCCTCCTCGCCGCCGGATCTGCCGACCCTGCCGACCCGGCCTGTGCCGCGCACCTCCACTGCCCCCCGCTGGCCGTCTCCGTGGCGGCCGACGTCGTTGCCTCCGCGCTCAACCCCTCCATGGATTCCTGGGACCAAGCACCCGTCGCGAGTGAGATCGAGCGCCAGTTCACCACCGGCATCGCACGCCTCTGCTACCCGCAAGCCGCGCGGCCGGATGCCCTCATCACCACCGGCGGGACCGAATCCAACCTCCTCGGCCTCCTGCTCGCCCGCGAGACCTCGGCGACCCGGCCGGTCTGCGGCGCCAACTCGCACCACAGCGTCGCGCGCGCGGCCTGGTTGCTCGGGCTGCCTGCGCCCGTCGTCGTGCCCTGTCTCGACGATCGCTTGGTTCCCTCCGCGCTGGCCGCCGCGCTCGCGCCGCTCGGTGCGCAGGCGGTGGTCGTCGCGACGGCCGGGACCACCAACACCGGCCGGATCGACCCGTTGCCCGAGATCGCCGAGATCTGCCGTCGCACTGGCGCGCGGCTGCACGTCGACGCGGCGTACGGCGGGCTCGCGCTCTGCAGTGAAACCCTCCGTGACCGCGTCGCCGGGCTTGAGTTGGCCGACTCCGTCGCGCTCGACCTGCACAAATTCGGCTGGCAGCCGGTCGCCGCGGGGGTGTTCGCCGCGCGCGAGGAGTCGGCTCTGCAGTCGCTCACCGTCCGCGCCGAGTACCTCAACGCCGACGACGACACCGAAGCCGGTCTTCCCGATCTGCTCGGCCGTTCGCTGCGCACGTCTCGCCGTCCGGACGCGTTCCGCATGGCCGTCACCCTTCGCGCGCTCGGTACCGCGGGCGTCGGCGAGCTCGTGGAACGCTGCTGTGCCACGGCTTCCGGCGTGCACGCGCTCATCGACGGCCATCCGGCGCTGCGCTCGTGGGGTGCGCCCGAACTGTCCACAGTGGTCTTCCGCCCGAATCGGGCCGACGAGCTGTCCGGCCCGGCCGGTGACGAGCTCGTCGCGCAGGTCCGCCGTACCCTCCTCGAAGACGGCGCCGCGGTGATCGGCCGCGCTGCGTTGCCGACCGGTCCGGACGGAACCACCCAGCTGTGGCTCAAGCTCACCCTTCTGCACCCGCACACCACGCCTGCCGACTACCGCGCGTTGCTGGACACGGTGGCGGCCGCGGCGCAAGCCGTCGAAAAGCAGGAAAGCCCGGTCGCGTCGTGAGGCGCTTCGACCTCGCGGGCGTCGGGATCGGGCCGTTCAACCTTTCCCTTGCCGCGCTGGCCGATCCGCTGGACCTGGACGTCGTGCTCTTCGACGCGCGCCCGGAGTTCCGCTGGCACCCCGGCCTGCTCGTGGACGGCGCAACACTGCAGGTGCCGTTCCTCGCCGACCTGGTATCGCTCGTCGACCCCACCAGCCGCCACTCGTTCCTCAACTACCTGCGCGAACGCGGCCGCCTGCTGCCGTTCTACTTCGCCGAACGGTTCCACCTGCCGCGCGCGGAGTACGACGACTACGGCCGCTGGGCTGCCGCGCGGCTGCCGTCGTGCCGGTTCGGGCACGAGGTCACCGGGCTGCGCTGGGTACCCGAGGAGGACGCGTTCGAGCTCGGCGGCACCGATCCGGTGCTCGCGGAGGCCGTGGTGCTCGGCGTCGGCACGCAGCCGAGCGTGCCGGAACCGTTGCAGCCCTTGGTGTCCGCGCCCGACGTGCTCGCCCTGCACTCCGCCGACTACCTCACGCATCGCGCGGACCTGCTCGCCGCGGAGCGCGTGACGGTGGTCGGCTCGGGACAGTCGGGCGCGGAGGTGTTCCTCGACCTGCTGCGCGCACGGTCCACTGTGGACGGTCTGCGCTGGCTGGCGAGGACGCCGGCGTTCGCCCCGATGGAATACTCTAAACTGGGGCTGGAGCAGTTCACCCCAGACTACACGAAATTCTTCCACGGCCTCCCCGAACCGGTCCGCGACGAGTTGCTGCCTTCGCAATGGCAGCTGTACCAAGGGATCGACGCCGAAACGATGGCCGCGATCCACGACGAGCTGTACCGGCGCAGCATCGGCGGCGGCTGGCCCGAAGCGGTGCTCACGCCGGGGGTCGAGGTGGTGTCGGCAAAAGTCGGTGACGACATCGAGCTGTCCCTGCAGCAGGTGCAGCAAGGAATAATGGGCACACATCGGACGTCCGCGGTCGTCGCGGCCACCGGATATGCCGAAACGCCCACCGGGCCGCTGCTGCAGGGCCTCGGCGACGCGGTGCGCCGGGATGCCAAGGGGCGCCTCGTGATCGGGGCGGACTACCGCGTGCAGCTCGACGTGCCCGGATCCCTTTTCGTCCAGAACGCCGAGCGGCACACGCACGGCCCGGGCGCGCCGGATCTCGGCCTCGGCGCCTGGCGCGCGGCGGCGATTCTCAATGCTGTGTGCGGAAAAACGGTGTACGACCTGCCTGAGCGCACCGCCTTCACCACGTTCGGCCTCGACCAGACGGAGGACCTGTGACCCTCACCGACGACGCCGCCTGGCGGGCCGCGGGCTCGCTCGTCACGCACAAGATGCTCGGCGAGCTGTCCTACGAAGCGTTGCTGGAGCCCAAACCCGGCGAACCGGCGCGCGCCGGGCACCGCAGCTGGCTGCTGGACCTGCCGAGCGTCCAGTACCGTTTCGAGGCGCGTCGCGGTGCCTTCGAATCGTGGACTGTCTTGCCTGGCAGTGCTTTTCGCCGCGCTGACGATACGGATACCCCCGCGGACGACCCACGCGCGCTGATCGTCGATGCGCGCGAACAGCTCGGTCTCACTGGTCTCCGGCTAGCTGACGTCCTTGCCGAGTTGACCGCAACTGTGGCCAATGAAGCAACCCGATTGCGGCGCGCTCCGAGTGCCGCCACGCTGTCCACAATGGACTACAACCTGGCCGACGGGCACCTCACCGGGCATCCGCGGCTGGTGCTGAACAAGGGCCGCGTCGGGTTTTCCGCCCGCGATCGGGCTCGCTATGCGCCGGAATCCGGTGCGGACATCCGGTTGCGCTGGTACGCTGTACACCGAGATCTCGCGCAGTTCCGCAGTGTTGCCGGTTTGAGTGTCGATGCTTTGCTGCGCGAGGAATTGGACGACGAAACCCGTGCGGAGTTCACCGCGCGCGTGGCGCGGCTGGGTGATCCTGCGGACTACGTCTGGGTGCCGGTCCATCCGTGGCAGGCCGACGAAATCGTGGGCACGCTCTATGCGGCCGAGCTGGCCACCGGCCGGATGGCCGAGCTGGGCGAGAGCCGTGACGTCTACCGTCCACATCAGACAGTCCGGACGCTGGCCAACCGCTCGCGCCCGCGTCGGCGTGACGTGAAAACCGCGGTTTCGGTACGGAATACGCTGGTCTACCGCGGGCTGAACTCGGCGGCGACGCTCGCCGGTCCGTCGGTCACCGAATGGCTGCGCCGGATCGACGCGGCCGACCCGCTGCTGTCCGGGAAGTACCGCTTCGAGCTGCTCGGCGAGGTGGCGAGCGTGTCCGTGCGGCATCCGCTGTTCGGCGCGCTGGAGGAGCTGCCGTACCGATTCCATGAGACACTCGGCGCATTGTGGCGGGAGCCGCTCGTCGCGCGGCTCGGCGATGGTGAGCAGGCGATTTCCTTTGCCGCACTGCCTTATCGGGACGCGGCAGGCGAATCCGTGCTGACCCAGTTGATCACCCGATCCGGCGACGGCGCGGAAAACTGGCTTTCTCGGCTGCTAGACTTGGTGCTCACGCCCCTCCTGCATTGGCTTCTTCGTTATGGTGTCGGATTCTGCCCCCATGGTCAAAACCTTGTCCTGATCGTCGATGCCGAAGGCCGTCCCCTGCGTGTTGCGATCAAGGATTTCGCCCAAGGTGTCGACCTGCTCGACGAGGAATTGCCGTGCTACGCCGAACTTCCGGCCGACGCCGCGGCCGACATGCTGCGCTGGCCCGCGCATCTGCTCGCGCAGTCGCTGTTCAGCTCGGTGTTCTCCGGACAGCTGCGGTTCTGGGCCGAGATCCTGCTGGACGACCTCGGCCTGGCGCGCGGTGATTTCTGGGCGCTGGTCCGGGCGGTCGTCGGCCGCTACCGCGACGAAAACCCGGACGTCGCCGAGCGGTTCGACGCCTGCCGGTTGTTCGCGCCGGACGTCGAACGCGTCACGCTGAACCGCGAACACCTAGCCGGACAAGGCTTCGACAAAGTCGAACGCGACGACGAGTTCGACGTCCGCTGGGGGCGCGTCCCGAATCCCTTGCCCGCGCCCGATCCGGACGGCGCGTGGTGAGCCCGTTCGAGCGTCCCGTCGGGCCGCGGTCGCTGGCCGTCCGCGCGGAAGCGGGCGCGGCGGCCGCGGGAGTGCTGCGGCGCGTGCTCGCCGAGGACGGTGCGCGGCTTCTCCTGCTGGTACCCGATCCGCACGCGCGATTCGCCGCCGTGGAGCTGGCCGCGCCGTTCGCCGCCGAGGTCTTGACCAGCGGGTACGGCGTGTGCAGCTACGTTTTCGCCTGGACCCCCGAGCGCGAACCACTGCCGGAAACCGGGCCGCTGAAGCCGTATCTCGGCGGTTTCGGTGACCTGCCGGTCCGGCTCGACGCGGCGACCGCGTTCCCGCTGGGGGACCGGACGTGGGCGGTGGTCGGGGATGCGGAGTTCCCGTCGGGGACACCGGCCGGGCTGGCGCCGCGCACGGTGCTGCGGGACCAGCTGGCCCGCTTGGAGGAGCACGGGCTGGTCCCGTCGATCGGGATCGAGCACGAGGTCGTTTTCCGAACTGCGGAAGGGGTTCCGCTCACCGGGCACGGTGTTGACTATGCCCTCGGCGGCACGGAAAGCCTGACGCCGCTGCTCGCCGATCTGCGTTCCGCGGCGGCCGGGCTGGGCGTCGAATCGGCGCGGGCGGAGTGCCATCCGGGGCAGTACGAGGTCGTGCTGCGGCACCGGGATGCGCTCGCCGCGTGCGATGACGCGCTGCTGTTGCAGCTGGTCACCCGTCGCGTCGCCGCTCGGCATGACCTGCGCGCCGACTACCTGGCCGCGCCGGAACCGGGGCAGGGCAATTCGTGTCACGTCCACCTTTCACTGTCCACTTCGGACGGTCCGGCCGGGTTCCCTTTTGTGCTAGGCTCGTTTCTGGCTGGGGTGTTGAGGGATGCACGAGCATTGTCTGCGATCTTGGCGCCGACGTGGAACAGCTATGTCCGGCTGCGCACCGCGCCGTTCTCGCCGCGGGACCTGCGATGGGGCCCGGACGACCGGACGGCTGCGGTACGGCTCTGCGGCCCGTCGTCCGCACCACGGCTGGAATTCCGCTTCGCGGGCGCCGACGCCCAGCCGCACCTCGTGGTCGCCGCCCTGCTCGCCGCAGGTACGGCGGGCCTGGCGGAACGGCTGACCCCGCCTGACGCGGGCACGCCGTGCGGGCAGCTGGCCGGGTCGCCCTGGGAGGCCCTGGAGCTGCTGGAGGAGGGTCGCGTCGCGGATCTGCTGGGCGAGGACGTCGCCGCACAGCAGGCTGCGCTGCTGCGGGAGGAACTCGACGCGGGCCTGGCCGCGGTCACCGACCTGCAACGCCGCCGGGGTGCGCTGCGGTCCTGAGCGGCTCGGCGCAGGGCGCCTCGGCGCAGGACACCTCGGTGCCGGACTCAGGCGAGGTGGATGCGTACCGCCGCCCCTAAAAGGTGGAAGGGTACTTCCCGAATACTTTGGTCTTCTCGCTGGCCGTTGTCCCGGGGGGCGATCGGCCTCGCTGCTCACCGCTGAGGTGCCCGGCGGTCCTGAACGACCGCTGTCCGGCGGGTGACGACCTGGTCCGCGGGACTTGCGCCGCCCCGCGTGAGTGCGCAGGCTCGGTGCCGTGAGCGAACACGAGTACGACCTCATCGTCATCGGCTCCGGTCCGGGTGGGCAGAAGGCCGCCATCGCGGCGGCGAAACTGGGGAAGAAGGTCGCGGTCGTCGACCGGCACGACATGGTCGGCGGCGTCTGCGTCAACACGGGCACCATCCCGTCGAAGACGCTGCGCGAAGCCGTGCTGTACCTGACCGGCATGAACCAGCGCGAGCTGTACGGCGCGAGCTACCGGGTGAAACAGGACATCACGATCGCGGACCTGATGGCGCGCACGCAGCACGTCGTCGGCCGCGAGGTGCAGGTGGTGCGCGCGCAGCTGCTGCGCAACCACGTGGACCTGGTGGTCGGCACGGGCTCGTTCGCGGATCCGCACACCGTCCTCGTCGACGGCAAGCACCGCGGCGACCGGCGCACGATCACCGGCGACTACGTCGTGATCGCCACCGGCACCCGCCCGGCGCGCCCGGGGAATGTCGACTTCGACGCCGTGCGCGTCCTCGATTCCGACGAGATCCTGCGGATGGAGGAGATCCCGTCGTCGCTGGTCGTCGTGGGTGCGGGGGTGATCGGGATCGAGTACGCGTCGATGTTCGCCGCGCTCGGCTCGCGCGTGACCGTCGTCGAGCAGCGGGACCAGATGCTCGATTTCTGCGACCCGGAAATCGTCGAATCGCTCAAGTTCCAGCTGCGCGACCTGGGTGTCACGTTCCGGTTCGGCGAGAAGGTGGCGAACGTGGCGGTGTCCGACGATTCGACCGTCACCACGCTGGTCAGCGGCAAGCGGATCCCGGCCGACGCGGTGATGTACTCGGCCGGCCGGCAGGGGATGACCGGGGCGCTGGCACTGGAGGCGGCCGGACTCACCGCGGACGCGCGCGGTCGGCTGGTGGTCGACGAGCACTACCGGACCGGGGTCGAGCACGTCTATGCGGTCGGCGACGTGATCGGGTTCCCGGCGCTCGCGGCGACGTCGATGGACCAGGGCAGGCTCGCGGCGTACCACGCGTTCGGCGAACCGGCGAACGACATCGGTGCGCTGCAGCCGATCGGGATCTACACGATCCCGGAGATCTCGTACGTGGGCGCGACGGAGGCGCAGCTGACGTCGTCTTCGGTGCCGTACGAGGTCGGCATCGCGCGGTATCGCGAGCTGGCGCGCGGGCAGATTTCCGGGGACAGCTATGGGATGTTGAAGCTTCTCGTATCGACAGCCGACAAGAAACTGTTGGGAGTACACGTTTTCGGCACCGGAGCGACCGACCTCGTGCACATCGGGCAAGCCGTGATGGGCTGCGGCGGCACGGTGGATTACCTGGTGGACGCGGTGTTCAACTACCCGACGCTGTCCGAGGCGTACAAGGTCGCCGCCCTCGACGCGACCAACAAGATCCGCGCGCTGGAGCGCTTCTCGGGGTAATCCGTTCGAACATATGTTTGACAGCGCTTAGAACATGTGTTCGAATAGATGGGTGCGTTGGGAACAGCTGCGAGCAGGGAGGGAGGAGCCGGTACTGCCGGGCCTCGGGGCTTTCGGAGAAGTGGTGCGCTCCGTGCGGGTCCCGGAGTTCGACGGGGTCACCTTCCACGAGGTGCGTGCCCGGTCGGTGCTGAACCGGGTACCCGAGGCGTCGCAGGTGCCGTTCCGGTGGTCGGTCAATCCGTACCGGGGATGCTCGCACGCGTGCACGTACTGCCTCGAAGGCGATACGCCGGTGCTGATGGCCGACGGGCGGGCGAAACCGATTGCCGAACTGCGCGCGGGTGACCGGATCATGGGCACGCGCGGCCACGGCGTCGCGCGGCGGCTGGTGCCCACGGAGGTGCTGGCGCACTGGACCACCGTGCGGGAGGCGTACCGGATTTCGCTCGACGACGGCACCCGCATCGTCGCTGGTCCGGACCACCGGTTCCTCAGCTCGCGCGGCTGGAAGTACGTCACCGGCAGCAGGCTGGGCAGGGCGCAGCGTCCGCATCTGGAGGCAGGCGCGGAACTGGTCGGCGGTGGCCGGTTCATGCGCACACCGGACGACACGCTCGGCTATCGCGCGGGGTACCTGTGCGGGATGCTGCGCTCCGGCGGGTTCGCCGCGGAGGCCGACGCGGCCGCGCGGGCGCTGGCCTACTTGCCGGACTTCGGGTCGTCGGTGGGCTTCATGCGGATCCCGAAGGAGCCCGACGCGCACTGGTCGCGCGGGTTCCTGGCCGGGCTGTTCGACCTCGCGGGCGGCTACCGGCGCGGGATCCTGTCGATCGCGCACGACGAGACCGAGGTCGTGGACACGCTGTTCGTCGCGCTGGACCGGTTCTCGTTCGGATACGAGACGGTCGGCCACCGGCAGCATCCGGGCCGCCGCCAGGCACGGCTCACCGGCGGAACCGGCGAAGTCCTGCGGTTCCTGCATCTGGTCGACCCGGCAGTCGAGTGGAAACGCTCGCTCGACGGAACGGTGATCGGCGGGGTCCGGCGCACAGTCACGTCGGTCGCGTCGCTGGGGATGGAGCTGCCGCTGTTCGACATCACGACGGGCACTGGCGATTTCGTGGCCGACGGGATGGTGTCGCACAACTGTTTCGCGCGGAACACGCACAAGTACCTGGATTTCGACGCCGGGCGGGATTTCGACACCCAGGTCGTGGTGAAGGTCAACGCACCGGAAGTGCTTGCCGCGCAACTGAAACGCCCGAGCTGGCAACGGGAGCCGGTGGCGATGGGCACGAACACCGACCCGTACCAGCGGGTCGAAGGCCGCTACCGGCTGATGCCGGGCATCATCCGCGCGCTCGCGGATTCCGGCACGCCACTGTCGATCCTCACGAAGGGCACAATGCTGAGCCGCGACCTGCCACTGCTGGAGTCGGCAGGCAAGGACGTGCCGGTGCACCTGGCGGTCTCACTGGCCCTGCTGGACCGCGACCTGCAGCGGCGCCTGGAACCGGGCACGCCGAGCCCCCGGGCGAGACTGGACCTGATCCGCAAGGCCGCCGCGTCGGGGCTGCCTTGCTCGGTGATGGTCGCGCCGGTGCTGCCGTACCTGACAGATTCGGTGGAGGCGCTGGACCCGCTGCTCGCCGCATTGGTCGAAGCCGGGGCGACCAGCGTGACGGTCCTGCCGCTGCACCTCCGTCCGGGCGCGCGGGAGTGGTTTGCGGAGTGGCTGAAGCGGACGTACCCGGAGCTGGTGCCGAGGTACCGCCGGTTGTACGCACGGGGGAGTTACGTGGACCGCGGGTATCGGGAACGGCTGGCGGCGCGGGTGGGTCCATTGCTGCGACGGCACGGTCTGGACCCACGCAGGCGCAACGAACACCGCACGGGAGTGGCTGATCCCCCGGGGACGGGTACGCCCGGGGTACCGGTGCAGCGGATGGGGGAGCGGGCGGCTGAGTCGCCAGGTCTCTCGCCCGGGGTGGCCGAGCCGCTAGGTCGCTCGCCCGGCGTGGGTGAGTCGCCTGGTCTCTCGCCCAGGGCGGCCGAGCCGCCTGATCCGAAGCGGAAGGCAGGGTCCGGGCAGCTCTCGCTCCGGACGGGCAGGACGGCGTCCGGGCAGGCAGCCCCATCGCCCGGCGCAGGTAATACGGCGGCCGAGCCGCCGGACGCGGAGCAGAAGACGGGGGAGGCGGAACAGTTGCGACTGCTGTGAACATCGGCCGCAGGTGCTCACCGCTACCCGCCCCGGCCCGCAGCCTCGCTGGCGCCACTCAGCCGGTCGAGCCGAGCCGGTCCGTGCCCGGTTCGCAGCCTCGGCGGCGCCGCCCAGCAGGTGGGGTCGAGTCCGTTCGTGCCCGACTTGCCGCGTTGGTGACGCCGCCCAACCGGTGGGGTCGAGCCTGCTCGTGCCCGGCCCGCCACCGCGGCGTACTGCCCAAGCGCCGGGATCAAGCCTGGGTCGCACCGGCCCCGCCGCCCCGGCGACCCAGTGACCCGGCGGCGCCGCCCAGCCCGTGGAGTCGCGCCTGCTCGTGCCCGGCTCGCCGCCTCGGTGGCACCGTCCGGGCACCGGGGTCAAGCCTGTTCGCACCCGGCCCGCCACCTGACCGGCTCCACCGGCTCCACCGGTCCACCGGCACCACTGCCGCCACCGGTCCAATGGAGTCAAACCTGGTCGCGCCCTCCTCAGCCGGGTTCGTTAGCCTCTGTGTTCGGCGAAAAGGCGTATGCCCGCCGCACCCGGACTCCGTGGACCTAGGGAGAGCAGTCGCAGTGCTCCGCACTCATCAAGCCGGTACTTTGCGTGCCGGGCAGGCCGGTCGGACCGTCACCCTCACCGGATGGGTGGCTCGGCGGCGCGATCACGGCGGAGTGATCTTCATCGATCTCCGGGATGCCAGCGGGGTTGCGCAGGTCGTCTTCCGTGAGGGCGAGATGGCCGAGCGTGCGCATGCGCTGCGGTCGGAGTTCTGCGTGCAGGTCACCGGCGAGGTGGCGCAGCGGCCCGAGGGCAACGCGAACCCCGACATCCCCACCGGCGACATCGAGGTGCTCGCGACCGAACTGGTCGTCCTGTCCGAGGCCGCGCCGCTGCCCTTCCCCATCGACGACCGCGTCGACGTCGGCGAAGAGGTCCGCCTCAAGTACCGCTACCTCGACCTGCGCCGTAGCGGTCCGGCGGCTGCCATCCGGCTGCGCAGCGAGGTCAGCCGGGTCGCGCGGGAGGTGCTGCACGCGCAGGAGTTCGTCGAGGTCGAGACCCCGACGATGACCCGCTCCACCCCCGAAGGCGCGCGTGACTTCCTCGTGCCCGCGCGGCTCAAGCCCGGCTCCTGGTACGCGCTCCCGCAGTCGCCGCAGCTGTTCAAGCAGCTGCTGATGGTCGGCGGTCTCGAACGGTACTTCCAGATCGCCCGCTGCTACCGCGACGAGGACTTCCGCGCCGACCGCCAGCCCGAGTTCACCCAGCTCGACATCGAGATGAGCTTCGTCGAGCAGGACGACGTGATCAAGGTCGGCGAGGACGTCGTCACCGCGTTGTGGAAGCTGATCGGCCACGACATCACCACGCCGATCCCGCGGATCACCTACCGCGAGTCCATGGCGAAATACGGCTCGGACAAGCCCGACCTGCGCTTCGACCTCGAGATCACCGAGCTCACCGAGTTCTTCTCGGACACGCCGTTCCGTGTGTTCCAGGCCCCGTACGTCGGCGCGGTCGTCATGGCCGGCGGCGCCTCCCAGCCGCGCCGTCAGCTCGACGCCTGGCAGGAGTGGGCGAAGCAGCGCGGCGCGAAGGGCCTCGCGTACGTCCTGGTCAACGAGGACGGGACGCTCGGCGGCCCGGTCGCGAAGAACCTGTCCGACACCGAGCGGGAGAACGTCGCGGCCGCTGCCGGGGCGAAGCCGGGCGACTGCATCTTCTTCGGTGCCGGCAAGGTTTCCACCGCGCAGCCGCTGCTCGGCGCCGCGCGCGACGAGATCGGCCGCCGGCTCGGGCTGATCGACGAGAACGCCTGGTCGTTCGTCTGGGTCGTCGATGCGCCGCTGTTCGCGCCGGTCGAGGACATCGGCGACGACGTCGCGGTCGGTTCCGGCAAGTGGACCGCCGTGCACCACGCGTTCACCTCGCCGACGCCGGAGTGGATCGACAAGTTCGAGCAGGACCCGGGCAACGCGCTCGCCTACGCATACGACCTCGTGTGCAACGGCAACGAGATCGGCGGCGGGTCGATCCGTATCCACCGCGAGGACGTCCAGAAGCGCGTGTTCGCGCTGATGGGCCTCGGCGAGGCGGAGGCGCAGGAGAAGTTCGGCTTCCTGCTCGAGGCGTTCCAGTTCGGCGCGCCCCCGCACGGCGGTATCGCGTTCGGCTGGGACCGCATCGTGATGCTCCTGGCGCACGCCGACTCGCTGCGCGACGTCATCGCGTTCCCCAAGACCGGCGGCGGGTACGACCCGCTCACCGCCGCGCCTGCGCCCATCACCGCGCAGCAGCGCAAGGAGGCCGGGATCGACGCGAAACCGGCCGCGCCGGCCAAGTAGGTGCTGCACCTCAGGGCGGTGTGCCCGCCCGAGCAGACCGACGAAACGCTCGCGGCGCTGCAGGCCCACCCGGGCACCGCGCACCTGATCGTGCATCGCGGGGTCGCCGTGGCGCCCGCGGGTGATCTCGTCGAGGCGGACGTCGCGCGCGAGGCCGCGGACGAGATCGTCGACGCGCTCTGCATGCTCGGCCTCGACCGCACCGGCGGCATCACGATGGAAGCGCTGGACACGGCGTTGTCCGACGCTGCCGATGCGGCCGAGGAAGCCGCGCCCGGCGAAGGTGCGGACGCCGTCGTCTGGCAGGAGCTGCTCGGCCGCACCGGCGAGGAGTCGCGCTGGAACGCCACTTTCCAGGCGTTCCTGGCCATCGCGTGCCTGCTCGCCGCGGTCGGCGTGCTCACCGACTCACCGGTCACCGTGGTCGGCGCGATGGTGGTCGGGCCCGAGTTCGGCCCGCTCGCGGCGCTCGCCGTCGGCGCAGTGCTGCGCCGTGGTGACCTGATGCGCCGCGCGGGGCTTGCGCTGGTGGCCGGCTTCCCGGTCGCGATGGTGATCACGCTGGCAGGCGTGCTGCTCGGCAGTGCCGCCGGGATCTTCGACCCGAAGACGATCGTCGACAATCATGAAGTCGACTTCGTCTACCAGGTCGGTCCCGCGTCGTTCGTAGTCGCGTTGCTCGCCGGGGCCGCCGGAATGCTCGCGATGACGTCGGCGAAATCGGCCGCGCTGGTCGGTGTGTTCATTTCGGTGACCACGGTGCCCGCCGCCGGGTACGCGATGGTCGCGGCCGTCGCCGGACGCTGGGACCGGTCCGGGTTTTCGCTTCTGCAGCTGCTGGTGAACCTCTTCGGAATCGTTCTTGCTGCCGCCATTGTGCTGATCCTTCGCCGTCGCAAGCAACGTTCTGCCGCCTTGTTACGTCCGCTTTCCCGTGGATGACAACGTGCGTCTCGTCGCCTCGAACGTGGTGGTCATGGTTGCTGAGTCACGAGTAGGGTCGGAGACAATGACAGTCGACACCTCCTCCGCCGGGGACGCGGGAGTCCGGGCGGAAGCCGGGGAGCTCGCCGTCGCCGCAGCCGTCGCGGCGGGGGAGGCGGTGCTCTCCCGCCGCTTCGGGAGTGCGATCACGCTGGTTTCGCCCGAGCACCTCGCCGGGAGCGGGCCGGCCACGGTCGTACGGGCCAGAGTGGTGTCGTCGTCCTTCGCCCTGCCGCGCACCCTGGTGGTCAAGCACTATCCGGACCCGCCCGACCCCGGTGCGGCCGACCCGTTCGCCCAGGAAGCGGTCAGCTACCAGCTCTTCACGGCGCTGGCTCCGGACGAGCGGATGTGCCCGGAACTGCTCGCCCACGACGGCGGGCACCGCGTGCTGGTGATCGAGGACCTCGGCCGCGCACCCACCCTGCAGGACAAGCTGATGGCCCGCGATTCCCGTGCGGCCGAGCGAGCCCTGCTGTCCTGGGCGCGTTCGCTCGGCAGGCTGCACGCGAGCACCGCCAGCCGGGAGGCCGATTTCAACGCCCTGCTGCGCCGGCTGGGCGGCCCGGTCCGCAACGACGACGGCGGCTTGACGCGCCTTGCCGGTGAGGTCGAAGGACTGCTGGCGGAGTTCTTGGACGTGCCTGTCCCCGAGGCGGTCCACGGGCGCGTGGCGGAAGCTGTGGCGCAGGCGCGGTCGGCGGCGTTCCGTGCGTTCAGCCCGGTGGAGCTGGCATCGGAGAACAACCTGGTCACGGGGTCAGGGGTACGGTTTCTGGACTTCGAGCGCGGGCGGGTCCGCACTGCGTTGGTGGATGCGGCGTGTTTGCGCCTGCCGTTCGCGAGCGGTCCGGGTGCGCTGGCGTTACCGGCCGGGATGAGCGAGGCGATGATTGCCGCCTGGCGGGCTGAGGTGGTGGAGGTGTGGCCGTCGTTCGCGGATGACGCGGTGCTGGCCGAGCAGCTGACGCTCAGTGAGCTGCTGCACGTCTGGTGTATGACGCGGGATCTGTTGCCGACGTTGGATCTGCGTCGTCATGCGGCGCCGGTCAGCCGGGAAGCTGCGTTGGTGACTTGGTGGCGTGAATTGGCTCGGCATGCTGGGTACGTTCGAATGACCGAAATCGCCGAGCACTCCACCCGCGTAGCCGCCGCACTGGCCGCCCGCCTGGGCCCGCACGCAGACCTGGCCTACTACCCGGCCTTCCGCTGACGCACTCACCCACCCCACCGCCCGCAGGTCCGTGAAGGGAACCATCAGGCCAGCTGATCCCTCATGGTTCCCTTCACGGACCTGCATTCCGTGAAGGTTCCCTTCACGGAACACCCCGGGACGAATTGCCGCATATCCGGCACGCGGCTGCGCTAATACCGGAAGTTCCCGGCCCTGTCCATGGCGCGTTACCTCATCATCACCGGGGGTGAGCTTCGATGCCCGATGGTCATGGGCGTGACCGTGATCAGCGTCGGAGTCACCCCCGCCCAGCCCGTTCCCGAACGCCCGCCTGGGCTCCGCCTGGCCGAACGGCTGGCGGTGCTGGGCGATTCGACTGCCGTGGGGCTGGGTGACCCCTTGCCCCGGCGTGGTGGGTGGCGTGGAGTGGGGCCGCTGGTCGCCGAAGCGCTGGGGATCAGGCCGGACGGGTACCTCAACTCGTCCTTCACCGGCGCTCGGATGGCCTGTGTTCGCACCGAGCAGCTGCCCCTTGCTCTCGCTCATCGTCCGGACGTTGCGCTCGTCGTCGTCGGCATGAACGACACCCTTCGTCCCGACTTCGATCCCGAGCGAATTGCCGCTGACCTCACTGAGGTCGTCCGCGCCTTTGCCGCCGCCGGGACCACCGTGCTTCCGGTCCGGTTTCACGACCACAGCAAGGTTTTCCGCCTTCCGCCATCGCTCAAGCGGGCGTTGAGCGCGCGCGTCGCCGAGCTCAATGCGGCCATTGACCTCGTCGTCGAGGCCGAGGGGATTGCCTGTCTCGACCTCGATGCTCTTCCCGGCGCCTACGACCTCACCGCGTGGAGCGTCGACCGGCTGCATCCTTCCGAGCTGGGACACCGGATGCTGGCGCGCGGGTTCACGGATCTGCTGTCCCAGGCCGGTTTCGCGGTGCCGGAGCCGGTGCCGCTCACGTGTTCCGGGGGCGTCGAGCCGAGTACGGCCGGGCATCTCGGCTGGCTGGTCGCGAAAGGCGTGCCGTGGCTGTGGCGCCGCGGGCGGGAGTTCCTGCCTTACGCCGCGGTGATCATGTGGCGTTCGTTCCGCGAGCGCGTGGGCTGAATACGCGCAGCGCCTCCGCATCGGACGCCGGATTTCGTACGAAATAGTCGGCCCAGTCCCGAATTCCGGGGTACTCCGAGGTTTCGATGAGCCGTCGGCAGGCGGTCTCCACGTCGTATGCCGTACTCCGCAGCTCGACTCCTGGCCCGAGCCGTGCCCAGTGCGCACCTGTTGTGCCGTAAGGCATTCCGACGCTACCCGGGTTGACGATCCGGCGCCGGTCGGCCAAGCGGAGGAACGGCATGTGCGTGTGGCCGCAGGTCACGGTTTCCGCGGTGACCCCGTCCAGGACCTCGGCCCAGCGCGTGAGCGGGCTGTCGACGAGCACGACCTCCTCGTCGTCGCGCGGAGTGGCGTGGCAGAACAGGACTTCACCGAGGCCGTCGATCTCCAGCGTCGCCGACAGCGGAAGACCGGACAGCAGCTCGACCTGGTCCGGGCGCAGCTGATCCGCCGCCCACGGGGCGATCGGGTCCGGGATCTTCGTGTCACCGCCGCCGGCGAGCGTGACGAGCTCCCGGTCGGCGTTGCCGCGGATCCAGACTGCGCGGTCGCCGAGGGAGACGAGCCGGTCGAGGGTCTGCCGCGGCAGTGGCCCGGCGGCCAGATCGCCGCACAGCACGACCGCGTCGGCGGCGAGCACGTCGGGTTCGGCGAGTACCGCGTCGAGGGCGGGAAGCACACCGTGGATGTCGGAGAGGACCGCGACCGAGGACGCCATCGGCCCAGTCTGCCCTCGTCCGCGGGGCCGGGCGAGCGGGATTGTCGGGGTGGTCGGTTACGGTCGTCGATGTGGCACAGGACGAACTCTTCACGGTGAACCCCGACCTGGGGCCGCCGCCGGAACCCACCGGGGCGAACACCGCCGAACCGCAGGCCGACCCAGCGAGCTCGCCGCTCGCGGTGCGGATGCGGCCGCGCACGCTCGACGAGGTGGTCGGGCAGCAGCACCTGCTGCGGGAAGGGGCCCCGCTGCGCCGTCTGGTCGAGGGGGCCGCGCCGGCATCCGTGCTGCTCTACGGCCCGCCGGGCACCGGGAAGACGACGCTGGCCAACCTGGTGTCCGTCGCCACCGGGCGCCGGTTCGTTGCGATGTCCGCGCTGTCGGCCGGGGTCAAGGAGGTACGCGGCGTCATCGAGGAGGCACGCCGCCGCAGGCAGTACAACGCCGAGAACACGGTCCTGTTCATCGACGAGGTGCACCGGTTCTCCAAGACGCAGCAGGACGCGCTGCTGGGCGCGGTGGAAGACCGCACGGTGCTGCTGGTGGCCGCGACCACGGAAAACCCGTCGTTCTCGGTGGTGTCGCCGCTGCTGTCGCGGTCGCTGGTGCTGCAGCTGCGCTCGCTCACCGACGACGACATCGTGGCCGTCCTGGAGCGGGCGCTCGCCGATGAACGCGGTCTCGCGGGCGAGCTCAAGCTCACCGAGGACGCGCAGGCCCACCTCGTCCGGCTGGCCGGCGGCGACGCGCGGCGGGCGCTCACCGCGCTGGAAGCGGCGGCCGACGCGGCCTCGGCCACCGAGCACAAGACGATCGGTCTCGCGATCGTCGAGTCCACAGTGGACAAGGCGGCGGTCCGCTACGACCGCGACGGCGACCAGCACTACGACGTGATCAGCGCGTTCATCAAGTCGATCCGCGGCTCGGACGTCGACGCGGCCCTGCACTACCTCGCGCGGATGATCGAGGCAGGGGAGGACCCGCGGTTCCTCGCACGGCGGCTGGTGGTGCACGCGAGCGAGGACGTCGGCCTTGCCGATCCCACGGCGCTGCAGGCGGCGGTGGCGGCGGCGCACGCGGTGCAGTTCATCGGCATGCCCGAAGGGCGGCTGGCGCTCGCGCAGGCGACCATCCACCTGGCCACCGCGCCGAAGTCGAACGCCGTGGTCACGGCCATCGACGCGGCCCTTGCGGACGTCCGCGCGGGCAAAGCGGGCACAGTTCCGGCGCACCTGCGCGACGGCCATTACGCGGGGGCGAAGCAGCTCGGCAACGCCCAGGGATACCGGTACCCGCACAACGTCCCGGAGGGCGTGCTGGCGCAGCAGTACCCGCCGGACGAGCTGGTCGGCCGCGACTACTACGAGCCCACCCAGCGCGGCGGCGAACGTCCGCTGGCCGAGCGGGTGCCGCGGCTGCGCCGCACCATCCGGGGAGGAGGTTGATCCCGGTCACCGGAACCGGCGTGAACGTCGCCACTTTCTTCCGTATAACGGCTTGTGGGGGAACAACCGGGAGGCGGGCCGGTTGATCCCCTCGAGGAGAGGGGGTGGCGATGACGCTGCTGACCGTGTGGCCCGACGACCGGCCCGGCCACGTCCTGCTGCGCACCGAGGACACGGCCGCGATCACGGCCGAGCTCGCCCGCATTGGCGCGGGTTTCGCGCGCTGGCCGCTGTCCGGCGCGGGGGAGACGAGCGAGCCCGGCGTGCTCGCGAGCTACCAGGACCGCATCGACGCCCGCATCACCGGCCCGGGCTACCACGCCGTCGACGTGCTCACCGGCGAACCCGGACTGGCCGAACGCAGCGCGAACGGCGCCGAGGACCGGTTCTTCGTGCAGGGGTCGGCAGTCTGGTACCTGCACACCGGCCGGGAGGTCCACGCAGTCCTGTGCGAACCCGGCGACCTCCTCACCATCCCGGCCCACACCCGCCACTGGCACGACGGCGGCCTCCGCCCGGACCACGTGACGATCCGGGTCCGCCATCCCGCCGCGGCCGCCGGGGCTGTTCCACCGGCTCCCGTGGTGACGACGGATTTCCCGGACTTCGAGACGCTGGTCGCCGGGCGTAGTGGTACTTGGCCGGTCCTGAGCCGCTGAGGCCCGAACCCCGAGCGGTCGCCGGGGCCCCGGAAAGAACCCCAATGTGGCATTGGGTGCATGTGACGCACCCAATGTGGCATTGGTTGCGTGGGATGCACCCAATGCCACATTGGGGTGTGTGGCCGGGGGCTGGACACCAAGATGCTTCAAGGAACGGGGGGCGCTGGGCCTGGCCGGTCCGTGATCAGCTGCCTTGGCCTGGTGCAGTGGCCGCGCGCGGGCTGCCGTCGAAGCGGGCTCCGGTGAGGGTGGAATGGCCGCGCGGTGCCACGGAGCAGTCAAGCCCGGAGCGTAGCCAGCCGGTCCACCCCGATGCCGGAAATCAGCAGCCGTTCCTTCGCATTGCCCAGCAGCCGCGCGGTCCAGGGCGTGAAACCGCCGTCGCCCACGGCGGCCGGGCCGGAGCCGAAGTCGGCCGTGATCGTGAAGCACAGGCCGGTGTAGTAGTCGCGGCCACCGGGCCGGTCCGGGTCCGGAGAAACGGGCACGTCCGGCAGCGCTTCCTGCAAGTCCGCGGCAAAACCGGCGAACTGACTGTCCAAAGTGGTCAGTTCGACCCCGCTCGAGCGGGCACCGGCGGCCCGCACCGCGGCAGTCAAGAACCGCACGTGCTCCACCAGATGAGCCCGCTCGAATGCCAGCCCGCCGCGGTCGCGTCCCGCGGACACCGCCGCGAAGAGCGAGAAGTGCGCGTAAAAACCCGGCCCCGGCGGACGTTGCGCCCGCACCACCCGTTGCACCGTCGCGAGCCGCACCGGGTCCGGGCCGTCGCGGCGGATCGCGGCTTCGAGGGCGAGCCCGTTCGTCGGGTCGGCTGCGACCTCGGTGCCGCGTCCGGTCGGTACCACGCGGTGCTGCGCCAGCCCGGCCACAGCGGAATGCGTACCGAGCGGTGTCACCGGCGAGAGCTGGACGCGGTCGAACTCCGGTGGCGTTGCGGAAAGCAGAGTGTCCTCGATCTGCCTGAGCGTTTCGAACGCCAGCGGCGCGGGCGAGGTGAACCGGTCGGCTCGATAGCGGCGCAGGACGTCCGGCGCGCGCAGTTTCTCCGCCCGCCGCCGGGCGACTTCGAGTTGCAGCGTGGTGAGGTCGGCGCCGGGCAGTTCGGCGAGCACGTCGGCCGCGGCGCCGCCCGGCCCGGCGAGCACGCGCGGCAACGGTCCGTGGCCGTTCGAGGACTCCATCCTCCGGTGATAGCAGCGCCGCGCCGGGCCCGCGAACGGTTTTCCGCAAGGGCGGCTGCGCTGGGTGACGATCGACAGCGGGGGGTCCCCGCCGAAGCGCAGGCCAGGCGGTAACCTCACACCCACCGAAAAACCGCACCCCCGAGGAGGGCCCGTGTCGGCAGGGCAGATCGCCGCGCTGATCGCCGCAGGAGCATTCGTACTGCTGGTCTTGCTGCTGGCGATCCCGCTGCTCAAGCTCGGCCGGACGCTGGACGAGGCGACGATCGCGATCCGCAAGGCGCACGAGAACAGCGACCCGATCCTGATCGGCGCCAACGAGACGATCACGCACGTCAACACCCAGCTCGAGCGGGTCGACGGGATCACCGCGAACGCGCAGGCCGTCACCGGCAACGTCTCCGCGCTGTCGTCGGTGTTCACCGCGACGCTCGGCGGGCCGCTGGTGAAGACCGCCGCGCTGTCGTACGGCATCAGCAAGGCCATCCGCGCCCGCCGCAAGAAGCAGGACGAGAAGGCCCGCCGGAGGAAGAAGTGAAGCGCCTGTTCTGGCTCGGGGTCGGCGTCGTCGCCGGGGTCGCGCTCAGCCGCAAGGCGAGCGAAACCGCTCGTCAGGCCACTCCGGCCGGGTTAGCATCGAATCTGGGCGACGCCGTGCGGGAACTCGCGGGCGCCGTCGGTTCGTTCGGCGCCGAGGTGCGCGCCGGGATGAGCGAACGGGAACAGGAGCTGCACGACATGGTCGAGGAACGGACCGGGTTCACCGCGCCGCCTTCGGGCGCGGGCCGGCACGCCGCGCGTCGCCCCGTCCGGCGAGCACGCCGGGCGGAGGGCTGAACCCGCGCGCGCCTTCCGCCGCCTCCGTCCGTTCCCTTTCCCACCCGGCCGTGCGCCGGACCCAGCACAAGGACGACACCCGTGGACACACACGAGATCACCGACCGTTTCCTGCGCCACTTCGAAAGCCGCGGCCACACGCGCGTGCCGAGTGCGCCGCTGATCCTCGACGACCCGAACCTGCTCTTCGTCAACGCCGGCATGGTGCAGTTCAAGCCGTACTTCCTCGGCGAGGCGCCGCCGCCGTACCCGCGCGCGACCAGCGTGCAGAAGTGCGTGCGCACGCCGGACATCGACGAGGTCGGCAAGACCACCCGGCACAACACGTTCTTCCAGATGGCGGGCAACTTCTCGTTCGGCGACTACTTCAAGGAAGGCGCGATCGAGAACGCCTGGGAGCTGGTCACGAAGTCCCAGGACGAGGGCGGCTACGGCCTCGACCCGGACCGCATCTGGGCCACCGTCTACGAGCAGGACAGCGAAGCGGCGGGCCTGTGGCGCAAGATCACCGGCCTCCCGTCGGAGCGGATCCAGGCGCGCGACGGCAAGGACAACTACTGGGACATGGGCGTGCCCGGTCCCGGCGGCCCGTGCTCGGAGATCTACTACGACCGCGGCCCGGCGTACGGCCGCGAGGGTGGCCCGGTCGCGGACGAGGACCGGTACATCGAGATCTGGAACCTCGTCTTCATGCAGGACGTCCGCGGTGAGAAGAGCCCGAAGCAGGGCCACCCGCCGATCGGCGAGCTGCCGAAGAAGAACATCGACACCGGCATGGGCGTCGAGCGCGTGGCGACGATCCTGCAGGGCGTCGAGAACGTGTACGAGACCGACCTGGTGCGCCCGGTCATCGGCCGCGCCGAGGAGTTCTCCGGCCGCCACTACGGCGCCAACCACGCCGACGACGTGCGCTTCCGCGTCATCGCCGACCACGCGCGCACCGGCGTGCTGCTGATCGGCGACGGCGTCACCCCGGGCAACGACGGCCGCGGGTACGTGCTGCGCCGCCTGCTTCGCCGCATCGTGCGGTCCACGCGGCTGCTCGGCGTGCAGGAGCCGGTGCTGCAGGAGTTCGCGAAGGTCGTGCGCGACACGATGGGCCCGACGTACCCCGAGCTGGTCAGCGGGTTCGAGCGGATCTCCGAGGTCGTGCGCGTCGAGGAGGAAGCCTTCCTGGCCACTCTCACCAGCGGTTCGCGCATCTTCGACCTGGCCGCGGCCGAGACCAAGCAGGGCGGTGGCGACGTGCTGGCCGGGGACAAGGCGTTCCAGCTGCACGACACGTACGGCTTCCCGATCGACCTCACCCTCGAAATGGCGGCCGAGCAGGGCCTGTCCGTCGACGAGGACGGCTTCCGCACCCTCATGGAGGAGCAGCGCAAGCGCGCGAAGGCGGACGCGGCGGCCCGCAAGAGCGGCCACGGCGACCTGTCGGAGTACCGCAAGCTGCTGGAACAGCACGGCGAAACCGAGTTCCTCGGCTACACCGAGCTGCAGGCGAACGCGAAGGTCGTCGGCCTGCTCGAAGACGGCCTGCCGGTGCGCAGCGTCGCCGCGGGCCACAAGGCGGAGCTGGTCCTCGACCGCACGCCGTTCTACGCCGAAAGCGGTGGCCAGATCGCCGACACCGGCGTGCTGGTCGGCGACGGCGTCGAGCTGAAGGTGCTCGACGTGCAGAAGATCGTGCCGGGGCTGTTCGTCCACCGCGTCGAGGTCACGGCGGGCGAGGTCGGGCTGGACACGCAGCTCACCGGGTCGGTGGACGCGATCCGGCGGCTCTCGATCGAGCGTTCGCACTCGGCCACGCACCTCGTGCACGCGGCGGTGCGCGGCGCGTACGGCAAGCGCGCGGCGCAGGCCGGTTCGCTCAACGCGCCGGGCCGCATGCGGTTCGACTTCACCACGCCGGGTGCGGTGTCCGCGGACATCCTCACCGAGGTCGAGCAGGAAGTGAACGACTACCTGCAGACCGACGTCGAGGTGCAGAGCTACACCACCACCAAGGACAAGGCGCTGGAGCTGGGCGCGGTCGCGCTGTTCGGCGAGAAGTACGGCAACGACGTGCGCGTCGTCGACATGGGCGAGTACTCGCGCGAGCTGTGCGGTGGTACCCACGTCGACCGGATCGGCCAGCTCGGGCTCGTGAAGCTGGTGTCGGACGCGTCCGTGGGGTCCGGTGTGCACCGCGTCGAGGCGCTGGTCGGGCCGGACGCGCTGAAGCACGTGCGCAAGGAACAGCTGCTCGTGTCGCAGCTGGCGACCACGTTCAAGGTGCCGTCCGAGGAGCTGCCGTCGCGGATCGAGGACGTCCTCACGCGGCTGAAGAACGCGGAGAAGGAGATCGAGCAGCTGCGCACGCAGCAGGTGCTCGGCTCGGCCGGTGCGCTGGCGGACAAGGCGCAGGACGTCGCCGGGGTGTCGGTGGTGGCCGAGGTCGTGCCGGACGTCGACGGCAACGGCCTGCGCGCGCTCGCGTCGGACATCCGCGGCCGTCTCGGCGACCGGGCCGGGGTGGTGGCGTTGTTCGCGCCGGCGGGCGAGAAGGTCGCCTTCGTGGTCGCGACCACCGCGGCGGCGCGGGACAAGGGACTGGCCGCGGGCAAGCTCGTGCCGTCGTTCGCCGGGGCGATCGGCGGACGCGGCGGCGGCAAGCCGGACATGGCCCAGGGCGGCGGTACCGACCCGGCCGGCGCGGAGCAGGCCGTCACGGCGCTGCGCGCGGCGGTCGCGAACGTTGGCCGCTAGACCCGGGAGGGGCCCGGATCGGCCCGGGGAGTCCGATCCGGGGCGCGGCAGGCGGCTCGCGGTCGACGTCGGATCTGTCCGGGTCGGGGTCGCACTGAGCGATCCCGCCCCGGTCCTCGCGAGCCCGCTCGTTACCCTCTCCCGTGATGCGAAGGACGACAGCGATCTCGACCGGCTTGCCGATCTCGTCACCGAACACGAGGTGGTCGAGGTGATCGTGGGCTTGCCGAGGACGCTGGCGAACCGGCAGGGCGCGGCCGCGGAACTGGCTGTCGCGTATGCGGAAAAGCTTGCCGGGCGCGTGGGGGACGTGCCGGTCCGGCTGGCCGACGAAAGGTTGACGACGGTCACCGCGTCGCGAATGCTGTCCCAGCGGGGGGTCAAGGGACGCAAGCAGCGCGCCGTGGTGGACCAGGCCGCGGCGGTCGAGATCCTGCAAGCCTGGCTCGACGCCGCCGCCGCGCACCGCGCCCGGAAAGGCGATTCATGACCGACGGCCCCGAAATCCCGGGCGGCCGCCGCCGGCTGCGCGACCCGGACGCCCCTCGCGGGCGCCGCCGGGCCCGCGAGCCCGGCACCGAACCTCCCGCAGCGCCCGGCCGTGGTCTGCCGCCCCCGGGCGACGAAGGACCCCGATCCGGCGAAGGCGCGCCTCGCCGTGCCCGCGGTGACGGACCGGCTCGCGCAGCTCGACGGCCTGACGAAGGGGCCGCCGCACGCCGAGCAGCCGGGGAAGCACCGCGTGGACCCGTAACCGGTGGTCGCCGTTCGGCAGACGGCGCACCCCGGCCCGCCGCTCGCCGCGCTCCGGCCGGTGAAGACGCGCCGGAAAGTGCACGGCAGGCGGCTGAGGGAGCACCCGGCCGCCGTCGCCGCCGTGAGACGCCGCCCGAACGTCCGCAGCGTTCGCGGATTTCGGAGTCGGGGTGGGACCTCCCGCCCCATGCTGCCGACGACCTCCCGCGAGCCCGTCCGCGCCGGATTGCGCCGGAGGACGAGCCGGGTGGCCGCCGTCGCCGTCCCGAACCGGCCGAACCCCCGCCCTCGGGCCGCCGTCGCCGTCGCGAGGACGCCGAGGAGCCGGGTGGCCGCCGGGCACCCGAGGTACCGCCGCGCGCGCCCGTCCCGCCGCCGGACGGTTCGATGCCGCCGGATCCCCGCTTCGCCGACGGTTCGATGCCCCGGGACCCGCGGTTCGCCGGGGCCTCCATGCCGCGTGACCCCCGTGACCCCCGTGATCCCCGGGGCCTGCCGCAGCCGAGGCGGCGCCGTCCGGTCGAGCAGCCCACCGACGTGATCCCCGCCGTGCCCGCCGAGGAGCCGATCGACGACCTCTTCGACGAGCACGATCCCGAGTACGACCCCGAGTACGAATACGACGACTACGAGGACGACGACTACGCCGAACCGGAGGAAGAACCGGTCGACGAGCCACCCGCGAAGCGGCCCCGCAAGAAGCGCAAACGGGCATTCGGCTGGATCGCGGCGGTGGTGGTACTGGCGCTGCTTGCCGGTGGCGCGTGGTTCGGGTACCAGAAGATCTTCGGGTACGCGGATTTCGACGGCTCCGGCCAGGGTGACGCGCTCGTGCAGGTCGAGGACGGCGACACGACGTCCGCGATCGGCGCGAAGCTCACCGACGCCGGGGTCGTCGCGAGTTCTCGGGCGTTCGTCAAGGCAGGCGCCGAAAACATCGCGCTCAGCCGCATCCAGCAGGGGTATTACCTGATGCGGCAGCACATGTCGGGGGAGAGCGCGGTCGAGCTGATCACGTCGGCGCCGGCCCGCGTCGGGCGGCTGGAGATCCGTCCGTACACGCAGTTCGACGACATCACGCAACCCGGCGGCAAGGTGACGCCGGGGGTGTTCAGCCTGATGTCGAAGGCGTCCTGCGCGACGGTGAACGGGAAGAGCACGTGCCTGCCGGTGGAGGAGCTGCGCAAGACAGTCGCCGACGCCGACCTCAAGGCGCTCGGCGCCCCCGAATGGGCGCTCGGCGACGCGGGCAAGGCGCTCAGCAAGGACAAACGGCTCGAAGGCCTGATCGCGCCGGGCGTGTACGACGTGAAACCCGGCTGGTCCGCGACGGAGCTGATCACCTACCTGGTGAAACAGTCCGCCGATGCGATGCAGGCGGCCGGGCTCGGCGCGCAGAACACCGGGCCGGGGATGACGCCGTACCAGACGCTGATCATCGCGTCGCTGATCGAGCGCGAGGCGATCAAACCGGACTTCGGCAAGATCTCGCGGGTCATCTACAACCGGCTCGCGCAGCACACCAAGCTGCAGCTGGACTCGACGGTGAACTACGTGCTCGACCGTCCGACGCTGCTCACCAAGCCCGAAGACCGCGAGAAAGCCGGGCCCTACAACACGTACTCCATCCCGGCCCTGCCGCCGACCCCGATCGCGGTCCCCAGCTCGGAGGCGATCAAGGCGGCGCTCGACCCGGCCGCGGGTGCTTGGATCTTCTTCGTGAAGTGCGAGAAGGACGGTCATTCGTGCTTCGCGGTCACGAATGACGAGCACAACGACAACAAGCGCCTGGCGCAGTCCCGTGGCGTCTACTGACGGCCCGCGCCGCGCCGCAGTGCTGGGCAAGCCGGTGGCGCATTCGCTGTCACCGGTGCTGCACCGTGCGGCGTTCGCGGCACTGGGCCTGGACGGCTGGACGTACGACCGCTTCGAGACAGACGCGGACGAGCTGCCGGGTTTCGTGGACGGTCTCGGCCCGGAATGGGTCGGCCTGTCGGTCACCATGCCCGGCAAGCGGCGCGCGCTCGAGCACGCCAGCGAGGTCACGCCGAGGGCAGCGGCGGTCGGCGCGGCGAACACCTTGGTACGCCAGGGTGGTGGCTGGCTCGCCGACTGCACGGACGTCGACGGCGTGACCGGTGCTTTGCAGGCAGCTGGCGGTTACACCGCGGGGGACCAGGCGGTGGTCCTGGGCGCCGGTGGGACGGCTGCTGCCGCGGTGGTCGGCTTGGCTGCCCTGGGCGTCACGACGGTGTCTTTGGTGGTGCGAGAACCGGCGCGGGCAACGGAAACTGTGGACGCGGCCAAGCGGGCGGGGCTGGCCGTGGAGGTGCTGCGATGGTCCGAAGTGGGCTTCGCGGACCTGGCCGGCCGCGCGGCGGTGCTGGTGAACACGGTGCCGCCGGACGCGGTCGTGCCGCACGTCGCGGAGCTTTCCCGGATCGGCAGCGTGCTCGACGTGATCTACCACCCCTGGCCGACGCCCCTCGCCGAGGCAGTGGACCGGCGCGGCGGCGGGCTTGCGACGGGGCTGGACATGTTGCTGCACCAGGCTTTCGGCCAGGCAGAGCAGTTCACCGGACAGCCTGCGCCGCGCGCAGCAATGCGGGACGCTCTGCGCGCGGCAACGGGGAATATCCTTCCACTGCCGATCTGACTGTTACCCGGCGAGCTCGCCCAGCACGGCGTCCGTGAACGGCGGCCACACTTCTGCGGCCCACGGCCCGAACGAGCGGTCCGCGAGCGCGACACAAGCGAAGCCGACATCCGGGTCGACCCACAGGAAGGTGCCGGACTGCCCGAAGTGGCCGAACGTCCGCGGCGAGCTCTTCGCACCCGTCCAATGTGGACTCTTGTGGTCCCGCAGCTCGAACCCGAGCCCCCAGTCATTGGGCTTCTGGTGGCCGAATCCGGGTAACACGCCGTTCAAGCCGGGGAAAGCGACCTCGGTGGCGGCGTTGACGGTTTCCGGCGCGAGCAGCTTGGGAGACTGCAGTTCGGCGGCAAACCGCAGCAGATCGTCCAATGTGGACACGGCGCCGGAGGCGGGGGACCCGTCGAGCCGCGTGGCCGTCATCCCGAGCGGCGCCAGCAGCGCTTCCCGCTGGTACGTGGCGAAATCGATGTCGGAGTGTTCGGCCAGCGTGTCCGCCAGCTCCTCGAACCCGGCGTTGGAGTACAGCCGCCGGGTGCCGGGCCGGGCCATCGCCTTGTGGGCGTCGAAGGCGAGCCCGGACGTGTGCGCGAGCAGATGCGCGACGGTGGACCCTTCGGGACCGGCGGGCGTGTCCAGCTCGACGACGCCTTCCTCCACCGCGACGTGCGCCGTGTACGCCGTGAGCAGCTTGGTGACCGACGCCAGCCGGAACGGCCGGTCAGCGTCCCCGTGCCGTCCGCGGACCTCGCCGGAGGCGGACACCACCCCGGCGGCAGCGTTGTCCACCGGCCATTCGTCGATCAGGCGCAGGCTCTCCATGCCGTCAGCCTAATGGGCGCACGCGGGGGCCATCCGGGCCGGTTTCCCGGCGCCGGATGACCCCCGTGCGGAACGGTATCTACTGAGCGTCGAGGTCGGTCGCGACCAGCTCGGCGACGGCTTCCACCGCCGCCTCGGCCCCGTCTCCCTCGGCGCTGATGACCACCTCGTCGCCGTACGCGGCGGCCAGGGTCATCAGGTTGAGCACGCTGCCGGCGGCCACCGGTTCGCCGCCGTCCTTGGCGATCTGCACCGCCACGGGCTGGGCCGCAGCCGCCTTGGCGACGAGTGCGGCCGGACGGGCGTGCAGCCCCACCTTGCTGGCCACGGTGACGCGTTTCTCCGGCATGGTGTTCCTCTCGGTTTCTGTCGGGTTACTTCGCGGACGTGCGCTCGAGGTCGGCCTCGACCGAATCGTCCTCCCGGCCCGGGGTGCGCAGGTTCCACTTGGTGATCACGAACCGGAACACCGCGTAGTAGATCACGGCCAGCACGAGCCCGATCGGGATGATCAGCCAGGCCTTGTGCGCGGTGTCCAGCGACGAGTTCAGCGCGAAGTCGATCGCCCCGCCGGAGAACGAGAACCCGAGGTGGATGCCGAGTGCGTTGCAGACCGCGAGGGAGACGCCGGTCATCACCGCGTGGAAGATGTAGAGCGGCCACGCGACGAACATGAACGCGAACTCGATCGGCTCGGTCACGCCGGTGACGAACGCGGTGAGCGCGGCCGAGATCATGATGCTGCCGACGACCTTCTTCTGCCCCGGCCGGGCGGTGTGCATGATCGCCAGCGCCGCGGCGGGCAGCGCGAACATCATGATCGGGAAGAACCCGGTCATGAACGTGCCGGAACCCTGCACGTGGTTGAAGAAGTTGGTGAGGTCGCCGCCGCCGAAGATGAACCACACCGGCACGTTCAGCAGCTGGTGCAGGCCGACCGGGATCAGCAGGCGGTTGAGCAGGCCGTAGACGCCGCCACCGACGACCGGCGACCCGACGACCGCCTCGCCCGCCGAGGTGATGGCCTGGTCGACGTACTTGAACACCAGGCCGAAGATCACGCCGAGCACGATCATCACGAGCGCGGTGATGATCGGCACGAACCGGCGGCCGCCGAAGAAGGCCAGCCAGGACGGCAGCTTGATCCGGTGGTAGCGCTGCCACAGCAGGGCCGCCACGATGCCGGACACGATGCCGGTCAGCACGCTGTAGGGCCAGTGGATCGGCGCGAGGTCCCAGCCCGGCTTGTAGCCCTGCTGGCTCTTGATCGGGGCGATCGCCTGGATCACCTTGTTGAACACGACCCAGCCGATGACGGCGGCGACGGCCGTCGAGCCGTCGCCCTTGCGGGCGAACCCGACCGCGATGCCGATCGCGAAGATCAGCGGCAGCCAGTCGAAGATGCCGCCGCCCGCCGCGCCGATCACGTCGGCGGCTTTGCCCCAGTTCAGGCCGTCCTTGCCGAGGACGTCGTCCTGGCCGAGCCGGTTGAGCAACCCTGCGGCGGGCAGGGTCGCGATGGGCAGCATGAGGCTGCGGCCGAAGCGCTGCAGTCCCGCGATACCGCTGCCGCCCTTCTTCCCGCCGGCCCCAGCCGCGGTGGTGGCGCTCATCGGATACCTCCATTGTGGGGTTGGTCGCCGGAGCCCGGGGTGCTCCGGTCCAGCTGCATGGTCACCTGGTAGTGATCCCCCCGGTACCAGGACGTCATGTCCTCCACCGGCTCCCCGTTCGCACTGGAGACCCGGCGGAAGACGAGTAGCGGACTGCCGGTGCGCATGCCGAGCAGGCGCGCCGTCTCGCGGTCCGCGGATTCGGCCCACACCGTCTGGTACGCGTGGTCCGGCCGGAGCCCGAACTGCTCGGCCAGCTGCGCGTACAGCGAACGGGTGAGGTCGAGGCCGAGCAGGCCCGGCGTCCGGCCCGCGTGGTACCAGCCGCGTTCCACGGCCAGCGGCACGCCGTCCGCCCGCCGCAGCCGCACCAGCCGGTGCGCGGGTACGCCGTCGGCGAGGCCGAGTGCGTGCGCCGAGGTCACCGGCGGGATTTCGGTCGAGGTCGAGATGACCTCGGTGGCCGGGGTGAGCCCGCGCCGGCGCATGTCGTCGGTGAACGACATCAGGTACACCTGCAGTTCCATCCGCCGCGCGGCGGTGAAGGTGCCCTTGCCCCTGACCCTGGCCAGCAGACCTTCCTCGACCAGCTTCCCGATCGCCGAGCGCACGGTCAGCCGGGACACGCCGTAGTGCTGCGCGAGCTCCCGTTCGGACGGGATCGGCGAACCCGGCGGGAGCTCGCGCTCCACCAGGCGGCGCAGGATCTCCCGCAGCTGGGCGTGCTTCGGCGTCGGCCCGTTGACCACGCGGTCGGCCGGGTCGGGCGGCGGGACGTGCGCGGCTGCGCTCATCGCGGTCACCCCTCCCCTCGTCACCGGTGCACCGGGCCGGTGCTCGCGTCCGGGCCGGAAGATTGGTACGTTCCGGTCTAGACCAATCATCTGATGGGGCAGGATGCTCCGCAGTGCGAGCAGGTGTCAACCACCGTTACGCGTTCGTGCCCGGCTGCGCCGGGCAAGGCGGCAAACGGCGTAGTACTGGTGGTACAGACCCCGGCTCCAGGTGGGAAACCAACGGGATATGAGGAGGCCGCGATGGCGGATGACAGGCCGGAGAAAATTCTCGCGGCGCTCGGCGGCGCGGACAACGTCGTGGAGATCGAGGGCTGCATCACGCGGCTGCGGTGCGAGCTCGAGGACGTGTCGCTCGTCGACGAGCCGGCGCTGAAGGCGGCCGGGGCGATGGGGGTGGTGAGGATGGGCGCCGCGGTCCAGGTGATCGTCGGGCCCGAGGCGGACACCATCGCGAGCGACATCGAGGACTTGATGTGAGCCTGCGGATCCTGAGCCCGGTCGCGGGCGAGGTCGTCGCGATCACCGAGGTACCCGACCCGGTGTTCGCCGAGGCGATGGTGGGTCCCGGGATCGCCGTGCGGCCGTCCGGCGGGCGGTCGGACGCGGTCGCACCGGTCGACGGCACCGTGGTCACGCTGCATCCGCACGCGTACGTGGTGGCCACCGAGGACGGCCGTGGCGTGCTGGTCCACCTCGGCATCGACACGGTCAAGGAGAAGGGCGACGGGTTCACCCTGCACGTCGTCAAGGGCGAGGCGGTGCGCGCGGGCCAGCCGGTGGTGAGCTGGGACCCGGAGGCGGTCGCGGAGAAGGGCTACTCGCCGATCGTGCCGGTGGTCGGGCTCGACGCGTCCGCGGACGTGCTGGCCGGGCTCGAAACCGGGCGCACCGTCGCGGCGGGCGACGAGCTGTTCACCTGGAACGGCTGACCGGAACCGCCCTTTGTGGACGGTCACCGTCCACAAAGGGCGGTTCCGGTCAGCCGGTGACGACCTCCCCGTTCTCCACCTTCACGGTCACCTTCGCGAGTGGTTCGCTCGCCGGGCCGTTGACCACGGCGCCGGTGAGCGCGTCGAAGATCGAACCGTGGCACGCGCAGTGCACCTGGCCGTTCGCCGGCGGGTTGACCGTGCAGCCCTGATGCGTGCAGACGGCGCTGAAACACGAGACCGACCCGGCTGCCGGCTGCGCGACGATCACGTTCTGCCCGTCCGGGGTTTTCGCGGATTTCGCTTGTCCCACCGGCACTTCCGCCAGCGCGATCACCTTGCCGCCGGGTTTCGGGGCGGCCTGCCCGCTGTCGTCGCTTCCACAGGCGGCGAGCGTGACGGTGGCGGCGGTGGCTCCGGTGGCAGCGAGGACGGCACGGCGGGAGTGCAGTTCGGCAGTCATGCCCTGAGCAACGAATCCGGTTGCCGTCCGGTTCAGGTGAACCGGCGCGGGACCGGGCGCGTGTAGTCCGTATCCGGCATCATCCGGCATCCGGACGGAAGGAGACGGGCATGCTGGCGACGTGGATGCGCGTGCTGGGCGCGCTGGGTCTCGCAGGCTCGGCGGCGATCCATTTCTACCTGTACTGGGGCAGCGGTTACGCCGACATTCCCGTGGTCGGGCCGTTGTTCCTGGTGAACGGCATCGCGGGCGTGGTGATCGCGGTCGCGCTGCTCACCTGGCGGCACTGGCTGCCGGCGTTCTTCACCCTCGGCTTCGGCGCGGTGACGCTGGTGGCGTACCTGCTGTCGGTCACGGTCGGGTTCTACGGGGTGCACGACCAGTTCAACAGCCAGTACGAGTACTGGGGCGTGGTCACCGAGGCGGTGTGCGTGATCTGCGGCCTGGTGCTGCTGGTACAGGCGGTGCGGGCCCGGCAGCCCGCGGTTTCGGCAGGCTAGTACCGGTAGCGGTGGACGGTTTCCGGCCGGAGCACGATCCGGACCTGCTCGGTCCCGAGGATCCCGGCGAGGTCGGCGGCGCGGGCCGGGTCGGCGAGGTCCCAGTACCGCGCGGCCAGCCGGCGAGCCAGGTCGTGCCCGCCCGCAGGTTCGATCGTGACCCGGCCGGCCACCGCCACCCACCGCTCGCGCTCCCCGACCGGCGCGGCGACGACGATCGACGCGCTGGGGTCGCTGCGCAACCGGCGGATCTTGGCCGAGTCCGGCGGCGTGAACAGCTGGATCGTGCCGTCGGCGGCCTCGTACCAGACCGGCCGCGGCTGGGCGCCGGTGGCGGCGAAGAAGCCGTGCAGGGGGCGGCGGAGGAACTCGAGGTCTTCGTCGGTCAGCATGGGTCCAGTAAACCCGGCTCGCTTCGGACGATCCCATCGGCAGGACGCCGGTTCGCCTGTCCGTTCGTCTAGGTTGGGGGAGTGGATGCGTTCAGCGACCTGATCCGCGGGGTCCGCGCGCACGGCTCGCTGTTCGGCAGCTCGACGCTGTCGCCGCCGTGGTCGCTGCACTTCGTCGACGGTGCGCCGCTGACCTTGTGCACGGTGCTCACCGGGTCAGGCTGGATCGTGGTCCCGGGCAGCCCGCCGGAGCGGTTGACCGCCCGCGAGACGATCATCGTCCGCGGCCCGTCGACGTTTGCCTTCCTCGACTCCCCGGACACCCCCGCCGCCCCCCTCGCCTGCGGCGAACACTGCGCCACCCCGGACCAGGGCGGCACCCGCCACCGCCTGGGCTGGGCCGACGAGGGCCACGGCGACACGACCCTGATCGTCGGCGCGTACCCGGTGCAGGGTGCCAGCCGGGTGACCACCCTGCTGGACGCGCTGCCAGTCGTGCTGCGCGTACCGTCCGGCGGCGCCGCGGACGCCGTCCTGGACCACCTGGCCGCGGAACTCGCGATGGATACGCCAGGCCAGCAGGTCGTCCTGGACCGCCTTCTGGACTGGATGCTGGTCTGCACCCTGCGCGATTGGTTCGACCTCCCGGGCACTTCGCCACCTTGGTGGGCGGCCCAGCGAGACCCGGTGGTCGGCGCCGCATTACGCCTGCTGCACACCGACCCGGCCGCCCCATGGACGGTCACCACGCTGGCCGCACGCACGGGCGTCGCGAGGTCCACGCTGGCCAAACGCTTCGCGGACCTGGTAGGCGAACCCCCGATGACATACCTGACCCGCTGGCGCATGACCCTGGCGGCCGACCTCCTGACCGACCGAGACCCGGCCACGATCGCGGCGGTCGCGAGGCAGGTGGGGTACTCGGATCCGTTCGGCTTCAGCGCGGCTTTCAAGCGGGTCAGGGGAGTGAATCCGAGCGAATACCGGCGGTGCGGTGGTTTGCCGGTTGCTTCGGCGCCGGGTTGAGGTCGGAGGTTCTGGGGGTCTTGCACTGCAGCATCGAGTGACCGTTCGCAGCGAGCCGGGCGGGGTTTCCTTGTGCCGCTGGGCGGACTGTTTGCGTTGGCCTTCTCTCGATGGATTGGTGATGTGTGCGGGTGCGTCCGTTTTGGCTCTGCTGCACGGCTTTCTACCCGGGATGTCTGCCGTTGGCGGATCGATCGTCTTTGCTGGGCGGGTCCTTGTTTCATTTATGCTGTTTGGCTGCTGCACCCGGGTCGCTGGTCCGGCTCGCCACCGCCAGCCTGCTCGGCCGCCGGGGTTCGGGTCGCTCGTCGAGCTCGCCTGCGCCGCCCGGCCGCCGCTCCCGGGTCGTTCGTCGGGCCCGCCCGTGCCGGTTGGACACCGCGGCCACGCCCTGGGTGGACTGGCCCGCCCCGCTTGGCTGCCGTGTCCGCGTCGTGTCGTTCGAACCGTTCGACTCCTGCGTGCGCTCCGCGTGGCTGCTGTGTCCGCGTCGTGTCGTTCGAGCTGTTCGAGTCCTGTATGCGCTCCGCTCGGCTGTCTCGCCCACACCACTCGGCCGCTGCGTTCGCTCGACCGGCCCGTCCAAGCCGACCGGCTGCGCCGGATCCCTTCTACCCCAACGAACTCAGTCCGTTTCGACTGGCCCCACCCCGACCGTTCGGTTGCACGGCCTATGCCCGTCCACTGGTCTGCGCTTTCCGATAACCCTCCACCTGTGCCTGTCTGCGCTGGACAGCCTGGTCTACCCCGCCCGCTACCTCCCGCCGAGGCATTCCCACACAGGCGCCGTCCCGCCTTTTGACGGTGCCGAAACCCGGAGATTCCGCCACCGCCGAGTGAACCTCCCGGCGTGTCGCGCACGAGGGGGACTTTCGCACCCCGATCTGTTTGCCCTGCCCCGGGAATCGCCGCCAGGCTGGTCCCATGGTTCTGACAGCAGTGATCGCAGCCGGGGCGGTGGTGCCCGTGCTGCTGGCGATGATGAAGAAATCGGGCGCACCAGTCCCGGCGGCGATGGGTGTCACGGGCGCCGCAGTGGCTGTCGCCTTGGCTGCGGCGCGCGGTGACGCCGGAGCGTGGCCATGGTGGTGGCTACCGGTCCCGTGGCTGGTCTCGGTGGTCGGCATCCCGCTGGCACTGGCCGACATCCGGCACCGCCGTCTCCCGGACATCCTCACCCTGCCCGCCTACCCAGCCGTCGCCGTGGTGGTCACCCTCGCCGCATTCGGCGGCGGCGGATGGCGAATGGCCGCCGGAGCCGCCCTGGGCTGCCTCCTCTTCGGCGGTACGCACCTGATCGTCCACCACCTGACCGCCGGTGGTCTCGGCGCAGGAGACGTCAAACTGGCCGGTTCGTTCGGCGCGGTACTGGGCGCAGTCGGCGGAATGGCCCCAGCGGTCGCGGCGGTCCTGGCGGCGGTGGTGAGCCTGGTGACCATGGTGACGATGTGGCTGACCACCCGCATCCGCCTCCTCCGCAGGCCTCCACCCGAGGAGCCCTCATCAGCCGAGGCCCGACCCGCCGAGCCGTCGGCAGACCTCCCACGTGCCAATCCCTCACCCGTTGAACCCCCAGCCGACCTCCCCACGGCCGACCCCCAGCCCGCCGCGCCTCGACCCGGCATCCGATCCGCCACCCCCGAACCCCCAGCCCAGCCGTCACCCACCGAGCTCCCACCCGCCGACCCCACCCCAACCCCGAAACAGAGCCGCGCCGGTCCGCCCCGCATCCGTATCCCGTACGGTCCGGGTCTCGTTCTCGCCACCTGGGCGTGTGCGGTCTTCCCCGGCGTCGGGAGCGGCATCACATGAGGCCAGGGGCTCTGCCGCGCTGCCGGACGGGCCGTGACAGGATTGTCCGGTGCTGCGCTGGATCACCGCTGGAGAATCGCACGGACCTGCCCTCGCCGCTGTGCTCGAGGGCCTGCCTGCCGGGGTGGAGGTGACCACCTCGGACCTCACCGCGCAGCTCGCGCGGCGGCGGCTCGGGTTCGGCCGCAGCCCGCGGATGGGCTTCGAGACCGACCACGTGCAGTTCCTCGGCGGGGTCCGGCACGGGGTCAGCCAGGGTGGCCCGATCGCCGTCCAGATCGAGAACGCCGAGTGGCCCAAGTGGGAGAAGGTCATGGCGGCCGACCCGGTCGACGAGGCCGAGCTCGCCGGGCTCGCCCGCAACGAGCCGCTCACCCGGCCGCGGCCGGGGCACGCCGACCTGCCCGGCATGCAGAAGTACGGCTTCGACGAGGCCCGTCCCGTTCTCGAGCGCGCCAGCGCCAGGGAGACGGCGTCGCGGACCGCGCTCGGTACCGTCGCGCGGAACTTCCTGCGGCAGCTGCTCGACGTCGAGGTGCTGAGCCACGTCGTCTCGATCGGCGGCGCCGACGCGCCCGACGGTCCGCTGCCGCAGCCGGGTGACCTCGCGGCGATCGACGAGAGTCCCGTCCGGGCGTTCTCGGCCGAGGGCACCGACGCGATGGTCGCCGAGGTCGACGCGGTCCGGAAGGCGGGCGACACCGTCGGCGGCGTGATCGAGGTCATCGCTTACGGGCTGCCGCCGGGTCTCGGGTCGCACGTGCACTGGGACCGGCGCCTCGACGCGCGGCTCGCGGGTGCGCTCATGGGCGTGCAGGCGATGAAGGGCGTCGAGGTCGGGGACGGCTTCACCACCGCTCGCCGCTGGGGCAGCCGGGCCCACGACGAGATCGACCGCGGCACCGGGCCGGTCGGCGTCACGCGCCGGTCGAACCGGGCAGGCGGGCTCGAAGGGGGTATCACCAACGGTGAGCCACTGCGGGTGCGCGTCGCGATGAAGCCGATCTCCACCGTGCCCAAGGCACTGTCCACTGTGGACGTCCGGACCGGCGAGGCCGCGGTGGCGATCCACCAGCGCTCCGACGTGTGCGCGGTGCCGCGCGCGGGCGTGGTGCTGGAGTCGGTGGTCGCGCTGGTGCTCGCGGACGCGGCGCTGGAGAAGTTCGGCGGCGACTCGCTCGCCGAATCCCGGCGCAACGCCCAGGCGTACCTGAAGGCTCTCGAGGAGCGCTGGTGACCCCGCGCGCGATCGTCATCGGCCCGCCGGGCTCGGGCAAGAGCACGGTCGGCCCGCTGCTGGCCGCGGCGCTGGGCGTCGAGTTCCGCGACACCGACGCCGACATCGTCGCCCGCACCGGACGCAGCATCTCCGACATCTTCGCCGACGACGGAGAACCAGCTTTCCGCGCGCTGGAAGAGGAAGCGGTCACCACGGCGCTCGCCGAGCACGACGGCGTCCTCTCCCTCGGCGGCGGCGCCCCGCTCACCCCCGGCACCCGGGCGCGCCTGAAGGAGCACACGGTGGTGTTCCTGAACGTCGGGCTCGCCGCCGGAGTCCAGCGCACCGGGATCTCGAGCGCACGTCCGCTGCTGGCCGGGGTCAACCCGCGCGCCACGTTCAAAGCCCTTCTCGACCAGCGCCTCCCGGTGTACCGCGAGGTGGCGACCGTCGAGATCGAAACCGACCGCCGGACCCCGGAGGAGGTGGTCGCGGCCGCGGTCGCCGCCCTTCAGCCGGGCGGAGTGCCGGAATAGGGGCCTCGCCAGGCGAGATCAGCCGGGGCCGGGTCGATCCGACACTCGAAGCAGCGACAGACCAAGCGGCGCAGAGCCACATCAGCGAGGATCGGTCAGGCGAGACCGGGCCGAGTACCGGAGCAGCCCGGCCGGAGCCGGCCAGCCGAGGTCAGGGCCCTCCCGCCGGAACCGTCGATAGCCGATCGCGACCCGACAAGCCGGAACCGGCTGATCGAGACCCTGATCGGCCGACCGGATCGCCGCCCGCCCACCATCGGCCAACCGGAACCACCACCCAGTACGCAACGATCACCGAAGCATCACCCAGCCAACACCCGCAGCATCACCCAGCCACGACCACCGAGCCAACATCGCGCGGCACCACCCGGCTCAGCACCACCGACGTCCACCACCACCCGCAGCACAAGCCCAGGGCCCCGGTCCGGGAGCAGTGAGGAGAACCGTGCCCGACAGCCGTCCCGTTCGGATCCGGGTTGCCACCTCTCAGCCGTACGACGTGTTCGTCGGGCGGGGGTTGCTCGGTGAGCTCACCGAGCAGCTTGCCGGCGCGTCGAAGGTCGCGCTAATCCATCCGCCCACGCTTGCCGCCACTGCGGAGGCCGTGCGTGACGAGCTTGCCTCGGCCGGGCTCGATGCGCATCGTGTCGAGATTCCCGATGCCGAGGATGGCAAAGCGTTCTCCGTGGCCGGTTTCTGCTGGGAGGTGCTCGGCCGGATCGGGCTGGACCGGCGCGGCGTGGTCGTCGCGCTCGGGGGTGGGGCCGTCACCGATCTCGGCGGGTTCGTCGCCGGGACCTGGATGCGCGGGGTCCGGCTGGTGAACGTGCCGACCACGTTGCTCGGCATGGTCGACGCCGCGGTCGGCGGGAAGACCGGGATCAACACCGAAGCGGGCAAGAACCTCGTCGGCGTCTTCCACGAGCCGTCTGCCGTGCTGGTCGACCTCGCGACGCTGGAAACGTTGCCCCGCAACGAGCTCGTCGCCGGGATGGCCGAGATCGTCAAGGCCGGGTTCATCGCCGACCCGCGCATCCTCGAGCTGATCGAGGCCGACCCGCAGCAAGCCGTGGACCCCACTGGCGACGTGCTCGCCGAGCTGGTCCGCCGCTCGATCCAGGTGAAGGCCGACGTCGTCGCCGCTGACCTGCGTGAATCCGACCTGCGCGAGATCCTCAACTACGGCCACACCCTCGGCCACGCCATCGAACGCCGCGAGCGGTACCGGTGGCGGCACGGCGCGGCGGTCAGCGTCGGGCTCGTGTTCGCGGCCGAGCTGGCCCGCCTGGCCGGCCGCCTCGACGACGCCACCGCGGCCCGCCACGCGGCCGTCCTCGAATCGATCGGCCTGCCCACCACTTACGCGCCCGACGCGCTGCCCCAGCTGCTGGAAACCATGAAGAGCGACAAGAAAACCCGGTCCGGCGTGCTGCGGTTCGTCGTCCTCGACGGGCTCGGCAAACCCGGCCGCCTCGAAGGTCCGGACCCGGCCCTGCTCGCCGCGGCCTACTCCGCGATCGCTGCCGAGGCCACTGACAACGGCGGGAGTGTGCTGCTGTGAAGGCGTTCGTGTTCAACGGCCCCAACCTCGGCCGTCTTGGCAAGCGGGAGCCGGACGTCTACGGCTCCACCACGCACGACGATCTCGTCCAGCTGTGCCTCGACACCGGCAAGGAGCTGGGTCTCGACGTCGAGGTCCGGCAGACCGACCAGGAGAGCGAGCTCGTCGGCTGGCTGCACGAGGCGGCCGACGCGGGCGCGCCCGTGGTGCTCAACGCCGCCGCATGGACGCATTACTCCATCGCCGTCCGCGATGCTGCCGCGCAGCTCACCGCGCCGCTGATCGAGCTGCACATCAGCAACGTCCACCAGCGCGAGGAGTTCCGCCACCACAGCGTCCTCTCCGACCTCGCCACCGGCGTCATCGTCGGTCTCGGCGTCGACGGGTACGCCCTCGCGCTCCGCTGGGTCGCCGCGCACCCGTCGGCGTAGGCAAACAGTCGGTACACCCGCCGGCGTAGGCAAGCGGTCGGTACACCCGCCGGCGTAGGCAAGCGGTCGGTAAATCACGGGCAGGGGTCACTCGACTGGTGGACGGGGTCGCTACACTCGGCGATCGTGCACCCGTTTCGTCGAGGGGGTCGGCGACCCGTGCGTCAGCTGCTCATCTTGCTGATCGCCGGGTCCGTGGCAGCGGGGGCTGCCGGGTGCAGCCAGACGCTGCCGCAGGCGGAGGGTGCCGGGCACGGCGGAATCGCCGGCGGTGCACAACCAGCCCCGCAGCAACCGCCGCGGGCCAAGGACGTCCGGCTCGGGACCGGGCCTGCCCGGCAGAGCCGCGGAGTGGTCGCCGGAGGTGCCGCGGACGCCGTCTACAACTACGGCCCCACCGTGATGGTCGAGGGCGGCCGCACCCGCATGTGGTGGTGCAGCCAGTACGGCAGTGCACCCCCGCCGGGCGACGACATCCTCTACGCCGAGGGTCCCTCGTCCGACGGACCGTTCACCAGTCCGGGTGGCGGCGCGCCGATTGCGGTCCTGTCCGGCGCCCCCGGCGGGTTCGACGGCATGCACACGTGCGACCCGTCGGTGCTGCGCGTCGGCGGCACGTACTTCCTGTACTACACCGGCGCCGCGGGTGACCACGCGCTCGGCAACGCGATCGGCATGGCCACCAGCCCCGACGGCATCCGCTGGACCCGCGCGAACGGCGGACAACCCATCCTCGGCCCGTCGCACGACGTCCACCGCGCCAACGTCTACGGCGCAGGCCAGCCCTCGGTCGTCTTCCTCGACGGCTGGTACTACCTCATGTTCACCGACACCACCGGCCGCGCGGCAGGCTGGAACGGCGCCGGGCAGTTCGTGATCCGGGCGCACGACCCGGCGTTCCGCGACGGCGTGGAAGCGTTGGGGGACAAGGGATTCACCCCGGAATCCGGCACGAATGCGCCGCGCACGAGGTCCGTCGTCGACGGGTTCAGCGCGGACCTGGCGTGGGTCGGCGCGCTCGACGCCTTCGCCATCGCCCACGAAACCGCCGAAGGCACCACGATCACCTTCTGGGACCGTAATTTCACGATGCAGCCGTACCTGCCGGTGGTGATTCCCGGGCCGTGGCAGGAAGGTCCGGGTCTCGCCCGCCGCCCCGACGGGCACACGCCGACGTCGGTCGCCGATCCGTGCGGCGCAGTTCCGCTGGATGTCGTGCGCGCCACGGAAATCGGCAGCGCCAGCGCGCCCACCGGTCTGACGCACTTCGGCCTCGACCTGCACGGCGCCGACGGCTGTTCGACGCCGTCCCGCAGCACCGCGACCTTCGACGGCGTCGCAATGCCGTCGCCGGACCGCATGATCGACCTCTACCGCCGCGGCGAGCGCATTCGGATCGACCGCCGTTCGGTCGCCACGGTGCTCGCTGCCGAACTCGTCGACCGGCCGCTGCCGCACGTGCCCGACCTGCCGGTGGTGACGCGGCTGCGGTCCGGCGCCACCGTGGTGCACGCGTACGGCCGCGGTTACGGCATGGTGCTGGACGGGAAGCTCTACGGCCTGCCGGACCCGTCGATCGTGTCCCTCAACGGTTCCGGGGTGCAGGAGATCGGCCCGCAACAGTGGGACGCCGCCGTGCGCGGGCTGCCGCTGGGCGGCTGACCGGCGACGGCTTCCGCGGGGCGGGGCTCGGCGGCAGCTCCAGCTCACCGGACCGGCTGCCTTCGTCGTCTTCGTCCGCCACATCAGGGTCTTCGGGTTCTTCCGGCGCCGGACGGCGGATCCGGCCGCCGACGAACAGCCCCAGCCCGGCAGGTACGAGCACGAGCAGCGCCGTGAACGCCGCCCCGCCGGTGAGCGCCGCGCGCAGCTCCGAAACCCCGGTCTGGTCCACGAAAATCGCCCGGCCGATCACGTACAGGATGCCCGACCCGATCCCCGCGACCAGCGCCGCGATGAACCACGCGCGGCCGCGGTCGGGGGTACCGCGCCAGCCGTCGATCGCGCTCCAGAGCGCCGCCACGCCGACGAGCGCGGCAATGGTGAGCGAGGTGAGCAGCGTCTGGCCGGTCGGGTGGAACACGGACCACTTGGCGAGCAGCGTCATCGCGGCGGCGTGCACGACCGCCATGACCAGCCCGCGCGTCAACCAGGCACCCAGCATGGACGGAGTGTAGGCGCGGACAAGTTAACCGTCAGTAGGCTGGTTGCCTCCCGGGTGCATCGACAGCCGAAACCCGCTGGTTAAGCTGGCAGAGTGCCGGAAATCCACGCTCACCGCCGCGGCGCCCTCGCCACCCTGCTCCACGAGAACGGGGTCGACGCGCTGCTGGTCACCGACCTGCTCAACATCCGCTACCTCACCGGGTTCACCGGGTCGAACGCCGCGCTGCTGCTGCACTCCGGCGGCGACGCGAAGACCGTCTTCTGCACCGACGGGCGCTATACGACGCAGTCGGAGTCCGAAGTGCCCGATCTGGAACGCGTGCTCGACCGCGCCAGCGCCCGCGCGCTCGCGTCGCGTGCGGCGGGCGAGCCTGCGACGTACGGCCGCACTGGCTTCGAGAGCCAGCACGTGAGCGTCGAGGACCACGAGACGCTCAAGGTGCGCTTCGACAAGGTGCACCTGATCCGCACGCCCGGGCTGGTCGAGCAGCTGCGGCTGGTCAAGGACGACGTCGAGGTGGCGGCTTTGCGGGCGGCGTGCGCGGCGGCCGACCGGGCGCTCGCGGACCTCCTCGAAGCCGGGGGAGTGCGGCCCGGGCGGGCCGAGCTGGAAGTGGCCCGCGACCTGGAAAACCGGATGCTGGAGCACGGATCGGGCGGTCCCGCGTTCGCGACGATCGTCGCCGCCGGGCCGAATTCCGCGATCCCGCACCACCAGCCGACCGGGGCAGAACTGCGGACCGGCGATTTCGTGAAGTTCGATTTCGGCGCGACCGTCGACGGGTACCACTCGGACATGACCCGCACGTTCGTGCTCGGCGCGCCTGCCGACTGGCAGTGGGAGATCTACGACGTCGTGTACCGCGCGCAGGAGGCCGGGATCGAGGCCGTCCTGCCCGGCGCCGAGGTGTCCGAAGTGGACGCCGAAGCCCGTTCGGTGATCGACGATGCGGGGTACGCCGAGCAGTTCACGCACGGTCTGGGGCACGGCGTCGGGCTCGAAGTGCACGAGGCGCCCAGCCTGGCCGCAACCGGCGTCGGTACACTGTCCGCCGGTATGGCGGTCACCGTCGAGCCCGGCGTTTACCTCGCGGGGCGCGGTGGCGTGCGCATCGAGGACACGCTCGTCGTGCGGGACTCCGGACCCGAACTCCTCACCCTGAGCACCAAGGACCTCGTGGCCGTCTGACGCGGCCGCAGACGAAGAGATCGACACAGGAGACCTGAAGACTCGTGGCCACCACCAACGACCTGAAGAACGGGCTCGTCCTCAACCTGGACGGGCAGCTGTGGACTGTCACCGCGTTCCAGCACGTCAAGCCGGGTAAGGGCGGTGCGTTCGTGCGCACCACGCTCAAGCACGTGCTCACCGGGAAGGTCGTCGACAAGACCTTCAACGCGGGCACCAAGGTCGACACGGCCACCGTGGACCGCCGGAACATGACCTACCTGTACAAGGACGGGCAGGACTTCGTGTTCATGGACGGGGACACCTACGACCAGATCACCGTGCCGTCCGAGACCGTGGGCGACAACGCGAACTACCTGCTCGAGAACACCGCGGTCCAGGTCGCGGTGCACGAGAACGAGCCGCTGTACATCGAGCTGCCGACGTCGGTCGAGATCATCGTCCAGCACACCGACCCCGGCCTGCAGGGCGACCGCTCCACCGGTGGCACGAAGCCCGCGACGCTGGAGACCGGCGCGGAGATCCAGGTGCCGCTCTTCCTGTCCACCGGCGAGAAGATCAAGGTCGACACCCGCGACGGCCGGTATCTCGGCCGCGTCTCCAGCTGATGGCGGACAAGCTCCCCCCGCACCCGAACCGCGGCGGCGCGATCAGCAGGCGGCAGGCCCGGCGCCGCGCCGTCGAGATGCTGTACGAGGCGGCCCAGCGGTCGGCCGACCCGGTCACGCTCCTGGCCGACCGGGTCGGGGCGACCGAGGTCGACCCGGTCGCGGACTACACGATCGCGGTCGTGGAGGGCGTGTCGGCCCACCGCGAGCGGATCGACGAGCTCCTCGCCGAACACTCGCAGGGCTGGACGCTGGAGCGGATGCCCCCGGTCGACCTCGCGGTCCTGCGGGTGGGCGTGTACGAAATGCTGTGGTCGGGCGACGTCCCGGACCCGGTGGCGATCGACGAAGCCGTCGGCCTCGCGAAGGAACTCTCGACGGACGATTCCCCCCGCTTCGTGAACGGGGTCCTCGGCCGCATCGGCACGATCGCCGACCGCCTGCGCGCAGTCCTGTAACCCGGCCGGGGTCGCGCCGCCACCTGAATGGCCGCACCCGATCGGGTCATCGATCCCTTCGCGGCTTCCGGAGCGAGGGGGACCGCCGCGCCGAGTTGATCACCGAGCGGAATCGAAATCGGGCAAAAGGCGCGGTTTGTCGCCGGGAGTGGCCACTGGGGTGGCGGGGCCGGGCGAGCTCATCCGGGTTGGGTACCGGGTGGGTGAGGGTCCGGCCCTGGCGCGGTGAACGTGCTGTTGATGTGCTGCGGGGCAATGGTTTCCGGGTGACGGCGGGACTGCGTCGCCGACGTGACTGCTGGCCACGGCCGATGGGCGTGGCGCGTCTACGGCGGTCATGCAATGGACGACGGCGGTTCGTTCCGGGCAGTGGATTCCGGGAGTTCGCTTCGGGTGCCGTCGCGATACGGGGGATCGGGCGGGCTCCGGGTCTGCGCAGGTCAGTTGATCGCCGGTCGGGCCGCGGTCCGAGGGGCTCGCCCGCTTTCACCTCGAGCGGCGGATTCGCTCGTTCCGGCCGTTCAACCCCGTCCCCACGGGTTGGCCCGGTTCGCCGGTGGCGGCTTCGTCCCCATGCCAGCCGCTCGACCCGAACCCGTCCCCACGGGCAGGCCCAGTCCGCCGGTAGCGGCATCGCCCCCAGGTCAGCCGCTCAGCCCCAGCTCATCCGGCCGAACCGGACCCGTCAAACCGCGCCGGACCCCGGCGCCAACTCGGGCGCCGACTCGGATGTCAGCAGTGCCGACCCCACGCACCCCCGAGGCGTGGCGGGCGTTCCGGTGTCCCTGGACCCGGCACCGGGGAACGCCCACCACGTCGCGCGTGGCCGTGCGGCATCAGTCTTCTTTGGACGGCCGGGCTTCCGGCGGGAGGACGCCCCAGTCGATGAGCTGCTCGGTGAGCTCGCCGGGCGTCATGTCGTAGATGATGGCCAGCGAGCGCAGGTCCTCGGTGCGGATGGAGAGCACCTTGCCGTTGTAGTCGCCGCGCTGGCTCTGGATCGTGGCTGCGTACCGCGCCAGCGGGCCGACCTTTTCCGCCGGTAGCTGCTGGAGCCGCTCCAGGTTGATCACGATCTTCGTGGCCGGCTCGGCACCCGACGGTACCCTGCCCTCCGGCAGCAGTTCGACCACCGGCACCCCGTAGAAGTCCGCCAGCTCGGCCAGCTTCTGCACGGTGACGGCCCGGTCGCCACGCTCGTACGAGCCGACCACGACAGCCTTCCACCGCCCGCCGGACTTCTGCTCGACCCCGTGCAGGGACAGGCCTTGCTGCTGGCGGATCCCGCGGAGCTTGGCCCCGAGCGCCTTGGCGTAATCGCCCATCTGGTGGTTCTCCGTTTCCTCACCCCGCGCCGGCCGGGAGGACCGGGCCGGGGACTCCTCGAGTCGAATACTCAGAGTAATGGTTACGCATAGTTGTCACCAGGTCAAGCAGAAGGTCCGTCCACGCAGGTGGCGGCGGGGTGCGGACCACCCGGAAGACTGATTGACGGGTCCTGCTACTGTCGGTGCGGTTTCCGGCAGCAGCCGGGCAACCGACGTCCTTTAAGGACCCGTCCAGAGAGGCGGGGAAGGAGGTCCGCCTTGTCGTCACGTCCGCGTGGCGCGGCGGGACCGGCGGGAGAGCGCGAGCTGCTTTCCGCCGGCGATGTCGCGCGCACGATCGCCCGGATGGCCCACCAGGTCATCGAAAAGACCGCGCTGGGCGCCGGTCCGCCGGAGCAGTACCCGGTGCTGCTCGGCATTCCCACCCGCGGCACTCCGCTGGCCGCGCGCCTGGCCGCCAAGATCGGCGAGTTCGCCGGAGTCACGCCGCCGCACGGCGCCCTCGACGTCACCCTCTACCGCGACGATCTCCGCCGCCGTCCGCCGCGCGCGCTTGAGCAGACGCAGCTGCCGCCGGACGGGATCGACGAGCGGGTGGTCATCCTCGTCGACGACGTCCTGTTCTCCGGCCGCACCATCCGAGCCGCCCTCGACGCCCTGCGCGACCACGGCCGTCCACGTGCCGTGCAGCTCGCCGTGCTCGTCGACCGCGGGCATCGCGAGCTGCCGATCAGGGCCGACTATGTCGGGAAGAACGTGCCCACTGCGCGGGCGGAAGGCGTCTCCGTGCTGCTGTCCGAAACGGACGGCCGGGACGCGGTGCTGCTGCGCGCGCCGGAAGGAGAGACCCGGTGAAGCACCTGCTCGCCACCGACGGCCTCGACGCGGCCACCGCCACGGCCGTCCTCGACACTGCCGACGAGCTGAAGCACACGCTGCTCGGCCGCGAGGTCCGCAAGCTGCCGACATTGCGCGGCCGCACGGTGATCACGCTGTTCTACGAGAACTCCACGCGCACCCGGGTGTCGTTCGAGATCGCCGGGAAGTGGATGAGCGCGGATGTGATCAACGTCTCGGCGTCCAGCTCGTCGGTGAACAAGGGCGAGTCGCTGCGGGACACCGCGCTCACGCTGGCCGCCGCGGGAGCCGATTGCGTGATCATCCGGCATCCGGCATCGGGCGCCGCGCACCGGCTGTCCGGCTGGCTCGCCGAAGCGGGCACCGCGGTGGTCAATGCGGGCGACGGCACGCACGAGCACCCCACCCAGGCGCTCCTCGACGCCGCCACCTTGCGCGAACGCCTCGGGTCGCTGAAGGACCGCCGGATCGCGATCGTCGGCGACGTCGTGCACAGTCGCGTCGCGCGGTCGAACATCCACCTGCTCAGCACCCTCGGCGCGGAAGTGGTGCTCGTCGCGCCGCCGACGCTGCTGCCGGTCGGCGTGGAAAGGCTCCCGGTCACCGTGTCGCACGACCTCGACGCCGAACTGCCCGCAGTCGACGCGGTGATGATGCTGCGTGTTCAGGCGGAGCGAATGCACGGGGGCTTTTTCCCTTCGTCACGCGAGTATTCGATCGCCTACGGCCTGTCCGAGCGCCGCCAAACGCTGCTGCCGGAGCACGCCGTGGTGCTGCACCCCGGTCCGATGCTGCGCGGGATGGAGATCGCTTCGGCGGTCGCGGATTCCCCGGCGTCGGCCGTCACCGAACAGGTCCGCAACGGCGTGCACGTACGCATGGCGGTCCTGTACCACCTGCTGGCCAGCGAAGGAGTTGCCGCGTGAGCCTCGTGATCAAGGGCGCCCGCCCGTACGGCGAAGGTGAGCCGGTCGACATCCTGGTCGAGGACGGTGTCATCGCAGCGATCGGCGCAGTGCGCGTGCCCGAGGACGCCGACGTGCTCGACGCCGCCGGTCAGGTCCTGCTGCCCGGGTTCGTCGACCTGCACACGCACCTGCGCGAGCCGGGCCGCGAGGACACCGAGACCATCGACACCGGATCCGCCGCAGCCGCGCTCGGCGGGTACACCGCGGTGTTCGCCATGGCCAACACCGATCCGGTGGCCGACAACGCGCTCGTCACCGACCACGTGTGGCGGCGCGGACAGGAGGTCGGGCTGGTCGACGTGCATCCGGTCGGCGCGGTCACGGTCGGGCTCAAGGGCGAGAAGCTCGCCGAACTCGGCACGATGGCCAAGGGCACCGCGGGGGTACGGGTGTTCTCCGACGACGGCGTGTGCGTCGCCGACCCGCTGCTGATGCGCCGTGCGCTGGAGTACTCCACGGCGCTCGACGCGGTGATCGCCCAGCATGCCGAGGAACCGCGGCTTACCGTCGGCGCGCAGGCGCACGAGGGGGAGCAGGCCACGCGGCTCGGGTACCCGGGCTGGCCGGCGTCGGCGGAGGAGTCGATCGTCGCGCGGGACTGCCTGCTGGCGCTGCACGCGAACGCGCGGCTGCACGTGTGTCACGTGTCCACCGCGGGCACGGTCGACGTGTTGCGCTGGGCGAAGGAGCGTGGCACGAAGGTGTCCGCCGAGGTCACGCCGCACCACCTGCTGCTCACCGACGATCGGCTCGAGACCTACGACCCGGTCAACAAGGTCAACCCGCCGCTGCGCACCGGCGGCGACGCGGAGAAGCTGCGGGCCGCGCTGGCCGAGGGCGTCGTGGACTGCGTCGCCACCGACCACGCGCCGCACGCTCCGCAGGACAAGGACACCGAGTGGAGCGCGGCCCGGCCCGGCATGCTCGGGCTGCAGACGGCGCTGTCGGTGGTCGTTGAGACGATGGTCAAGCCCGGCCTGCTCGACTGGCGCGGCGTGGCCCGGGTGCTGAGCGAGCGGCCCGCCGAGATCGGGAACCTGGCTGAGCACGGCCGTCCGATCGAGGTCGGCGAGGCGGCGAACCTCGCGCTGGTCGACCCGGATGCCGAGTGGACCGTGCACGGCGCCGAGCTCGCGAGCATCGCGGCCAACACCCCGTACGAGGGAATGCGGCTGCCCGGCGTGGTGACGGCCACCGTGCTGCGCGGGCGGATCACCGCGCGCGAAGGGAAGATCTGCTGATGGACCGGCTCCTTCTCGTCCTCGGAATCGTCGTCTTCTTCCTGCTGTGCCTCTGGGGCATGTGGGTGGGCTGGCGGCGCAAGTCGCGGTCGCAGAGTGCCGTCGTGCCGCCGTTCCCGGAAATCCCGGCCGACCCCGGCGAGGTCCGGCTGGAGTCCACCGGCCTGTACCTGAGCACGACCTTCGCGGGCAACTGGCAGGACCGGATCGTCACGCGCGGCGCGGGTTTGCGTACCGGCGCGGTCTGGCGGCTGCACTCCGGCGGCATCGCGGTGGAACGCGGTGGCGCGCCGGACTTCTGGATCCCGCGCGCGTCCGTCACCGGCGTCCGCCGGGATTCGCGGATCGCCGGGAAGGTGATGGGCACCGACGCGCTGCTCGTGGTCACCTGGCGGCTCGGTGACCTCGAACTGGACACCGGGTTCCGCGGCGACGACCTGGACGACTATCCACAGTGGATAGACAAGCTTACCGATCACGACATCAAGGGAGGTGCCCAGTGAGCACCGGCACGCGCGGCCCCGCCGCCCTGGTTCTCGAAGACGGCCGGGTGTTCCGCGGCGCGGCGTACGGCGCGCGCGGGCGCACGCTCGGCGAGGCGGTGTTCTGCACCGGCATGACCGGGTACCAGGAGACGCTCACCGATCCGTCCTACCACCGGCAGATCGTGGTGCAGACCGCGCCGCAGATCGGCAACACCGGCTGGAACGACGAGGACGACGAATCGGCCCGGATCTGGGTTTCCGGTTACGTGGTCCGCGATCCCGCGCGCACGCCGTCGAACTGGCGGGCCACGCGGACGCTCGACGAGGAGCTGGTACGCCAGGGCGTCGTCGGGATTTCCGAGGTGGACACCCGCACCCTCACCCGGCACCTGCGCGAACAGGGCGCGATGCGAGCGGGCGTGTTCTCCGGCGACGCGCTGGGCAGTGACGAGCAGATGGTCGCCGAGGTGCTGGCCAGCCCGCCGATGAAGGGCGCGGACCTGGCGGGCGAGGTCTCCACGGACCAGCCGTACGTGGTTTCCGCGCAGGGCGAACGCCGGTTCCGCGTGGCCGCACTGGACCTTGGCATCAAGTCGAACACCCCGAGGCTCATGACCCAGCGCGGGATCGAGGTGCACGTCCTGCCGAGCAGCACGAGCGCCGAAGACCTCCTGGCCCTGTCCCCGGACGGCGTGTTCCTGTCGAACGGCCCCGGCGACCCGGCGACCACCGCACACGCGACCGCGCTCACGAAAACGGTGCTGGAGCAACGGATCCCACTGTTCGGCATCTGCTTCGGCAACCAGATCCTGGGCCGCGCACTGGGCCTGGGCACGTACAAGATGCGCTACGGCCACCGGGGCATCAACATCCCGGTGATCGACGTGGCCACCGGTCGCGTCGCGATCACGGCGCAGAACCACGGTTTCGCGCTGGAGGGTGAGCCGGGTCAGCGCTTCGATTCCCCTTACGGAGCCGCGCAAATCAGCCATTACTGCCCGAATGACGACACCGTGGAAGGTGTCCGCGCATTCGATGTACCGGCGTTTTCGGTGCAGTACCACCCTGAAGCGGCAGCCGGTCCCCACGACGCGGCACCGCTGTTCGATGAATTCGTTGAGTTGATGGAGAAAACCCGGTGACGGCGATACTCGGCCGCGCGGGAATGCTGGTGCCGGCTCCTCGGATCACCCGGGTGCGCCTGGAGAACTATCAGGCGTTCCAGAGTGTCGAGTTCGACCCCGTCACTCCGCTCTGTGTTTTGCTGGGCCCGAACGGAAGCGGCAAGTCGACGGTCCTCGATGCCCTGCGTTTCCTGAGTCAGGTCGTCACCGAGGGTCTGCCGGTGGCTGTCGATGCCAGGGGTGGCTTGAGTGAGATCCGCAGTCGCGACTCGTCCGGGCCTGTTCTGGTGGCTGTCGCCGCGGAGTTCGAAGGGGTCAGGTTCGATTACCGCGTGGCAGTCGACGAGCGGGACGACGGCTTGGTCTTCGCGGAGGAAACCCTGGCTGCAGGGCCGGTCGGCGGCTCCATCCGGCCGGTCCTGGAATTCCATGGCGGCAGTGGTGCCGTGCACGGTGCCGCTGCCGAGCCGGAACAGGTTTCGCTGACGAGCCCGGACGTGTCCGCGGTCGCCGTGCTCGGTCAGCTGAGCGAGCACGAGGAGATCGCCGGCTTCCGCGAGTTCGTCAGCCGGTGGCACCTGCTCAACCCCGATGCGGAGCGGATGCGGACCGGGTCCCGCGGAAAGGCCACCCGGCGGCTCTCGCGGGCAGGGGACAATCTGGGGCAGGTCGTCCAGTATCTGCAGGACGAGCAGCCGGAGACGATGGCGAAGATCATCGAGTCGCTTCGCCGCTACGTTCCCGGCCTCGAAACCGTTCAGCCGCAACGGTTGCCGGACGGTCGCTACATCGTGCGGCTCAAGGACGTCAATTTCGCCGATCCGATCTACCCGGAAAACATCTCCGACGGCACCTTGAAGCTCCTGGCCCAGCTGGTTGCGCTCCGCGATGCCTTTCCGGTGCTTCTTCTGGAAGAGCCGGAAAATCAGGTGCACCCGAGGCTGCCGTACCTGCTGGCCGAAGACATCCGGTCGGCGACAGAGCACGCACAGGTCGTGGTCGCGACGCATTCGCCCTACTTCGTCGACGCGCTGCGGCCCGACGAGGTGTGGATGCTGTTCCGCAACGACAACGGGCGGGCCGAAGCCAAGCGTGCAGCGGACTTGCCTCGCCTGATGGCGATGGTCGAAGCAGGTGGTGCGCTCGGTGACCTGTGGACCGAAGGCTACTTCGGGCTCGGCGACCCGCTCACGAGATCAGGGCGTCCGACGTGATCGAGCAGCCGATCACCCTGGAGATTCTGGTCGAGGAGCAGTCGGCCAAGACCGCGCTGGAGATCCTGGTGCCGAAGATCGTGCCGGGACTGCGGCCCGACATCTTCGAGTTCCGGGGCAAGGACACCTTGCTCAGGCAGCTGCCGCGTCGGCTGGCCGGGTACGCGGCGCGGGCGAGATGGGAATCGGTAAAGGTCGTCGTGCTCGTCGACCGGGACAACCAGGATTGTGCTGCCCTCAAGGAGGAGCTCGAGGGCATGGCCAAGGCCGCCGGAGTGCCGACCCGGGCAAGCGCGCCGACCGGTTTCACCCTGCTGAACCGGATCGTCGTGGAGGAGCTGGAGGCCTGGTTTCTCGGTGATGTACCTGCTTTGCGGGCGGCCTACCCCCGTGTCCCGCCGGGCCTCGCCCGGCAGGAGGCATTTCGTGATCCCGACGATGTTTCCGGTGGTACCTGGCAGGCGTTGGAGCGGGTGCTCATCAAGCACGGCTACCACCGGCCCCGGCTGCAGAAGGTGCTGGCCGCCACCGACATCGCACCGCACATGGATGTCGAGAACAATCGCTCCCCGAGTTTCCGGGCTTTCCGTGATGGAATCCGGCGCCTGGTGAAAGAAGGAAACTGATGCCGAAGAGGACGGACATCCAGCACGTGCTGGTGATCGGCTCCGGGCCGATCGTGATCGGGCAGGCGGCCGAGTTCGATTACTCCGGGACCCAGGCCTGCCGGGTCCTGCGGAGTGAAGGGCTGCGGGTCAGCCTGGTCAACTCGAATCCCGCGACCATCATGACCGACCCCGAGTTCGCGGACGCCACCTACATCGAGCCGGTCACCCCCGACTTCGTCGAGAAGGTCATCGCGGCCGAACGGCCGGACGCGCTGCTCGCCACGCTCGGCGGGCAGACTGCGCTCAACTGTGCGGTCGCGCTGCACGAGCGCGGGGTGCTGGAGAAGTACGGTGTCGAGCTGATCGGGGCGGACATCGACGCCATCCAGCGGGGGGAGGACCGGCAGAAGTTCAAGGACATCGTGCGCACCATCGGGGCCGAGGTGCCGCGCAGCCGCGTCTGTCACGACATGGCCGAGGTCCGTGCGACCGTCGCCGACCTGGGGCTGCCGGTGGTCATCCGGCCGTCGTTCACCATGGGCGGGCTCGGGTCCGGCTTGGCGTACACCGGCGAGGACCTGGAGCGGCTCGCGTCCACCGGGCTTGCCGAGTCGCCGGTCACCGAGGTGCTCATCGAGGAGAGCGTGCTCGGCTGGAAGGAGTACGAGCTCGAGCTGATGCGCGACAAGCACGACAACGTGGTGGTCGTGTGCTCGATCGAGAATGTCGACGCGATGGGCGTGCACACCGGCGATTCCGTCACCGTCGCGCCCACGATGACCCTCACCGACCGCGAGTACCAGGTGATGCGCGACGTCGGCATCGCCGTGCTGCGCGAGGTCGGCGTGGACACCGGCGGCTGCAACATCCAGTTCGCGATCAACCCGCGCGACGGCCGGATGGTCGTCATCGAGATGAACCCGCGCGTGTCGCGCAGCAGTGCGCTCGCGTCGAAGGCCACCGGGTTCCCGATCGCCAAGATCGCCGCGAAGCTCGCCATCGGGTACACGCTCGACGAGATCCGCAACGACATCACCGGCGAGACCCCCGCGGCCTTCGAACCGACACTCGACTACGTCGTGGTCAAGGTGCCGCGGTTCGCCTTCGAGAAGTTCCCCGGTGCGGACCCGACGCTCACCACCACGATGAAATCCGTCGGCGAGGCGATGTCGTTCGGCCGCAGTTTCCCGGAAGCGCTCGGCAAAGCGATGCGCTCGATCGAGACGAAGGCCACCGGGTTCTGGACGCTGCCGGACCCCGAGGGCGTCACGCTGGAGTCCACTTTGGACGCTCTGCGCGTGCCACACGAGGGTCGGCTGTACGAGGTCGAACGGGCGCTGCGGCTCGGCGCGAGTGTCGAGCAGGTGCACGAGGCGTCCGGGATCGACCCGTGGTTCATCGACCAGATTGCGCTGATCGGGGAGGTCGGCGCGGAGGTGCGCGACGCCCCGGTGCTCGACGGCGACCTGCTTCGCCGCGCCAAGCGCACGGGCCTGTCCGACCGGCAGGTCGCCGCCCTGCGTCCGGAATTGGCCGGGGAGGACGGCGTCCGCGCGCTACGGCACCGGCTCGGCGTGCGGCCGGTGTTCAAGACCGTCGACACCTGCGCCGCGGAATTCGCCGCGAAGACGCCGTACCACTACTCGGCTTACGAGACCGATCCTGCGGCCACGTCGGAGGTCGCCGTGCAGGGCGACAAGCCGAAGGTGCTCATCCTCGGCTCCGGGCCGAACCGGATCGGGCAGGGCATCGAGTTCGACTACTCCTGTGTGCACGCGGCGATCGCGTTGCGGGAGGCCGGGTTCGAGGCCGTGATGGTCAACTGCAACCCGGAAACCGTGTCCACCGACTACGACACCTCCGACCGGCTGTACTTCGAGCCGCTGTCCTTCGAGGACGTGCTGGAGGTAGTACACGCGGAACAGCAGTCGGGCACCGTCGCGGGAGTCATCGTGCAGCTGGGCGGCCAGACACCGCTCGGCCTCGCACAGCGGCTGGCCGACGCCGGGGTCCCGGTGGTCGGGACACCGCCGGAGGCAATCCACCTGGCCGAGGACCGCGGCGCGTTCGGCGAGGTGCTCACCGGCGCCGGGCTGCCCGCGCCCCGCTACGGCACCGCGACGTCCTTCGCGGGCGCCAAGCGGATCGCCGACGAGATCGGGTACCCGGTGCTGGTGCGGCCGTCGTACGTGCTCGGCGGGCGCGGGATGGAGATCGTCTACGACGAGGAGACGCTGGCCGGGTACATCCGCCGCGCCACCGAGGTCACGCCGGAGCATCCGGTGCTGGTCGACCGTTTCCTCGACGACGCAATCGAAATCGACGTCGACGCGCTCTTCGACGGCGAAGACCTGTACCTCGGCGGCGTGATGGAGCACATCGAGGAAGCCGGGATCCACTCCGGTGACTCGTCGTGCGCACTGCCGCCGATCACCCTCGGTGCACAGGATCTCGAAGCGGTTCGCCGGTCCACCGAAGCGATTGCGCGCGGCGTCGGTGTGCGCGGGCTGTTGAACGTGCAGTACGCGCTCAAGGACGACGTGCTGTACGTGCTGGAGGCGAACCCGCGGGCCTCGCGCACCGTGCCGTTCGTTTCGAAGGCCACCGCGGTACCGCTGGCGAAGGCGGCGGCGCTGATCATGACGGGCTCGTCGATCAAGGACCTGCGTGCGTCCGGCGTACTGCCCGCGGAGGGCGACGGCGGCCGGATGCCGTCCGATTCGCCGGTTGCGGTGAAGGAAGCCGTGCTGCCGTTCCACCGCTTCCGCACTCCGGAAGGCCACGGCGTCGACTCGCTGCTCGGGCCGGAGATGAAGTCCACCGGCGAGGTGATGGGCGTCGACGTGTCCTTCGGGAAGGCGTTCGCGAAGTCGCAAAGCGGTGCGTACGGTTCGCTGCCGACCTCGGGCCGCGTGTTCGTCTCGGTGGCCAACCGCGACAAGCGGTCGATGGTGTTCCCGGTGAAGCGGCTGGCGGACCTCGGGTTCGACATCCTCGCCACCGCGGGCACCGCGGAAGTGCTGCGGCGCAACGGGGTCGCCTGTTCGGTGGTGCGCAAGCACTCCGAGCCGGACCCGGGTACCGGCGAGCGGAACATCGTGGACGTCATCCTCGACGGTGACGTGAACATGGTCATCAACACGCCGTACGGCAACAGCGGTCCGCGCGTGGACGGCTACGAGATCCGTACCGCGGCGGTGTCGCGGGACATCCCGTGCGTCACCACAGTGCAGGGCGCTGCGGCGGCCGTACACGGCATCGAAGCGCTCATACGCGGAGACATCGGCGTACGCAGCCTTCAGGACCTTCAGGCCGCGCTTAAGGCGACGTCGTGACCGCGCGGTTCGGAGCCCGGCTGGCCGAGGCAGTGGCCGCTCGGGGACCGCTGTGCGCCGGGATCGACCCGCATCCGGGTCTGATCGAGGCGTGGGGCCTGCCGGTGGATGCGAGCGGTCTCGAACGCTTCGCGCTCAGCGCCGCGGAGACGCTGGGCGCGGTGGCGTCGATCGTGAAGCCGCAGTCGGCGTTCTTCGAGGCCTTCGGGTCGGCCGGGGTCGCGGTGCTCGAACGCGTCGTCGACGTCGCGCACGACGCCGGCGCGCTCGTCCTGCTGGACGTGAAGCGTGGCGACATCGGCTCCACCATGGCGGCGTACACGGCGGCGTACGTGGCTGAGAAGGCCGCCATCACCGCCGACGCGGCCACAGTGTCGCCGTACCTCGGCTTCGGCGCTCTCGACGAAGCAGTGGCGGCGGCGCGCGAAGCAGGTAACGGGCTCTTCGTCCTCGCGCGCACGTCCAACCCGGAGGCGCACGCGTTGCAGAGCGCGCGCCTCGAAGACGGCCGTACGGTCGCTCAGGGCGTCGTGGACGCCGCTGCGGCGCACAACGCAGGGGCTGAGCCGTACGGCGACGTAGGTGTGGTCGTAGGGGCAACTGTGGCTCCTGGGGAACTGGACCTGTCCCAGCTCAACGGACCGGTCCTCGCGCCCGGTTTCGGGGCACAGGGGGCAACCGCGGCGGACTTGCGGGCACTGTTCGGGACCGGCCTTCCCGGGCTGCTTCCGGCGTCTTCGCGCGACCTGCTGCGCCATGGCCCGGACGCCGCCGCACTGCGCCGGGCGGCCGAAGAGGTGAGCGCCCGGTTGGCGGGATCGGCCGGATCCGGCCAATAGCAGGCCCCGGAATCGCGCTCCACCAGCCACCCCCGCATTGTGGCCCCTGCTCAGGGGTGGGTACCGTCGCGTCACCCACCCAGATGTGAGAACTACCGGAGGAAAACGTGGCACTTCCCCAGCTGACAGAGGAACAGCGCGCTGCGGCGCTGGAGAAGGCCGCCGCCGCCCGCCGCATCCGTGCTGAGCTGAAGGAGCGGCTGAAGCGGGGCGGTACCACTCTGGTCGACGTGCTGAAGCAGGCCGAGGAGAACGAGGTCCTCGGCAAGATGAAGGTCTCGGCCCTGCTCGAGGCGCTCCCCGGCGTCGGCAAGGTGCGTGCCCAGCAGACGATGGAACGACTGGAGATCGCCCCCAGCCGCAGGCTCCGCGGACTCGGTGACCGGCAGCGCAAGGCGCTGCTCGCCGAGTTCAGCGGCGAGTGAGCGGCGTCGGTCAGGACTACCCGGTGACCCGGGGCACCGACCGCGACGGTGAGCCGGCGGCGGGAGAACTCTCCCGCCCCCGGCTCACCGTCGTCTCGGGCCCGTCCGGAGTCGGGAAGTCGAGTGTGGTGGGACAGCTGCGCCGGCTCGAGCCGAACGTGTACTTCAGCGTTTCGGTGACGACCCGGGCGCCGCGGCCGGGCGAGGTCGACGGGAGCCACTACCACTTCGTGGACCCCGCCGAGTTCGACCGGATGGTGGCCGAGAACCGGCTGCTGGAATGGGCCGAGTTCGCCGGGAACCGCTACGGGACGCCCCGCGAGCCGGTGGAACGGGCGCTGGCGGACGGCCGCCCGGCGGTGCTGGAGATCGAACTGCAGGGCGCCCGGCAGGTCCGGGCCGCGATGCCGGACGCCCGGCTCGTGATGCTGATGCCGCCGTCGTGGGACGAGCTGGTCGGCAGGCTCACCGGGCGCGGCACCGAAAGCGAGACCGCGGTGGCGGCCCGGCTGGCGCAGGCCGAACAGGAGCTGGCCGCGGCCGGGGAGTTCGACGTGCGGCTCGTGAACGCCGACGTCGAGGTCGCCGCGCGGCGGTTGCTAGACTTGGTGACCGGCGGTGGCATCTCCGCCGATCGATGTGACGATACGGAGCAGCACGAGTGACTGTGCAACAGGCGACGCTGGAAGAGCTCGAAGGCATCACCAACCCGCCGATCGACGACCTGCTCGAAAAGGTCTCCTCGAAGTATGCGCTGGTGATCTACTCGGCCAAGCGGGCCCGGCAGATCAACGACTACTACGCGCAGCTCGGCGAGGGCCTGCTGGAGTACGTCGGACCGCTGGTGGAGCCCGGCCCCCGCGAGAAGCCGCTGTCGATCGCGCTGCGCGAGATCCACGGCGGGCTGCTCGAGCACACCGAGGGTGAGTGACGCCAAGCCCAGGGTTGTCCTGGGCGTAGGCGGCGGCATCGCCGCCTACAAGGCGTGCGAGGTCCTGCGGGGCCTCACCGAAACCGGGCACGACGTGCGCGTCGTACCCACCGAGGCCGCGCTGAACTTCGTCGGTGCGGCCACCTTCGAGGCGCTGTCCGGGAACCCGGTGCACACCGGCGTGTTCACCGAGGTGCCCGAGGTGCAGCACGTGCGCGTCGGCAAGGAAGCCGACCTCGTGCTGGTCGTCCCGGCCACGGCGAACCTGCTGGCCAGGGCCGCGCACGGGCTGGCCGACGACCTCCTCACGAACACCTTGCTCACCGCCCGGTGCCCGATCGCCTTCTTCCCGGCGATGCACACCGAGATGTGGGAGCACCCGGCCACCCGCGACAACGTGGCGCTGCTGCGCTCACGCGGGATGGTCGTCACCGAACCCGCCGCCGGCCGCCTGACCGGGGTGGACACCGGCAAGGGGCGGCTCGCCGACCCGGCTGAGATCGTCGACCTGGCCCGGCTGCTGCTCGAGGTACCCCGTGCGTTGCCGCGTGACCTCGAGGGCCTGCGGGTGGTCGTGTCCGCCGGTGGCACGCGGGAACCGCTCGACCCGGTCCGCTACCTGGGCAATCGCTCGTCCGGCAAGCAGGGTTTCGCGCTCGCCCGGGTTGCCGCGCAGCGCGGGGCCGAGGTCACGCTGGTCGCCGGGCACACCGCCGAACTGCCGTCCCCGGCGGGCGCCACGCTGCAGCGGGTGTCCACCGCGGAGGAGATGCGCAAGGCCGTGCATGTCGCGGCCGCGGACGCCGACGTGGTGGTGATGGCCGCCGCCGTCGCGGACTTCCGCCCGGCCACGCGCGCCGACCACAAGATCAAGAAGTCCGACGACAGCCCGGATCCGGTCATCACGCTCGACCGCAACGCCGACATCCTCGCCGAGGTGGTGCAGCAGCGGCGTCCCGGCCAGATCGTGGTGGGCTTCGCCGCGGAAACCGGCGACGAGCACGGCAGCGTGCTCGACCACGCCCGCGCCAAGCTCCGCCGCAAGGGCGCCGACCTGCTGGTGGTCAACGCGGTCGGCGACGGCAAGGCGTTCGGCACCGAGGACAATTCGGGCTGGCTGCTCGCCGCGGACGGCACCGAGGAGCCGATCCCGCTCGGTGCCAAGGCGCGGCTGGCGGCCACATTGTGGGACGCTGTAACAGGCTTGCGCGCGCGTCGACTCTAGCTCTGTGCCCGCTCGGTAGGGTGGGCCGTGTAAGGGGTGCCTAACTCCGGTGCCGAAGCTTGACCGAGGGAAGTGACGAGGTCGTGACTGCGTCCACGAAAAGGCTGTTCACGTCGGAATCGGTGACCGAGGGCCATCCCGACAAGATCTGTGACGCCATCAGCGACTCGATCCTCGACGGCCTGCTCACCAAGGACCCGCGGAGCCGGGTCGCGGTGGAGACGCTCATCACCACGGGCCAGGTGCACGTGGCGGGCGAGGTGACCACCGAGGCGTACGCGGACATCCCCACCATCGTCCGCGACGTCATCCTGCGGATCGGGTACGACTCGTCGGCCAAGGGCTTCGACGGCAACTCCTGTGGCGTCAACGTCGCGATCGGGGCGCAGTCGCCGGACATTGCGCAGGGCGTCGACACGGCGTACGAGTCGCGGGTCGAGAGTGACGAGGACGAGATCAACCGCCAGGGCGCGGGTGACCAGGGCCTGATGTTCGGGTACGCGTGCTCGGACACGCCGGAGCTGATGCCGCTGCCGATCGCGCTCGCGCACCGGCTGGCGCGGCGGTTGACGGGGGTCCGCAAGGACGGCGTGCTGCCGTACCTGCGCCCGGACGGCAAGACCCAGGTCACCATCGAGTACGCGGGCGAGCAGCCGGTCCGGCTCGACACGGTCGTGGTGTCCACCCAGCACGCCGACGGGATCGACCTGGAGCAGATGCTCGGGGTCGACGTGAAGAAGCACGTGGTGGAGCCGGAGCTGGCCGAGCTGGGCCTCGACACGTCCGGCACGCGCCTGCTGGTCAACCCCACCGGCCGGTTCGTGATCGGCGGCCCGATGGGCGACGCGGGCCTCACCGGACGCAAGATCATCGTCGACACGTACGGCGGAATGGCCCGCCACGGCGGCGGCGCGTTCTCCGGCAAGGATCCGTCCAAGGTGGACCGGTCGGCCGCGTACGCGATGCGCTGGGTGGCCAAGAACGTGGTCGCCGCAGGCTTGGCCGGACGCGTCGAGGTGCAGGTGGCGTACGCCATCGGCAAGGCCGCCCCGGTGGGCCTCTTCGTGGAGACGTTCGGCACCGAAACGGTCGACCCTTCGAAGATCCAGTCAGCGATCAGCGAGGTCTTCGACCTCCGCCCGGCCGCCATCATCCGCGACCTGGACCTGCTCCGCCCGATCTACGCCCCCACGGCGGCGTACGGCCACTTCGGCCGCCCGGACCTGAACCTGCCGTGGGAAAACACCTCCCGCGCAGACGCCCTGCGCTCCCTGACCGGCTCCTGACCGCTCCTTCACGCCCCCGGGTTCCGTGAAGGGAACCATCACGGAATCAGATTCCCTCATGGTTCCCTTCACAGCCCTTTCCAGTCCGTGAAGGTTCCCTTCACGGCTTTCACCCACCACCCCACCGCACCGAGGCACCCACCCCGGCCACGGCACCCAGTCCCGGCCCTGCACCCCGATCCGAAGCCCCCACACGGTCTGAACGGCTTGTCAAGGCATCTTTCCCGCCTTGACAAGCCGTTCAGACCGTCGTCACAATCCAGCTTCGGGGTGCCCCACCGCAACATCAAGGTCCCTTCCCGGACTTCCCCCACAGGCTTGTCAGGGTGGTCTGGTAAAGATCTCCGAGTGACCAGCTCCGAATCCACCCCCCTGTGGGACCTGCCGGAGCCTCCGCGCTCCGCACCGGAGCCGAAGGCTGGCAAGAAGAAACCCCCACGCTCCCGCAAAGGCCAGCAACAACCCGCCCCCGAACGACCAGTAGCGAAGGTCGTAGTGGACATCCCCCTGGCCCACCTCGACCGCACCTTCGACTACCAAGTCCCCGACAAACTCCACGAAACCGCAGTACCCGGCTGCCGAGTCCGCGTCCGATTCGCCGGGCAGCTCGTCGACGGCTACCTCGTCGAACGCACCGACACCACCGAATACGAACGCAAACTGGCGTACCTGGAACGGGTAACGTCCAGCGAACCCGTCCTGCCACCCTCCTTGCACGCCGTATGCCGAGCGGTAGCCGACCGCTACGCCGGAACCCTCTCGGACGTCCTGCGACTGGCCTTGCCCCCCCGACATGCAAAGGTCGAGGGCGAACCCCCAGCAAAACCCGCCCCGCCACCGTCCGCGCCCGACATATCCGCGTGGTCCCGCTATCAACGTGGCGAAGCGTTCCTGGAGGCCGTAGCGGAGGGCCGCCCGGCAAACGCAGTCTGGCAGGCACTACCCGGAGAAGACTGGCCACAACGGCTAGCCGAAGCAGCGGCCACCGCAGCCGCAAACGGCCGGGGCGCGGTACTCGTGGTGCCGGACCACCGAGACCTCACGCGCGTGCACAACGCATGCATCGACCTGGTCGGAGAACAGGGCGTCGCAGCGCTGATCGCCGGGCTCGGCCCGGCCGAGCGGTACCGGCGGTGGCTCGCCGTGCTGCGCGGGACGGTACGCGTGGTGGTCGGCACCCGGGCAGCGATGTTCGCGCCGGTCGCGGACCCGGGATTGTTCGTGGTCTGGGACGACGGCGACGACCTGCATCTCGATCCCCATGCGCCGTACCCGCACGTCCGCGACGTCCTGATGGACCGGGCGCACGCCACGAAATCGTCGCTGCTGGTCGGCGGTTTCGCGCGGACGGCCGAGGCGCAGCTGCTCGTGGAATCCGGGTGGGCGCAACAGGTTCAGGCCGGGCGCGCCGAGCTTCGGGCGGCGGCACCGCGGGTCACGCCGGTGGGGGAGGACTTCGACGTCGCCCGCGACGAGGCCGCCCGTGTCGCCCGCTTGCCCGCGGTGGCTTTCGAAGCGGCGCGGCAGGCCTTCGCAGCCGGATTGCCCGCGCTGGTACAGGTTCCGCGGCGCGGGTATGTGCCCGGGTTGGCGTGCGGCCAGTGCCGGACGCCCGCGCATTGCCGCCGATGCGCGGGTCCGCTGGCGTTGCCGGGAGGGTCGGTGGACGGCGCGCCGAAGCCGCCCGCGTGCCGGTGGTGCGGGGTTCCGGAGACGGCTTTCCGTTGTCCTGCTTGCGGTTCGGTGCGGTTGCGGGCAGTGGTGGTCGGGGCGAAGCGGACCGCGGAGGAGCTGGGTCGCGCGTTCCCGGGAGTGCCGGTGCGCACGTCGGGGGCGGCCGAGGTGCTGGCCGAGGTACCGGGCCGCCCGGCGCTGGTGGTCTGCACGCCGGGCGCGGAACCGGTGGCCGAGGGCGGGTACGGCGCCGCGCTCCTGCTCGACGGCTGGGCCCTGCTGGGCAGGCAGGACCTCCGCGCGGCCGAGGAGACGTTACGCCGCTGGATGGCCGCGGCGGCGCTGGTCCGGCCGTCGTCGGCGGGTGGCCGGGTGGTCGTCGGCGCGGAGGCGGGCTTGGCGGTGGTACAGGCCTTGGTGCGCTGGGATCCGGGGTGGCACGCGAGCCAGGAACTGGAGCAGCGCCGCGAGCTGGGCTTCCCACCCGCCATGCGGATGGCGAGCGTGGAAGGCAGCCCGTCCGCGGTGGCGACCGTCCTGGACGACCTCCCGTTGCCGGACACCGGCGAGATCCTCGGCCCGGTCCCGCTGGGCGATTTCGACGACGAGGGCAACGCGGAGCGGGAACGTGCGCTGGTCCGGGTGTCTCGTCCGGAGGGTCGTGCTTTGGCGACGGTGATCCGGGATGCGGTGGCCCGGCGGGATGCGCGCAAGGCCACCGAGCCGGTGCGGGTGCAGCTCGACCCGCTGGACCTGATCTAGGCGTTGGCCGGGATCGCTGCCGTCACCAGGGGCTCCAGTGGCAGCCGGTCCCGGTCCACCCGCGTGCCGTCCTGGTATACGTCCGTCACCGCGCCCCAGGCGGTCACGTTCACCAGTGGGTCTTCCCGCAGCACCACCAGGTCCGCGCGACGGCCCGGGGTGATGCTGCCCAGGTCCGCGTCCTTGCCGTAGGCCCGCGCAACCGCGCTCGTGGCCGCCACGAGCGCCTGCATCGGGGTCATGCCCTTCTCGACGATGCCGCGGCCCCAGGCCAGGTGGTCGGTGCCCAGGGTCCACGGCCGTTCCGGGTCGCCGACCTCGCCGTTGTCGGCCAGGACGTCGTGGGACGTGCAGCCTGCGTCCGTACCCAGGATCACCGGGACGCCCGCGGCCAGGATCAGTTTCTCGTTCGTCGTGTGTACGCCGCCGCCGTACCCGGCCCAGATCGTGCCCGCCGATTCGAGCCGGTGCTGGTACGCCGACGTCACCGTCTGCAGCCCGGCCGCGGACCCGGACTGCGCCATCGCGTCGACCAGCTCGTGCGGGATCGGCCGCTGGCTGGTGATCGAGGCGTGGATCAGCACGTCCGTCTTGAGGTCGATGGCCGATTCCAAGCCCTCGACCGACATCGTGTGCGACAGCAGCGGCAGCCCGGCCTCGTGCGCTTCCTCAGCGATGACCCGCAGCACCCGCTCGGAGAACATCAGGTAGCTCCGCTCGAACCCCCAGATCCCGGTGAGGTGGTCGGTGATCCCGACCTTCACCAGGTCGACGCCCCTGGCCAGGTAGTCGCGGACGATCGGCCGCACCTCGCGGGCGGGCAGCAGGCTCAGGTGCGGGCCGACGCCCGCCTCGAACAGTGCGCTGATCCGGGCGGCGAACGTCGGGCTGATGACCTGGCTCGCGGCCAGGTTGAAATCGGCGCCGAACGGGCCGCCGAACCCGAGGATGTTGCCTGCGGCGAAGATCCGCGCGCCCGGCACCGTCCCGGCGGCGATCCGGTCGCGCGCCGCCAGCACCGGCGCGGTGGCGTTCCAGGTGTCGAACACCGTGGTGACGCCCGACCGCAGCGCGACCTGCGCCGACTCCTCGATCACCTCGGCGAGGCGCCCCTCGTGGCGGGCCAGGTACTCGATGCCGCCGATGCCCATCATCATGATGCCGTCGAGCAGGTGGACGTTGCCGTTCACGAACCCCGGCACAACCCACCGGCCGCGCAGGTCCACGACCTCGGCCCCGGGCGGCACCGGAACGTCGCCGACGGCCGTGAACCGGCCGTCCTCGACCAGGATGGTGCCGTCGCGCAGTGGCGTGCCGCCGAGTCCGTCGATCACCGTGGCGTGCACGAAAGCAGTGGTGGCAGGCATGGATTCTCCTCATCGAGCGTCCGGTGGAGCACTTCAAATTAGCCGAACCACATGGTTACTGCAACCAGTTGGTACGGCTAGTTTCGGCGTGGCTAGGATGAGCCGCGTGCCTCCGACCCGTGTGGACGGCCGTTCGCTGCGGTACCGGCAACGGCGGACCGAGCTCCTCGGCGAGCTCACCGACTACCTCGTCGAGGAGGGCCTGCGCGACTTCTCGCTGCGCCGGGCGGCGGGCGCGCTCGGGGTCACGCACGCGAGCCTGCTGCGGCATTTCGGGTCGAAGGACGAGCTCGTCGCCGAGGTGATCGGCACGCTGCGGGCGAACCTGGTCGCCCGGCTCGAGGCGGACGACGAGTTCCAGGCCGCACAGTCCACGCGGCAGCTGCTGCTCAGCGCCTGGCGGCTGCTCGACAATCCCCGTGGCCGCAAGGAGTTCCTGCTGCTTTTCGCGGCGATCGGGGAGGTGTCGCCGGTCGTGCCGGACGGGTTTGCCAAGGCGGTGGTCCAGGACTGGCTGGCGACGATCGAACAGAGTCTCGTGCGCGACGGCGTGCCCTCCGGCGAGGTGCCGCTGCTGGCCACGGCGGCGTTGAGCCTGATCCGCGGTCTGCAGCTGGACGCGGTGGCGGGCAACGACCGAGAACGGTCATACCGGGCGTACGTGCTCGCGGTCGACCGGCTCTTCCCCGGCGCCTAGCCGACGCAGCGTCACCACGCAGGCCGGTTCCGTTACTCCATTCGCGGGGCCGGACTGGTGCGTCTGCGGGCTTCGCGCCTACACCGGACCCCCATACCCTTGAGCACGGGGGGCCATGATCAGGACCGGGGTCCGGACGCGGCCCGGACCGGCCCCCGCTGTGGTGCTCCTCGTGCCCGGTCCTGCGGACAGGAGTCGGCGTTGACAGGCGAGGTCTCGATCCGGCAGGCCGGGCAGGCGGACCTCGCGGTGCTGGCGGCCGTGCTGGGGAACCAGGGCTTCTTCGAGGACCGGCTCACCCGGCAGGCGAAGGGTTTGGGTGTCCTGTTCACGGCGTGGTGCGACGCTCGTCCGGTTGGCGATGTCTATCTCTGGCTCGAAGACGCTGAGGAGCCGCCGATCCGGGGGCATCTGCCGGGGGTGCCGTTGTTGACGCATTTGGAGGTGGCTCCGGAGGCGCGGAACCGTGGGATTGGTGCGGCGCTGGTGCGTGCGGCGGAGGATTATCTTGCCGGGCAAGGGCATGCGCTGGGGGCGTTGGCGGTGCGTACGGACAATACCCGGGCTGCGCGGTTGTATCGGCGTCTTGGGTATGAGGATTGGGGGCATGGCACGGTGGTGTGCTATTCGGAGCACACGTTGCCGGATGGGCGGACGGTTTCCGAGCCTGAGCATTGTCATGTGCTGGTTAAGGGGTTTCCGGATGATCGGCCGGTTCCGTTGGTGTCGCGTACTTGTGGCGGTTCTTGAGGTTTGCTCTGGGAAGTGTTGCGGTGAGTTCTGTGTCGGCTGGGACTGTTGCGTGGGGGCACCCCGAAGTTTGAGTGTCACGACGGTCTGAGGTGCTTGTCAAGGCGGGAAAGATGCCTTGACAAGCACCTCAGACCGTGTGCGGGCTTCGGATGGGAACCTTCACGGAATGGAGAGGGCTGTGAAGGGAACCATGAGGGAATCTGATTCCGTGAAGGTGGCCTTCACGGACGGCGGGTCAGGAGCCGTGGACCAGTTCGGCGATGCCCAGGGTTCGGAAGGCGTCGTCTGTGCCACCGGTTGCGTGGTTGCGTAGGGCGGTCAGGTGCGTTTCCCACGTTTCGCGATCGCGTTGCCATGCGCGGAGGTACCGGACGCACAGGTCTGGCGTGATCAGGTGGTTGCGGCCCAGGGCTGCTTTGAGTGCGGCGATCATCCGGGACTCGTGTGCGCCGGTCAGGTGCGGCGCAGACTGCACTTGCCGGACCGCGGTGCGGATGAATTCCCGGCGGCTCTCCAGGAATTCCGCCCAGTATCCGGCGGTTGCGTCGGCGATGGCCAGGCTGTTGTCCAGCAGGCCGTAGATTCCCTCGGCCAGGGTGTCGCCCAGTTCTTCCGACCTCGCGCGTACGGTGTCGCGGTACGGGTCGTAGTCGCTCTGGTATGCCGTGCCGGTGATTGCCGTCGCGCGCAGTTTTCGGTCTCCCAGAAGGAAAAACCAGTCCTCATTGTAGATGTCCGGGAAGAATGACCGGAACGTTCCGCGGCCGACGGCCAGTGCGCCGCCGCCGACGAAGGTGTCTTGGCGGCCGCCGGAATCGCGGTAGGCGTGGCATACCACGGAGTTGTCCGGCATGCCGGTGTTCGACAGGCCCACCGCGGCGTACTCGTCGAGCAGGCCCGCGGCGGCGCGCAGATCGGCGGGGCGGGACAGGTGGATGTCGTCGTCGAGGAACAGGACTCGCTGCCAGCCTGCGAGTTCGGCGACGAGCACGCCCAGGTTGCGCTTGAAGCTCGTGTCGGCGCGGCGCAGCAGCCGTTTCACCGCCAGCAGCCTGCTGGTTGCGAAGCGGGGTACGACATCGAGGTGGGCCACTTCGTCGGTGTCGATCGCGCGTACTCGTACGCCTTCGCGTTTTGCGGCGAGGACCGCGTCCGACGCGCGCGCGTTTTTGCTGCACAGCAAGAGAAGCGTGGCGTCGACCTCGCGGGCGGCTCGGAAGGCGTCTTTGAGATAAGGGGCGGGACGGCCGTTGGGCACGACGATCGCGTCCAGTTCGGCCTGCGGCGCGTCTTGCGCGGCGACGCGGTGCAGCAACCGCTGGTGGGTCGTGTGCTGCGCCGGCGCGGCGACGGTCGCGGTCATGGAGTGCTCGCTTCTGGCCACTCGTGTAGCCGGTTTTCCGGCAGGGTCCAGTCGGGGGTGAGCCCCTGGTTGTCGAAGACCGGGACCCGGCTGATGATGCTGAAGGAGTCCGCCCCCGCGAACCGCTGGTCGAGGTAACTCTGGTTGCGGTCGCGGAAACGATAGTCGGTCAGCGCGCGGACGGCCCCGAGGGTGCCCCTGCCGTACATCCCGTTGCACACGGTCACGGTGCGCTTCCGGTTGAGCGGGCTGACGCCGTGGTAGAAGTGCGCGACGTCCTCGACGAGGGTGCCGTGCGACAGCTTCGCGGTGAACAGCTCGGTGGTCCCGTCCGGGCGGGTCACCTCGAAACCGCTGTCCAGCTGGCTTTCGTCGCCCTTGCGGCCGACCTGGCGGACCGGGGCGTCCACCCGGTCGAGGAGTGCGCGCGTCTGCGGGTTCCAGTCCACGCCGCCGAGTAGCACCAGATGTGCGGTGTACTCGTCCGGCGTCAGCGGGGTGTGCTGGTCGGTGGTCCGGAAGGTGACGCTGTTGGCCGGATTGCACGCGCGGATGTGACCGTACAGCTCGATCAGCGCGTCCGGGTCGGCGTAGGTGTAGAGGTCCACGTAATCCGGGCTGGCCGGATCGGTGTAGGCGATGCGGTACTTCTCGGGCAGCTGCGCGCAGACGATCACCACGTCCTGCCGCGGCGGGAAGTGCCACAGGCTGCCCGGCGCGAAGGCAGGCCGGGCCGGGGTCTCGTCGGGGTCGTCGCGCAGCCCGGTGAGCTCGGCGAGGAGTTCCTTGCGGCGCGTGAGCTCCTCGTCGGTGAGCTGTCCGGGGTCGAGCAGGCGGAGCTCGCGGCCCTGCACCGAACGGCGGGTCGCGAAGAACGTGGCGTACGCGTCGAGCCGCGAGGGCGGCGGCGTGACCGGCTTCGCGACGTTCTCCCACGACGACAGCAGCCCGGTGCTGAGCCCGAACGCCTGTGCGAGCTGCTTCTGGGTGATTTCCACGCCCGGCCAGCTCTCCTTGCGCAGGGCACGGAGGCGGCCGGCAAGCGCGGGACGGGGCTGGGACACGACTTCAGACCCTTCAGTGAAGTTCAGTCAGGCGTGAATGGCGGGGATTCTACACCCGGGGTGCCGGGATTGCCCGACAGGCCGAGGGTTGTGTGTCGGATGCTGGTCAGTGTGGGTGGCGGTCGGCAGAACCGGGGCTGTTCCAGGGACATCGTGTGCGCGACGCCATTGTTCAGTCTCGGATCAGCCTCTATAGTGGCTTCTGTGAAAGTCTACTAGATTTCAGTAGCTTCCTGAAACAAGGGGGCCGGACATGGACACTTCCGTAGTGGCCGCGCCAGTGCACCGAGCCATTCTGGTGGTCGACATCGAAGGGTCGACCACCCGCACGAACCCGGCCCGCGCCGGGCTTCGCTCGGTCCTGTTCGACCTGCTCGACGAGGCGTTCCGGGCCGGCGGCATCACCGAGGAGTTCCGCGACGCCTTCGTCGACCGGGGGGACGGCGCCCTGTGCCTCGTCCGCCCGGTCGACGAAGCGCCGAAGACGGTTCTGCTCGCCCGCGTGGTGCCCGCGCTTGCCGAGCTGCTCGGGCGGCACAGCGACGAGAGACCCGAGCTCGCCTTCCGCCTTCGCGTGTCGATGCACGCCGGCGAAGTGCACTACGACGCACACGGCCCGTACGGCGAGGACATCGACATCGCCTGCCGCCTCCTCGACGCGACCGAGCTCAGACGCCGGCTGCGCAACTCGTCCGGCCCGCTCGCGCTGGTGGTGTCCAACGCGATCCATCGCTCGGTCGTCCGGCACGGGTACGCCGGGATCGACCGCAGCGCGTTCACCCACGCCTTCCACGTGCGCGTCGGCGGGCAGCGGACCCGGGGCTGGATCCGCACCACCGACGCCATCCGGCCAGGGGCGGGACTCATCGCCTGAAGCGACCGGCCGACGACGAGGAAGGCGGGCCGCCGTGGAGACGATCGGCTTCTGGCCGGCACTGGGTGCCGGGGATCGCGCGAAGCTGGAGGAGCTGTCCGTGCGGCAGACCTACCGGCGCGGCGACGTGCTGTGCCGCGAAGGCGACCGCGCCGCGGTGGTACTCCTCCTGCTGACCGGCCACGTGCGGATCACCAACGTGACGTCCGACGGGCGCGAGGTCGTGATCGGCGTCCGCGGCGAGGGCGACGTGATCGGCGAGCTGGCCGTGATCGACGGCGGACGGCGGTCGGCGACCGTGGAAGCGTTGGACGACTTGGAAGTCCTTGCCGTTCCGGCCGCGCGGTTCGTTGCGCTGTGCCGCCGGGAAGCGGCGATTTCCTGGGCACTGCTGCAGGTTCTCGCCGACCGCCTGCGCGACGTCGGGAGGCAGTGGCTAGACCTCGGCGGCGGCACGATCACCCGCCGGGTCGCCGCGCAGCTCATGCAGCTGGCCGTGCAGCACGGGGTACGCCGGGGCAGCGACATCGAGATCACCGTGCCGGGGACACAGGCCGAACTTGCGATGACCGCAGCGATTTCGCGCGAATCGTGGGCGCGGGTGACCCGGGAGCTGCGCCGCCGCGGCGTGATCAGCACCGCGCGCGGGCAGGTGACCATCCACCGGCTCGCGGACCTGCGCCACCTGGCCCGCTGAACGTGTCAGCTGACACAGATTTCCCGGCCCCGCCGAGGTTTCCTGGAAGCACACCACCGAGGGAGGCAGTCATGGAACCGTTTCTTCCCGCTCCGCAGCCGGTTCGCTGGCGTCGGGGGGTGTACGCCGCGGCTCTGGTCGTGCCGTTCACCGTGGCCCAGCTGTGGGCCCTGCTGGTGCTGCTGCGGCTCGCGCCGCTCGACGGCCTGGTGGGACAGGCGTTCCTGGTGACCCTTGCCGGTTCCGTGGTCGCGATGTGGGCTGGCTGGCGCTGGGCGTGGCAGCTCGGTTCGGAGCGCCGCCGCGAACGGGCCCGCGAGGCCTTGCGGCAGCGGGCGTACGAGAACATCCGCGAGTTCGGCCCCGGACCCCGGGTGCGGGTGCGGTCATGACCACCGTGCTGGCCGCCGCGCAGGACAGCGGCTCCGGCGTACCGGCCGGGGTGCTCGTGGTCGCGCTGATCGTGCTGGTCGCGGTGATCCGGATCCTGCGCCGGATCGCCGGGCTGATGGTCCGGCTCGCCGCGGCGGCCGCGGCGGCGGCCGGGATCGTGGTGGCGGTGTTCGGGATCGGCGGGCTGGCGACGCTGACCTTGGTGGCGATGTCGTCCGTGAGATGAGTGGACACCGGTCGCGGCCGCGCGGCAGACTCGCCCGCATGCCCAAGATCGGAAAGAGAATTCTCGCGGTGCTGTCGGCGGCCGCACTGGTGTCCGTCACCGGGGCGGCCGCTGCCTCGGCCGACACCCCGAAATCCCCGGTGGCAATCGGCTATCTGGGTGCAGTGTCGAGCATCGACGCCGATGCCACCGCGATCGGTACCCAGGTATTGCGCGGGGGAGGCAACGCTGTCGACGCGGCGGTTGCCGTCGCTGCAGCTCTCGGCGTTACGGACCCGTTCTCGGCCGGGATCGGCGGGGGCGGGTTCTTCGTGTACTACGACGCCAAGACGCACCGGGTACACACTCTCGACGGCCGCGAGACCGCGCCGCAGACGGCGGATCAGAACCTGTTCGTGGAGAACGGGAAGCCGGTGCCGTTCGCCGATGCGGTCACCAGCGGGTTGAGCGTCGGTGTTCCGGGGACTCCGGCGACCTGGCGTGATGTGCTGCGCAAATGGGGTACGCGGTCGCTGGCGCAGTCCATTGCCCCGGCGGAGGCGCTGGCGCGCAAGGGGTTCGTGGTGGATCAGACCTTCCATGACCAGGTGGCGCGTAACGCCGGTCGGTTCGGGGCGTTCCCGGCCACCCGGTCGTTGTATCTGCCGGGTGGGCAGCCGCCGGTGCCGGGGACGGTGTTCCGGAATCCCGATCTGGCCGATACGTATGGGCAGCTGGCCGATCGTGGTACGGATGTGGTGTATCGGGGGGAAATTGGGGCAGACCTCGTCAAGACTGTGCAGCGGCCGCCGGTTGATCCGGCGGCTTCGCTGAACGTCCGGCCGGGGAAGCTGACCAGCGGGGATCTTGCCGGGTACCAGACTGTCGAACGCGCGCCTACGCATACGAAGTATCGCGGGCTCGATGTGTATGGGATGCCTGCGCCGTCGTCCGGTGGGCTGACGGTGGGTGAGGCGTTGAACATTCTGGAGAATTTCGATCTTGCGCGGGCCGGTGAGGCTGATTATCTGCAGTATTTTCTGGAGGCTTCGCGGTATGCGTTTGCCGATCGGAACCGGTGGATCGGTGATCCGGCGGTGGTCGACGTGCCTGCCCGGGAGCTGTTGAGCCAGAGGTTTGCGGATAGCCGGGCGTGTCTGATCTCGAAGGACCATGCGGCGACCAGCCCGGTTGCGCCTGCGGATCCGAAGCATCCGAAACCGTGTGCGGCGGGGGACGTCGGCGCACCTACGCCGTATGAGGGGGAGAACACGACGCACCTCACGGTGGCCGACAAGTGGGGGAACATCGTGACGTACACGCTGACCATCGAGCAGGAGGGTGGTAGCGGGATTGTCGTTCCTGGGCGTGGGTTCTTGCTCAACAATGAGCTGACGGACTTTTCGTTCGTACCGGTTACCCCTGGGGTGCCGGATCCCAATCTGCCCGGTCCTGGTAAGCGGCCGCGTTCGTCGATGGCGCCCACTGTGGTGTTGCAGCATGGGAAACCGTTCTTCGCGACGGGGTCGCCGGGGGGTGCGTCGATCATCACTACGGTGCTGCAGGTGTTGCTGGGGCGGATTGATCGGGGGCTGTCGTTGGAGGACGCCATTGCGGCGCCTCGGGCTTCGCAGCGGAACGGGGCCAAGGCTGATGTGGAGCCGGCGTTCCTGACCCAGCCCTCTGCTGCCGACCTTCAGGGGCGGGGGCAGGTGTTTTCGGCTACCCCGGCGGAGATCGGGGCGGCGACCGGGGTGGAGCGGTTGCGGGATGGGCGGTGGCTGGCCGCGGCAGAGCCGGTCCGGCGGGGGCAGGGGGCTGCGGAGGTCGTGTTGCCGTATCCCCGGTGACGTTGGGGGCACCCTAAGAGTTCCTAACAAGTTGATCACTTGTGGTGCGTGAAGGTTCATGATCGTTGATCATGAACGGGTGAGGAAAGGTGAACAGCCACCGTGGATCGTCTCC
>NZ_JNYZ01000015.1 GCF_000717335.1 Amycolatopsis jejuensis
TCGACACGCTCCACCGCGAGCGGCAAACGGCGTGCTGCATTGCGATCGACGAGCTCGAAGCAGGTCACATGTCGATCGCTGCACCCGTCCGCGATTCCATGAACTGCATCATCGCGTCGGTGAATGTCGCCGGCCCGAAGTTCCGGCTCGCCGAGCGGGTCGAGACCCTCTCGGCCACCGTGAAGGTCGCCGCCCGCCGCTTGAGTTCCATCATGGCCGGCGGACCAAGCGGATTCCGGCCGCGGTGACGGCGCGTCCCCGCGGAGTGGTCAGCCGTTGCGGCGCAACACCATCAGCCGCATCGGCTTGGCCAGGCAGTCGATGAACGAGAAGCCCAGCAGGTTGCCACTGACGCCGTAATGGGTTTCTTTGAGGCGGATGAGGGGGGTTCCGGACGCGATCCGCAAGTGCTCGGACAAATCCTCGTCGGCGAGCGAGATCTCGATTTCCGCCATCGCGTAGTCGATCGGTTCGACGCAGTGCCGTTCGGCGAACGTGAATGTCGACCCGGGGACCGGCACCTGCGGATCCAGCGCCGCGGTGAGGGAGGATTCGGGAAACACGTCGCGAACGCGGGCACACGCGACCTTGTCCGCATGAAATGTCTTGTCCACCAAGACGCAGGACTGTGCCGGGTCGAGCCCCGCGCTCGCCAGCACCTCGGGCGCCGTCTCGACCGCCACCCGGGTGACCGTCACCGTCGCCACCGCGCCGGCCTCCTGGATCAGCTGCTCGAATCCGGCGAGCCGGTTGAGCGGGATGGGCGAAGAAAGCACGTCGAAATTGATGAACGTGCCGATGCCGTGCCTGCGCGACACGACGCCGTCCCGTTCCAGTGACTGCAAGACGGCGCGGATCGTGGTGCGGCTGACCCGCTGCTCCTTCGCCAGGTCGTCCTCACGCGGCAGCCGGCCGTCGGCATACGCGCCGCTTTTCATCCGCTCGATCAGCCCGTCGCGGGCCACCTCGACCCGGGAGGCCAAGGGATACCGCAGCTGCCGGTCGTCCGGCCGGTCAACCTCAGCACTCATGTCGGACATCATACCCACAAGCCCCCGGTCATGATTCGCTGCTTGACGCACCTCCCTGGAAAGGTATGATGTCCAACGTCAATGAGCTTGGCGGGCACCCCCGGACCAAGCCGCAGGAGGAAGTCGTACTCGCGACCCCGAGGCCCTCCTGCCGAGCACGGAAGCCGGTCTGGCCGGCACCCACTCGCGAATACGGTCACGTCCCCCGGTTCCGGTAAGGAACCGGTCCTCTCACCGGCGTTCGCCGGCATACCCTGGGCAGGAGACGCACCCCATGATCGAAACGCATCCCGATCGCGGCCTTGCCGTCACCGGTGGTCTGGTCCTCGTGCGCGCCGACGGCGCCTTCGTCGCACGCCGTGCCTGCGACATCGCCGTGTCGAACGGGCGGATCCAGTCCCTGCACGACAGCGGCACCTGGCAGATTCCGGAGAGCTGGGAACGCATCGATGCTTCGGGCCACCTCGTGACGCCCGGTTTCGTGAACCTCCATTCCCACGGAACCGACACGCCCTACACGCGAGGCGTGCTGGAGGATGCCGGATCACCCTCGCTCGGCGAGAGCCCGCTTTACGAGCACCTGCCTGCCGTCCGGGCGGCAATCAGGCCCGCGGACGAACTCGCGGCGACCGAGCTCAGCTTCGTGGAGCGAATCCGCTCCGGCATCACCACCAGCGTCGAAATGACCTACTTCACGGAAGTGCAAAGCCGCGGGTCCCTCGATGTGGTCGAAGAAATCGTGAAAACGGCCCGATCCCGCGGATGGCGGATGATCATCGCCCCACGCTACAAGTCGGCCGACTGGGTCACCGACGGCCGTTCCCTGGACTACCGGTGGTATTCCGACGAAGGGTTCACCAGGTTCTCCGAATGCCTCGATTTCCTCGACTCGCTGAACACCGGGGAAAACGACCTCGTCCAGCCGATGCTGGCACCGGCACAGATCGACACCTGCACCGAGCGGTTGCTGCAGACGACGACGGAGGAAGCACGGCGACGCGGCTGGAAGGTACAGCTGCACGCCGGGCAGTCGGAAAAGGAATTCTTCAGCATGCTCGAGCGAAACGGGAAAACCCCGCTCGAATGGCTGGACCACATCGGCTGCCTGACCCCGGACATGATCCTCGGGCATGGCGTGCACCTGTCCCACCATTCCCGTGTGCAGCACGACGACGGATCCGATCTCGGACGGATCGGCGCCGCCGGTGCTGCAGTGGCGCATTGCCCGGTCGTGAACGGGAGGAAAGGGCGGCTGCTCGAGTCCCTGCCGCGCTATCTGGACGCCGGGATACGCGTCGGGCTGGGCACCGACACGTACCCGCAGGACATGCTCAACGAGATGCGGATCGCAGCCATGTTCGGAAAAGCTGCCTCCCAGACGTCCCGCCGGCCGACCGCCGCGGACGTCCTTTCGGCCGCGACGTGGGCAGGCGCCGACATCCTCGGCAGGCCGGACCTCGGCCGGATCGAGGAAGGCTGCCGGGCCGACCTCGTCTTGTGGAAGCTGTCGGCGGCGGCCAATGTACCGACGCGCGACGTCGTCAAGTCGCTCGTCTACTCCCAGCCGCATGCCTCCGCCGACACCGTCCTGATCGACGGCAGGGCGGTGCTGCGGAACGGCCGGATGGCCGGTGTGGACGAGGACGCCCTCGCCGCCCGGATCCAGGAGCTCGCCGAAGGCGTGTGGGCACGAATGGGTGAGCTGGGACGGCTCGCGCCACTCGAAGCCGAGGTGGTCTGAATGCCCGGCACGAACCCGGACGGAAAAGCCTCGAGCGCCGGCAGCTTCCGCGTGCGGCACGTGCCGACGTGAGCACTGCGCTGATCCTGCTGGTCGTGCTGGCCGCCGCCGCGGCGCAGCGCGTCACCGGCATGGGATTCGCGCTCATCTCCGCACCCCTGCTCGTCCTCCTCCTCGGCGGGTTCACGGGCGTGCTCGTGGTCAACGTGTGTGCCGCGTTCACCAGTGCGGTGATTCTCACCCGGCTGTGGCGCGACATCCAATGGCGGCGCTGGCGGATGCTGGCCGGTGGAGCCACGCTCGGCGTGGTCCCCGGGGTGTGGATCGTGCGGATCGTGCCGCCGGGCTGGCTGGAACTGACCGTGGGGATCCTCGTCGCGCTCGGTCTATTCGCGGCCAAGCTCGTGCGGACGCCGCGAACCGGTGCGGGGCGCCTCGCAGTGGTGGCGTCCGGGGCCGTGAGCGGCCTGATGAACACGTCCGCCGGGGTCGGCGGGCCGGCGCTGACCGTGTACGCCGTGGCGACCGCTTGGGACCAACGGAGTTTCGTCGCCACCGTGCAGCCTTATTTCCTGACGGTGGGGGCGATGTCGGTCGCCGCACTGCTCATCACGCATCGCCCGGCGGAAGGTCTCGCCCCGGGGCTGTGGGCAGCGATCTTCGGGGCCTGCGCAGCCGGTCTGGTGATCGGCGAATGGCTGAGCGGGAGGGTGAGCGAACTCGCCTCGTACCGAATGCTCCTTGCGCTCGCTCTGCTCGGGGCCGCGGCCGCAGCCACCCGCGGTGGCCTGTCCATCGCCGGTGGGTAGGGGAAGAAACGTCTGTCCGCTCCCAGGGGACGTCAGTCACGTGGAGGTCAACCCGATGTCAACGACCAATCAGCCTGCCGCCCATGGCAAAGCGCAGCTGCGCCGTATCGCCTTCAGCGGTTTTCTCGGCACCACCTTGGAATGGTACGACTTCTTCATCTTCGGCTCGATGGCCGCACTTGTCTTCAACAAAGTCTTCTTCCCCAATTTCTCTTCTGCCACCGGAACGCTGGCCGCCTTCGCCACGTTCGGCGCAGGATTCGTCGCCCGGCCACTGGGCGGGATCGTCTTCGGGCATCTCGGTGACCGGGTCGGCCGCAAAGTGTCCCTCGTCGTGACGCTGACCTTGATGGGCGGCGCGACGTTCTGCATGGGAGTGCTCCCCGGCTATGCGAGTATCGGTGCCGCGGCTCCGATCATCCTGGTGGTGCTGCGCTTGCTCCAAGGTGTGGCACTGGGTGGCGAATGGTCGGGTGCCGCCTCGCTGGCGATCGAACACGCACCCGAAGGACGCCGCGGTTACTACGGGGGCTGGGTCCAGTACGGCGGGGTTTTCGGCCCTGCGCTGGCCACGGTGACCGTCCTGGTGCTGAATGCGGGTCTCAGCGATGCGGCGCTCTTTTCCTGGGGCTGGCGGATTCCGTTCCTGCTGAGCGGGCTCCTGGTCGTCATCGGGCTCTTCGTGCGGCTCAAGATCGACGAGACGCCGGTGTTCCGGACCATCAAGGCAGCGCAGGAAACGGTCCGGTTCCCGTTCCTGGTGGCCATCCGCACGCAGTGGCGCAGCATCCTGGCCGTCGCCGGAATGCATCTCACGAACTCCACGATCGCCTACACGGTGGAGGTGTTCCTCCTCTCGTACGCGACCAAGGACGTCGGGCTCGACCGCACGACGGTCCTCCTGGCGATGTTCATCATGCAGGCGATCGCGTCCGTGTCGGCACTTCCGCTGGGAGCGCTCGCGGACCGGGTGCGCCCGGCCTCCATCTACCTCGTCGGCACGATCGGGCTCTTCGTCGTCGCCGCACCGATGTTCTGGCTCATCGGCACCGGGACGTTCGTGCTGATCGTCGCCGGGTTCGTCCTCGGGAAGACCATCGCGATCACCACGTACATGGTCCAGGCCAAGCTGTTCACCGAACTCTTCCCCGCCGACGTGCGGTGTTCCGGTACCGCGATCGGCCTGCAGGGGGCCACGGTCCTCGCCGGCGCCACCGCACCCCTCGTCGCCGCGGCCCTCATGACCTGGTCCGGGGGCAACCCGATGTCGGTCGCGAGCTATCTCATGGTGATCGCGCTCATCTCCACGGCCGCCACCCTGTACGCGCGGCGGAAGTCACGGGTGAACCGCGCGGCGACGGGCAGCTCGCAGGAGCCGGCCACGGCGAGCGGTGCCTCCTCATGACGTCCGGCACCGTCTGCCTCACCTTCGACTTCGACGCGCTCAGCCGCTGGATCGCGTGGGGGCTCGCGTCGCCGGGACCGTTGTCCCGCGGGGAGTTCGGCGCAGTCGCCGTGCCGCGGATTCTCCGGTTGCTGTCCGGCCACGACATCCCGGCCACCTTCTACACCCCGGGGCACACCGCCGAAACCTACCCGGACCTCGTGCGGCAGATCGCCGACGCCGGCCACGAACTGGCGCTGCACGGCTACTGCCACGAACCCGTGTCGGAGCTGAGCGAAGCGCAGGAACGGGAGGTGCTGTTGCGCTCGGCCGACATCCTCGAAAAACTGACCGGGCAGCGGCCGAGCGGGTGCCGGACCCCGAGCTGGGATTTCACCGAGCACACCGTCGGCCTGATGGCGGAACTCGGTCTCTCGCACGATTCCAGCCTGATGGGCCACGACTACCTCCCCTACCCGGCGCGCACGGGCGACCGGTGGCCGGCCGGCGAGCCGTACCGGTTCGGGTCCCCGACCGGCATCGTCGAGGTCCCGGTGAGCTGGACCCTCGACGACTTCCCGGCGTTCGAGTTCATCCGGACCGAGCAGCTCGTGATGCCCGGGCTCCGCCGTCCCGGCGAGGTGTTCGCCAACTGGCTCGACGATGTGCGGTACATGCTCACCGAGTATCAGGACGGCGTCTGTGTCCTGACCTTCCATCCCCAGGCGATCGGGCGGGGGCACCGGATGATCGCGCTGCGGCAGCTCATCGCCGAGCTGAAGGACCTGGGCGTCCGGTTCGCCCGGGTGGATACCGTCGCCGAGGCTTGGCGCCAGGGACGGCACCGCCGCTGACCGCCCCCGTGAGCTCGGCTCAGTCAGCTGTCTCGACCGCAGCCGGGCGCATCCCGGCAACCCCGGCTTCCTCAGCGGAAGGCCGGGACCTGCTTGCCCAGCAACCGGCGGCACTGACCAGAGCGACAATGGCGAGCAGCCCGGCCACGCTCCACACACTGTGGAAGACCGACAGCAGATACGTGGCGATGAACGGAGTGAACCCGCCGATCATCGCGGATCCCTGCAGGCTCAGGGAGATTCCGGTGTAGCGCAGGTGGACCGGGAACTGCGCCGCCAGCAGTGAAGGGAGAACCGCCCACAGCCCGGTCTGGAACACCGTCGCCACGGCTTGGCCGAGCCAGATGGCGACGGGCGCGCCCGTCTGCATCAGGCCGTAGAAGGGAAAGGCCCATGCCGCGACCAGCAACGCCGCTGCCGTGGCCAGCAACCGCGGTGAGCGGCGCATCGACCATGCCCCGACGACCAGGATCAGGGACGCCTGCACGATCGAGGTGACGATCTGCCCGATCAGCCCGACCTGCTGGGGCAACCCGAGCTCCTGCGTCGCATAGGTGATCGTGAAGGTGTTCACCAGGAAGTAGCCGCCGGTGGTCAGGAAGGTCGCGGCCAGTCCGGCGAGGAGCGGCTTCGGGCACGTGCGCAGCGTGTCCAGCAGCGGCACCTTGACCTGCCGGGACGTTTCCCTCGCCGCTTCGAACTGCGGTGACTCCGGAACGCGCGCCCGGATGAGGAACCCGATCACCAGCAGCACGCTGGAAAAGAGGAACGGGATCCGCCATCCCCACGAGAGGAATGCCGGGTGCGGCATCAGGCCGACCAGCAGGATCATCGCGGTGGAGAGCAGCAATCCCAGCGGGGACCCGAGCTGGGGAAAGGAACCGTAGAAACCGTCCTTGCCGCGAGGCGCATGTTCGACGGACAGCAGGGTTGCGCCGCCCCATTCGCCGCCGACGCAGATTCCCTGGACGAACCGCAGCACGACCAGCGCGATGGGCGCGATGACACCGGCTTGGCCGTAGACGGGCAAGACGCCGACCAGGCAGGTCGCCAGTCCCATTCCCCACAGGGTGATCACCAGTGTCTTCTTGCGGCCGACCCGGTCGCCGAGATGGCCGAAGAGGATCGCCCCGAGAGGCCTCGCCAGGAAGCCGACCCCGAACGTCGCGAACGCGGTCAGCGTCGACACCAGATGGTTGGCGCTGGGGAAGAACAAGGGGCCCAGCACGAAAGCGGAGACGGTGCCGTAGATGTAGAAGTCGTAGTACTCGATGGTCTGACCGCTCATCGCGGCCAGTGCGACGGCGCGCGGGCTGGGCGGAGCGGGGGTCGCCGATGTGGTCATGGGCCTGATTCCTGTCTCGCCGGTACGGAAGGGACGGGTCAGCGGTGGGCAGCCCGGTCGATGAGGTAGAGGAATTCGAGAACGATTCGCGCGGCGAGGGTCCCGGTGAGATTGCCGAGATCGTGCGGCGGGCTCACCGTGTTGACGTCGACGGTGATCGGCCGGATCCCGGTCAGCGCGCGGATGAAGGCAATCCCTTCCGCGGCGGTCAGCCCTCCCCATTCCGGGGTGCACACGCCGGGAGCCACGGCCGGGTCGAAGATGTCCATGTCCCAGCACACGTACACCGGCGCGCCGGCGAACCGCTCCGCCAGGGCGGACGCGACGTCCTCGACCCGGCTCCGGCGCAGGCTCTCCATCGTGACGACCTCGAAGCCGTGCCCGCGGGCCAGCCCGACCGGATCCGGCACCGGAGACGTTCCCCTGACCCCGAGGTGCACACACCGCTGCGGGTCGATCAACCCCTCTTCCGCGGCACGGACGAAGGTCGTGGCGTTGGTGTAGGGCTCATCGGCCGAGCCCGGAAGCGCATCGGTGTGCGCGTCCAGATGGATGACCGCCAGCTCGCCGGGCCCGTATCGCCGCGCGGCCGCTCGCAGCTGCGGGAGTGTCACCGCGCCGTCGCCGCCCAGCGTGAGCGGGACCGCGTCCATGTCCAGCACCATCCGGCTGACTTGTTCGATCGCCCGGTACGCCGGCTCCACCCGCCCCGGCGTGACGACGACGTTGCCGCCGTCGACGATCGTCAGTGATGCGAACGGATCCCCGTCGAGCTCGACCAGGTGGGGCCGGAGCTGGGCCGACAGGTAGCGGACATGGTCCGGGCCGAGCCGCGACCCCACTCGCTGCGGATGCGTTCCGATGTCGAACGGGATCCCGAGGACGACCACGTCGGCAGGCCCGCCCGGTGAGGCGGCCGGAACGCCCATGAACGTGCCTGCCGAAGGACCGGTCAGGTCCCCGAATGCCGATCCGGTCATTGCGCACCGTCCTTCCCCGGGGCGTCCCCGGACCGGGCACCGCACGTGGCCGCCACGCCCAGCGTCGACACGAGCTGGAGATGTTCGGTCATGGCCGCTCGCGCTTCCGCCGCCGCACCGCGGGAAATCGCCTCGAAGACCTGCCAATGACCGGACAACGATCGCCGCCGCCCCTCCGCCGTGCGATGGGACGCCTCCCGCGCCTCGGCGATCCAGCCGGCCATGGTGCCGACCACCGCGCCGAGCAAGGGATTCTGCGTCGCCCCGGCGACCGCGTCGTGGAACCGGCGATCCAGCTCGGCCGATCGCTGCCAGGTCAGCTCGCCTGCCGAGGAGTCCAGCAGCTGCCGCATGCGCACCAGGTCGGCCGGCGTCGCCCGGACCGACGCCCGCGCCGCGACCTCGGGCTCGACGACCGTGCGCAGGTCGTGCATCTCGAGAAAGGTGCGGCGCTGCGGGTGCAGTGCCCCGAGAAGCTGGACCTGGGACCGGCTGACCGGGCGTACCCGCGTCCCGCGCCCTTGCCGCCGCTCCACGAGCCCCTTCAGCTCGAGCTCGTGGAAGGCCTCCCGGATCGTCGAACGGCTCAGCGACAACCGCCCGGCCAGCTCCCGCTCCGGTGGCAGCCGATCACCCGGGCCCAGTACTCCCTCGTCCAGCAGCGTCTCGATGGCAGCCGTCACGTCCTCGGGCGACGTCCCGTCCAGTCCCGGCAGCCTCGACCACACGCCGATCTCCATCTGCACCTCCGCTTGGTCCTACCAATCCAGGAAGTGTCCGGTCGCGAGGCACCTCGCAGTAGGCCCAGATCCGTCCGGAACTGTGGTGCCAGTCACGCACCCCGCTCCGTCTGGTCCCCTCGAAAAGGCGCCTTCTGGCCCTTCCGACCGGGCCAGAAATCGGCGACGCTGAGCTGAGCGCGCCTCCGACGGCAGCAAGGAGCAACGGTGCCCCACCCGCTGATCGAACTCGACCGGTCGTCGCCGGAGCCGCTCTATCGCCAGGTGCGGCGCGCGATCGAGCACGGCATCGCGGCAGGCACGTTCGACCCGGGACACCGCTTGCCCAGCTCCCGGGAGCTCTCGGCCGAGCTCGGCGTCTCCCGCAACACCATCAATCTCGCGTACCAGGAGCTGGTGGCCGAGGGCTTCGTGGAAAGCCGGGAACGCAGCGGCCTCTTCGTCAATGCGGAAATGCGGTCACCGTGCCCGGCGCCGGAACAGCGAGCCCGGCCCCGCATCGACTGGAGCGACCGGGTACGCCGCTTCCCCGACGCGGGTGTGCCACACCTCGAAAAGCGCACCGACTGGCATACCTACCCCTACCCGTTCGTGGCCGGGCAGATGGACGTGAGCGCGTTCCCGGCCCGGTCCTGGACCCGCTGCCTGCGCGACGCGCTGTACCGCCCGCATCTCTTCCCGGCCCTGCAGGACAGTGTCGGGGCAGACGATCCGATGCTGGTCGACCTGGTGTGCCGGCACCTGCTCACCGCCCGCGGCATCGAAGCCGACCCGGCCGAGGTGCTGATCACCGTCGGCTCGCAGCAGGGCCTCGACCTGCTCGGACGCGCGCTGCTCGGACCGGAGCACCTGGTGGCGATGGAAAATCCCGGCTATCTCGACGCCCGGCACATCTTCCTGCGCACCGGCGCCGGGGTGCGCGGGCTCCCCGTCGACCAGGGCGGCCTGCTCCCGCCGGACGACCTCGCCGACATCGACCTGCTGTATCTGACGCCGAGCCACCAGCACCCGACCAATGTCACGCTCAGCATCGGCCGCCGCCGTCGGCTGCTGGAGCTGGCCGCGGCGGCCGGCACCGTGGTCGTCGAGGACGACTACGACAGCGAGTTCCGCTACCAGGGCAGCCCCACCCCGGCGCTCAAGGCCCTCGACGGCTCCGGCGACGTCGTCTACCTCGGCACCTTCTCGAAGTTCCTCTCCCCCGGACTACGGCTGGGATATCTGGCCGCGCCGCGGGAGCTGGTCCGGGAGCTGCGCGAGATCCGCCGTTACGTACTGCGCCACCCGCCCGGCCACCTCCAGCGCGCGATGGCGCTGCTCATCGACAGCGGGGAGTACCAGCGATCGCTGCGCCGCTATCGCACGAAGCTGATGCGCAAGTGGGAAGCGACCTGCGCGGCAGTCGCGGAACACCTGCCGTGGCCGCAGGGGCCGTACCCGCCGGGCGGGGTGAGCCTCTGGATGACTGGACCGTCCACATTGGACTGCCGTCGCCTCGCCGAACGCGCGGAACGCGACGGCGTTCTCATCGAGGGCGGGGACCTCTTCTTCCTCGGCGGCGAGCCACCCCGCAACCACTTCCGGGTGGGCTTCGCCGCCATCCCGCCCCGGGCGATCGAACCGGGGATCCGCCTGCTCGGCCAGGTCTGCCGGGAGCTGCTCGGCTGACCGGCTGGACCCATCGGAACGCGCGTTTCTGGCGCTGGGCCGGGACCAGCGCGGCTGCGAGAGTCGACGCACATCACTCGCGCCTTGAAGGAGGTTCCCGGTGGAGGTCACCCAGCTGCGAGCGCAGGCTCGCCGGCATCTCGGCCCGCATTTCACCCGCAAGGACACCTGGGACAGCGACTTCCCGGTCTTCGTCCGCGGCGAGGGCTGTCACCTCGTCGACACCGAAGGACGCCGCCATCTCGACGGGCTCGCCGGGCTGTTCTGCGTGAACCTCGGGCACGGGCGGGCCGACGTCGCGAAGGCCGTCGCCGGGCAGGTGGCCACCCTCGGCTACGCCAGCAACTGGGGCTCGGCGCACCCGCCCGCGATCGAGGCGGCCGCACTGATCGCCGAGCTGGCCCCCGGCGACCTCGGCACCACGTTCTTCGTCAACTCCGGGTCCGAGGCCGTCGAATCGGCAGTGAAGTTCGCCCGGCAGTACCACCGCAGCCAGGGGCAGCCGGAACGGACGAAGATCATCGCCCGCGAGATGGCCTACCACGGCACCACGCTCGGCGCGCTGTCGGTGACCGGGCTGCCGAAGATCAAGGAGCCGTTCGGCCCGCTGCTGCCCGGCGTCCGGCACGTGCCGAACACTCTGGGACTGATCGGCGACTGCGGGCCCGCCGCGGAACTGGCCTGTGTCAAGGCGATCGAGGACGTGATCCTCGAGGAAGGCCCGGAGACGATCGCCGCGCTGTTCGCCGAGCCGGTGCAGAACGGGCGCGGCGCGCTGGTCCCGCCCGACGGGTACTGGCCGGCTTTGCGGGCGCTGTGCGACAAGTACGGCATCCTGCTGGTCTCGGACGAGGTGATCTGCTCGTTCGGCAGGCTCGGGCACTGGTTCGGCCACGGCCTGACCGGCGTCGTCCCGGACCTGATCACCTTCGCCAAGGGTTCGACGTCGGGGTACGCACCGCTCGGCGGGCTGATCGTGCGCGAGCGGCTGGCCGCCGAGCTGTACGACTCGCCGCGCGGTGGGGTCTTCACGCACGGCGCCACCTGGGGCGGACATCCGGTGGCGACCGCCGCAGCGGTGGCGAACCTGACCGCGATGCGCGACGAAGGCGTGCTCGGCCACGTCCGGGCGGCGGCACCACGGCTCTCTGCCGCCCTGCACGCGCTGAAGGACGCACACCGCTGCGTCAAGGACGTTCGCGGGACCGGGTTCTTCTACGCGATCGAACTGACCGCCGACCATCGCAGCGGGCGCGAACTCACCGAGGCCGAGTCGCTCAAGGTCCTGCGCGAGGTCCTGCCCGAGGCGTTCCGCCGGACCGGCGTGCTCCTGCGCGGCGACGATCGCGGGGCCACGATGCTGATGATCTCGCCCCCGCTCGTGGCAGGCGAGAGCGAGCTCAGCGAGCTGCTGCACGGCATCGACGCCATGCTCACCGACGTGGAGAAGGCCGTCCAGCCCTGACCGCCTGTCGGTGATCCCGGTCAGTATGGTCGGGCCGCTGCCAGTGATCTTGACACCACCGCTTCCGAGTGGTCGTTGCTGCCGCGCCCGGCGTGCACGGGCCCGGCGGGCGGCCGTCCGGAGAAACATCAGCGGCGTGCAATCACCGACGAGTTGCGATATGTCGCGGACAACGGCGCTCTGCCGACGGATTTCCCGCCGTGGCGGACGGTGCACGGATTCTTCACCTACCGGCCGCGTGCTGGGGTTGTTCGAGAAGATCCGCGACCGGTTGCGGGAGCACTCCGCAGCATTCAGGCGCCCGACCCGCCAAAAGCGGACCATCACCTGGACAGGTTCAAAGACAGGCACTGAGGCGGGGTTGGTCACCGCGCTACGAAACCGCGGTGACCAACCCGCACACCACCACGAGTCCGGCGACCACGTATTTGAACGCCTTCTGCGGAACGCGCGCCGACGCGGCCGTGCCGAGCTGATTGCCTGCGATTGCCGCCACGAGCAGGACCGGGAGCGCGGGCAGGAGGCCGTGGTGCGGGATTCCGCCGGTCATCGCCAGCACCGCAAGGGAAATCAGGTTCGTGGAGATGAAGTAGCACGCCAGATTCGCGATGAACGCCCGCACCGGCAGGTTCGCCGCGCTCAGCAGCGCGGCGACCGGCGGCCCGTTGAGCGACACCGAGGTGGCGAGATACCCGCTCGCCAGCCCGGTCGCAACATGCCCGGCGGAGCTGGGCCCGGTTGTACTCCGCGCCGCTGCCGGGAGGAGCAGGAGCAGCCCGAGCAGCGTGACCACGATGCCGGCGAAGATTCGCAACGTGTGCACCGGTATCGCACCGACGGTCAGCGCGCCCAGCACCGCCCCTGGTGCACTGCCGGCGACGAGCAGGCCGATCCGCCTCGGTTCGATCACCTGCCAGGACTGGCACACCACCACGATCCGCGACACGAGCGTCGCCGCGAGGTTGACCGTGACCACGAACGGCACGTCGTACCCGAGCAGCAGCAACGCCGGTGTGGTCAGCAGCGACGCCGCAAATCCCGCTGCACCACCGATCAGCGCCGAGGTGCCCATTGCGAGTGCGGCGAAGAGCAGGTCCATCTAACTCCCTTCGACCGACTGGACCGCGGTGAGCAGCGCGGTCGCCCGGATGTCCCCGGCACTGCATCCGCGGGACAGATCGTTCACCGGCGCAGCCAATCCTTGCAGGATCGGGCCGAACGCGCGGGCGCGGCCGAGCCGTTCGGCGATCTTGTAGCCGATGTTGCCCGCGTCGAGGTTCGGGAAGACGAGCACCGTCGCTTTGCCCGCGACCGGCGAGCCCGGCGCTTTGCGCAGCCCGGCGCTCGTTTCGACGGCGGTGTCGAACTGCATCTCGCCGTCCACCCGGTACCCCGGGTTGCGCTCCCGCAGCAGGCTGGTCGCGCGGCGCACCCGCTCGACGCGTTCGTGAGCTGCACTGCCGAGGGTGGAGAACGACAGCATCGCGATCACCGGCTCCTCCCCGGTCAGTGCGTGGTGGGTGCGCGCCGACGCCAGCGCGATCTCGGCCAGTTCCTCCGCCGACGGATCGGGTACCACGGCACAGTCGGCGAACGTCAAGAACCGTTCGCCGGGAAGGGCGAGCAGGAAACAACTGCTCAGCGTCTTCTCGTCGGGGACGAGCCGAACGTACCGAAGACAGGCTCGCAGCACCTCGGCGGTCGGCCGGTTCGCGCCCGCGACGCACGCGTCGAAGGCCCGGGTGGCCACGCCGGCGACGGCGAGGTCGACCGGATCGGCCAGCGCTGCCGGAATGCGGTCGGGCGCTTTTCCGAGGCGGGTCGAGATCAGGGCACGAATCGCCGGGTCAGCAGCGAGGTCCCGGGGATCGGCCAGCACGTCGTCCGGCAGCCGGGCGCCGGTTTCCCGGCACACCCGGCGGATCGCCGCCGGATCGCCGACGAGACGGGGTTCCACGCCGTCGGATTCGCGAAGCCGGACGGCCGCCTGCACCACCCGTGGATCGTCGCCGTCGGCCAGCGCGACGACGGGCCGGTGCCCGGCCAGTGCTGCGCGCCAGCGACCGTGCAGCGGAAAGGGCTCGGCGACGGCAGGAGAAATCGGCACAGGACACCGCTTTCCGGGCTCAGCGGCAGGGCGGCCCCGCGCGGAGCCGCCCTGCCGAGGTGATCAGACGTAGTCGCGGTACTTCTCGAGCAGCCGCACCGGTTTGCGCAGCGCGTCGCGGCGGAACGGGTCGCCGAGCTCGCGCGAGCACATCACCTCGATGACCGTCGTACGGCCGTCGTTCATCTGCGCGTCGACCGCTTTGCGCAGCGCCGGTCCGACCTCGTCGAGCGAGTCGGCCACGATGCCCTCGGCACCCATGGCCTGTGCGATCCCGGCGAAGCTCTCGCTCTCCAGTTCGCCCGCGACGAACCTGCGGTTGTAGAAGTCGACCTGGTTCTTCTTTTCCGCGCCCCATTGGCGGTTGTGGAACACGACCGCGGTCACCGGGATGTCGTGGCGCACCGCGGTCATGACCTCGACCATGCTCATCCCCCACGCGCCGTCACCGGCGTAGGCGATCGCGGGCCGGTCCGGCGCCGCGACCTTCGCGCCGATGATCGCCGGCAGCGCGTACCCGCAGTTGCCGAAGCTCATCGGCGCGAAGAAGCTGCGCGGCTCTTCGAACCGCAGGTAACTGTGCGCGACGGAGTTGATGTTGCCGATGTCGGTGGACACCATCACCCGCTCCGGCAGCGCGTTTTCCAGTTCGCGGAGCACCTGGCGGGGATGCAGCCAGCTGTCGGCTTCCTTCTCGTGCTCGGCGATCATGTCGAGGCTGTACGGGTCGGTCTCGTGGATCCAGCCGCCGAGTTCCTTTTCCCACGCCGCTTTCTCGTCGCGGATCTCGCCTGCCCGCCGGTCGCGGGTCGCGTCGCAGGCGAGGGTCCGCGTGCGCAGCCGCTCGGTGAGCGCGGCGGCGGCTTCCCGCGCATCCCCGCAGATGCCGACGTCGATCTTCTTGACCAGGCCCAGCATCGTGTTGTCGGCGTCGACCTGGATGATCTTCGCGGTGGCCGGCCAGTAGTCCATTCCGTGCTGGGGAAGGGTGCCGAACGGGCCGAGCCGGGTACCGAGGGCGAGGACGACGTCGGCCTTCGCGATGAGCCGCATGGCCGCCTTCGAACCCTGGTAGCCGAGCGGGCCGCACCACTGCGGATGGCTCGCCGGGAACGAGTCGTTGTGCTGGTAGCTGTTCACCACGGGCGCGCCGAGCCGCTCGGCGAGTTCCCGGCACTGCGCCACTCCGCCGGAGAAGACCACTCCGCCGCCCGCGACGATCACCGGGAACTCGGCGGCGGCAAGCAGCGCGGCGGCCTCATCGAGGCTGCGGGTGCCGCCGGGGCCGCGGTCGAGCCGTTGCGGTACCGGGATCTCCGTCTCGATCTCGCCGTAGAAGTGGTCGCGCGGGATGTTGAGCTGGGCCGGGCCCATCTCCGACATCGCCCGGTCGAACGCCCGCCCGGTCAGCTCCGCCATCCGGGCCGGGTTGTTCACGTGTGCCTGGTACTTGGTGAACTCCTGGAACATGGGCAGCTGGTTGGCCTCCTGGAAGCCGCCGAGGCCGATGCCCGTGGTCCCCGCCTCCGGCGTGATCATCACGACCGGGCTGTGCGCCCAGAACGCGGCAGCGATCGCGGTGACGCAGTTGCTGATGCCGGGACCGTTCTGGCCGATCACCACGCCGTGGCGGCCGCTGGCACGGGCGTAGCCGTCGGCCATGTGTGCCGCGCCCTGCTCGTGCACGACCGGGATCAGCTTGATCCCCGCGGGCGCGAAGATGTCCATGGCGTCCATGAAGGCCGAGCCCATGATGCCGAAAATCTCGGTGACCCCGTTGGCCGCCAGCGTCTCGACGAACGCCTCCGAGGGGGTCATCTTCCGCGGCTCGCTCATTACCTGCTCCCTCCGTTTCACAAAATTTGGAACAAATCATTCCGAAAAGTTGCACTCGGCTGGACTGTAGGAGACTCCGGCGCGTCGCGTCAACGGGTTGTCTTCAAGACCGAGACGAGGTGTACTGTTTTCCGAGACGCGATAGGAGGCAGCGTGGACCATGCGGAGCTGATCCAGGAGCCGGACGGGCCGCTCTCCGGCGACACCCCGGCGCTGCGGTTGTTCGCCTTGCTCGAATTGATCGCGGCCAGTGACCACCAAGTGTCACTGCCTGCCCTGGTCGCCGAGACCGGGCTGCCGAAGCCGACCTTGCACCGCATGCTGCAGCAGCTGGAATCGGCGGGGCTGCTGCTGCGCGAGCCCGGCGGGCGCAGCTACACGACCGGCGCCCGGCTGCACCGGCTCGCGGAACGGCTGCTGCTCAACGACTCCCGCAACGGCGGGCGGCACGTGATCCTCCGGCACCTGGTCGACGAGCTCGGCGAAAGCTGCAACATCACGACGCTTTCCCGCGGCGAGGTCGTCTACCTCGACCGCGTGGAGACCCCCGAACCACTGCGGTTCTACCTCCGCCCCGGTTCCCGCGTCCCGGTGCACTGCACCGCCACCGGCAAGCTGTTCCTCGCGCAGATGTCCGCGCAGCAGCGCCACAAGCTCATCGGGCACGCACCGCTCAAGCGCTACACCGACACCACGATCACCGATCTCGACGCGCTGGAGGTCGAGTTCGAACGGATTTCCGCGCAGGGCTACGCCGTCGACGACGAGGAGTACCTGCCCGGCCTGGTGTGCGTTGCCGTGACCGTGCCCCGCGCGGACGGAAGCCCGCCGGTGCTCGCAGTCGCGGTGCAGGCACCGGTGATGCGGCTGTCTCTCGACGACGTCACCACCACGCTGCCCGCACTTCGCAGTGCCGCCGAGGCAATCGGCCGCCACGGAGAGGAACAGCCGTGACCACCGGGACGCCGGACGCGATCGTGGATGCTCGGGACGTGTTCGGCATCGGCGGGGCGCTGAAGGTCCCGGCGTTCTCCGATCCCGGCGAGCACACCCCCGCCCGCGACGACGCCTACTGTTTCTCCCCGGAGGCCACCCTCGCCGTGCTCCTCGGCTTCGCACACAACCGCCGGGTGCTGCTGCACGGCCGCCACGGCTCCGGCAAATCGACCCTCGTCGAGCAGGTCGCCGCCCGGCTCAACTGGGGCTGCCTGCGCGTGAACCTCGACGGGCACGTCGGCCGGCTGGAGCTCGTCGGCCGCGACGCGGTGACCCTGCAGGACGGCAAGCAGGTCACCGAATTCCGCGAGGGAATCCTGCCGTGGGCGGTCCGCCGCCCGATCGCGCTCGTGCTGGACGAATACGACGCCGGCCGCCCCGAGGTGCTGTTCGTCATCCAGCGCCTGCTCGAAAAAGACGGGCGATTCACGCTCCTCGAACGCAACGAGGTCGTGACGGCTCACCCCGGCTTCCGGCTCTTCGCCACGGCCAACACGAGCGGCCTCGGCGACGAAGACGGGCTCTACCACGGCGTGCGCCGGCTCAACCACGCCCAGCTGGACCGGTGGAACGTCGTCGCCAAGCTCGACTACCTGCCCGCCGGAACCGAGACCGGCATCGTCCGCGGCCAAGTGCCCACACTCGCCCCGGCGACCGCGACCGCCATGGTCGCACTCGCCCGCCTCACCCGCGAGGGCCACCACGCCGGAGACCTCAGCACGCTCATGTCCACCCGAACCGTGGTGACCTGGGCCGAGAACACCCGCTACCTCGGTGACCCCGCGCTCGCGCTGCGCATCACTTTCACCAACAAATGCGCCGAGCACGAACGAGAAATCGTCGGCGAGTACTTCCAGCGGTGCTTCGGGTACGAGCCCCGCGAGTTGCCCGCCAGCGGCTGAGCAATGAACGCGCTCACCGATCGCGCTGCCGCCCGCGCGGCGCACCGGCTCGATGTCTTGCGGGCCACCACGGTCCGGGCGATCGGGCAGGATCCCGAGGTGCGTTTCCGCGCCGGGGCGCCGTATCGCGGCGGCACCCCGCTCACCATGCTGGCCCCGCACCTGCGCGTCGATGCGCACGACGATCTTCCATGCCTGCGCGGGGCAGCGGACGGACTGGCGTTGCGGCTGCGGCACACCGACCTCGCGGTACACCGGGAGCACCGCCCCGACGACGTCGTCGGCGGCCTCGTTTTCGACCAGCTCGAGCAATACCGAGTCGAATCCCTTGTGCCACAATGGCTACCCGGCGCCGCCGCCAATCTGGCGCGCCGGATGGAACACTGGCTCGGCGCCGCTGACGACCTCATCCAGACAACCACCGGCCTTCTGCTGCACTCCACCGCCGCCATGGCCTGGTCACACCTCACCCGATGCCGGGTACCCGCGCTCGTCCAAGAAGTCACCGAGCCGATGCGGGCCGCGCTCGCCACCGAATTCGGGCCCCGCATCTCCCAGCTCGCCGCAGTACGCCGCGAACAACCCCTCTTCGCACCACTGGCCGCGGAATTCGCCGCCGGGATCGCGGGCCTGCTCGGCACCCCGGCCGGACGCCCGCGCCGCGCCCGGTCCGCCGGGCAACGCGCGCTCGCCTCGTTGCTCCACGGCTCCGCAACGGAGGACACCGGGATGTCCACGGCAGACGCCGGCCTTCCCGAGTCCGAAGTGGACGAATACCGGATCTTCACCACCGCCCACGACCGGGAGCAGGAAGCGGTTGATCTCGTCCGGCCCGCACAGCGGAACGAATTCCGGCATCGGCTCGACAACCTGGTCCACCGCGCCCGGATGAATCGCGCCAAACTGCGCCGCGATCTCGCCGTCGCGCTCGCGATCCCGGCCACCGGAGGATGGGACCACGGTCTGGAAAGCGGTCACCTCGACGGCAGGCGCCTCACCAGTCTGATCACTTCTCCTGCCGAGACGCGTCTCTTCCGCGCCGAAGCCACCACCGCGAAGGTCGACGTCTCGGTCACGTTCCTGCTCGACTGCTCCGGCTCGATGAAGCAGCACGTTCCGGTGACCGCAGTCCTCGTCGACTCGCTGACCCGGGTACTGGACGAACTCGGGGTCAGCACCGAGGTGCTCGGCTTCTCCACCGGCGGCTGGAACGGCGGCCGCGCGGCGCGCGACTGGGCCGGGGCAGGCCGGCCCGCCGACCCCGGGCGGCTCAACGACCGGCTGCACCTGGTCTTCAAAAGCCAGAACCAGTCGTGGCGGCGGTCCCGGTATGGTCTCGCCTGCTTGTTCAAAGCCGACCTGTTCCGGGAAGGCCTTGGCGGGGAGGCCGTCCGATGGGCTGCGTCGCGCGCTCACGCGAGCGGCGCCCAGCGCCGGATCATGCTGGTGCTTTCCGACGGCAGCCCGGCCGACAGCGCCACCGCCGCCCACAACGCGACCGGATTCCTGGAAACCGACCTGCGCCGCGCCGCGGATCACGCCGAATTCGACGGAATCGAAATCCGCGCATTCAGCCTCGGCGTCGACCTGGGGGACTTTTTTCCGCGGTCACTCGTACTGCCCGCGCAGGACGCGGCAAGGCCGATGGCCGACGAAATCATTGCGGCCCTCTGTCCCGCTCGTCGAGCTGCGGCGCAGTAATGCGCCGCGGCTCTATTGCCCGAGTTCGTCGACCGCCGAGTGGGCCGCACGAGTATGTCGTTGTCTTGTGATCGGCAGGTCGAGAAGGCACAAACAGGCGCGTACCGACGGCAGGGCGGCAACTCTCGTTGTGGTCCTGATCGCGGGCTGCTCGGCCACCGGTGGCCCTGCTCCAGATGCCGGATCCCGGCTCGAAGACCGGCCAAACTATTCGATCTGGAAGCCCTGCAGGACGCGCATCGTACTGCCGATCCCGGACGAGCACTGTTTGTTTTGCGGCACGGTGGCAGCATGATCAGCAAGAAGGTGCCGGTCTGTGGCTCGAGTGCGGCCGGGCTCGCCCTCGCGTACTTCCTTCGCCGCGGCGGAGCTTGCTGGCCACCAGTCGATGGGCGCGGCGACGACGACCATGGCCTCTCGCCATCCGCCAGCCACAATTCACCATGCGCGAGTCTGCTGCGCGCGGCTGGCGGCGACATCTTCATCGGCTTCTCGCCGCGTCGGGCCACGGCGACGCCGCCGTCACGGAAGCACGGGGGCAGAGGTCGGTTACCGACGCACCCTGTCCGGTGAGGCCGCAGCTCCACCGGCGAAGTATCACCCGAACCCCTGCGCAGGCCGTACTTTCGAAGATCAGCGTCGACGCGCCTGGGCAGCCGCAATGGCGAGGACGAATCCACCGGCGCTGGTTACGCCTCGCCGACCTCTCGAAAGCATTTCAGCAAGGCAGAGACCGCACGGGTCTCTTCACCTCTGCGCCATACGAGAAGCACGTCGGACAACACCGGCTTGCCGGCGATATCCAGGAACTGCACGCCCGGCCTGGGGATGATCGACAGAGCTTTGGAGATGACTGCGACGCCCTCACCTGCCGCCACCAGCGCGAGCAGCATCGGCGTACTGGTCGCCTCTTGGCCAATCTCGGGTGTGAAGCCAGCGTGCTCACAAGCATCAAGGGTGGCTTTGAGCAAACCGGTTCCAGTTCTCGCCGCGTAGACGATGAACCGCCGGTCGGCTACTTCCGTCAGGGAGACGGCCTTGGACTCGACGACATAGTTCGACGAAACAGCTAGTACGCACCGGTCAATGTGCACCCGCGCGTGGCACAGTTCGGGGTCGTCGACGGGGGCACGAAGGACGGCGCAGTCGAGTTCTCCACGGCGCAGTGCTGCGAGTTGTTCACGGGCATGCATCTCGTACAGCTCTAGTTCGACGTCCGGCATCTCCTTTCGAAACGCCGCCAGCGCGCCGGGAAGCAGGTCAAAGGCGGCTGGTTCGATGTAGCCCACCGACAGGATGCTTCCTGCGCCGGTAGCGAGACGACCAGCGTGTCTCTGCGCCCGGTCCAACGACTCCAGACATCGCCGGATGTCGGCTGCGTAGGCCTCGCCTGCGGTCGTCAGCGACACGCGCCGAGTGGTGCGGTCGAGAAGGACGAAACCAACGTTCGCCTCAAGTTTCTTGAGCATGTGCGACAGCGAAGGCTGCGAGGTGTGCAACCGTGCCGCAGCCTTGCCCAAGTGGAGCTCCTCCGCCAGGCACACAAACGCGCGGAGCTGCGAGAACGTGGGGTCCATAGATGATTGGACAGTAGTCAATCATCTCCGGGACCGCAACGGCCGATGGGGGCTGCAGCGCCTGACGAGATCACCGCTGTCACGATCCCACGTCGTCCGCGGCTGGTGTCAGCGGCCAGGTTGAGGTTCCGGCTAGCCGAGCTGACTTGTCGGCGGACGTATGCGTTGACAGAAACGAAAAAACGGCGGCAGTCGGCCCATCGCCTCGATCACGGTCCGCGACCAGGGCGACGCGGAGGCGTCGGTGCGGATCGCGAAGGCGGGATCTGACCCAACCGACACCAACCTGCTCGACGCCCACGACAGCTTCGGCGATCTGAAGGCCGCCTGCCGCGAGTTCTGCGAGCAGGTCGACAACCGGCCGTATCGAGAGACCCACCTCCGCCCGGTCGAGGCGCTCGTCGAGGAACGGCTGCAACCGTTGCCCCGCAACCCGTTCCGCTGCGGCGACTGGGACAGCCCCGTCTCGGTCAAAAGGGGGTGTGGCAATTCGATGCCACCCCCGCTGGTCGATTCCCGCATCCTGGGTCTGGTCCCACGGCGACGATCTGATGGTGACCGCGGTCGACGAGAACGGTCCGGCCGAGGTCGCCTGGCACGTCCGCTCGGCACGGGGAAATCCGTCGATCCAGGACGAGCACTGCCCGCGGCGGCGCAATGACACGGCTACCGCGCTCAGCTGGCCCCTCCCCGATCGGAAGCCGCGTTCCTCGCCCCGGGTATCGGGGCGGCCGCCTGGTTGACCGAGCGACCGCGGGTGCGACCACCAGCTCGACCAGGTGCGGAACTATCCGGCGACGGTAAGGGAATCCGACTTGCCGCCCACGGCGAGAACAACTGGCCGTCAGCCAGACTTCGTTGCCCTGCCAAGTTCCTGCATGGCCTGCACATCCACGAAGTCCGCAATCGACGGCACCGACTTCAACTGCCCGAACCCGACCTGAACCTCGGCCAGTTCTGTCAGGCTGCGCACGAGATTCGAGTCAGCGGCAGCCCCCGGCCCGAACGAGTAGAACTTCTCCGCCGACAAGAGCTGGGGGACTGACGGAAACTCGACCGCGCGGGCGAGTGTGCGCGCCTTCTCCACGGTCGTTTCCAACTCCCCGGCGACAGCCGCAAGGACGCCGTCCACATCGCGATCGCCTTGCTCCCACATGGCGCGCCCACGCTCATTCGCCTGCAGGAAGGCGGCAAGCCCACGGGGATTCGATTTCACGAACTCGTTCCTGGCAATCCAGACGGTGGTCGACGCCATCTCTGCAGGAACCGAACCGATGTCAGCCGTCGTGGTCAACATCCTGCCGCCGTCCTCGATCAACCGGGCCCGATAGGGTTCGGGGATGAATGCGGCGTCGATGTCACCACTGCTGAATGCCGGAACCGTCTGAGCGAATCCGATATTGACGACCGTGACATCTTCGATGGTCATTCCGTTTGCTTCAAGAAGATTTATCAGCCCCAGGTAACCACTGGAGCCGACTGTCACACCAATCTTCTTTCCCCGCAGTCCACGAGCATCCGCAATCCCTGAATCAGGCCGCGTAACCAGTCCCTCATTGGCGGAGATCACCTGACTCACTCCCACGATGCTCACCTCCAGACCGTTTGACATGGCCGTGATGGCCGCCCCCGCTCCCATCATCGCCACGTCGATGTCCCCATTGGACAACGCCGGAAAGATCGCCGGACCACTCTCGAAACGAGTCCATGAAACGACGCCGTCTTTGGGATCGACGAGGTTCAGCTTTCGGACCAGGTTGAGTGGCATGTCATAGGTATACTGCCATCCTGCTCGGATCTCCGGCGACTCACCCGCATCATTCCCGCCGGAACAGCCGGCAACAACGACAACCAAAGCCATTGCGGTCAACGCACCACAAAACCTGCGGATTCTACCCGAACTCATGTTCTCCAACCCTTCAGAGTAGCAGCACCGTCTCCAGCAGATTGATGGTTCAGCCCCGAGAGCTACCTACAATGCAGTTCCATACCGTGTTGCATTGACCTCGAGGATCGAGTCCACACGCAAGTAGAGCTTTCGAATCTTCCAGCCACTCGTGGAGCAACGGAAACCGACCAGGTAACTTCCGTGTGCGACGGTAAACAGGTCATCTTTTCGCATCCGGGAGTGCTGGAGGAGCAGCCACTTCCCGGTCGCCTGGCCGGGGGCGGTGAACTCGACGGCACCATTGGAGAGGTGATGGGCCGCCCATGCGAAGCGCTCCAGACCAGACATCGTAATGTGAGCGGCAATCTCGGCCCGGCCACGCAGATGAAACCCTCTGGAGCTCACCCATTCGCCGTCAGCTTCGAAGAGCGACGCAACGACGTCTCCATGGTATCCCGTATCGCATGCGGCAGCATACTCATACATCACCTTGCCAATCGCGGCTTCAGCCGACAACCGCTCGACAACAGACATCATCGGCGATCCGGATCCGCGCCAGATTTGCCGACCTGCAGCCTTGGCCCAGGCGCATCCAGCAAGGAGAATCGATGCTGTGCCCAATCGGCCGAATTAGGTGCCATCAGCTCAAAGGTAATTCGAAGGCGTTCGAACATCCAGCAACCGTCAATCCGAACGAAGTCGTTGTGGTACTTGCCGACGTAGAGTCCCCCAGCGAGCCCCTCTGCCGTCATTTGTGCACACGGCATGATCAGGAACCACTCACCCGTGGCAAAATCACCGGAATCGTCTACTTCCACCCAGCGGGGCACGTTGATGTGCACGGCCCAGGGGAATCGCTGCGACCCATCCGAGAAATGCTCGGCGATGGCCCTTCGCCCTTCAAAGGCCTGTCCATTGGGATGATTCTCCCAGATGCCATCGGCCACGAAGAGGTCGGCGATCAGGGTTCCGGGGTATCCCTCATCACAAAGATCCGAGTAGCGCCGCTGAAGCGCCTCGATCTCCTCCTCGGGCGTGCGCCCGGCGCGTCGCGCGGCCGGTTCGACCATCTCATCCGCCTCGCTCATGCGTACGTCGCGCTCGTCGAGGAGACCGCGCCGGAACTGCGTACGGCGGCCACCGATTCAGCCAGATCGCGCAGGTAGTCGTCGGTCACGGCCAGATGTGGTGGATTGACTGCGATCTGGATCGAGCGGGGCGCTTGCTGGCGACCTACCTGCCATCCACGGGCCTGTAGTTCGTCACCGACAGCCATCGTATCCAGACCAGTCGCGCGGTAGGCGAAAATCGATCCCGGCGGCTGTCCGAGGATTTCCAAGCCACCGATCTCGCCAATGCCACGCTGCCATGCGCGAGAGGCCGCCATCGTCTTCGCCGCCAGGGCACGGAACCCGTCGTGCTCCAATGCCTCCACGACTGCCCAGGCGGACGCGATGGGACCACCCGGCCGAGTTCCCGCCAGCGTCGGCGTCCGGTAGGCACCACCGGGCCAGCCTGACGAAGGCAGGGAGAAAGGCTGGAAACTTGCGTACTCGACGTCGTTGTACAGGATGGTGGAGACGCCCTTCCCGGCATAACCGTACTTGTGGAGATCCGCCGAGATCGAAGCCACCCCCGGCACTTCCAGCCCCCACCTGCACTCACTCAGCTCGTCGACGAAGGGCAGCAAGAAGCCGCCCGCGCATGCGTCGACGTGCAACGGGACATCAGCATCAAGAGCCAGCCGCCCGAGTTCCACGATCGGATCAATGGTCCCGAACGGCCAGCACATCGCGGAGCCCACCACCAGGATGCAGTCGTCCTTGACTGCATCAGTCATCGAAGCGACATCCGCTCGGAATCCGGCGGTGAGTGGCACCCGCTCGGCTCGGAGGCCCAGCAGATGCGCGGCCTTGTCGAATGCCGGATGCGCCGAGTACGGCAAAACGATCGATCCGTTCTCGATCGCGCGCGTCTTCCGTGCCCAGTCCCGTGCTGTCTTGACGGCCAGAATGATGGACTCGGTGCCACCCGAACTTACCGAGCCGACAGCTTCCGCATTTCCGAGCAGCCGGCCGGCAAAGCGGAGCAGCTGTGCCTCGAACTCCGCGACGCTCGGGAATGCCGTCGCGCTCAACGCATTGTGGGACATGAACTCGCCGTACGCCTGCCGGGCGATCTCTTCGAGCTCGTCGTCGGCAAAGTAGATGTAGCGAGTGGTCCTGCCATTGCGCCAGTCGACGTCCCCGCTTGCGATCCGGCGCCACTTGTTCACTACCTCGTCGAGCGGTCTCACTGGTGGTTCTCCATGTCATTCGGAAGGTCATCAGCAGGGGCGAACGCGCCCGCCCGGTCGACCGGACCTCTTGCCAGCGCGCGGGCCGGGTTCTCGACCGTGAGAGTTCGCAGGTCGTCTTCAGTGAGCCCCCGGTCACGCAACCTGGGCAAAAAGTGAGTGAACAGGAAGCCGTATCCGTTGCCGCCGTACGCCGTCAGATGGCTCCGAAGACAGACGTCCTGAGAAAGAAGCACCTGGTTCAGGAATCCGTCTTCGGCAAGGCGCAGGACGTAGTCCGCGGTGTTTCCATCGTCGAAGTCACTGAGTCCGCGCACCGTGTCGAACTGGACGAAGCAACCTGCTTCGGCAAGCTCCCGGTGGTAGCTGACGTCGTGGACGGTGCTGCAATGGCCGATGATCACCCTCCCTGGTCTCACGCCTTCCTGCCGGAACAGCCGGAGTTGCTCGAAGCCGACCGGATGCCGCGCCGCGTGGGTGGTGATCGTCGTATCAGTGGTCAGCGCCGCCAACGCTGCAGCGCGGAGCGCCCGCTCCTCGACCGCGGTCGGAACCGCTCCCTCGCACCCGACCTCGCCGATCACGCCGGGCCGGATTCCAGTATCACGCACCCCGTCGCGCAGCTCGGCGACCATCTCGTCGGCAAGGTCGCGGGCAGTCAGGGCGTTGACCCGGTAGTTCTCGATGTACGGCTCGCGATAATGCCCCGTGCCCATCACCACGTGGACACCTGCTGCATCCGACAGCCGCTTGAGTACCCGGGGATCACGCCCGATCTGCGCAGTCGTGCAGTCCACGACTGTCCGGCAACCAGCGGACCTGGCCGCGTTCAACTCGCCCACAGCGAGATCGAAGTTGTTCACCGCGCCATTGCCGCGCCATTCCTTGACAAGATCGATCTGGAGATGCTCATGCGGCAGAACGGCGCCGAGAGCCTCGACCGGGACCGGGCCATTGACCGTCTCCACGTACGGGGCGGAGCTCGCCATCACGGAGCCACCTCGCCGCGAACTCCCAGCCGGTGATCTGCATAGAGTTCAGGTCGTCGGTCGCGGCGTGGATCAATCTCCACTTTGCCCGGCTCGACCACGATTCGTGCGCCATCTGCCTGTGACAGGTCGATCAGCGCCTCCCACAGTCCCTCACCGTTCCCGGCATCGGCGAGCACCTCTCCGTCGGGAGCGACGATCTGCGAGCGACCGACGAACTCGGTACCGCGCTCCGCGTCGTTCCTGTTGGCGACGGCCAGATAGACCTGATTCTCATAGGCTCTGCAACGAGGAAGGATCTCCGGCGCCGCAGCCCCCGTGGCCGGCCAGTTCGTCGGGAAGGCAAGCAACTGCGCGCCGCCGAGGGCCAGCGACCTCGACCACTCCGGAAAGCGCAGGTCGTAGCAGATCCCGATGCCGACCCGCACTCCGGACAGCTCCACCACAGACGGGGGCTCCGTTCCACGAGCAACGAATCGGTCAGCGCCGAGGTAGGGCAGGTGAGCCTTTCGGTAGACCGTGGCCAGATCGCCGTTCTCGATACCCACCACGGAATTGAAGTACTGGTCCGCTGAAGACTCGATCAGTCCCACCAGGATCGATGGGCCTGCGCTCCTCGTCGCCGCGATCAACCGGCGTAGCGGATCCGCGTCGAGCGACAGCCCGATCGACGAAAGCTCCTCGGCCCGGTCCACCACGTATCCGGTCAACATCGCCTCTGGAAAGACCAGCAGATCGACACCACGTGATCGGGCCGACTCCAGATAGGACAAGCACTTGCCGGCATTCTCTTGAGGTTCCCCCAAGGTCACTCCGGTCTGAACAACGGCAACTCGCTTCTTAGGCATCTCGCGGTGATTCACTTCCATTTGGTGGGCGGTAACGCTCCGGAGGGGCAATACGTCGGCGACGAAACACGTCCGCTGTTGCGGAAAGCGGAGGAGCGAACCTTCCTACGCCTTACCTGCCCAATGCAGAATCCGCCGTTCGGCGATGCTGATCATCAGCTGGAGCAAGAATCCGATCAGCCCGATCAGCGCGACGCCGACATACACGTCGGAAACACGATAGAAGGTCGCCGCATCCATCACCATGCTTCCGAGGCCTGAGCGAGCGGCAATCAATTCGGCCGCGACGACCGCGGACCAGCTGATGGTTGCTCCGATCTTGAGACCGGTCATGATGAACGGCATGGACCCCGGGAGGTAAACGTGCCGGATGAGCTGGCGCCGGGAGGCACCCAGGCTCTGGCAGGCGTGCACCCACTCGACCCGGAGCTGGCGGGCACCATCCGCCACCGTCGGGGTGATGTAGAGAAAGCTTGCAGAGAAGATCACCAGCACCTTGCTCAGCTCGCCGATCCCGCTGAACAAGATGATGATCGGGATCAGAGCGATGGCCGGGATCGGTCGTAGGATCGCGAAGTACGGATAGACTGCGGAGCCGAAAACCCGGCTTTGCCCGATGACCAGCCCGAGGGGAATGCCGAGACCCGCACCCAGCATGAAGCCGATCGTGGTTCGGCGCAGTGACATGCCGACGTGCTCTGCCAGCGGAATGCTGTTGTACCCGTTCTTCACCAGGTACACGAACTCCTCGAGGATCTCCCCAGGAGACGGAACCCAGCGTCCGGGCAAGACCTCCAGATGGCTCAGCAGGCTCCACACCACCAGACCGATGATCACCGAGGACAGGCCAATGCCGATACCGGGGCGCCGCGCTATGCGCCGGCCGAGGCGGGAGGCCGCGGAACGCCGGCCACTTCCGCTTCGCCGGCCGAGATCGTCGCCGCCCGCAGCCGCTCGGCGCTCGAGCTGACCACTACTCATCAACGCCACCTTCTACGCTCGCCTTGATCATGGGTAGCAGGTGCGCCACCTGCTCGAAGAACTCCGGAGCTTCTCTCCCCAACCTGTCGATGCCGCCACGTTCGACCTTGACGATGCTCTCCAGGCGCCCGGGGTTTGCCCCCATCACACATATCCGGTCGGACAAGAGGACTGACTCATCAACAGAATGGGTCACGAATACAACCGTCCGCTTCGCCTCTCGAGTAATCCGCAGCAATTCGTCCTGCAAAGAACTTCGGGTCAACGCGTCCAGCGCTCCGAAAGGCTCATCCATCAGCAGGATCGGAGCCTTGGTCGCGATCGCGCGCGCGATCGCGATCCGCTGCTTCATGCCACCCGAGAGCTCGTGGGGATACTTGCCCGCGGCGTGGTGGAGATGCACCATCTCCAGGCAATCCAACGCCGCCGCTCTCCTGGAATTTCGATCGGCCCCTTGAAACCGGAGACCCAGCTCCACGTTTTCCACTGCCGTATACCACGGAAGGAGTGCATAACTCTGGAAAACCACGGCACGGTCGGCACCCGGCTCCTCGACTCGCTTCTTGCCAGCGACGACCTCGCCCTCCGTCGGCCGGACGAATCCGCCGATGATGTTCAGCAGGGTCGTCTTCCCACATCCGCTCGGACCGAGCAAGCTGACGAACTCGCCCGGCTCGATATCGAGGTCGATTCGCTGGAGGACCGGTCGCGGATCTCCCCCGCGCTCCCGATAACTGTGACTCACTCCGGCTATCCGAATTCCCGCGGTCTGCTTCTCGAGTGCTGAATCGGCAGCCATCACTGGTTGCCTGCCTTGCCCGGAGCATGAGACGCAGCCTCGATCACGCTTCCATCCACCCGCCCCGCGACATCGGGGACCGCCTTGAGCGAACCGAAATCGACCTGCAACTTGGCGAGGCGCGTCAGGGATTCCACGTACGGCGATGCCTTCGAGCCGGCGACCGCGAAGAAGTTGCTCTTGTCCGACTGGTCCGCAAGGCTGGGGAAGACCGCAAACGAGGCGATGGTCTTGACCTGATCGGCCGTCATGTTCAGTTCGGAAGCAACCTTCTCATTGACGCGAGTCGCAATTTCGGCGTCCGACTCATATTTCTGGCGGGCCGACTCGTTGAGCCGGATGAACTCTGCGACCGCGCCCGGATGCTCGGCCAAGAACGACGTACGGACGACCCACGGGCTGGTGTCGGCCGTGGACACTGCCACGTCATCGAGGTCGGCGGTCGAGAGCAACTGGGTGCCACCCGCTGCCAAGATGCGGGAGCGGTACGGTTCCGCCACGTAGACCGCGTCCACGTCACCGGCCTCGAACGCAGGGACCATCTGCGCGAACTGCATGTTGACGACCTTGACGTCATCGATCTTGAGGCTCTCGGACTCCAGCACCTTCGTGAGGCCGAAGTAGCCGCTCGAGCCGGCGACCACCCCGACCCTCTTGCCCTTCAGTCCGCCGGTCGACGAGATCCCCGAGCCGCTTCGGGCGATGAGACCTTCGGCCTTCGTGAACTCCTGTCCGACGCCGATGATCGTGACATCCAACCCGTTCTCGATCGCCGTGATCGCAGCGCCTGCGCCCATATGGGCAATGTCCACGTCGCCGCGGGCCAGAGCGGGAAAGGTCGCCGGACCGTTGTCGAAACGCGTCCACTCGATCGACAGCCCGGACTTCCCTTCCAAGCCCAGGATCCGTACTGCCATCAAGGGCATCTGGGTGCTGTACTGCCAGCCGACCTTGATCTTCTCATCGCCTGCCTTGCTGCCGGTGCCGTCACCACAGGCGGTGAGCCCCACCGCGATGGCCAGCGCCACCACGACAACGCGGAACGATCGCTTGATCGCCGTCATTCTGCATCTCCTTCGCCAAGGTGGCACTAGGCCGCTCCAGCAGCCGCGGAACGGTGCAGTTCTTCGTCTGGGGAACTTACGGCGTCGATTGATATCAGTCCATTACATCTTTGATACCGATTCATGTCTCTGCGAGCATAAATAAGGCCGGCCACCAGAGGTCACCAGAGCGAGGCTCTCGATTGCCTGCTCCACACAGTGAGTGACGCGAGGCGGGGACTGCTTCAGCATCGGTGTTTCCGGCCCGGCGCGCCGGGCTGGGGTCTGGCGAGATGGGCACTGTGGGTGATGACGTGGTAGCTGGTGAATCCACGCAAGCGTGACGGGAGCAGTCTCCGGAGCAGGCCACTGCGGCGCCGATGGTGGCCGGGGCGAAGGCACGGGGTTGGCGTTGCCTGCCCGGATGGTCTGCTGAAGTTGTTCACGAAGAGTGTGCTGGAAACGGGTGTTGAACGAGGAAACGACCGAGCATCTCGGTCATGAGAAGAACCAGGCTTGCCTGGATCGGGAATCGACCGATGTCCGGAACGGGATGTGGTCGAAGGTGGTGGTCTCGGACGTGGCCGGTGAGGCGCGGGTTGAGGTGCCGCGGGAGCGGGAAACCATGTTCGGGCCCGGATCGTGAAGAAGCGGCAGTGGCGGTTTGCCGAGGTGGACCGGATCGTGCTGGCATGGTGTGCGAAAGGGGATGACGACCGGGGAGATCTCCGCGCATGTCGGTGAGATGTATGGGGCCGTCGGCGAGCAGGGAGACGATCTCGCGGATCACCGGCAACGTTGTCGCTGAGATGCAGGAATGGGTCAGCCGCCCGCTCGGCCCGATCCACGTGGCGGGTGTTCGTCGATGCCGTCAAGGTCCACGGGCGGCCGGGTGCCAATCGCCCGGTCTGCCGTGGACGGTGGTAAAGACGTGTTGGGCCTGTGGATGGGTGTCGGCGGCGAGGATGCGAAGTTTCAGGGCGTCCCGGTCGGCCGGAAGTACCCTGGGGTACGGGACGTGTTCTTCCTGGTGTGCGATGGCATCGAGGGCCCGCAGGAAACGGTGGCGAACGGGTGGACGTACACCATTGTCCAACCCTGCATTGTTCACCTTGTCAGGAATACGCTCCGGTTCGCGGCTCGGCATCATGGGGATGCGATCAAACGGGATATCAGACCCATCCATATTGCGCCCAACCCCATGCGACAGCCGTCGCGTTGGGCGACCGCGACGAGAAATTGGGGGAAGACGGCGCGTAATCTGTTCGACGAAAGCGATCGAATCACTGAACGCCCGCTATCGGCGGGCGATCCGCGCGCGTGGGCATTTCCCCACCGAGCTAGCCGCGATGAAGTGCCTGTATCTTGTGACCCGCAGCCTGGACCCCACCGGGTGGGGCGCGTCCGGGGGAACGATGCGTACTTCGGCGCGCGTGAAAGCCGTAGTACGGCTTGCCAATGTCGTACAGCCGTTGCATTTCCACCCGCGGCATCCGACAGTCTGTGGCGAGCAGGCGAACGGGGACGAACTTTTCGTACGCACGGCGGGATCCCGGGGGGGAAGCACACACGATTCATCCGGCGCGGATCGGCTGTCCGGGGAGGACGCCGGGATCCAACTGCCCGTCGGTGACGACCGGTGTTCCGGCGACGAGCAGGTGGCGGATGCCCGACGACGGGCGCGTGGGGTCGGTGACCGTGGCCCGGTCGGTGATCGTCGCCGGGTCCAGGACGACGATGTCGGCGTCGGCGCCGACCCCGAGATGGCCCTTGCGCCTGGCCGCTGCGCAGATCCCGTCGAGGACCCTCGCCGGCAAGTAGGAACAGCGCCGGAACGCCTCCAGCCAACTCCACCGCTTCTGTTCACGGACCATCAGCCGCCACGCCTTCGCGAACGTCCCCGCCGTGCGCGGATGGGTCCGCGCACCCGGCGGCAACGGCCACTCATCACTCTCGTGCGACCCGTCCGGCCAGGTCAGCCACATCGCATCACTGGCGACAATGCTGTCCGGGAACGCCAGCGCACGAAGCAACCTCGCGTTGTCGGCCTCGTCCCGCTCATCCAGAAAATGCACCAGACACTGCGTGGCCGGATCCTGCACACGGATCTCCCGCAACCGGGACACATCGGCGATACGTTCCCCAGTGTCCACGACAACCAGGTCGGACGGAGCCAAACCGGACACGGCCAGCCGTTCCGGAGCAAGGAAAAACGCGCCGATCGCGGTGGAACCGAAACCGTACGGATACGCCTCCACCGTGACCTGCAACCCGTCACGACGGGCCTCATCGAGCGCACCGAGCACCCGGTCGACATAACGACGTGACGTGCTGTTGACGTGACAATGATGCATCGCCGCACCCGCCTCCACCGCCGCACGAACGACCTCACCCGACCCGTCGATCGGCGTAGTCGGATCGGCCTCGACCAGCTCACGGACATGGGTGAACACCGGCACGCCGGCCCGGGCGGCCAGCCGGGCGACGTCCAGGAACTCACCAGGGTCGGTCCGCGGCGCATACCCCTGCAAAACCCCGATCCCCAGCCCACCCACGGCCAGCTCGTCCTCCAGCAGCGACAACCACCGGCGACGCTCGGCACCGGTGGACGAGCGCTGCCACCGCGACTCACCCACCAGCGCCAATGTCCCCGACGGCTCGACCCCGGTGTGCGCCAGGAACCGGGCACTCCCCCACGACGCCGAATACCCGTAATGCAACGGCCGCCCACTCGCCGCCGCCGCGGAGTAGGCTCGCTCGACCCGCATCGCGCCGGCTTCGAGCTCCAGCGCGGTACACACCCCGTCCATCGCCTGCAACCGATGCCCGGCCACCGAATCCACATGACTGTGCACATCGACGAACCCAGGCCCGACCACCAGCCCGGACACATCCACCACCACACTGTCTTCGGGCACCACAAGATCTGCGCCGACTGCCCCCACCCGACCGCCACTGACCAGAACATCGGCGACCTCAAACAACCCAGTACCCGGATCACAGACGGTACCGCCCCGGAACACCAAACCAGTCAACAGTCTTCCCCTTCGGCAATTTCGCGACAATGGCGACGCTGTCGGCTGCGGCGAAGGAGGCTACCTGGTTGCCGGATCCGGGTACGGCTGCTCCAGCCGTTCGAGCACGGCGCGGGCGGCATCGTTGAATGCCGATCGAAGTCCGCGACGCTCCAGCATCGCGACCCCGCGCACAGTCGACTCTCCGGGCGAAGCGACCTCGCGCCGGGCTGCGATGGTGTCGCCTCCTCGCGACAGAAGGAGTTCTGCGGTGCCCGCCAGAGTGTGCAGGAACATTTCGGTGGCTTCCCGCTCCGGCAGTCCGTAACACATCGATGCATCGATTGCCGCCTCGGCAACCAGCGCGATATACGCGGGCATCACGCCACTTGTTGCGGTGGCGAGGTTCATCTGGTGCTCCGGCAGGACGACGACCCGCCCGAGACCGGACAGCAGCTCGGTCGCCGCCTCGCCGCCCTCGGCAACCGCGATCACGCCGCGGCGCATTTGCACGGCCGTATTCGGCATGGTCCGCACCACGGTGGATTCCGGATACGCCGCCCGCAGTTCGCCGGTGGTGGTCGGCCCCAGTACCGAAATCACCATTTTTCCGGCGGCATCCACCGAAGCGGCGATCTCCCGGAGCTGCCCTGGCCGATGTGCGAGCACGAGCACCTCGGCCGCCGCGGCCAGTGCGGCATTGTCCCGGAACGCCTCTCCCCCGAGCTCTTCGACGAGCGCCGCCGCTCGCCCGGAACCACTGTCGCTGGCGAGCACGGGTCCGCCCCATCCCCGTGCCATCGCCGTCGCCATACTTCCCGCACCGATGAAACCGATCATTGCCGACTCCAGACATTCAATTCAGGGAACTCACCGAGATTCGCCGTACAGCACTTCCATCGCAGCGTCACGCAACGGCCGTTTCGAGCTCATCACATGACCCGGCGGAGATTCCTTCCGCAGATTCCGGACGAAGTAGTCCCACCTCCTGCGCACCCAATAGTCTTCGGTTTCGAGCAGCGAATGATCAGTGTTGGGCAGGAGAAGGAAATCGAAGTCCTTGCCTGCGTCGATCAGGGCCTTCACGAACCTCATCGTGAGATCCGGGTACACGTTGTCGTCCATTTCGCCGTGCACCAGCAGCAGCCGCCCCTGCAACCGGCTCGCCAGCGCCGCATTGCTTCGCGCGAAGTAGTCCACTGTTCCGGGGCTGCCCACGAAACGCTCACCCCAGAGCGCATTGTAATAGCGCTCATCGTGATTGCCCGCAATGGACACGGCGGCGTGATAGGTGTCCGGATATTCCAGGATCGCGCGCGCCGCCGCATAACCGCCGCCGGAGACACCGTGGATTCCGACGTTGCCGAGGTCCAACCGGGGATAGCGGCCGGCCAGCTGCCGCAAAGCAGCGACGTGGTCGCTCAGGTGGGGTTCCGCTGCCGCCAGCCCCCGGCCGGCCCGCTGCATCGCCCGCGATCGCAACGGCGTACCGCGGGCATCGACCACCATCACGGCGAAACCCAGCGCCGCCATCGAGGCAGCGTGAGCACTGGGCCACCGCGCTGTCGCGCTCGGGAATCGGTACGGCGCGGCGAGATGTTGCGGACCGGGGTAGATGTCGTCGAGCACCGGCAACTTCTCCGCGCCCTCGCCGGGGAGGTACAGCAGCCCGTACAGTTTCGTCTCGCCATCAGCCGCCATGACGCTGAACCGCTCGGGTGGTGACCAGCCGGCCGCGCGCAGCGCCGTGACGTCGGCCGTCGCGAGGTCGAGCGTGTCCCGCCCGTTTTCGTCGAGCAGCCGGGTCGCCGGTGGCGTCTTCCAGTCCGATCGGACGTCGATGAAGAAACGGCCGGACGGGGCGGCGATCACGTCGTGGTCGAGGGTGTCGTGCGTCAGCCGGTCGACGACCCCGGTGGCCAGGTGCACCCGGTAGAACTGCCGGGCATAGGGGTCGAGGCCGTTTTCCCGGCCCGCGCCGGTGAAATAGACGTGCTGACGTGTCTCGTCGACTCCGACGAGGTCTCGCACCAGCCAGGCGCCGGCCGTGACCGCGCGCTCCACCCGGCCGTCGCGCACCAGATACAGCTGACCCCATCCGCTTCGTTCGGACCACCACAGCACGTCTCCATTGGCCAAGACGTGCACATTGGGGCGATGGCAGAACTCGGGATGCGTCTGGACGTAATCTTCGGACGTCTCTTCGAAGAGAGTGGTCACCGCACCCGTGTCCGGGTCGATGGCCAGCAACGTCGCGCGATCGCCGCTTCGTGATTGGTCGACGTGGTAAACGCTGTCCCGGCCTGGCTGGCGCCACAGGCTGCCGGTCTGCAGCGGGGTCGCCCAGGGGCAGTCGATCGGCGCTCGCGACACCGGGGTCGTGGCACCGGTTGCCATGTCGACGACGAGAAGTTCCGCTCGGGCCACCACCGCGTCGCCGGGATGTGCGTAGCGGTAGTGGTGCCGGCGCGGCCCTGACCCGTCCGGAGGCGATGACTGGCTCAGGTACGCATCCCGCATCCCGTCTTGGTGCAGGCGGTGGGTGACGACCCGGCGGGAGTCCGGCAACCAGAGCAGGACGGGTGGCAGCGGCAGGGCGTGCCGCTGGGCCAATGCGTTCGGCGTCGACGCGTCCGGGCCGATGGCGTAAGGCACCTCCGCGGTGCCGTCAAAGGTCACTTGCCGTCCGGTATCAGTGCGCGTGTCCCGGACCCACAGGTTGTGATCGTCGACGTAGGCAGCCAGCGTCCGATCCGGAGACAGCAGCTCACCCGGCCGGCGTACCTCGGGAGCAGGGCGATCCTGCAGCGCGGCGGTCGCGGGATTCCAGCGAAAACGCCGACCGCCCACTGTGAACGCGATCGTCGCGCCATCGCAGACGACATCGCCGATCCGCGGCGGAGCGCCCGGTGCGGTCCCTTCCGGACGGGGCAGCTGACCGGGCAGCAGCACGCCGGTCCGCTGCCGCGTCCGTGAATCGACGCGATAGACCGCGTCACCCGCTGCTTCGCGCACGGTGTAGCAGAAGTCGTCCGTACCGGACAGCCAGACGGGCTGCACGGTGTCGGAGAAAATGAGGTTGCGAAAATTCCGGGGCAGCAGCGATTCGGCACGCCGGTAGGCACCGGCCGGCCCTTCATCCATGGTCACCCCCGCCGTCCGGCGTGAACCAGTCCGTCATCACGGACGGCGCGATCAGCTTGCCGGGAAGCTCGGCATCGAGGCGGTCGAGATCCCAGCGTCCGGCCGCCGTGAGCCGGTGCCTCGGAACCGGCAGCGACGTGACGGCAAGTTCCCGCCCGACCACCTGATACACCTGACCTTGTGCCGGGCACCGCGCATCGGCGAGCCAGGCGATCAGCGGGGACACATTCGCCGGGTCGTACTGGTCGAACTTCCCGGGCTCCGGCCGCATCGCGTCCTCGGCACCCTGCACGGTGGCGGCGATGCGGGTGCGCCCGGCCGGCGAGACTGTGTTCGACCGGACCCCGTAGCGCTCCCCCTCGATCGCGACCGCATGGGACAACCCCAGTACGGCCAGCTTCGCGGAAGAGTAGTTCGCCTGCCCGAAATTCCCGACGAAGGCCGCCAGCGAACTGGTCATCACGACGCTGCGGTCCTGCCTCCGGTTGTTCTTGGCCTGCTCGCGCCAATAGTTCATCGCGTGGTGGGTGGGCGCTGCGTGCCCCTTGAGATGGACGCGCACCACCTCGTCCCAGTCCGATTCGGCCATGGTCACGAGCGCACGATCACGCACGATGCCGGCATTGTTCACCAGCACGTGCAGATCGCCGAACTCGTGCACCGCCAGGTCGATCATCTCGAGCGCCTGCGGCCAGTCCGCGACGTCATGTCCGCTCAACGCCGCCCGGCCGCCGTTGCGGCGGATTTCCTCCACGACCTGTGCCCCCGCCGCCGGAGCTGCGTCGTCCCGGGTGCCGTCGACGGCCGCTTCCACATCGTTGACGACGACGGCGGCGCCGTGCCGGGCCAGTTCCAGTGCGTGCGCGCGCCCCAGCCCCCGGCCGCTGCCGGTCACGATCGCCACCCGGCCGGCCAGCCTGCCGCCGCTCATGACGTCCTCCCCTCGGCAACGGCCCCGCGGCGGATCTTCCCCGCGCCGTCCCGCGGCAGCGACGCACGGAACTCGAAAGTCTTCGGTACCTTGTGTTTCGACAGCCGCTCCCGGCACCACGCGATCAGCTCCGTGGCGGACGGACGGGCGTCGCCCGGTGCCGCTTCGACGACCGCGTGCACCCGGCTCCCCCATTCCTCGTCGGCAACACCGACCACCACGACGTCGGCAACCGACGGATGCTCACTCAGCACTGCTTCGACCTCGGATGGGTACACGTTGATTCCTCCGGTGATGATCAGGTCGACGCGGCGGTCGGCGATGAACAGGTAGCCGTCGCCGTCCAGCCAGCCGAGGTCGCCGAGCGTGGTGTAACCGCTCCGGGACTGTTCGGTGGAAGCGCCGAGGTACTCGAAGGGTGGCGAGTCACCCGTGCGCGCGTGGATCGTGCCCACCGTCCCCGGCGGGCAGGGCCTGCCGTCGTGATCGAGGACGAGGAGCTGCCCTGGCGCCGGTTTGCCGACGCTTCCCTGGTGCTGCAACCATTCGTCGCCGCGGATGATGCTCCCGGCGAGCCCTTCGGTCGAGCCGAATGCCTCGAACACCTTCTCCGGTCCGACGAGCTGCAGCCAGCCGTGCTTGACCCAGTCCGGGCACTTCGCCCCCGAATGCACGACCGCGCGCAGCGAGGACAGATCACGTCCGGCCGCCTGGGGGCAGCGCAGGACCCGCTGCATCATGGTCGGCACCATGGTGATGAACTCGAGGTGGTCCCGCTCGATCAGGTCGAGCACCTGCAGGGGACTGAACTTCTTCATGACCGTGACGGCCTGGCCGGCGAACAAGGCGAGGTGGGTCCACGCGAATCCGAGGTTGTGCTGCAGCGGGCCGGGCACCAGCGACGACTTCGCGACATCGAAGTGAATGCGTGGTCCGAGCGGGCCGAGCGGGCCGGCCGGGTCGAACGCCCACGGTGTCGTGTCGACGATCAGCTTCGGAGCTCCGGTGGAGCCACCCGACATGATGGCCTTGCCAGTGCAGGGGGCCGGTTCGGGCAGGCCTTCGAGATCGGAACGAGCGGCGGCAATGGCGGTCCGGGGAATGGCGTTGTCCACCGGCCAGTCGGCGAGGACGGCGCGCGGAGCGGCAAGGCCGAGGATCCGGGCGCGCTCCGGGACCGTGAGGTCCGGGTTCGCCGGCAACGCCACCGCTCCCAGCGACCAGGTCGCCCAGGCCGCTGCGATGGATTCGGCACAGTTGCCCAGCCCGATCACCACGAAGGACCCTTCGCGAACGCCGGACCCGCTGAGCAGCCGGCTCACCCCGCTGACCTGCTGCCCGAATTCGTTCCACGTCAAGGTTTCCCGCGCGCCGCCGGCATCCACGACGGTCACCGCCCGGTCACTCGGCCGGTCGCGAGCGAGTTGCTTGAGCCGCGACGGAAAGCTGGTAAGCATCTGCAGTCACCTCTGCGTGGGTTCGGGGGGAAGTGGCTCGAAAACCGGGACCGGCGGACCAGCCGGACGGTGCCGCCAGGCCACGCGGACGCGGTCTCCGATACTTACGGGCACAGATCCGGCGATGTTCGTCAGGATCCGTGGCCCTTCGGTCAGTTCGACCAGCGCCACCACGTAAGGCGGGTCGAGGTGCTCGACGGTACGGAGGTGGACGGTCGTCTTCGAGTAGACGCGGCCGGATCCCGCCGCCTCGACCCACTCCAGATCGCCGGCGCCGCACTGAAGGCAGAACGGCCTCGGGTACAGCTGAAAGTTGCCGCAGCGCAAGCATTGTTGCAGCAACAAGCGCTGCGCGCGAGCGCCGTCCCAGTACGGTTTTGTCGTCGGGTCTTCGAATCGCTCGTCGAGCGCCGGCTCAGTCACGGGCCAGCACCACCGTTGCGGCGACCGAACCCAGCCCGCCGATCCCGTGGACCACCCCGACTTGCGCGCCGGGGACCTGCCGGGCGGCAGCGTCTCCGCGAAGCTGACGTGTCGCCTCGATCAGCAGCTGTACCCCGAATGCGCCGGGATGGTTGTAGGAAAGCCCGCCACCGGAGGTCATCGAGGGAAGCGCTCCGCCGGGGGCCAGCCGTCCGTCGCGGACGAACTCTCCGCCCTCGCCTTTCGCACAGAAACCGAGATCCTCCAAGGCCATCAGGACGTTGATGGTCGTCGCGTCGTAGGGTTCGAAGACATCGACATCGCCGGGGACGATGCCGGCCATGGCGAAAGCGGCGCGTCCGGTCCTGACGCCGGGAGTTTCGGTGAGACTTGCGTGCTGGGAGATGTGCCAGGCGGTGTGATGTTCCGTGGCGGCAAGGACTCTGATCGGAGTGCGCGCCGCATCACGGGCTCGATCACGGGTCGTGAGGACGACAGCTCCGCCACCGTCGAGGAGCAGGCAGCAATCGAGCTTGGTCAGCGGCTCGCACACCGGTGGCGAATTCAGCACGTCGTCGACGGTGAGTGGTTCCCGGCGCCACGCTTGCGGGTTCAGCGCGGCCCAGCCACGCGCGGCCACCGCGATTTCGGCTAGCTGTTCCCGGGTCGTGCCGAACTCGTGCATGTGCCGCGCGGCGAACAGGGCGAACTGCCCCAGCGGAGCCGGAATCCCGTACGGCGCCTCGAACTGGGCCATCAGCGAGCCCGGCGCGCCGGCGTCACGTGATCGGATGCGTTTGCTCCGTTGCCGTGAGGCGAAAGCGATCAAGGCCACCGAGCAGTGCCCGGCAGCGAGGGCGAGCATCGCGTGGTGCACGTAGGCATCGAACGCGGCGCCGCCGAGGTCGCTGGAATCCGCGTAGTCGGGGCAAATGCCGAGATACTCACCCAGCTGCACAGTCCCCTCGTCACCCATGTAGTTGGTGAACAGCCCGTCGACGTCACGGAAGCTCAGCCCGGCCTCGTCGAGGGCGGCCCGGCTTGCCAGCGCAGCCATCGACAGCTCGGAGTGATCGGTGACGATGCCCAGTGGAGCTTCCGCGACACCCGCGATGCAGATCTCGTCCCTGCGAGCGGAGGTGGACATCAGCGTTCCTTACCGAGAAGCAGTTTGAGGCTCTGCCCGGCGATCTCGTCGACCCCGTGCCAGTCGTGTGCCGTGATCGCCACCACCGTGGCGAGGCCGGGCAGCACGTGGAGGACTTGGCCGCCGTGGCCGAGCGCGCTCGCACTCGCCACCGTGCAGTCCTCGCCGACGACCGTCGAGAGCAACCACCATTGATACCCGTACGCGACACATCCACGCGGGATGACTGCGGTCGAGTCGGCTTCGACGCGTGCCTGCGGCGAGACGCAGCGGTCGACCCAGTCCTCCGGCAGCACCTGCCGACCGTGCCATCGCCCGTGATCAGCGACGAGCCAGCCGATTTTCGCGAAGTCACGCGGGGTGAGCCACAGCCCGCCGCCGGTGTGGGTCGTCCCGCTTTCGTTGGTCATCCAGTGGTATCTCTCGATGCCAAGCGGTTCGAACAGCAGCTCGCGCGCCGCTTCGGAAACCGGCTGCCCGGTGACCGACCGGATGACTTCGCCGGCCAGTAGCGTGAGCCCGGTCTGATACTCGAACACGCCCTCGGGGAACGCCGACCGGACTTCCTTCGCCAGCACGTAGCCGACCCAGTCGGCGGCCTGGTTCATCCGGACCACGTCGTTGCCCGGATCCTGGTAACTGGTCTGCGTTTCGTTCCACTCGAGACCCACCGACATCGACAGGACCTCGTGCAGGGTGATCTGCTTGCCCGCACGGACCAGCCGCGAACCGGCCTGCCCACGGAGGTACTGGGCGACCGGCGCGGCGACATCGATCTCGCCCCGCGCCACCAAGGCACCCATCAGCAGGCTGGTGACCGACTTGGTCGCCGATTGGAGAGACCGCAGGCTCGCGTGGGACTTTCCGTAGCTGCCGGCGAGCAGGACACTGCCGTCCTGCACGACCGTCAGACTGTCCACCCATGGCAGGACACCGTCGGCCACCGCGCGCTCCAGGCGTTCCGGATCGATGTCGTGGGCGCCGGACGGGATGGTTCCGGCTTGGTGCGTCCCCCATCGCCGGCGGAGGCACCGGGCCTCGAGAGACGGGAGCACCGGACTGGTCATCCCCACGACGAGCGCGGGTCCTTCCCGGCGCAGGATGAGCGTCAACGGGCCGGCGACGGCATGGCAGGCCGCGCCGTCGACGTGAATGTCCGACAGCGGGATGCTGGTGCCCAGCGAATCGACCTCGACCGAGCCTGCCGCCGGTTCGCCCGGGGCGGGGCGGAACAGGATCAGGTGCACGACCCCCTCGATGGGCAGGGCGCTGGAACCCAGCCAGGTACCCAGGTAAGGCGAAAGAGGGTCGTCATCATGCGTGTGCACGAGCAGCTCCAGGGTGCGGGCGGGCATAGCCGGTCACGTAGTCCGGTGGCGGCGCGGGATCCGTGGATTGCGGCGGGCCGAAAGCCAGGTTGACGGGGACGACACCGGACCAGGCACCGGCGGGCTCGGTGCCGTCGGTGTCGCCGGTGTCCTTCTCGATCGGCATTCCGGTGCGTTCCTTGAACGACGACTGGGCAAGGCTGAGCCGGTGGATTCCGGTGGCGGCGAGCTCCCGGCGGCTCGGCGGTTCGCAGTCACGCGCCCGTCCGGGGGCGATGTGCTCGAGGAGAGCATCGAGTACCCGCAGTTTTTCCTCGGTGCCGGTGACCGCGCCCAGTTCTCCGTGGACGACCACACTGCGGAAGTTCACCGAGTGGGTGAAGTAGCGCCGCCCCAGTACGATGCCGTCCAGCACGGTGACGGTCAAGCAGACGTTCGCCGGCGCGCGCTCCAGACCGCGGAACGGACCGGCCCCCGGGGAACCGTGCAGATACACGTCATCGCCGATCCGGACGTGCGTCATCGGAAGCACCACCGGCCGGTGATCGACCTCGAAGGCGAGATGGGAGACGAGCGCCTCGTCGACCAGGCGGTGAATCCGGTGCTTGTCGTAGCTGAACCGTTCGGGCCGCCGCGTCGGCCGGGTCAAGGGGGTCTGCGGGTATTCCGGCCGCGCGCTCATCGCGCCACCCGCCGTGCCGCGAACGCGCCGTTGAGCAGATATTCGGCACGTCCGTCAGGGCCGAGGACGAAGGCGAGCTCCCACCGATGGTCGTCGGTCAGCTCGTCGGCGTCGGGCAGGAAGCGATGGTCCCCCAGTGCCTCGAGCGAAGCCTCGATGACGCGGCCGGCCGAGCCGGGTTCGAAGTTGTCGGCGGTGAGGTGGTGCCGCCGGGCCAGCAGCCGGCCGTCCGGGCGTTCCCGGATCTCCCATTCCTGACCGTAGCTGCGGTAGATACCCCGGTATACGTCGGGATCGACCTCGCCGGCTTGCCGCCCGGTGGCCGGGCCCGGCCCGCCCATGCCAAGGTGAGCGGCCACGCCCTGCAAGATCTGTGCGGCAAAAGGGTATCCCGCCTGCGGCACGTTGACGGTGGTCGCGATGGTCACGTCGTGTTCGGGGATCCACAGCAGCGTCGACGAGCCACCGAGGTTGGTTCCCGAATGCCCGTAGAGGTCCGTCCCGTTCCACTTCCGGTGGTATGCGCCGACTCCCCAGTCGTCTGCGAACAGCTTGGCCGGCACGGCTACCTGGGGTTCCTGCATGAGCGCGACGGCGCGGGGAGAAAGAACCTGGTGCCCGCCAGGGCCCTTGCCTTCGCGCAGCATCATCTGCCCGAACCGGGTCAGCTCGCTCGCCGATGCGCAGAGCGTCGTACCGGCCGGTCCCATGCCCCGGCTCAGAATCCACGGGCGCCGGAACTCCGGCGGGTCGGCACGCGGAACGTGCCCTACGGCGACCGAGAAGTAGACCTGGTCCTCCGGCCTGGTGCAGGAATGCCGCATGTCGAGCGGGCCGAGGAGCTCCAGCCGGAGCAGGTCGTCCCAGCTGCGGCCGGTGAGCGTTTCGAGCAGGTGACCGAGGACGATCGTCGACGCGTTGCTGTAGCCGAACTGCTTGCCGGGCGGGGAAATCAGCGGGATGTCGGCGAGGATCCGGACGTATTCGGCGATGGCGTCCGCCCCGCACCCGGTGTCCCGGTACGGCCCGTTGTCCATTCCGCTGCTCATGGACATCAGGTGCCGTGGCGTTATCTCTTGCGCGGCGCTGTCCTCGGCGAACCTGGCGGCCGGCAGGTAACGGGCCACGGGAACGTCGATGTCGAGTTCGTTCCGATCCGCGAGCCGCAGCGCCAGTGCGGCGGTGAAGAGCTTCGTGGTCGAACCGACCTGGAAGATCGTATGGCCGGTGACCGGAGCCCGGGTGCCGAGGTTGGCGTATCCGCACTGCGCTTCCCGCAGCTGGTCTCCCTGCCGCACCGCCGCTTGCGCGCCGACGATGTCGAGGGCTTCGGCACTGGTCCGGACAAGATCGCACAGGTCGTGGTGGGTGATCAATGGTCGTCGCTTTCTCTCGCTGCGGCCGCGGGGCCGCCGGCCGGGAGCCGGGGTACCGAGCTCAGCAACCGGCGCGTGTAGGCGTGCTGGGGGTCGTGGAGAACGGTCGTTGTCGTTCCGTGCTCGACGACGCTGCCGCGGTACATGACGTAGACGTGGTCGGTCATTTGGGCGATGACCGCCAGATTGTGGGAAATGAGCAGCAGTCCCATCCGGCGGTCCTGGTTGATCGTGCGCAGGAGCCGCAGGATCGAAGCCTGGGTGGTCACGTCGAGAGCGGAGGTGGCTTCGTCGGCGAGCAGGTACCGGGGATTCATGGCCAGCGCCCTGGCGATCGCCACCCGCTGCCGCATCCCGCCGGACATCTCGTGCGGATAGGCGGCCGCGCACCGGGAATTCAGCGCGACCATGGCCAGCAAGTCGGCAGCCGTCGGAGCCGCTTCGTCCCAGCGGCCGAACCGCAGGGCCTCGCGCAGGGCGGAGCCGACCTTCTGGCGGGGGTCCAGCGACGCGTACGGGTCCTGGAAGATCATCTGCGCAGTGGTGTGCAGACGACGTCGATCTGCCCGCTTCTTCAGGTTCAGTGCCGTGCCGTCGAGGGTGATTTCGCCGCGGTCGATCCGGGTGAGGCCGAGCATCGATCGGGCGAGGGTCGACTTGCCGCACCCCGATTCGCCGACGACGCCGACTCGCGACCCGCGTGCCACCGTGACCGAGACGCTGTGCAGCACGTGCCGGCGGGACTGGCGGTGACCGTAGGAAACGTCGAGCCCGGTTGCCGCGAGTCCGGTCATGCCACACCGCCGCGCCGGGTGAGCGGGGCGGACTTCTCCGCTACCCGCAAGCAGGCGCTCGAATGGTCCGGCGTGACGGGGAGCGGCCGGGGCTCCCACGAGGCGCAGTCCGGCATCGCTACCGGACAGGCGTGCCGGAACGGGCAGCCGTGGCTGTCGAGGTCCGGCGTCGGCTCGGCTTGCTCGAGGTCCTCGGCGGCACCCAATGGCGTGTCGATCGCGGGCGCGCTGCTGATCAATTGCCGGGTGTAGGGGTGGGCGGGAGCCGACAGCACCGTCTCGGCCGGTCCCTGTTCGACGACCGTCCCGCGATACATCACCAGTACGCGACGGCAGACCTGGGCAATCACGCTGATGTCGTGGGAAATGAGCAGCAGTGTGAGGTTCCGCTCCTCGTTGAGATCCACGAGCAGCTCGAGAATGCTCGCTTGCACCGTGACGTCGAGCGCCGTCGTCGGTTCGTCGGCAATGAGCAGTTCGGGATCTCCGGCCAGCGCCATCGCCAGGAGAGCACGCTGGCGCATCCCGCCCGACAGCTCATGGGGTCGTTGCCGCATCCGCTGCTGCGGCGCATCGAGAGCGACCCGGCCGAGCTCGCTCGTCGCCCGCGCGACCGCGGCCCGCCTGCCGAGGTGCCGGTGCCGCCGGAGTCCTTCGGTCAGCTGGGTGCCGACCCGCAGCATCGGGTTGAACGAGGTGCTCGGGTCCTGCGGCACATAGGCGACCCGGAAGAACCGGGGGTCGTCCTTGCGGGAGCAGCCGAGCGCGCTCCGGCCCCGGAACGTCAACGCGCTCGCGCTGAGGCCGGCGCGGGCAGGCAGCAGTCCGGCGAGCGCAAGAGCCAGCGTGCTCTTGCCACTGCCCGATTCCCCGACGATCCCGCAGCGCTCCCCCGGCGTCAGCCCCACGGTGACGTCCGCAACCGCAACAGCGCGACCGTAGGTCACGCGCAGATTCGCGGCGGCGATCTGGGTGTTCGCGTCGGCAGGCCCGGTGAGCTGCCGCACGGGACGCGCGTCCGGCTCGGTTCGGCGGCTGGGTCCCCGCCGCCGGGGGTCGGCCATCGCAGCGAGACGTTCGCCGAGCGCGTTCAGTGCCAGCCCGGTGATGACGATGCCGGCTGCCGGACCGACCGGGGCGATCGGGTTGCCGAACATCTCCGCAATCCCGGCGGTCAGCATGGTGCCCCAGTCACCGGCGCCGGTGGTGGCAGGCGAACCGAGCCCGAGAAAGCTCAGCCCGGCCAAGGCAATCAGGCTCCCGCTCGCGGTGACCGACGTCAGGATGATCAGGGTCGCGCTCATGTTGGGCACGAGGTGCCGGGCAATGAGCCTGCCTCGCGGCACGGTCAGCAACCGCAGTGCGACCATGAATTCCCGGCCGCCCAGCGAGGCGGAGATGGTGGCGACGGTGCGCGCGAACTCGGGAGCGATCGCCAGCGCGACCGCGATGACCGCACTGGTCGTGCCGACCCCGAGGATCGCGATCAGCAGCACCGCGAGGATGAGCGGCGGGAACGAAACCGCCAGATCGATGCCGCGCATCAGCAGGCCGCGTAACGCCGGGGGAAGCACGCTGACCACAGCGCCGGCAACGGTGCCCAGCACCGCGCCGAGGGCGGTGGCCAGCAGGGCGAACGCAATGCTGTTGCGCCCCGCAGCGATGGTCCGGATCAGAATGTCCCGCCCGAAGGTGTCGGTGCCCAGCGGGTGCTGCACCGACGGGCCGAGCCGGGCTTGTGCCGGGTCCAGGTGGGTGGCCATGCTGCCGAGCACTTCGGGTGCGACGGCAAGAAACAGCAGCCATCCGAAGACCAGGAACAGCAGGAACACCTGCCGGGGACCGAGAGAACCGATCCGCGCTCGAAAAGTGGTCATGACCGGCCCACCAGTGATTTCGGGTCCAGGATGCCGAGCACGACGTCGACCAGCGTGTTGATCACGATGACCCCGGCGCCGAGCACGAGCACAATCCCCTGGACAGTGGGGTAATCCCGGTTCAGCACCGCCGTGACGACGGCATTTCCGAGACCGGGCCAGGCGAACAAGCTCTCGATGATGATGGTCCCGCCGAGCATCGAACCGAACAGCAGGCCGGCGATGGTCAGGCTGCCGGTGATGACGTTGGGCAGGAGATGACGGAGGTAGAGAATGCGGTTCGGGAGCCATTTCGACCGCGCGACCCGCAGATAGTCCTCGTCGAATGCGGCGAGTCCCTCCGTGCGCACGATCCGCGTGAGGAGCGCGATCGGCCGCAGTGCCAATGCCAGTGCAGGCAGCACGAATGCGGCGGCGGAAGCGTTGCCTCCGGCGGGAAGTACACGCGTGGTCACGGCCAGCAGCAAGACGAGGTAGGTGCCGACGACGTAGTCGGGGATCGACGCGACCAGCCCGGTCACCGCGGTGAACGAGCGTTCCCACCGCCTGCCGAGCCGCCTGGTGAGCGCAATGCTCGCCAGGCCGAGTACGACACTCGCCACGACGATCAGCAGGAGCGACACCCCGGCCAGCGAGACCGTGATCGGCAGGCGTTGCGCGATCAAGGCCCGGACCGGCTGGTTCGTGCTGAACGAGGTACCGAGGTCGCCGTGCACCAGACCGGAAAGGTAGCCGGTGTACTGGCTCCACAGCGGCTGGTCGAGACCGAGGGACCGGCGGATCTGCTCCACCTGCGGTCCGGTTGCGGAAATGCCCGCGACGTTGCGTGCCGGGTCGCCCGGAGCCACCCGGAGGGCAAGGAACACCACCCCGGACAGGATGACCAGGCTCACGACGAGGGTGCACAGCCGCCGGGCGACGGAAACGACGACCGGGGTGAGCCGGGCTCCGGGGGAAACCGGCGCCAGTGTGGTGGTCGTCATCAGCCGCTCACCAGGAAGCCGGTCGGCACGAGGGAGGTTCCGGTTTCGGTGCCGACCTCGAAGGACACGTTCTTGCCGAAATACTCGGCAGTGTCGTAGTACAACGGGATTTCGTTGACCTGGTTGTTCAGTTTCTCTTCGGCCGCGCGCCAGTGCGCGCAGCTGGTGCCGGCCGGGCCGGTCAGTGCTTGCTTGGCGAGCGAGTCGTACTCCGCATTGGAGATCGAGCTGAAGTTGGTCCCGGCCGGCGGTGCGTCGCCGGAATGGTAGGGCAGCAACAGGTTCGGTGAGGACACGCCCAGCTGCGCAAGGATGGCGACGTCCCAGTTGCCACCGCTGAAAAGGGTCTGGACCACGCTGGTGCCGCTCGGCGTGTTCACCGTGACGTCGACACCGGCCTTCCGCCAGGCGTCGGCAAGGAATTGCACCGTGTCCGATTCACCGGAGACACCGTCACCGGACGCCAGCAGATTCACGTGGAGGTTCTTTCCGCGCAGCGCCGCCGCCGCTGCCTGCGGGTCGTATTTCGCGATCGTGTTGCCGGCAGCCAGGTCATAGCAGTCGGCGCTGTCCAGAATCGTGCTGGGCGCCGGCTTCGCGTAGCCCTCCTGGACCACTTTGGGGAGCGTGGTCCGGTCGATCGCCTCGGCCAACGCCCTTCGCACGGCGGCGTCGGCCACCGGAGAACCGTGCTTCTGGTTGAAGTAGAGCATCATGTTCGATCGGCTGAACGCCTGCGAGCTGGTCGCGACTGCCTTCGCGCGTTGCCGGTTCGAGCCGGTCAGAGCCGTGACGTCGAGTTGCCCGCTGGTCAGGAGGTTCGCGGCGGTGGTGTCACTGCCGACCACCTTGAGCATGATCGACTTCGGCGACTCCGTGTACCACTGCGTATGGCCGCCGGGACCCCAGGAGTAGCCGGGCCGCGCGGTCAGTTCATATTCGTTGCCCGGGACGGCTTTGGTGAGCGTGTACGGGCCGGTCCCGTGCGCTTCGTGACTGAGCTTGCCCGGGTTCGCCAGCCCGGCCGGGCAGACGATCCCGGGATACGTCGCAAGGCCCTGCAGGAATTCACTGTTGGGCGAGGGCAAGGTCAGCGTGAGAGTTCCGGCGGAGTCGTCCGCGGCCGCCTTGACGTTGTTCGTGCCCAGGTAGACGCCCGCGAACGGCGCGACCGTCTTGGGGTCGGCAATGCGAGTGAAGTTGGCCGCCACGTCACTCGCGGTCAGGGTGGTTCCGTCCGAGCAGGTCACTCCTGGCGTGACCGTGAATTGGTAGCTCGTCGGGGAAAGCTGTTTCCACGCCGAAGCGATGCCGCTGACGATCCGGTGGTCGTCGCCCATGGCGAGCAACGTGTCGTACAAGTAGAAGCCGACCTCCCTTGCCACCGCTTGGTTGGTGGTGTGCGGGTCCAGGTTGCCCGGGTCAGCGGTCAGCCTGACCGCGATCGGCCTTCCGGCAGGCTCGCCGGGGTGACCACTCGGCGGCGCCGCCTTGCTTTCCGGGGCCGCGGCTCCGGCGCACCCGGTCAGCCCGAGGGCGACCGCCAGCAGGACCGCAACGCTCCATTTACCGCGTCTGCTCACGAGGCATCGCCTTTCTTCCGTCCGGCGGTCGCCGGACGATCGTCGAGAACGCTCAGTACGTGGTGGCCGGCAGGCTCTTTCAGCTCGGCGATGAGGTCGGTCACCCGGTCCCGGACGCGGTGGCCCACCCACCCGCGGGGAAGCACCGAGGCAGGCAAACGAGGGTCGCCCTGCACGATGAGCCGCCACTTGTTGTGCACCAGGGTCAGCCGGGCGAACGCCTCCCGCGGGGTCAAGGGTTTCGTTCCGGTGGTGCTTTCGTCCAGGTCCGTCAGGAATTCCCGGTACTGGGCTTCGAGGGCAGGCAGGTCCCAGCAGCGCGCGGCGAGATCACTGTCCCCGATGTAGTTCGCGGTGAACAGATCGACCTCGTCGGCCACCCCGAGCTGGTCCACGAGGCGGTTCACCCGGGTACCGTCGCTCGGCGCAATCCACAGTCCCGGCGCGAGACTGCCGAAACCCAGTCTCGTCAACGTCTTCCGGAGCAAGTGCCGGTCCGCGCGCCGCGATTCGGGGATGGAGAAGCTGACCAGGGTCCACGAGACCGGATCCGTGTCGTTCGCGGCGTGGAACAGCTCGGGGTAGCGCATCCGCATGAACTCTTCCCACTGCCGCGTGACCGCATACCCGTTCGCCTTCCCTTCCCGCCGCGATTCCACGAACCCGCCCCGGCTCAGCCGATGCAGGCCGGTGCGTGCACTGCTCGGCACCACGTCGAGGTCACCCAGCAGGGAGACGTACGCGGCCGTCGGCAGCCAGCCGCCGCGATCGAGCACGTAGAGCAGGCACAGGTCGGTGATCAGGCTGTTCTGCGGGGTCGACGGCGTGAGCCAGTCGATCGGGGGCGTGTCCCGGCGGGCACCATCTCCGTGGCTCAGATTCGTGACGTCCGTCATGAGATGCGAACGTAGCACTGGTACGGTGCCGTGACAAGGAACTCCCCGCGCCCGCTGCCTCAGCCGGTGCGTCCGAGAACGAAGGAGATTGCCCGTGTCCGGTTCGATCGCCGAAGAGTCTCCGCCGCACGGACGGCGATTCGTCACGCGCGCTGCGGGCCGCACCGTATTCACCGATGGTCACCCATCGCCCATTGCGGTCGTACTGGCGTCCGCGCTGGAGAACAACGTCGCACTCATGGCCGATTACTGCGCACGACGTGACGTCCGGCTGGCCCCGCACAGCAAGACGGCACTTTCCCCGGAGGTCGCGCGGCTCCAGATCTCGTCCGGGGCATGGGGCCTGACTGCCGCCAATGCCTGGCAAGCAAGCAGGCTCCGGGAATGGCAGACCGAACGCATCCTCCTCGCCTCGATCGTCGCCGACGGCTCCGGGCTGCAGTGGATCGCCGACGTTCTCGCCGACGGCGACCGGCAAACGGACCTCTACGTGTTCGTCGACTCGATCGAGAGCGTGGATCTCCTGCACCGGGCCCTGCCCCGCCACCGTCCGCTGAAGGTCTTGCTCGAAGTGGGGTACGACGGAGGCCGGTGCGGAGTCCGCAGCCCGGACAACGCTCGAAAACTCGCCGCACTGATCGCCTCGCACGACTGCTGCCGGCTGGTGGGGCTGGCCACCTTCGAGGGCCTCATCGGGCCGGCCCGGAGCGCCGGCGTCGTTCAGGAGGTCGGCCGCCTCGCCGGCGGCATCATGGAACTGGCCCGGGAACTCTTCGCCGCCGGCCTCCTGCCCGCCGAGCGGATCGTGTCCGCAGGCGGAAGCGCATTCTTCGACCTCATCGTCGACGCCTTCGACTCGGCGGGCCTGCGCGACGAAGGATTCGAGCTGGTCCTGCGCAGTGGTGGATACTTGTTCCACGACCACGGGCTGTACCGCGGCGTATCCCCGCTGGACCTGCCGGACGCCGGCCCGCCCCGGCTCAGACCGGCCCTGGAGGTCTGGACCACGGTCGTCTCCCGGCCGGAACCGGCACTGGCGATCTGCGACTTCGGCCGCCGCGACGCCGGTACGGATGCCGGACTCCCGATCGTCGTTTCGCGACGCCACGCAAACGGCGAGCCGGCCGCCCTTGCCGACGGGATCCGGATCAGTCACCTCAACGATCACCATGGCTTCGTCCACGTGCCACCGAACGCTCCGCTGCTGGTCGGCGACCGTCTCGGCATGGGAATCAAGCACCCCTGCTCGACGCTCGACCGATGGAGAGCGATGCCACTGGTGAACGACGAATACCAGGTACAGGACCATCTCGACATCGAGCTCTAGCTGTTTCGGAAACGCGAAACTCGTCCGCGCGGAAGGGCACGGCACGCTCGGTTCGGTTCGGCGGCCGGCCCTCCCGAAAGCGTCAAGCCGGCCCGGATGGCGACAACCGGGGGCGCGCGCCGAACGCACGCATTGCCGCCGCGCTGTGTAACGGCCCCGGAGCCAGCAACAGAAACGCATAGCGCCAACCGGCCAGCCCTGCCAGCAGGGGGACCAGCTGGATACTCACGACGGTCAGCGCGAACCCGATGGCCGTCGGTGCCGTCAGCGCGGTTCCGATGCATCGGGCTGCCCCCAGACGATGCAGAACGCCGCGCGCAACCCAGGCTGCGCGGCAAAGCCCGGGGAGACAGCAGACAGCACAGGCCGCTGGCCAGAAGGGCCGCCATGGCCGTCGGTGCGCGGCCGAAGCGGTCTGCGGGAAGACGAAGATTCCTACCGCGCCCGTCTCATCGGCGGCCAGCGGGAACGCCGGGAGCCAGGTCCAGAGCGTGTAAAGCTCCCACATGTGCCCGAAATAGCCGAGATTCGCCAGCCGTGGACTGCGATCGGAGAACATCGCGATTGCGTACCGCGGGTTCCGCGCCGGTGCCGCCGCGGCCCGGTGGGGACCCCGGCCGGACGACGGTCAGTGCAATCAGGGCCCCGCGATCCCCACCCCGGATGCGGTGAACAGCACCGCCCGCCATCCCGGTCACCCATCCCGCCAGTACCGTCGTGCAGCAGGCCGCCGCGGCCGCCGAAATCCCCCGCTCCGCGCGCAGGCACGGCACCACGGCAGACACCGAAAACACACTGCCAGGCCGAAAACCTGCACGAGCGGGATTGCGCTGCGGTGCACCCTGCCGTCCGCCTGCCACTCCTCACCCGGCATCGGCAACCGGAAAGCGGCCGCCGTCGGAACCGGTCGCCGGGCAGGTCTCCCTGCACGGTGAACCATTGTGCCGCGGTGAACGCCTCGATGATGCCCGCACCTCCGAGCGGGGCAGCTTCGTCGTCGACGGTCGGTGGGTCAAGATGCCCAGCGGCAGCCGCCCACCCGGACCGGCCGATCGAGGCCGCCCAACCCGCGTGCGGAGCCGCTGTCAGCCCCGGAGTGCTTCACCATTGTCGTATCCGGCCAGTACGAAGTCGGCATCCTTGTCGCCGCGGCCGGACAGGTTGACCAGGATGCGCTCGGTCGGCGGCCGGTTCGCCGCCAGGCTGATCGCGAATGCGAGAGCGTGCGCGCTCTCGAGTGCCGGGATGATCCCTTCCGACCGCGCGATGCGGAGAAACGTGGCGGCTGCTTCCTCGTCGGAAACGGTGCCGACGGACAATCGGCCGGCTTTGCACAGCATGGCGATCTCGGGGCCGACACCGGGGTAGGCGAGCCCGGAGGCGATCGACCGCACTGGGGCGGGCCTGCCGTCGTCCTCCTGCAGGAGCACCGACCGGGCCCCATGCAGCGTTCCTGGACGGCCGAAGGTCAGGGTGGCCGCATGCTGACCGAGCCGGGCGCTCGTCCCGAGCGGCTCGACCGCGTGCAAGGCCACCTCGGGGTCGTCCAGGAAACCGGAGTACACCCCGAGCGCATTCGAGCCACCGGCGACGCACGCGACGACGTGGTCGGGCGCCGTTCCTCCGGTGATCGCCAGGAATTGCGCACGAGCCTCCTGCCCGACGACGGACTGGAAGTCCCGGACGATCATCGGAAACGGATGTGGTCCGATGGCCGAACCGATCGCGTAGAGAGCATGGGCGTGTTGCTCGGTGTAGGCGTGCAGCGCCGAGTCGCTGGCCTCCTTCAACGTCGATTGGCCGGCGGACACCGGAACGATCCGCGCACCCAGCAGGCGGATGAGGCCGACGTTCGCGTTCACCTTGTCCACGTCGGCCGCGCCGATGTGCACCTCGCAGTCGAGCCCGAACCGGGCCGCGGCACTGGCAAGTGCGACGCCATGCTGGCCGGCCCCCGTTTCGGCGATCAGCTTCCGCTTGCCCATCTTCCCGGCCAGCAGCGCGAACCCCACGCAGTGATTGATCTTGTGCGCGCCGGTGTGGTTGAGGTCCTCGCGTTTGACGTAGATCCCGGCGCCACCCACCTGCTCCGAGATGTTCTTCAGGTAATGCACCGGCGTGGGCCGGCCCTGCAGACCGGCGCGGACGGTGTCGAGCTCGTGCCGGAAGTCCGGCGAGGACCGCAGTTCCTCGTAGGCTCCGGCAAGTTCCTCGAGTACCGGACCAAGGTGCGGAGGCCACTGGTTACCCCCGAACTCTCCGTAGTAGCCATGGGCATCGGGAAAACGGCTGACGTGCTTGCTGCTGGGGTGCGGCATCGTGACCACCTTTCGGGCAGGTCGACGCTAGGCCACCCCCGGCCCCGAAATCTTGAACAGGATGTGCACCGCTCCCGCGGCTCAGCGGCCTGCCGCCGGGGATCCCCGGTACCCGCCCCGCGACAGCGCTCCCGGCGGCACGCCGAACACCTTCTTGAACTCGCGGGTGAGGTGTGGCTGATCGCAGAAGTTCACCATCTGCGCGACCTCGTTCAGCCCGAACCCGGCGCAGATGAGTTCCCGGGCCCTGGCGACGCGGACCTGGCGAACGTAGGTCTGCGGCGGGATCCCGATCGTTTTCGTGAAGGAGCGGACGAGGTGGCTGGGATGGACTCCGATCTCGCGCGCGAGGTCGTCCGTGCGAGTCGAGCGCAGGCCGTCCCGCCTGATGAGCTGGCACGTCCTTCGCGCGATCGACATCGGCGTCGATGCGGGAGCCTCCACCGAGAAACTGCATTCCTGCAGCACCCGGCGGAGAGATTCCTCGACCGGCGCATCGTCGACGACCGGCGCGGACAGCGCATCGACCAGCGCACGGGTGCTCCGGCTTCGTGCCACCACGTCGGTGCGGATGGTTCGGACCTCGCCGGGCCCGACCGTGGCGGTACAGCTCTCGAGAAACGCCTCCGATGGGTAGAGAACGCAGTACTGCGCGGAACCACCCGCACTCCGGCCCGCGTGCACCTCGAACGGGTTGAAGAAGAACACCTCACCGGCACGGACGATCCCGCTCCACCGGCGGGACCAGATGTGCGCGCTTCCGTGCGTGACGACCACGACCGAATACGTGCCGTGCAGATGCGGGTCGAAATCCACCGCCGTCGCCCGCGCACGGAGCAGATCCGCGTGCTGGAACGCGAACGTCATCGAGTCGACTCGGGTCACGGCGAGGAACCTACCCCGCGACCACCTCGCCTCCGGGAGAGCCTTCCGGTCTCGAGATGGCCGGGGGTGGTCCTTTCTCCGTGGTGGCACAGCCTGCTACCCAGGTATCGGCGGCCGGCGTGCCCATGCCTCCACCTCGGCCCTGATCCCCCACAAGCCCGCTTCGACGGTCGTGCGGGCGGGCAGTGGTGCGGTGAAGTATTCGAGGTAGACCTCGTTGTACACCGCGAAATCGTCGAGGCTGGCCAGGTAGCCGTTCACCTTGAACACGTCCGCCAGCGTGCAGCCGGCGGCGGACAGACCGGCCTGCAGGTTGACGAACACCTGGTGCGCTTGGGCGCGGAAGTCGCCGTCGACGACCTCACCCGCCGGGGTCAGCGGTCCGTGGCCGGCGGTCACCACCAGGTCGCCGGTGATGACGACGGGTGTGTAGGGCACCGGCGGCGGCGCGTAGCCGTCGGGTTCCACCGGAATGAATGTCATGCCATCCCTCCTCGAGCCGGGAGCGCGTCGTGCATCAGGCGCGCGAAATTGCCGAGCAGAAGCCCGTCGAGCCGATTGCCGTGCCAGCCGCGCCGTTGCAGAGCTTCGACCAGGTTGCCGAAGTCGGCCGGGCCGGCGAGGTCCTCGACGCTCGCGTCCGGCGCCATGGTGGCCGCGCGCTGGTTGGCCGGCAGCCATTCCGAGATCTTCGGGGCCGGCCCCATGGCACCGCTGCGGACGACCTGGGCAATGAAGTCACTGCCGATGCCGACGTGGTCGTCGCCGGCGATCGCGGCGACGTGGCCGGCGTGGTCGGCGACCCGGTCGAGGGTCGGGCCGTCGAGATCGACGGTCAGCGGGAGCAGCATGATCCCGATGACTCCGCCGACCTCGGCGAGTGCGCGCAGCTGATCGTCGTCGTAGTTGCGCGGCGTGTCGAAGACCGCGCGGCAGCCGCCGTGCGACAGCACCGGCGGGCGGGTGGTGCTGAGCTCGACGATGTCGTCGTAGGTCTTCGGCGAGGTGTGCGCGAGGTCGAGGACGTAGCCGAGATCCTGCATCCGCCAGACGAGTTCGCGGCCGGCCGGCGTGAGGCCGGTGTCGGTGTCGTCGCTGCCGCCTCCGGTGGCGAACCGGTTGCTCGCGTTCCAGGTGAGCCCGGCCATCCGGACTCCGAGGTCCCACAGCAGGTCGACCGCGGCCTCGTCCTCCTCGAACGCCTCGACGCCTTCCATCGCCAGCACCATGCCGATCCGGTCACCGGCGAGCACCTCGGCCAGGTCCTCCCTGGTCCGCACCCAGGTGAGCACGTCCGGGTGATCGGCGACGGCGCGGTGGAACGCGGCGGCCTGGAACAACGTCCAGCGCAGCCGCTCCCCCGGCGGCAGGTGCGCCGAGAACATCGGGCACACCTGCACCTTGACACCGCCCTTCACCAGCTGGTCGAGCCAGTACCTGCCGAACGGACGAGGTTCCGCCCGCCGGTAGGTGACCTCCGCGAGCAGGTCGTTGTGCGCGTCGAAGATGCCGGTCATCACGCCTCCATCGCATGCGGATAGTGCTCGCGGGCATAGGACTCGGTGATGTACCCGGCTTCCAGGTCACGCCGGACGGCGTCCGGATCGCGGCCGGCCGGGTCGCCGTAACCGCCACCGCCGCCGGATTCGATGCGGACCAGCGTGCCTTCGGGCAGCGGGTACGACGTCACCTTGCGCACGGCGGCCCGCTCGCCGCCCGGCGGCGTGACATAGATGCGGTTCGGCCGTGCCTCCGCCCCGCCGTGGACTCCCAGCGGCGGCACGTCCGCGCCTTCCAGGCTGATGGTGGAGGCGGCGTCGGCCCGCAACCGGTACTCGCAGTCGATGCCGAGGCCGCCGGCGAACTCTCCGGCACCGCCCGAATCCGGTGCGAGCGCGCAGCGTTCGATCACCACCGGATAGCGCTGTTCGACGACCTCGGCAGGCGAATTGCGCACGCCGGAGATGGCAATGTGCATCAGCGGACCACCGCCGTCGTACCCGGGCCCGGCGCCCTGGCCGATCAGGTGGTCGAACCCGATCACCCACGGCTCGCTGCCGACGCCGCCCCAGAACATCAGCGGCAGTGCGTCGCCGCCGCTGCTCGCCCGGCCGAACCCGGGCACCGCTTGCGCCAGCACCGCGTGGACGGCCTCGACCATCCGCAGCCCGGTGAAGCCGTAGAGGAAGATCGGGGCAGGCGGCAGCGGGTGCAGCAGGGTCCCCGGCCGGGTCAGCAGGCTGATCGGGCGCAGGAACCCCTCGTTCACCGGTTCGCCGTTGCCGACCAGCGACAGCACGGCCAGCCGCGCCTGCGAGACGGTGCTCGGCAGCGGGCTGTTCACCGGACCGGGACACTGCGGCGCGCAGTCGGTGACGTCCACCTCGATGTCGCTGCCCGAAACGGTGATCGCCACGGTGAATTCGACCGGCTCGTCGGTCAGGCCGTTGCCGTCGATCTGCCACGCCCGCTCCCACCGGCCGTCCGGGAGGTCCGCCAGTGCCTTCCGGACCACCGCTTCGCCGTGGTCGAACATGTGCTCCACCGACGCGTCGAACGTCTCGCGGCCGTACTTCCGCACGACTTCGGCGAATGCCCTGGCGCCGGCCCGCGCCGCGGCCACCTGTGCGCTCAGGTCACCGGCCGCGAACTTCGGCATCCGCGAGTTCGCGACGAAGGTGCGGAACAGGTCGTCGTCGCGCTTTCCCGCCTTGAACAGCTTGACACCGGGGAAGATCATGCCTTCCTGGTACACGTCGGTGGTGTCCGTGCAGTACGGCGCCTGCGCACCGATGTCGGTGTGGTGGCCCTTCTGCGCCGTGTAACCGACCAGCTCACCGTCGACGAACACCGGCATCACCACGGCCACGTCCTGTGAGTGCGAACCGGTGTCGTACGCCCACGTGGTGACCAGGATGTCGCCGGGCTCGAGTACCCCGGCGCCGCCGACCGCCCGCACGGCACCCTCGACGCAGAAGTTCATCGTGCCGAGGAAGGCGGGCATCGCATCGGCTTGGGCCAGCAGCCGCACGCGGTCGTCGTAGATGCTGCAGCAGAAGTCGATGATCTCGTAGATCGTCGGCGAAAACGCGGTGCGCCGCAGCGTGATCTTCATCGTCTCCGCCGCCGACTTGAGCGCGTGGCGGACGACCTCGGTGGTCACCGGGTCCGCGGCGGCGGAGCTGCCGGACGTGGAGGTGGACGTGGTCCAGACGACGTCGGCGGGGGCCAGTTCAGTCGAGGTCATGGGTGATCACCATCGTTCCGTCGGGATGGATTTCCGCGTGGTGGCCGGCATCGAGATAGGTCGTCGCCGTCTCCTCGGTGACGATCGCCGGACCGGCGAGCCGCTCGCCGGGCGCCAGCGTGTTCCTCGCCACCACCGCGAATTCGATGTTCTCGTTCCGGTGGAAGGAGAACGCGTCGGCCGTTCCCGGCCGCGGACCGCCGGTCACCGCGTGCGCACCGGGAATCCGAGGCGGGAGCAGGCACCGGCGTACCTGGCGGACAGCCACCGTCTCCACCGGGTCGTCGAGCGAATGGCCGAACGCCGTGGCGTAGGCGTTGTCGAACGCCGCGCGCACCACGGCGGGGTCGCCGGTATCGGGGAACGGGACGGTGAGCGAATGCTCCTGACCGACGTAGCGGGCATCGACCAGCCGCTCGGTGATGACGGTCTCGTCGCCGGTGCCCTGCCCGGACAACCGATCGGTCAAGCCGTCCAAAGTGGACCGCAATACCGGCATGCCGTGCTCGTCGAGCCGCGTGACGATCGTCTGCGAAGCGGCGTACACGCGGTCCTGGCCCAGCAGGCCCCACGCCGAGAAATTGCCTGCATGCACCGGGACGAGCACGTGCGAGCAACCGAGCTCGTCGGCGATCAGGCTGCCGAACAACGGCCCGGCGCCGCCGAACGCCACGAGAACGTGCTCGCGCGGGTCGTGTCCACGTTGCAGCGACATCTCCCGCACCGCGTTCGCCATCGCGGCGTTGGCGATCGTGATGATGCCGCGGGCAGTGTCCGCTGTGGACATCCCCATCTCGTTCGCGAGCTTGCCGACGGCGCGTTCGGCCGCAGCGACATCGAGGTCGAGGTTGCCGGCGAGACTGCCCGCGGCCAGCAGGCCCAGCGTCGCGGCGGCATCGGTGACCGTCGGCTCGGTGCCGCCGCGGCCGTAGCACGCCGGCCCCGGCTGGGCACCTGCGCTGCGCGGACCGACCCGCAACAGCCCACCGGCGTCGCGGTACGCGAGCGAACCACCGCCGGCACCGATCGACCGCACATCGACGAACGGTGCCTGCAGCGGCATCCCGGCGATGTGCGTCTCGTAAGTCATCGCCGGCTTGCCGTCGGCGACCAGGCACGTGTCGAAGCTGGTGCCACCGACATCAGCCGCGATCCCGCGGGGGAATCCGAGCTGTGCACACAGTTCCGCAGTCGCGACCGCACCGGCGACCGGACCCGACTGGATGGTCAGGTACGACCGCGTCTCGCCCTCGGTGAAGCTCATCGCCCCGCCGCCGGAGTTCGTGATCAAGGCCTCGCCCGCCATGCCGAGGTCGCGCAGCCCCGCCGACAACCTCTTCAGATAGCCGGCCATGATCGGGCGGATCGACGCGTCGACGACCGTCGTGGACGTGCGTTCGTACTCCTTGAACTCGCGCGAGATCGCGTGCGAGAGCACGATGTCGCCGGTGAATCCGAGGGCCCGCAACCGTTCCCCGGTGGCCACCTCGTGCTCGGGGTTGGCGTAAGCGTTGAGGTAGACGACCGCGATGACCTCCACTCCGGCGGCCGTGCACGCGGCGAAGGCGGCATCGACGTCGCCGAGACCGAGCGGGGTCGCCGCGGTGCCGTCGACGAGCATCCGCTCACGGACGTCGAACCGCAACTGGCGCGGCACCAGCGGCTCCGGCGGTCGCCAGCGGTAGTCGGTCATCCGCGCCCGGTCGCCGCGGCGCAGCTCCAGGGTGTCGCGGAACCCCGCCGTCGACAGCAGCCCCACGGTGACGCCTTTGCGTTCGAGCAATGCGTTCAGCGCGACGGTCGATCCGTGGAGGAAGTACCGGGTACGCGCGATCGCATCGGGGTCGAGCGTGTCGCCGACCACGTGCAGCACCCCCCGGTCGGGTGCGTCCGATGTGGACGGTCCCTTGGCGATCCGGACCTCACCGGTGTCACCGTCGTAGAAGACGAGGTCGGTGAACGTCCCACCGACGTCGACCCCCATCCGTGTGGCCATTTCTGCTCCTTCCGATGTTCGGTCACAAGTCGAGGACGAGCGCCGGCGTGCGGGCTCGGGAGACGCACACCATCAGCACCTCGCCCGCAGCGCGTTCCTCGTGGCTGAGAACGCTGTCGCGATGGTCCGGCTCGCCGTCGAGCACCGCGGTCTCGCACGATCCGCAGGTGCCCTGCCGGCAGGTGGACGGCACCAGAACCTCCGCGCGCTCCAGTGCCTGCAGGACGGTTTCGTCCGCGCCGACCCGCAGCCGCCGTCCGGATTCGTGCAGCACCACGTCGAAGCTCCGCTCGCCGGCGCGCAGCACGTTCTCCGCGCCGCCAGGAAGCGCGAAGCGCTCGACCCGCACCGGCGGCAAGCCGCGCGCGGCAGCGAACGCTTCGACCGCGCTCACCAGCGACGGCGGGCCACAGCAGTACACGGCGGTGCCGTCCGCCGTCACCAGCTCCTCATGCAGGTCGGGCCTGCCCCGCTCACCGGTCAGCCACACCCGCGCGTGTTCGCCGTACGCGCGCAGCTCGTCGGCGAACGGCATGCCCGACTCCCGCCCGACATACAGCAGCTGCCACGGCACACCGCGCGCGTCGGCAGCGGCGACCATCGCCCGGATCGGGGTGATGCCGATACCACCGGCGACGAACAGGTAAGCAGGGGCGTCGCCGAGCCCGAGGTGGTTGCGCGGCCCGGTAATCTCGAGGTGGTCGCCGACCCGGAGCGAGGCGTGGAGCCACGCGGAGACGCCCTTTCCGTTGTCCAGCACGGCGATGCGCCACCCACCGGCGTCCTCGGGGTCACCGCACAGTGAGTACTGCCGTACCCCGGCCGGGGTGTGGACGTCGATGTGCGCGCCCGGCGCCCATTCCGGCAACGCGGCGCCGTCCGCGGGCACCAGCCGCAAGCCGAGCACGGTCGCGCATTCGCTGGTGCGCTCGGCAACGACCATCGCGCGCGTGGCCGCAACCGGCTTCCGCTGCCGCCGAACCAGCGTCGTGGGTGGCCATCGAACAGGCAACGCCGCGCGACCGCGGAATTCCCAGCCGTGCGCCGCGCCGTCGCCGGCGAGTTCCATGTCCGGCGCCATCCGCAGCAGCGCCGCCACCGCGGTCGTCGCCTCCAGCCGGGCGAGCGGAGCGCCGACGCACGCGTGGAATCCGCCGCCGAAAGCGAGATGCCGCAGATCCTGCCGCAGTGGGTCGAACCGGTCCGGATCCACCCAGCGAGCCTCATCCCGGTTCGCCGATGCCAGCACCGCCGCCACCACCGTGCCCGGGGCCAGTTCGGTGCCGCCGATCTCGACCGGCTCGGTCACCCGCCGCGTCGCGGTGCCCACGGGCGAACCCCAGCGCAGCGCCTCCTCCACCAGATGCGCTTCGGTGGCGCTGCCGTCCGCGACGGCCGCCCGTACCCGGGAATCGGTGCAGTACGCGTACATCGCCTGCCCGATCAGGTCCCGCGGCTCCTGCATGCCGCCGACGATCAGCAGCTTGACGGTCGCGGAAATCTCGGCGCCGGTCAGTTTCCTGCCCTCGACCTCGACGCCGGGGAGGGCGGCGAGCAGGCTGTCCGGCGGCGCACCCCGGCGCAGCTGCGCGGACACCAGGTCGTCGATCTCCCCGCTCGCGGCGTCGGCCACGGCCTGTTTCCCGGCGTCCCGGTCGAAGTTCGCCGCACCCACCGCGATCGCGGTGAACCAGCCCCGCATCGTCTCGGCCGGGAGCGGCGGCAGGCCGGTGATTTCGCACAGCGCGCCGACGGAAAGCCGTTCGGCGAACTCACCGACCAGGTCGGCCTCGCCCCGTTTGCGCAGCCCGCCTGCCAGCTCCCCGGCCAGTTCCCCCACCAGCCCGGCCATCGTCTTCCGCACCCGCGACGGACGCAACGCGGCGGCCAGCGGCGCCCGGACCGCGGCATGGTAATCGCCATCGCTGTGCAGGAGATTCCTGCCGATCGTCATCGACAGCGGTGAGCCGGCCAGCTCGGCGCTGAAAACCCGGTCGTCGCCGATCACCCGGACGACGTCCGCCCAGCGGGTGACGAACACCGCGCGGGCAACCGGCACCCAGCACACCGGCTCGCCGCGCCGCAGCCTGGCGTACCAGGGATAGGGATCGGTCTCCAGATCCTCGAGGGTGATCGAACCGCCGAGCGACATCGCGGGCTCCTGTCCGGCCAGGTGACGAGATGCGAACAGCATCAGCGAGCACTGCTCCAGGTGTACAGTTCTCCGGGCGAAGTCCAGACTCAGTTCCGGAAACTTCTTCGATCGGCAGAATTCAGCCCACCAAAAGAGGACAGCGCGATGAAATTGGACGACATCGACCTCCGGCTGCTGCGTGCCCTCGAGGGCAACGGCAGGGCAACCGGCGCCGAACTCGCCGAAGAAGTCGGCATTTCCCGCGCCACCGCGTACACCCGGGTAGACCGGCTCACCCGCGAAGGCGTCATCGACACGACCACGATCCGGGTACGCCCGGAAAAACTCGGCCTCCCGCTGACCGCCCTGATCCTGTTGTCCGGCGGGCAGCAAAGCTCGGGCGACCTTCGCGAGATGCTGCCGCACATCCCCGAGATCCAGTACGCGGCCTACCTGGCAGGCTCGTTCGACATCATGGTGGTGATCAGAGCCAGGGACATGGACCACATCCGCGACCTCTGCCTGGAACGCTTCCGCGCCCTGCCCGGCATCCGCGCGACACAGACGATGTTCGTGATCGAGGAAGTGGTCAACCGGCCGAATGTCTGGCTCTGACCGGGCTCACCCATCAGCACCCCGGTGAAGCATCCGCCGCAGCCGACGATACCTGCCGGGCTGCCGTCACGCGCGAAGCCACGACGCTCACAAGCTACCTCGCCGGCGGGCAGGTCAGGCCGGATTGCCCACGGTGAACTCAGTGGCCAATTCGAACGGGTTGGTCCCGTGGGTGTCGGCGAGGGCGGAGAGGGACGGGTGGCGGAGGCGGGCAAGCGCTGCATCCCCCTGCCCTCGTTCATCCAGGGTCGCGGCCAGCATGGTCGACGACGCGGTGTCGGGATGGACGTCGTGGCGTACCTCGATTCCCATCGGCGCTGGCCCGGTCGAGCATCTCCAGCACCTGTGGCATCGAGCCCCGCTGTTGCCGTCCGGCGACCTTGAGGTGGGAGGCATGGACCGCGCCCGCTGCGAGGGCGTCCGCCAGGGCATCCATCAGCAAAGCACCTTCGCTGCACACGTGACGGATGTACGGCCGGTCCGCAGGCAGACGCCGGGCCGATGCAGCCAGCTCGCCGGAGCCGGAGAAGATTCCCGGCGGGTAAGCCAGTCCGGTGGAGAGACCAAAGGCACCGGTGTCGAGCGCTTCCTCCATCAGCGCACCCACCGCCTCGACCTCGCCGGTGAAGGTCGACATCTCGTCCGCCACCGGGCTCGCCCTCGCGCCTGCCCGAACCGGGTACCGCCCCGTGCAGCCGCAGGGTCTCGTCCACGCCGAGTTCGCGCAGTTCTGCCAGCATGCAGCCGAGTTCGGCGTCGCTCAGGCCGATCCGCAGTGTCGCTCCGAAGCACCCGGTCCGAGGCGAGCGCGGCGAGTTCGGCTGCTCCGTCGATGGAGCCACCGGCGAAATGAGCCCGGTGCACCCCGAGATTCACCGGGTGCAGCAAGAGTGCGGAAGCATCGTCGTCCGGATTGCTCCACACCAAAGCAGAAAGCCGACCGGCCCGGCGACCGATTCGCGCGCCGGTTTTCGTTCTGTCATCAGCAGCGCCTCGTTAGATACCCGGCCGCACGAGGTTCCGCCCGGCGGGAGCTGCATCGTGGAGGTCGCGTAGCAACTACGTATGCGTCGGGTGCCTCAGTGCGCCGCGGGCCAGGGCGGGCCACAGGGCATCAGCGCCGCTGTCGATCAGGTACTCGCCCAGGCGTACCGACCACATCCGGTCGCCGCCGTACTCGTCTCGCCATGACCACAGCCGTCTGGTCAGCCGGCCGAGTTCGTATTCCCGGGTCATCCCCATCGCGCCGGTTGCCTGGTGGGCGGCCGCCGCGATCAGGCCCGCCGCTTCCGACGCGACCGTCTTTGCTGCCGCAACGTCCGAAATGGACGGTTCACCGGTACCTGCATTGGCTGCGGCGGTCCGGCAGGCCATCGCGGCCGTCTCGGCGGCTTCGGCGATCCGGACCAGATGTGCCGCCACCGCCTGGAACTTCCCGATCGGACGTCCGAACTGGACTCGTTCCCCGGTGTACCGGACGGTGATCTCCCGGATCCGCGCCGCCGCACCGGCGATCAGTGCGGCCCGGCTCAACGCGCCGCGCACGAACAGGTCGTCCTCGGTGACGTCCACTGTGGACACCGCGGACGGAACGACCCCGTCGAGGACGAGCGTGTCCCGCGGCTCACCGGCCAGGTTCGCGCCTGGCCGGATGGGCACCGTCTTCGGGTCGACGGTGACGACCTGGTCACCGGTCAGCATCACGAGCTGCCCGGCTGCGCGCGCCCAGGGAACCCGGTGGACGACCCCGCGCAACCGTCCGGCCTGCAGCGTCACGCCGGGCGCGGGCGCGGTGGTCACCGGTTCCGGCGGCACGGGCAATCCCGCGGCGGCGAGGAGCCAGCCGCCCAGCAGGCCCGCTTCGGCGACGGGAAGCGGCGCTCCCGCCCGGCCGACCTGTTCGAGCACCGTGCACGCATGCGCGACCGTGCCCCCTTCGCCGCCCGCGGACTCGGGTACCCCGATCCGGCAGTAGCCGTGCGCGGACAGCTCCGCCCACAATTCCGGGGCCCAGCCGACGCGTTCGGCCTCGTCAGCCGCCTCCGCGGTACACCGGTCCCGCAGCAGCTCCCCGACCGCCTCGGCGATCAGCTCCGTCTCGCTCATCGGCCCAGTCCCTTCGCCGCGATCCCGCGCAGCACCTCGGTCGTGCCCCCGCGCAGGGTGAAGACCGGCGACGTCAGCACGCATTCCGCGAGCAGCGCCTCGAACATCCCCGCCGCGCCGGGATCGATCTCCTGGCCGGCCACGTACCGGAGCAGCTCCACCACCTCCTGCTCGAACGTGGTCCCGACGTCCTTCACCAGCGCCGCTTCGACGGCCGGCGCAGCACCGCACTCCAGCGAACGCGCGACCGCGAGCGACAGCTGCCGGATCGTCCACAGCTTGGCACCGATCCGGCCGACCGCGGCACGGGTGAAATCGTCGCGACCGGCTCCGCGCTCGGCGACGAAGTGCTTCAGCAGCCCGAAAATCGAGAGATAGCGGTCCGGGCCCGAGCGCTCGTAGGCCAGTTCCGCGGTCACCTGGTGCCAACCGGAACCGACCTGCCCGAGCACCCGCTCGTCCGGGACGAACACGTCGTCGAGCACCACCTCGTTGAAGTGGTGGGACCCGTCGGGGAACAGGATCGGCGACACCCGCACGCCGGGCGCCTGCAGGTCGACGATGAGCTGGGACAGCCCGTCGTGCCGGTCCCCGGCGGCCGAGGTACGGCACAGCACCACGAAAAAGTGGTTGACGTGCGCGCCAGTGGTCCAGACCTTTGTGCCGTTGACGACCCAGCCGCCCGTCCGGCGGGTCGCGGTGGTGCGCACCGCGGCGAGGTCCGACCCGGCGTCGGGTTCGGACATCCCGAGCGAGAACCAGCATTCACCGGCCGCGATCCGGGGCAGGAACCAGCTCCGCTGCTCGTCGGTGCCGAAAGTGAGCAGCGTCGGCGCGGTCTGCCGTTCGGCGATCCAGTGCGCGGTGATCGGTGCGCCTGCCTCGAGCAGCTCCTCGACGACGACGAACCGCTCGACCGGCGACGCGCCCGCACCGCCGTACCGCGGCGGGATCATCATCCCGACCCAGCCGCGCGCGGCCAGCTTCCGCGAGAACTCCGGGTCGTGCCTGCCGCCGAGGCCGAGCCCGGGCCGGTGCCCCGGCGGCAGCTCCTCGGCGAGGAACCGGCGGACCGCACCGCGCAGGCGTTCCTCCGCGGCAGTCAGCGGGGTGGGGCGGAAAACCATCCAGTACTCCTCGAAAACTCGCCGGGCCAACACTCGGCACTCCTGCGCTGCGACCAGATCTGACTCGCCCGCTCAAACTCCACCGCCACCTCCCACCCCAACCCAGGCGGCCCCAGCTCGATACGGAACCGCACCACCACTCACCGGCCTAACGCTCCGCACGCCGGCGTTGCGACCACATCTGCGTCGCCCGTTCGAACTCGACCGCGGCGTCCCAGCCCAGTGCCGGCGGCCCGAGTTCGGCGCGGAACGACCGCACTGCCTCCCGAGCCAACGCGGGGTCCTTCGCCGGACGGGCGGCCAGCCGCAGCGCGGTGTCCTCCACCTCGGCGTCCGGCACCGCGGCCCATGCCAGGCCGATCTCGACCGCGCGGGGGCCGTCGATTTCCTCGCCGAACAGACCCATCGCTGCGGTTGCCTCCCGTCCCGCGGTCCGGCCGGAGATCGTGAAATAGCCGCCGCCGGGGTGCAGTCCGATGCGCAGGAAACCGGCCAGCAACCGGGCATTCACCGCGACCACGCGGAGATCCGCGGCCAGTGCGAGGTTGAGCCCCGCGCCGACGGCGGCCCCGCGCACCGCGGCGACAGTCGGCACGGCCAGCTTCCCGAACCGCACGAATGCGCCATACACTGCACCGTTCTCGCGGAACGTGGTGTCCTCCGCCTGGTCCGCGCCGGGGTTCCAGCGACGGCGGTCGGCGCCGGAGCAGAAAGTGCCCGCGGCGCCGCGGATCACCGCCGCGCCGATCGCCGGGTCACCGTCGATGACGTCGCACACCTCGGCGAGCTGGAGGCCCATCTCCGGGGTGAGCCCGTTCTTCACCTCCGGCGCATCGACGGTCACGACGGCGATGCCGTCGGCGCGGTCGAGCCCGATCACGCGTCCTCCAGCGGCTGTTCCGGAGTCTGCCGCACTGCCCCGCCGCGGGCGCCGCCGCGTCCGGTCCAGGTATCGCCGAAGCCGGGACGCTCCTCGTCCGCAGGCGCCGCCGGGGAGCAGTGGAAGTGCCACAGCTTCCAGACCCGGTTGCCCTCGCCGTCGTCGCGGCGGGCGATCGACGTTTCGCGGAACCGCACCCAGGTGCCCTCCCCAGGGCCGTCGAGGTCCAGGTTGCTTGCGCCCCAGCCCTCCTCGCCATCCGCGTGCACCGGGAAGAAGCCCTCGCAGGTGAGGTACGCGAGATCCCCCTCGACGTGGATCCGGTAGTCCCACAGCTGCGAGTAGTCGGGGTGGCCGATCGCGCCGGTGTAGTAGTTCCAGCACCGGACCATCTCGCCGAGCCCGTAGTACGTGTGCCCGTTGAGGTTGAACATCAGCGTGTCCGGCGCGAAGTTCCGCCGGGCGCGGGCGACCTCCTGGGTGAAGTTCGCCGCCCACCAGTCGCGGTGCGCCTTGCGGATTTCCTCGATGTCCTCGGCGGGACCGGTGAAACGCGGCTGGTCGCTCGGGTACAGCTCGGTCGGCATCGTTTTTCCTTTCGTCTTCACGGAGTTCGGGGTTCGAGCCAGCGGGCGGCGGTCGCCGCACCCAGTGCGGACGGACCCGGCAGATCGCGGGGATCGGGCGCCGGGGAGCCGGAAAACCTGACGGCCGGCCGCGCCGCCAGATACCGCGTACCGGACTCGCCGCGGACTTCCTGAAAGAAGCCGACCTCGGCGAGATGGCGGTCGTCGAAGACCTCGTCGAGCGATTTCACCGGCACAGCAGGGACATCGATGCCCGCGAAAAGCTCGAGCCAGTCCTCCGTCGTGCGTTGCGGCAGCAGTCCGGCGAGCATCTCGTAGAGGTCGCCGATGTGGTGGTTGCGGGCTTCGGCGGTGCGGTAGCGCGGATCCGACAGCAGTTCGGCGCGGCCGACGGCCGCCAGGAACCGGCTCCAGTGCCCGTCGTGGTACACCACCACGGAAATCATGCCGTCGGCTGTCCGGTAGGGACGCCGGTGCGCAGAACGGAGCCGGGCGTACCCGGTGGGCCCGGCCGGTGGGGTCACCGCCCGGCCACCCCATTGTTCGAGCAGCGTGAAACCCACCATCGTCTCGTACATCGGCACTTCGATGCATTGCCCGCGCCCGGATTGCGCCCGCCAGTACAACGCGGCCAGCACCGCATGCGACAGCATCAGGCCCGCGACCTTGTCGGCGATCGGGGTGGCGACATACCCGGGCTCGGGTTCGTTCAGTCCCTGCAGCCACGCCAGGCCGGACATCGCCTGGATCACGTCGTCGTAGGCGGGACGATCGGCGTACGGGCCGTCCGAGCCGTAACCGGTGATGCTGGCGTACACCAGCCTCGGGTTGATCTCCGTCGCGGTGGCCGCGTCGATCCGCAGCCGCGCGGCCGCCGCCGGCCGCATGTTGTGCACCAGGCAATCCGCACGCGCGACGAGGGCGTGCGCGGTCTCCCGGCCGGCCGGGTCTTTGAGATCGAGTACCACGCTCGCCTTGTTGCGGTTGGCACCGGCGTACACGCTGCCGATGCCGGGCGCCGTCGCGGTGCCGAGTGCACGCGTGACGTCGCCGTGCGGCGCTTCGACCTTGAGGACGTCGGCACCGAGTTCGGCAAGGAGATGAGTGGCGTAGGGGCCGGAGAACGTAGTGGAGAAATCCAGTACCCGTACTCCGGCGAGCGGCCCTGCGGGATCAGGCACGTTTCAGCTCCCCGGAAACCGGCGCGGTACCCGAGACTTCCTCGAGCCGCAGCTGCAGGTGCGCGACCAGCGCGGTGGTCGGATCGGTCACGTCGAGGCCGGACAGCTCCCGGATGCGTTCGAGCCGGTACCGCACGGTGTTGCGGTGCACCCGCAACCGGTCGGCGGTGCGCTGGACGTCCTGGCGCAGACCGAAGTAGGCCCGCAGGGTCGCCAGATAGCCCGTGCCGCGCGCCGCGTCGATCCCGGCAAGCTGCCGCACCGGCCCGTCCAGCACGCCCGGATGCTGCCGGGCGAGGTCCGCGAGCTGCCCGAGGACGAGCAGGCCGCGCTGGTCCCGCACGGTCGCGGCAGCCGGCCCGCCGACCCGCTGCACGACGTCCAGCAGCCGGTCGACGTCCGCCCTCGCTTGCCCCAGGTCGTCGCTGAACGGCTCGCTCGCGGCGGACTGGGCCGACCAGGCCCGGCCGTCGAGCGGAACGCCGGCCCCGGTGAGGGCATACACCCGCCCGCCGGTCCGGGTGACGGCGATCGGCTGCCCGGTCTCCAGCCGCAGGAGCTCACCGAGCCGCCGGGCGCCGTCCCGGGAGTGCGGACGGAATGCCGTCAGCTGCATCCGCCGCGGCAGGCCGGCCGCCTCGCGGATCCGGCCGACCGGTTCGTCCCTGGTCAGCGCCGCGGCAAGCAACTCCGCCGCGGTCTGTCCCGACGTGTTTCGCGGGGTCAGATACGACGCGGCCTGGCCGACCGCCCGGCGCAGCGGCGCATCGCGCCACGCAAGCGTGTCCGCGCCGAAGGTCCAGATCGCCCCGGTGACGGCATCGCCCGCCCGGATCACCGCGACAGTCCATCGGCGGTTGCGCGGTCCGGCAAGGGCCGGGAACCCGCCCGGCGACCACAGCTCCGCCAGCCCGCCGGCAGGCAGCAGCCGGCGCACCGATTCCGGCGCAGAGCGGCGGAGAATCCACTCCCGTGCTTCGGCGGTGACGGTCCCGTCCACCACGTGATGAGCGAGCACGTCCAGCCGGGCGTCGGCGAGGATCACGGTCGCCCCGAGCGTCTCCGAAACCGCATCGGTGAGCGCACGCAGATCGTTGTCCGGGAACGGGATCACCTCGGCCGACGGCTGCTCCAGAGCCGCGCGCAGCCGGCCCAGCGCGGCCTCCCAGCCCCCGCCCGGCACGGTCAGGACCACCAGGCCGGCCTCGGCGGCCGCCGGAAGCCACGACGGGTGCAGGTCGTCCTCCCGCACGACCAGCCCGGCAGCTCGCTGCTCGATCGCCCGTGCCACCAGCTCCGGTGTCGGCGCCGCCGATGCGAAGAGCAACGTCCCCGGGCGAGCGTGGTCCCACGGCTCGACGCCGCACACCACGGCTTCCGGGTCACCGCACGCGACGCGGGCGGGCGCGAGGCTCAGGAGGGTGTCGACTCGGCTCATGGCGACACCGTGACACGGCGGGGCCGGCCAGGGCGTCGCGGTGGATACGTACCGGCTACGTACGTGGGGTCAAGCGGACTCGTGCCACCACGCGGCAATCTGCGCCCGATGGCTGAACCCGAGCTTGGCGAGGATCCGCCCGACGTGCACTTCCGCGGTACGCAGCGAGATCACCAGCCGGGCGGACACGGCCCGGTTGCTGAGCCCGGCCGCCACCAGTGCGGCCACCTCGGCCTCGCGCGGCGTGAGCAGGCCGTCGCCGGCCGCGGGGACGGTCGCGCGGCCGCCGTCCGGCTCGCCCCTGGCCAGCCGGACGATCTCGGCGACACCGCCCGCACCGCCCCCGCCGGTGACGGATTCGTACCGTGCCCGGCCGAGGCCGTCGACGATCCGCTTGCCCCACAGCGCCCGCTGCGTGGCCAGGTAGCCGAAGTCCTGCAGCGGCACAAAACTCCGCCCGCTGCGGCGCTGGATTGCCGCGTACAACTTGGCCGCCTCGGTCAATTTCCCGCCGGCGGCTCGCGTCCAGCACAGCACTTCCGCGACAAGCACGATCCCGGCACCGTCCGCGAGCGCGAGCTTGAGCTCCAAGCCTTCCCGGGCGGCCTGCTCCGCGTCGGCGTACCGGTCGCTGAGGCAGAGCGCGAGCGAGCGGACCCACAACACGCAGGAGAGACACCACAATTCGCCTGCCGAGCGGCAGACACGTTCGGCTTCGGCACAGCAGCGCAGCGCTTCCTCGATGTCGCCGCGAGCGGTATGGATCTCCGCCAGCAGCATCACCATGATCGCGAGCCCGGCCTGATCGCCCGCCGCCTCCCGGCTTCCCGCCGCGGCCCGGCAACGGCGGATTGCGTCGTCGAAGGAACCCTCGAACGCATCGGCAGCGGCGAGCAGGGCGCCGGCGAGATCGCGGGCCGCCAGGTCGGCGGCGGCTTGCCGCTGCGCGTACCGCAAGGTTTCCCTGGCACTCGCCAGTTGTTCCGCGGTCAGCTGGATCCAGCCGTGCACCCACAGCAGGCGCCCGGTCGGCGGGGCCGCCGCGCGGGCGCGGGCCATCCAGATCTCACCCTCGCGCTGGCGGCCGAGGCACACCCACAACGGCCACAGCGCGGCCGCCATCGCCAAGCCGCGCTCCGGTTCGGAGCCGCTCAGCAGGTGATCGAGCGCGACCCGCAGGTCGGGCAGCGAACTGCGCAGCTCGGCCGACACCGCCACCTGGTCCGGGCCGAACCAGCGCTCGGCCGCGCGCGTCGCGAGCCCTTCGTAATGCTGCGCATGCCGCTCCGCGAGCAGGTCATGGCGGCCGAGACGCGAGCGGCCGTACCGGCGGATCGCCGACAGCATCCGGAACCGCGGCCGGTCTCCTTGCTCGCACACCACGATCGACTTGCCCACCAGGCCGTCCAGTACGTCCGGGAGGTCGGCGGCGGCCAGGTCCGGCCCGCCGCAGACCACCTGGACCGCCTCCAGGTCGGCCCAGCCGGCGAAGACGCTCGCCATCGCCCAGAGCCGCCGTTCCTCCGGCGAGCACAGGCGGAAACTCCACGCCAGCGTGTCTTCGAGGCTCGCCTGCCGCGCCGGCTGGGCACGCGGCGCCGCTCGCAGGATCCGGTCCTGGTCCTCGAGATGATCCGCGATCTGCCCGATCGACATCGAGCTGAGCCGGGCCGCGGCCAGTTCCACGGCGAGCGGCAGACCGTCGAGGTTCCGGCACAGGCGGGCGACGTCGGCGGCGTTCGCCGCGGTGACGGCGAAGCCGGCGTGCACCGCGCGAGCACGTTCCACCAGCAGCTGGACCGAGGCGACGCCGGACAGCGCCTCCGGCGGCAGTGGGTCGAGGTCCTCGTCGGGTACCGGGAGCGGGCCGACCTGCAGCACGTGCTCGCCGATGACGCCGAGCCGTTCGCGGCTCGTGACGAGCATCCGGACCTGCGGGCAGGTCTGCAGCACCTCCTGCACCAGGTCCGAGCACGCGGCGACGAGGTGCTCGCAGTTGTCCACCACGAAAAGCGCGTGCCAGTTCCGGATCCGCTCGGCGACCCCGGCCACGCCGGGACCGTCTTCGCCGACCGCGGCGGCCAGGGTCGCGGGCACCAGCGCGGGATCGCGGACCGCCGACAGATCGAGGTACCAGACCCCGTCCGGGAACACCCGGCCCGCGGTGCGCGCGGCCTCCCACGCGACGCGGCTCTTGCCTGCCCCGCCGGGCCCGGTCACCGACACCAGCCGCGCCCGGCCGAGCGCCGTACGCACCTCACGCACTTCCCGGACCCGGCCCACCAAGCCGGTGAGGGCAGCGGGAAGGCGACCCGCACCAGCCAATGCAGTACCTCCGATCGCGGCGCCCCGCCGAGCCTACCTTCCGGTCCCGGCAGGACACCGCGGTCGGCGGGGCTACCCCGGCTGCTCCGCGGGGGCCGTCATGCCGAAGCCGGCACGGCCCGCCGTGCGGGCGATCACCATCCGGCCGAGCAGCACGCCGCACACCGACAGCGCGGCCAGCCCGAGCATCAGCACGACGATGCCGGTCGAACTGCCGGACGCGCTCTGCACCGCGACGCTGATCGTCGGCATCAGGCCGCCGGTCATCGCCCCGACGTTGTACGCGATCGACAGACCGGTGTAGCGCACGTCATCGCCGAACAGCCGCGCGACCACCATCCCGAGCACCCCGAACTGGGCAGGCAGGATCGCGACCCCCAGCACGATGCCCAACGTCACCAACGTCGGGTTGCCGGTGTTGACCAGCGCGAACATCGGGAACGGCACGACCGCGGCGACCAGGATCGCGACGAACAGGACCGTGACCGGCCGGTACCGGTCGCCGAGGAAGCCGACGACGATGATCGCGCCGGCCTGCAGCACTGTCCCGATGGCCAGGGCGGTGAGCACCACGCTCCGCGTCGCACCGGCCGTCGCGGTGGCGTAGTTGGTGAGGTAGGTCGACACGAGGTAGTAGCCGCCGAGGTCCAGCTGCACGATCAGGACCGCCGCGACGAGCGCGACCCACGACGTCTTGAGCATCGCCACCACCGGCACCTTCGCCAGCCGGGCCTCTTCCCTGGCCTGCTCGAAGACCGGCGACTCGGCGACCTTCAGCCGCATGTACAACGCGAAGAGCACGACCAGGAACGAGATCAGGAACGGAATCCGCCAGCCCCAGCTCAGCAGCTGCGCCGTCGAGAGCCCGCCCAGCGCGGCGAAGGCGCCGGTGGCCGCGAGCGACCCGATCGGCGACCCGAGCTGCACGCACATCTGCAGGCGCGACCGCTTCTCCGGCGGCGCGTGTTCGAGCACCATCGTCGTCGCCCCGCTCCACTCGCCGCCGATCGAGAACCCCTGCACGAGCCGCAGGAACACGAGCAGCAGCGGGGCGAGGTACCCGATCGAGGCGGCGGGCGGGATCAGGCCGATCGCGCCGGTCGCCAGTCCCATCCCGGTGATCGTCACGATCAGCACCCGGCGGCGGCCGTACTTGTCGCCGAAGTGCCCGAGCACGATCGCGCCGACCGGGCGCATCACGAACCCGACCGCGAAGGACGCGAACGACAGCAGCGTCCCGAGCGCCGGCGGGAGGCCGGGGAAGAAGATCTTGTCGAAGACCAGCGCCGCGGCGAGGCCGTAGACGATGAAGTCGTAGACCTCCAATGCGGTGCCGATCGTGGACGAAACCACGACCTTGCGCACGTGCGCGAAGGCCGGGCTGGTCACTCCGGGCGGCTGTCCCGTACGCACTTCCTCGGCCATGTCCTGCTCCTCCAACCTGTTCGGTGGGGGAAAGAGTCGGCGTACCCGGGGACGCGGGCAATTGGCGGATCCGTCAACTCCGGCGCGCGGCGAGGTAGGTGGTGCGTACGTAGTCGCCCTGATGCGCCGATGCGGTCGTCCGGCGAATCCTTCGCAGCATGCCGAACGGGAAAGCGTCATGACCTACTCCGTGGTGGCCAGGGACCCGGCGACCGGGGAGCTGGGGGTCGCCAGCCAGTCGCACTACTTCGCGGTCGCGCGGGCGGTGAACCACGCCGAGGCGGGCACCGGCGCGGTCGCCAACCAGTCGTTCATCGAACCGGCACACGCACAGCGTGGCCTGGCCGCGATGCGAGCCGGTGCTTCGGCCGAGGAAGCGTTGCGCGCGACGCTGGCCGCTGACCCGGAGCCGGACGTGCGGCAGGTCGCGATGGCCGACGCACGCGGCGGGCTGGCCGTGCACACCGGTGCCCGCTGCGTACCCACCGCGGGCAGCCGGGCCGGGGACGGCTATCTCGTGCAGGGGAACATGCTCGCGTCCGAAGCGGTGCTGGACGGGATGGCCCGCGCGATGGACGAAAGCGGCCCGCTCGCCGACCGCATGCTGCGGGCACTCGCGGCGGCCGACTCCGCCGGTGGCGACCTGCGCGGACGGCAGGCGGCAGGCATCCGCATCGTCAGCGGCGAGCCGGACGGGGCCGTCGTGGTTGACCTACGCGTGGATGACGCCCCCGATCCGGTCGGCGAGCTGACCCGTCTCGTCCTCGTCCAGCGATCCACCACCGCGCTCCGGCAGGCCTTGCGCGATGCCGGAGTGACCGGCGAAATCCGGCCGGACGCGGTGGATCCCGCGCTGGACACGCTCGGGGCGATCGCCGGGGAGGACTCCGAGGCCGGGGTCGAAGCCGAACTGTGGCGGTGCGTGCTGCTGGCGAGGGCCGGCCGCGACGCCGATGCGGCAGTACGAGCGCTGGTCGCCCGGCGGCCGTCGATGGAGACCTTCCTCGCCAACCTCGCCGCCGCGGGAGTCCTGCGATGACCACGCGGTTCACTGTGGACGGGCCGGCCGGGCCGATTTCCGCGCTGCACTGGCCGGGCGAGGGGACACCGGCGCTGCTGCTGCACCCGGTCAACACTGCCGCCGCCGTATGGGCCGAGGTCGCCCCGGCGTTGTCCCGCGAGGTCGTGGCACTCGACTACCGCGGCCACGGCGCTTCCGGGCCCGGACCCTCGTATCTGCCCGGGGACTACGCGGCCGACGCACTGGCCGTGCTGGATCACCTCGGCTGGGACCGGGTGCATCTGGTGGGCGGGTCGATCGGCGGTGCCGTGTGCGCCGAGGTCGCCGCCCGGCGGGCGGAGAAGGTCCGCAGCATTGCCTGTTTCGGCTCCGCCCTCCGGATCGGCATGCCGGAAACGGACCTCGAACCGCTGCTCTCCGAACTGGGCAGGCTGGGTACCGACGCCTGGTTCCGGCAGCGCGGACCCGGCATGCTCGGTCCCCTGGCCCGTCCCGGCTCCGCCGAACGGCTGGCCGCGCTGGCGGGCGGGCGCGACCCCGCGATGGTCGCGGACATCGTGCGGGCGACGTTCTGCCAGGCCGATTCCCGCGCAGTCGCCGCGTCGCTGCCCCGGTATCCGGCGTTCGTCGCCGTCGGTGCCTACGACTCGACCTGCCCGGCGCCGATGGCTTACGAGCTGGCCGGCGCGCTCGGCACCGGCGTGATGGTGCTGCCCGGGATCGGCCATCTGCCGATGCTCGAGGCACCCGAGGAGGTCGCTGCGCTGCTGACGGCGTTCCACGACCGGGTGGAAGCCGATGCCCGGCAGGCGATGGATCGTCCGGCATGAGCACCGGCGTCGGGCTCGTCCTCGCGAGCAGCACTCCCCCGGAGCTGATCGGCTCCACCGCGAAACTGGCCGAGGACCTGGGTTTCGCCGAGCTGTGGATCCCCGAGGACTACTGGTGCCTCGGTTCGGCGGCCTGCCTGGTGCGGGCGCTCGCCGCGACCGAACGGATCCCGGTTGGCGTCGGGGTGATGTCGGCGCTGGTGCGGCATCCGGCGGTCGCGGCGATGGAAATCGGCTGTGCGGAACGGATGTTCCCCGGCCGGACGCGGCTCGGGATCGGTGTCGGCGTGCCACCGCTGATGGCGCAGATGGGCTACCGGCCGCCCTCGCAGCTGGCGGCGCTGCGGGAGAGCGTCGAGATCCTGCGGACCCTGCTGTCCGGCCGGGAATGCACCACGACCGGGGTGTTCGAGGCCGACAGCATCCGGCTGGCGCACCCACCGGCCACCCCGCCCCCGATCTACACCGGGGTGCTCGGGCCGAAAATGCTCCGGCTGTCCGGGGAAATCGCCGACGGGACCGTGGTTTCCGCCATGGCGAGCCCGGCGTACCTGCGGTGGGTCCGCGAACACGTCGGCGGGCACCGGGTCCCGGCATTCGCGATGTACTGCGTCGACGACGACCGGGACAAGGCACGGGCGGCGGTCCGGCCACTGGTCGCGCGGTACCTGTCGCATCTCTCGAAAAGCCCGCTGGTCACCGTGAACGACTTCGGCGCGCAGGTCGCGCAGCTCTGCGCACGCGGCGGCGCGGACCTGATCGAACGCGAGATGCCCGACGAATGGCTCGACGAGCTGACCGTCGCCGGTGACCCGCAGACCTGCGCAGCAGGAATCAAGCGGCTGCACGAGGCAGGTGCCGATTCCGTCGTCCTGATGCCGGTGCTCGCCGAAGACGTCGAAGCGACCCTCCGGACCACTGCGGCCGACGTGCTGCCGAAGCTCGGCTGAACATGGTGTCGCTCAAGGGATTGCGTGAGGACGCAGGCGAGCTCGGGCTCACCGGGCTGCGGCACGCCCTGCACCGGGAGCCCGAGGTCGGCCTGGCTCTCCCGCGCACGCAGGAGAAAGTGCTCGCCGCGCTCGACGGACTACCGCTGGAGATCACGACCGGACGCGCACTGACGTCGATCACGGCGGTGCTGCGCGGTGCGTCGCCCGGGCCGTCCGTGCTGCTGCGCGCGGACATGGACGCACTGCCGGTCACGGAACGCAGCGGCGTCGCCTATGCGGCCGAAGGTCCGCGGATGCACGCGTGCGGGCACGACCTCCACACCACGATGCTCGTCGGTGCGGCCCGGCTGCTCGCGAGCCGCCGCGCGCAGATTTCCGGCGACGTCATCCTGATGTTCCAGCCGGGCGAGGAAGGCTTCGACGGCGCGCGGCACATGCTCGCCGAAGGGGTACTGGACGCCTCCGGCACCCGCCCGGCCGCCGCGTACGGCCTGCACGTGATCGCCGCCGGAATCCCGAACGGCGTCGTGACGACGCGGCGCGGGCCGTTCCTGGCTGCCGGAGACATCGTACGGGTGACCGTCCGCGGCGCGGGCGGGCACGGCTCGGCGCCCCATCGGGCACTGGACCCGGTTCCGGCAGCCTGCACGATGGTGACCGAGCTGCAGACCATGGTGACGCGGGGTTTCGACGTGTTCGATCCCGTCGTGGTCAGTGTGGGCCGGTTCCGCGCCGGGACGCAGTACAACATCATCCCCGATGTTGCGGAATTCGAAGCGAGCATCCGGTCGTTCTCCGCCGCCGCGCACCTGCGGGTCAAGGACGGATTCCTGCGCGTGTGCCGCAACATCGCCGCGGCGCACGGCCTCACCGTCGAGATCGAGTACACCGAAGCCTTTCCCGTGACGTCGAACGACGACCACGAGGCCGAGTTCGTCGCCGAGACAGCCGCCGAACTCCTCGGCGAGGAGCGGTTCGCCTGGGCACCACAGCCGCGTATGGGTTCCGAGGATTTCTCCTGTGTGCTCAACGAAGTGCCGGGCGCATTCGCGATGCTCGGCGCGTGCCCACCCGGCGCCGATCCGGCGGAAATGGCCAACAACCATGCGCCGGAAGCAATCTTCGACGACGGGGTACTCGCCGGCGGCGCAGCCCTGTACGCAAGCCTGGCGCTGCGGAGGCTCGGCTCGTGAGCGAGTGCCGGTTGGATCGCATCCCGGTTGATCATGAGAGCAATCGGTGATTGAGGGGGCATGGAAGAGGATCGAGCCGGTCGGCGAGCTTGGCACCCCGCCTTGTCTGCATTATCGACATCACCCAGCGCCTCGCTGGTTCAACGCCGACACCGCGGCCATCCCGCGGCTGCGACTGAACGGAGGGCCGCCGACGGCATCTCGGCTTCCCAAGGAGCCGGATCCGCGGCGCAGGTGTCAAGCTTGCCGACTGGTGGCTCTCCGCCCAGGCCGCCGGCTCATCCGAACCCACCCCGCGGCAGGCCGGGACGAACGCGGCTGCCGGCACTCGCCCGGTTGATCCCGCTGCCTGCCCCGCTCACCAGCCCGGCCTTGCCTGCGAAGCCGCTCACGTGAGTGCCTCGTGGTTCACCCAGACCACCCGGTCCCCGGTAGTCGGGTGCGTCCCGGTCACCGACCCGGACCCGGACCTCGCCTGGTCCCGGCTGGACCGCAGGCAACTGGTGGCCTCGTTCGTCGAAGCGGCCCTTTCCGCGCAGCAGCACGCGCGCCGCTGACCTCCGCGCGCACGGACCCGGCGGCGCCTGGATTTGCCGAGTGACAAGGCGGTGGCGGCACCGGAACCGTTGCCCACCGCAACCTGCCGCAGCCGCAAACGTTCTGGGTCCTCAAGAGGTGGTACCCGGCCCATCTCGCCACGAGCAGGATGGTTCCTCCGGGGCCGGGTCAGTTGCGCGGGTGCCAGCCGTCGGGGTCGATCTTCAGGTGTTTCGGGAACGCGTTCGCGACGGCTTCCCACGGCACGTACTTGAAGTTGGTGCTCGTGCGTACCTTGCCGTTCTCGTCGACCTGGTGCGGGGTGTTGTCGCCGTCCTGGACGACCATCAGGCCCTGGCGGAACTGTCCTACCGGGACGTTCGTCACGAAGAAGCTGTCGGTGTTCTGGGTTCCGTCCACGCTCGGGCCGTCGCCGATGCGGAACTGGCCGACGTAGTCGTTGTCCGGCACCCGGTCGTACACGGCAAACGTGCTGTCGCCCTGGCTGGACGCGATCAGGTAGCCCTTGCCGTCACCGCGGTGGTAGATCGACAGGCCCTCGACGTCCGCCCGCAGGTGCTTGCCTCCGTAGCCGGGATCGGTGCCGGGCACGCATTTGCGTTTCGCCGCGTCATAGGTTGCGGGTACACCGTATTCCTTGACCTTGTCGATCAGGACCGGCTCGAACGACTTCAGATCCGCGCGGGCCCGCCAAATTCCCACGCCCTCCTGGGCAAGGTAGACCAGACCGCGGTCCTCGTCGACGGCCATCCCTTCCGCCTGCGGCCCGCGGCCGGGCTTGTCGCACGGCGTCCACGAACTCCCGTCCGGCAGCGTGAACGAGGACGGCAGGGCCGCGCGGCGCACGAGCTCGTACCCGACTGTGCCGTCCTCCTTCGGAATCAGCTTGAACAGCGCCAGATCCGTGCGGTGCTCACGCGTGGCGATCACGTACACGGTGCCGTCGCCGGCTTTCCACGTGGTGACGCCGTAAGCGGTGTTCTTACTGTTCACCTCGTCCTGATCGGCGGAGAACAGGTACGGGGTGTCCGCCGCGGTGATCTCGGTGACCGGCTTGGCATGTTTCGCCTTCCGGTCGATCTTGAACACGTGCAGCTTGTCGAGACCGCGGTCGCTCACCACCGCGATGTCTTCGTGGTGGCCGCCGATCGGGACGTCGTAGAGGACGTCGAGGTTGTTCAGCCGTCCCGCCTCGTCCCCCGGCCGCGGTGGCGGGGCCGCCGGGATGTGCTGCACGACCGCGCCGTGCAGATCGAAGACGCTCATCCCGGCCGTCTTTTCCGCGCCGAGCACCAGGCTGCGCGCGGTGTCGTCCGGGTTGATCCACACCTCGGGGTCGTCGGAATCGACGTTGCCACCTGCGTCGTCGTCGAAGGTGGCCGGGGTTTCGACGGTCGGGTACGCGGTGACCACGGTGTCCGCGTGCCCGAGCGACGCGGTCAGCAGCGGCACCGCGAGAACGAGCACCGCGGGCAGGGTCCAGGATTTTCGGTACCTCATGGTAGAGCGCTCCAATCCTTGCCAGGCAACCAATGGGGAACTCCGGGTGGTGCGTTTCGCAGGCAGTGCCTACGGGTTCGTGGCACTCATGTGGACGGCATAAAGCGAGGCGCGGTAAAGATCCCGGCCGCATTCGACCGGGCGGCCCGCCGCGTCGTGGGCAGTACGCTCGACGGTGAGCAGCGTCGCGTCCCGCTCCTCACCGAGCAGGGACGCCTCGGCGACGCTCGCCTTGCGTGCGCCGATCATCTGGTCGATCGACTGCACCGCGCTCCCGAGGTCACGCAGGATCTGGTACAGCCCGCGCTCGGCCAGCGCATCCTCGGTGACGCCGAGGTCCGCCCGCAGGTGGTTGCGCAGGATGGCGAGCGGCTCCCCGTCGGCGAACCGGAGCCGCCGGATGGACAGCACCTCGGCACCGGCAGGCACGGCGAGCGCGTCGGCGATCTCGGCCGCGGCGGGCACCACCTCGTACGACAGCACCTGCGTGCTCGGGATGCGCCCGGAGCGTTCCAGATCCTCGTACAGGCTGGTGAGCGGAGTCATCCGGCGGACGCGCGCGCTGACCACCGTGGTGCCGACGCCTCGTTTGCGGCTGAGCAGCCCTTGTTCGACCAGCAGCTGCAGCGCCTGGCGCACGGTGGGCCGGGAGAGCCCGAGCTGGGTGGCGATGTCCATCTCGTTGTCGAGGCGGTAGCCCGGCTCCAGCAGGCCGGACTCGATCAGCTCGCGGATGGAGCCGGCCACCTGGAAATACAGCGGCACCGAGCTCATCCGGTCGATCTTCATCCTGCTGCTCAGTGCGGTCACCACGGCCTCCCGAGCCCGGCGCCCGCCGCCGGGCGACGGGAACCGAATGTACTGGACCGCGGCATCCGGCCTCCTCTCCACCACATGGTCAGTGCCCGCGTTTCTGCATCGCGTCGGACAAGGTCGCTGCGCATTCGCCGAGCCGGAGCCCCACGATGTCCAGGCGCCGCAGCAATTCCCGGCGCTTGAGCACGTCGTGGGTCAGCTCCGCCGAAAACAGCGCGGCCACCGAATGCTGGTAGTGCTTCCGGACCCGCACCGCGCACTTGCGCGCGGCCAGCACCTGGCCGATCACCCGGCCGGGATGCGGAATCAGGTCCTCGACGGCCCGGCGCAGATGATCGAGCCCCCCGGCGATCGCGAGCACGGCCGCGGTGTCGGCCGGGTCGGGGACCGCCTGGTAAAGATCGGTCTCCCGCACGAAATCGCGCACGTTGTCCAGCACGTCATCGACCGACCGGGACAGCCGGTAGAGATCCTCGCGGTCGATCGGCGTGGTCAGCGCCGCGGAGATCTCCGCGACCAGGCGGGCCCGCAGCGCATCGCCGGCGTGCTCGGCGTCGACCATTCCGGTTCGCGCCTGTGCCGGCGTGAGTTCCCCCGACGACATCCGCGCGGCCAGCCTCACGCCCTCCACGGTCGCCGACACCTGGTCGGCCAGCACCGCCACCGCCCGCCGCTGCGACCGGCCGGTGAGGTCGGCCAGCACCCGCCGCACGCCTGTCACGCCATCCACTGCATCATCCCTTCCAAGCCGAGACCGGCGAGCAGCCCGGCGCCGAAGCCGGCGGGCAGCGTGACCAGCCACGCGACGAACATCGGCACGGTGAACTGCCACCGCACCCGTCGAGGGCCCTCGGTGAGCGCGGTCCCCACGAGCCCGCCTGCAGCCGACTGCGTCATGCTCACCGGCATCCCGAGCATGCTGGAACCGAGGACCGCCACCGACGACGCGACCTCGGCCGACGCCACGTGCCACGGCCGGGCCGGGATGAGCGACAGCGTGGCGCCGCGCCCGATCCGGCGCAGGCTCACGATCGAGCCCGCGGTGAACACGACGGCGATCGCCAGCGACGTCGCCGCGAGCGGAATGTCGGCCGCCGAGCCGAGTGCGGCCGTCGCGACCGCCACGACAGCGAACATCTTCTGGCCGTCGTTGGCCGCGTAGGCCAGGCATTGCCCGGCGAACGCCAGCCCTTGCACCAGCCGGACCCGGCCGGGCATCGCCGCGGTGCCGGGCACGCGCCGCGCGGCGAGCCCGAGCAGGTATCCCACCAGTACTCCGCAGAACGGGGCGGCGATCCCGATGCCAAGCACCACAACGAGATGGCCCCAAGCGGGCGCGGCGCCGAGCCCGAGCGCAGCGCCGGAGAGCGCGCCGAGAAGCGCCAGCGTCATGCTCGTCGGAATACCGCGCGCGGTCAGCCGGACCACGAGCAGGGTCGCCGCCGCCACTCCCGCGAGGAACACGAGCGGCAGGTACCCGGCGGAACCGGCGAACAGCCGGTCGGTGAACGTCCGGGCGACGGTAAGCCCGAATACCGCCGGTGCCATGGCGACCGCGACCCCCAGCAGGAGGAGCACCGCGACCCGTCCCCGCGCCCGGTGCGCCACGGCGACGGCCAGCAGCGCGCCGCCGTCATTCGCCCCGCACAGGAACACGAACGCCACGGTCACGCAGAGCAGGCTCACCGGCAGCAGCACCGAACCACCTCTCTCCAGGTAAGGACATTCGAATGTCCCCTCCACGTTGTCCAACAGCAGGTTTACCAGTAGTTGGCCAGCTTGGGAAGCAGTTTGCCCGAATCATTGGAGCCCGTATGTCTTGACATATGCGCCCATGCTGGTCCATCGTTCATCCGGTCCCGGACCGCCGCACAGGAGGTGCCGATGTCCAGGTCGTCCTTCACCACTCACCGAATGCGATTCGGCGCGGCCGTGGTCCTCGCGCTCGCCGCGTCGGCGTGCGCTCCCCCGCCACCGGCGCAGGACCTTGCTGCCGAACAGGCGGCTTTGCCCGCTCCCGTCGTCGACCAGCACATCGACGTCGCCGCGCTCGTGGCGGCGGCGAAGAAGGAGGGGTCGGTCACCGTCTACGACTCCAGTGGCGACATCGTCAAGGTGGCCAAGGCATTCACCGCCAAGTACGGCATCAAGGCCACCGGCGTGAAGGCGGATGTCGGTGACACACAAGAGAAAATGACCCGCGAGGCACAAGCGGGCAAGAGCACCATCGACCTGACGCTGTACGAGAGCGGGCCGACCCTGGTCGGTGAGCTCCTGCCGCAGAAAGTGGTCTACACCTATCTTCCCAGTGACCTGCTGCCGCACCTGCCGCAGGCCAACCGCAATCCGCTGACCGTGCTGTCCAAGGCCATGGTGTGGGTCTACAACCCGCAGGTGTTCCCGCACGGCTGCCCGGTCGACAACATCTGGGACGTCACCACTCCGGAGTGGACGGGAAAAACCGTGATGCAGGACCCGCTCAGCAAGCCCTATCTCATCGAGTGGTTCACCCAGATGGCCGCCGGCTACGACAAGCAGCTGCGCGCAGCGTACGAAAAGAACTTCGGCAAGCCGCTGGACACCTCCGCGGAGTCGGCAGCACACGAGTGGGTCGCGCGGTTCGCCGGGAACCGGCCGGTGCTCACCTCCGCCGACGACGACGTCTCCGCCGCGGTCGGCGCGCCGAACCAGACCGCGCCCCGCTTCGGCTTCGTGTCCATCGCGAAGTTCCGGGATGTCCGCAACAGCGGCTACCACCTGGCGGTGTGCGACACGATGGCGCCCTTCACCGGTTTCCAGTACCCGAAGTTCGGCGCGATCGCGACCGGGTCCGCCCATCCGAACGCGGCGAAGCTCTTCCTGCACTTCGTGCTCACCGAGGAGGGCATTGCGCCGGAAATGTCGTCCGGCGGAATCTCCGGCAATGCCACCGTGCCGCCATCGAAGTACAACCCGCCGGGACTGACCGACTGGGACCGGCAGCTGGTCCGGTTCGACCGGGACCAGCTGCTGGCCGATTTCCGCGGCACCGAACCCATGCAGGACCACTGGCGGCTGAGCAGGAGCTGATCCTCCGGACACGGGAGAAGGACCGGTCATGACGCGGACACTCCGCAGCGCTGCAACCCATCCACCGTCCCGGGACGATCACCCGGCACGCACCGGCAGGCTCGCCCGGCTGCGTTACCGGCTCGGCGTCGCCCGGCACGAGCCGACGCTGTTCCTCGGCATCGGGCTCGTACTCGTGCTGCTGTACCTGGTGATCGCCCCGCTGGTGTCGATCTTCTCCGACGGTTTCACCGTCCACTTCGGCGACGCTTTCAAGGCCGGGACGTCCGTCGGCTCGATCACCAGCTACTACCTCTGGCGGGTGTTCCGCTCGCCGGTGAGCGGCCTGCTGTTCTGGCAGCCGCTGGCGAACACCCTCCTCGTCGCAGCCGGCGTGACGGTGGTGGCGCTGGTACTCGGCTGCACTGCCGCGTTCCTGCTCACCCGCACGAACGTCAAGGGACGGCAGGCACTGGCGAACGCATTGGTCGTGCCGTACATGCTGCCGTCGTGGACGTTCGCGCTGGCCTGGCTCGCGCTGTTCAAGAACGGCCGCTCCGGCGGGCAGGTCGGGTTGCTGCAGGCGTGGGGCATCGCCACCCCGGACTGGCTCGCCTACGGCGCGTTCCCGATCATCATCTGCCTCGGCCTGCACTACTTCCCGTTCGTGCTGCTGCTTTTCGGCAATGCACTGCGCCGGGTCGACTCCCAGCTGGAGGACTCGGCCCGCATCCTCGGGGCGTCCCGCGCCACAGTGCTGCGCCGGATCACCCTCCCGCTGATGCTGCCGTCCCTGTCGTCGTCGACGCTGCTGGTGTTCGGCCGCATCCTCGGCACCTTCGGCACGCCCTACATCCTCGGCCTGCCAGTCGATTTCAACCTGCTGTCCACCTCGTTGTTCTCGGCAGTGCGCAGCGGGCAGCACGGGATCACCGCAGTGGTGGCCACGGTGATCGTCGTGATCGGGGTGGCGGTGGTGTTCGCCGACTCCCGGCTGGTGCGGCAGACCCGCCGGTTCGTGACCGTGGGTGCGAAGGGCGCGATGGAGCGCACCATCGCGCTCGGCCGGTGGGGCGGGCTCGCCTCGGCCGGGGCATGGACGCTTTTCGTGCTGGCGGTCGTAGTACCGGTGGGAACGCTCGCGCTGACCACCGTGACCATCACGCCCGGGGTGTTCAGCGCGGACAACTTCACGCTCGCCTACTGGATCGGCGAGCACCTGCCCGGCGCACCCGGTTTCCCGCACGGGGTCCTGCGCGGTACCGAGTTGTGGTCGGCGGCGTGGAACAGCCTGCGGATCGTCGGCATCGCTGCCCTCATCTGCGGTTTCGCCGGGCTGCTGATCGGCTACGTCGTGGTCCGCGCCGAACACTCCCCTGTCGCCAAAGTGCTGCGGCAGGTGAGTTTCCTGCCCTACCTCGTACCCGGCATCGCGTTCGCCGCCGCATTCCTGTCGCTATTCGCGGTCCAGCGCGGGCCGGTCCCGGCGCTGTACGGTTCGGTCGCGCTGCTCGTGCTCACCCTGGCCGTCACGCACCTGCCGTACTCGTCCCGGTCCGGGATCAGCGCGATGACCCAGCTCGGCCGGGAACCGGAGGAAGCGGCGCAGGTCGCGGGTGCCCGGTGGCTGACCCGGATCCGCCGGGTGGTCGTGCCGATCCAGCGCGGCCCGCTGATCACCGGGATCGTGCTGCCGTTCGTGTCCGGGATCAAGGAGCTGAGCATCGTCATCATGCTCACCACCGGCGGCACGCAGCTGCTCACCACGCTGTCGATCAACCTGATCGACTACGCCTACACCCAGATGGCCAACGCGGTCATCCTGATCATCGCACTGCTCAGCTTCACCTTCACCTACCTGACCCAGCGGCTCACCCGGACCAACCTCGCGTCCGGCCTCGGAGGTTGACCGATGGCACCCACCATCTCGCTCAAGAGCGTCAGCAAGAGCTACGGCACCGGCCCGCTCGCCGTGGACAACCTCGACCTCGTCATGCCCGCGAGATCGTTCACCTGCCTGCTCGGCCCGTCCGGCTGCGGGAAGACCACCACGCTGCGGATGATCGCCGGACTGGAGAACCTCACCGACGGCTCGATCACGATCGGCGACCGGATCGTGGACTCCGTGCCGGACGGGGTGTTCGTGCCACCGGAGAAACGCGGCTTGGGGCTGGTGTTCCAGAACTACGCGCTGTGGCCGCACCTCACCGTGCGCGCGAATGTCGAGTTCGGGCTGCGGCTGCGGAAGATCGGTGCCGCCGAGCGCCGCAGGGTGGTGGACAAGGCGCTGGCGACGATGCAGATCGACGGCGCTGCCGACCGGTACCCGTCGCAGCTTTCCGGCGGCCAGCAGCAACGGGTGTCGCTGGCCCGGATGCTCGCGGTCAACCCCGAGGTGCTGCTGCTCGACGAACCACTGTCCAATCTGGACGCCCGGCTGCGGCTGGAGATGCGCGCGGAGCTCAAGCGGCTGCACGACGAGACCGGGCACACCGTCGTCTTCGTCACGCACGACCAGCTGGAGGCGATGACCATGGCCACCCACGTGGCCGTGATGAAAGACGGGGTGCTGCACCAGCTCGCTCCCCCACTCGAGGTGTATCACCGGCCTGCCAACACCTTTGTGGCGGCGTTCGTCGGCAGCCCGCCGATGAACCTGGTCGGCACCACCACCGCCCTCGGCGCACGACTGCGCGCGTCACTGGGCGAATCCGCCGGGATCAGCACGGTCGGGGTTCGGCCCGAGCACGTCCGCGTGCTGTCCGGGCCACCACGCGACCACGAGTTCTCCTTCGATGCCAAGGTGAAAGCAGTGCTGCCGACCGGCGCATCGTGGACGGTTTCCGTGCTGGCCGACGAAACCGAGCTTTACCTCGTCTCGGCCGAGCCGGTCACGGCACACCGCGGCGAGGTGCTCCGCTGTGCCGTCGCGGCAGGCAACCTGCACGCGTTCGACGCGGAAGGCTCGCGGCTCGCACTCGAATCGGACCCGGAACAGGAGCCGGAATGGGCGAGCTGACCCGGCCCCGCGCACTGCTGCTCGACTTCGGCGGCGTCGTCGTGACCACGACCGGGAAACCCGGCTGGCACGAACGGCTCGCCGGCGAAATCGCCGGACGGCTGGACCGGATCCCCGGCGTCGGGCTTCCGGCCGGCCGGATCGCGGTCGACATCCGGAACGGTGCGGACGCCGATTCCCGGTGGAAGGACGCGATGTCGCGGCCCGCGGAACCGCGGGAGCTCACCCACCGGGAGTTCTGGGCCGACTTCGTGGCCGCTGACTGGCCGGCCCCGGCCCGGGCATGGGTCACGGTGGAAGCCACCGCACTGTGCCGCCGGATGGGCGAGCTGCGCCGGGACCGGGAATTCCGGCCCGGCCTTGCCGGGCTGCTCGACGCGGCCGACGCGCACGGAGTGCCGGTGGGGGTGGTCAGCAACGCGCTCTGCGGGATCGTGCACCGCGACCACCTCGAGCACGGAGGGCTTTCCGGCCGCTTCGCCGTGCAGGTCTACAGCGACGAAGTAGGGATTCGCAAACCGAACCCGCGGATTCTCGGCCTCGCCGCCGAGGCACTCGGCGTGCCGGTCGGTTCCGCGTGGTACGTGGGCGACAACTACGACCGCGACGTGCTCTGCGCCCGCCGCGCCGGAGCCGGCGCGGCCATCCTCGTCGAGGACGACGGCACCTTCTGCCCGCCTTACCCACCGCAGGTGGCGCCCGACGTCCAGGTACCGGACCTGGCCGCGCTGCACCGCCTGCTCGACACCACGTGCAAGGGACGACCGTGAACGAACTGCTCGACCTGTCCACGCATCTGGCCGACGTCGCCGTGCAGGCGGCCACCTCCGTCGCCGGCCAGTTGCGCACCGCCTTCCGCAGCGACGTCTCGGTGGATTACAAGCGGGATGTCCACGATCCCGTTACCGAGCACGACAAACGAGCCGAAGAGCAGATCCGCACCCACCTTGCCACTGCGGTGCCCGACAGCGTCGTCGTCGGGGAGGAAGCGGGCGCGTCCGGCACCGACGGCCGGGTGCACTGGTATGTGGACCCCATCGACGGCACTGCCAATTTTGCCGCCGGGCTGGCGTTCTTCTGCACCTCGATCGGCGCGGTCGTCGACGACCGGGTGGTCGCCGGTGCGATCGTCGACCCGATCGCCGGCACCGTTTTCCGCGCCGACCTCACCGGCGCGACCTGCAACGGGAAACCCTTGCACACCAGCGATGTCATCGACGAGACGAAGGCATTCCTGATCACCGGCTACCCGAATGCGCGCGACCTTGCCCGCGACGGCGAGCAAGGCCTGGCCCGTTACGCCGACCTCGTCACGACCTTCGCGACCGTCCGCCGGCCCGGCAGCGCGGCGCTGTCGATCGCACACGTTGCCGCCGGATGGGCCGACGCCGCACTCGGTACCTCGGTCAGCTCCTGGGATGTCTGCGCCGCGCAGCTCATCCTGACCAACGCCGGAGGCACCTACGTGCCGTTCGGCGGCGACGGCGGCTGGGACCAGCCCGCGTACCTCGCGCACAGCCACGCACTGGAACCGACCGCACTGCGCCGCTTCGTCCGGACGCACCTCCGCGGAGGTGACGCGTGACCGACCCGGCTTTCGCTTGGCTCGTCACCGATCTGGACGGAACGCTGGTCGACCGGCAGCTGCGCATCGTGCCCCGCAGCGCGCGAGCCCTCGAACGCTTCCGCCGGGCGGGCGGCACGGTGGTGATCGCCACCGGCCGCAACGAAGAGTCAGCCGGGCGATACCACCGCGAACTCGAGCTGGACACGCCGATGATCCTCTACAACGGAGCCCGGGTCGTCGCCCCCGGCACCGGCGAACGCCTGCTCGACCTGCACCTTGGCGACCGCTGGCCCCTGCTGCGCGGATCGGTGCTCCCGGCGCTGCCACAGGGAATCGGCGCCGTCGCCTTCAGCGGGCAGACTGCCCATGTAGTCCGCTACTCGCCCGCGCTGGCCGACTACACCCGCCGCGACGGCATCGAACTGTCCGGCGCACCGGTCACCGGCCCGGTCACCAAAGTCATGCTGATCGGCTGCCCGGACGGGCTGGCCGGCTTGGTCCGCAAGCACGTGCCCGACGTGCGGCTGCTGCGATCGGAGCGCACCTACCTGGAAGTACTGCCGTGGAACGCAGGCAAGGGCGGCGCACTGCGATTCCTCGCCCGGCGCCACGGCGTCCCGCTCCACCGCATCGCCGCCATCGGAGACAACCCGAACGACCTCGACATGCTCCTGACCGCAGGACTCGGCGCAGCAGTCGGCGACGGACACCCCAGCGTCCGCGAACAAGCCGACCTGGTCGTCTCGCCCTGCGCGCAAGGCGCCGTCGCGGACCTCGTGGACCACTTGCTGGTGACAGCCTGAGGCCGTCGCGGCGTCGGAGCAACCGAACTCTCCCGGATGGCGGTTTCACCCCGTCGTCGCACCACAATGACGGATCTCATCCGGTCAGCCCGGATTCGAACCCCAGAGCCGCGGTTCGCCACCCGGGAACCCTTCGTGGCCGCCTGACGCCCGGGCCGAGGGCGTCGAGGTGCCCCGCACCGTCGTGACCGGGGGTCCGGAATCCGTCCGTATCTATACACGACGTCGTGTATAGATACGGACTTGCGCAATACACGACGTCGTGTATTGTTTTGGACCATGCCACTCGATCAAGCCGCCGCAGCCTTCATCGAGAACGCCGCAAACAAGCCGGCCAAGCCACTGTCCGAGACCTCGGTCGCCGAGATGCGCGAGTCGGTCGAGGCGCTGATCCCGCTCGGATTCGAGCGGGAGGACGTCCACGCTGTCGACGACTGGGCGGTGGACGGTGTCGCCGTGCGGAGCTACGTTCCCGGCCTTCAGCCGCTGGGGAACGTGGTCTACTTGCACGGCGGTTCGTTCACGCGATGTGGGCTGCACACCCACGACACGCTGTATCGCCGGTTCGCCAACCGCTCCGGGTGCACGGTCGTGGCCGTCGACTATTCCCTTGCCCCGGAAGAGACCTACCCTCGTCAGCTCGATGAGATCGCCGAGGTCGTGGACGCTGTCGCGCGCGCCTCCCCCGGCGCGAAGCTGTTCATCGCGGGAGAGTCCAGCGGCGGTTGCCTTGCCGCCGCGACAACGCTGCGGATGCGCGACGGCGGCCCCTCCGGCCTGGACGGTCTCGTCCTGCTGCTTCCCGTCCTCGACCGGGATTCCGCAACGGAGTCCCGGCGCACATTGGCCAAGGACTACCTGCTCACGGGCGAGCAGATGGACTGGATGTTCGAGCAGTACGCCCCGGACGCGGACAACGACGACCCTCTCGTATTCCCGTTCCGTGCCACCGATCTTCGCGGATTCCCGCCCACCGTCGTCGTCACCGCCGAGTTCGACCCGTTGCGGGACGAGGGGCACGCCTTCGCCGAACGCATCCGCGAGGCAGGCGGCCAGGCCGAGGATGTGTGCGTTCCCGGCATCATCCACCACGCGCCACTGGTGCCGAAGCGGATTCCCGCGGGTGCACGCGTCATCGACGACGCCGGCGACCTGCTCCGCAAGCTCGCGAGCTGCAGCGAGGTCGTCCGATGATGCTCGTCGACTATCTCGACCGCGGTGCAAGAACCGCTCCGGATGCACCGTGTTTCCTCGACCCGGACGGAACGACCGTCATGACACACGGCGAGTTCCGGACCCTGACCCATCGGATCGCGGGTGCGCTCATCCGGGACGGGGTGCGGCCCGGGGATCGCATCGGCATCCTCAGCACCAACCATCCGGTGGCTCTCGCGGGTGTGGCCGGGATTCTGCGGGCGGGGGCGGTCTGGACGGCGATCAACGTCGCGTCCGGATCGGCGGACCAGGCTCGGTTCCTCGCCACGGCCGGCTGCCGGCGGATCATCTACCACCAGGATCTGGCTGAGCGCGCTGGCGGGCTCGAGCGGCAGGCCGGCCTCGATCAGACCCGGTGCTTCAGCCCGGAGCCCAGCGGCGGCGACGTCTTCCTCGATTGGCTGGCGCCACCGGACTACCGCGCACCGGACCCCACCCCCGAGCCCGGACGCGTCGTCGCGATGCTCCCGACCGGCGGAACGACGGGCCTCCCGAAGGCGGTTCCCATCACCGGCCGCCAGATCCACCTCATGTGCCTGGCGTTCCAGATCCACCTGCGCGAGGCAGCTCCACCCCGATACCTCTGCGCCACCCCGATGACCCACGCCGCCGGTCTGGCCTGCCTCCCCGTCCTCGCGCAGGGCGGCGCGGTGATCGTCCACAACGGAGTGCTGCCGGAGCAGATCTTCAGCTCGATCGAGCGCAACCGGGCCTCGACGATCTTCCTGCCCCCGACCGCCCTCTACAAGCTGCTGGCCCACCCCCGCATCCGCGAGTACGACTACTCCTCCTTGCGCCGGTTCCTGATCGCCGGGGCCCCACTGGCGCCCGACCGGCTCGCCGAGGCGGTCGAGGTGTTCGGGCCGGTGATGACGCAGAGTTTCGGGCAGGCGGAGGCCCCGATGATCTGCACCGTGCACGAGGCATCGGACATCGCGGCCGCGGCTGCGGACCCTTCGCTGGCCGGACGGCTGGCTTCGTGCGGAAGGCCGTCGGCGGTCGCCAGGGTGGAGATCATGGACGACGACGGCACCCTGCTCGGGCCGGGTTTGCGGGGCGAGATCGTCGTGAAGTCGGATCTGGTGTTCGGCGGCTACTGGCAGGACCCGGAAGCGACGGCGCAGACCGTCCGGCCCGGAGGCTGGTACGGGACCGGGGACATCGGCCTGCGGGACGACGATGGCTTCCTCTACATCGTCGACCGCAAGAAGGACATGATCATCACCGGCGGATTCAACGTCTTCCCCTCCGAGGTCGAGGCGTTCCTGCACACCTTCCCGGCCGTCGGCGACTGCGCCGTCATCGGCCTGCCCGACCCGAAGTGGGGCGAGGCCGTCACCGCGGTGATCGAGCCGAAGCCCGGCTTCCGCATCGACGAGCAAGCCCTTGTCGCAGCGTGTAAAGCGCACCTCGGCCCGGTGAAGGCGCCGAAACGCATCATCGTGCGCGAACTCCCGCGCTCCGGGGTCGGCAAGGTGCTCAAGCGGACCCTGCGCGACGAGTACTGGGCGACGACCACGCGCCGGATCTGACCCGGCCGCTTCGCATTCCTGCCGCTGACCCGGCGGCATTTTCACCACCCACCACAGGAGATCAATGATGATCGACGGCAATTTCGTGATCAACGCGGTAGCGCATGCGTACAACCTCGAGCCGGCCAACATCCGGAACCGGCCGGGACAGCTGTTGTGCGACATGCTCTGGGGGCTCCACGAGTCGTGGTCCCCGCCGCACGCCCGGATGACGCTCGAGGAGTTCACCTCCGACTGGACCGTCGACGCCCTCGCGCAGGCGTTGTTCGTGGAGTCCGATGTCGATATCGCCGCGACGCACACCCTCCGCCTCGACTCGTATTTCGGCGACGGGCTTGCCGCACGGGAGAAGACCGTCGAGGCGGCGACCAAGTACCCGGACCGGTTTCTCGCCTACGTCGGAGTGGACCCGACCGCGGGCCTCGACACCTGCCTGCGTGAGCTGGACGAACAGATGGCCGAGCTGCCGCAGGCGGTCGGCCTGAAAATGTACCCGGCGCAGGTCGAGCCTGACCGGTCGTGGCGGCTCGACGACCCGGATCTCGCCTTCCCCTTGATCGAGCGGGCGATGGCGCACGGCCTGAAGACCGTCGCCATCCACAAGGCCGCACCGCTGGGGCCGGTCCCGATGAACCCGTACCGGATCGACGACGTGGACGGTGCGGCCGGGCGCTACCCCGAGATGAACTTCGAGATCATCCACGCCGGGCTGGCCTTCACCCGGGAGACCTCGCTCGCCTTGGCCCGCTTCCCCAACGTCTACGCCAACCTCGAAGTGACGAGCCTGCTGTTGCTCAAGGCGCCGCAGATGTTCGAGGAGGTCATGGCCGACTTCATCATGTGGGGCGGCCCTGACAAGATCATCTTCTCCGACGGCGCGATGTTCGCACACACCCAGCCCTTCCTCGAAGCGTTCAGCGAGTTCCAGTTCTCCGAGGAGACCTGCGCCCGGATGGGCGTCGAGCCGCTGACCCGCGAGGACAAGGCCAAGATCCTGGGGCTGAACTACGCGCGCGTAGTGAATCTCGACGTCGAAGCCGCCAAGGCGAAGATCTCCGACGACCAGTTCTCGGTCGCCCGGCGCACCCGGCCACGCCCGGAGCCCTATGCGGCGTGGAAGGACGAGTTCGCCTCCGCCCCGGCGAGGTTCCGGCGATGAGCACGACACCGGACGACGAACTCCGTACCGCGATCGAGGACGCGATCGGCAAGGTGGACGATCCCTGCAGCATCGCCGCCCATGCGCCGATGAGCGTGCGGGACATGGGCCTGGTCAGGGAATGGCGGATCGACGCAGCAGGCACGGTCGTCGTCACGGTCAGCCCGACAGCGCCGTCCTGCATCCTCATGAGCTCCATCGCCGAGGGAATCGAAGCGCGCATTGCCGAGGTCGAGGGCGTCGACCGCGTCCGCGTCGAGGTCGACACCCGCACGATGTGGACGCCGGAGCTGATGACCGAAGGCGGCAGGCGCACGCTGGACGAGCGCCGATCGGCCTCCTTGATCAGCGTGCCCGTCCGCCCCCGCCAGTGGGAACACGGGACCTGCACATGATCCGCAACGTCGTGCTCGGCAAGCTGAAGGACGGGGTCGCCCCTGCTGACCTCGAGAAGGGTCTGCAGGCGCTCCGGGAGCTACGCGTGGCCGGCGTCGAGTTCGACCTCCTCGCCGGAGCCGACCTCGGGTTGCGAGCGGGAAACGCCGATTTCGTGATCACGGCCGACTTGCCGGACGAGGACGCGTACCGGGCGTACGACGAGGACCCGGAGCACAACCGGATTCGGTCCGAGGTCTTCGCTCCCCTGTGTTCCTGGCTCGAACGGGCCCAGATCCGGCTGCCGGATGCCGCCGGTCCACGGTGAACCGACGCGATCTCGGCCGCCACCAGGGTGGCAACACACCATGTCATGGGCGGGCGGGTAGATTCGACTTCGATGTCAGGATCGCCGACCACCCAGAGCGTCACGCGGCGCACGACCCGCGCGACGCGGCGCCGGGACGAGCTCATCCTGGATGCGCTTGAGCGGCTGCTCGCCGAGACACCCCTGCGAGACCTGGGCGTCGAGCAGATCGCCGCGGAAGCCGGGATCACCCGGACCCGCTTCTACTTCTACTTCAAGTCCAAGCACGAGGCATACGCCGCTCTGCTCGCCAGGGTACGTGAGCTTCTCCTGGTCTTCTACGACACCGAGGATTCGTGGTTCCAGCGCCCCGAGTCCGTGCGGCCGCGCGAATCGATGACGGACACGATCCGCGCGGTCGTCGATTTCTGGCTCGAGCACGGAGCGGTGATGCGAGAGGGCGCGGACCTGTGGAACTCCGTCGCCGAGACTCGCAGCCTGTGGCACGACCTCATCGCGCAGCCGGTGGACCGGATGGCACGGGCGATCGAGCGGGAGCGAGAACGCGGTATCGCCCCGGACGGACCTCCCGCAGACCAGCTCGCGCACAACCTGATCTGGCACGGAGAACGCCTGCTGTTCCTCGCGCTCATCGACGCTCCCGGAACGATGTCCGTCGATGACCTCGTCGAATCGGCGACAACGGTATGGATGCGCGCCATCTACTTGGCCGACGATCCGGCCCCGGCCAAGACCGCTCAAGCCTGAAGTCACCTTCACGCCGAGGAAGCACAGGTGGCCTCGCCGCGGCGTGCGCCCTTCTCGCCCGCGACCGCGGTGGCCCCGCACTGTGCTTTCAGTACCTCGAATACCCGGAGATCGACGACCGTTTGGCGACCGCCTCGATGCTCGCGTACGAGGACACTCCATTGTGGAACAAACCCGCGGCCGACATCAGCTGGGATTACTACCTCGGTGCGGGAAAACGCGGTACGGCCGACGTTTCGCCGTCTCGATCCGGCAGGCACCGCGCACGACTCGAAGTGACCGAGCGCGGGACTGGTGCTCGCCCGATCAGGACGCCGGGCTCACCGGATCGACGGCAAAGGCTTGCCGGAGCTGCCGGTTGCTCGTCGCCAAGGCGGTCCCGATGGCGAACACTCCGACCACGATCTGCGCGGCGCGGAGCCAGAGCGGGTAACCGGGGACGATGAGCGCGACGACGAGGAATCCGATCGACTCGAGGTAGGCGACCACGGTCAGGGTCCGGTATGCCCGCCGGTCCCCTTTCCCGGCTCGGGTGGTGAGGAAGTAGATCAGGGCGGCGATCAGGGTGACCACGCCGCAGCGGATCCAGACGCCGATGGCGCTGCCTCCGGGTTCGGGCAGGACGAACGAGGCGATGAGGGCCAGCACGCTCGTGGCGAGGTAGGCCAGGTTCCACCCCTTGAGGACACGGAATGCTTTGCGTACGTGCGGCTGCTGCAAATTCCGATGGGGAACGCTTCCGGTGCCGCCGTCGCGGGTGAAGAGATGATTTCCGAGAATCACGGGTATTCCTCTCGTTCGTCGGTTCGACTCGTTCGCCGACGACGCTATTGCGCCGGTGACGCGGCGGGAATGGGCGTAGACCCACGACGTGGTGGGGCTGGACCCACTGTTCGAACGCCCCGGTTGCGCTCGGAGAGGCCGGTCGAGAGCATGAGAAAATGTCCGGAGCCCGCAGTGGATTCGCCGCCGTCATCCGATCCCTCGCCGAGGGATTCGTGCGGTCGCTGGTACTCGTGGTGCTGACCGGACTCGCTCCGCTCGGGTGGGTCTTCGCCGGGGCCGGCTTTTTCGCGCTGACGGGCAGCATCGCCGGTGCCCTCGGCTGTGCGCTCGGGGTGGTGGGCGTCAGCCTCCTGCTGCTGGCACGCCCGATGTGCGCGGCGACCCGGTCCCTGGTCGCCCGTTGGACCGGCACGGAGCTTCCGGCGGCATACCGGCCCGTCGTTCCGGTGACCCGGATGGCGACCGGCTACTGGTGGAACGGCTACGACTATCAGCGATCCCGATGGCTTTCGGGGTGCCGGCAGTGGGTCCGGCAGCGGACGAGGGATCCAGCCTCGCTGCGGGACATGCTGTGGATGCTGATCGCCCCGCTCACCGTCGGCGTCGCCGCCGCTCTTCCACTGGCGCTGATCGCGGGAGGAATCGGCTCGGCGGTGCCGCTTTCCTCAGTGGGCGCCGTCGTGGCGGCCGGGGCGGGAGTCGCGCTGCTGCCGGTGTGCTGGCGGCCGGCCGAGCCGATGGCGCGGCGCTTTCTCGGGCCGTCCGTGGTGGAGCTGCTCACCACCCGGATCGCCTCGCTGGTGCAGGGACGGGCCGACCTCACCTATACCCAGGAGGCCGAGCTGCACCGGATCGAACGCAACCTCCATGACGGCGCCCAGGCCCGGCTCGTGGCCATCGGCCTCACGCTCGGCGCGGCCGAGTCGCTCGTCGACACCGACGCCACCGAAGCCAAAGCGCTGTTGCGGCAAGCCAAGGAGACCTCGCTGGTGGCGCTGCGCGAACTTCGCGAACTCGTACACGGGATCGTCCCGCCGGTGCTTCTGGAACGCGGTCTCGTCGACGCGGTCCGCGCGCTCGCCCTCGACGCGCCGATCCCCGCTGTGGTCCACTCCACTCTCGACGACCGGCTCGAAATGCCGGTCGAATCCGCGCTGTACTTCGCGGCGGCCGAGCTCGTGACCAACGCGGTCAGGCATTCGGGGGGAACGGCCATCGAGATCACCATCGACCGCACCCGCACCGGGGTCACAGTCACCGTCACCGACGACGGGCGCGGCGGAGCCGACCGAGGCGCCGGATCGGGTCTGACCGGCATCGAAAACCGGGTCAGCGCATTCGATGGTGCCCTTCACGTCGACAGTCCCCCTGGCGGGCCGACGCGGGTCACCGTGGAGGTGCCCTGCTCCGGCTGACGGCCGACACGTGTCGCATTTTTCGATGGCGGAGCGGCGACTGCAGTCGGTCGACGGGACGTTTCACGGTCGATACGGTTTTCACGTCTCGCCGTCCCGGATCGAGGAGTGGGATTGTGAATACTGCAGGTGTTTCCGCCGATGATGCCGCGTCGCGGATGGTTCCCGGAATGCATACGGCCGGGCTGGGCGACATCGAGATGTACTACGAAGTGCATGGTTCGGGTCCGGTCGTGGTGATGCAGACGGGTTTGTGGATCGGATCGTCGACCGACTGGGCCGGTGCAACGTGGTCGCAGAATCTGCACAATGTGCGCGACGAGCTCGCGAAGCACTGCACTGTCGTCGTGATGGACGGGCGGGGCACGGGACGCACGAGCATGGGCGCCGGCCCGGTGAACTACGGGCGGTATGCCCACGACACGATCCGGCTGCTGGACCATCTCGGGCTGGATCGCGTTCACTTCTGGGGCCACAGCGACGGGGGCTGCATCATCCTGTCGCTCTTGAAGGATCACGGCCACCGCGTCACGTCCGCGGTGCTGGCCGGCACGCCGTACTCGCACGATGCCTACAGCGCGGAGGCCAGGGCCTGGTTCTCGGACGCGTTTTACCAGCAGGCGCGCGCGGCTGCACCGCCGGACCCTTTGCTGAACGACATGCGCACATCGTACGAGCGCACTTCGCCCCATCCGGAGCGGTACGCCGAAATGGTGCAGGAAATGCGTCGTTGCTGGTGCAGCGAGCCCAATTTCAGCCTCAAGCAGCTCACTCTCGTCGACGGACCCGTGCTGGTCATCGATGCCGACCAGGATCAGTTCATCCCGAGTGAGCAGTTCAAGGCGCTGGCGGAAGCCTTGCCCGGCAGTGAGATCGCGTCCGTTGCCGATACGACACACGCGCTTGAATCCTACGTCGAAATCGGCGCGGCGAGCGTGGACTTCTTCCGTCGCCACGACGGTTCGCGATGACAGCAGGGAAAGGATTGGGCGTGGACTACACGGTGTCGTGTGACGTGCCGGTTCCGATGCGGGACGGGATCGTCCTGACGACTGATGTCTGGCGGCCCGTGGTGGATGCACCGGGTCCGGTACTGCTGGTGCGCACGCCGTACACGAAGGAAATGGACATCATCCACGGTGGCGGTGCCCCGGTGACGGTGCTTCAGATGGTGCGTGCGGGATATGCCGTGGCGGTGCAGGATGTGCGTGGTACCGGGAAATCCGAGGGCGTGTTCGTCCCGAACGTGGACGAGGGGCCCGACTGTGCCGACACCATCCGCTGGCTGGCCGCGCAGGACTGGTGCGACGGAAAAGTCGGCGCCTGGGGCAATTCCTACCTCGGCATGGTGCAGCTGTGGGCGGCCGTGGAAGACGCGCCGGAACTCGCCGCCATCGCCCCCGGCACGACGTCGGGCGACCTGTACCGGGCGCCGTGGTATTCCCGCGGTGGCGCCATGTCCTTGGGCGTGGTGCTGACCTGGGGCCATTTGATGAGCCAGACTGTGTTGTCCCGGGCGCTGGCCGCCGGGACCGGCGACGACGCGGACCTCCCGAGGTTGATGGCGGCCGCGGATGACGATTCCCCGAGCCGGCTGCGCTTGCCGGTGGCTGATCAGCCACTGCTTCGGAAGTACCTGCCGTTCATGGTGGAGCGGATCATCGAACAGCCCGAGCGCGGCGGCGGCTGGACCGGGATGACCCCCATCGACCGTGCAGCCGCGATCACTGTCCCGGCGCTGCACGTCGGAGGCTGGTACGACAATTTCTGCGGCGAGACCCTCCGCACCTACGAGATCCTCAAGGCGGGCGCCGGAACCGGGCAGGCGCGCGCAGGGCAGCGGCTGATCATCGGGCCGTGGAGTCATGTCAACTGGTCCGGCATCTTCCCGGATCGCCGGTTCGGACCGGGCGCGGCGCTGGCGGCGTCCGAGGTGACCAGGTGGCATGGTGCGTTCTTCGACCGGTGGCTGCGCGACCGCGAGGACGCGCTCGACGGGCTCGCACCGGTGCGGATCTTCGTGATGGGCATCGATCAGTGGCGCGACGAGGACGACTGGCCGTTGCCGGACACGCGATATGTGTCCTTCCACCTCGACGGCAACGGACCGGCGAACACCGCAGCCGGCGCCGGGGTGCTCACTTCCGCCGAACCCGTCCACGATGCAGTCGATACCTACCTGTACAACCCACAGCAGCCCGTGCCGACCCTTGGCGGCACGTTGATGCGCATGGACGGCTACGACGGGCCGGCCGATCAGCGCCCGGTGCACGATCGCGACGACGTGCTGGTCTTCACCACCGGCATCCTGACCGAGCCGGTGGAGGTGACCGGTCCGGTCACCGCGACGTTGTTCGTGTCGTCTTCGGCAGCCGATACCGACTTCACCGTCAAGCTCGTCGACGTCCATCCGGACGGCCGGGCCATCATCCTCTGCGACGGCATCCTGCGCACCCGCTATCGCGAGGCCCTCGACCGGCCGGTCCTGATGCAGCCGGGCCGGGTCTGCGAGATCACCGTCGACCTGATCGCCACCTCGAACGTGTTCCTGCCCGGCCACCGGATTCTGGTGGAGGTCTCCAGCAGCAACTTCCCCCGCTACGACCGGAACTCCAACACCGGCGGCACCATTGCCGAAGCGGCCGCGGCGGACCTGGTCGTCGCGGCCAACCACCTCCACCGGGGCCCGGCCCACCCGAGCCGGATCACCCTGCCGATCATCGATCGGCCCCGGCCTCACGCCGGGCTGGGCCGATCCGGAAGGAGGGAAGCCACGTGACGCGGAACTTCGACTACGTCGTGATCGGTGCCGGGGTGCTCGGCACGGCCGCCGCCTACTGGCTGGCCCGGTCGGGCGAATCGAACGTGCTGGTCGTGGAACAGTTCGCGCTCGGGCACGACCGAGGCGCCTCGGAGGACCACTCCCGGATCATCCGGCACTCCTACCACAGCACCACGTACACCGCGCTCACGCACGCGATGTACGAGCATTGGTCCGAACTCGAAGCGCAGACGGGGATGCAGCTCGTGACGCGCACCGGGGGCCTCGATCTTGCCGTCACCGGGACAGCGGGAGAGGAGGAGCTGGCCAACTACCGCGCGGCACTGCGTCCCTTCGACATCCCTGCCGAAGACCTCGATGCCGCCGCGATCCGTGACCGGTGGCCGCAATGGCGGATCGACGACGACGTGATCGGTATGTACCAATCCGACAGCGGGATCCTCGACGTCCGCCGCGCCTGCGCCGCGCAGATCGCCATGGCCCGCCGGCTCGGCGTCGAATTCGCCCCGCACACCACTGTGCTCGACCTCGCTCCCACCGACGACTGTGTCGTCATCAGCACTGACCGCGGCCCGATCACCGCAGGCAACGTGGTCGTGTGCGTCGCTTCCTGGATCGAGAAGTTCCTTCCGTGCCTCGGTCTGCGGTGGAACATCTCGTTGACCCAGGAGCAGGTCGGCTATTTCGCCACGCCGAACCTCGCCGAATTCAGCCCGGACCGGTTTCCCGTCTGGATCTGGCACGGCGATACCGACCTCTTCTACGGTTTCCCGGTCTACGGTGAGGCCGCGGTGAAGATCTCACGCGATTTCAGCGGTCGCTTCATCACGTCCGACGAACGCTCCTCCCGGCCCGATCCCGAGGACACCGCGCTGTTCCGTGCGTTCCTCGAGCAACGGCTTCCCGCCGCGGCCGGACCCGAGCTGCTCAGCAAGACCTGCGTCTACGACCTGCCCCCGGACCGCGACTTCGTCATCGACCGGGTCCCCGGCCACCCCCGGGTCACGATCGGCCTCGGCGCTGCGCATGCGGCCAAGTTCGGCAACCTGCTGGGACACCTGCTCGCCGACCTCGCCCGCACCGGGACCACCGCGTTCGCCGTCGACGCCTTCCGCGCCGACCGCCCCGCGCTCGACGATCCCGCCTTCGTCTCCGCATTCCGGATGGGCCGGTGAGCATCAGCCTTCGGTTTCGAGCTCGGCCCGGTGGCTCGCCGCGAGAGCGCGCAGCTTGACTCCGAGGTGGAGGGCGAGCCGGTCGTCACCCCGGTCGAACCGGCAGCCGGTGAGCTGCTCGATCCGATGGAGGCGCTGGTAGAGGGTGGCGCGGTGGACGCACAGCAGCTCTGCGGTTTGCCTGGCGTCACAGGCATTGTCGAAATACGCTTCGAGAGTCCGGGTGAGAATCCCGCTGGAGTCACCGGTGGCCAGCGCTTCGATGGCCGGGATGGGCGTGCGCAGCATCTCGTCGATCGGCATGCGAAGAAGGATCTCGTACGGGCCGAGCTTGCCCCAGCGGGCGACGTCCTCCAGCGAGGGGACGATCAGCGCCGCCCGAGCGGCGACGGATGCCTGGTAGTGAGACGTGATGACCTCGGAGACCGCGCCGACCGGATCGCCCACCCCGACCCCGACCCGCGCCGCCGAACCGGCGATGGCCCGGTACCGCGACGTGATCCGGGCGCCGACCCGGTACAGCCGCTCGTCATCGAGGGGCTTCGCGGTGGCCAGGAGCAGCCATGCCCGGGTGCGCGCCGCGGCCATCAGGGCGGTTCCCGCCGGAAGCGCCCGCATCCCTTCCTCCGTGGCGGATTCGAGAGCGACCTGTGCCGCACTGGGCGCTTCGGCAGGCGCATGGTGCGTCGCGAGCACCTGAAAACAGGTGGCGTCGTCGGGAATCAGCTCCTCGGCGCGCAGATCACCGACTGCCCGCTGGCGTACGTCGTGATCGGATGCGACGAGCTCCGCCAAGAGGTCTTCCGTGCGGGCCCGCGACCGGGTCCGCCGGACCAGCCGCCGGTAGAGCGCGATTCCGGCGCGCCCGGCGGTTTCCACCGCCGCGTCGATTTCTTCCCGGGTCAGGGTGGCGTCGCGGTCGATCAGCCACAGAAAGCCGAGCAGGACGCCGCTGCAGCGGATCGGAACGCAGAAGCGGGCCGCCAGCCGGGTGTCGAGTCCGGGGACATGCCGGAGGTCGACCCGGTGCGGTTCGGTCCACCGGGTGATGCCGAGCCGCAGGATGGCTTCGATCGCGGGCGGCGGCGCGGATCGGTTCACCAGCGCCCTCACGCGTAACTCGTCCTCGTCCCCGAAATGCCTGCTCGCCGCCAGCAGGTGCTGCACCGTCGGGTCGTCGATGGCGACCGAACGGTGCAGCTGTTCGGCGAGCTCGTCCACGAGCTGTTGCAGATCGTCGCTGGGCACCGTGCCGGCCTCCGTGGGATTCGCGGCGCAGCCGGCTTTCGGCCGGCCCGGACCGCTGGGGTGCGTACCCGCGTCACTCCGAATCGGCAGCAGCAATTCTCGACCGCGAGCGTTGGTGGTGCCGCCCTCGGAATCACGGGCCACCACGCACCATTATGCCGGTGATATCGAATTCCGTCACGTCGGCGATCAAGTCCGGCCTCGCAGTCGACAGGTGTCGCCCTCTTCCGGGCAATTTTCCCGACAAGCGCCACTACAGGTCGAGGCGAGAGCCGCATAGCATTCGTGGTGCACCGCGGCATCTGTGCCTCTTCGCGCTCATGTTCTTCCCCAGAGAAAGGATCGCCCCACCGATGACGTCCTCCAGAATTTCCGCTGCTTCGGCAAACGTCGACGGCGACGACCTCGATATCGGGTTCACCCGGGAGCAATGCACCTCCGCGACCTGGTTCGAGCACGAGATGGCAAAGCTGTTCCGGCCGAACTGGCAGTATGCCGGGCATGTATCGGAAATTCCTCGCCCGGGAGACTGGATCACCGCGGAAATTCTCACCGAGCCGCTGGTCCTCACGCGTGACGAGGACGGCGGGATTCACGCATTGTTCAATGTCTGCCGGCACCGCGGCGCACTGATGTGCGAGCCCGGGCGCGGGTCCGGTAACCGGCTGGTCTGCCCCTACCACCAATGGTCCTACGCCCTCGACGGTTCCTTGCGCGTCGCACCCGCGATGCCCGGGGATCTGCCCCTCGGGCAGTACAGTCTCCGGAAAGTACCGGCGGAGACCTGGAACGGCTTCGTCTTCGTGAATCTCGGTGGTGCGCCATCCGCCTCCGTCGCCGACCTTGCCCGCGACCAGGAAACCCAGTTCGCCCCCTTCGGCCTTGCCGGCGCGAAGGTCGCCGCCACGATCGGCTACGACGTCGGCGCAAACTGGAAGGTCGTCTACGAGAATTTCCTGGAGTGCTACCACTGCGCCGTCAATCACCCGGAATTCACCAGAGTCTTCGACTTGCGACGGTTCTTTCAGCCGGCGTCCGCCGGGGAGCCGTACCCGCTGGTCGACGGCGCCCGTTCCCTCACGACCACCGGGGAATTCGTGAGCCGCAAGTTGCTCGGCTCGTTCGGCACGACCCCACCGGCGCCCGGGTCCGGAGATTCCGTTCCGTGTGCCTTGGCCGCGCCGTCCCTCGGGTCGGCATTCCTCGCCTTTCCCGACTATGCCATCGTCTTCGAATTCCGGCCGGTGGCGCCGGAACGGACCGTCGTCCGGTGTGATTGGCTCGTTGCGGGGGACGCGCAGGAAAAGATCGACTACGAAGTCTCGGATCTCACCCACCTGTGGGACGTGACGAACCGCCAGGACTGGGAGCTGTGCGAACGGACACAGGCCGGAATCCGGGCCGGCGGCTACGTTCCCGGACCGCGGAATCCTGACCGCGAGCCTGCGGTGGCCACGTTCACCCGGAACTATCGGGAACTGATGGCAGCGGGGAACGTGCCACTCGACGGCCACTGATTCGGTGCGGTGACACAGCTGCTCCCGGCGTGCCCCGATCGGTGCTCCGCTGACGATCGGGGCGCTCGCCGCGAGGTCAGGAGGCGCGACGTCGTCGGATTCCTGCTCATCATCCGCCAAGGCGACCGCAGCAGTGGACGGGGCCGGGCTCGGCGCTCCCGGCGACGGTCAGCTCGGGCGGATCACAACCCCGAAGGTACCTCGTTGTTCTCGTCCAGCCCCAGATCCGGCCACGAGCCCATGATGACACTTTCGAAGATTCCGTAGCCGACAGCGTCGCCTTCCCGTACGCGAACGGGCTTGTCACGAAACTGCCCGAGCCGAGGGAGGTGCTCATTGTCCCAGCAGTCGGCAATATACTCGCCCTCCACATGCCGGGCCCCCATCCACTTACCGTGGGTTCGACCGTATCCACCGGCGGCAAGGTGGAAACCCGATCCACCAAGCGCCTCTATCTCGAACACCCTCTTCTGACCGGACTCGGTTTCGAGATGAATTTCGCCGCCCTCCATGAACCGGGTCTTCTTGTCATACGAAAGGTGTGGTTCCACGCGGACCGGTTCCTGCCGCCCGTCGGGGTGGTTGAGGAAATATGAGCCGTACGAAACACCGCCCGTGCCCGTGCTGGCCGACACCTTCAAGATCCCTACCCCGTAATAGGATCCATTCGGCCGTTGCAGCCACCAGGGCGTCCAGTGCATGACGCTGTCGACGCCGCCGACCGCGAACTCGGGCCGGGGCTTCAGGTCCGGTGGAGGCATGCCGACCTGGCCGCGGACTCCCCACGAGTGATCGCGAAAACCGAACCACTCGTCCGGGTTCACCTGGTGCGTCGCCCCCTGGAGCACGAGAGTCCCGGTGATCCGGCCGCCTTGGTGGTAGCGCACGAGGTCCGTGCCCGAACGTCCGGTCGCCTGATCGAGGAACGCGTTACGGACCTCGAAGAACGGCGGCAGCACGCCTTCCAGCAGAAGGTCGAAGGAGAAGTCGAGCACATCATTCGGTTCCAGCTTGAATCGCACTGCCTTGAGCGGGTCGACGACCTCGTACACAACCGGTCCGACCGAAGTCGCCTCGGGTGCGGGGGAAAGCTCCCTGCTGGCGCGGACGGTCCATTGCTCGCGGCCGCGTGAGACGCCACCGAATCCATCCATGACGTCCCGGTTGTGATAGCGGCCGAGACCGAAGTCCACCTGCAGTGACCCGTCCATCTTCGCCAGCGATGCCCAGATCTTCTCGGTCCACGAAAAGTCCGCTTCACCGACCGCGCCGAACGTGTTCACGATCTGATGGTTCAGCCCTTCGTCGGCGGCACGAAGCGGAGCAATTCCTTGTACGACCATGGAGATCCCCTTTTCCCGGATGCGCAGCGAAATCGTGCTCACTCGGCATGCCGATCGCCGACCGGCAGCCGAACATGGTAGGTGCTATGTCCGAACATGGTAGATGCTATGTGGAGCGTGCGACCGCCGTCAAGAGACTCGGACCCCGCCCGCCATCGGACGCCGAGTGACGACGTGATCATCGAGGTCAAGCCTCGCTTGACACCCGCAACGCGCCAGGATGTAATGCCCAGCAACAGATATAGTTCAAGCTATTTGGTGTCGCGGGGTCGGCGGCACGGAACCATGCAACGCACCTCGCGCCTTGGCGTTTCGCAGCGCCGGACGGAGCTCCAGTCGAATCCGGCCCGGCCGGGTGGACGACCTGAGAGCCAGAACGATGAGGGAAAACATGGACGTCGCAGATATGCACGAGCGGCTCACCACGTGGTTCGCCGCGAAGCTCCCGGAGGCCGGGAATCTCGAGGTGACGGGCATCGACCGGCTCTCGGTGGGGCACTCGAACGAGACGGTGGGGCTGACGCTTCGGTGGACGCAGGGCGGCAAGCCGCGCACCCGCGAGGTCGTGCTCCGTACGCGGCCGGTCGGGCCGGGGCTGCTCGAGCCCTACGACCTCCCGAAGCAGTTCAACGTCATGCAGTCGCTCGAATCATCCGACGTGCCCGTGCCGAAAGTGCTCTGGCTCGAGACCGATGAGGACGTCATCGGGCGCCCCTTCTACGTCATGGAGCGGTTGCATGGCGAGGTCTACGAGCCGCGCATCCCCGAGGACGTGCTCAGCACTCCCAAGGAGCGGGTCCAGCGGATGTACACGGACCTCGTGCACAAGATCGCGGCGGTGCACAACACCGACTGGCGCGTGCTGGGCCTCGGCTTCCTCGGCAAAGGGAAAGGCCATCTCGAGCGAGAGGTCGAGAGGTGGGAAGGCGAGATGAACCGCCTGAGGCTCGCCGATCATCCGGCGCTCGACCGCGTCGTCGACTGGCTGCGCAGGAACATTCCGGCTCCGTGTCCCCGTGTCACGCTCGTGCACGGCGACTGCAAGCTGGGGAACTTCATGTTCGAAGGCGAGGAAGTCGTCGGCGTGCTCGACTGGGAGATGGCCACGGTCGGCGACCCCTTGACGGACATCGGGTGGGCGCTGGCCATGTGGGACCCGGCGGGCGCCATGTCCGCCGACGATTTCCTGGCCCTCTACGAGGAGCTCACCGGGATCGAGGTCCGGAATCGGGTGTGGTACGAGGTCCTGGCGCGGCTCAAGATGACAGTGATCATGCTCATCGGCTTCGCGCTCTTCGAAAATCGGGAGAGCGACGATCTTCGCTTTGCCTTGATGGGCATGGCCATTCCCGGCGTCATGCAGGCCGCCCTGGCGCAGATTGGTGCCGGCGAGGAACTGTCCATGGGTCCGCTCACCCCGGATCCCGAAAGGGTGGCGCAGGGGATTTCGACGCTCATCCAGGACATCGTCCTGCCGGAGCTGTCCAGCGATGCCGCCCGTGCGCAGGTGGGCGCAGCCTCGATGCTGCTGACCCTTCATGGCGCGAGCATTCTCTCCATCGGCGGCGGCGACCGAACCTCCGTCGGGAGCGCGTGAGCTCCGGTGATGAGACCGGCTCGACCCGGCAGGCCGGGTACGCACGGCGGCCTTGTTGTGCCCGCCCGGCGGTCGCCGTTAGTCTGGTGCCGCACATGGCAGTCCTCGTCGCGGCACCTGCCGGGACGGGTTCGCTGCGCCACATCGTCATTGCGAGGCCACAATGGACAACCGCAGCGGACATCGACCCCGCCCGGCCGGAAGCGTCGTCGGCCGGTGAGGGATTGAGGATGGGCCGCACCGAGTCCGCTGCACACACCCGCAGCCTTGTGATCCACGAGACGATCAAGACGATCGCCGACATCGGCTACTACCGCACCACCTCGAACGAGATCGCCCGCCGATCGGGCGTCACGTGGGGCGTCATCCAGTACCACTTCGGGTCGCGCGAGGGCCTGCTGCTGGCTGTCATCGAGGACGCCGTCGACGAAGTGATCGCCCGCTTCGCCAACGCCGTGATCAAGGGTGATACCGTGGACGAGCGACTCGATTCCTGGGTGTCGCTCATCTTCGACTACTACGGCCGAGCCGAATACATCAGCGTCCTGCAGGTCTTGCTCGACGTCGCTCGCGATCCCAATACGGCGGAAGACGCTCGAGCCACGCTCCGCCGCTTCGGCGACTCGCTGTCGTTCCACGTCGATCGGCTGCTCCACGAGATCATTCCTGGCCGGACCGCCGAGCCGGGGATGGCGGCATACCTCCACATGGCGACATGGGGCGTCGCCGTCAGCACGACGCTGGCGGTGATGATGGGTGACCGTTTCGACGACGAACACGCCGCACACGTCCGCGCCGTTCTCGTCGAAGCGGCCACCGCTCACGTCAATTCGTCCGCCAGGTCTCCTCGGGCTCGCAGGCGAACCACCCCGCCGAAGAAACGCTCCTGACGGCTGAATCACTCCCATCCGCTGCGCGTACGACCTGCTCCGTCAGCGCGGGTTGCGATGTCTCGCAAAGGCAAAGCCCTTGCGAGACATCACGTTCTCGCGGCATAGTGCGAAGTATGTGAATGACTGCGGGCACGCGCCCGCTGGTCATCCAGTTCTGATCCCGGACCAAGCTCGAACGAGAGAAGGAACGGACATCATTCATGGCAGTACAGGGCATCGGCCCCCTCCGGAAGGCAGACGAGGGCCTCAACCACCAGCTCCCGGACACGTTCGGCACGGTCGCCGATGCTGACTACTCCTGGACGGAGAAGATCTGGATGTCGATGGCCCGCATGGACGGCACCATGCAGGTCGACTTCGGGCTGGGTAAATATCACAACCGCAACGTCTTCGACGGCTTCGCGGGCGTTTCGCGGGGCAAGGAACAGTGGACGGTCCGGGCGAGCCGGGAGTTGGCCACCGCGCCGGAGGACGCATCCGTGGGTCCGATCTCGTACGAGGTCGTCGAACCCTTGAAGAAGGTCCGGGCTCGGCTGGAACCCAACGACGCTGCTCGGCTGGCATTCGACCTGACATTCGACGGGGTGCTCACGCCGTTCTTCGAGCACCGCAACGACATGCGCGACCCGCTCAGTGGGCGGATGGGGTCGAACGTGGTCCGGTACCACCAGGGCGGGCTCATTTCCGGGACCATCGAACTCGAAGGTGAGACCTACCGGGTGACGCCGGACGAGTGGTTCGGCGTGCGGGACCACTCGTGGGGTATCCGAGGGTCGCTCGTCGGATCGCCGCCCCCCGACCTCAAGCCGGCCCCTGACTACGTGCAGCAGGTCGCGAGCGCGAAGACACTGATGAACTGGACCCAGATGTTCCTCCGGGCGCCGTCCGGGTCGTACTACGAACTCTCGATCTTCCTCACGGGCTCCTCGGGTATCGGCGACTCGGCGTTCCTCAACTACCCGGACGGCCGCCAGGAGCTGGTGGGCGTCGAGTCACACATGAGGTACCACCCGCGGACCCGGTTCCTCGAATCGGGCGAGATCCACCTCAAGCACCGTTCCGGCGAGAAGCGGGTCTTCGAGGTGGAGCCGGTCGGGGAGTCGGGGTTCCACCTCGCCGCGGCCGGTTATGGCGACTGGAAGGGGCACCGCCAGGGTCGGTACCTGGGGGAGCTCGTCGTCGACGGGGAGTACATCGCCGACTGCACCACGCCGGAGGTGCTCCGGTCGTTGGGGCAGTTCCGGGACAAGCCGGTCCGGGTCCGGGAGGGCAGCGCCGAGGGGTACGGCATCTTCGAGAGCATCATCACGGGTACGTGGCCCGAGCTCGGGCTCGACGATTCGAACCACGTCCCGGGAATGGGCATCTGACATGCGAGCGGCAGTGATGTGGGAAACGGGGAAGCCGCTCGAGGTGCTCGACGACATCGAGGTGCACCCGCCCGGGCCGGGAGAGGTACGGGTTCGGCTCTTCGCCAGCGGCGTATGTCACAGCGATTTGTCGACGCGGAACGGGAAGATGGGAGAGTCCCCGTTCCTTCCGGCCATTCTCGGGCACGAGGGGGCCGGCGTCGTCGTCGAGACCGGACCCGGCGTCACCGAGGTCGCCGAGGGAGATCACGTCATTCTCTCCTGGGTCTCGGTTTGTGGCGCGTGCAAGTTCTGTCTCGGGGGCCAGCAGAATCTGTGCTCTCGCGGAAGCTTGGGACAGCCGGTCGCTCGATTCTCGATCGGCGACAGGGACTGCTACGCAGCCATCGGGCTGGCCACGTTCGGCACGGAGACCGTCGTCGGCCAGAACGCGTGCATCAAGATCGCCGGAGACGTCCCGCTCGAGGTCGGCGCGCTGATCGGATGCGGGGTGATGACCGGAGTCGGCGCCGCAATCAACACAGCGAAGGTCTGGCCTGGGGCGAACGTCGCGATCATCGGGTGCGGGGGCGTCGGCGTGAACGTGATCCAAGGCGCCCGGATCGCGGGCGCGGCGAACATTGTTGCCGTCGACACCGTGGATCGGAAGCTGAAGAGCGCACAGGAACTCGGTGCAACGCATGGCATCCACCCCCATGAGGTGCCACAGGCGATTGACGAGATCACCGGCGGCGACGGGTTTGACGTCGTTTTCGAGGCCATCGGCTCATCGACCACCGTCAAGGCCGCATGGGATGCGACCCGCCGCGGGGGAACAACCGTCATGGTGGGAATCGCTGCCGCCGACGACATGCTGGCTTTGAGCCCTCTGGAGCTGGTCGGAAGTGAGAAGCGCCTCGTCGGATCGCTCTACGGATCCGCTGATGTGCGTCGAGACTTTCCTCGCCTCGTCGAACTCTGGCGGCAGGGAAAGCTCGAAGTCGAGGCCCTGATCAGCAGGCGGATCACGCTCGATGAAATCAACGTCGCCTTCCGCGCGATGGATGCAGGCGAGGTGCTGCGAAGCGTCATCGTGTACTGACGCCAAGGCCCTGGGCCGAAGGAGACGTCGGCGACGCCACGTTCGATGACGCCCATCGCCTATCTCGGCGGGATTCGCGGGGCGGTGCGGTCCGCGAGCTCGTCGTGCAGCACCGAGAAGTACGCCGGGATCTTGGTGACATCGCCGATGATCTCGGGGGTGGGGATCTCGCCACGTGCGGCGACATCGGCCAGGTGCAGCGGGGCGGTGCGGAGGGCGGCCTCGTAGGGCAGCACCATCTTGACGTCGACGTCGTCGACCTCTCCGGCCTGGACGTCGCACTCCTTCCCATTGCTCCGCAGGTGGAAGCCGGCGCGACTGCCGGCGCCGAGGCCGACGGTGCCCGGAGGGGCATCGGTCCAGACCTCGCAGAAGGCGAACGATCCGGCGCCCGACGCATTGTCCTTCACCAACCGCTGCAAGGTCTCGCGAGCGAGGTCGAGCCACTGCTCGCCACCGAATACGACCTTGTCCTGACGCGCGTCTGTGACGGTGGACGTCGCCGTCCAGCGGTGCTGGTTGTCGAGCGTCGCCTGGACGATCGGCGTCCACTGCGCCACGGTCGTGTCCCGGACGTCGATGTCGAAGCTCGTCGTCGTCCGGAACTCGAGCACGACGACGCCGTTGTCACCGGCTCGGTAGGTGTACGGCTGGTCGGCCTTGACGAAGAAGCCGTTGCCCGCCTCGATCACGCGGTTGCCCATGATCGCCTCGCCGCTCACGACGAAGTACAGGCAGTCCGCGGAGTGGCTGTGGCGCGGAAGGCGGAAGCCCGGCTCGAAGCGCGCCCACACGAGGCTGACCGCATCTTCACCGGCACGCCCGAACAGGGCCTTGACCCGCTGCCCCGCGAGGTACGCGGAGAAGTCGAGGTTCGAGAACACCTCGGGATCGATCTCGCCCACCGGTGTCATCATGCCGGTGTCGTCGATCAGCGGGGCATCCTCGTGCGTGTAGAACGTGATGCCCGTCGACTCGCCAGTGCCTGCCATCGTCGATCCCTTCCTTCCGGTTGAGCTTGTCGGGGTACCAACGTGTGTCATCCGTCGGGTCTGGCACCGCGCCCTGCAACGCAATCTCAACCAGCAGCAGTTTGAGACAGGGCAACTGATCGGGCCTCGAAGCCGATGACCAGCGTCAGCCCAGCACGCCCCGGACGGCGGCGATCAGCCCACGCGTTCTCGGGTCGTCGGGCATCATCGCCATTTGGTTCATGACGTACCCGAAGCCGATCCCGGCGTCCCGGTCGGCGAAACCGAGCGAGCCGCCGGCGCCGGAGTGGCCGAACGAGGCCGGGCTGAGCCACTGGGTGGCCGCCGGCAGCATGAAGCCGAGGCCGAACTGCATGTCGAGGGACGCCTCCATTCCCGGCGGAGCACCGAAGATGGTGGAGTCCGCCGTCTGACGGGTGACCGCCCGTTCGAGCGCCGCCTCCGAGAGCAGCCGCACACCGGCGACGTCGCCGATGGTGGCGGCGTACATCCGGGCCACCGAGCGGGCGTCGCTCACCATGTTCGCGGCCGGCCACTCCGATGCCCGCACCTGACGGGCGTTCATGCCGCCGCGCTCGGTGACGAAAGTCGGCGGGACGGCGCCACCAAAGGCCATGGCGCGACCGAAAACGGACTCCGGCCCCGTCAGCTGCGCCATCATCTCGGCCGTGGCGGGGTCCATCTCGATCTCCGGCGGCGGCTGGAGCGGGGCCACGCGTGCCTCGGCCGCATGCGGCAGCCCGATCCACGCGTCGAGCCGGAGCGGCACGGCCACCTCCTCGGCGAATGTCTGCCCGATCGTGCGGCCGGTGGCCCGCCGCACCACCTCGCCGATCAGGAAGCCGTAGGTGAAGGCGTGGTAGGCGTGCCGGGTCCCCGGCTCCCAGAGCGGTGGTTGGGCGGCGAGCGCCTCGACGACGGGTGTCCACTCGCACGCCTGCTCGAGGGTGAGCGGGCCGTCGAGCACGGGCAGGCCGGCCTGGTGACTCAGCAGCCACCGCACTTTGGTCGCCTCCTTGCCGTTCGCCGCGAACTCGGGCCAGTACTCGGCGACTGGGGCGTCGAGGTCGATCTCGCCCCGCTCGGCCAGGCGGTTGGCGCAGATGGCCGTCGCTCCCTTGGTGGTCGACATGGCGAGGACGACGGTGTCCTCCTGCCACGGACGTCCCGTGCTCGGATCGGCGACACCACCCCACAGGTCGACGACCGGGTTCCCCTTTGCGTAGACGCTGCACGCCGCACCGACGTCGCCATGGAGCTCGAAGTTCTCGCGGAACGCGTCCGCAACCGATCCCCAGCCCTCCTCGACGTACCCGCGCACCTCCGTCGTCTTGCTCGTGCTCATCGTCACGCTCCTCGCTCGACCAGGATGGGCGTTGCATCCGCCGTCCAACTGGGAAACATTGCGGGCGCTCGAGAATCGACCGCAAGGGTCGCCGACGACCAGCACTCGGGCCGCCCGGCACCCGATGGCCGTCCAGCGCGAACGGCGCACGAAGGCGGTGCCGAGGCACGAGTGGTGAGAGTGGCGCCAAGGCGGAACGGCGCCGGACATGCCCGAGTCCTCGGCGCCGTGGCGACAATATAGTAGTTACTAGGTTTCGGTCAAGGTTCGGCCGCGTCCGGCGCCGGACGAGCGGCTCATGCTGCCGCCGGTGCGTTCAGGACGCGCTTGACGCCGGGCGGCACGCGTCCTATAAATATTCACATAGCGTTCGCTATTCCCGTTGCGCAGAAGGACATTTGGGCCCGGGGAAACCCTCTGGCTCGGTCGGGACGCCACCCGCGGCGGGACCGAAAGGAGCACGTTCATGAAGGTTGGTATCACGCTCTTCGCCCAGAACTTTCGCGATTGGGATCGATTCGAAGCACTGGAGCGGGGCGAGAAAGCAGGGACTCCGAGCTTCTCCGACACGCAGGTGTTCGAGGACGAGGTCCGCCTCGGCGAGCAGATCGAGCCGCTCGGCTTCGACTCGATCTGGAGCGTCGAGCACCATTTCACGCCGTACACCATGGTCACCAACGTCGCCCAGTTCCTCACGTTCTGGGCCGGGCGCACCAGCCGGATCGGCCTGGGGACGATGGTGGCGGTCATTCCGTGGCACCACCCGCTCCGCCTGGCGGAGGAACTGGTCATGCTCCAGCACCTCCTCGGCGACCGCGAGCTCACGGTCGGGTTCGGCCGGGGCGCCGGACGGCGGGAGTTCGGCGGCATGAGCGTTCCGATGGGCGAGTCGCGGGGGCGCTTCCTCGAGGCGCTCGAGATCATCCGGCTGGCGCTCACCGAGGAGCGGTTCTCCTTTGAGGGCGAATACTTCACGCTGCCGGACGTCCAGCAGCGTCCGGAGAGCCCGACCCTCTCGCTGCGGCCCCGGCCCCGGGACGCCGAGCGTCTGCTGGAGTCGATGCACTGCGCGTGGGGGACGCCGCAGACCGCGCCCATCGCGGCCAAGGCGGGCCTGAAGCCGCTCATCATCCCCCAGAAGTCGTTCGAGGAGTACGGCCCCGAGCTCGAGGCGTTCAACAAGACCCGGGCCGAGGCCGGCCACCAGCCCGCCGCCCCGGCCCTCGTGACTTGGTTCTACTGCGCCGAAACCGAAGACGAGGCCCGTGAGGGCGCCGTCCGTTACATGCGCGAGTACGCCGAGAGCTCCATGCGGCACTACGAACTGGCGGGCGCCCACTTCGCGAATACGAAGGGCTACGAGCACTATGCCGCGATGAGCGAGCAGATCACCGCCGCGGCAAGCGCGGGGGACGCCGCCAAGCCGGGCTTCGCCGACGCGTTCCTCCGTGACCACATCTGGGGCACGCCCGACCAGTGCATCGAGAAGCTGAAGGCGGCCAACGCATTCATGGGGCCGTCGGAGTTCATCGGCGTAGCCAAGTACGGCGGCATGCCGGTCGAGTTGGCCGAAAAGAGCCTGCAGCTGTTCGCCAAGGAGGTACTCCCGGCCGCCCACGAGCTCGAGCCTGCGGACACTCCTGTGGTCGCCACGAGCTAGTTCCCCTGGCGTCGGGGACACACGCCCGGTGTGTGTTCCCGGCGCAGTCGTCCCACTGTGGTAACGGCATCGAGTGCGGGGAGAAAACGGTGAGAGTTCCGTTCAACGTGGTGACGTCCTCCGGCGGGCACCGGGCCTGGCGACCGGCCTCGACCGACTCGACGTGGCCCAAAGGTGTCGAACTCACCCACCGGAACTGCTGGCTCAACGCCGTGCCCCTCGGCTGGCACACCAGGCCATGGGCGGCAAGCTCGACGCCGCATCCGACCGCGACCCGACATCGACCCAAAGCATCCAAGCTTTTTCAGCGAAACGACCGAGAAGTTTCACGCAGGAAGCCTGATTCGAAACATTCGGACGCCTTGCCGCTACCGAAGGAGGAAACCGTCATGGAGGAGCTGAAACCGTTCAGTGACGACCCCGTCGAGATTCGGGCAACCTACGGGTACATTCCGGCCGCAGTGGTCGCCGTCTGCGCGATCGTTGACGACAAACCGGTCGGCATGGCCGCCAGCTCGTTCACGTGTGTGTCGCTCGATCCGCCGTTGGTTTCTGTGTGCATCCAAACTGGTTCCACGACGTGGCCGAAGCTTCGCAGTCGGCCTCGGCTGGGACTGAGTGTCCTCGGCGAGCACCAGCACGACGAATGCGTTGGCCTGTCACGCAAGACCGGAAATCGTTTCGCCGCCATCGAGTGGACGGCAGTGTCGAGCGGAAGTGTCTTGATCGACGGAGCCGGCTTGTGGCTGGAGTGTTCCCTCTACGCTGAGATGCCGGCCGGCGATCACCAAATCGCCCTTTTGCGGATCCACTCCTCGTTGAGCGAGCCAGGCGTGGAGCCCATCGTCTTTCAAACCAGCAAATTTCGACGCCTTCGCGCAGCCTGACGACAATGCGCCACTCCACCACGGGAAGCAGCCCGTCTTCGATTTCGCCACCCGGCAAGAGCGGACTCGAACGGGTTCAGCGCGCGATCGTGGAACTGCAACGTGGAGCAGCTGTGGTCGTCGCTGACGATCCAGCCCGGGAGAACGAGGGCGACCTCATCTTCGCTGCAGAGGCAGCGACGACGCAGCTTGTTGCCTTCACCGTCCGGCACACCTCGGGCTTTCTGTGCGTTGCTCTCCCCGAAGAGACCTGCAGGCGTCTCTGGCTGCAACCGATCACGCACCGCAATCAGGATCGTCATGGGACTGCCTACCAGGTGCCCGTCGACCTGCGCGGCACAGGTACGGGCATTTCGGCGACCGCACGGGCACAGACGATCGTCGCGCTGAGCACCCCGGAAGCCAACGCGGAAGATTTCCTTCGGCCGGGACACGTCGTCCCACTCCAGGCGAAGGCCGGAGGTGTACGTGAGCGACCAGGCCATACGGAGGCTGCTGTCGACCTCATGCGTCTTGCCGGAATGCGGCAGGCCGCTGCGCTCTGCGAGATCGTCAGCACCGAAGACCCGACCCGGATGGCTGCGGGGTCCGAGCTGACTCGCTTCGCCACCGAACACGGACTTGTCGTCGTATACATCGCCGACATCGCCGAACATCTGCGACGAACGACCCGGCTCGACCTCACCCTCACAGATCCGGTCGCGCTGCCGACCGAGCACGGCCACCTCCGCGCGTTCGGCGTACGCGACGACGCCAGCAACGCTGAACATCTCGTTGTGTTCGGTGGTGATTCAATCGCCGAAACGGACCACTCTGAGGTCAGAGTGCATCGCGAGTGCTTACTGGGGAATACCTTCCGTTCGGCAGGATGTGAGTGTGGCCGCAGGTTAGCCGAGGAGCTTCGAAGGATAGCTGAGAACAATCGCGGCATGATTATTTATCTACGCCAAGGCAGCCGCGATATCGCCAACGGGTTCACCTGTCCATGGGGTGCCGAGGACGCTCACACCGACGCCCTCGCCCGGGCAATCCTCGCGGAACTCGGAACGCCGACTGTTCGAGACGGAACCTTCGCAGAAGGGCGGTGGCGCCCGCGGGCGCGTACGCACTCCGGGGCCACCGCCTGATGCCATCTGCGCCGTTGCCAGCTAGCCCCGATACCGTTCAGTGAAGCCGGTCTCGGTTCGTCGATTGTCGGATCTGGTGTCAGTGGGAGTGTTGACTCGGGCGTTCCCGCCAGGGGTGGTTGACGAGGTGATCGCGGCGTCGGGCCGGACCGAGCAGCGCCATCGCAGTCTGCCGGCGCGGGTGATGGCGTACTTCGCGATCGGGATGGGCCTGTACTCGGAAGGGTCGAGGTCGGTCGCGGCGGGGCGAGACCGCGTTGACGACCGACCCTTCGGGCAGCCTGAATCCGTGCCGACCGGCCTCGATACGGGATGCCTTCTCCACCAAGGTTGTCGGCCGCGCCGTACTCACGGCGCTGGACGACGCCCTGCACTCCCGTGACGTCCATGATGGACAGTTGATCCATCACAGCGACAAGGGCTGTCAAGACACGGCACTGCGGTTCACGCAGCGTCTGGCCTCCTGCACGAGCTGCTCCCCCGGCTCGCCCCGGGCGCCGTGCACGCACCGCTCTGATGATCGACCCGGCGATCCGGCACCTGAAGGACCTGGTCACGCGAACGCCGGACCACCCTGCGTACCTGCAATCCTGACCGTCAGCCGGTCCCCTCCGCCAGGTTGCGGCGCTTGGCCTCCGTCACGAAGGCTCCGGTCGCGTCCGCCACCCAGGTGCTGAACTTTGTCGGGTCGGAGAGCCCCAAGCTGAGGTTCTGCAGGGTTTCCGAGCGCCACTTCGAGAGGAACTCGTCGGACAGCCCGAACTCCTCCAGCACTGCGATGAGCTGCTCGCCCCAGTGGACGATCCGGGCGGCGGCCACCAGTGACGTCTCCTCGATCACGACCGGGCCTGCGGTGTACATCCCGGAGATGATCTCGAACAACCGGTCTTCGATTCGCGCGGTCATCAGCGTTCCACCTCGTCGTATGCGGTGCCGAAGGTGTTGTGGTGCACGTTCGGCAGGAACGTCCTGCCCTTCGCCGCCGGGAGCTTCGGGCTGGCGATCGGGTGTCCGACGACCACCGTGACGTCCGGCCGGAACCCCTCCGGGAGATCGAACAGCCGGCGCACCGCGTCGTCGCTCCAGCTCGTGACCGTGCAGATGCCCAGCCCCAGGCTGCGTGCCATCAGGCCGAGATGGGCGCACGCCGCGCCCGCGTCCAGCCGCGACGCGTGTTCCCGGCCCGCCGGTGCGTCGATGGCGGGATTGGTCAGATCCGAGCACAGCACGAGGATCAGCGAAGGATCGGCGATCGCCAGGAAACCCGGCAGCACCTGCTTCGCGGTCTTGATCAGCGCCGGATCGTCCACGACGACCAGGTGCCGCACGCCCGGCCGCCCCTGCTGCGACCGACCGGCCGCCCACACCAGCTTGTGCACGTCCTCCTTCGCCACCGGCCGCCCGTCGAACTCCCGGTGCATCCGGCGCCGCCGGATCGCCATCTCCAGATCCATTCCTGTCCTTTCTTCTCGCGAGTCAGTGGTCGGGTTTCCGGCGGAACAATTCCGGCGGCGTGGCCGGGGCGGCCGGAGCGAGGGCCGGTCCGGCGGTGGCTCGGTGCACGTGGCGTCGTCGAGCCCGTCGAGCATCGGCGCGTCCATCCACAATGGACTGTTAGCGAAGAGGAACGGCAATTCGATGCAGTGACAGGAAACGAACCGCAGGCCGCGCCAGTCGAATTCGCAGACGTAGGCAGGTTTACGGCCAGCTCGTCGTTCTGCGACCGCGGCGGCGGGGGCGCGGAAGCCGGCGTCGGTCACGATCTCGCCGAGGACTTTTCCGCGGCTGCCGGTGCGGTAATGGGCGTAGAGCGATTCGGGGTCGGCGTAGTCCCGGGCGAGGGCGGCGACCCGGTCCGCACCACCGACCGCGAGGTCCGCATCGAAGAACGCACGCATCTCCTGACCGGTGGTCCCGGCGAGCACGTCCAGCTCGGCGGCGGCATCCAGCGCGTCGAGCGGGCTCTGCAACGTGTGCCGATTGCGGGCGATCGCCCCGGCGGCGGCGACCAGATCCGCCGTGGCGACGGTACGCAGCCTGGCCGCGTCCTCGGGACGTACTCCCGGCTCGGCAAGCAGGTCGGCGGCCACCTCGGTCGCGTCCTCCGGGGAGAGCAGCGGCCACGCGTACGGCGCGCTCTGCAGCAGAACACGCACGATCAGCGGCCGGGTCTCGGGCGCGGCAGCGAGCAGCGCGGCGGAATTCCCGCCCGCGGACTGGCCGCCGACAGTGATCCGCGCCGGATCACCGCCGAACGCCGCGATTTCCCGGTGCACCCAGTGCAGTGCGGCACGCTGGTCGGCGAACCCGAGGTTCCCCTCGCCGAGTGCCGGGTCCAGCTCCCCCGGATACGCGTACCCGAGCGGCCCGAGCCGATAGCCGGCCGTGCCGACGACGATCTGCTGCGGCCGGGCCGGCCGCACACCGTCGTACGCCGGCCAGCCGCCGGACCCGGTGGCCCAGGCGCCACCGTGCAGCCGGAAAAGCACCGGCCACGATCCGTCGACGCCGGGAGTCCACCCATCGAGCGTGCGGCAGCCGTCTTCGACGGTGTCGCCGAGCGGATCCCCCATCACCGCTGCCGGTCGCGACGGTGCTTGCGGTGCGGCGGGCCCAGGCCGGGTCGCGTCCCGGACTCCCTGCCCCGACCCGGGTTCCGGCGGCGAGCCTTGCTGGGCAATGCGCATCTCTGACCTCCGTCGCAAACTCGCGATACGGCGTGAACCTGGTCCGGCCGCCGAGGGGAACGTCAAGCAAAAGCAACACCTATTCGCTTCCCCCGTCCGACGGCCGGAACCGCGAGTTCACGGCAACGCCTTTCGCAGCAAGCGGAGCATGTTGCCGCTCAGCACGGCGTCGATCTCGGCGTCGCTCAGGCCGCGGCGCTGCAGGGCCTCCGCCAGTGCCGGGAAGTGCTGCGGACCCTCGAGGCCGTCGAGCCCGGCGAACATGTCGACGCCCGGCGGGAGCCGTTCGGTGAGGTACTTGGGCGGGGAGACGACCTCGGCCGACCGCGCCATGAAGTCGGCACCGATGCCGACGTGCTCGACGCCGGCCACGTCGATCGCGTGGCAGATGTGTTCGGCCATCCGGTGCGCCGACCGGTCTGCCGAACCGAGGATCATGGGGACCGCGGCGATCCCGACGACACCGTCCACCGCCCGCAGCGCCCGGAGCTGGCTGTCGGTGAGATTGCGCGGGATGGGATTCAGTGCCGCGCAACCGGTGTGGCTGCAGAGCACCTGCCCGCCGCGCGCGCTCGTCAGCTCCAGCACGTCGTCGAACGTCCTCGCGTTGGCGTGTGCCACGTCCATGATCACCCCGAGGGCGACCAGCCGTTCGGTGAGCTCGCGGCCGAACACGCTCACCCCGCCGTGCGGCGGCTCGCTGCAGCCGTCGGCCGCGGCGTTGCGGTGGTTCCAGGTGAGCCCGACCATCCGCACCCCGGCCTCGACGAGCACCTCGGCGGCGGCGGCGTTCCGGCCGAGGCCGTCGACGCCCTCCAGCGCCAGGATCAGCCCGATCCGGCCGGACGCCAGCGCCGACTCCAGGTCCGCGGCGGTGCGGACCGGCTGCACGTGCTCGCGGTTGGCCCGGCACGCCTTGTGGAACGCAGCTGCCTGATGCAGCAGCTGGTCACCGGCAGCGCCGGGAAGCACCGCGTCCTCCGCGGACAGCGCGCACACCTGAACCCCGACGCCGCCGGCCCGCAGCGGCTCGAGCAGGTGCCGTCCGAAGGGGTTGGGCTCGTGCCTGCGCAGCCACAGCTCGACGAGCAGGTCGTTGTGCGCATCGACGATCACGGTCGCCTCCCGGTGTCGTCCGGATTCGGGGTCATCATCATCTTTTCTCCGTTCCCCGCGGCTGTGCGGACCCTGGCGGCGAGGACAGCGAGCCCGGCCACCGGCAGGACGACGAGCAAGCAGAACACCGCTGGCAGCCCGGTCACGTCCGCGAGCCCGCCGGCGAGCGCGGCGCCGATACTCGCCCCGGTCAGGAAGATCAGCGTCGCGATCCCGATCGCGACCCCCCGGTCGGTCGTCGCCACGGCCTCGTCCACGGCGGCGATCAACGCCGACTGGCCGATCCCGAACGCGACGATCAGGAGCATCATCGCCACGGCGAGCAGGACGGGCAGCCGGGTCTGCACGGCCACGGCGGCCATCGGCAGCGCCCCGGCAGTGAGCACGCAGGCCACCGCGATCGCACGGGGTGCGGCCAGCCGCCCGAGTGCCTGCCGGGCGACCCGTGGCGAAAGGAACCCGGCGAGTGCGGCAGGCACCATCAGCAGGCCGATCCGCAGCGGGGTCCAGCCCCATCCGGCCGCGGCGATCGGGACCCCGACGAGCAGGCCGAACCAGCTCGCCGGTACCGCGGCCGCAGCGAATGCGCACCGCAGCACACCCGGGTTCGTGACGACCCGGCGCGGCAGGAACCCGTCCGGACGCGCGCGCACCCAGGCGGCAATGGCCGGGGTACCCGTTGTGAGCAGCGCCAGCCCGACGACGGCCGTCACCGCACCGGACGCAGGCGACTGCAGCAGCAGTACCAGCCCCGACGCGGCCACGGCGACGAGCACGGCGCCGGTCCGGTCGATCCGCTCACCGGTGCCCCCCGCCGGGGCCAGCTTGGCGAGCACCGGAACGGCGAGCAATCCCAGCGCCGGCAATGCCATCGCCAGCCGCCAGCCGCCGAGTTGTTCCAGTCCCCCGCCCAGCACCGGGCCCAGCGCGCTGAACGTACCCGCCACCCCGGCCAGCCTGCCCAGTGCAGCACTGCGGCCGGATCCGGCCAGCAGCGTGGTGACCAGTGCCGTCGCGAGCACCGGGATACTCGCGGCACCGAAACCCTGTACGACCCGCGCGACGATCAGGAACGGAAAGCCGGGAGCGAGCGCAGACCCGATCGCCCCGGCCGCCATCACCACGATGCCGATGCACAGCGGCAGCCGGAGACCGGCAGCGTCGGCGAGCCGGCCGTGCAGCGGCGTCGCGACGGCGAGCATCACGGCGTACGAGCTGATCACCCAAGCCGCCGCGCTGTGCCCGACGCCGAACGCGGCGCCCAGCTGGGGCACGGTCACCGTCGCCGCGGACGTACCGGTAGCGGAAAGACCGTAGAGGAGACCGAGAAAAGCGCCGGTCCGCCCGGGTGGAACCCGAGATTGCCGGTGCGCGGTACGGCCCTTTCCCTCACCCACCGGTCATGACCTGCCCGTCGCGGCGGCATGCCGGCGCAGCGCCTGTACCAGCCGCTCGGTGGCGTCCAGGCAGTGCTGCCGCTCGGCGTGCGTGGCATAGACCAGCCGCAGGTGGTCACCGCTGCCGAACCGGTCCCCCTCGGTCGGGGCCACCATTGCCTCGTCGAGCAGATAGCGGGCGGCCGCAGCCGATCCGCCGTAGGCGGACACGTCGAGCCAGACGTAAAACCCTGCTTGCGGCCGGGTGTAGGGCAGGTTCGGCACCGTGTCGAGCAGCGCGCAGATCGCGTCGGCGCGGGCCATGTACTCCTGCCGGTAGTCCTCGACGAAGCCGGGGTTGCGCAGCGCGGCAACGGCGGCCGTCTGGGCGGCGGTGTTCGGAGCCCCCAGATACTCCACCGCGCACGAGTGCAGCACGTCGGTGATGTCGTCGGACGCGACGAGGTAGCCCACGCGATAACCGCACAGCCCCATCCCTTTCGACAGCGAGCAGATCGTGATCGTGCGCTCGAACATCCCGGGCAGCGCGGCGGGGGTGACCATTTCGTGGCCGTCGAAAACAGTGTCCTCGAACGACTGGTCCACCACGAGGACCAAATCGTTGCGGCGCACGAAATCCGCCAGCCGCTCCAGGGTCTGCCTGCGGTACACGGTCGCGGTCGGGTTGTTCGGGTTCGTGATCAGGACGATCTTCGTACGGGGTGTGAGCCGTTTCTCGAACTCCTCGATCCGCAGGTCGTACCCGTCCTCGGGAAAGGTCGGCACCCCGACCGTCGCCCCGCCCGCCAGCTCGCTCTCGAAATTGCACACGTAGGACGGGACCGGGGTCAGCACCTCATTGCGCGCACCCGGCGTCAGGAACGGCCGGATGCCGAACAGCAGCAACGCATCCGAGCCGCCGGAAATCGTGACGTTGCGCTCCGGGTCGACCCGGATCCCGTTGACCCGCGCGAACTTCGCCGCGACCTCGTCGCGAAGCACGCGATCACCGATCGGCAGCGTGTAGTGCGCACCCCCGCCGCGCAGGCTCGCGACGGCCGCCTCCTTCACGAAATCCGGCGTGACGTCGTCCGGCCGGAACGGGTCCGCCCAGCACATCATCGTCACGTCACCGGTCCCGCCTGCCGCACCGAGATCCAGGAACCCGGACGATTTCCGGGCCGCATACACCGGATCCATCAGATGCCGCACCGACGTCATGCGTCCGCATCCGGTGCACGGAAGGCGTGCGGATAGTCGCGCCGCGCCTGTTCTTCGCTGAGGTAACCCTCTTCGACGTCGCGGTGCACGGCTTCGGCCGGACGGTCGCCGGGCGGCCCCCATCCACCTCCGCCACCGGCCCGGATGTCGACCAGGGTGCCTGGCGGGAGTGGCAGGTCGGTCTTCTTGTAGATCTGCTCCGTGCGGCCGTCCGGGTAATGCACGAGCATCCGGTTCGGCTGCCCGTCCCCGCCGCCGGCCATCCCCCACCCCGGGCTGGTGGAACGTTCGGCCAGCCCCATCATGAGGGCGTTGCGGCGGATCTCGTAGGTGACCTGGAGACCGAGCCCGCCGCGGTGGGTCCCGGCGCCTGCCGAGTCCTCGGCGAGTGCCCATCGCCGCACGATGTTCGGGGTGCGCAGCTCGGTGGCTTCGGCAGGCATGCTCTTCTGCCCGGACATGGTCATCCACATGAGCGGAGCACCACCGTCGGCGTGCGCCATGGCGCCTTGCCCGGTCAGGTGGCTGTGGCCGGAGAACCAGTACCGGCCGTCCTCGCCGACCCCGTGCAGGGCGACCCCGCAGATGTCCCCGCCGCAGCCGGCGCGGGCGTCGTCCGGGGCGAACCCGGCGAAGGCCTTCTGCGCCAGGTCGGTGGCCACCCCCATGGCCACCTGGATGTAGACCGGCGCAGGCGACACCGGATGGAACTGCGAGCCGACCCGGGTGCGGACCCGGATCGGCCGCAGGTGCCCTTCGTTGATCAGCTCGCCGGGCACCAGCAACGGCAGCAGCGCCACCCGCGCGGCCGCCAGCGAGCTGGACAGCGGGCAGTTGGTGGGGCCGGTGGTCTGGTCGGCGGCCTTGCTGAGATCGACGACCACGTCCCGCCCGGCCTTCTCGACGATCACCGTGATCGGCACCGGATCCGCGCCGATGCCGTCGTTGTCGATCTGGCCCGACGCGGTGAACGACCCGTCCGGCAGCGCGTCGAGAGCCGCCCTGGCGAGCGCCTCGCCGTGGTCGAGCATTTCCTCGACGGCGCCGCGGTACCGGTCCAGCCCGTACTTGCCGATCAGCTTGCCCAGCACTCCCACGCCGGCGCGCAGGGCATACAGGACGGCCTTGACGTCACCCTCCAGCGAGTCGGGCATCCGGGAGTTGGCGAGCAAGGTCCGGTGGATGCCGTCGTCGAGGACGCCCCCGCGGACCAGCTTGACTCCGGGGAAGATCACCCCCTCCTGCCAGATGTCGGTGGTGTCGGTACAGAACACGGACTTGGCGCCCAGATCGGTCTGGTGGGCCTTGACCGCCGCGTACCCGACGAGCTCACCGTCGTGGAAGGCGGGCATGATCATGGCGGCGTCCTGCGGATGGGACCCGATGTCGTAGCCCGAGGTGTTGAGCAGCACATCGCCGGGTTCGAGGCGGTCCGCGCCGCCCACCGCCGCCACCGACGATTCGACGCAGTGCCCGAGCACGCCGAGGAACCCGGGCATGTGCTGGGCCTGGCCGAGCAGGCGGATGTCGGCGTCGTAGAGCGCGCAGCAGAAGTCGAGCACCTCGTAGATCCCCGGCGAAACCCCGGTGCGGACCATGGCAATGCTCATCTGCTCGGCGCCCGAGGCGAGCGCGTGCCGGATCACCTCGGTGAGCACCGGATCCCGTTCCGCCACCTGCGGGCGCCGGATGTCGTTGACGCCGGTCAGGACGATCGTGCCGGTCATCGGTTCGCCGCCTTCCTGGTCAGGACGAGACTGCCGCCGGGCTCCCGCCGGGCGCTCCAGCCGTGGTCGAGATAGGTGGTCGTGGTGTTCTCGGTGACGATTGCCGGCCCGGCCACCGGGCCGTCGCCGAGCCGGTCGTGCTCGAGCACCCGGAACCGGGTCCAGCAGTCCTGCTCGAACGAGTAGGCGTCCCTGGTCCGCGGCTCGCCGCCGGTCGCGGCAGCCGGCTCTTCGGCCGGTTCGGGCCGGTCGAGGACGATCCGGGTCCGCGCCCGGACCGTGACCGCTTCGAGCGGGGTTTCGCCGAGGTCGTAACCGAAACTCCGGCGGTGCTGCCCGGTGAATTCGCTGCGCAGGTCGTCGAGGGCCGGCACCACCGGGCGCAGCAGGTCCACCGGCACGCTGAGGGTGTGCTCCTGCCCGGCATACCGCAGCTCGACGGTCGTCTCCCGGATCAGCGAGGAGCCGTCCTCCGGTCCGGCCGCCAGCTCGGCGAACAGCTCGTCGCCAATGGCCGCGAGCTTCTCCAGGTGCTCGGCGGTCAGCGGGCCGGCCGCGGTCTGTGCCGCCTCGCTCACCACGTCCTGCATGAGCAGCCCGAGAGCGGAGAAGTTCCCCGCCGACCTCGGCACGATGATCGTGTCCATCTCCAGCTCGGCGGCGAGCAGCGTGGCGAACAGCGGGCCCGCGCCGCCGTAGGCGACCAGGGGCAGCTCCCGCGGGTCGACGCCTTCTTCGAGGGTGACCTGCCGGATCGCGCCCGCCATCATCGCCGCGGCGATCCGCATGATCCCGGCTGCTGCGTCACCGGTGTCCAGCGAGGCTTTCGCGCCGATGTCGGCGAGCGCCGACTGCGCGGCGGCGAAGTCGAGGGTCAGGTCTCCGGCCAGCTCGCCGAACCCCAGCATGCCCAGGTGCGCGGCGGCATCGGTGACCGTGGCCTGCGTCCCGCCGCGGCCGTAGGCGGCCGGGCCCGGGCTGGCCCCGGCGCTGCGCGGCCCGACCCGGACCAGCCCGCCGGCGTCGACGTGCGCAAGCGACCCGCCGCCCGCACCAATGGAGCGGACGTCCACCCAGCTCGTCTTGATCGGATGCCCGTCGACTTCCCCGAGGAACCGCACGGCCGGGACGCCGTCGGTGATCAGGCTCGTGTCGAAGCTGGTGCCGCCGACGTCGATCGCGACACCCGAGCGGTAACCGAGCTCCGCGGCGAGCACGCCGGCCCCGACGGCTCCGGCCGCCGGGCCGGACATCATCGTCTCGACCGGCCGCTGCGCCGCCGCGGCGAACGTCATCACGCCGCCACCGGACCGGGCCACCAGCGCGGTGCCGCGGAAACCCTTGTCCCGCAACCCGGCCTCCAGCCGGCCGAGGTACCCGGCGACCCGGCGCCGCACATACCCGTCGATCACGGTCGTCGACGTCCGCTCGTACTCCCGGTACTCCCGTGCCACCTGATGCGACAACGACACCTGCCCGGTAAAGCCTTCCGCGCGCAGCAACCGCTCGATCTCCAGCTCGTGCGCCGGATTCACGTACGAGTTGATCAACGCGACCGCAACCGCGTCGACGCCCTCCGCACGAAACACCGCCACGGCGTCCCGCACCGCGTCGCCGTCCAGTGGTGTGTCCACCGACCCGTCCGACAGCACCCGCTCCCGAACCTCCCGCCGCAATCGGCGCGGTACCAACGGTTCCGGCGGCGACCATTGCAACGCCAGCATCTCCGCCCTGGTGCCGCGCCGCACCTCCAGCACGTCCCGGAAACCTTCGGTGGTGATCAGCCCGACCGGATCGCCGGTCCGTTCCAGCACCGTGTTCAGCCCGACGGTCGTCCCGTGCAGGAACAGGTCGGCCTCGCTCAGCTGCTCGGCCGGCAACGCCGATCCCACCAGCGCGAGGACCCCGTCCTCCGCGGCCTGCGGGGTGGACGGGCCCTTCGCCACCGCGGTCCGGCCGCTCGCCCCGTCCGCGACGACCAGGTCGGAGAACGTCCCGCCGACATCCACCGAGAATCGAATGGCCATGATCCCTGCCTCTCCCGCCCGGCCGGAAAACCGCAGGGCGCGCCGTCTACCGCCATCTTGCTGAAGCTCGTGCCATTGGGCTATGGTCAGCTTCCTTCACAAGCTCTAGGGATCACCTATGCTTTCACTGCATCAGCTCCGGTGCTTTCTCGCCGCCTACGAGAACGGGTCCCTCACCGCGGCCGCCGCCCAGCTCGGCTACGCCCAGCCCACGCTGTCGGAGCAGGTACGGCTCCTCGAACGCACCCTCGACACCCCGCTTTTCCTGCGCCGGGGCCGGGGAATCGCGCCCACCCCGGCCGCCGACGTCCTGCGTCTCTACGCCGAACGCGCCCTCGCCGCCGTCGACGAAGCCGAGCGGGCGATCGGCTCGGTCACCCGGCTCGAATCAGGTACCGTCCGCTTCGGCGTCTTCGGCGCCGCCCACCTCTTCATCGAGGCCGACCTCATCCACGACGTCCTCCAGCAGCATCCGGGCCTGCGCATCGAGGTGATCGGCCGCAGCTCCGCCGAAGCACTGGATGCGTTGCGCCGCGGGCACATCGAGGCAGCCATCGTCGCGTTACCGGTACCGCACAACGACCTCGCCGTCCGCCCCCTCGGCCGCTTCGAGCACGTCTACATCAGCAGCAACCCCGCACACGTGACGCACCCCGTCACCGCGCAGCGCCTCACCGAAGCCAGCCTGATCCTGCCGCTGTCCCGCTCGAAGGAGCACGACACCTACCGGCTCTCGCTCGCCGAGCGCGCACAGGACCTGGGGAAGCCGCTCGGCATCCGGGTCGAGGTCGACGACGTCCGGACCGCGATCGACCTGGTCTCCCGCGGCGACGGGGACTCCGTGGTCCCGCGCGTGCTGCTGGACCTGCCGATGCCCGGCGTCCGGTCCGCGCTGCACTCGGTTTCGCTCGACCCGCCGCTGTATGACACCGTGGCCATCGTCCACCGGCGCGACGCCCGCTTGTCCACCGGCAGCAGGCTGATGATCGACCTTGCGACCAAACGGATCCACGACCTCCTGGACACGATCGCCGACGGGTGACCGCCCGGCGTCAGCCGCGCCCGGTGCCGAGATAGTCACTGAGCATCAGCGCGGCGTGCACGAACAAATGTTCGGTGCCGAGCGAGCTTCCGGAGAGCTCCTCGGCCCGGTGCACCCGGTAGGTGACGGTGTTTTTGGCGATCTGCAGGCGCTCGGCCGTCTTCGTGAGGCTCCGGCCCTCGTCCAGGTAGCAGCGGACGGTCGTGCGGATCTCGTGCATGCGCGGGTTGTCCTCCAGCAGATCCCCCAGGACCCGCCGCAGGAACACCCGCGCCGAGTCCGGGTCGGCCGCCATCAGGATCGCGAGAGCGGCGTCCCGGTGGAACGTCACGGCCGTCTTGTCCGCGCGCTCCGCCACCTGCAGCAGCCGCTCGACGGCCCGTGCCTCCCCGTGCGTGGCACGGAATCCGGCAGCTCCCTCGCCCGGCTCGCCGACGGCGATCTCCACCTCCGGCGGGAGCACCGGAGCCGCCTTGATCCGTTCCGGCGCCGTTCCCCACGCCCACATCGCACCGGCACCGACGGGCACCAGCAACGTGTGGTGCGTTCCCAGCGCTGCGAGCAGTTCCGTCACCGCGCGCCGCACTGCCGCGTCGCCGGCCGAGCCACTCTCGCCGCTGCTCCAGGCGACAATGCCGACGTGCGGCCGGTCAAGCGGATAGCCGAGCGCCCGGCTCGCCCGCGGACCGTCGAACGCACCGGACAGCACCTGATTGACCGTCTGGATCCGCGTTGCCGCGGTCGCCGCCATCCCGTTCTCGTACTCGTTCCAGAACTCGGCTTCGATCGCGCCGGTGAACGAGTCGAACGCCGCCAGGAGCACGCTCAGCACCCGCCGCATCCCGGCCGTCTCCCCCGGTGCTTCCTCCGCGGCGACGAAGTGTTCGATGATGCAGGCCTGGCCGACCCGGATCGCCCGGAAGATGCCGGTGAGCTGCAGTCCCCGGCGGACGAAGTCACGGACCGCCTCCCGCGATTCCGTCGTGATCAGCTCGACGGGCTCCCCGTCGAGAAGGAGGATGCCCCGCAGGACCGTGGACACGATCGCCCGCCGGATCAGCCGGAGATGCGCGGCGTTGCTGCCGAGGTCCGGCACGGTGCCGCTGATTCTCGCCGCGGCCTCGCACCCGACGGATTCGGCCCACCGCAAGGCGTCGGCGCCATGGCGCGACGCAACCGACTCGGCGTCCGCACCGATGGTCACCGCGGCTTCCCAGGCAGTATCGACTGGCGTCTGCTGTGACTTCTGCGTCTTCCATGAAGCGGGCATGGTCACCCCTTTGTTCCCTGGCCCAAGGTCGCGTCCGGACTCTGTGGTGCACCCCAGAGTGCGGAAGGCCACTGAAACGTAGCGTAACGCCCGTCGAGAACTTGCTTCTGGACAAGGCAATCCGAAATCGACCCCGCAATCGACACTGGAGTCCTCAATGACGAGCACCCCACCGCAGACCCGGCCTGCCGATCCGGTCGCGCGAGCGGCAACCGTGGCCGACGTCCTTGCCGCGCAGGCCGGGGAGGCCGACGCACAGCGGCGGCTGCCAGGGGACACCGTCCGGGCGCTGACCGACGCGGGCATGCTGCGGCTGATGACTCCGGCCGAGTTCGGCGGATCCGGCGCCGGCGTCAGTACGCTGTCCGAGGTCGCCAAGGTCCTCGGCCGTTCGTGTGCCTCGGCGGCCTGGGTCACCGTCATCACCAACGGTTCCAAGATGCTCGCCGCGCACTTCCCGGACGAGGCACGCCACGAAGTCTTCGGGTCCGACCCCGACGCCGGGGTCGCGTCGGTCTTCGCGGCAGGCGGCACCGCTCGCGCGGTCGACGGCGGCTACCGGGTCTCCGGCCGGTGGGCGTGGGCTTCGGGAATCCTGCACGCGGCCTGGGGAATCGGCATGGCGCCGATCGTCGACGACAGCGGCACCCCGGTGGGCGCCGGCTTCGCGCTGATGCCTGCCGGTGACCTCACGATCGAGGACACCTGGCACACCGCCGGGATGCGCGGCACCGGCAGCAACACGATGGTCGCCGACGACGTTTTCGTCCCCCGCCACCGGATGCTGCCGCCGCAAAGCCTTCTCGCGTCACCGAAGCAGACCGACCCCGGCGAACCGCAGCTGCTGCGTACCTCGCCGGTCGCCGGGCTGGTCAGCAGCCTCGCGGCCCCCATGGTCGGAGTCGCGCAAGCCGCTCTCGCTTTCGTTGCGGGGAAAGCACCTCGCCGCGCCATCAGCTACACGTCCTATGCAACGCAGGCCGACTCGCCCGCGTTCGTCAAAGGACTCGGCGAAGCCGCGATGCAGATCGACAGCGCCGAACTGCACCTGGCACGGACCGCCCGGCTGATCGACACCGCGGCCGCCGAAGCGCGTGCACTGACGTTGGAAGAGCGCCGGCTGGTGCGCGGCGACGTCGGACATGCCACGCGGCAAGTCTGCCTTTCCTTCAACCAGCTGATGGATCTGCACGGATCGTCGGCGTTCGCTGAGGCGAGCCCGCTGCAGCGGATGTGGCGGGACGCGAACACCGGTTGCCGGCACGCGACTTTCGCGTCCGCAGTCAACTACGAGGTCCACGGTGGTTCCCTCCTCGGGCTGCCGCCGATCACCGAGCTCCTTTGACCTGAAGGGAATCTGCACATGAGCAACCCGGCAGAGCGCGACCGGCAGCGCGAGGAGATCGTGAAGCGGGCACTGGGTGGCCTCGGCCACGGCGATGTCTCCGGCATGGCCGCGGCCGTCGCCGAGGACGTCGAATACCGGCTTCCCGGGAGCCATCCGCTCGCGGCGACCCACCGGGGGAAGGACACCTTCCTCGCCCTCGTCGGCGGCCTGCTCGAACAGTTCGACGGCGGCATCCACTACGACTTCCATCGGTTCGTAGTCTCCGGCGACACCGTCGTCGCGACCTTCCGGGGTACCGGGAAAACCGTGCAGGGCAAGGACTACGACAACCAGTACTGCGCGCTGTGGGACTTCGACGACGAGTCGAAGGTCGTCCGGGTCACCGAGTTCTTCGACAGCCACCACGTCGTCGCGACCCTGCTCTGACCGGAAAGGACCACGATGACCACCGAACGCATCCAGCACATCCGCAAAGCGGACCGGGATTCGCTGTGGTTTCTCGGGGACAACGTCCAGATCATCTTCGACGCTTCCCACACGGAGGGGAAACTCCTGCTGGCCTGGCAGCACATGGCCCCCGGCGCCACCCCGCCGCTGCACGAACACGCCGTCGAAGACGAGATGTTCTTCCTCCTCGAAGGCTCCATCACCTACTGGTCCGGCGACCGGGAATTCACCGCGGGCCCGGGCGATGCCGTCCTGCTCCCCGTCGGCGTACCGCACACCCTGCAAGCCGACCCTGAGGCCGGGGCCAAATTCCTCCTGCTGACCTCCCCCACCGGATTCGAAGACTTCCTCCGCGCGGTCTCGGAACCCGCCACGTATGACGGTCCCCAGCGCGGCTGGCAGATGGATGAGGAGACCGCCCGCAAGCTCGGTGCCGCCGCCGAACAGGCCAAGATCACCATCATCGCCCCGCCCGGCACCCGTCCCTGACTCCAGGTTTCCGCACCGGACAAGGAGACCCGTGACCACCGCACCCATCCACCTGCGGAAGATGTTCGGCGCCTTCCCCAGCGGAGTGGCCGCGCTCTGCGCACAGGCCGGCGGGCGGCCGATCGGCATGGCAGCCAGCACCTTCACCCCGGTCTCGCTCGACCCGCCGCTGGTGTCCGTGTGCATCCGCCGAAGCTCCGGCACCTGGGCGCGGCTCCGCCGGCTACCCAGCCTCGGCGTGAGCATCCTGGGCGCAGACCACGAGCGAGCCGCCCGGCAGCTGTCGGCGAAAGCCGGAGACCGTTTCACCGGCCTGAAGACCGTACCCACCCCGGACGGCGCACTCCACCTCGCCGAAGCCTGCGCCTGGTTCGAATGCGCTCTCGACGCGGAACTCCCCGCGGGCGATCACGTGATCGCGGTGCTGCGCATCACCCGCACGGGCCACGGCGAGGCCGGGGAGCCGCTTGTGTTCCATGCCAGCCGGTACCGCCGGCTGGCGCAAACCTGACCACACCGCCGCACTCATCGGCGGCTCGGAGGTGCTCGGTTTTGACACGAAGCAGTCCACCGACCATAACTGGGAACCGCGCCTGCACCTGTTCCGGACCGAACGCGACGCCGAACGGCACGGCTCCGCAGTCACCGAGCTGCTGGCCACGTGCCGCGCACCTTTCTCGGCTATCCCACGAATCTCGCCCCGCTCGGCGCCGACGGCACAGGCAGGCAACAACCGGGCGGGTGCTGCACGGCGTCGTCGCCGGGCTCCGGGCCGGCTCACCGGGCACCTCGGGTTCGACCCGTCGGCCGAAGTCACCACGTTCGGCTGGCTGGCCGCCCGGCGTACAGCAAGTGGCTTGGCAGCGCGTTCGCGCAGCTCCCCTGTGCCGCAACCCTGCCCCCGGCCATCGCCCGCGAAACCGTCGCCACGCTGGACCTCACCCGCACGCTGCTCGAGAGCATCAGCGACGACGCCGCACGCGAACTTCCGTTGACCGGCAACGTCGACCACCTCATCGACAGCACTGACGTTCTCTGCCACCACGAGCGCCGCCCGGCTGCCGCCCGTGCCCTTCTCAGAGCCTGAGAAGGAGAACTGACGAGCCCGATCACTCAGCGGACGGCGCGGTCTTGGATGCGCCCCGCGACGGCGAGCACGATGGGCGCCGTCAGCCAGCACAGGTATGCGCCGGTGCTCGTGGTCAGGAACGAGATCGGCACGGACAGCCCGAACACGGTGGCCAGGCAGATGCTGCGCACCAGGCTCTGGGCGAACGCCCGGGGCGGGACGTCCGTGCGGTAGAGATGACGGCGCCGGACCTCCCGGATGATCAGCGCGAACGTCGCGGACGCCAGTACCTGCACGAGCGCGTAGAAGCTGAACCGCGGCGGGAAGGCGCCGTCGGCGGTGAGGACCCGGGTGGCGAACGGCATCAGTACCTGCATGAACAGCCACGCCAGGGTCAGGCTGATCAGGCGGCTGTTCAGTGCGCCGACCGAACGGAAGATCTCGTGGTTGGCGCGCCAATGGGCGGCGATCACCACGAAGCTGAGCGCGAAAGCCAGGTACTCCTTGCCGTGCTCCGACACCGAGCTCAGGATGGCCTCGGTGGTGTCGCCGCGGGGAACTGGCAGTTCCAGCGCCAGCAAGGTGAGGGCGATCGCGATCACCGCGTCGGCGAACATGGTGAGCCGCTCGGCTGCGGTCTCCCTTGTCTCACCGTCGGTTTTGGGGTCGGCCATCGGAGTCAGACCGCAAGGCGGGGCGTGGCCACCAGGCGCCGGGACCGCACGGCCAGGATGATCATCACGGCCGGGATGAGGACGTCGCTGACGAGGACTCCGCCGGTGTTGCCGGGACTGTGCACGCCGTTGGCGAACCACTGGTAGACGTGGCCTGCCGCGGCTCCCCACAGGAACATCCCGGCGCCGAGCCCGATGGTGATGCGCTCCCGCGCGGACGCCGACGCGGCACGGAACCCCATGACGGCCAGCCCGAGGTTGGCGAAGGCGATCTCGAAGAGGAAGGGTGTCCGGCCGAACCCGATGGTGGTGGCCATGGCGTCGGGGAAGGCGAGGAACGCAACCGTCATCCACAGACTGCCGAAACCCATCGCCCCGATCGCCCACCAGCGCTGCCAGATCTCCAGCCGCTCCCTGGCCGACGTGGCACGCCGGGCCGCCACGACGGCGCCGGCGGCCGGCACCAGGATCCAGACCAACGGAAAGGCGGATCGGCCGAGGTAAGAGAGAGTGTCCATGGATTTGAGTGTTGCATGGTTAATATTAACTAGTCAACACTCTGCTATGCTGACCTCATGGACGACGGACTCGGAGATTTGCTGCACCGGGTGGTCATGCTGCTGGGCGAAGCAACCCGGCAACGCACCGACGGTCGAGACGGCTTGACCTACAGCCAGATCCGGCTGCTGGGCACCCTGGAAGACATCGAGCCGGTGACGCAGCACCGGCTGGCACAGGCTTTGTCGGTGTCCGATCCGGCAATCAGCCGCGCACTACGCCCGCTGGAAGCCGACGGCCTGGTCCACGTCACCACCGACCCCGAACACGCCCGGCGACGACTGGTCCGCCTGACCCCAGCCGGCCGGAAAGCCTTCCACACCGCGGGAAAACCGCTCTACGACGAATTCCGCACAGCCCTGCTCGCGGCGGGTTTTCCGTACGAGCGCTACCTGGAAGACACGCGCCGGCTGGCGGAACTCCTCACGTCCGGCTGAAGACGGCTCAACCGGGCCCGAAAGCATTCCGTACCGTGTGCCGCAACGAATTCGGCGGCGCCCGGGTACCCGCTGCGACTCTGCGGTGGTGGTACTCGCCGCCGACCAGGTCATCGCCATCCCGATCACCATCGAGTGAATGTCGTGCGGGTCGATGTCGGCCGCGAGGACGCCCGCAGCTTGGCAGTCCGCGATCGCGCTGATCTTCGGGGAGTCGTCGCTGCCGGGGAACAGCGGACCGGACGGGCGTTGCTCCAGGCGGTTCCACTTCGCCAGGCTACGAGGGCCGGGTTGGCCAGGTAGGCGTCGTAAAAGGCGGACGGCGTAGCCGGGCAGGGCCGTGACGTGTTCCATGAGCACTGCGCCGAACAGCTCTTCCTTGCCGAGAAGTGGGAGTACAGCTGGGATCTGCTGACCAGCGTCTGCTCCGCGATCCGGTCGACCCGTCCGCCGGCGATGCCGTGTTCGGCGAATTCCCGTGAACTCCTCGGCCAGGATCCGGTTGTAGCGCTCCACTTTTCCGTTGTGACGTGGGGGTGCAGGGCGTGATCCGCTGATGCCAGGCACGCGCAGGATGGTGACGAAGTTTTTCACGGGCATTGTCGGTGACCAGCCGGTGGATTTGACTGATGCTGTGCCGGGCGAAGAACGCCCGCGCCGGTGGACAAACCCGATCGCGGTCCGGGTTTTCTCGTCAGGCACGGCTTCGGTGCAGGCCACCCGGGAATAGCCGTCGACGGCGGCGTGCAGGTAGCTGTAGCGGGACCGCTGACCACGGGTTTTGCCTCGGGCAACGAGACGGTCCTGGTCACTGCCCCTGCCGTGGACGCGCCAGCCACCACCGTCGGCGATCTGGCCGGTGGGGTCGAGGAACCAACGCCGGGTCAGGCCCAGCTGCAGCAGATACCGGCCCACGGTCCGGACCGAGACGGTGATGCCATCGGCGGCCAGTTCGGTGGCGATGCGGCGGGCGGAGTACTTCCGTTGCCGGCGCAGCTGTTCAATCCGGGCTACCACTTCGCCGGGGTGGCAGCGGGCGAACTGGGAATGGCCGGTTCCGCTTTCCCGGAACCGACCATTCACTTCATCTGCCGAGTCTGCCGAGTATGCCGATCGCGGTCACCGGTGATTCGCGAGTGCCGCGTTCACCTCGCCGATCTGGTGCTGGAGCATTGCCGAATACGCCGTCACGCGGGAGTAGAAACCCGGCTTCTTCCCGTCTGCGCACGAGGCTGCCCAGGAGACCACGCCGGCCACTCGCCCGTCGATGATCACCGGACCGCCGGAGTCACCCTGACAGCTGTCCACTCCTCCCTCCGGGAATCCGGCGCAGAACTGCCCCTTCATCCCTTCTTTCTTGATCTCGTCCGTCGGGAACTCTTCCGGGTAGCTGTCAGTGCATTTCCGATCCGAATAGACCGAGATCAGCGCCGTTCGCAGTTCATCCGATTTCTGCATTTCCGGAGCCACTGCTCCCCAGCCAAGGATACGCGCGGACTCCCCTTCGGTGTACAAGTCAGTGTCGGCAGTTCCGGCAATGACTGCATACGGCCCGGGAAGCGACTCGCGTAACGTCAATACGGCGACATCGTGGCCGTGTACCGCCGGGGCGAAGTCCGGATGGCTCCAGATGCTGTCGATTTTGACCTTTTTCCCGCCGGCCGAACCGGTACGGTCCCGGCCCTGCACAATCCGTCCCTGTTCCGGCTTCTGCCCGAAAACACAATGTGCGGCGGTCAGCGCCTTGTTCGGCCCGACCAGCGCCGCGCCGCAGGAATGCCGCAGGCTCGGCACGGTATCCCCGTCACGCAGCCGGATCTGCTCGTAACTGAGCATCCACGGATACTTCGCGGTAGAGGTCGGATTACCACCGACGATCGCCTGGGCCGATCCCGGCATGACAAAAAAAGAAGCAAGGCCGGCCACCAGGGCGACCGTTGCCGAACGACGCCAATTCATCCTCAATCTCCCGATCCCCACCTGTGATTGACGTGCCGATTTCACTGGAAAGCTATCAGCGGAAGAACTGTTCCGCATCATCCTGCAGGATGACCGGAAAAGGCGAAAGTTTTATCTCCGAGCGGTTTCAAAGCCGGACGATATTCGACCAGCTTCCAGCGCGTCCCACAGGAACGCAAGGAACTCGGCAGCCTCCGCGGCCTGGGCGGCAACCGGTTTGCCGTGGCCGTGCCCGGCGTCCCTGCGCACGGACAGCAAAATCGGTGCGGTCCCGCCCTGCGCCTGCTGCAAGGTCGCGGCGAACTTGTACGCGTGCACTCCCGGTGGCAGCCGATCGTCGGACTCACCGGTGGTGATCAGCGTGGCGGGATAAGCGGTACCGGGCCGGACATTGTGCACCGGCGAGTACGCCTTGAGCGTCGCGAACTGGTCCGGGTCCTCGGCGGTTCCGTATTCGGAGATACCGGCATTGCTGGTGGTGAAGCGGCGGTAGCGCAGCATGTCCAGCAGAGCAACCTCCGGCACGACCGCGGCGAAGAGTTCCGGGCGCTGGACGAGCATGACACCGGCGAGCAGGCCACCGGCCGAGTGGCCGTTGAGCGCAAGCCGCCGAGGCGAGGTCCAGCCGTGCGCGAAGAGCCATTCGGCCACCGCTGCACAGTCGTCGAAGGTGTTTTGCTTGCGCTCCATCGTTCCCGCGTCGTGCCAGTCCTGCCCGCGTTCGCCACCCCCGCGTACCCCTGCGACGGCGAGTACCCCTCCGCTGTCGATCCAGCCTGCATACGGTGGGAAGAAGCTGCCCGAGCCGAAGACATAGCCGAAACTGCCATAGGCCACCAGCAGGGTGGGCCGGGCACCGTCAGGCGTGACATCACGCCGGTGCACGAGAGTCAGCGGGACAGCCGCGCCGTCCGTGCTCATGACCGCAACCATCTCGGTGACGTAGCCGTCCGGATCGTGGCCCGGCGGCGAGGTGTCGAAATCGACAGTCGTTTCGCGCGTAACGAGGTCATGGCAGACGATCGCGGCGGGCCGCGTCCACGAGGCGACCTCGAAAAACACTCTCGAGTCGGCCTCGGTGCCGCTGATCTGACACACTCCGGTTCCGTCCGGGAGCGAAACGGCGTAGGACTCGGATCCGTCGAGCGTGGTGATCCGGACGTCCGTGCCCGTGGGGTCGCGATGAAGTGTGACCAACTGGCCCCGTACAAGCACACGCTGACGTCGTCGAGAGAGAGAGTTCCCTTTCCCCCTCCGGGATGACTTCCCGCCAGCGTTCGCGCGCCGGGTCAGCGAGGTCGACCGCGACCACCCGGCCCCGGGGTGCGTCACGATGCGTCTGCAAGTAGCGGACGTCGCCGACGACCCCGAGGTAGCTGCCGGCATCGGCAGTCACGACCTGTTCGAACGAGCTCGCACTCTGGTCGAGCGGCCGGTGCAGAATCGTGTCCACCTGGGACTTCCCCGGGCTGGGCAGCTCGATGAGCAAATGCCGCCCGTTCCGGCTCACGTGCGGAACGACCATGCCGGTGCCCACCGGCGCCTCGTACACCACCGCATCGGCCGTCTCCCCACGCAGATGCAGCTTCACCTGGCACGTGATGGTGCCACCGTCCGCTTCCGCTACCGGCTCATAGACGAGGCAGAAGCCGCTGCTGTCCGGCAGCCAGGCGAAGACCGGCGGAATGAGCCGTTCGACCGCATCGGGAAGGACCACGCACGGATCGACGTCCACGATGCGCGCGGTCGCCCAGTCACTGCCCCCGCTGGTGGTCGTGTAGGCGACGAAGCGCCCGTCCGGGCTCGGCCGGAAGCCCCCGATCGCCTGCCCCTGCTCCTCGGGCCGGACGAGCACCCGGGGGCCCCGGTCGTCGATGACCCACAACGCATCCGGATCGGGCCCGCCGTCGTTGCGGGTCTCGAAACGCCTGCCTCCACGCACGATCGGAGCCGAGCGCCGCGGATACCCGGTGAGTTCCGCGACCCGCTTGCGGAAACGGGCCCACGACGGCAGCCGGTGGATCAATTCCGTGGTCAGCTCCGTCTACGCGCACGCCCACGCCTGCACTTCCGGGTCGTCCGGCGCCTCCAGCCAGCGGTAGGGGTCCGGAATCCTCGTGCCGTGCAGCAGATCGGTGGCAGCTACGGTTTTCGTGTGCGGATACTCCGGCGGACGCATGCGTACTCTCCCCTGTCGACAGACGGCTACTGCTCTTCGGTACGTCCACCCAGATTCTCGGCAAGGAACCGCTCCACGGCCGCGTACATGCGGCGCCGGTTCTCCGGCTTGGCCACCGCTCTGCGATTGCGGCACTCGCGGGTCGTTGGCCCCCTGGATGATCATCATGGGCTTGGCCACGTCATCCACCCGGGACAGCGGCGAGCGCGCCCACCGGAAGTCCGGGTCGGCCTCCGGATCACCGACCCGCATCCGGATCTGCTTGGTCACGGTGGTCCAGTACGCCGGAGTGCTCTCGATGAACGTCCGAAGGTCCGCAACTCCCATGACGTCGATCGCGCACGCGAAGACGTCCGGGGTGAAGGTGGCACCGATCAACGCCGCATAGCCGCCATTGGAATGCCCGTAGATGGCGATCTTCTCCCGGTCGGCGTAGCCCCTCGCCGACGATCCATTCGACGGTGTCGAGCAGATCGTCGTGCATCCGGCCGGCACTCCGCGGCGGCGCAACAGGATCAGTGCCGGACGGGCACCGGGTCGGCAGCGTGCCGAGACGCATCGAGCCACCTGCCGAAGGCGGCGGCCGAGTACGGGCGGCCACGAGGCCGGCGGCGTCCGCCGAGCCCCCAGGGGCGAGGACATGGTCGCGATATCGCGCTCCGGCGGCCGGATCGAGCAAGTCGGCGCGATCGAACCCGGTGAAGAGGTCCTTGGCGATCACCAAGCTCCACATGTAGGCGTAATAGGAACTTCCGTACCCGGCGAGATGCAGGAACGACGTGTGGGCATGGGTGCCGGGGAGCCGATCGAACACGTCGTATTTTTCCTGCAGTTCCTCGGCCAGCGCAGGGAGATCGTCCGGACAGCCGGCATGCATCCGGTAGGCGAGCATCGCGAGGTACATCTGCTTGCGGACGAAGCAGCCGTTGCCGAACTCCTTGGCCGCACGCATTCGCCCGACGAGGTCCTCGGGAATGGGTACCCCGCCGGCATCGGTGGCGAAGCTGCGCAGCACTTTCGCGTCCCACGCCCATTCCTCGAGCAGCTGCGACGGAGCCTCGACGAAGTCGAGTTCGGTGGCCTCACCCGAAAACCGGGCGTAGCGTTGCCTCTCGCCGCTGAACACCTGGTGCATGAGGTGCCCGAACTCGTGGAACAGCGTCACGACGTCGTCGTGCTCCATCAGCCCGCGGCTGAAGTTGCACACGAGCGCTCCTTCGGTCAGCTGCCGCCCCGCAAGCCCGGGTCGCAGTGCGGCGGCGCCCGCATGCGTGAACTTTCCCTTTCGTGGATGCAGATCGAGATAGACCCGGCCGATCCGTTCGGCTGCGCGCAGCACGTCGAACACCACGACGTCCGGGTGCCACGCGGGCACATCGACGACCCGGTACTCGACCCCGAACAGCTGTCCGGTGACATCGAGAAGTCCTTGTTGCACTTTCGCGAAGTCGAAATAGCGGCGCACTTCGCGGGCATCGACGTCGAACTGCTCCCGCCGGACCGCCTCTGCGTAGTACGCGAACTCGGAAGCGTCCAGACTCGTCGCCGCGGGATCGTCCTCGCGTTTGCGCGCCAGCAGCACCTCGGCCTCGCGACGCGCAGCGGGCTCGGCGAGTGCGCTGACCAGGCCGATCGCCGCCGCGTTCAGGTACGCCGCCTGCCGGGTGAACGGGAAGTCCTCAGCCGGCGCCGCGCCGATGCCCGCCCGCAAGCCGTCGTCCAAGGACCGCTCCGTCCGATCTGCCACGGGCCGCCTGCCCGGGACCGCCGGTCCGACCGCGTTGCCGTCAGCGCTCGTCGTCCAGCTCGTTGAGGTACTTGTAAATGGTGTACCGGCTGGAATCCAGCCATTCCGCGGCGAGTTCAGCCGCTTCGCGAATGGTGAAGAAGCCCCGTTCTTTGAGCTCCCGGACCACCGCGACCTTGTGCGCCTTCTTCATCAGTTCGACCGGGACGCCGATCGAACTGATGGCATCGTGCAGAATGCCCTCGGCCAGTGCCTCGACCGAAAGCGGGAACTTCTCGGCCATTCCGGTTGCCGGTGCCGCCGGCTCCTGCTCCGCAGGGACGTTCATCGACGCGAACGCGGCCAGGAACTGCTGGGTGCGCTCGACATCCCGCACATCGGTGTTGATGCACAGGCTGGCGACCGCCCTGCCGTCCGGTGCCTTCAGCAACAGGCTCGACGAACGCATCACGAGCCCGTCGGGCATCTCGGTGCGATACCGGATGAGATGGTCGCTCGCGCCGGACATCATCGTCTGGATCCCCAGATCGGTGGGCGGGCCACCGATCCCGCGGCCGGCGTTCGTGCCCCCGATCGCCACGATGGTGTTGGGGAACTTGGTGAAATCGTGCAGCACGACCTCGGTGCGCGGCTGCAGCACTTCCGCAAGCGGTTCCACCAGCGGCGAAATCATCTTGACGATCTTTGCCGCATACGCCTGCTCCTCGAGACTGAAGTCGACGGACTCCGATCCCTTCGACCGCTTGTTCGCTGCTGCCCTCACGGAGGTACGTCGACCGAGTTGGACCGGGCGGCTGGAACACACAACTACGGGCGTCGTGTCCTTCGCGAGTGGCGGCGGACGGGTCGCGTGGACGAATGTGATGTCACGTCAACCGAAGGACAGGATACGTTGCTGGTGGCCGGTTGATCGGTCACGGGCCGGTCGAGGCCGACCCAGCGAACAATCCGTAAACCAGTCTGGCGTGACGTGGGAGTTTGGCTCGTCCTGACCACTTGGAAGTGCTGGGCCGGGCGACCTGTCGCGGCTTGGCTTTATCGGTCATCTGCGGTGCCACCCCGGCAGCCGGCGCCCCAAACCACGCACCGATGTCCCCGCGCCGTGCCGATCGGTAGTGCCAGTCGGGGTGGTTCGAGGCCGCGACCGTCCAGCGGCATCGGCACGGCACCGTCGTCCACCAACCCACCCGCAGGACGGGCAGCCGACTCAACGAACGACCACAGAGGAACTGCCCAGCCACCAACGCGCACGCAGAGTCGGTCACCCCGCCAAGGCTCGAACCACACACCAGCAACTGACGTGCGCCTCAGCATGGTTCGTCACCCACTCCGCTAATCGAAGCATATCCGCCTGACCTCCCCGGATCGCTCGACATCGGAGATACGCCGGAGCGAGAGCGACCCGATACGTCCCCAGGGAGACCGGCGTCTTCGCGTCACCAGCGAGCAGGTGGATCCGCGCGAGGTCGAGTGCTGCACCAGCGCCGATGAGAGGGTTGCACCGGTCGCGGAGCTGGCGCTGGACGTGTCCTTCGAACGGACGCGCCCGGGACCCGACAGCTCCTTCGGTGTGCGCGTCGACCGCCGCCGCGAACAGAGGGTCGCAGGTGTCTGGTTCGATGACAGCGAAGGTCAGGATGTCGCCGGCTCGGCACGCGGATGTGCTTGTCGACGGCACTGCCAAGGGGTGCGCCAGGGCCGGCCGGAAACCTCCGGCCGGCAGACGCTCCGTCGCCGGAATGCGCTCGACAAGGCCGTCCGGGAATTCGGGACCGGCGAGATGGCCGGGGCACCGCCCGCCGCCCCGACGTCACCCACCGTAGCGGCCATGTTCACAACCTCCCCCATATCCCCTGGTCAGCGCCGTAGGTACCAAACACGGTACCTAGTCAGGTACCATACGGGTATGACAGCGTTGAACGTGCAGTTCACCGAGGACGAAATGGACCAGATCCGCGAGGCAGCCGGCAAGGAGGGCGTGTCCGTGAAGAAGATTGCCCACGACGCCGTCGTCGCCGACCTTCGCCGCCGCCGGGTCGTCGCCGCAGCTGTCCGGACCGCGCGCATCTCGGCCGAGCTCAACAAGCGGCTCGCGCAGTAACCGGTGATCCACTACCTCGACCTCGGAGACGTACAGGAGGTCATGGCAATCGTGCTGGGATCTCCGGCGCTCATCCGTGACCACGGGCTTCTGGCATCAGCCCTGGCCCGGCCCCAGTCCACGGTCTTCGGCCAGGACGCCTACCCCGACCTGTTCGACAAAGCCGCCGCCCTGCTGCACTCCCTCGCCCGCAACCATGCGATGCAAGACGGGAACAAACGCGCAGCCTGGAACTGCGCAATCGTGTTCCTGGACATCAACGGCCACCCGCTCGCCGAGCCACTGGACGTGGACAAGGCAGAGAACATGGTGCTCAACGCCTGTCAAGGCCGCATCGACGTACCGGAAATCTCCGCCGCGCTACGCGGGTTCGTCCAGGCCTGACCCCTCAGGACCAGCGCAGCCTTCCCGGTTGCTTCGGACATCCAGCCACCGGGACTTCATCAAGTAACGCCTGCCGATCTTCTGCGTCGTCCCACATGCGCGCCCCAGTCCCCTCGACTGATCCCCGACGAGGTCGGCCACGCGCACGCGCTGCGCATGGAGCTGGCCGCCGACGGGGAGGTCACACAGCGCGCCCGCCAGACCCGGTGAGTAGCTGATCATCGCGTCCCGTGAGGTGGCACCCGGCGCGGCGACGACCGCGTTCGCGCGGCTGCCTGCGGGGTAGTTCACGTTCAGGATCATGACCGGTGGCAACAGCGGCCGCCGCCCGCTCGCGTGGCGAGAGCCGTGACCAAGCGGGCAGCGAAATCGGCCGCAGCGGCGAAATGAGCGGGACTCGTGTCCGGTTGGCGAGCTGACGGCCCGCTGACCGCGATGGCAGGCACCCCGAGTTCGGCCGCCGTGATCGCCGCCGCCACGGTTCGGGAGTGGAACGCGGCAGAGCTGACGCTGTTGCCGTTGTTGATTCCCGACGCGACGAGGTCCGGCTGCGTGGCGGCGCACCCGGAACACAGTCCGACCATCGCGGCATCGGCGGGGTGGCCGCCGACCGCCCAGACTTCGGGGTCGGCGGTCGGCCGGGTCAGGCCCAGTAACCCGTGCACGGTGAGCGCGCCCCGGTGCCGCTTTCGTCACTGGCCGGGGCCACCACGACGACCGTGTTCCCTGCCCGGAGGAGCGCTGCCGGAGGGCGGCAAGCCCGGTCCCGACCATCCGGCCGCGAATCGGCCGCGACGCGGCGGACGACGTCAGCCAGCTCCGGACGGGCGCCGAAGCGAGCGACGCAAATCGCGCTGCGGCGTACGGATCGGGGCTGCTGCATGTGCCAACCGATGATGGGCAATCAGATCGTGAGATCCCCCGGCCATGTTCGTTTCAACGACGGAATCTCGCCCTGGAGAATTCTTGCCCATTCGCGCTGATCGCGGGATGATTTTGGACTGTGCTCCTGCAGCATCTCAAACTCGCCCAATGAGCCGAGCGCTCGCGCTGCGGCGATCCTCGTATCACGAAGGAGGTCCTGAAGGAGATCGACCAGCAACTCCCGAACCGGGAGCGCCCGTACGTGTTCGCGCAATCCCGCGTTGCCGAGCCGGCGGATAGCGTCCGCTCCGAGCAGTACGCACCGTAGGGGAGGTGTCCTTCAATGCCTCCATCAAGGGAACGAGAGCGTTCGCCTCTCCGGAATCACCCAGGCCTTTTGTCGCATCCATTCGCACAGTAGCGGGGTAATACCTGAGGATCGTGTCGTACTGGCCCAGTGGGTCAAGTTGGCGGAGCCGACTGAAGCCCAATTGGTATCTTGTTACTATCGGTGCCTGAATCGCGCTCCTAATCTTGCTCGACGGATTTTCGACTGCCCTGACCTGCCCGTCCGGGACGAGGTCCAACATAGGATTCGGGTCGCGATCGCGATCGCGCTCAGCAAGAATCCTCAATGCCCGGATGGGCACTTTGCCAGACCGTATTTCACGCCTCAATGACTTGAATATCACTTCGTCGATTCCTGCTTCTTCTGCTTTGACAAGATCAACTGCCATTGACGCGGCCCACGAATCAGGAGATCTCAATATCTCTTTGAGATAGCCGTGTACGTCCAGCTTGTCTCGCATTCCCGATCTCCTCGGTCTGCCAGCTTCTCCCGCGCTGGGCGGTTGACATTACAGTAGCTCGCAAACTTGGCCGTTCTCGCGTCTTGCGGGTTTCAACCGCGTCTGGTACTCAGACACCCGAGTCCCGCGTCGGCAACCCGGTAAACCCAGTTCAGCGAGCCGAGTCCGTTCCATATCGAGACTGCGCGTTCGACACACCTGGCAAGAGCCGCCCGATAGAAGATTCGCAGGTTGACGTACGACCGATAGCCGCCGTACCGAACGTAGTTGAGGGCGACTCCCGCGTGGCAGCGCGGGGCAAGGGGGGCATGGCCGACCGATCCAGCCGCCCGCATCACTGCCCGCGCCGCACCCCGACACGCACCGAACGGCGGATCGTCAAGGTCCGGGTGCTGCGCCGGTGGGGACCGGCACGGATCGCGTTCTTCCTGTGGCTGGCGCCCTCCACCGTGCATCGTGTGCTGGTCCGCTTCGGCCTGGCCCGCCTGGCCCATCTCGACCGGGCCACCGGCCGCCCGATCCGCCGTTACGAACGCGCCACCCCGGGCGAGCTGGTCCACGTCGACATCAAGAAACTGGGCAACATCCCCGACGGCGGCGGGCACCGTGTGCTCGATCGCGCCCAAGGCCGACGCAACGCCCGGGCCACCACCACCGAACGCCGCAACAACCGGGCACCGATCGGCTACGGCTACCTGCACAACGCCGTGGACGATCACTCCAGGCTGGCCTACACCGAGATCCTGCCCGACGAGAAGAAGGAAACCGCTGTCGCGTTCTGGCGGCGCTCAGGTCTTCTTTGATGTCAACGGAATCACCGTCCAGCGGGTACTTACCGACAACGGATCCTGCTACAAGTCCCGCCTCTGGCGCGACACCCTCACCAGCGCGGGCATCACCCACAAACGCACTCGCCCCTACCGGCCACAGACCAACGGCAAAGTCGAACGGTTCAACCGCACCCTGCTCGACGAATGGGCCTACGCCCGCCCCTACCGCTCCGAAACCGAACGACGCGCGGCGTTACCACGATGGCTGCACACCTACAATCACCACCACGGCCACACCGCACTCGGCGGCCACCCACCCGCCAGCCGCGTTCCCAACCTCCCAGGTCAGTACACCTAGGGCCTGACTCGACCGCGTGGCGTTGCTTGTCGATCTCCGGATCGAACGCGGTTGGCCTGCCACGGTTACGGCGATGACGGATCTGATCAGCGGGCCGGGGATCGGGCACGCGCTCCTTCGCCGCCGAAGGAAGGCCCGGTTGGCGCGGGAACTATCGGCCTTGTCCGCCAGCACGCGATCCGGCCGGGTCCACGCTCGCCCGCTGCCAGCGCCGGAACACGCCGTGGAAGGTCTGCCAGCAGCCGTAATCGGATGACACGTCGCGCCAAGGCGAGCCGACACTGACTCGCCAGGGGACACCATCGAGAAGCCGGCGGTTGGTCATATATCGGTGGGCGGAATTCGGCGGTCAGCCGGGCGACGTCGACGACCCGCTGGCCGTTGTCGTCGTGGATGTCGAGCAGGCCGCCCTGCGCGCGGGAGGCCGCGGACGGTTCGGCCTCGTAGACCGCGGCCGGGATGCCACGGACGTGCAGGACGCGGGCGAGGACGAGACCGCCGAGCCCGGGCCGACGATCGTGACGGGAGTGGTCATGAGACGGCTCCTCCGAGAGTTCTAGTACGCCGTTCCACGGTGCTCCAGATGTGTCAGGATGGGCACATGACAACGCGAACGCGCCAGGCACAACGGCGCACCAAGGCGCTTTCCCGGGAGCTGACCCCATCGGCGGTCACCCCTGCAGGCGGAAACCGCGCCAGGCCCTCTCGACGAGACCTTCGCGTCGTCGCCGGAGATCGGCTTCCGGGTCGGCCGGGCGCGTAGAACAAGCTAGCCGGTGACCCGGTGAGCGCCATCATCGCGAGGACGTTCGCCGGCGCAAGTGCCGGGTCGATGTGGCCGTCGCGCTGGGCGTCGGGGGTGGCTGTCAGCTTCTGCGCCCTCCTCGGCCATGGTGGTGACCAGGTCGCCCACAGGCAGGCGTCGTAGATACCGACAAGCGTGGCCGGGCAGATCATGGGCAGTCGTCGGCACCTCCGCTCCGGAGGGCCGGGACGGTGGTCGGCGACTCCGAATCCCGGCCCCCGGATTGGTGCAGGACCACCACGGCAGGATCAGACGGTGTCCGGTCGTTTGTTGATCGTGATGGTCTGCCAGTTCGTGTATTCCATAAGCCCGTGCAGGGAATTCTCGCAGCCGATGCCGGATTGCTTGTGCCCGCCGAAGGCCTGCGCGGGCGAATACTGATGGACCTCGTTCAGCCACACAGTCCCGGCTTCGATCCGGCGGCCGATCCGTTCCACGGCCTCCAGATCCTTGCCCCACACGCTCGCACCCAAGCCCCACTCGGTGTCGTTCGCGCGCGCGATCACGTCCTCCTCGTCGCTCCAGCGCAGCAGAGGCAGGATTGGCCCGAAAGGTTCCTCCTTGACCAGACGGGAGTCCTCGGGCGGATCGTCGACCAGGGTCACGGGCACGAACCAGCCCGGCGCGGACTCGTCGATTTCACCGCCCAGTGCGAAGGTGTAACCATTCTTGGTGCAATCGGCGAAATACTCCTTGACCTTCTCCAGCTGCGGCCGGTTCTGAATCGGGCCGAGGTCGGTGTCGGCTTCCGCACCGTTGCCGACTTTCACCGTGCGGGCGTAGGCGACCAGCGCATCACGGACCTGCTCGTAAACATCAGCGTGAATGTAAACCCGCTTGGCAGCATTGCAGAACTGCGCGTTGTTCTGGAATGCCGCCCAGAACAGCTGCGGTGCGACCTTCTCGGGGTCGACGTCGGGCAGCACGATCGCCGGGTCGTTGCCGCCGAGTTCGAGGGTGATGCGCTTGAGGTTACCCGCCGCTGAACGCATCACGTGCTTACCGGTCTCGGTGTTGCCGGTGAAGGCGATCTTGTCGATGCCCGGGTGCGCCGTGAGCCATTTCCCGAGATCGTCGTCGCCGGAAAGGACATTGAACACTCCGGGCGGGAGCAGATCGGCGACGAGCTCGGCGAGCTTCAGCGTGCACAACGGCGTGAACGGCGACGGCTTCAGCACAAGGCAGTTCCCGGCCACCAGTGCGGGGGCGATCTTCCACACCGCAAGCAGGATCGGGAAGTTCCACGGCGTGATGCCGCCGACCACCCCGAGCGGCGTGTACCGGGTGACGACGCGGTGCTCGGCGCTGTCTTCCAGCACCTCCTCCGGCAGCGACTGCCCGGCGATCGCGCGGAACCAGATCACCGACCCGCCGACCTCCCACTCGGCACCCGCCCGCGGCTTGCCCTGCTCACGCGTCAGCAGCGCCATGAACTCCTCGGCGTGCGCCTCCAGCCGGTCGCCGATCGCGGCGACCGCGGCCTGCCGTTCCTCGATCGGGGTCGCCGCCCAGCCCGGGAAAGCCGCACGGGCCGCCGCAACCGCCTCGTCGAGCTGGTCCTGGCTCGCCACCGGGACCTCGGCGATCGTCTCGCCCGTGGCCGGGTTGAAGACCGGCGTAGTCGCCCGCGAACGCGCGGGCTTCCCGTTGATGGTCATCACGTAGTCGTCTTGCCGCATTGGGGTCACAGTTGCCTCCGTCGTTGCAGTACCGCCGCCCAGCATGTCGGCGAACGATCACCGGTAACTGTGCCGATCCGGAACACCTTCACTCGATGCCGAGTTCCTTCAGCCTCCGATACAGCGTCGTGCGGCCGATGCCGAGAATCTCCGCCGCATGGACCTTGTTCCCGCGGCACCGCAGCAGCACGGAGGTGATCGCATCGAGTTCGGCTTGGGCCAGCACCGGCAGATTCCGGGCAGGACGGCGGAAAATGTCCGGCAAATGCGCTGTCGTGATCACCCCGCCGTCGCGGCCGAGCTCGCGCAGCAGAGCCGCAAGCTCGGCGAGGTTACCCGGCCAATGGTGCCGGCTCAACGCACTCACCGCGCCCGTACTCAGCCGCGCGCTGCTGCCCTGACTCCGCAGAACCTCCTGGGCCAGCAACGGAAACTCGTGCCGGCGGGCACGCAACGGCTCGGTGCGCCAACGGCCGGTACACCGCGCCGCAAGCCCGGCGTGCTCGCCGGACAGCTCGCTCTCCGGACAGCTGGTGAAGGCAAACCAGCCGGACGAGCTGTCCAGCAGATGCGCCAGCCGTACCGCAGCCGCGCTGTCGAGCAAATGAATCCCGTCAATCACGACGAGGTGATCCATTTCCCGCGCAACGATTTCCCCAGCTGCATCGAGCACCGTCACCGGATGTGGACCCGCCAGCGCCAGCGCAGCGGTGGTACGGCCGCTCCCCGGCTCACCGTGGATCAGCAGGCGGGAACGTCGGCGCCGATGCTCGGCGAGTGCCTCCACGAGACTCGGCAACTGCCGGTTCCGAGGTACCGGCGGCCGGAAAGGCTTGCTTTCGACAGCTTCGAACAGCACCGCGCGGCGCGTGCCCGGCAGGATCGTGTACGACACGTCGACCGGTTCCCCCGCACGGGCAGGCAATCGGCACGAGCCCTCGTCCCCCTGCAGCTCCCTGGCGAGTCCACGGGCCGCCGCGGGATCGAACGTGTCGGTCGCGGCCTGGTTGGCGAGCATCAGGCCCTCGTCGAGCACCAGTACGGGACGGCTGGTCCGGGCCGTCCGCGCCCGGTAAGCCGCCAGCAACCGGCGATCCCCGGCCGAACTGCCCTCCAAGAGCCGCGCCTCGATGTCGCGCACCGCCTGGGTCAGAAACGGCTGCAGCAGGTCGGTCGCGTCGGCCGCGTGCCCGGTCACGTCCAGGACGCCCGCCAGCCGCCCGGTCACCGGATGCGTGATCGGGTGCCCGTAACAGCAGAAACCCTTGAGCGGGTCCAGGAAATGCTCCGCCCCGACCACCGTGATCCCCCGCCGGATCTCGAACGCGGTCGCCAGCGCATTGGTCCCGGCGACCTCCTCCGTGTACCGGTGCCCGGGCACCGCCAGGACGTCGTCGAGCGCATCGGCCAACCGGCTCTCGCCGAACCGGCGGTCGACGATCCGCGCCTCGTGATCGGCCAGCAGCACACTGAACCGGGTCCCCCGCAGCTGCCCGGCGAGCACGTCGAGCACTGGCTCCGCGGCGACCATCAGCGTGCTGCCGCGATCGACCTCGCCGAAATCCTCCGCCGACACGCCGGACCCGGGATCCAGCCCGCTGAGCTCCGCCCGCCGCCACGCGATCGCGATCTCGGGCCGGAGATCCGCCTCCGAACCGCCCATGAGCCCTCCACGCCGAGGTTGTCATCCACCACGTTCCATCAAGCCCGGAAAACGGGGCACCCGGCACACCCGGATGGGTGTGCCGCCCCGTCAGGTGGAGCGGGGCAGTCCTCGGACGAACCCCTGCCGAGCAGCACGAGCGCACTCGGCTCGCCCCTCGCGGGTGATCGGCGGCATCACGGACCACTTCGCATCTGGAAGACCGCGCGGAGTCGTTCGCGTTGCCCAGCCGGAGCCAGTCGCCACACAAGGAGTCGACGTAGCTGTCCAATGTCGAAGCGGCCGGACGGCGCTTCACTCGAAGCGCCAACACTGGCGCCCGGAGAGGCGTGAAGGTCGGCCAGCGGCATCGACGCAGTGGTCACCTCCTCGCCGTCCGGGGTGGGCAGCCGCATCGAACGGGAAGTGATGCGGGACTTGGCGAACTGCCCCGCGACGAGGCGCTGCTCCGGAAACGTCCGGACCCGCGGCACGTCCCCGGCCACCCCCGGCGGTGATCTCCAGCGAAGGGATCATGCCGACCCGCACCGGCACGACCGGTCGCCGGTCCTGGACGAGCCAGCTCACGAGGTCGTCATCCACCACGTTCCATCAAGCCCGGAAAACGGAGCAGGCGGCACACCCGAACGGGTGTGCCGCCTCGTACCGGCGTCGCCGACGATCGGCGACAGCAGGCAGCAGACGCATGCCGGGAGACCACAAAGGAGTGTCCGTTGCACACCACAGCAGCCGTGTTACGACAAGCGCAAGCACCGCTCACGCTCGAGGAGCTCGAAATCGAGCAGCCCAGGGCCGGGGAGGTGCTGGTGCGTCTGGTGTCGTCGGGCGTCTGCCACACTGACCTCGGGGTGATCGCCACCGCGGTCGACGGGCAGCTGCCGGTGGTGCTCGGGCACGAGGGTGCCGGCATCGTCGAAGCCGTCGGGGAAGGCGTCGGTTCCCTCGCCACCGGCGATCACGTCGTCCTGACGTACAACTTCTGCGGGCAGTGTGACCACTGCAAGACCGGAGTGATGACGCACTGCCGCGATTTCGTCCCGCTGAATCTGTCCGGCGCGCGGCTGGACGGTAGCACCCCGCTGTCCTCGAAGGACGGCCCGGTGTTCGGCCACTTCTTCGGCCAGTCGTCGTTCTCCCGGAAGGTGATCGCCACCGAGCGCAACGCGATCAAGGTCGATTCGTCTTTGCCGCTGGAACTGCTCGGCCCGCTCGGCTGCGGCGTGCAGACCGGAGCAGGCGCGGTCCTCAACTCGCTGGCGCCCGAAGAAGGTTCGAGCATCGCGGTGTTCGCGGCCGGCTCGGTCGGGCTGAGCGCGATACTGGCGGCCAAGGTTGCCGGTTGCTCGACCATCATCGCGGTCGACCCCCAGGCAGCGCGCCGCGAACTGGCCACGGAACTTGGTGCCACCCATGTCGTCGACCCGGACGACGCCGACCCGGTCGAGGCGATCCGCACGATCACCGGCACGGGCGCCCGCTATTCGGTCGACTGTATCGGCCTCCCCGGCGTCGTGCGGCAAGCGCTCGAATGCCTGCAGTCGCCCGGAACTTGCGCGAGCGTGGGATACCAGGGCATGACCAATGAGCTGACGATCGACCAGGGGCACCTGCTCTTCGGCCGGTCGCTGGTCGGCGTCATCGAAGGCGACGCCATCCCCGGGCAGTTCATCCCGCACATGATCGAGCTGTATCAAAACGGCCGGTTTCCGTTCGACAAGCTGATCACCACCTTCCCGTTCGACCGGATCAACGAAGCGATCGACGCCGCCCACCACGGCAAGGTGGTCAAGGCAGTCCTGACCTTCGACTGAGGTCAGAGCAGGCCGTGGATCCGGGCGTTGGTGATCACCTGCGCCCGGTTCCGCGCACCGAGCTTCTGCATCACGTTGCGCAGATAGGTCTTCACGGTGTTCAGCGACAGGTCGAGCTGCTGCCCGATCTCGACGTTCGTGTGCCCGGCGGACACCAGCCGGAGTACATCGTACTCGCGGGGAGTGATCGGGGCCTGCGCCGGAGACGCCGGGCAGGTCGCCCGGTAGCTGCCGGTGCGAGCCACCTGGAGCAGGGCCTCTCGCAAGGCCGGGCCGGTGGCGTCTTTGACGAGCAGACCGCACGCGCCGGCCGCGAGGCTGGGAGCCACTGCCGCGTGCTCGGGGAACGCAGTGAACAACAAGACCTTGCTGGCGGGACTGACCTCGTGCAGGCGCGGAACCACCTCCGCGGCGAGCGCATCCGGAAGCCGCAGGTCAAGCAAGACGATGTCGGGTTGCTCCCGGCGGCACCCGAGGACCGCCTCCGCCGCGGTCGCGGCGTGCCCGACCACCTCGATGTCCCGGTGGCGGCCGAGCTGGGTGACGACTCCGTCGCGGACGACCGGGTGATCGTCGACCACGAACACCCCGACCCGCGGCCCGGTCAGCACGGGATCCCGACCCGGAAAGTCGTCCCGCCATACGGGTCGGTCATCATCTGCAGCACTCCGCCGAGGCGAGCCACCGCCTCCCCGGCTTTGCCGAGCCCCAGTCCCGGCCGGTAGCCGTCAGGCAACCCGGAGCCGTCGTCGGTGACCGCGATGACCACCCCGCCGCCCGGACGCTGGCCCACCGTGACCACCACCGCGGACGCACCGGCGTGTTTCTCGATGTTCAGCAGAGCTTCCCGTACCGCACCGATGAGCACCTCGGCACGCGACGGCGGCAAGGCCGGCGGGTTGTCGAGAATGATCAGCTCAGCGGCGACTCCGGTCCGATCGCTGAACGCCGAGCAGTCGGCCTGCAACGCAACTGAAAGCGCGAGCGTGGCGGGAGACGCACGCAACGTACGGAGCGAGGTGCGCAATGCAGTCGTCGCCTGTGCGACATGCGCCTGCAAGCGCTGCAGCTGCGCAGCGAACTCCGGATTGCCGGTCGCTGTCTCGGCAAGGCCGGCGACTCCGGAACCGATGGCGAACAACAGTGCCCCGACCGTGTCGTGCAGGTCCGCGGCGACGCGGCTGCGTTCCTCGTGCACCGCAGCCTCCCGCGCCATTCTCGCGCGTTCGGCTACCGCGAACGCAAGCGCTGCCTGCGCAGCGACTTCGTTGGCGCGCTCGACGGCTCGATCGCTCAAAACACCGTCGTGCCTGACCCCGGCAGCCAGGACACCGTAGCTCTGCCTGCCATGCACGATCGGCACCGCCAGGAGACTGCGGACGCGTTCGGAGCGGATTTGCCGATCGAAGGTGTGGGTGATCGCCGCAGAACGGAAATAGTCGTTCACCCAGTCCGGCACGGCCGCGCAGTGCACCTTGCCGGTCAAGCCCAGCCCTGGTGGCACGTGCAACCCGCGCAGCTGGCCGGTCAGATCGCCGTGGACAGTGCGCAACACCAGGTCGCCTGCGTCATCAGGTTCGGCGATCCACGCGATGTCGCCGTGCTCGGCAAGAAGCGCAAGCGCGGTGCGGATCGCCTCCCCGCGGTCGAGGAGCGTGACAAGATCCAAATGCTGCCCGGCCGCCTTGTCCACGGTGTGGCCCCCTCCTCACGCCGATCTCACGGCGTGAATTGCTTGATGAGCTCCCGGCGCATGATCTTCCCGGTCGAGGTCGCGGGAAGGTGATCGACGAACCGCACTGCGCGAGGACGCTTGTACGCGGCGAGATGTTCACCGGCGTAGGCGATCAGTTCCTCCTGGTTCGCTGCGGCGTTGCCGGCGAGGACGACGTAAGCACAAGCGAGCTCACCACGTACCTCATCGGCAACCGGGCCCACCGCGACCATGGCGACGGCAGGATGCCCGGCCAGCACCCGTTCGATCTCGGCCGGGTAGACGTTGTAGCCACCCGTGATGATCATGTCCTTGCGCCGGTCGACGACGAACACATGCCCCGTTTCGTCCATCGTGGCGATGTCCCCGGTGTGCAGCCAGCCATCCGGCTCGATCGCTTCCCTGGTCGCCTCGGGATTCCCGTGATAGCCGAGCATCACCAAGGGGCCGCGCACCATCAGCTCGCCCGGCTCGCCGGCAGGCACGTCCCGTTGCACGTCCTTGAGGTCGGCGATCCGGACGTCCAGCCCCGGCAGGGACACGCCGATCGAGCCCGGTACGGACGGTGCGTGCAGTGCGTGGGTGGTGCCGAGCCCGGCGATTTCCGTCATTCCCCACAGCTCGACCAGCGGTGCCCCGGAACGCTTTTCCCACCGTTCGATGGTGGGCAACGGAATCGTCTGGCCACCGACGGTGCAGCGAGTCAGCGAAGACAGGTCGGCCGTGTCCAGTTCCGCGGCAGAGAGCAGCATCGAGTACATCGCCGGTACGCCTTCGAACATCGTCGCGTGGTGCTCGCCGATCAGCCGCAGCGCCTCGTCGGCGGCGAACCGTTCCATCAGCACCACCGTGCCGCCGGCGAGGAAGGTTCCGTTGATGGCGACGTTGCCGTAGACATGCGGAGCGGGCAACGCGGTGACCACGACGTCCCGCTCGTCACGGCCGTGCATCGTCGCGGTCAACGCGCAGTTGAGCAGCACCGCCCGGTGACTTTGGACCGCGCCTTTCGGGTGGCCGGTGGTTCCCGAGGTGTACCCGATTGTGCTCGGCGCGGCGGGATCCGCGACGAACGGCGGTGCTTCGCCCGTCGACGCCAGGAGCTCGTCGAAACTCACGACCCCCTCGGCGCCGCCGAAAGCGACGACAGCCTTGAGATCGGGCAGATCCCGGGTGAGTTCGGCGACCCGGGGGGCCTGCTCGGCGCTGGTGAACACCGCGGCGGCACCGCAGTCACGCAGCACGAACGCCAGCTCTTCCATCGTCAGCATGACATTCACCGGGTTCACCACCGCACCGGCCCGCAACGCCCCGTGGTAGGCCGCGATCCACTCCCAGCGATTCTGCGAGTAGAGCGACACCGGCTGCCCGCTGCGGATCCCGCGCTCGGCGAGCCCGGCCGCAACGCGGTCGGCGAGCGCGTCGAGTTCAGCGAATGTGAGTGTCCTCGTAGCGGTGATCAATGCGATCTTGCCGCCGAAGCGCGCGGCTGCCGTCCGCAGGATGTCGCCTGGACCCTTCACCGGACCTCCTCGTCTCAAGAGGCTTTGAGGACAGCGGATCCGCCTCGGCAGTGCCACACCCGAACGGGTGGGCCGGCGCGCCGCCGAGGCCGCCCGCAGTGACCCAGACCCGCGCATGGAGTTACCCCGAAGGGCCTCAACCCCAAGTTTTGATCAAATGAAAGGCTCAGTCAAGGGCCTGCGGCACCACGGCCCAGCGGCACCAGGAGGAAGGAAGCTCCACGTCCTGGCAATGCGGAGAGCGCCCGAGCCGATCATCGAGCTGATACGGCGCATCCGCCGAAAGCCCCGGCCCGCCGAGGGGCGGCAGTGGAGTACCAGCACGCCAGGTGTCCGGCGTCGACGCACCTCCGATCTCGTCCCCGGCCGAAGTGGCAGGGTGCCCGAAGGGGGCGGTCTCTCCACCCACTCCAGGCGGGTACGCCCCGCGCTTTCTTGCATGGCCCTTCGAGAGCGTCTAGAGTACAACTAATTTTGATCAAACAATTGAGGATAGGGAGTCAGCGAACGCGCCCGGTCTCAGCCGGGTCACGCGAACGGGAGGCCTGAGGTGAGGGCAGGCGCACTGCCGGGCAGCCGCCGAGGCACGCGCTGCCTGGCTCGATTCGAGACCGGAACGCCGACGGAGAATCGGACAGGTGAATTCCCCGGCCATCATGCCCGGCCGCTCGGTACCCCGGCCCGGCCCGGCACCGCCATCTCCCTCCCGGTGGCTGCCAAGGAAAACGCACCATCGCACCCGGATCACTGGAGTTCACATGTCTGAAATCATTCCCCAAACCGGTCCATGGTGGAAAGGGAAAGTGTTCGACACCTTCGAGCCGCGGCCGGGTTCGGGTGGGCCGTTCCGGGGCCGGGTGCGGTCCCTCTCCGAGGTCGTTCCCGGAGTACCCGCGCTCACCGACGAAGCGATAGGCTGGCTCGCGCATCTGCACCGCAAGGTCGGTTTCGGTGGTACCTGGGCGAAAACTGACGTGCCGCACGAGTCGTGGGACGACCGGTCGTTCACGCCGTCCGGGAACTTCGCCCGTTACGACTTCTCCTGGAACATGTGGTCGCTGGCGTCGATGGCACAAGCGACTCCGGCGTGGCGTGAGGTGTACGGCGAGGTACTCGGCTTCATGAGCGACCGGTACCTCGAATACTGGGCACTCTACGAATGGCTCGAGTACCAGGGCGACGACCCGAACCGGGAGAACTACCCCCCGGAGTGGCAGGCCTGGATTCCGCCCGGGCTCGCCGGGAAGTACAACATGACCGGGTGGGCAGGCAACGGTTCCGGCGGGTTCGAGTTCGACCCGGACCCGGTCCGCGGCGGCGGCCAGAACCTGATGTACAAGGGATACCTCGACTTCGCCCTGTCGCTGTACGGCTACGTCACCGGCGACGACAAGTACGACCGGCCTTTCGACGTGGTCTACGACGAGGATCACCGGTTCCGCTACGACCACCGGGAACTGAACGAGCTCATTGCCCGCCAATGGCGGGAAAGCTGGCCCGGCATCGCCTGCGAGGCAGGGAAGATCTTCCCGCTGTGCAACCTGCTGACCGGCACCGCCGTGCGGTTGTTCGACGTCATGCACGGGACGACCTTGCTGACTCCCTTCCACAACTGGAACCGCTACGCGCGGCGCCATTACCACCCGGTCGACGCGGACACCGGCCGGATCACGACCACCACGAGCATCTACGACCCGGTGGTCGACGTGACCATGAACGAACCCGGCCAGCAGTCGGCGGGGATCTACGCGTCGATGGCCTGGCACGCGATCGGCCTGGACCGGCCGACCGCCGAGCGGATGTACGACGGCATGATCCACCAGTTCTTCTGCGAGCAGAAGGACGGCACGGCCTTCCTGTCCCCCGTCGCCGGGATGGAGATCGACTCCAACGCCGCGACCGGGCTGGGCGCCGCCTGCGCGCTGGAGCTCGGCGACCTGGAGACCTACAGCGCCCTGCGCGGCTGGATGGAGAACAACTACGAGCCGACCTGGGACGACGAGCACGGCGAATTCTCGCTCGGGTTCGGCCTGAGCGAGCGGTGGCCGCGCGGCCAGTACAACGGCTGGGTCATGCCCGCCTTCACCCTCAGCAATCCGGGTGACTGGCGGGACCTGCACGTCAACCCGAACACCGCCAAGTTCCTGGAGCCGACACTCGAAGGCGTCGACTATCCGACCGTCCGGGTCCGGCAGGCCTACTACACCGCAACGAACCGCACCTTGAACGTCTCGGTGACCAGCGCCGACCGGCACGCCCTCGGCCGTCCGACCTCGCTCACTGTCTCGAACCTGATCGACCAGGCGACCTATCAGGTGCTGCTCGACGGGAAGCAGGTGGACGGAGCAGCTCCCCGCGGCGGGCGGATCGAGGTCACGACCACGGTCGGGCCGCATACTCTGATCGTCCGGCAAGTCTGAGGCAGGGAGGACCCGACATGTACACGCAGACCCCCGCCGAAGCCCTCGTCACCCGCCTGCTGATCGCGCTCGACCGCACAGAGCTGGACGACTGGGGCCACCGGTTGTTCGCCACGGACGCGACCTTGCACGTGGACGGCGGCCACGAGCGGATCGACCTGCACGGTCCCGCCGAAATCATCGCGAAGTACCTGAGCCGGCTGCCCGAAACGGCCGATGGCCCGTCGATACTGGCCGGGGTCGGCGTCGCGCTCGCCGATACCGGGGCGACTCTCGCCTTCGCGCAAGCCGGTGAGCCGCACGAGTTGTTCCTTCACGTCGACGGCGGGAAAATCGACGAGCTCTGGTCCTACCCGGCCGGCGCGATGCCGAGGGAAGCCGCGGAAGCGCGAGAGGCCCCGGCAGCCGCGCACCACGGCGGATCGTGCTGCGGTTGAAGACCACGAACGCAAGGAGCACCCACCCGTTGACTGCCACGAAATCACCCAGCGCCCGGGAACCGGGCGAAGAAGCGGACCGCAAGCGGAGCGTCGCAATCGTCGGGGCCGGTCCCGTCGGGCTCTGCGCGGCGGCTTGGCTTGCCTACCACGGAATCGCGGTGACCGTCTTCGAGCGGAACCCGGCCACGTCCACCGCGCCCAAAGCGGGCACGGTGGTGCCGCGGACCCTGGAGATCTTCGACCGGCTCGGGGTGATCGACCGCGTGCGGGAGGAAGGCATCCGCATCGAGAGCCTCGATTTCCTCCACAAGAGCACCGAAGAACCGCTGATGCGGATCGACATGTCCGAGCTGATGACGGAAACAGCGTTCCCGTACTTCCTGAACCTGCCCCAGCACGAGTTCGAACCGATCCTTCTCGCCCGGGCGCAGGAACTGGGCGTGGAGGTGCGCTTCGGCCACCGGCTCGCGTCGCTCGAGCAGGACGGCGAGCGGTGCTTGCTGAAGTTCGAAACCGACGGTGGCAGCGCGGATTTCGAGGCATCGTACGTCGTCGGCTGCGACGGCGGGCACAGCACGGTACGCCGTCAGCTCGACCTTCGGCTGCAGGAGCTGACGCCGCCCGAGCAGTTCGTGGTGGTCAACATCGAAGCCGACCTCCCGGCCGGTCCGCTGTCGTATGTGTGCGATGCCGACGGGTTCTTCACGCGCGTCCGGCTGCCGAAATTCTGGCGGGTGGGCTGGGCCGCGCCGAACGACGCGCCCCAGGCCACCGAAGCGGAGGTCCGGGAACGGGTTCAGCAGGAAATCGGTCCTGGACAGCACTTCACCGTCCTGGACTGGGCCCAGTACAGCGCACAGGGCCGGGTCGCGGATCGCTTCGGCGACGGGCGCGTGTTCCTCCTCGGGGATGCCGCCCACCTCATCACCCCGATCGGCGGCCTCGGCCTCAACTCCGGCTTCGAGGACGCGTTCAACTTCGGCTGGAAACTCGCGTGGGTCCTGCGCGGGTGGGCCGGGCCGGGATTGCTGGACTCCTACAGCTCCGAACGCCAGCCGGTGATCGCGGTGACCGCCGACGCGATGTCGAAGCGGTCCCGCGGTTTCATGGAGTTCTCCGCCAACCCGCTCGTCAACGCGGCGCGCTCGCGCCGGCGCAAACGGAGCCTGCGCGATCCCCGCAGCCGATGGCTCAGCGCGTACAACGGCGCGCTGTTCGGACTCACTTACGGCGCCCCTGCGCCGCCGGGGCAAGGGCTCCGGCCTCCGGTCGCGGTCGGCACCCGGGTACCGGACGGCACGCTGGTCGGCCCGGACGGCTGCACCCGGCGGCTGCACGAACTGCTCGGCAAGGAGTTCGCCGCGCTCACCTTCACGGGCAGGCCGGACTCGGTGCCGCTGCTCGGGGATCTGCCACCGGGGCTCAACCAGCTCGTGATCAGCGCTCGGGACGCGCCGGTCGATTCCCCGGCCCGCGCCCGGACGTACTTCGACGTCCGCGGCGACCTGACGGCACGGTTCGGCGCGACCGGCGAAACCACCTACCTGGTGCGGCCGGACGACTTCACCGCAGCCATCACGCCCACCGCGCCGGGGGAAATCCTTGCGGCGTACGCCGACGCAGTAGACCAGGCGGCACTCGTCCCGGTGCCGTAACCAGCGAGCTGCCCCGGTCCACTTCGGACCGGGGCAGCTTCGCCGGGTGTCTCAGAACAGGTCCTCCGCGTCGAACTGGCGGCGCGCCACCAGGTTGGCGGCACGGGCCAGGTGCGAATGCAGCTCCCGGACCGCGACGTTGGGGTTGTGCCGGGTGCAGGCGTCGATGATCCGCTCGTGCTCCCGCTGGCCTTCCTCGGATCCCCTGGTGGAGTTCGTCAGGATCCAGTACCGCTCGCTGTTCGCCCACAACGGCTTGATCAGCCGGGTGAGCCAATCCGACCCGGCTGCCTCGTAAATCGCCATGTGCAGCTCGGTGTGCGCCTCTCGGGCATCGGCCACGCGGCCGTCCGCGACGGCGGCCATCTGGTCCTCCAGGGCACGCTGGGCCCGCTTCGTGTCCTCCTCGGTGAACCGCTCGGCCGCGCGACGGACAGCCAGCTCCTCGAGCGGCAGCCGGGCCTCGTAGGTGTCGTACAGGTCCTCCACCGAATAGATGCCGACGCGGGCCCCGCGCCGGGGCAGCTGCTCGACCAGGCCGAGGGATTCGAGTCCGCGCAAGGCTTCCCGGACCGGCATCATGCTCATCCCCAGACGTTCGGCCAGCGCCTCCAGCCGCAGCGGAGTGCCCGGGGCGAGCTTCCCGGTGATGATTTCCTCTCGCAGGGCCGCAATGGCCGCTTCGACTCGCGTCGGCCCCGTGCTGTTCCGCTTCCGTGCCCCCGCCACCACATCAGCCTCCATACCCGGTTCGTCGCCGCGCACCGTGATGCGCAAGGATGGACGTATCCTCCGACCGGCCGTCGTGCCACCGGATTTGATCAACTATCCCGACCAATTCCGGCTTTCCTGGGTCGTGAGGCCTTGATTATATCAATCTGCAACCTGGGGTAAAGGGCCACCGGCGTGACGTGGCCGGTCCGGGTCCCCCTTCCGCGGCGGCGCACCCCCCGGAAATCCGGCGGCCTCAGGATAGGACACGGCATCCTAGTTTGATCAAACTATCGCCGAAGTGCTTTGATGGAAGCTCATTGACGCCACTTCTGATCAAAATTCGTTGACAGATCGGAAGCAACGGCCGAGGATGGCGGGGCGGGACGAACAGATCGGAGCCCGATTGAGCGAGACACGAGACGGGATGCGGATCGACTGGGACATCCCGGTGGTGATGGACGATGGGCTCGCCCTGCGCGCGGACGTCTTCCGCCCGGTTCCCGGCGGCCGGTACCCGGTGCTGCTCAGCTGCGGCCCGTACGGCAAGGGATTGCGCTTCGAGGAAGGCCGCCCCGAGCAGTGGCGCCGCCTGTGCCAGGACCATCCCGACGTCCCTGCGGGCACCAGCAGCAAGTACGCCAACTGGGAAGTGGCCGACCCGGAGAAGTGGGTGCCGCACGGCTACGCGATGGTGCGCATCGACTCCCGGGGCATGGGCCGCTCCCCCGGCTATGTCGACCAGTTCTCCCCGCGGGAAACCCGGGACCTCTACGACTGCGTCGCCTGGGCGGCCGCGCAACCGTGGTGCACCGGGAAAGTAGGCCTGCAGGGCATCTCGTATTCCGCGATGAACCAATGGCAGGTCGCGGCGCTGAACCCACCGGGCCTCGCCGCGATCTGCCCGTGGGAGGGCGCCGCCGACCACTACCGTGAGGTGCGCCGGAACGGCGGGATACTGACGAACTTCCTCATGCGCTGGTTCGAAAACCGGATTCCGAAGGCCCAGCACGGGATTGCCGGGCGCGGCGAACGCAATCCGGTCACCGGTGTCCTCGCGTTCGGCGACGAGCTGCGGACCGAGGAAGAGCGTGCGGCGAGCCGGGCCGACCTCATCGCCGAGATACGTGACCATCCGCTGATCGACGACTACCTGCGCGAGCGGAACGCCGACCTTTCCCGGATCACCGTGCCCGTGCTGTCGGCCGGGAACCTGGGCGGGCAGGGCCTGCACCTGCGCGGCAACGTCGAAGGGTTCCTCCGCGCCGGTTCGCCGCGGAAATGGCTGGAGCTGCACGTCGGGGAGCATTGGGCGCACTTCTACACCGACTACGGCCGGGAACTGCAGCTGCGCTTCTTCGACCATTTCCTCAAAGGCGAGGACAACGGCTGGGACGCGACCCCGCCGGTACTGCTCAACGTCCGCCACATCGACGGCACCACCACGTTCCGGCACGAGGACGGCTGGCCGATCCCGCGCACCCGGTGGACGCGGCTCTACCTGGACCTCGCCGCACGCACTCTCACGCCGGAGCCGCCCGCCGAGGACCAGTGCCTGGATTACCGTGCACTCGAAGAAGAAATCACCTTCTGCACCGTGGTCTCGGCGGACACCGAGATCACCGGCCCGGCCGCCGCGTCGCTCTTCGTCTCGTCGTCGACCACCGATGCCGATCTTTTCCTGACGTTACGGGTGTACGCTCCCGACGGCCGCGAGATCACGTTCGCCGGCGCCAACGATCCGCACATGCCGGTCTCCCAGGGCTGGCTGCGTGCGTCCCACCGCAAGCTCGACCCGGACCTCAGCACCCCGTGGCGTCCCTTCCACACTCACGACGAAGCACAGCCGCTGGCCCCGGGCGAGAGGTACGGCCTGGAGGTCGAGATCTGGCCGACCTCGGTCGTCGTGCCGAAGGGATACACGCTGGCACTGACCGTCGCGGGACGGGATGACGGCAAACACTCCGATCCGTTGGACCGTCCGGCCGAGGTGTTCGGCGGCACCGTCACGCTCTATGCCGGGAAGGCCCGCCCGGCGTCCATCCTGCTCCCTATCGTCCCGGAGGCATGACCCGTGGTTCCCAAAACGCACAAGATCGAGCACGTCGAGTTCAGCGTGGCGGATCTCGGCCGCACGCTCGATTTCTACCTCAACGTCGTCGGCATGGTCGAGCTCGCCCGCGAGGACGGCACCGTGTACCTCGGCTGCGGCCTTGACGACAACTGGGACGTTGCGTTCCGCGAGGGTCCACCACGGATCGAGCACGTTGCCTTCCGCGTCGACCATGTGGACGAGATCGACCAGACCGCACGCCGCCTTGCCGACCACGGGATCGCCGTCCGGCGCTGCGACGGTACCGAGCCCGGCCAGGAGCAAGGGATCCGGTTCACCCTGCCCAGCGGGCTCGACATGGAGTACGTCTCGGTAGCCGACAAGCGCTATCCCGTACTGGCCGCACCGGCCCATCCTCGGCTGCGCGGGTTCCACCCGCTCGATCTCGACCACATCGCCATCCAGGCCCCCGATGTCTCCGAAATATCGCGGTTCTTCCTCGATGTGCTGGGGTGGAAGGAAACCGAGCACATCGAGCTCAACCCGGGGTCCGGGGTGTGGGAGGGCGCCTTCATGCGGAAGGGCTCGCTGCACCACGACGTGACGGTGAACAGCGGTACCGGCCGCCTGCACCACTGGGCGCTGGCGCTGTCCAGTTTCGAACACCTCAAGCTCGCCTGCGACACGCTCGCCAGTGCAGGCCTCGCCATCGAACTCGGACCAGGACGGCACCTTCTGGGCGGCAACATCTTCGTCTACTACCGCACGCCCGACGGCAACCGGCTCGAACTCTCGCTCGAGATGGCGGTCATCGACGGCGACATGCCCCCGAAGGCATGGCACGACCGCTCCGGATTCGACGCCTGGGGAGCCTGCCGCCCCACCCCGGAATTCTTCATCGGCACCTGACCACCCGCTTCCCCGAGCCACCCGGAGCGACGAAATGCTCTTACCCCAGTTCGAATATCGGCGAGCCGAGACGGTCGAGGAGGCCGTCGAGCTGCTCTCCGAAACGGCCGGCGCGCGGGCGCTGGCCGGCGGTGCCTCGCTCATCAACTTCCTCAAGCTGCGGGTGGCCCCACCGGATCGGCTCGTCGACATCAGCCGGGTGGGCTCCCTGAAAACCATCGAGGTGCACCCCGACGGGGCCCTCGAACTGGGTGCCGGGGTCACTTTCGCCGAGCTGCTCGCCTCGCCGGCCGCCGGTGCGGCGCGGCCGATCGTCGCGCAGGTCGCCGCCACGCTGGCCGACGCCCAGGTACGCAATCGCGCCACCGTCGGCGGAAACATCTGCAACCACGACCTCAACAACAATCTCCCGCCGCTGTTTTCCGCGCTGCAGGCCGAGATGACCATCATGGGCACCGGCGGGCAACGCACCGTCCCCGCCGCGGAGTTCTTCCGCGGCCCGTTCACCACCGCGATCGGGCACGGCGAACTGCTCACTCGCGTCCGCATCCCCGCCCGGGCCGCCGGGGAAGGCGACGGCTGGGCCGCAGTCCGGATCGGCGCGGACGGTCCCGGCATCGTCAACGTTGCCGCGACCACGCGCGACGGCCGGGCCCGGATCGCGCTCGGGGCGGTGGCGGGAAAACCGGTCGTCCTGACCTGCGCGGCCGAAGAAGACGCCGTGCGTGAAGCAGTACGGACGGCAGAGCTCACGCCCCCCGCGGACGTGCATGCATCGAGCGAGTACCGGCGGCATCTGGCCGAGGTCCTCGCCGTGCGGGCCGTTCGCGATGCCAACCACGACGGCGGAGGAACCCATGCCGGCTGACCGGGAACCACAGCACCCCGTGCACGTCACCGTGAACGGGAAAGCCGAGGAGTGCGAAGTCCCGGCCCGGCGGCTGCTCGTGCATTTGCTGCGCGACGACCTCGACCTCACCGGCACCCACGTCGGCTGCGACACCGGAACCTGCGGGGCCTGCACCGTTCTGGTCGACGGCAAGGCGATGAAGTCCTGTTCGATGCTCGCCGTCCAGGCGGACGGCACGGAGATCGTGACGGTCGAAGGCCTGGCCGACGGGCCGGAGCCCACCGAGCTGCAGCAAGCGTTTTCCGAGCACCACGCCCTGCAGTGCGGCTACTGCACGCCCGGGATGCTCATCAGCGCCACCCATCTGCTCGAGCGCAACCCGGCCCCGGCACGGGACGAAATCAAGCGGGCGCTGAAGGGCAACATCTGCCGGTGCACCGGGTATTGGAACATCGTCGACGCGATCCAGTCGGTCGCCGAGCGGACGGGAGATGCCCATGCCTGAGCCTGAACCGCGCACCTCGGTGGGGCAAAGCATCCGCCGCAAGGAAGACGACCGGCTGATCCGCGGCGAAGGCGTCTTCGTCGATGACGTGAAGCGCCACGGAATGGGATACGTGCATTTCGTCCGCTCCCCCTACGCGCACGCCCGGATCGTGTCTGTCGACGTGGCGAAGGCGGCGGCGCTGAAAGGGGTGTACGGCACGCTGACCGGGGAAGAGGTCGCCACGCTGTCCAACCCGTTCGCGCAGAGCGCACCCGGCGCCGCCAACACGATCACCGACTACTGCCTCGCCGTCGGGAAAGTCCGCTGGGCAGGCGAACCGGTGGCCGCGGTCGTGGCCGCGACCCGGGAACTCGCCCGCGATGCCGCCGATCTCGTCGAGGTCGAGTACGAGAGTCTCGAGCCGGTACTCGACGCCCGCCGTGCCGTTGCCGAAACCGCCACGCTGCTGCACGAACAGGTCGGCAGCAACGTCATTTTCTCGGGTCTTTTCGACTACGGCGACATCGAGGCGGCGATTGCTGCCGCCGACCATGTCGTGCGCATTCCGGAACTGTACTTCCACCGGTTTTCCTCGACCCCGCTGGAATGTTCGGGAGCGGTCGCGGAATGGGACCGGGCCAGCGGCGAATTCACCGTCGTCTCGAACATGCACTCCCCCGGGCCGAACGCCACGTGGATGTCCATCGCCCTTGGCGTACCCACCTCCCAACTGCGCCTGGTCAGCCGCGACATCGGCGGCGGATTCGGCAACAAGGGAGCGCTGTACCCGTATCTCACCGCGGCGTGCCTGCTCGCCCGCAAGCTGCGCCGTCCGGTGAAATGGACGGAGTGGCGGACAGACCAGCACATCGGCAACGTCCACGGCTCGGACCGCTGGTTCGAGGACATCGTGGTCCCGGTCCGCCGCGACGGCACCATCCTCGGGTTCTCCGTTACCGCAATCGACGACTGCGGGGCATTCCCGCGCTACGAACCGGCCGGTGCCGTCCTGTGGAGCCAAGTGACACCGGGCTGCTACCGGTGGCGTGATATCCGTGTCAATTTCACTCAGGTCGCGACGAACAAGCCGCCCAGCGGCGCCAACCGCGGCTACTCACGCATGCAGCACCTCTGGCTGATCGAGCGCATCATCGACATTGTCGCGCACGAATTGGGACTGGACCCGATCGAGATCCGCAAGCGGAACTACATCACCGCGGAGGAAATGCCGTACGAGACGCCGAGCGGCGGCATCTACGACTCCGGCGACTACTCCCGCTGCCTCGATCGGGTCCTGGAGCTGATCGACTATCCCGAGGCCAGGAAGCGCCGCGGCGAACACGACGGGAAGCTGATCGGTATCGGCATCGGCTCCACCCTGGATTCGGGAACGCAGAACTACGCCCAGATCCGGATGGCGAACCCGTACGCCCCCGTATCGGGGAACAACCAGGTCGCGGTGATCAAGCTCGACCTCACGGGCGAGGTCGTGCTGAGTCTCGGCACCGCACCGCAAGGCCAGGGGCACGAAACCACCGCCGCCCAGGTCGCCGCCGACATCCTCGGCATCTCGCCGGACGACATCACCGTCCATCAGGGACACGATTCCCGGCGCAACTCGCACGCCGGCTGGTCGGCCACCGTGGCCAGCCAATTTGCGGTGACCGGCCTCGGGGCCACGAAAGGTGCGGCAGAGCGGCTTTCCCTCGAGATCCGCCAGCTCGCCGCCGCGGTGCTCGAAGCGGATCTCGACGACATCGTGCTCGAAAACGGGAATGCCGGGGTCAAGGGAGTACCGGACCGGCAACGCAGCTTCGGCGAACTCTCCGCACTCGTCAACAGTGACACGGTCGCTTACCCGAGCGATCTCGACGTGACGTTGAACTGCCGCTATGTGTACCGGCCGCCGTTCACGATGCCCGACGCGGAACGCCGATTCGGCAATATCGCCTTGACGTACGCGACGCAGATCCATGCTTGCGTCGTCGAAATCGACCGCGAGACGGGCGAGCTTTCCATCGAACGCTACGCGGTTGTCGACGACTGCGGGGTCCGCATCAACCCCCGGATCGTGGAGGGCCAAGTGCACGGCGCACTCGCGCACGGCCTCGGCGGTTCGCTCACCGAGTCCTACGAATTCGACGAGGACGGCCAGCCGCTGAACGCGAACTTCTTCGACTACCACGTGCCGACCGCGCTGGACATGCCGGATTTGCGCACGGATGCCATCGAATCACCGTCCCCGGTGGCCCCGCTCGACGCGAAAGGCATGGGCGAAGGCGGCGGCGGCGCGTTCCATGCGATTTCGGCAGCGGTCGAGGATGCCTTGCGCGCGGCAGGGATCGAGCGCCACGTCGGGCACAGTCACCACAACACCGAACGCCTCTGGCGCCTCATCCATGACCCGGAGTCCGGCGCCCGGGCCGAAGTGGAGACCCGATGAACATCACCGGTACCCGAGAGTTCGCCGCTCCCCCGGACGCGCTCTGGCGGGCCCTGACTGATCCGCAGTCCGTGGCCGGAATCCTGCCGGCGGCCCATGATTTCCAGGTCGAGGACGACGGCCGCTGGCGCGTGCAGGTCGTCGTCCCGCTCGGGCTGGGCACCCTGCCGCTCGCCCTCACCATCACGCCGGAAGTGCTCGCGCCGTACCGCGAAGTCCGCTACACCGCACGCGGACGCGGGACCGGCGTACTGATCGAGGTGACGGCCGAGCTGCGGATTGCTTCCGCCGCAACGGGTTCGCACCTCAGCTGGGAAGCGTCCGCCCTGCTGCGCGGCGCGGTCGCGAGTATCGGCAGGCACGTCCTGGACCCGATGGTCGAGTACCAGATCTCCGGGTTCCTCGAGACACTCGACGGGCACCCGCGGGCAACTGCCGCGGGATGAGCCGCAAGATTTATCAATTACTCGGTCATCTCCACTAGTCATGTCCATTGAGTGCCATTTTTTGATCAAAATTACTGGCCTTGGCGCCACGAACGGGCTACCCTGAAAGTAGCGGCACACTTCACCGGCGAACGGATGCCGCCCGGTGGAATCCCCGGGATCGCCCGGCGCAGTCCAGCCCGGGGCGCACCACCGGTCCCGCCGGGCAAGCCGGTCACCGAACGGTTCACCACGAGTGGGGAGACAGACATGCAGCACACCCGCCATCCGGACGGCTGCGGACGACGCCGGTTCGCTGCTCGGCCAGGGCAGCGGCGAAGCGCCGGCCCCGCTTCCCCGGCCCGAGGGTCGTGAAGCCGTGCAGTCCGGAATGACCGTCGGGGCCGACCGGGTGCTGGTCTCCCCGGCTTGGCTCCGCAGGGCGGCCACGAGCATCCTCACCGGAGCGGGCGTGCCCTCCTCCGCCGCCGCGACAGTCGCCGAAGCACTGGTCGATGCCGACATGCGAGGGATCTCGTCCCACGGGGTCATGCTCCTGCCGATGTACGTCGAACGGATCTTGGCCGGCTCGGTCTCGCGCGCCACCGAGGCCCGGGTGGCCACCGATTTCGGGGCCATCGCGGTGCTCGACGCGGAGCATGCCCTCGGCGTTCTCACCGCCGACCAGGCGATGACCATCGCCCTCGGCAAAGCCCGAACCCACGGCATCGGCCTCGTGACGGTCCGGCACGCATTCCACTTCGGCGCGGCCTTCCGCTACGTGCAGCAAGCGGCGCGCAGCGGCTGCATCGGCGTCGCCGCGTGCAACACCAGGCCGATGATGCCGGCCCCGGGCGGGGCGAAAGCAGTGGTGGGCAACAACCCACTCGCGATCGGCGCGCCGCTCGGCGGCGAGGACGCCGTCATCCTCGACATGGCTCTTTCCGAGGGCGCGCTCGGCAAGATCCGGCTGGCGGCCGACGAGGGCCGGGCCATCCCGGAGAATTGGGCCACCGACGGGTCCGGCATCCCGACGACCGATCCCGCGGCCGCCATTCGTGGCTTGCTGCTCCCGATCGCCGGGCCGAAGGGCTACGGGCTGGCGCTGATGCTCGACGTCCTCAGCGGTGTCCTCTCCGACGGCAGTTACGGGTCCGCGGTGCGCGGGCTCTACACCGATCCCGCGATCGCCAACGACTGCGCGCACGTCTTCCTGGCGATCGATCCCCGGGTGTTCGGCGACCGCTCGTTCGCGTCCCGGGTCGCCGCGCTCACCACCGAGGTGACGAGTTCTCCGGTCGCCCCGGACGCCACCCGGGTGCTGCACCCCGGGCAGCTGGAGGCCGAACGCCACCGGCACGCCCAGCGGCACGGCATTGCAGTTCCTGCCGCCGTGCTCGAAAAGCTCGCCGAAACAGCCGCGAAGCTGGGGGTGACCCGGGCGCCGAAGACCTCGCTGCGGAACGGGAACGGCGTACCCGCCACTCGCGATCCCGTTGCGCGCAACGATCCTCGCCACCGCAGCCCGTCCGAACGGCGCCGGGCATGAAACGTCATCCGGGCCAGGAGGTGCCATGAAGGACAACAGGATCGCGGCCGCGCAGCCGGAGCTGCAAAGTGCCTTCCGTGAGGTCATGGCCGCGGTTTGCACGCCGGTCTCGGTGGTCACCGCGATGGCGGCCGACCGTCCACATGGGACGACCGTGAGCGCGTTCGCGTCCCTGTCGATGGACCCGCCGATGGTGCTCGTCTCGCTGGATCGCACCTCCAACCTGCTGGACCTGGTCCGCCAGACCGGACTCTTCGGCCTCAACGTGCTCAGCAGTGGCCAAGCCACCCTCGCCGCGAACTTCGCCCGCAAGGACGAAGGAAAATTCGAGCGCGTCGACTGGGTTGCCGAAGCAGGAGTGCCGCGGCTTCCCGGCACCTGTGGCTTCGTGGCGTGCACGGTGACCCAGCTCGTCGACGGCGGGGACCACGTCGTCCTCCTCGGCCGCGTCCAGGTTGCCGAACCAGCCTCCGGAGCACCCTTGACCTACCGCGCCCGGGTATTCGGCACCCACTCCGCACTGGGCGAGGTGCCGGCGTGAACCGCGTCCTCCCGGCCGAGGCGGTCGGCACCGCGGTGGCTGCGCTCGCCGCGGGCCGGATGATCGTGGTCACCGATGACGCCGATCGCGAGAACGAGGGCGACCTGGTCGTCGCCGCGGAGCTCGTCACCGAAACCCAGATGGCGTTCCTGGTCCGGCACACCACCGGGATCGTCTGTGCTCCGATGTCCGCGGAGCGCGCCGACGATCTCCGGCTGCCCCCGATGGTCGCCGACAACACCGATGCGCACGGCACCGCGTTCACCGTGAGCGTCGACCTGGCCGGCACGGGCACCGGGGTGTCCGCGCAAGCCCGCACCGCGACCGTGCGCGGCCTCGCCGATCCGGCGCTGCGCCCCGGGCAGCTTCGCCGTCCGGGCCATGTCTTTCCCTTGCGCGCACGGGACGGCGGAGTTCTCGTCCGCGCCGGGCACACCGAAGCGGCCGTCGATCTGCTGTCGCTGGCCGGGCTGTCCGGTGTGGGGGTGATCAGCGAACTGGTCGCCGACGACGGCACGATGCGCCGCGGGGCCGGCCTTGCCGATTTCGCCGCCGAGCACGATCTGCCGGTGCTGGCCATCGCCGACCTGGTCCGGTACCGGCGGGCGACCGAACGGCTCGTCGAGCCGGTCGCGAGTGCCACCATGCCGGCCGAGACGGGCGACTTCCGGGCGGTGGCCTACCGCAACACCCTCGATGGAACCGAGCACCTCGCGCTCGTGCTCGGCGACGTCGCCGCGGCGGGGGCGAGCTCCCGGGGCGCGCTCGTGCGGGTGCACAGCGAATGCCTCACCGGCGACATCCTCGGTTCCCTGCGCTGTGACTGTGGGGCCCAACTGCAAGCAGCCCTCGACGAGATTGCCGCCGAGGGCTGCGGCGCGGTGGTGTACCTGCGCGGGCACGAAGGCCGCGGGATCGGCCTCGCCCACAAGATCCGCGCCTACGCACTGCAGGACCAAGGACTGGACACGGTGGACGCCAACACCGCCCAGGGCCTGCCAGTCGACTCGCGCAGTTACGGGGTCGGCGCGCAGATCCTCGCCGACCTCGGCATCCGCCGGATCCGGCTGATCACCAACAACCCGGCCAAATACAGTGGTCTCGACGGGTACGGGCTCGAGCTCGCCGGCCGCGTCGCACTGCCGACGGTGCCGAATCCGCACAACGTCCACTACCTGCGCACGAAACGCGACCGGCTCGACCACGCACTGGGCTTCTGACCACCCATCACAAGGAATCCACGATGACCGAATCGACCGACAACGTGTCCGATCCCGCTGCCTACTCCGGTGCCGCGGCGGATCTCGCCCGGTTGCCCGGTGAGGGGCCGCTGGCCCGATTCCGCGAGATCCTCGTCGCGGTGCCGGAGCTGGCGTTCGAGGACAAGACGCTGCCCGGGCTGTCCCACAAGATGCTCTGGCGGGACGACGACACCGGCGGCTCGATCGCGATCGTCCGCTTCCTCGCCGGGTCCGGCATCCCGGACCAGCATGCCCACGCGTCCAACCAGTTCATGTACTGCCTGCAGGGTCGGTACCGCTACACCTCGACCGGGCTCACGCTCACCCCCGGCAGCTTCTACTGGAACCCGAAGGGATGCCTGCACGGCCCGACCTACGCCGACGAGGACTCCCTGCTGCTGGAAATCTACGACGGCCCGCACTACCCCACGCAACCGTCGTGGTACTCCGACCCCGAGGATGCCCGCTGATGCCCAAACACGAAGTGATCTCGCCGGACCTCGCCGCCCCCAACGGACATTTCTCCCAGGCGACCCGCACCACCGCCGAAGGAACCCTCGTCTTCATTTCCGGGATGACAGCCCGCCGGGCGGACGGCACCGTGGCCGGCATCGGCGACATCGCCGGGCAAACCCGCCAGGTCTGCCGGAACCTCGAGGCGGCGGTGCAGGCCGCGGGCGGCACGCTCGACGACATCGTCCGCCTCGACGTGTACGTCACCGACATCCGCCACTTCGACGAGATCCACGCGGTCCGGCGCGAGTTCTTCACCGGGGTCGCCCCGGCCTCGACCATGGTGGAGGTCTCCAAGTTCGTCCGGCCGGAGTACCTCATCGAGATCAACGCGATCGCGGTGGTCCGGTGAAGCTCGCAAGCGTGTGGCACGAAGGACGACGGCGAGCCGCCGTCGTCCTCGACGGTTCGCTGGCGCTCGTCCCCGAGGACCTCGGGCAGCTGGAGGACATCGTCCGGTCGTCCACTGTGGACGAGGTCCGGCGGGCCCTGCCCGGGTACCCGCGCATCCCGCTCGACCCGAGCTCACTCGACGCCCCGCTCCGCCGGTTCCGCCGGGACGTCCTCTGCGTCGGCTGGAACTACTGGGATCACTTCGAGGAATCCAAGGGCAGACGCGAGGGCCAGGAGCCCCCGGCCCGGCCGGACCACCCGACGTTCTTCACCAAGGGCCCGGACACCGTGCTGCCGCCCGCCGCGGCCATCCCGTACGACCCGGTCCTGTCCCGCAAGTGGGACTACGAGGCCGAACTCGCGATCGTGTTCGGCCGGACCGGGCGGAACATCCCGGAGGAAAAGGCGTGGGACCACGTCTTCGGCGTCTGCGTCGCCAACGACGTGTCCCTGCGCGACCTTCAGCGCGCGCACGGCGGGCAGTGGTTCAAAGGCAAATCCGTCGACGGGACCTTGCCGCTCGGCCCGTGGATCACCACCCTCGACGAACTTCCCGACAAGACGGACCTGCACATCGAATGCGTCCTGAACGGCACGGTCATGCAGTCCGCCTCGACCCGGTCCATGGCCTTCCCGATCGAGCGGCTGATCGCCGAACTCAGCCGCGGGATGACCGTCCGGGCAGGCGACCTGCTGCTCACCGGAACCCCGAGCGGCGTCGGCAACGCCCGTGACCCCCAGGTCTTCCTCCGCGACGGCGACGTGCTGACCACCCGGATTTCCGGACTGGGCAGCCTGGTCAACGAAATCCGGGCCGTCGAACGGCCCGGCGCGGCCACCTGAGCCGGTGCAGGGTGCGGTCCGGACAGGACCGCACCCTGGCCTGCCGCCGCTCAGCTCCCGATGCTCCCGATTCCCTCGATGAGCACGACCTGGCTCCGCGCGGTCCGGTCCCGGATTTCGCGGAACGGCCGGTACTCCTCGGAATCGTGCCACCGCTTCGCCTCCTCGAGCGTCGCGGTTCGCCACTTTCAGCCCGGCTGCCGGGCAACCCCCACGGCTCGGCCTCGTCGTCGACGTGCGAGCAGAGCTGGGCGGCACGGTGCCCGGTGACCTGCGCACCCTCATCGAGGCCGGGCCGGAGGTGCTCGGCTCGTTGCACGTGGCGGATTGGACGGCGGACCCATGGGCGCGGGGTGCGGTGAGCGTCGCCCCGGTCGGGGCGTACTTCCAGCACACGGATCTCGCCGCGCCGACGACACCCTGCTCTGGGCGGGCGAAGCATGTTCGGCCGACGGCAACGCCGAAACGGTCCACGTCACTCAGAGAAGGACGGCGGGCAGCGATCGAAGCGCTCCATCTGCTCCGCCCGCTTACCGCCCGGTGATCCGGACAGCCGGATCGACTGGTCGTATTTCACCAGCCCGATCTGATCTGCCGTGCCGGAATGCCGCTGCCCGGCGTTCCGGCTCGCCTGCTGTTCGCGGGCGAACTCCGCTTGCGCCGGGGTCAGAGTGAAGGCACCAGGCCGCCGTCACAGCGCAGCGTGGTGCCGGTGACATAGGCGGCTTGAGCGCTGCACAGGAATGCGGCGGCGGCGCCGAACTCAGCGGGGTCCCCGTACCTGCCAGCCGGGATCGAAGCTCGTGATTCCCGTTCGATTTCCTGGGCACTGCGGCCGGATTGCTTCGCGACCTCGGCGTCGAGAGCGGCCGTCCGAGCGGTCCGGATCCAGCCGGGGAGCATCATGTTCACTGTGACGCCGTCGGCGGCGACCTCGGTCGCGAGTGTCTTCAGGTAGGCAGCGAGCGCCGCGCGACCGAGATTGGATTGGACCAGCCCAGGAAGCGGCGTCGCGACGCTGATCGACCCGATGGCGAGAATTCGGCCCCAGCCTCGGCTCCGCATTCCGCCGAGCACCAGCGAGGTGAGCTCGACATGGGGGCGGACAAGGGCACTGATCGAGGCGCTGACTCCGACGAGGTCGAGATCCGCTGCAGTGCCCGGCGAGGGGCCCGGACCGTTGAGCACCAAGATGTCGACCGGCCCGAATACCCGGGCGGCTTCGAGTAACTGCTCAGGCCCACCGCTTGCCGTCAAATCGATGCCGACCCCCACCGCGCTCGGAAGCTCGGCAGCAATGGCTGCGGCCCGATCGCCGCGCCGGCCACACACCACGAGGTGCGCACCCTCCGCGGCCAGTGCCCGAGCGGTGGCCTCACCCAAGCCGCTGGTCGACGCGCATACCACCGCCGTGCGCCCGCGTAACCCGAAATCCATCAGCGACCTCCACGTCGTGACAGGGCATTGTCGTGATCCGGTTGCTCGCCGGCCGGCGCGACCGACGGCTCCGGCCCGAACAGCCCGGGCTGCAGCCCCGGATCGCCGGGGATCCAGGTGCCGAACCGTTGCGCACGCTCACTGAGCTCGCGTGCGCGCGCGACGACCGCGCGGCCGATGGCCACCTGGCTTCCGTTCCACGCGGTGAGGTCCGGCTGGCCCGGGCTGCGTTTCCCCACCGCTTCGGCAAGGGTCCACGCGTTGTGGCATACCTTGGCCGTCCGAACGCGGGTGTCTCCACCGACGATAGCCCGGTCGACGAGTACGACGAGGCAGCGTTCGACACCGTGATGTCCGTCAACATGAAGAGTGTCTGGTACGGGGTCCGGGCGGCCGTGCCGTATCTGCGCAAGCGCGGCGGCGGCATCGTGATCACCTCGTCCACACACGGGATCTCCGGGCGCGATCGACACGGAGCTGACGCAAGCCCGGTCAGCCACGGCGAACCCGGACGACCCCCGGGCGGCCATGGCGGCATGGGCGTCCTACGTCCCGATGAAGCGTTGGGCTCAACCGGTCGGGAGCGGATGGCGTCGGCCACCCCTTCGACGATCTTCGGCACGGTCTCCTCGTACCATCGTGCTCAAGGTTGCCGGGTCATCCTTGGGCGCCGTCGATGAGGACGACTTGGCTCGTCGCGGTGCGCTCGCGCAGCTCTCGCAGCGGCTGGTAGTCCTCATCTGCGTGCCAGCGCTTGGCGTCCTCGTAGGTCGGGAACTCGGCGATGACGAGGCCGGTGGGGTTCCATGCGCCTTCCAGGACCTCGAACCGGCCGTAGGCCGCAAGCAGGCGCGAGTTGTACTTCTCGGCGATGCGTCCGGCTTCGGCCTGGTACCGCTTGTAGCCCTCCACGTCGTGGACGTCCATGTTGGCGATGAGATATGCAGACATCGAGCCTCCGGTTCGCTGTGACAAGCGCGCATCCCGCCGGCGGCGGGTCCAGCGGCGCAAGACGCGCGCGCCGAAACGCTCCGGCGCCTCGCGAGCGGAAAGTCTAACGGAAACGGAAGATTTGATCAAGTGAACGCGATTGTGCCGTTCGCGGCCGTTCGCGCCCGTCACCGGCCTCCCCGGTGAGCCCGGTGACGAACGACCGTCGGGGCGGGAACCTCCTCCGACTGCCGGACGGGGTTCCTGGTCCTTGGCCAGCAGATGCGCTTGACGAGCTGTTCGAAACGGACTCTCCGCCGACCGGCGGGCCGGCGCGATGCGCGCCAGGAAACAATCGGCACCGATCGGGATCGGAGATGGCGCCGTGGCGGCGAGGTCGCTATTATTGATCAAATCGGAGCTCGACAGCGTTGTCCGTGCCGCTACGGATCAAGCGCCGCCCGACAGCCGTATGCGGAACGAGGAAATGGGAACTCGCCGGGGATTTCGGAGCGGGGTCGGCCGGCTCGTCGAGCTCTGGAGATCGAGTTCGGTGCAGCAGCCGATGACGATGGACGACACAGGAAGAGATTCGCCATGGAGAAGCCGATGACCACCACGCCTCCCGAAGTCACCGAGTTCCGCCGGCAGTTCCCGATCTTCGAACGCAAGGTGCACCTCGCGAGCAACTCTCGCGGCGCGATGCATGTTTCCCACCCTGCGGCGTTCGAGGAGTACACGCGGCTGTGGGTTGAGGGAGGAACGCCGTGGGGACCGTACATGGAGCGGACCGAGGATCTCCGCGCCGGGTACGCGGAGTTCATCGGCGCTTCGCCGCACGAGATCGCGATCACGGCGTCGGCGACCACGGGGCTGGCGTCCGTCGCCTCGGCGCTGGACGCAAAGAAGCGCCCTGTCGTCGTGATCGACGACTACAACTTTCCGTCAATCGTCTACCTTTGGCTGGCTCAGCAGGCACGCGGCATCGAGCTGCGACGCGTCTCGCCGAACGACGAGGGGATCATCACGCCCGAGGCGTTCGACGCCGTGCTGGACGAGCGGGTCGCGATGGTCTCCGTGACCCACGTGTGCTTCAAGAACGGGCATCGTCTCGATCTTGCCGCGGTCGGCAAGCGCGCTCGCGACGTCGGGGCGATCTTCGCCGTCGATGACTACCACTGCACCGGCGCACGGGTGCTCGATGTCGACAAGTTGAACATCGACGTGCTCACGACCGGCACGGTGAAGTTCCTCCTGGGCGGCGCCGGCGTGGGTCTCCTGTACGTCCGGGACCAGGTCGTCGAGAACCTCCATCCCACGGTGACCGGATGGTTCGGCCAGGACAATCCGGACAACATCCAGATCGACGAGCTCCTCGAGGCGGGCGACGCTCGCCGCTTCCAGATCACTGCACCGGCCCTCTCGGGCGTCTACGAGAGCTACGCCGGGCTGAAGGTCCTCCAGGAGGTGGGCGCCACGACGATCGAGCCGTACATCGAGGGCCTGACAGCCCGCGCCATGGATCGCCTCGACGCCGCCGGCTTCGTCTCCCCGACTCCCGCGGACCCCAACTTGCGTGGCCCGCTCGTCACCGTCCGGGCCAAGGACCCCGGTGCAGCCGTGGCCAAGCTGGCGGAGCATGACATCGTCGTGAGCCACCGCGGAGGAAACATCCGCGCCGCGTTCCACTACTACAACACCTTCGAGGACATCGACCGGCTGATCGACGCGCTCGAGGACGCACGGGACCTGATGGTGACGGCGTCGGACGTGCCGGCGCCGGTGCACTGAGCCGAAGCGCGGGGACACCCGTGTGAGTCGGGATTGTCGGAGGTCGCTCGGTGGCGTCACCGCCGGGCTGCTGCTCCGGGATGCCGGGTCTGAGGTCGACGTCTTCGAGCGCTCCGCAACCGGGCTCTTCGGGTACGGCGCGGGTCTCGGCGTGGATGCGCCGACGACCGACTACTTGCGAGAGCGGCTCGGCACGGATGTCGATGCCCTGAGCTTCGTCCCGCGCAGCGTGCGGTATCTCGATCGAAGCGGGGAGCTCGTCTACGAGGGCCGCTTCGGAGCAGCGGGTGAGCACCTGGACGACCCTCCATCGCCATCTCATGGACCGAGCACGTCGAGTTCTCGGACGGCGTGCGCGAGAAGTTCGACTTCGTCGTCGGCGCTGACGGGGTCGGATCGACTGTTCGCTCGATCCTCTTTCCGGACGGGTCGCTCCGGTGCTCCGGGTACGTGTCGTGAAGGACGGCTCACGCCGTACCGCGGCCGGCCCTCGCGGCGGCAGGGGCTGTCAGGCCGTCGACCGAGGTTGGGCGCAGGCGTCGACGGTGGTCGGCCTCCTGGAAAACTTGATCAAATATTTGCGATCCGCCATTGCAGGGAGTGAAGGCTGCCTGTATTGTCAGGCACAAATTTGATCAAAGAAGCCGACTCGGCGGCACGTTCACCGATCTTGTTCTGAGGGATCCGATCACCGGTGCCGTCCGCGTGACGAAGTCGCCCACGCTGAAAGAACGCTCGGCAACATGCCTCGTTCATCTGATGGACAAGGTACGACTTGCAGAAGGAGAACCATGTCTCGAGAGCACTTGGAGGGCCGGTCCGTCTTGGTCACCGGCGGAGGATCCGGAATCGGCCGCGGCATCGCGTTGGCGTTTGCCGACGCAGGAGCACGTGTCACCATCGCAGGCCGGCGTGAGGACGCCTTGGCCGACACGGTCGCCCTGCGACCCGGGATCACGGCATGCGCCGGCGACATCACCTCACCGGCGGACGTGACGCGCATCGTCGAAGCTGCGTCCGGTCCGGAGGGCGAGCTCGACGTGTTGGTGAACAACGCGGGTCGCATGGACCTCATGGAGCTTGCCGAGTGCGACCCGGACCGTGTGCGAGCGCTGTTCAGCACCAACATCGTCGGCACCACTCAGGTCACGCAGGCTGCGCTGCCCGCGCTGCGAGCCCGCAAGGGTCTCGTGGTGAACGTCACGAACGCTCTCGCGGCATCGCGGAAGGGCGCGACGACCGGTGCAGGGTTTCTGACCGCGGGGAAGGCGGCGCTGGACTCGCTGACCCGAACGTGGGCGTACGAGCTCGCGCCGGACATCAGGGTCAACGCGGTCGCACCGGGGATGGTTCGATCCTGGGAAGGGGACGGTCACGTGTCGTCTGAGGTGATGGAGTACCTCGAGGAGGCGTCGCAAAAGGCTCTCCGGCGCAGGATCGGGGCTCCCGCCGATATCGCCTACTGGGTTCTCGCGTTGGCTGATCCTGCCGCGGAGTGGACGACCGGGCAGACGATCGTCCTCGACGGCGGCCTCAATGTCGCCTGACGCCATATCGCGGCACGCGTTCTCGTAGTCGGACCGGGACGGCAGGCGAGCCTCGGAGTCGGCACTGACGGCATGAACGGGAAGGCGATCACCGCCGCCGCTTCTGGTGGCAATCGGGCGTCGGACCCTGGTGACAAAGCTACGTGACTCGGGTGCGCATTCGCGATCGCACGAAGCACGATCGCGAAGCGACGTTACCCGCTACGTCTCGACGCCGGGTGCTCTGAGGGCGAAGCACGCGAACGCGACAAGGCCGTAGCACCGCGGTTGGTCGATCGCGCGGCCAGTCGGCGTCGACGACCAAGCGGCCTGCGATCCAAGCGTCTGGCCGTCTCGAACGTGCGGCGTGGGCGCGCGGGGCGACGCCTTCCGGCCGTGCGGACGAACGACCGCACGGCGGCGGCGCTGGGCATCAGCGTGCCCGAGGCAAAGCTGCACGCGTTCGCGCTCTCGGCAAGCCTAACGGCCCGCCAGCGTGTCGCTGGCCAACTTCACATGGCCGTGATCGCGTCGCGCGCGATCTAGACGAGTTCGACGACGTCCGGGTAGGACGTGACGGTGGCCGCTACGTCGGCGACGCAGAGCTCGAGGTGTTCAATCTTGTGGCGTCCCATCGGCCTTTCCGGGGTCGGGTGGAACGACGGGCAGGAGAAGATACGGCCGGTGGTGGTCGCCAGCGTGAAGCATCACCTTGCCGGCGAACACGTCGCTCGGCCGGTCGCGAGGGTCGTTGTGACTGCCCTCGGCCGGGTTGTGCCAGTCCACGAGGGCAGCAGCGTCGGCGTTCTCGCAGGTGTAATCGTGGCCCTGCACCGTCAGCGCGAGCGTGTACCCGGCCGGCACCACGATGGAGGTCGGCCAGATCTCGACGTCGAGCTCATAAACCTCGCCGGGGTTCAGTGGCTGTGGATCGTCGTGGGTGTGAACGGGCTGATGTGCAGTGCTGAGCTCCGGGTCGAGCTTGCGGTGAGACCCCCGCAGCCAGCCCTGCGAGATCGGCATGTGCGGGTTGTTCGCACCGCGCATCGTGACCTCATTGCCCGCCGGATCGAAGACCCGGAGCACGAGGAAGAGGTCGACGTCGGTGGTCGCCGACGAGACGAACAGCTTCGCAGCGGAGGGTCCGGTGATCTCGGTCTCCTCGTCGACGACCGTGCGGAAGGTGATCCCGTCGCGCATCGCCTGATAGGAGGCGTGGCCGTCGCCGGCGGGCGGCGTGGTCCCGAGCGCGCCGTCGCTCGGGTGCAGGTAGAGCTTCGTCCACCGCGTCTGCGGGAGCGGCCAGTCGTCCTCGTAGCGCAGTGCCGTGGTCCCATCGACATGACGCACGTTGACGATCACGGGCGGCACCCGGTCCCATCCGTTGCGCTCGTCCTTGAGGAAGTGGTCGAAGAAGCGCTTCTGCAGCTCGCGGCCGTAGTCGGTGTAGAAATGCGTCCAGTGCTCGAGGGTATGCAGCTCGAGCCACTTGTGATCGGAGCCTGCGCGCACGAAGCCCTCGACGTTGCCGCGCAGGTGGAGTCCCTGGCCACCGAGATTGCCCGCCGACAGCAGCGGGACGCGAATGGCCGGCAAGTCGCCGTTGCGCTCCTCGTAGTACGCGTTCAGCGTCGGGTGGTCGTAGTGCTCGGCGATCAAGTCCGCACGCTGTCGGGCACGCTGTTCCTCGGACAGCGTCTCGTCGCCGAACGCGAGCACACCGGTCACCGGATTCCGTTGGCCGTGCTCGCCGATCCCGTACTGCGCCTTGCCGATGCGGTTGCGATACCAGCGCATGGTGAACGTGGAGAGGATGCCTCCGTGACGGCGACCGTCGCGATAGTTGTCCGAGCATCCCTCCCACGGGCAGATCGCGGCGAGATGGGGCGGCTGCAGCGCTGCGACCTGCCATTGGTTCATGGCCAGGTAGGAGATCCCGACGAGCCCGACGCGGCCGCTGCTCCACGGCTGGGTCCCGGCCCACTCGATGCAGTCGTAGAGGTCTTGCGTCTCGCGCGCCGAGAAGTGGTCGACGTAACCCGGTGAGCGGCCCATCCCCCGGGAGTCGACCCGCACGACCACGTAGCCGTGAGGAACCCACTTCTCCGGGTCGACGGCCTCCCAGTTTGCATAGACGTTGCTGGAGCCGGCCGGCACGTCCGGGTGCTCCCGGCAGAGCGCCTCCCACTGATCGGGCCGTCCCTCCGCGAAGTTCAGCCCCTTGCCGTACGGGCTGTAGCTGAGGAGCACGGGATGCCGGCCGTGCGCAGGTCGGAAGACGTCGGCACGAAGCACCAGGCCGTCGTCGGCTTCGACGGCCACGTCCCAGTCGATGCGCATGCTGTCGTTGGCGGGGGTCATCCGCACTGCTCCCGGTGTCGTGGGCGAGGCGCCGGCTCCAGATTCGGGCACCCTCGGCGGCAAACTGCTTTGATCATAGACGCCGCATCGTGCTGAGTTCGACGGCCGGACGCGCCAAGCAAGGGTTATTTTTTGATCAAATTAGTGCTAGCGTATCGCAGCCCGGCCCCGTTTCGGCGACGTTGGAGCGGGCGGGGTTCGCTCCAGCGGGTATCCGTGTCAGGAAGCTTGAGGGAAGAAATGATGGAAGACACCAACAGCGAGATTCTCGACTGCATCGTGGTGGGCGCGGGAGCGGCCGGGCTTACGGCCGCGTCGGTCTTGCACGATGCGGGCAAGACCTTCGTCGTCCTGGAGGCTCGGGACCGTCTCGGGGGCCGGGCTCACTCGCTCCCGCTCTCGGACGGCACCCCCATCGAGCAGGGCGCGTCTCGGGTGCACGGTGCGCGGACGCCGACCTGGGACTACGTCATCCGGACCGGCATGGCGACGCATGGTCCGAAGCCCCATGAGCTGGTGAAGCTCTCGACTGCTCGTGAAGACGGCACGACCCATCCCCCGTACTTCGGCGGAGGAGAGTGGCGATCCGGCGAGCAGTCCGCCGAGGTCAGCGAAGCGCTGGAGCGTGTTCCGACGGTACTGGGGCAGCCCGGGCAGGAGGACGTGAGCGTGCTCGACGCTCTGCACCAGAACGGGTTCACCCAGGCGCAGATCGACGCGATCGCTTGGGAGCTCGACGCCTTCGCGCCGATTCCGATCGACGAGCTGAGTGCCCGCTCGGCCGGCGACGGCTACGCCCTCGGCGCGGAGAACGTCGCGAGCTTCGAGTTCGTGGACGGATACTCGGAGTTGTGGAGGAGGATCGCCGAGCCGTTCGCGGACCGCATCCGCCTCGAGAGCCCCGTGACCCGGGTGGAGTGGTCGCCCAACGGCGTCCAAGTGCATTCCGCAGGCGGGCAGTTTGCGGCCAGGACGGCGGTTGTCACGTTGCCGCTCGGCGTGTTGCAGGAAGGCAGCGTGACGTTTGAGCCGAGCCTGCCACAGGCGAAGCAGGAGGCGATCGACGACCTGCGCATGGGGCTGGAGATCAAGCTCGGCGCCGAGTTCCGGCACGCGTTCTGGGAGCCCCGGGTCGGCCTTGTGAACTCCTTCTTCAATGCCGACTCGGCAATGAATCGGTGGTGGGTGCCGTTCGCACGACGGCCTGGTCCACCCGCGCTCATCGCGTGGACCGGTGCGATTCACTCGGCGGCCCTGACGGGCAAGCACGAGGAGCTCGAGGAGGTGTTCATCTCCACGTTGCAGACGATGTTCCCCGAGGTCGACGTCCGTGCCGAGCTGGTTGCCCTGCACATCGCCGACTGGCCATCGGACCCGTGGGCGCGAGGCGCCGTGAGCATCGCTCCGGTGGGTGCGTACTTCAAGCGCGCCGATCTCGCCGCGCCGACGGCGCCGTTGCTGTGGGCCGGCGAGGCCAGCTCGATTGACGGCAACGCGGAGAGCGTCCACGGCGCCATCGCGACAGGACGACGCGCCGCCCTCGATGCGTTCCATCTCCTGCGCCCGCTGCAGCCGAGCAATCCGGACAGTCGCATCGACTGGTCCTACTTCACGGGGCTGGTCTAGCTCTAGAGGCGGTGTTCGACCCGGCGGCCCGGGGGGGGCCGGGCCAGCCGCCCCGGTGCCGCGTCCCGGCGTTCGCCAGCTGTAGTTCCTAGGGAGGTTGTTCATACGTGCCGCCTTGGGGGCTGGCACCGCAGAAGTTCAACGACGACATTTGCGAATCGCCTTCGATGGCGGGGCAAGGAGCAGCCATGACACCTGACCCAGTCCAGATCTACGCACTGGCAGACTCGAGTCCCATGGTGCCAATCCCAGGTATCGAGATGCGCGGAGTGTTCGGCCGTGGCGCGTCGATCAACGTCGTTACGATCGAGGCCGGCGCCATCTTGCCGATGCACCGGCATCCCCACGAGCAACTCGGTGTCGTCCTCGAGGGAATCCTCATCTTGACCACTGAGGACGGCGACCACGAGATCGGCCCTGACGAGGCCTATGTCGTGCCCGGCAACGTCGAACACGCCGGGACAGCAGGTGAAGGTGGTTGCGTCGTCCTCGACGTGTTCGTTCCGGCGCGCGACGAGTACCGGGAGGCCGCTGCGCCACCGCGCACCGGCTGATCTGGAGTGCCTGTTTGTCAAGGGGCATGGTGAGGTGCCCGTCCCGGCGAGTGGGGCGGGCGCCTCTGTACTTCGCGTGTCCTGGGTCCGCTGGTGAGCGTGTCGTTGGCGACGCGCGGTCGGACTGACACGAAGATGAACGAGACACGCGGCTTGACAGGTGATCCGTGCGGTCTGGCGTCAGGCTGGGATCGAGTCGAAGCGGACGGTCATGGCAAGGGCGTTGGCCTGCCTGACGATGTGGCGCGTTGCGGGTTACAGCGGGCGAAGTAGTCGGCGCCGAGATCGCGGTGGGTGACTTTGTCGGCCAGCACCTGCCAGACCGCGATGACCAGCTTGTGCCTGACGGCGACCAGTGCGCACTGGCGGCCGCGGCGGGCGGTGATGCGCCGGTAGTAGACGGCGTAGCAGGAGTCCTTTTGCTTGATCGCGGCCATCGCGGCGGTGACCAGGATCCGTTTGAGATGTTTAATCAAATAATGCGCCGGCCAGCGCGCCCAGGCAAGACTGTCGCCAACCCGTGACCTGACTCCCCCGGCCCGCCGTCACACCGGCCGCGCCGACAAGCCTTTAGTCCCACCTGATCAGGGTCTATCGCCCTTCGGAAGGACTGGATACCGCAGCCGTCCCCGCTGGCACACCAGTCCTCACCACCCCAGCCCGCGACTCTTGCGGACACTACTCGAAGGTTGTAGTCTACTGTCACTTTTGATCAATATTGCATTTGCAGGCTCCCGCCGCGGAACGAAAGTAGGTAACGCTGTGACGCTCACGGAAACGGAGCCGGCGACAGAGGCACTCGAGCAGGCCCGCGCGCTCCACCCGATCCTGGCCGGGCGGGCACCCGACGTGGACACGTTGGGGAGGGTGCCGAAGGAATCAATGGATGCGTTGCGCTCCACCGGTCTGCTCACCCTGCAGAAGCCGCGGCGGTTCGGCGGTCCCGGCGGGTCGCTGAGCACGGCGCTCCGGGTCAGCCGGGAACTGGGCAGCGCGTGCCTGTCCACCGCGTGGCTGCACGGTGTCCTCTCCGGCGACCTCCTGTTCGTCTCCCTCTTCCCGCTCGAGGTGCAGGAGGAGGTGTACGCCGACCCGAGCCCGGTAGTGGCGAGCGTCATCCGCACCGGCGGCGGCCAGGTCACGCCGGTCAAGGGCGGGTTCCGCGTCCAGGGCGTCGAAGGCCGGTTCTGCAGCGGCGTGGAACATTCCGGCTGGGTGGTCATCGGGCATGGCGTGGAGGGCCCCGAAGGCCGGCTCTACCTCTTGCCCCGCAGCGATGTCCGGACCCTCGACGACTGGCAGACCGCCGGGATGCGTGGCACCGAAAGCAAGAGCATCCGCATCGAGGACGCCTTTGTGCCGGAAGCCCGTGCCCTGCCTGCGCACGTCGTCTTCGACGGCACCGCCCCCGGCGCGGCGGCCCTCGGCGAGCCGTACTACCAGCGCAGCCTCGAAGTCGTGGCGCCGTACACGCTGGTGGGCGCGGCCTTGGGCGGCGGGTTCGCAGCGATCGAAGCGGCGCGGACGGCCCTGGCCGGCCGGATCGGCGGCGCCTCGGCCGATCGCCTTCCCCCGCGGGAGGAAGCCATCGCCGTGCAGATCGCCGCGTCGGCCCAGCAACTCGAAGCCGCGTATGCGCACGTGCTCAATGCCGCCGAAGCACTGGATGCCGATCCGGGCCGCACCGATTTGTCGGCGCTGGAGCTCGCTCATCCGGTGGCCGACTGCGCGTTTGCCGCGCAGACCGCGCGCAAGGTGGTCAACGACGTCTTCGCGATGAGCGGCGGGTCGGCCATCTACAATTCCTCGCCGATCCAACGGTGGTGGCGCGACGTCAACTGCGCCTGCCAGCACGTGTACTTCACCTGGTACCCGGCCATCACCCGCGTCGGCCGCGTGATGGTGCAGGCGTAGATGGGTTCCCCGCTCGGCTTCGTCGGCCTCGGCGACATGGGACTGCCCATGGTGCACCGGTTGGTGCGGGCCGGTCATGACGTCGCAGTCCACGACGTCCGCGCCGAGGCCGTCGCCGACGCCGTCCAGGCAGGCGCCACCGCGGCCGGTTCGGCACGCAATGCCGCCGCGGGAAGCGAAATCGTCTTCACCTGCCTGCCCACCGAGCGAGCCGTGCGCGCCGTCGTCCTCGACCCGGAAACCGGCTTGGCCGCGGGGATGGCGCCGGGAAGCATCCTCGTCGAAACGTCCACCGTGCCCGTCGAATTCGCACGCGAGATCGCGGACGGGCTCGGCCGCCGAGGGGTCGCCGTCCTCGATGCTCCGTTCCTTCCGGCGAGCATCGAGGACGGCGCAGTCACCTTCCTCGTGGGCGGTGCCGAGGCGACGCTCGAACGCGCGCGGGAAGCGTTGTCCGGGATCGGCGACCGGATCGTCCATCTCGGCCCGCACGGGGCCGGGGCGGCCGCGAAAATGGCGATCCAGTACGCCGGGATCTGCAATCTGGTAGCTGCCGCCGAGGCGGCGTTCCTCGCCCGTGCCCTGGGCGTCGACCTCGAACGGCTCGTCGATCTCGTGTCCGGGACCACGGCGGACAGTGCGGTGTTCGGGGTCGCGGCCGACGGGGTGCGGCGCGGGGCGCGTGACGTCCCCGAGGGCGGCAAGCTGGGCATTCTGGCCAAGGACATCGACATGTGTGTGCAGGCCGCTCGCGAGGCGGGCACCTCGCACGGCATGGCCGACGCGTCCGACGCGGTGTTCTCCGAAGCACTCCGCCGAGGCTGGGCCGACCGGAGCTTCCACGCCGTCTTCGCGCTTCTCGAGCATCCGGGTTCTCCCGGGAAAAACTGATTCGTCCGACCGTGGTCCGCCACGGCGAGCCGCCCGGCGGCTCCTCTGAGCGAGGTGAATGAGTACCATGCAGCACAACGAAGTGTTCGCCGTCGACGTCGGCGGGACTTTCACCGACTTCGTCCTGCGGGACCCGGTCACCGGCGCGATCCGGGTGACGAAGTCGCCGACCACTCCCCAGTCCCCCGCGGACGGCGTGCTGCGCGCCATCGGGAAGTCCGGAATGGACCTGGCCGACGCCGGTCAGTTCTTCCACGGCACCACGCTCGGCCTGAACACCGCACTGGAACGCAAGGGCGCACGCGTCGGGCTCATCACCACCGGCGGCTTCCGCGACGTCCTCGAGATCGGCCGGATGGACTGGCCGATGTACCAGCTGCACTGGAATCAGCCGCCGCCGTTCGTGCCGCGGTCGCTGCGCCGGGACGTACCCGAACGCGTCGACGCGAAGGGCGAGATTCTGGTCGAACTCGACGAGGACGCCGTACGCGCCGCTCTCGACGAACTCGTCTCCGAGGGCGCCGAGTCCATTGCCGTGTGCTTCCTCCACGCGTACGCGAATCCGGCCCACGAACGCCAAGTCGGCGCCATCCTTGCCGAGTCCTATCCCGGCCTCTCCTACACCCTTTCCCATGAGCTGACGAAGGAATACCGCGAGTGGGAGCGGACGATGACCACCGCGGTCAACGCCTCGATCAAGCCACGGATGGCGGCCTATTTCGCCGACCTCGAAAAGCGCACCGCGGACGGCGGTTTCACCGGCGCACTCCTGGTCACCCGGTGCGACGGCGGCGTCATGTCACCGGACGAGGCCAGCCACAACTGCGTCCGCACCCTCATCTCCGGTCCGGCGAGCGGGGTCATGGGCGCGGCCGAAATCGCGCGGCTGACCGGAATCGACAACGTGATCGCCTGCGACATGGGCGGGACGAGTTTCGACGCCGGGCTCGTGCTGGGCGGGGAGCCGACGCTGAAACCCGTCAGCGAGATCGAGGAACTGCCGCTCCTGGTCCCGGTCGTCGACCTGACCGCGATCGGCGCAGGCGGCGGCTCGATCGCGTGGATCGACGACGGTGGTGCCCTGAGCGTCGGCCCGCAGAGCGCCGGAGCCGAGCCGGGGCCGATCTGCTACGGAAAGGGCGGCCAGGACCCGACCTTCACCGACGCCGCACTCGTCACCGGGCTGCTCGGCCCGGCGAACTTCCTGGCCGGTGATTTCGACGTCGACCTCGACGGCGCGCGGGACGGGATCGCGAAGCAGATAGCCGAACCGCTGGGGATCGGCACCGAGGACGCCGCGAGCGGAATCGTCGAGCTGACCGAAGCCAAGATGGCCGCGATGCTCGAAGACATCACGGTCGGCCGGGGACACGACGTCCGCGACTTCGCCCTGCTGGCCTACGGCGGCAACGGGCCGCTCGTCGCCTGTGCGCTGGCCTCGCGCGTGGGCGTGGGCAAGGTCGTCATCCCGCCGTCGCCGGGAACCTTCTCGGCGTGGGGCATGCTGACCCTCGACGTAGTCACCGACGTGGCCCTCACGCGCCAGAGCGAGCTTTCCGAACTCACCAGCGAAACCCTCACCGAGATCTTCACCCAGCTGGAGACGTCGGCCACCACTTCGCTTGCCGAGCAAGGGGTTCCGGCCGACCACCACGAGCTCAACCGCTTCCTCGACATGCGGTACGGCAGCCAGGGGCACACCTTGCAGGTCCCGCTCGAGTCCACTCAGGACTCCCCGGAGACCATCCGTGCCCGGTTCGAGGAACAGCACCGCCAGACGTACGGCTTCACCACCCCGGACCCGGTCGTGGTCGTGACCATGCGGGTCCGCTCGGTCGGCAGGCTCGACCGGCCGCCGATGGAAAAGCTCGCCCTCCCGGAGCGACCGGGCATGATCGTGCCGAAGTCCGTCCGCCGCGCGGTGCACCGCGAAAGCGGCGGGGAGTTCGCTTGGGACGTCTACGATCGCTCAGCCATCGTGCGCGGCGCGCGCATCGCCGGTCCGGCCTTCGTCGAAGAACCCACCGCGACCACGGTCGTCCCGCCCGGCTGGGGTGCCGAGACCGACGAGATCGGCAACCTCATCATCACGAAGGAGAGCGCGACGTGACTGCCCTCAGCGAGACAACGAGCCTGGACCCGGTCACGTTCGCGGTGATCCGGAACGGGCTGACCGCCGCCGTCCGCGAGATGTTCACCGTCTTCAAGCGGACGACCACATTCCCGGGGCTCTACGAGTACAACGACTTCGGCATGTCGCTCTACGACGCCGACCTCAACATGCTCGCCGACGCACCGGGCCTGCCCATTTTCGTGGGTTCGCTCGATGCCGCGCTGCGCGACTCGATCGCCGTCCTCGGCGGGCCCGAAGCCCTGCACCCGGGCGACATCATCGTGAACAACCATCCGTTCCTCACCGGCGGCCATCCGCCCGACGCCGCGGTGGTGCAGCCGGTCTTCTTCGAGGGCGAAATCATTGCCTACAGCGTGCTTCGCGCGCACATGGGCGATGTCGGGTCCATGACTCCGTACCCGTCCAGCTCCACCGAAATGTGGCAGGAAGGAACCATCTATCCCGCGGTCAAGCTCTACCGGGCCGGCGAGCTGAACGAAGAGTTCCTGCGCATGGTCCGGGTGAACTCCCGGATGCCGAACGAAACAGCGGGCAACTTCCTCGCCGCCGCCGGTGCTCTGCGAGCCTGCAGCCGTAAGCTGCTGACCATCGTCGAGCGCTACGGTCTCGACCGTTACCGCGCCGCCAACGCGGAACTGCTCGACCAGGGCGAGCGAGCGGCCAGGGCCGCGATCGCGCGGATTCCCGACGGGAACTACGTCTTCGAAGACTACCTGGACAACGACGGCGTCGACCTCAGCCCGATCAAGCTGCGTTGCACGGTCACGATCGACGGCAGCGACGTGACCATCGACTTCACCGGCTCGGACCCCACCCGAACCGGCCCGCTCAACTGCCCGTTGCCCTACACGGTCACCGCTGCCCGGTTCGCACTGAAGCGCATCACGACTCCCGAACGCCTGGCCAACTCCGGCGAACACCGCATGCTCACCGTCATCGCACCGGAAAACACCGTCTGCAACCCGCAACCACCGGCTCCCACCTTCCTCGGTGCGTGGACGTGTTTCCGGATCAGCGACATGATCGTGCACGCCCTCGCCCAGGCCGCGGACGGCTGGATTCCCGCCCAGAACGGCGGCGACTCCTGCTCGGTCGGCGGGCTGGTGTTCGACCCCTGGACCGGCAAACCCGACTTCTTCACCGCCATGAGCGGCCTCGGCTACGGCGGCCTGCAGGGCCACGACGGCATGGACTCGCGCATCCACCCGACGCTCGCCGGCGGCCCGACCATCCCGGTGGAAATGGTCGAGCAGCGCACCGCGGTGCGCTGCCACCGGTTCGAGCTCGCGCCCGATTCCGGCGGACCGGGCGAGTTCCGCGGCGGCCTGAGCGTCACCCAGGAATGGGAGCTGCTCTGCCGGGGACAGATGACGATCACCGCGGAGAAATCGGAAGCCTCGACCGTGCTCGGGCTCGCCGGCGGCGAATCTCCCCCGTACCGGAACTCCGTCCGGATGATCTCGAAGGGCCGCGAAACGCGGACCTTCGGCAAGGCGGACGTCCAGGCGAACCCGGGCGACATCTTCCTGCTCGCTCCAGCCGGAGGCGGCGGCTACGGAAATCCGCTGCACCGTGATCCGCAAGCGGTGGCGCGGGACGTCCGTGAAGGCTACGTGTCCCGCAAGTGTGCCCACGACGCATATGGCGTGGTCCTGGACGCCGACGGCAAGGTCGCCGAGAAGGCGACGATCGCACACCGGAAAGCGAAACTCGCCGGGTGACCAGGTTTCCTCGCCCGAATCGAACAGGAAGGTGACCGTGCAGCGAATCGAAGCCAAAACCCTGCTCCCCGGCGCAGGTGAACCGGTGACCGACGGCGTCGTCGTGCTCGACGGCCCGTCGATCACCTACGCCGGGCCCGCAGCGGAGGCTCCGGCCACCCCCGGTGCAGAAGTCAGCCAGGCCCCGGCGGTCATGCCGGGGATGTGGGATTGCCACGGCCACATACTGGGCACCGCGAAGTTCAGCGGCGCAGAGCTCGGTTTCACGCACATGTCCGTGCGCGGTGCCCGTGCGGTGGGCGACCTCCGGGTTGCCCTGGACGCCGGCGTCACGTCGGTGCGCGAGGTCGGCGGCATCGGCATCTTTCTCGCCGGTGCCGTCGCCGACGGGTCGATCGCCGGTCCGTGGCTCCACGCCGCCGGCGCGGTGCTCAGCACCACCGGCGGCCACGGTGACTTCCACGAGCTGCCGCTGGAATGGCTGCACTCCCTCACCGAACGCGGCGTGGAACTGCGCATCTGCGACGGCCCGCAGGAATGCGTGCGAGCCGTGCGCGAGCAGCTGCGCCGGGAAGCGAAAGTCATCAAGGTGTGCACCTCGGGCGGGATCATCTCCAAAGTGGACGATCCCGAGCACCAGCAGTTCCGGACCGACGAACTCGCCGCCATCGTGGAGGTCGCCGGGATGGCAGGGCGCATCGTCGCCGCGCACGCGCACGGCAAGGCCGGGATCATCGCCGCGCTCGAGGCCGGGGTCGGCACCATCGAACACGGCACGTATCTCGACGAGGAATGCTGCGACGGGATGCGGGAAACCGGGACCATCCTGGTCACCACGCGGCTCGTGTTCGACAGCCTCGCGCACAGTCCGTCCCTTCCGGACCACGCCAAACGCAAGTTCGACAAAATCGGCCACCGGCATGCCGAAGCGATCGCCCTCGCCCACGAACGCGGCGTCACCATTGCTTCCGGCACCGACATCGGCTTTTCCGCGGGCACCGAGGTCATGGCGTGGGGACAGAACGGGCGCGAACCGCAGCTGCTGGTGGAATCCGGGCTCACGCCGCTGGAAGCCATCGAAGCCGTCACCGCCACCGGCCCGCGCACGCTGGGTCCGCAAGCACCGCGGAGCGGGCAGCTGGCCGCCGGCTACGACGCCGACGTGCTCACCCTGGACGCCGACCCGGTGGCCGACATCAGCGTGCTCGCCGACCCGGACCACATCACCGGCGTGTGGCGCGGCGGGGTGCGTTTCAAGGGCTGAACGTTTCACCAAGGGGGTCCATCGGGGGGTCAATCCACCGGCGCGGCAGGCTTCGCATCCCGCGTGTGCCTGTCCGCCGGTCTTCCCGGAATCGGAGCTCGACGATGAACTCTGGCTCGTCCCTGTCCCCCGCCACCCGGACCGCGACGGCGTCGTTGTCCGTGCTGGCGGCCGCGCTCTTCGTCTATTCGATGCTGGAAAGCCAGCTCAGCCCGGCGCTGCCGCAGATCCAGACCGCAGTCGGCGCCTCCACGACCGGAATCGCCTGGGTCTTCACGGGATTGCTGCTGTCCGCCGCCGTCTCCACCCCGCTCGTCGGCCGCCTCGCCGACGTCCACGACAAACGCTCAGTCCTGCTCGGCGTCCTGACCATCGTCGCGGTCGGCATTCTGGTCTCGGCACTGGCACCCAACGTCTATGTGCTCGCCGCCGGCCAGATCCTGCAAGGCGTCGGCCTCAGCCTCATGTCGCTTGCGGTGGGCATCATCCGGGATTCCCTGGCTCCGGGGAGGATCGCGTCGTCCACCGGCTTCATGGTCGGGATGGCCTCGGCGGGCCAGGCCGTCGCGCTGGTGCTCGTGGGGCCGATCCTGCTGGTCCTCGACTACACCTGGCTGTACTGGATCCCGCTGGTGGTGATCGGCATCGCGATCGTCGCCGCCTGGATCTTCGTCCCGTCGTGCCCGCCGGTGAAGCAGGAGCGCGTGGACTGGCCCGGCGCCGCGCTCCTCGGCACCGGCCTCGCGCTCGTGCTGCTGGGCCTGTCCGTTTCCCCGGCCGTCGGCTGGGGCTCACCGGTGGTCCTCGGCCTGCTCGTGGTGGGCTTGCTGGTCATCGCCGGTTTCACCATGCTCGAACTGCGTCGCCGCGACCCGCTGGTGGACGTGGCCTTGCTCAAGAACCGCGCGGTGCTGGTGACCAGCGCCAACGCCTTCGTCGTGGGCCTCGCGGCGATCGTGATGCTCGTGCTGGTGCCGATCGCGGTCCAGCTGCCCGCGGCGGCCACCGGATACGGGCTCGGCGGGTCGGTTCTCGAATCCGGGCTTTTCCTGCTGCCGCTGGGACTTGTCGGCGCGGTGACCGCACCGGTCGCCGCGCGCGTCGAGCGGCTCCTCGGTGCACGTGCGGTGCTGCTGATCGGCAGCGCAGCCATTGCCGCCGGGTCGCTGCTGCTGATCGCCGCGCCCGGACGGCCGTGGATCATCCCGGTGGCCACCGGGCTCGGCGGGCTGTGCTTCGCCTTCGGGCTGACCCAGGTGATGAACAACGTCGTCTGGACGGTTCCCGCGGATCGCACGTCCAGCCTCAGTGCGCTGATGCTGGTGGCGAGAAGCGTCGGCGGCACCCTGGGCGCCCAGCTCGGCGCGGTCTTCCTCGCCCTGTCGGCCGACCCGGTCACGCAGCTCCCCACCTGGTCCGGATTCCGCAACGCCTTCCTGCTGGCCGGCGCGGCAAGTGTGGCCGCCCTGCTGATCACCTTCGCCCTTCCCGCCCGGTTGGGCTCGCCGGAATCCGTCCGCGGCAAGGAAATCACCGCGCCGCTCGCCGAGTGACACCGGACTCAGCCGACTTCGACCGGAACGCCCGCCTCGGGCTGCCGATAAGGCGCGCCGAGGCCGGGTCCGTTCTCCCCGAGGAAACCGGCGACCATCGCGGTGCCGACCACGTTGAGCGCGCCGTCGTGGATGGCGAAAGCCTGGCGGGGAGCCACTTCCCGCACGCAGTCGATCAGCTGGCCGGTGGTGGACCAGGGACCGTGCACCGGCAGCAGCAGGGTATCGACCGCGACGTCCGGGACGGTGAGCGCGTCGCCGGGATGGAAAAGCTTGTCGCCGATCAGGAAGCCGATGTTCCCGACCTTCGGGAGATCGGGGTGGATGACCTCGTGCCAGGTGCCGTACACCTGCACCGGGAACCCGGCCGCGGTGAACGCCGCGCCTTCCCCGACCACCGTCACGCGCGCACCCAGGTCGTCCAGCTTCCGGGCGACGGAGGTATTGGTCCAGATCCGTAACTCCGGATTCCGTTGCAGGGCTTGGCGAAGCATTTCCTCGGCGAAGTGGTCGAAGTGCTCGTGGGTGACCAGGACCGCCTCGGCTCCCTCCAACACATGGGGATCGCTGAGGCCACCGGGATCGACCACCAGACGGCGGCCTTCACTCTCGACACGGATGCAGGCGTGCCCGAACTTGGTGAGGCGTCTGCTCGGACGCCTTCATCACGACGGTGTTGCCGAGCGCGAGTGCGGCCGGGACCGAAGCGCACGCCGAACGAGCGGACGCGCGAGGCTGGCCGGTCCTTTCCCTTGCCACCGGGCACGAAGCCATGGTCACCGCACCGAACGAGCTCGCCGCCCTCCTGCTGACCCTGACCTGATTCCGAGGCCGAGATGGAATTCCTGGTCCTCTGGGCGCAACTACGCGCCGATGAACGGGAACGCGCGACCCAGCTCCGCGCGGCCGGTGTCCTCAAACGCCTGTGGCGCGTGCCCGGACGCAACGCCACCATCGGCCTGTACGAAGCCGAGGACGCCACTGCCCTGCACGAGGCCCTGACCTCGCTGCCCATGTGGAAATGGATGGACGTCACCGTCGAGGCGCTCGCCCGTCATCCGCAGGAACGGTAAGCAGGCAGCTCACTTCGCCTCGGCAGCTGGACCGGTGACCGGCGGCGCCGCGGGGTAGTCGAGGCCGGTGGACAGCAGGTCGAACGCCTGCTTGGTCAGCTCGGATTCCGGCGCCTGCCAACCGCCCGCGCGCCACGCGACGACTGCCGTCTGCACCGCACACAGCGCCACCGACGCGACCAGATGGGGCCGGGGGTCCACACCCGGGTCGACGCCCATCCGGG